>DATGFX010000091.1:0-109065 GCA_035308825.1 Occallatibacter sp. | reverse complement strand
TATCGGCGGCCGTCAACCCCCACGCGTTCTCACCATATCCCGGGTAGTGCTTCGGATTGGCGATGCAATAGGCGCGATTGATCAATGCGATGTTCCGGTTGTTCTCAAAATAGGATTTCGTGAAGCGATCGTGCAGCGCGTGTGGATCGGGTCCAAGAAACGAGTAGTCGGTAAAGAATAATGGTCCGCCCAGACCCACTCCCACATCCAGCTTGATTCCGTAATAGGTGTTGCCATTCGCATAATGATTGCCGGCGGTCATTTGTGACCAGCCTTCGCGATAGTCGATTGCGGTCCGCGACTGGCTCGCCCATCCCGAGTAATACATGCTGGCCGGCACGCCATGCGTTGGCGACGCCATCGCCAGCAGATACGTCACCATTACTTCGTTAAATCCGATCAGCGGATGATGAATCTCGAACTTCCACTCCGGCGACCAATGCCAGAAAAGAAAATCGCTGTCGGGCTGATCGCGATACCAATCCCACTCAACCGACTCCCACAGCTTCGTGATCCGCCGGTAGAGCGTCCGCTCCGGCTCGCTCGGCCCGTTGAAGTATTGCCGTGCCGTCAGCAATCCCTCCATCAGAAACGACGTCTCCACCAGGTCGCCGCCGTTGTCGAGCATGCCGAAAACCGCCATCGTCTGACCCGTCGCGCCGTTCATGTAGTGCGACCACGCTCCGTGATAGCGCGGAGCATGCTCGAGAAACGAGACAATCTTCTCCAGCCTCTCCAATCCTTGCCCGCGGGTAATGAAGTGCCTATCCACGCCGGCCACCAGCGCGCAGATTCCCATCCCGCTCGCGCCCGTTGCGACGATCCGGTCGTCGCCAGGAATGTTCTCCCGCGCCATGCCCGAGTGCGGATCGGCGCCGTCCCAGTAGTATTCGAAGCTGTCGTGCTGCAGCATCGTGAGCAATTCCTCATCGCTCAACTCGTGCGTGCCGGCGCTGGCCTCAGACGAAAACTGCGAATCATGTCCGCTCCAGTCTTCTGCTACGATCTTGTAGGTCGCTTTCACGCCCGATTTCCCAATGAAATCCATGAAGCGGTGGCTGACGGGTGTCTGGATCCCGACCGGCTTGAACTCTTCGCCCTCCAACTTTCGAAACACCACGAATCGAGCCGAGCCCTGCGGCTCTTTTGCCTCCCAGCTCAGTTCGATGTGCCGGTCGTATCCCGCAGCTTCCAGATTCGTCGGCGGCTCGAGCGGCCCTGCAGCAGCATCGCTCGCATCGCCCACCCGCACATCGTCAACAACGAGCGTGTGCGGCTTGCCATCGTTCTCACCCTGGTGGAAAATCACATTCTGCACGTACTCGAAGTGGAACGGATAGATCGACGCTGTCTTCAGCTGATCGAGCGGCAGCTTGACCTCGACCCATCGTCCCGCGGGAATGCTTCCCGCAAACCTGCCCATGGGCACGGGCGCGGTAAAACTGCCGGGGAACTGCGCCACCTGCAGGTTCTCGCGCACATCCGAAAGCACGATCTCCGGAAGGTCGGTCGCCGCGATCCCTTCGGGCGAGTAGCACCAGAAAAAAAGAGTTCTGCCCGTCATCTGCAGCGGACGGTTTCTGAAATTGACAGCATGGATTTCGGCTTCCCATCCTCCATGTGAATGCGACACCCAATGAAGTCGTAGCGCATTCGGCGGAGTCTTGAAGAACTGGGTCTCCACCGGCAAGTGGCCGTTCGGGCTCTCCAGCACGCTCGGCGTCACCTCGCGCGCCACGCTATAAAAGTAGTTCCCGGTCGTAGGGCTGTTATCGAACAGGACGTGGCGATAGTAGTCCTCTTGCGCACCAAGCTCCGGCACGCATGTGAGTGCGGCGAGTGCAAGAAAAACCAGGGCAACCTTCGAAGGGGAAGTGAAAGAAACCGAAACGGTTCTCATGTCGGGAAAATTGTATGCTCTCGACCCAACCGCGGGACTTACCACGCCCCTTCAATGCGGAAGGCATCGAGCCCTTTGGCCTCATTGTCGTCAAGGTAGTGCTCGATGACGCGATCCACCCGGCTGCCCCGCGGTCCCTTGCGCAGGCTTGTGCGCAACTCCGCCAGGTCATCCACGGCGCCCGATGCCACTACCTCCACGTCGCCGTCTTCGGTATTGCGAACCCATCCGCGCAGCTCCAGTTCGCTGGCTTCGCGATGAACAAACCATCGGAACCCGACCCCCTGTACGCGCCCTTGAATGAGGAAGTGAAGAACCATAGCCGGCCAACGCCAGTTTTTCAGATGGCCGCCTCGTTTGTCATCCTGACAGTCGGATCCGGCGTCAAAGCATCTATCCGGCTCTACTTGACAACCAAGTAGAAGCCGCCGCACACTGGGCCGGAAAGATGACTTGGATGCCAGGTAAAGAGAAAAAGCCGGTCAAATTCATCGAAGGAACACGCGCGTGAACCCGGTGCTCACGCGCTTCGTCGCGAAACTCCGCAATCTCTTTGCGCGCAAGCAGCGCGATGCCGACCTTGACCACGAAATCGCGGCGCACCTGGGCCTTCTCGAAGAGGAGTTGCTTCGCCGCGGCGAAACGCCCTCTGAGGCGCTGCGAAAAGCTCGGATCGCCTGTGGCACCGTCGAAGCGACTCGCCAATCCCATCGTGATGCCCGGTCCTTTCTCTGGCTTGCGCAGGCCGCCCAGGATATCCGCCACGCCTTTCGCTCCATGCGCCGTTTCCCCGGTTTCACCGTCGCCGCTATCTTCACCCTTGCAGTCGGCATCGGGGCCAATACCGCGGTTTTCTCCGTGATCGATGCCGTCTTGCTTGCGCCGCTTCCGTATCCGCAGCCCGACCGCATCGTACAGTTCTTTCTTGCCTCGCCAGGCGGAGAAGAGCGGGGCGCATCCATCCCCGACTTCCGCTTCTGGCTCGACCACGCCAACTCGGTCCAGGACATCTCAGCCTACGACTTCGATCAATCCGAGATGGGGCTCACTTCCGCCGTGCCGGAACAAGTTCATGGCCTTCACGTCACCTCGGGCTATTTCCGCCTTTTCGGCGCGCCACTTATGCTCGGCCAATCCTTCACCTCATCCGATGACAATCCCGCCGGCGCGCGCGTCGTTGTCCTCAGCTACAACCTCTGGAAGCGGAGATTTGCAGGCGACCAGCACATCATCGGCGAAGCGGTTTCCATCGACAAGGAGAACTACACTGTCGTCGGCGTCACAGGGCCGGACTTTCTCTCGGAGCCGGACGCGCAGCTCTGGATTCCATTTCGCTTCGATCTGAACAGCACAGACCAGTTCCATTCCTTTGGAGTAGCCGGCCGTCTCAAGCCCGGAATCACGCTGGCGGAGGCCAATGCCCAACTCGCTTCCATCGCATCGTCAACGCAGCATAGCCGCCCCGATCCTGACTTCCGCTTCGAACTGCACCGCCTCCACGATGCGATCGCCGGCGACATCCGGCCCACCCTCTTCATGCTGCAAGGCGCGGTGACGCTCGTTCTGCTGATCGCCTGCGCGAACCTTGCCAATCTCCTGCTCGCTCGCATGACCACCCGCCAACGCGAATTCGCCATTCGTGCGGCCATCGGCGCCGGCCGTGGACGCATTCTTCGCCAGCTCACCACCGAGAGCCTCGTACTGTGCGCATGCGGCTGCGTGCTGGGTATTGTGTTGTCTCTTATCGGGGCGCGCGTCCTGCTCGCCTTGAGCCCCGGCAGCATTTCCCGCATCGGCCCGTCCGGCGCCGGCGTCACGGTGGATCTTCGCGTCATGTCCTTTGCCCTCGCTATCTCTCTCGCCACCGGACTCATCTTCGGTCTTCTTCCCACGCTGGCCATAAGCCGCACCAAAATTCCAAACGCTCTGCGCGAGAGCGGCTCGCGCCAAAGCGCAGGAGTCTGGAGCCGCCGGTCCCGTTCGCTCATCGTCATCACCGAAATTGCCTTGTCTCTGATTCTCCTCATCGGTGCTTCGCTCCTCATTCGCACCCTCATCGCGCTCAGCCGCGTCGATCCCGGCTTTTCCAGTCACAACGTCGCGCTCGTGACCATGCCGCTCGAAGGCAGGCAGTTCGCGACGGGCGCAAACGTTGCTGCCATGGTGAGCGATGCGCGCCGACAGCTCGCCGCGATTCCCGGAGTCGAAAACGCAGCGGCGACCTTCAGCGCGCCCTATGCCAGCCGCATGGGAATGCCTTTCGCGTCCGTGTCGAATGGGTCAACAATCAGCGGCGACGCTGAGTGGATGGCCGTGTCTCCGGGGTACCTTGGCACGCTCCAGATCCCCGTTCTTCGCGGACGCAATTTCGATGAACACGACGATTCCGGCGCACCCGGCGTGGCGCTCGTCAACGAAGGCATGGTGCGGCAATACTGGCCCGGTGACGATCCGCTCGGGCAACAGATCGAAATTGGCAAAGGCCTTGGTCCCAACTTCGTTGACCGCTCCCGCCGCATCATCGGTATTGTCGCCGACACCCGCGATGACGACCTGAGCCAGGCTGCCGCGCCCACCATGATCATTCCCGATGCGCAGGAACCGGATGGCATGGTGCAGCTCGAAACCAAGTTCGGCCCGCTCTGGTGGATCGTTCACACCCGCGTCGCACCACGCCCTCTCATTCCCGCCATCGAAGCCGCACTTCGCAGGGCCAGTGGCGGCCGGGCCGTCGGAGGTGTCCGCACCATGGAAGAGGTGCTTTCGCGTTCCATCGCTCGCCAGCGCTTCAATATGGTCCTGCTCGCTGCCTTTGCGGTCATCGCGCTCCTGCTGGCCGCGGCCGGAATCTATGGCGTAATGGCGTATTCCGTAGCCCAGCGCACGCAGGAAATTGGGGTGCGCATGGCGCTTGGCGCCGATCGCGCCCAGCTTCGCCGCATGATCCTGCGCGAAGGCCTCATCAAGGGTACGGTTGGCCTTGTCTGCGGGATCTCCGCCGCATTTTTTCTGGTACATCTGTTAGCCGGATTGTTGTTTGGCGTCACCACCCGCGATCCGTTGATCTTCATCGCCGCTCCAATCTTCCTGCTGGCCGTCACCCTTGCCGCCTCATGGATTCCAGCTCGCCGCGCCTCCAGCCTGAATCCCGTGGAAGCGCTGCACTTCGAATAGTTCCAGCGCGCCGGTTGCGGCGGTCACGCCCACCGCGCGTCCGACCACAATTCTCTTTTCGGAAACACTCCAGCGCCATTATCATCGCAAGACCAAAATTCCTCGCAGTCCGCGAGGCCCCATGCGGCTTCGCACAGAAAGGCTCTCGACCCATGCGCCGCTGGCTTCATCCGCTCGCATGTTTCCTCATCTCCGTCACTGCATCCTTTGCGCAGGCCCCGGCGCCCGCCAGCACGTCGTCCAGTCCGCTCTCCTTGATTTCGTGGATGCAGGGTACCTGGACCACGCAGGCCACCCCTCCCGGACAAGCTCCGGTTCCCATCGAGCAGCACATCACCTCCGTGCTCGGCGGTCAGGCCATGAGCTTCTCCACCTTCTTCAACGGCGTTCAGCAGTATGAAGGCCTCTTCGCCTATGACCCCGCAAAGAAAGCCATCGCGTTCTGGTACCCCAGTGCTGACGGCGAGCTCACCAGCGGCACCGTTTCACGCCAGCAGGACTACTTACTCTGGGACTTCAAAGTTACGTCCTCTTCCGGCGAAGTCACACCGTTCCAGGTTCACATCAAGCAGTCGGGGCCCGATGACTACGACTGGACGCTCTTCGGTGCATCCGGCTCCGACTGGAAGCAGATGTTTTCACTGCACTACCACCGCAAGTCGAGCTGAGCTGTTTGCCGAATCTCGCACTGTCTCTGGGACCCGCCTTCGCGCGCACGATTAGGCCCCGCTCCGCGCGCGTGTTAAAGTTCCTCCCATGCCCACAGGCTCCCGCGAATCGCATCGCGCACGGGACAAATCCAGGCCCGCAAAAACCCCGGGCGTCTTGCAAAGTATGCCTCGCAAGACGGTCGTCATTTTCCTGTTGGCCGTCTTCTTCGTGTTCGCCGCCCTCGGCGTCGCCAACGACATTATGGACATGGCGCGAGAGCAGCCCGCCCGGTTTTTCCTCGGCTCTCTGCTCGGCGGTCTGTTCGCCGTTTGCTACGCTTATGCCGGCATCACGCTGCGAGGACGCTTCTGGAAGTTCTTTCTACCCGCGTTGGTTGTGCACGTGTTCGTCATGGGCGCGCTGGCGCGGCATTATCCTAATTTGCCCCAGCCCGTGCACATGGACGCCGTCGACATAGCACGCATGCAGGGCCGTCTCAGCTTCGATGGCATTGCGATCACAGTCGCGGTTGCGTTGGGCTATACGGGTTTCGTGATCTCCTCGATCCGCGAGGCGCGGCGCTATGGCCGCACCCGCACCGAAATGGCGCTGCTCGAAACCGAAATGACAGCCGCCCGCGAGGTGCAGCAGGTCATGCTGCCTCCGGCAGGCGAATCCTTTCCCGGCTACTCGGTCGAATCGGTTTACAAGCCTGCGCGCCAGGTCGGCGGCGATTTCTTCCAGATTCTCCCGGCGGCCGATCGCGGCTTGTTCATCGTTTTTGGCGATGTTGCAGGCAAGGGCGTTCCCGCCGCAATGCTCGTCTCCATGCTGGTCGGATCGATTCGCGCGATTGCCGAGGAAACGCGCGATCCTGCCGTCATGCTCCGCAAGCTTCACGATCGCCTCATCGGGCGCATCTCCGGCGGATTCGCGACCGCTCTTGCCGCCCAGATCATGGCAGATGGCGCTGTCACCGTGGCCAACGCCGGCCAGTTATCGCCGTACCTTGACGGAAGGGAACTCGAACTCCCCGGCGCATTGCCTCTCGGTGTCGAAGGCGGTGGCCAGTACGAAACGCACGCCTTTGCGCTCCCCCTTGCCAGCCGTCTCACCTTTGTTTCCGACGGTGTCGTCGAAGCTCAGAATCAGGGTGGCGAACTATTTGGCTTCGATCGCGCCAGGGCCATCTCGACGCAGCCTGCATCGACCATCGCTGACACAGCCGTTCAATTCGGCCAGTCGGACGACATCACGGTGGTCACAATCCAACGCCGTGCCAACGGCGACATCGCATTCGCTCGCCAGGATTCTTCGACGCCGGCGCGTACCTGACTCACGCGGATGCGCAATTCGCTACGGAGCCTTCTCAAACACGAGCCGCTGTTCCGCATCGCCATAGTTCGCATGCTGTTCCACCAGGTCAATCAATTCCGAACCATCTTCTGAAAGAAACAGCCGCTGCTTCGAGTAGTTGGCGAATCCGGCGATGAATTCCTCAAACTCCAGCGTGCATCCCTGCCACATCGCCGTCACGCGCGCCTTCGGCGGCGTGCTGCCCGGAAAGGTGCTCGGCAACTGCACTTCATGTTCTTTTCCGTCCAGCGCCAGTTCCAGCGTGCTGGTCGAATCGGGCAGGGGAATATTCACCACGTTCGGATGGACCGCGATATCGGTAATCGCGATGGTCGAATCGTTTTGCACAATCTTCTTCGTCAGTTCGTAATTGCTGAAGGGATGATCACCGCCCATGAAGCTCTTTTCGACGTTGAGCTTCCACGTTCCGCTCAGGTTCGCCCTCTGCGCCTGCGCCATAGCCGACGCGGCCAGCATGATCAAGATCCAAACTCCATTGCGCATTTTTCCCCGCCTCTTTCGCTATGCCTCGAACTCGAGCAGCGCGATTCCATTCGCCGGCAATTCCATCGAGAACTCCGGCCCTTCCTTGTGTTCCATAACGCGTGTTTCCGGTGCTGGCAATTCGGCCGCACTCCGCAGCTCCGCAATCTGGCTTGCGCTCGGATACTTTGGGCTGCCCATCCCACGCCATTTGGGAATGGCCGAGCCGGAGTGACCGTTCACCTGGCTTACAACGACCTCTCCTGGTGCCCGAAGACCCGCCAGCTTCAGACGGAATTGCCTCGGGGCTCCGCGCGATTCGCTTGCTCCGGCCGTGGCGCCAAACGGGTTTCCATTGGCGACACCTCCCGCTGACGACGGAATCAGGTTCCAGAGCAGAATGGCAACCGATCCATCGGCTCGCCGCGTCGCCAGGATAGGCCCTTCATCCGTCTGCAACTGCGACTCTCCCAGTTTGTGCATCAACGCAAACGTATGCAGGGAGGGCCTCGCAATGCCCCATTGATCCAACATGCCAAAAACATCGTTGAAAATGCCGCCCGGCACGCCACCTTCTTCGAACACGTTGCTGAAGGTCCAGTACGACATGGCCTCCGCGAGGCCAATGCAATTCTTCAACGTGTCGGCAATGAACGCCGGATTCTGCGAGCTCCACTCCGTGAGCCACAATGGCAGCTTCGGCATCTTCGAGCTTTCCACCTGCTGCTTCACCATCTCAAGCCCGCGCGGAATCACCTGTTCGAGCTGGTACTTGTGAGCCTCGCCAAAGATCGGCTTCTGCGGATCGTCGGGATACACGTGCGTACTCACGAAATCGAGCGGCACGCCGTGTTCCGCGCAATACTGAATCAGGTCCGGAACCCAGCCAAGCTGCGCCGTCGCGGGTCCGCCCACCTGCAGCTCCGCATCCACCTTCTTCAGCGCCATCGCCGATTGCCGGTAGAGCTCGAAATATTGCTCCTGCGAGCCCGCCCAAAACGAAATGTTCGGTTCGTTCCAGACCTCGAACTTCCATCCGCGCACCTCGTTCACGCCGTAACGCTGCACGCAATGCGCTGCGAAGGCCTCCACCATGTCATGCCAATCCTGCCAGTTTCGTGGCGGCGAGACATTTCCCTTGTACGCAAAAATCCGGTTCGCGCTGCTTGCAAAAGCCTCGGGCATGAAGCTCAGCTCCACAAACGGCCGCACCCCGTGATCGAGCATGAAATCGTAGATCTGGTCGACATAGAGAAAATTGAAATGCCCCGCTCCCTCCGCTGCGATGCCCATTTCATCGTCGAAGAGGCCGTGGCAGCGCACGGATTGAATTCCGGTATCGCGGTGTGCGCGGATCAGGTCCTGCCGCCACTGCTCGCGCAATCCCACCACGGTGCGATCCGATCCCGCCGCTCTCTCCCAGAAATGCGGCAGCGGGCCGATCGTGCGGCTCGCGTCCACGGCAATCGCCGCACGGGCGTTCTCTGACTGCATTCCGAACGCGCGCGACGTCGAATGCGCCAGCGAGCCTGCCAACGCCGCGCCTGTCGCGGCCATAAACTCTCTTCGATTGATCACGTGATCTCCATCGGAATTTGATGAAGGGGAATCATAGCGCAGGGCCCATAGTGTACGCAGCGTGGGCAGCCATCATCCACTCTCTTCCAACAGTTCGCGCATCCGCCGCAGCGCCTTCGCAATCTGTATCCGCTCCGCTTCCGTTGCACGCTCCAGCGCCCGCTGCAGCGGCCCTCGCGACAGCGCCGGAATCTGCGTGCGCACAAACTCCGCCACCTCGGCGCTTGGATAAATGCGGCTGATGCGTCCGTCCTTAGAATCGGCGCGGCGGCTGATCATGCCACGGGCTTCGAGCCGATCCACAATACCGCTCACCGTCGAATGCGCCAGGCTGACCGCCCCGCTCAGATCCTTCAGGCTGACGCCGTCGTGCGCCACCACCTCGCGCATCACGGCCGTCTGCGGAACCGTCAGCTCACCCTGGGCAATCATCGCCTCAAACGGCTTGCGCAGCGCGCGTCGAATCACGGCCAGGTCGCGTTCCACCTGCTCCGCCTGCGCCGCCACCTGCGTCGTCCCGCCGCCTTTTCTATCCTTGCCCATCCGTCTCGGCTTTCTGACTACTGACCACTGACCACTGACAACTAACCACTCAGTCCCCAGTCCTTGGTCCCTCTCAAAAAACTCCCGGCACCAGCGCCTTCACGCGCTGCCGGTATGCAGGATAGTCCATCGGAAAGGTCTGCATCATCAACCGCTCTTCCTGGCTCATCTTCACCATGAATGCCAGCGCCAGCAGCACCATCCCAAGGACACACCGCCACTCACATGTTGCGAGCGACGTTCCCAGCGCTCCGAGCAGAATTCCCGTGTAAATCGGGTGTCGCGCCAGCGCATACGGGCCGCGCGTAATCAATTCATGATCCGCCTTGACCGTCGCGCGTCCGCTCCAGTTGCTTCCCAGCGTCAGCCGCGCCCAGATGGCAAAAGCGCACCCCGACATGGTCAGCAACACCCCTGCAATCTTCAGTTCGTCCGTCACCGGAAGAATCCGCTGGCTGAGCCATCCGCTGTCAAACCAGCGGCTCCCAAGGAGAGCGAATCCCAGCAGCACCATCAAAAGGTGAAATAGCCTCGCCCCCACTGGCTGCGATCGTACCGTTCGCTTGGTAAAAGCCAGCCCGACAAACCAGATCAGCCCCAGCACGGCCCACGCAGAACTGATCGCCGAATCCACGTTGAACGCCATTTCCAACCTCCGTCGCATACGATACGTCGTATACGACATATATTCTGCCCGAATCCAAAATCTGTCAAGGGCCAGGTTGCCATCGCTCAATTGCCGAGCCCTCCGCGCCTTTGCCGCGTCACTTCATTGCGGCCTCTCTCGGCCTCCGCGCTACACTGAAATCCAACCATGGTCTTCGTCCTCGACAATTACGACTCGTTCACCTACAACCTCGTCCAGTACCTCGGCGAGCTGGGTGCCAAGGTCGAAGTTCGCCGCAATGACGAGCTTACGGTCCAGGAAGTTGAAGCCCTCAAGCCGGATCGAATCCTGCTTTCGCCCGGCCCCTGCACGCCCCGCGAAGCCGGCATCCTTGTTCCCCTCATCCGCCACATGGCCGGAAAGACTCCGATCCTCGGCGTCTGTCTCGGCCACCAGGCCATCGGGGAAGCCTTCGGAGGCAGCGTCGTTCGTGCGCATCAACTGATGCACGGAAAAACGAGCCCTGTCTCGCACGATGGCAAGGGCGTCTTCGCTGGCCTCCCCAATCCGCTCACCTGCACGCGCTATCACTCGCTCATTGTCGCGGAAGAAAACCTGCCTGCCGATTTGGCCGTTACGGCGCGCACGCCGGAATCAAACGGCGCCGGCAAACGCGGCGGCTCCGTCATTATGGGTCTCCGTCATCGCTCCTTGCCTGTTGAAGGCGTGCAGTTTCATCCTGAGAGCGTGCTTACCGAGGGCGGCCGCCAGATGATCCGCAATTTCCTGGAAATGTAGCCGGATGCCGCTGACCCGCTCGACTCGCGCACTTCATTTCACACATCGTCGCGCCGTGCTCTTTGCAACCCTCGCGCTTGCGCCCGCGGTTCTATTCGCGCAATCCTCGCCCAATTCCACTGCGGCGGTCGTTCCTGCCGCGATCGCTCCCGCCGATCCCATCGCCATCGTGCCCCTCAATTCCGACACACCCGGAAGCGCCGCAGCTGTCACCGGCGCGCTTCAGGTCATGGGTGGCAAAGCCTTCATCGCTGCCACCGGCACCGTCACCTCAGGCTCGACAACCACCGACGTTACGCTGCCTCGCCGCGGCACGTTGCGCGTCTGCGCCTCCACAACCGTTAAGCTGGCCGCCGACTCGAGCATTCCCAAGGGTGATACACCCGGCCTCATGATGGCGCTCGACCACGGAGCCGTCGAAACCAGCTTCGCCACCGGTCGCAATGCCGACATCCTGCTCACGCCCGACTTCCGCATTCTCATCAGCGGGCCCGGTGCGGCCGACGTCAAAGTCCGCCTCGGCGATCACGGCGACACCTGCATCGACAATCCCGGCGTCAGCGCTCCCTACGTGCTCGTCACCAGCGTCTTCGACGGGGGCGACTACCGCGTGCAGCCGGGTCAGCGTGTCATGTTCCAGCACGGAAGCCTGCACGAAGTTGTCGACAACGAAAAAGAGCCCTGTGGATGCCCGCCCTCCTCCACTCCTGCGGTTGCCAACGAGTTTCCCCTCGCGCAAAGCGAAGGCCTCGCCCCCACGCCTGCCCCGGCTCCTTCATCAACTCCGGCGGCAGCGAACCCGCAACTCACCGAACCGCTTGTCTACCAGAGCAGCGATCGTGCAACGCAGGCTGCCGTCATCCCTCCCGCTCCTCCTGCGGACGCGTCCACGGCGCAAACTCCGATGCATGGAGCGAAGCACAAGAAGGACAACCTCTTCACGCGCATCGGGCACTTCTTCCGCCGCATCTTTGGCGCGGAATAAAGCCTTCTGCTTCTCTTGCTTTTGCGTTGCTCGGAGCGCGCCTATGATGAAGCGCCTTCAATCCGAGACTCCGGGACCTGCCTTGCAGGCCAGACGAAAATCAGGGTGCATGCCGTTGACGGTACCTGCCTCGAGGTCGAAGCGGAGGCGAGCATTGTCCGACCGAATTCCGACCGGCCCGGCCAGGTCGCTGCCTTCCGGTCCTAAGTTGCCCTCCCATACATTGACGTGATCGACAAAGACGTTGAGTAGATTTCCGTGCAATTCGGCCGCAAGCGTATGAACCTCGCCAGGGCGCAGAGCCGGGACGGACCCGCCGTGGTGCGGCTTGATGTTCTGGTAACCTCCGTTGCCGCATTCCGAACTGGTGGTCTTTCCGGGATTCTTCTTGATGGAAACGACAACTTTGGATTCGGGCTCGAAGCGCCACATCACGTACACGAGGTTGCAGGCATTTTGAGCGCGCAGCTTCAATCCGAACTGGCGGCGAACGACGCCCGAGCCGAGAGCCGATTCCTGGGCGGTTCCACCAAGGTATCTGAACCGCGCTTCAATCGCCTCCGTGGTTCGTGCATTCACATAAGCGCGCATTTTGCTACTGTCGACCCTGAGCTGGTTCGCCGAATCCGTACTGATGTTTCCTTCCGTAACGCAAAGATCGCCGCGCGTGACCGCACGAGTGCGTCCCGAGAGCTGTGCATGCGCAGCCGGCGTCAACACTGCGAACAGGACGAACAGGAGCGCCCTTCCAAGATCGCGCATGATGTCTCGCATGGGACCGCGAGACCGCTGTTCGTAAGAATTCGTCATCGCCATCGAGGCTTACTGCACCGCCCGCGCTCTCGCCAGCTCCACGATCTTCTCGATCATGTCTGCATACGAGTAGCCGGCTTTCTTTGCCGCCATCATGAATTCCGCGGCGCTGGTCAGCCACGGGTTTGGATTGGCTTCAATCACGTACACCTCGCCTTTTTTGTTCAGCCGCATATCGATGCGGCCGTAGTCGCGCAATTTCAGCGCGCGATAAGCGGCAAGCGCCGTGTCCCGAAGCTTCTTGCTTGTCTCCTCGTCGAGGTCTTCCACCGGCGCCGATTTCGTTACCTTGTAGGCCTCGGTATCGTGATCGAACTTCACGTCCTGGCCAGCGATCCGCGGTGTCCCCTTCGGAAGCTTCGAAAGATCGAGCTCGATCAGCGGCAGCACCTCGGCGTTGTCGTTGCCGAGAACGGCTGCGTAAATCTCGCGACCCTCAATGTACTCCTCGATCAGCGCCGGGCTGTCGAATTCCTCGTGGATGTAGTGGATCCTTTCCATCAGCTCCTTCACGCTGTCGACAACAGAGCCGTTATCAATGCCGATGGATCCATCCTCCGAGACGGGCTTTACGATCAATGGAAACTCGATATCATGCGAATGATCGGTGCGGCCCTTATACGACGTGGCAAAATCCGGTGTCTTGATCTTGTGAAAATCGAAAATCTTTTTGGCCAGAGACTTGTCCTGCGCAAGATAAAGCGCCTGCGGTCCGCCGCCGGTGTAAGGAATGTGCAGCAGTTCCAGGTAGGCGGCGATGTTCTTGTCCATCTTGTCGTCGCCGGCATACGACTCCGTGA
The DNA here is from genome assembly GCA_035308825.1 of Occallatibacter sp. Lineage (GTDB taxonomy): Bacteria > Acidobacteriota > Terriglobia > Terriglobales > Acidobacteriaceae > Telmatobacter. Next base: position 95,377 of record DATGFX010000091.1, on the reverse strand, counting down.
GATTAAAAATAAGATCCGCGCCACATTTTGACAGACCAAGCAGCGATTGATTCTTGCCGTCAAGAATGTAATAAGAGGGTTCATGACCGAGCTTCGTCAACGCCTCGAAGATCTCTTCCCGGTCGTGCATCGGATCTTTCTTCTTCTTGCGGCGCTTGCCGTTCTTGCCGCGCGGCGCCTTCACCGGCTCTGGTTCCGGCTCTGGCGGTCCCTCTTCCCAAACATCGTGCAAGATCGTAACTTTCAAGTTTGCCATGTTGCCTCTACTACCTATTCTCTGTTTGCCTCACTTGCCTTCGAACTCAGGCCGCACCGCGTCACGGCAAAATGAATTTGCCCCGAGTCATATAGTTCATCGCCAGCGCGGTCGCATACACTGTCACTTCCGTTAAGTATTCTCTTTCACATTTTATGTCGGCGCGCAGCCCAAGGTCGCTCACTTTTGCTTCGATGGTCTCCACCAACTTCTTAACCAGCGGGCGCTGCACGCCTGTCCAGTAGTTCACCTTGTCCACAAGCACCTTGCGATTCTCGCGAAGAAGTTCAACCGCCGGACGAACATTCTTTCTTCGTCGCTTCGATACATTGAAGATGTCGCGCAAGTCCGTTTCAAGAGGCAGCTCGCCCGGAGTGAGTTCGTGATCGAGCGCGCGCTGGTAGAACTCACCGACCGTCACGTTCATTTCGTCCACGGTGATATCGGTGTCCCCATGTGCGACGACCGGATCGGCTTCGCCAAGCTTGTGGCCGATGCGATCCATGTAGAGCAACTTCTTCATCGCACCCCAGCCCTTGTAGCGCTGACGCCAGTTCGACCTCGGAGTCAGCCACACCGCAAACGTTTCGGCGAAGTCCTCATCGGGATGCTTCTGCGCGTACCAGCCCTCCATGTGCCGCACAAACTGGCGCGAAAAGGGAACTGGTTTGTAGTTGTCTCGATATGCCCGCCGGAATGGTCCGAACAGGCTGCGCCATTCCTCTGTCTTGTACAGCGCGTATGCGTAGTTGAAGGCGTGGCCCGCCTCGTGGCGCATGTACATCATGATCTGCCGCGCGTCTTCAATATCGTTCATCTCCGACTCAAGCCGCTGCAGTTTCGGATCAGCAAGATAGAACGGAATTCCAATCACCGGCTCCATGCTCGGGCAGCCCCACTCGTCGGTCAGATAGCACTTGGGCCGGAACCGATGAAGTCCTTTCGCCTCCAGCTCTTGGTAAAGCTGCTGGACGAATCGTTCGAGCGGAGAGCCTTCCAGCTTCAATCCAAGCTGCTGGATCGGCTTGGAAAGAATCTCCTGGACCTCCGCCGGTGTTTTTTCAAAATTGGCCACAGACAGTCGAAGGGTAGCACACACAATCCCAATGCCCGCCCGAACCCAGGTAACCGGCCTCTGCCTCCAGTACCATCTCGTTCACTGCGGCTCGCCGATCACACTGTCGAAACCTCGATGCGATCCGCTTCGGAGTTCTAAAAGACGGGAAGATGGACGATGATCTGAGTTGCTCTACGTTGACGCGTTCGGATTTGCCCGCGCAGGAATCGCCGGCAGCCTCGCCATCGATGCGATCGCCGGTCTACTCGCCTGCGCCTCGCTCGCTGCGATGCTGATGTGGCTCACGCGCAGGTACCAGACACTCACTTCCTGACGTCGCGGCGAGAGAGCACCGTTCCAGGCCGCGCAAGCGTACTGAGCATTGGGGTCCTGGCGGAGAGCCGGGATTGAATCAGTGAGGGCTTGCCCCAGCAATCAGAGTTCCCGCGCCCGCTCGATCGCCCGAATGACCGCTCGCGACTTGTTCAGCGATTCCTGGTATTCGAGTTCAGGCACTGAATCCGCCACAATTCCCGCCCCCGCCTGCAGATGACCTTTGCCATGGCGCGTCAGCAGCGAGCGGATCGCAATGCACGAGTCGAGGTTTCCCGAAAAGTCCGCATACAGCACCGCGCCACCATAGGTGCCCCGCCGCGCGGGTTCGAGTTCTTCGATGATTTCCATGGCCCGCACCTTGGGTGCGCCGCTCAGTGTGCCCGCAGGGAAGCAGGCGCGCAGCGCATCCACGGCCGTCAGCTCGGGTCGCAGCTTCCCCTCGATCGCGCTCACAATGTGCATCACGTGGCTGTATCGCTCCACAAACATCAACTGCCCCACCTTCACCGATCCGAACTGGCTCACGCGGCCGACATCGTTGCGGCCCAGATCGACCAGCATTACATGCTCGGCGCGCTCTTTCTCATCGTTGATCATCTCGTCTGCAAGTGCCTGGTCCTCGCGCTCGGTTGCTCCGCGCGGACGCGTTCCGGCAATGGGCCGATAGTCCACCTTGCCTTGATGCACGCGCACCAGAAGCTCCGGCGACGAACCCGCCAGCTCCAAAGCAGCCGACCCACCCTGCTTCCGCGACCGCGATTTCCCATCTCCTCCCCCAAGCGGACCCTCCGGAGTGAACCGCAAGAAATACATATAAGGACTGGGATTCACGGTGCGCAGCGACCGGTAGACCTGGAAGCTGTCGGTCCCCGGCTCCACGTCGAGACGCTGCGAGATCACTGCCTGAAAAACATCGCCCGCTGCAATGTATTCCTTCGTCCTTTCGACCGCCGCAAGATAATCGCGCTTCGATGTGCGGTATCGAACCTTCAACTTTGACTTTGCCTGAACGCGGGGAAGCTTCGGCAGTGGTTTGGCAAGCCTCCTCTCCAGGCGCGCCAGCCGCTTCACGGCGTCGTCCCATGCGCGCGTTGGCGACTGCTTCTCTACATCCGCGGTCACCACCAGCCAGATCTCTTTGCGCACATGGTCGAAGGCCAGCACTTCGTCAAAGAAAAGCAGGCACGCATCAGGCACACCCAACTCATCCTTGGCCAGCGAAGGCAACCGCTCGATTTGTCGCACGGCATCGTAGGCAAAGAACCCCACCGCACCCGAGGTGAACGGAGGCAATCCCGGCAGCCGCGCCGGCTTGTGGCCACCGAGCGCATCACGCAGCACATGAAAAATATCTCCCTCGATGCGGGTTGTCTTTTTGCCTTCTGTAATCGTGACAGCGTGCCCTTGCGCCACGATCCGCTTGAACGGATTGACACCGATAAAGGTGTATCGCCCTAGTTGCTCGCCGCCCTCCACCGATTCCAGCAGAAAACACTCCCGCTCGCTCCAGGCCACCCGCAAAAACGCAGACACCGGTGTCTCCAGGTCCGCGGTCAGCGTGCGAACCACGGGAACCAGGGTGTGATGGCGGGCAAGCGCAAGAAACTCCTTGCGGCTGGGCTGGATTAGGTTCGCGGAAGCTTTCACAGCATCAGTGTAATTGGGCGTACCCTGCGCACCTTCCGCCTGAAGGCTACGGGCTTCAGCCCGTCCATCAGCATCGCAGGAATTCCCCGGGCTTTAGCCCCCGAAGGTAATTTGTCTCAGGCAAATTGCAGCACCATCTTGTGCGATCTATGCCACGCGGCTCGAATACTCCGCCATCCAGCGAATCAGCTCAGCAGCAGGAAGTGGCGGGCTGAACAAGAAACCCTGCGCTCCATCGCACCCCATTAGACGCAGAAGGTTCAGTTGCTCCTGGGTTCTCACGCCCTCGGCCATCACTTCCATGCCCAGCTCGTGGCCCATCTCGATCACCTTTTCCACCATCACGCGATCGCTGTCGCTCGCGTGCATGCGGTCCACCAGGCTCTTGTCGATCTTGATTTCCGTGGCCGGAACGTTTTGCAGCTGCTTCATCATCGCGTAACCCGTGCCAAAGTCATCAATCGAAAGCTGGATTCGCTTCATCCGCAGGCGAGTCAAGACATCCAGCGTGCGCGCCAATTCATGAATGAGCCCCGATTCTGTGATCTCCACGACGATGTTCTCCGGTGGCACCTCGAATTTCGCGGCCAGGCCGGTCATCAGGTCGGGAAATCTGAGGTCGCGCAACGACTGCACCGTGGCATTCAACGACAGCCGCAGCAGGCCTCCGCTTGGCGACGGAAACCTTTTCAGTTCTTCCAGCCCTGTTTCCGCGCTGATCCAGCAAAGCCTGTCCATCAACCCCAGGTCCTCAACGCGCCCGATGAACTGGTCGGGCATAATCAGGCCAAGATCGGGATGACGCCAGCGCGAGAGCGCCTCCACCCCCGTCACTTCGCCGGTTGCAATCTTGATCTGCGGCTGGTAGTAGAGCACGAACTCTGTGCGGTCGAAGGCGCTGCGCAATAGCTCGTCGGTAATCGGAACCGGCGGCCCTTCCATTGCGTCTTCCAGCAATTCCGGCGCGACATGGGTTCCAAGACATTCCATCAGCTCCGGCAGCGGAAACGGCTTCTGCAGGTGACCGACAACCGAAAGTCCCAGCGTCTGTGCCAGCTTGGCTGCCGTTTCAATCACCCGCTTGTCCATGCCGCTCATCAGCACGATGCCGGCTTTGCATTGCCGCTCGCCCAGCAGTCGCAGCACTTCAATACCGTCCATGTCCGGCATCATCAGATCAAGCAGGATCAGGGTTGTGTCGGAGGGAATCAGGCTGAGATAGGTGGCCGCCTCTTTGGTAGCGACGCAATCCAGTCCCATTGTCTTCGCTGCGGCAGAGACGACCTCGCAGACTACCTTGTCGTCGTCGATGACCAGAACCCTTTCGACGGTTCTCATCGCAGCTCCAGTTTTCGCAAGCCGGCCTGACCCATCCCCGAATGGACAAAGTGCTTGCGAATGTGCAACGGGTTATCCCCAGTTTAGCGTAGGAGATGCCAATCCGAACCGGATTCGGCGTTCTGTACTGCTAAAGTAACGCGAAACGATGGCTTTTCCGATCCGCCTGCTCCCACGCACAGTCATCGGAACGCCGGATCGATTTACGCACCAGCCAAAATCCCCCTGCTGCCTCCACGCATCCGGTCAGTGACGGCGCGCACACTCAAGCAGGTTTCAAGACAGGTTCCGAAAGGTTACCACCTGTGCTTTCCGAGGCTTGACGACTTCACGCCAGCGGCCTAGACTCACAGGGGTTTGGGCTCTCGGCGGTCTTCGCCTTGGCTCAAATCCCGGCTATCTTCAAACAGCCGGTCAGGGGAAGCGCTCGGGAGTCCCGGGCGGATTCCCGCCGCATCTGAGAATGTGGGTGCCGAACCGAACCGGTTCATCGCCCCGGCGGGAAGGAGATGGGAGAGAGGTATGCCTACAGTAAGCCCAGCCGTCACTTTGGACCAGGAAATCAATCCATGGGAAGCGCAAAGTGCACGGTTCGATTTTGCAGCTCGCAAGCTCAACCTGGACGAAGGTCTTTGGAAGCTGCTTAGAACGCCCGCACGTGAAATCATCGTGCATTTTCCAGTGACCATGGACGACGGTCGAATCGAAATCTTCACAGGCTACCGCGTGCAGCACAGCATCGCCCGCGGACCTGCCAAAGGGGGCATTCGTTATTCCCCCGATGTAACCCTCGACGAAGTACGCGCCCTCGCCAGCTGGATGACCTGGAAATGCGCCGTGGTCAACATCCCCTTCGGCGGAGCCAAGGGTGGGGTCATTTGCGATCCCAAGATTCTCAGCAACGGCGAACTCGAACGCATCACACGCCGCTATACCTCCGAGATCATTGACTTCATCGGGCCCGAAAAGGATGTGCCCGCGCCCGACATGAACACCAATGAGCAAACCATGGCATGGATCATGGACACCTACTCCATGCACATGGGCCGCACCGTCACCAGCGTCGTCACCGGCAAGCCGCTCAACATTGGCGGATCACGCGGGCGCATCGAAGCCACCGGCCGCGGCGTTATGGTCGTATGCGGCGAAAGCCTGCGCTACCTCAACATGCCCATCGATGGCTGCCGCGTCATCATCCAGGGCTTCGGCAACGTCGGCTCCAACACCGCCCGCCTCATGATGGAGCACGGTTACAAGATCATCGGCATCGCGGAAAAAGACGGCGGGCTCTGCAATCCCAACGGCATCGATATCCATCAGCTCATCGAGTACAAATACCGCAACAACACCCTCCTCGGTTTCCGCGGGGCCGAAGCCATGCCCAGTGACGAGCTCATGGTCTCCGACTGTGACGTACTGATTCCAGCCGCCACTGAGAACGTCATCACCAGCCGCAACGCCGACAAGATCAAGGCGCGCGTCGTGGTCGAAGGCGCCAACGGTCCCACGACCGCCGTCGCCGATGAGATCCTCGCCGAAAAGCGGATCTTTATCGTGCCCGACATCCTCGCCAACGCCGGAGGCGTCACCGCCAGCTATTTCGAGTGGGTGCAGGACCGCCAGGGCTACTTCTGGAAGGAAGCCATCGTCAACGAGCAGCTCGAAACCATCCTCCGCGACAGCTTCGACGACGTGGTGCGCTACGCCGAGGCCCACAACGTCAACAACCGCATCGCGGCCTACATGCTCGCCATCGACCGCGTAGCCTTCACCATCAAGCAGCGCGGCATCTACGCCTAGCTCACAACCAGGCAAATGTGACAAACGGGCCGCCTCGCGCGGTCCGTTTTCTTGCAGTTCAATACATCATCGCTCTCTCCATACCCTGTCATCCCCTCAATGCTTTCATCCCTCCCTCAACGATGTCCCTGAGCAAACGGGGCCCCAAGCGTCTTTCAGCTTGGGGGTGGTGAGCCGAAGGATCTGCAGTTGCTCCTCGCTTCGAGCACTCGCAACCCCACAGTTCCTTGAAGGTACGGGCTTTTTCAGCCCCTACATCGCGAAGGCCGAAAAGGATCGGGGCATGCCCCTGAGGGGACGTCCTCTCGAGAATGGCCGCGAACCTCATTCGGCTCACTCGCAGGCCAGCGCTCTCACCGGATCCACGCGCATGGCGCGCACAGCGGGAATCAGCATCGAAATTCCGCTGAGAAGCAGGATCAACAAACTCATCAATCCATACACGAGCAGGCTGTCCGGCTTCACTCCAAACAGCAAATGGTCGAGCAACGGCATCGAGAAGGCCGAGAAGAGAACTCCCGCGCCCACGCCAAGCGCCACGCAAGCGAAACCCTCTGCAAAAATCAGGCGCAGAATCTCTGCTCGTTCCGCTCCCACCGCGATCCGGATGCCTATCTCCGCGGTGCGCAGAACAACTGAGTAAGAGAGCACTCCGTAGATGCCGCCGAGAGCTAGTTGCAAACCAACGATCGAAAGCAGCGTGGCGAGCACCGAGATGAAGCGGCTCCCAGCCTGCGCGCGGTCCACGACCGAAGACAGCGGCTCGAGATGGGTGATGGCAACATTGCGATTCAGGCCCGCGATCTGCTTGCGCACCGAGTTCGCGAGATCCGGCACATTTCCCCCAGTGCGAATCACCATCGACATGGAGGGCCGCGGCGCCAGCGGATACGGCACATACACCTGCGGGCGCACCACCGCCGTGAGCGAGTGGTACTGCACGTGGCGGACGACCCCGACAACCACAACCCAATCGCGCTCGAACTGAAACGGCCCTTTGGGAGAATCGGAGACGTTGATGCGTTTGCCAAGAGGGCTTTCGCCCGGCCAAAGCTGGTGCGCAAGCAGGTCATCGATCACCCCGACATGCTGGTGCGCCGCATCGTCCGAGTCGATGAAGTCGCGCCCCTCGATCAGCTCGGCGCCGATCGTCCCAAAATATCCCGGCAGCACCGAACGCATGTCCGTCATCACCGTGTTCTGCTGTTCCAGCGGGGTTCCGTCTTTCCAGTAGTAGTCGTACCAGTTTCCGGCGTCATCCAGCGGAAGATGCGAAACCGTCGAGACCGATTGCACCCCCGGAATCGCCGTCAACGACCGCTGGACCTCGCGCAGAGTGTTGGTATTCGGAATGCTTCCGCGGAAGGTGAACACGTTGTCAGGCCGGAATCCGGGCTGGACGCGAAGAATGTTCGCAAAGGTTCTTACCAGCAGGCCGGTTCCAATCAGCAACACAAAGGCCAGCGCAACCTCGGTGGCGACCAGCAACCTGGTCGATAATCCCTGCTTGCGCGTTGTCGTCCGGCCGCTGCGCTTCAGGTCTTCGGCCAGCTTGAGGTGCCGGACGGTCGAGATGGGCGCGATCGCCACCAGCAGGCTGACAAAGAGCGCGACAACCAACGTGAACGCCAGAACGCGAAGATCCAGGCTGACATGCCCAAGATTCGCGAACGAAGGCGGTTCCACCGCGATAATCGCCTTCAACGCGGCCCAGCCCAGCAGTAATGCGACCGCGCCTCCCAGCAGGACCGTCGTCACGGTTTCGATAAGAATCTGCTGCACCAGTCGTGGTACTGAAGCGCCAAGCGCCGCGCGAATCGTGGTCTCATGAAGCCGCTGGCGGGCCCGGACCATCAGCAGGTTCGCCACATTTGCGCAGCCAATCAGCAAAATGAACGCAACCCCTCCGAAAAGCAGGTAGAGTGTCCGGCGAACCTCGCGCACATCGTCGTCCTGCAGCGAAAAAGTGTACAGGTGATAATTCGCCACTCGCGTTCGAGCGCTGATGTGATTGATCTGCTCCGCGATCATCCGAAGTTCAGCCTGCGCGGCCGCCAAATTGTTTGAGCTGCGCAGGTGTCCAACCAGGTGAAGATAGCCCGGACCGTCCGGCTCCCATGGACCGATGGGAGTGGACTGAAAATAGTCCACGATTGCCGGTACGCTCGCATCTCCAGGAAAGATCAGCCGGAAATTCTTCGGGAGAACGCCGATCACGATCGAGGACCCGTTGCCGAACGGCACTGCGCTGCCGACAATATGTGGATCGGCTCCGAATTTCCGCACCCAGAGCTCATTCGACAGGACAAGTGTCGAAGGCGCGTTCTCCAGATCGTCTTCCGGGCCAAACAGCCGTCCCAGTGCGGGCCGGGCGCAGAACAGCGGAAGAAAATTGGCAGTTACCACGCCAACCTTGCCCTGCTCGGGATCGCCTTTCCCAGGCAATGCCCGGTTCGTCACCCAGATGCCGGCGATCTGATCGAATTCACGGCTGCGTTGGCGCATCTGGTAAAGCTCGAACATCGATGCCGGCGCGCGGCTGGAATTGCCTTCCTCTGTCAGGATGATGCTGAGTTGGTCTGCATCGGGATAGGGAAGCGGACGAAGAAGCACGGAGTTGACGAAGCTGAAAATTGCGGTGTTGGCGCCGATGCCGATCCCCAGCGTCAGGATGGCTGCAACAGCGAATCCCAGGTTGCGCCGCAATTGGCGCATGCCGAAGCAAAGGTCCTGCCACAGCGTTTCCAACCCAACCCCGGAGCGGCCGCTGCGAACACCCTGTTTCACCCGCTCGACGCCGCCACACTCCGCCAGCGCGCGCCTTTTCGCCTCAACTTGCGACGCGCCCCCGGCCGCCTCGTTTTCGGCAACCAGGTCCACGAACGCCCGCACCTCTTCATCGAGATCCTTCTCGACGTCGCGCTTGTGCAGAAGATTATGCAGCGCACTCCGCAGTCGCAGCTTCACAACAACTCCTTAAACCGCTTTGAGCGCGCTGCTCATCGCGAGAACGACCTTGTTCCAACTCGCCGCTTCTGACTTGAGTTGCCGTTTGCCCGTCTTCGTGAGCCGGTAATACTTGGCCCGCCGGTTGTTCTTCGATTCGCCCCACTGCGATGTGAGCCAGCCGGCCTCCTCCATCCGGTGCAAAGCAGGGAAGAGCGAGCCAGGCGTTACGTGGAACGCGCCCTGCGTGATTTGTTCCACTCTCTGCGAAATGCCGAGCCCGTGATATTCGCCATCGCCAATGGCCTTGAGCAGCAAAAGGTCAAGCGTGCCTTGCAAAACCGGGATTCTCTCGCTTGCCAATCATCTCTCCTATCGAAGCACGACATGAGTGTGATCGAACGCGGCGGTTCGTGTCAATAGCCCTCATCCGGCCCGCGTCCGATTCGTCCCGAGAACGAAATTGACAACCCTGCGGCTAGCGGCGAGGCCGCGAAAAACAGTTGTTCTGCGCGCTGCTCCTGGGATACCCTCGCCTGCGAAGTGAAACCAGAAGTCCAGGGGAGATCGATGAACAAGGGTTTGATGAGAAGCGCGATCGTTTGTATCGTCGCGGCCACGGCGGCCGCTTCACTCCATGCTCAGGCGGGCAAGCAGATTACATCACGCGATGGAAGTTGCCAGGTCACCGTGCCCGGCGAATGGGAACAGATGGCTAACCTGGGCATCGCCAACTCGCCCGATAAATCCATCACCGTTGCCGTCACTTCTCCCAGGCTCAGCCCCCAACTCAGCCAGGTAAAAGAAAACGCGCCCAAAATGTATCCCGACGACAAGATCGTCAAGGACACGCCGACCGACTTCCAGATGGAAGGGCAAAACGGCGCGCACCGCCCTAACGTCTACCGCGGAATTCAGATACCTGGAAAGGTCTGCCTCGTGGAAGTGGACTATCGCAGCGGCACCATCGACGACGCGCGCAAGATCGCTGCGACATTGAAAGGCGCGAAGTAGGACCGCACCTTCTTGAGAGCGTGGCCGGTTACCTCGGGGTTCCGGCCATTTGCTTTGCTTCCCCAAAACCCGCATGTCGCGAATGGCGGACAGGCGAATTCGAGCGCGTCAATCCTCTTCGGTCTGGGTGATCAGATATCGTTCGTACCCGATCTCGCCGATCTGGTGGACCTGCGCCTCCAGCCAATCGACATGACCTTCTTCATCCCTCAATAGCTTCACAAACAGGTCTCGCGAACCATTGTCGCCGTTCTCCACGCATACCCGGATCGATTCGTTGTATGAGGCCACTGCCTCGTGTTCCAAATCCAGATCCGACTCGATCATCTCCTTGACTGACTTGCCGATCGTCAGCGACATCGGTTCCATCTTCGGCATGCCGTCAAGAAACAGGATCCGCTCCATCAGCAGTTCGGCATGCTTCATCTCGTCGATCGACTGTCTCTTGATGTACTTCGAGTACTTCTTGTAGCCCCAGTTCTCCGACATTTCGGCGTGCAGAAAATACTGGTTGATCGCCGTCAGTTCGTCGCGGAGCGCTTGATTCAAATGCTCGAGAACTTTCGCATTTCCTTTCATGGAGCCCATCCTCAAATCATTGTTGCTCCATAGCCTATCACCATCGGTCCCGGAACTACTTCGCTTTCAATCCGCGAACAATCCAATCGGCCGCACTGGGCTCCGGGATAGCGTTTTCGCGTCCACGCCGGAAGCTGCTACCCGGCCGCTACAAAGTCGCAGACCAATGCCGTCAGGTCATCTTCCTGCGAAGCCGCCCATTGCTGCACTTCCGCGATGATCCGTTGCACCGCGTCGGCGGCTGCAAGGCCGATCGTTCTTTCCAGCGCTGCGGCAAGCGATGCGTCTCCAAACAGCCGTCCTTCCGCATTCTTGGCCTCAAGCAGCCCATCGGTGTAAAGAAGCAGCCGGTCGCCGCGTTCCAGCGTCAGCGTTCGCTGGGTGTACGCCGCCTCTCCCGTTGCCGCCAGCAGCAAACCGTTCTCCGCGATCTCCGTCACCTGTCCGTTTCGCATCAGCAGCATCGAGGGATGCCCGGCTGCGGCATATCGCAACTCGCGCGCCTGCCCGTCAAGATAGACATACGCAGCGGTAACAAACTGTCCTTGCGTGTTCCCGCAGAGCGCCGCATTCATGCCCGCCAGTAGCTCCGCTGGATGCGCCGCATGCGCGCGCTGCGACGTCGCCGCCATCTTCACCATCGAGGCAATCAGCGCCGCGGGAACTCCATGGCCCGACACGTCCGCAATCAACAAGCCCGCTTGCCGATCGCCCGCTACCAGAAAGTCGTAGAGATCCCCGGCCACCGAGGTCATCGGCACGTAGCGCGCGGCCACATCGAACGGCGTTGAATCGGGAAACTTCTCCGGCAGAATCGAAAGCTGGATCCGCCGCGCCAGCTCGAGTTCCTGCCTTACCTCCGTTAACTCCTGGTCCCGTCGCAGCACGCGCCTTCCCGCAACGTATCCCATGCACGACAGAAACACGGCGAAACCATATGGCTCCGTCTCAGTCCACCCCAAATGCTGACCCAAAGAGTTGTCCCACAAAGCAAGGCCTACAAAGACGAGAAGTCCGCCGCGCAGCACCCGGTAATCGCGATCCCGCGATCCTTGCAGCACGGAGTGAACCAGCACCGCAATCAGTGCGATGATGACCACGACGTTATTCGCTTGATGCAGGATCGGCTGCCAGCCCAAAATCGTCGTCAGCAACGTCAGAATCAGAAAAATCGAGATCGCAACATATGTGTAGGGCTTGCCCCGCCGCGGCAACAGTCCTGCAGTCTGAAAAAAGATGAACGCCGGCACAGGAACCAGCGGATTGATCGCATGCCTGATGCGCCGCAAGAATTCGCCCGCCGGCACGGTGAGAGCCGAATCCCACCAGAGCCGCTCGCCATACAGGAAAGCAAACACCGCCAGCGAAATCAACAGCACGTCGGCCTTCCGTCGCATCAGGCAGAAACCGGCTGCAACCAGCCCCACCGTCATGAATGCCGAACCCAGGAACAACCCCGGCTCATTGTGCTGGAATGCGCGCAGTACCTCGCTGGTTGTCATCTGGGCTTCGGCTAGATACATGCAACGTGATGGTAAATCATGGCGTCGCAAGCAAGTCTGCAGACGAGTCGAGGAATCGTCGTTGTCCTCGGTCTCGATGAAGAAGGGTCCTGAATGAAGAAGGGTACGGGCTGCAGGTGAACCCCAGGGTTCAAGCACCGGCCTTGAAGAGTATGGGCTTCATTCCGATTCCTCGATTTGAAAATCATCCCCCGGCTGCCCAACTACTCTTCCGCCGCTACCGTATCGCGCACCCCGCGAGCCGCGAAGAACCTCCGCAATGGCATCCCGCACAACACGATTCCTACTCCCACCAGCGCCGGCAATGGGTTGTGCATCAGGATCAGCAAATCGATGGCCGCGCAGCAGGCGATGAACACGACGGGCGCTCCCGGATACCACCACTCCCTCACGGGTTCCTTCAATCGGAACAGTGTCGACACCGCCAGCGCAAGAAACGCCACCGCCGGAAAAATGATGTAGGCCAGCATGCGGTCGAATCCACCAAACAGCAGCACGACCAGCGAAAGCCCGGTCTGTAGCAGAATGGCATTCGCCGGAGTTCCAAATCGCGGATGCAGCCGCGCGAACGCGGGAAACAGCGATCCGCTTTGCGCCATCGCGAAACTCACGCGCGACGACGCCATCGTGAGCGCCGCAACGCCGCCACACACGCAGAGCATCACGCACGCCGAGAGAATCTTCGCGCCGGCATTTCCGAACAGCGCCGCTCCGAACTGCGCTACGAACGCAGTGCTCGATGTGGCCCGCTCGATGGGAACCACCGAAAGAAACGCCGCACTGACCAGCATGTACACCGCGGTTACAATCGCCACCCCCGCGGCGAACGCCAGCGGCAGGCTGCGCTTCGGATTCCGTACTTCGCCGGCGATCTTGCACGCCTCCCACCATCCGCCAAAGCTGAAAAATGCGCTCACAATCGCTCCCGCCACCGCCGGAAACAACGCGTCGGATCCCGGCCTGCGTTCAGCCAGCGGCAGCAGATTCGACAGATGCGCATGTCCTGAAATCACCGACCACCCCACCAGCGCGCACAGCACGCCAATCTTCAGCAGATTCACCAGCGACATCACCGTGCCGCTTAGCCGTGTGCCAGCCAGGTTCAAAGCGCCAAAAATGCAAAGCATCAATGCCGGTACCAAGGCCAGCACCGGCGTCTTCAGCGGAATCAACTGCGCAAGATAAGGAGCCGATCCGAACGCCAACGCAGCCGCCACGCCGGGATACATGACCATCCCCGCCATCCAGCCGTACAGGAATCCCGGAACCTCCCCGTATCCCGCTCGCAGATAGATGTATTCGCCCCCCGATTCCGGAAACCGCACCGCCAGCGCCGAATAGCACAATGCACCGCTGCCGGCCATCACCGCCATCCCCAGCCAGACCAGGCCGAGCAGCAGCGGCGAACCCAGAGACTTGGCCATCGCCGCCGGCGTGAGAAAGATGCTCAGCGCAATCGACTCGCCCGTCACCACCGCAATGGTTGCGGCCAGTCCTAACTCTCTTGCTTCGCGCATTTCCGTATATCCTACTTTTCCAGTGCGATGCGTCGCGTCCATCCAACGGTCGAGACGCCCGTCCAGCCTTCACCCCGGGTCCATGCGGGCAGGGATAACTGAGTTATAGTTGTGATGACCGTTCCCGGCGATGTCCGTGACAAACCTTCCGGAACTCCTCTGGGCCGATCGCCAATCGCGTCGGGATGAACCGAACATGAACCTGCCCAACTACATCACGCTCAGCCGCATCGTGATGATCCCGCTGCTGCTTTGGATCCTGTCCCCCCATTTCCCCATGCGCGAAGGCGGAGCACAGGAGATTCTGGCGTCCGTCCTGTTCATCCTCGCTTCCATTACCGACGGACTCGACGGCTATCTCGCGCGCAAGCGCGGCCAGATCACCACCATGGGCATGCTCCTCGATCCCCTGGCCGACAAGATCATGGTCACAGGCGCGCTCATCGCTCTCGTCGCCTACAACCCTGCCATCGTCAAAGTCTGGATCGCCGTCGTCATCATCGGACGCGAGTTCCTCATCTCCGGCCTCCGCAGCATCGCTTCCTCCGAGGGATTCACCATCCAGGCCAGCGATCTCGGCAAACTCAAGACCGTCCTCCAGATCGTTACCGTCGTCTCTGCGATCCTCGCGCATCAATGGGATCAGTGGATCATCGGCGATGTCGTCATTCCCGTCCACTGGATGGCCGTCGCCGCAATCTACTTCACCGTGGTCGTTTCCATCATCTCCGCCATCGACTACTTCGTCGGCTTCTGGAAGCAGATCGATCGTGCCGCAAGCGACCGCCGCGCCAAGCCCTTCGTCCTCAGCCGTACCAAGGATGCAAGCTCCTCCCAGGTGAACTGAAGCCGAGGCCGCTCATGATCCGGCACGCAATCGCGCTGGTCTTTGCGCTGGTCCTGGGCCTGCCTGCCGGCTGGATCCTCGCCATGGCGCTCACCCCGCTCCTCTGGCGCCTCGAAGCGCCCCTTCATATGGAGTTGGCCGGCCATTCCGGCCCATCCGACTGGATCTTCTACCTCGTGTGGGCCCTCGTGATCCCCGCGTTCTTTTTGTTCTTCCGCTTCGTAGTTCTTCGCGATCCCGAAAAACGCGCTTGAAAAGCAAAATCCCCGGCCGAAGCCGGGGATCTTCGCGTCAGTCCGGAATGCTTCAGGCCATTGCGGCCACCGGCAATCCCGCTCCGTTCGCCATGCCTGCTTCCACCGCGTGCTGCGGCTGGGCATGTCCATTGCGGGTCAACCGATGAACAAAGTGATACGGCGGCCACGGCCCCGAAAGCTGCAAATGGCACTCTCGCATCATCGTGCTGGTTGAGGCGAACTTGTTCTGGTACCGCTCCACGTACTTGCGCTCGATCAGGTGCGCAATGTCCAGAACCATCTTGCCGCTTTCCGTGAGCCGGCAGCTCACTTCCTCGTCCAAAGGCATGAAAAGCCTGTGCATCTGGAAGCTGACCGCCCGCGCCCGCGTCTGGCGCTCGCGCTGCCGTGTCGCATTCTCGCGCAGATTGGTCAGATATTCGCGCCCAACCGCTTCAGCAGGCATGTGTCGCACCGCCTGCGTGCAGCAGTCATCCACAAAAATCTTCAAATGCATCTCGGTCTTGCCGCGCACCTTGTCGATATTCGAAAGAAATTGCCGCTGGTTTGAACGAATCGACTTCCGCAGGCTCTCGTCATCGTTGAAGACCGTCCCAAAGCGGAAGGGAAGTACCGTCGACTGCTGGAAACAGTCCGCGATCACCCGGGCGTGGTCCACTCCTGCCTTCTGGTTGAGACCCTCGCCAGGACTGTGCTCGCTTACCACAACCGCCAAATCGCTTGCAGGATACAAAAACACCTGGTTGCCGCTGACCCCTAGGACGGATTCCAGCGGGATGGGTTTACGATGTCGGGCTAATTCAGGGAATGCTTGTTTCTCACCGATGCAGTAGGCATACCATGCCATGGTCAGGAACCCCGTCTGCAGGCGCGGAAAAGCGCTGCTTGTTTATGAAGCTCTGTGAACTTGAGAACAACTGCATTGTGACGCTGGAGCGTACGGCCCCCATTTGGACTAACGGGAATATAGCCCTGCGAAAATACGACTGGCAATGTCCACCATCACGAACTTCGTAAAAGGTAGCAAAATTTCTCTAAATTGATTTTGCCTCATCAAAGTAAGTATTGATGCTATGCAATGATTCCCAAAATGGGACGCTTCCGGAGCCCCCGGGCAGCCCCAAATCCTTTTGTCCCCCTTCTTAGGAATGCAGGCGCAGAAACAGAAATACGTTCACGCCGATCGAAATCACCAGCAGCAGGAGGCCGATCCATGCAAACACGTGCACTTTCTTGCGCAGGCCGTGTAAGTCGTCCAACAACTCTTGTTGTCCTATCGAGTTTCGATCCGTCGCTTCTTTCACCAGGCCCAGCTGGTCGTCCACGCGCTTCAGCATCGTGTTGTGCTCGGCCACCTGATTGCGAAGCTGAAGGTTGTCGCCGTGCAAGCGCACCACCGCGTTCTCCAGCGGCGCCAGGTTCACTGGCTCGGGATGATGGTGCGGTGTCAGCAGGTTCGAAACCGCCGAAGCAATGTTCCCGTCGAGCAACGGCAGAATCTTCTGCACAATCGGAATCACCGTGCGAATGGCCCCGACGGAGCGCTGAAACGCCGATGGCCTCGCAACCGGCGCAAGTTGTTGTCTCCGCGGCCGCACCGCGGGCTCCGCTTCAAACTCCCGTGTGCCTTCCGGCTCGCGTGACGCAGATTCCCCTCCGCCCACATCGGACGCTTCGTGGACGCTCCCGGGCTTCACCGGAAAGAGAACCCGCGGATCCTGCTCTTCGGCGCTGGCCATCTCCCACCTACCAACTTCACTATACGGGAAAGTGCCCTATTCCTGAGGATTCCAGCCGATCACGCCGTCGCCGTCCGTGCTGAATCGCTCGCGTATCCTTTTTTTGAGGAGCATTGCGTGAAACCAGTTCTTGTGCACGCCCTGCGCGACCTGCAGCGGAACATCCTGGCCGGGCTCGTCATCATCGGACCACTCTTTGTGACCTGGCTTGTTTTCAGCTTCGTGCTCGGCAACCTGGCCAAGGCCGGCTTGCCCTTTGTGCGCCTGCTTGAAGTGCTCTTCGGTATCGACACCGTATCGCGTCCCTGGGTTCAATCGATCTTTGCCGTTGTCCTCACCTTGGTCGTCCTCTACGTGCTCGGCCGCCTCACCTCCCAGGTCGTGGGCCGGCAGATCTTCAACCTCTTCGAAGCCACGCTCGAGCGCCTCCCGATCGTCGCCAAGGTCTATACCTCGGTCCGGCAGCTGCTCGACAGCATGTTCGCAAAGAAGGAAGCCAACCAGCGCGTCGTGCTCATCGATTTTCCCATCGCCGGGCAGAAAAGCATCGGCTTTCTCACTCGCATCCTCACCGACGCCACCACGGGGCAGGAACTTGCCGCGGTCCTGCTTCCCAACGCCATCAATCCCACGTCGGCGTTTCTGCAGGTGCTGCCCCTCGAGCGCGTCACCGAAACCGACCTGACCATGGAGCAGGCCATGAGCATGATCATGACCGGTGGCGCCGTCGGGCCCGAGACCATCCGCTTCACCCACCCCGAGCGCATCCTAAAGGAGTGATCAGCCTCGTATCTCCAATGCGGTTATGAGAATTTCGCTGCACTGAGTGAACCCAAGCGCTCGATCTTGCCGTAGGAACTCCATGCTTTGTAACAAGGGCACGGCTTCAGCCGGGTCGTAAACATCGCAAAAAAACTGGGGGGCTTCAGCCCCTGCTGCCTTCCAAGCGCTCGATCTTGCCGGAGAAACTCCACGCTTTGTAACAAGGGCGCGGCTTCAGCCGGGCCGTGAACATCGCAAAAAAAACTGGGGGGCTTCAGCCCCTGCTGCCTTCCAGGCGCTCGATCTTGCCGGAGAAACTCCACGCCTTGTAACAAGGGCACGGCTTCAGCCGGGACGTGAACATCCAAAAAAACTGGGGGGCTTCAGCCCCTGCTGCCTTCCAAGGCTCGATCTTGCCGTAGAAACTCCATGCTTTGTAACAAGGGCACGGCTTCAGCCCGGCGGTTGACCGTCCATACGTACTTGACCGAGCGGTCCCGGAAAGGTTGCCCAGTTAACGTAATCGTGAAAGCTAGTTGAAGGCTGATTCCGAGAAACTGCTCTCGCGGATGAAGGTATCATTCAAACCGTGCGCAAATTTAAACGATGGCTGATTCCCATGTTGTTGATCGCGGCACTGATGGTCACCATTTATGCCAGCCGTGCGCAACTACGGCGAATCGCCATTGCGGCATCAGTTTATAAGGCAGGCATATTCACTGCACCGCCGCCGAGCGCAGGGGAATCACGATGGCATGGGGTTCAAGACGCGGCCCAGTTTTACTGGGATTTCTCACAAATTTCCACGGCAAGGAACAGACGGCTTGAAGAGGTAGATCCAACTTTGCGGCCGCTCGTGAAAGAGATCAATCGGCGCCAGGCTGCAGGCGAAGACATGCACTACTCGATGCATATCTATCGCGAGATCCGTTGGTTGTTGAACTTCACCTCAGATATGGCGGCTACGCGGGCGAGGGTTTCAGACCTCCGTCAGAGTTTAACGCAAAGGGAAGAACAGAAACTCGCCTACGAGCAGCAGCCCTCGGACGGAAGCTGGGGCCTGGGAATTAATGCGTGGTACTTGAGGTTCTATTACTCGATCGATGACGTCCAGGAATGCCAATCTGCTCCCCGCTACCCTCTGACCTTCCTGGATCGACTTAACTCTCCTGAAAAACTCGTTTCCCAACTCGATTCGGATCTCTTCGATGACTTCACGAAGACAGGCGTATTCAACCGCGAAGAACTGGACGAGACTTTCTCAGGAATTGCACGCTTGCTGTTTCAGACTCGGACAACTAAATGCTACTCATTTCATCCCCAACTCAAGGACGCGCTGCGTGATTTCGTGGACCGCTGGCAGAATCCCGAGACGGGGTGCTGGGGACAATGGATGGTGGATCGGAAAGGCAAGGTCTGGAAGATGGACGATATGGGAATGACCTTCCATGTCATTTCCGATCTCAAGGGCGAAGTACAACACAAGGACAGGATCACTCGACGCTTGCTGCAGCTGGACCGCGTTAATTTCCCCGCGGGGATCCTATTCGATGGCCATTACGAGAATCACCTGAATTGGGACGCAGTAAAAATCTTCAGATCGGCATGGCCGAATCTTGATGATGCTACCCGCGAACAAGTGCGCGGAGAGATTTCTCGAATGCTCAAATGGTGCCTGACCAAGTCTTACCAGCCAGACGGTTCGTTTAAGGTGAGTGATTTGGATGACACCCAGGGAGACGCTTTCAGATACGGCATCTGGTTCCTGCAGGAAGCTGGTTTCTTCCGGCGCAAAGACAGGTTTTGGACCGATCAGGACTTTCCTGATTCCAAAGCTGTCCACGACCAGATCGAAGCCAGGCTGAGGTCGATCGGGCTTAACGATCCAGCGTTGAAAGAAGCATATGAGACATTGCATGCCATGGATTAATCGGGAGCCTCTCTGAGTCCCGGGTGGATTACCGGCCAACCCGGAAATAACCAAGTAGTCGATTGCGTGCGCATGATGTTGTCGAAAAGGTGATTTCCAAGTGTGCGACAACACGCCCGCAATACCAAACGGTTCGGAAAACGCTACGCGGCACAGAGGTTTGATAGACTCCGGTCAACACGCAAACTCGACTGCAATGGAATGCCCTTGGGCTCGCGAGCCTTCCTGAGGAGCCTTGGATGAGCCCAACAACGAAGAATTCTCCCCGTTCGACAAATCGCGCAGCTTCCGCCAATATCAATCGGGAAGAGACCCCTTTCGAGGCGCTGGCCAGCATCTGCTCGGTTCTGGTGGTAGGCCTGTTCATTCTGACCTTTTTGGCTCAGAACTACCTCATCCCGTCAGGCTCGATGGAGAACACGCTGCTTATAGGCGATCACCTGGTCGTCGACCGGATCACGCTGATGCCGCCCGCCTCGTGGATGCCGCTCATAAGATATCGCGAGCCGAGGCGCGGCGATATCGTGGTTTTCTTGAAGCCCGTTTATCAGCCTGGTATTGATGCCACTGACGCCGATGGGACGCCGCAGTACACTCCCCTGGTGAAGAGATTGATTGGCGTGCCCGGCGATCATATTCATTTGCGCAACGGCATTGTGATTGTGAATGGCGTCGCACAGCCGGTTGGATTTGCCCAGCCGACGACGCCGGAAAACTTCAACGAGTTTCTCGATGATTTCCCCGCAGTACCTCCAGCCGGGGTGCCCGGGGCAACAGAGTCGTGGGCTGTGAACTTTTCGAATTACGTTCATGACGGCGACCTGGTGGTTCCACCCGGCATGTACTTCATGATGGGCGACAACCGGCACAACAGCCTGGACTCGCGCTACTGGGGCTTCGTGCCGCGCGCCAACATAATTGGCCGTCCCCTGTTCAACTATTGGTCGTTCAGGGCCCCAGACGGGCAACTTGAACAAACAGGACTTAGTCACAAGCTAGCGTGGTTCGGCCACGTTCTGGTGCATTTCTTCCCAGATACGCGCTGGAAACGCACTTTCCACCTCGTTCGTTGAACCGAAATTGCAGAATCCCGATTCGATCTTGGTGTGTTCCGGTCGTGTCACCGGCAACCCGGACGTTATATTTTGGTTACTGCCGGGTTGCCGACCATCCAGAACCTTTGCCTGCGAAATACTTCGCCTGATCAACTGTGGCGACGGTCTCGCCGCATTTTTTCGTATCGCAATTTGGGAATACGACTACCGTCTTTATGCGCTTCTTATTTCTTTTCTCTATACGTTAGGGCGAACCCAAAACGGAGGTTACCGCAATGTTCGCTCGTGTAGAAGTGTCCGTCTTGCCACTGCTGGCCTTGGCGTTCCTCACGCTCAAGGCATTCAACGCAAACAGCCAAACTCCTGTCCACGATCAATCCGCTTCCGTTCCTTCTGCCGCAACGACCCCCACTGCAACAACCGATTCGGAAGAAGCTCCCAGCACAAGTACCGACCTGTGGGTGATGGGTGGCTCAGATTTCGTTCGTCCTGGCCTGTATCCTCGGGCTAACTACAGTATCGGGATCGGTCACACGTTAGGCTTTCTCAAGAAGAACCCAATCGGCGACGAACTCACGTTCGGCTACACCTACGAAAATGCAGGTTCCCATGGGTTCTTCCACTCTGAGTACGGGGAGCACAGCGAGCAAATTGGCGTCATGAAGAACTTCTCTATTCCAAAGACGAAAATTCTCACCGGATATACATGGATTCAAAGCGGCCTTACCAGTTACACAGGGTACAGCCACTTGTTGAACCGGATGGACACAGGAGTATCTCTCGGTGCGATTGTCCATTGCAGCTTTCATAGCTCGATCTGGATTCAGGAGAGTTACAACAAGGTCGTGACGGTGCCCTGGTACACGACGACTAGTGTCGGATACACATATAGCTGGTAGTGGATTATCGTCTATGCATATGGCTCGTTCTCGGCGTGGTATCGTGCCCTTGCTGCTGGCCGCAATCACCCTTCCATGCCTTTGCTCACTACTGATATGGGATATCCGCCCGAAACTCTTTCCCCCAAATGCCCACGCCTTGCTTAGCGCATTCCCGCCCGTGATGATCGCATTCGCGTGGCTCGCGCACCATGCCGCTCAGCGCGGATCGTCGCGTGAGTGGCTCAAAGCTGCACTGCTCGCCGCTGCCTTCTTTTCTGGGCCACCAACCAATGCCTACGCGATCCACGCGCAGCCACTGTCTGCAACGACATCGTCATCGCGCTCTTCGTCCTCGACCTCCTCTGCATTATCGCCGCACCGTTTGTCATTCCTGAATTGTGACAGGGATTGTTTGAGGGCGAGTTTCATCCTGTTCTGGACGGATTACCGCCTACCCGGACGTTATATTTCCGTTACTGCCGGGTTGCCCACCACTCGCTCTGAATCCAGAAAGGCGGGTGGTTCGGGATGGCCGCTCGACGCTGAGGCATGCATTATCATTGGTCGAACCCAGATTCCGGATTGGATCGGACTGAATGGATTATTCACATGTCATGTTGTGTAGTTCTCTAGGATTTGGTCCGGCACTTGGCATCTTCTTTCTACTCCGGCCAAAACGCCGAGCGTGGATTCCACCTCTTGGCTGGTGGCTCTCTCTGATCCTCGGAACCGTCATTTTCTTCTATGGCATGTCTCACTCGACCATGCCATCTTTCTCAACCCAAATCACGGCGATAGGCCAGGTTTACGACTACGTGGATAGAGAAGTTCATACTGGCTATCATCACGACACGATTTACGGATTTCGATTTGTGCCTGAAGGAGGGGAAGGTGGGGGACCCCTGCACATTGAAACCGAAATCGTCCTTCCAGATACCGCACACCCCACGAGTTTCAACGGGCAGACCTTTCGTATTGTCTATCTCACCGACAGCAAGAGAGTGCTGAAAAACGAAGCCGTCGATATTGAAATTCTGTCGGGCAGACATGCGGGCTTTCATGACTCGCTTGATGCACGTCCGGCAGGAGCTTGGTTAGCGATCCCAGTTGGCGCTGCTTTCTTGGGCTTCGGATTGGCCGGGCTTCGATCAATGAAGGAAGACGCCATCGCCGCCGCGTCGGACGATGACGACACCTCGACATGATGAAATGGTCCCGTGGTTGAGTCACCGGCAACCCGGACGTTATACTTCCGTTACTGCCGGGTTGCCCACGATCCGAGCAACACTTGTCTTCGACTCCATGAAAGTGTCCCGAATCGCTCAGGAGCAATGATTTGACGCGCGATCGGCGTTACGTGCTTCACGTCCTGTCGCGTCCAGATCGCATCCGTCCAAGTACGATGAGACTGCTGCGTCCGTCTCGACGATGTAATCGGCGATGGCCCAAATTTCTTGGATCGCTTCGCTTGCACGCGCCTCATCGGGCGTCAATGGGATGCCACCCCGCTCCCAAGGGTAGAAGCTCGACTGTTGTGGGTCACGCAGTGCCATGTGGGTTCCATCCTTCTCCCGCCAGACGTCGGCGTGAATCCACCTCCTGTCGGATGGACTCGTATCTTTCCACCATGGCCCTACGCTCAACGTAAGCCCAACGCGGGGCCTTTCTTCGGTGACGTTGAGGAGAGCGTAGTAGACCGAGTGCGCGTCACCATCCTTGCTAACGAAACCGAAAACGCGCTTCTTTGCCTGATTGCAGCAGTCACATCGCAGGAGATAGATGTATTCGCCAGCTTCAAGTGTGTAGGGGTTCATTCTGGACAATACTATCGCTGTTCGAGAGTTCCGGGCGAGTCACCGCCAACTCGGACGTAACCCGATATTGGTGCATTTCCAGAGCAACCTAATTCCGGTCCATCTTTTGCGCTTCTCCCAGATGGCATCGCGCGGATCAAGCCGCCGAGTGCTCCGAGTGGGATCAGAATCAACCAGAGGAGAAGGATCAAGATTCCATCCGCTGCAGCATTGCCAGCATAAGGTGTCGCGAACCAGAAAATCAGAAAGCTCAGCGAAGGGCTAACCTGAGAATCCGGCGAAACCGACATGACTTACTCATACCGCAATGCGTCCATCGGATTGACACTCGAAGCTCGCTTGGCAGGAAAGTAGCTGGCGATGAAAGCAATCGCGATCAACAGCACGGGAACACTTACGAAGATAGAAATATCAACGGGCCTGACTCCAAACAAAAGTGACGCAATGAGTCGTGTAAGAACAAGTGCTCCGGCTACTCCGACGCAGACTCCGATGCAAACAAACTTGGCAGCTCTTGCCAGAACCGCTCGAAGAACCGCTCCGCGGGTGGCGCCAATCGCGATACGAATTCCAAATTCGCGTGTGCGTTGTGTAACCGAGTAGCTCATGACGCCATAGAGTCCGATCGATGCAACGAAAAGCGCGAGGAAAGCGAACGTGAGCACGAACGCAGTTCTGAAACGCGATTCGCTCTCGGAACCGTAGACGAGTTGCTTCATTGATTCAATCTGATCTATTGGCACGTTCGGATCTACGTCGGAGACTGCGCTGCGCAATGCGCTGACCACGCTATCCGGCTCAATCGCGGTGCGCACGACAATGACTGGGCGCGCTTCGACATTGGGAACCTGCCCGTAGGGAACGTACATATCAGGTTCCGGCGTATCCGCCAGGCTGTCATGATGTACGTCCCCCACGACTCCAATAACAGTTCGCCAATGCTGATCGCCAAACCGGATGTGCTGACCAACTGGAGTTTGGCTACCCCACCAGGTTCGCGCCATGGTTTCGTTGATCACAACCTCCAGAGGGCTGCCGTCCGTATCTGACTCGGAAAATGTTCGCCCACGAAGCACCGGGATCCCCATTGTTTCAAAGTAGCCTGCGGATACCGGTCGATAGTGCGTAACATCGAACACGCCGGGCGGGTTCGGTGCACGGCCCGCAATATAGAATGCCCAGGAATTATCCACTCCAGACATGGGCAGGTAGGAGGCGAAGGCCGCGGACTGCACCCCCGGAACCGCGCGCATCCGTTGAAGCAGTTCATCCTCGAACTGCGAAATCCTCGGATGTTTTCCCGTGCCAAACACGAACCCGTTCGCATACTGAGGCGGCAATGACAAGCGAGCAGTGAGGATGTGATCGGTTCGAAACCCAGGCGAGACCTCCGTCAGCCTCCAGAGGCTCTTCGTCATCAGGCCGGCGCCAGCGAGAAGAATCACGGCGATCGCGAGCTGAGCAACGGTGAGCGAATTCTGCACACGAGAGTGATCGGCAGCGACGGCGCCTCCGCCCTGTTTCAACGAATCGTTTGCGCTGACCCGTCGCGCCTGGTAAAGAGGGACCAGGCCAAAAAGGATTCCGGTGAGGATCGATAACAAGCTGGTGAAGAGCACGACCCTCCAGTCGATCGAAACATCCGCGGCCCGAGGCACATCTGCCGGCAGATGCCGAACGAGCGCAGGCACGCTGACGAGTAGAATCGCAAATCCCAAGCTCCCGCCAACGAGCGACAGGACCAGACTTTCCGTCAAGAGTTGCCTGGCAATTCTCATGCGCCCTGCTCCGAGTGCAATGCGGACAGCAATCTCCTTCTGGCGTGCCGCCCCCCGCGTCAGCATAAGGTTCGCTATATTGGCGCAGGCAAGCAAAAGCACCATGACGACTGCAGCCAGAAGTGTGAACAAGGCGACTCGAATGCCTTCTACGACATGCGATTCAAGGGGCGTCGCGGCGATTCCTCTGTCCTTGTCATCGTTCGGATAAAGAAGCTGCAAATTGCCTGCTACAACATTCAGATCTGCTTGAGCCTGCTGCAACGAAATACCCGGCTTGAGGCGCGCAAAGACGCAAAGCGGGTGTGTTCCGCGCTGCCAAGCCGCTGGAGGCGATGGAAGGGCCAGCGGTGTCCAGATATCGATCCGGTTCCTTGACTGGTAGTCGGCGGCTTTGCTGACGAGATAGAAATTTCGGGGAAGCACTCCAACGATCGAATAGGATGCGTCGTTCAGCCGGATTGACTGCCCTACCACGTCAGTTCGACCGCCAAAGAGTCGCATCCAAGTCGAGTAGCTCAGAATAACGGCCTGACGAGAGCCGGGCTTGTCCTCCTCGGGGAGAAAATCCCGCCCGAGCGCCATGTGAACTCCAAGGAGAGAAAAGAACTCCTGGCTGACCGCCGCACCCGCTAAACGCTGCGCGCTTCCCGATCCAGTCAGAATGAAATCAGGGTATGGATCAATCGCCGCCATTTTCTCGAAGGAATGGGTCTCCCGATGCCAGTCGTAGTAATTTGCCGGAGCTACGCCATCGAGCGCGCCATTTCGGACCAGGGTTTCCCAAAGCATGACAAGGCGAGTGGAGTCAGGATAGGGCAGAGGTTTAAGGAGGACTCCGTTAAAAAGAGTGAAGATGGCGCTATTTGCTCCGATGCCCAGAGCCAATGTGAGAACGATAATGGATGAAAATCCGAAGCTCCCGGCGAGGGTCCGAAGAGCATAGCGAAGATCCTGCATCAGTCCTTCCACAAAGGCTCCTTTTCTGGCGTCGCGTACGCCCTGTTTCACTTGCTCTAATCCGCCAATTTCCAGACGTGCTTCCCGGATCGCTTCTTCCGGAGAAATCCCCCGGCAAACTTTGTCCTTCACAACCGATTCCACGTAGGCAGAGAGCTCCTCGTCCAGTTCTTCGTTAAGCGCCTGCCGATGACGCAGGTTGCGAAAGAGCGCGCGGCAATACTGAATCACGATGCCTCCCTGGTCGCGCGGAGCGCGCTTGCCATTGCCAGCGAAATGCGCTCCCACCTGTCTGATTCCGTTTGCAGCTGCTTCTTGCCGGTCTTCGTCAACCGGTAGAACTTCGCACGTCGATTGGTTTCTGCTTCGCCCCAGAACGAAGTCAGCCAGCCGGCCTCCTCCATCCGGTACAGAGCCGGAAAAAGAGAGCCAGCCTTAACCTCAAACGTGCCGTTCGTGATCTGCATAATGCGGCGCGAAATCCCCATTCCGTGCAATTCTTCGAGCGCCACCGATTTGAGGATCAGCAGATCGAGCGTTCCCTGTAGCAGGTCGGTTTGGGAGGAGGGCATGAGAGCTCCTATAGGCCTTCTATAAGGGATTAGCACTTCTCTTATAGAATGTCAATAAGAGGGAAAAGCGGATGAATGGGAAAGCGCTCGCCTGACGGCAGGATTCGACAGCATTCATCGGCACTTTGGCGGTCAAGGATGACCGCCGCTTCAGCCGCCGAACCGAAAAGCGGCGAGTTCAAAGGCAGAAAACAACTCAGGACTGCCTACTCCACCATCTCCGGAGCGGCTTCCGCCTTTAACTCATCTTCACTTTCATGCGTCACCTTCCGCAGGCTGATGTGATCGATCTGAGCCCACACAAGCCCAACCGGGATAACGCACAGAAAGGTCACCAGCAGAATCGTCGCCGCGCATGCAGTCGAGGCTTCCGGCGCCACTCCAAAAAATTTCGTGATTGCTGCAGCCACAATGCCAATCTGCGTGAACCATCCCAGAACAGGCAACTGCACCAGGCTCGATACACCGCTCAGCACCATCAGAAGAACGCACTTCGCCGGTGTCATCGACGCAAGCTCAGGGCTGGCCACAAATGCCTTCGTCGTTACCAGATAAGCCAGCGCGATCAGCAGCCACATCCCAATCGACAACCCCGCCGCGACTCCGAAATCTCCAATGGATCGCATCGTGTCCAGGCCAGTGCGAAATTCGCGAATCTTGTGACCCGCCGCCTGTCCAATCTTCTTCGACAACAGGCCCAGCGTCCTTTCAAAAAAAGCGGCCACCGCATTGCCCGCGAATCGCACGGCCAATAGCAACGACGCACCCGCTGTGGTCGCAAGCAACCCGCCGTAGCCCGACTTCTTCACCAGCTCGGCGTGCGGCATCGCTCCCGGCGATCCAAACCACGCGGCCAGCAGAATTGCCGACGAGAAGATCAGCGCCATCGAGCCCATATCGAAAAGCCGCTCCACCACATACACCGCAAGCTGAGTGCTCAGCGGCAGCCCTGTCTTTTTTGCGACCAGGTATGGCCGCACCGGGTCGGCCACGCGCCCGATCACCGAGATTGCAGTGAATCCGATCACCTGTGTTCCCAGCAGCGATAGCGCCGGCACCTTCTTGTTATGTCGCAGCAGGTATGCCCAGCGCACCGCCCGAAAAATATAGGCAAGATAGATACAACCCGCTCCTGCAGCGATCATGCGCCAGTCGGCCAGCGCAAGCTGCGAGCGAAAGAGCCCGAAATCAAAGTGAATCCGGTCGCGACCCCAGATCACGATCGCAACAATGGCCGCCAGCACCACCAGCCCAACAATCAGTTGATGTTTTTTCAAGCGGTCACCGCTCCTTGACGCACAGATCTATTCTATGGGTCCTTCGATCAGAACGGCGATCACGCAAATGAGCTATTCGATTGTTGAAGTTACTTTGGTTGCGGACGCCGCGTTCGCCTCCCGCGCCTGCTCGGCACGGCGCGCCTTCACCCGCCGGTTGAATTCGTGAATCACCCGCGCAACATACTCCCGCGTCTCGTGATAGGGAGGAATCCCGTGATAACGTTCCACGGCTTCAGGTCCCGCGTTATAGGCCGCCAGCGCCAGCGCAAGATTGTCGTGGTACCGCATCAGCAGCCGGTCCAGGTAAATTGACCCTCCACGCACGTTCTCACTCGGCCTGAAGCTGTCTTCGACTCCCAGATCCGCAGCCGTTCCCGGCATCAACTGCATCAGCCCTCTGGCTCCCGCCCGGCTTATGGCCCTGGCGTTTCCTCCGCTTTCCGCCTTCACCACGCTCGCCAACAAGTCCACGTCGAGATTGTGCTCGTGCCCGGCCGCCGCCAGCATCTGCCGCAGGTCTCCTGGCTTCAAATTTGCATCCTCTTTTTCTGCCGGAGCCTGATCCTTCGCGGCCGCCTGCACCGGCAGATCCGCGACCGGCTCAAAGCTCTTGATCTCGCCAGGTCCGAATTCGATGTAGCTGTTGTCGCCGCCATGCAGATAGAGCCGGATCCGCCCCTCCACTTCCGCATGATGGTCGCAGCGCATCGTGAACCCGTTGGTCAGCGTCGCTACCTCGGCCGCGCGCGCCACCGGCATCACCGCCAACACCATCGCCGCGGTTCCAAGTTGTAAGCCGATCCGCAACCGAATCCCTCGATCCATGCTCATGCTCTTGCCGAAGCGTGTTGTGCGAGCACTTTCTCGAGCACAAACGCGACTCCGTCTTCATCGTTGGGCGGAGCCTGTTTCCATCCACGCATCTTCGCCACGCCCCGCAACTCCTGCGCCGCGTTGCCCATCAAGATACCCTGACCTGCCCACTCCAGCATATCCACATCGTTCCAGTTGTCCCCGATCGCCATGGTTTCCCTGCGATCGACTCCCAGCCGTTTCGCCAGCCGCTCCAGCGCCCACCCCTTTGAGACCCCCGGCGGCACCAGATCGAGAATCGACAAATCCCGAGCGGGATACTCGGTTCGCACGCACTCGCACCCGGTCGCCCATTCGCTGGCCTTCAACGCGGCTTCCGCCTTGCGCATCTCATCCAACCCGCCGGCCACCATGCCCTGGATCGGATCGTCGCCCTCCACCAGCGCTTTTTCCAGCGGCTTCACCACCTCGAACGCATCGCGATTGGCTTCCACCCAAAGCGCAATCCGCTCGTGCGCTTGTTCCATCGATTCCAGCACCATCTCGCCGCGCCCCACCCGGTCCCGCGTGAAGACCACCACCCCGTAGGGGCGCAACAGGCCGCACACACCCCGGGCTACCCTCGCCTTCATCGCGCTGCGATCCATGGGTTCGCCGCTCAGCGTCCGGGTCACTGCTCCATTCGACGTAATCAGGGGCATGTCCGCTCGCATGCCCAAATCGGCCAGCAGGGGAGCGGTGTAGGCCGTGCGTCTACCCGTTGCGATCGCCACCGTCACGCCGGCTCTCTGCAGGTCCTTGAGCGCCTTGGCATTCCGCGGACTGATTGTTTGCGAAAACGAGGGCAGCAGCGTGCCGTCGATGTCGATCGCCACCAGGCGAACCGGAGGATGCATACCCCCAGTGTACCGGGACGCGAGCCCGGTTCAGCCGCCCCCGACGCTCAGCAACCCGTCCGCTACACTCTCTCTATGGAACGTATCTGCAGCCACTGCCACGCTGTGCTTGCCCCTGAGACGCAGGCCGACTGGTGCCCGGCTTGCGGAGGCGCCCTGGTTGAACGACCCGGCCTGCCTTCAACCCCGCAGAAGCCCAAGCCCGAAGTGGATCACCGCGGCATCGTCCTGCCCCGCCGCCATGCCGTCGGCGGCATCATCACCCCGCAATAGCGCCCCTACTGCCCGCTCACCCGCAGCATCAGCACCCCGTGTGACGGCACCTCGGCCGTGTACTTCCCATCGCTGAATTGCACATCCTCATGCTTCCACAAATCGCGCGCGCTCTTCACCGTGCCGGGCAAATGCAGATCGCTCGCATTCACCGTCGCCTGCGCAGATGAACCACCCAGGTTCACCACGCCCACTGCCACGCTCCCATCCGCCAGCGGCTTTACCCACGTTTCCATGTCGCCATTCTTCACCGGCGAAGCCTGTTTGCCCAGCGCATCCTGGTCCACCGCGATCACTTCCTTGTTCAGCAGAATCGCTTTCGTCGCATCGCTCATGCTGCGGATATCGTTGCCGGCCAGCAGCGGAGCGGCCGCCAGCGCCCACAGGCTCATGTGCGTACGGTACTCGTCATCGGTCATGTGTCCGTTGCCGATCTCCAGCATGTCCGGATCGTTCCAGTGTCCGGGCCCCGCATAGGGAGCTGTCGGAACCTGCTTCTCCACATCGCCGATCATGCTCGCCCAGGAATCGTTAATGTCCCCGGTCGTGCGCCACAGATTCCCGCCCACTTTCGGGCCCCACGTCTCCACCTGCCCGCGGCCGTATTCGCACAGGCTGTACACAATCGGCCGCCCCGTCGCTTCCAGTGCTTCGCCCATCTTCTGATACACGGGCTGCAAGTCCGAGTCCTTGTAGATGGTCGCTGCGCTGCACCAGTCGTACTTCAGGTAGTCGATGCCCCACGCGGCAAACGTCCTCGCATCCTGCTCCTCATGTCCATAGCTCCCCGGATACCCTGCGCACGTCCGCGGTCCTGGACCGGAATAGATGCCCAGCTTCAGTCCCTTCGAATGCACGTAATCCGCGAGCGCCTTCATATCGGGAAACTTCTGGTTCGCCTGGAGGTTTCCGTTGGCATCGCGCACGCCTTGCCACGTGTCGTCGATATTCACGTAGAGATAGCCCGCATCGCGCATGCCGCTCGACACCATCCCGTCCGCAATCGTGCGCACCGTCGCATCGTCCACCTTGCCGGCAAAAAGATTCCAGCTGTTCCATCCCATCGGCGGAGTCTTTGCCAGGCCGTTGCTTGGCACGTCGCGCAGCGGCGGTGGCGCAATGTACTTCACACCGGCGATTTGGTCGGCGTCGGTAGCCGGTTTCGCCGTGAACTCCCGGCGTCCGAAAATCTTGCCGTGCAACTCGCCATTTGCCAGATCGCCCGTGATCATCGGCCTCGTTGCGCTGCGCGGCCCAAACAGTTCGAAGTGATTTCCGGTGGCCGTGCCATGCAAATCTACTGAAACGCTTTCCGACTTGAGCGTTCCCGTCAGCTGATTTCCGTCCTGCTTCAACTCGAGAATGGCGATCAGCTTCTCGCCGTTGTCGAGAACCCGGTCCGTGCCCACCCAGCGCCCAGCGAGACTCGGGCTCTGGGGCTGTCCCAGTGCCGGCAACACACAAATCACTGCCACTGTCGCGCTGGCCGCCAATCGCCATCCACGATGACTCGTCTGCATCAATCCCCCAGTCCGCGGCCTTCTCCGCCAGCCGGCTTGCGCGCTGCCGAACCGCATCTCGATTTGCGCCCCGAATTGTATACGATTACATCCAACTCCCGATCGCTGTTTCTCTGACCCTGACCCCTGATCCCTGTTTCTCTACCCCCTGTCCCCTGTTTCTCTACCCCCTGTCCCCTGTTTCTCTGTTTCTCTGACCCCCTGACCCCCTGACCACTGACAACTGACCACTGACCACTGATTACTGCTTCTCCCCGTCAAGCCCCTTTCCCGCACATTTTTTCCATCTCCCGCATTTCAAACAAAATTCTCTTCCTGCCGCGTTGCCGAATAACTCGGCGAAAAGCGCAGCATAGAGATATGCGCGGAAAACAAGAGAATCTCGGGAGCAGCCAACTCAACGTGTCCGCCACGTCTCCGAAGGTCAGCGTGTGTCTGGTCGGTAACGTTACCACCCCCCCACCCCCCCTTGTTTATTTGCAGTTTTCCACAAAATTCTTGCCTGATTTTCAGCCGCCCTTCTCAACCGCGCTGATCCGAAAACGTTGTGGGAAAGGAAGTAGACCCGTCGTGGCGATTCCAAAAACGCGCCGCCAATTCACGGTTAACCCGCCGCTGTCATGGTTTACCCAGCGCTGTCATCCTCAAGTCGCCGCGGCGGCCGTAGGATCCGCGGTTGCTTTTGCCCCTTGGTCGGTTTACTGATCACTGGCAACTGACCCCGGACAACTGACCGCGTCCACTGACCCACTGCCTTACTCGTACCGCAGCGCTTCCGCCGGCAGAATCCTCGCCGCGGCCGACGACGGATACAGCGTTGCCAGCAGCGAAATCCCTACCGACGCCACCGACACGATCACGCCATCCAGAAAACGCGGCGCGAAGGGCAGCGTGTCAATCGAGTACACCTCGGCCGAAAGATGAATGAAGTGGTAGTGCCCTCCGGCCCACGAGGCCACGTATCCCAGTACCAGCCCGATCGCCGTGCCCACCACGCTGATCAGCAATCCCTGCATCAGGAAAATCCGCCGCACCTGGCGTGAATCCACGCCGTAGCTCATCATCACCGCGATATCGCGCGTCTTCTCCATTACCATCATGGTCAGCGCGATCAGAATATTCAGCGCCGCAACCACCACGATCAGGCTGATCACGATGAACGTCACTACCTGCTCTTCCTTTAACGCGGTAAACAGGGCACGGTTCTGATCGGTCCAGTTCGTGGTCATGTACTCCTTGCCCGCGGCCTGCTCAATCTCCTTCGCAATCTCAGGCGCGCGGTTCGGATCGTCCACCTTGAAGCTGATCACCGTGATCAGGTCCGGCTCATCGAAAAGCTTCTGCGCATCGCTGAGCCGCAGAAAGCCCATCTGGCTGTCGTACTCGTAGAACCCACTGTGATACGTCCCCACCAGCCGGTACGCCACGTACTTGGGCTCCAGCCCAACCGGCGTCAAGTCACCCTGCGGGCTGATCAGCATCACCGGGTCGCCCACCGCAGCGCCAATCGTCTCCGCCAGATCCTGTCCCAGGATGAGCGGCGGCAATTGCGAATCGCCAACCGGTGCCGCCTCCGCCGCGAGTTGATTCGCCGATCCCGGGGTCGCATTCTTGAGCATCGTGCTCACGGTCATTTCGTCGTTGGGCCGAATGCCCTCGACCATCGCGCCGCCCGACCGCGCGTTGTGCGATACCAGCACCTGTTCCCAGATCGCCGGCGAAGCGCCCGTCACGTGCGGCAAATGGCGCAACTTCTCAAACAGCGGCCTCCAGTCGCGAATGCCGCGTCCCGCGGTCTGCATCAACTGAATATGGGACGTGGAATCGACAAGCTTGCCTTCCAGGTCGCGCTGCATTCCATTCGTGATGGCGAATGCGATGATCAGTGCCGCAACTCCCGCAGCCACCCCCGCGACGGAGATCGCGGTCACCACACCGACCACGGCCTGCCGCCGTTTGGCTCTCAGGTACCGCGCCGCCACAAACAGTTCAAATCGCATGGCGCTTACTTCGCTTCCAACCCGAACACCGTCTTTGCCAGGCCCACATTGTCGTACCTGTCATAGACGCGCACCGTGATCAGGTGCTCGCCTTCGCCCTTGAGCGCAGACGCCGGCACGAGCAACTCATAGTGCTCGTGCTTCGAATCCGACAACTCGCCGACCGGCGCGAGAAACTGCCATCGTCCTGCGTCGATCGAATATTCCGCATGCGCAATGGGCGAGGTGGCATCGTCTGCATCGAAGCTTGCCCGCGCGCCCATCGGGCACGGCGCGTGGTCGCACGTCTCTGCTTCTTCCGTTGCCTTCAGTCCGCTCACCACCGGCGCCGTGGTATCCACAACGAACCGATCGCTCACCTTCGAAGCACTCAGCGCATCGCCGGGTGAATGAGATGGCGCATCCGACGCTTCAACCCGCACCTCGTATCCGCCATCAGGAATCCGCGCGGCATCGAAGCTGTACGCCTTCTCGGTCACATTTTTTTTCAGCAGCCGCCAGACCTTTTCGCCGTCTCCTCGCAGGTAGAGCGAATAGATCAGGTCGTCCCCATTGTCATCATGTGCCGCCCAGCGCACCGTGATGCTGCTGCGATCCTTCATCGCCTGCAAAGGAGTGGCATTCGCCGATTCATCGGTCGCCGGAGCGGCCGCCGGAGACGAGCTGAGGTTGATGCTGACAGTTTGTTGTTGCGGCGGTTGCGGCTGTGGCGTAATCCGCGCCCCTGGAACCACCACGATATCGTCGATCACAGGAGCAGCATTCACGGGCAGGTAATTCACGCTGACCGTGCCCAGGCTTCCGCCGCTGCGCAGCATTGCCTTCCACTGCAGGAATCGTCCGGCAGGCGAGGACACTATGCCATCCTTCAAGGGTTCCCAGTCGGCCCATCCGCGGATCGGCTGCTCCACATTGCCCGAGCGTGTCCAGATCTCGTACCCGTTTGACCCCGGCTCGATCTCCATCCGCCCAAAGCGCGAGAATGCGCCTGCATCCAGCACGTCGCTGGCGTACTCGTGCTTCTCTGAAGCCCCCAGCGTCAGCAACTTTCCGGTGTTGCCCGTGCCGATCAGGATCGGACCGTCCGATCCGCGTACGGCAAGGCTCAAACCCTGCTGCGCATCCAGGTGCGCTACATCGGCATAGCTGCCATCCGGCTCAATACGGAAGATGTGTCCGCGATTGCCGCTCAGCGCCAGCAACCCGTCCGGCCGCGCCGCCATCGCATACACCACCTCGTCCTTGCCCGACCAGAGCTTGCGCGGCGCCTGCCCATCGTGAATCGCGTAAACATCCGTTCCTTCGGGCAGGGAAGTGCTGGTATTCGCTGCCTGCAGCGAGCCCGGCTGCACAATTGTGAACGTCACCGTAGCCACCCCTGTCACAGGCAGCGGGGGCAGGGGATTATGTCCCTTCTCGCCGACGTTGGCCGCGTAGATCGTTCCATCAGCGCCCACCGCAACCGACGTAATCTCGCGCCGCGGCGCGTCGAAAAGCACGTAGCCCTTGCCTTCAGGACTGATGCGATAGACGAGCCCCGATCCATCGCTGCCTGCGATCAGGTTTCCCTTGGCGTCCCACGCAAGTGCGCGAATATGCTGTTCGTCGCTCTTGAAAAACAGCTCTGGCTGCGCGTTCGTCTTCGCAACATCCACTCGATAAATAGCCGCAGGTCCGCCGGTTGCGATGTACAGCCGGCCCTGCGCGTCAAACGTCATGTCCCAGATGTAGTGCGTGCCGGGATCGCTTTTGTCTCCGCCGGTCGTGGTGTCCATTTTCGCAGGATCGAAAACCACGCGCGCGTTCGCCGCGTCCTGCGCCGTTGTCGCTGCCGGATCAAGCTTGTACACCTTGCCGCTCGGCAGAGTTGCCGCATAGAGCGATCCATCGGGCCCGATGCGCACCACCTGCACGCTCAGGTCTTTCGTCTCAAACAAGGTGAAAGGCTTCTCGCCCTTCTGTGTTCCGATCCGCAGCACCGTCGCCGGCGATCCTGTCCCCACGTACGCCGTGCCGCTCTTGTCTACGGCTACCGACCACACGAACGTGGAGGGTGTGGTCAGAACCTCGGTCAATCCAGGGCCCTCGTGCAAATGGCCATCGCTGCCCACGGCCACTCCCAGCGGCGTGCCCTTTTCATAGTCATCGAATCGGGATTGCGTCCACAAATGCGTGGTCTGCGCAAAGGAGGCCGAAACTCCGGCCGCAAAAAGAAGAGCGGCGCATGCCGCCAGCGCTTTGGCGCGCCCATTCCGGCGAATAAACATACTGCCGTTGAGTCTACTAAAGTTGGCGTGGGTCAGGCAGAACCAGATCGCGAAACGGAACTGCTGCATCGCGCGCAGAATCCATCGCTTGACTTGCAGCTCTCAGCCTCGTCCGCGAAATTGAATGATCCTGCGCCGATCGCGTTTCGATGGCCTGCGTTCAGGCAGTGGAGCATACTCCTGCATCGCCTTGCGCTCCGCGGCGGCCTTCAACCGCGCCTCGCGGCTGGTTTCTGTTTCGCGATAGAGCTTCTGTGCCACCGGAGCTGGTCCGCGCATCTCGCTGACGGCAAGCACTTCGATCTCAAACTCGCCGCCCTCGTTCTTCACCCGCAGCATGTCGCCCGCGCGCACTTCGCGCGCCGGCTTGGCCATCACTCCATTGGATTGAATTCGCCCGAGGTCGCATGCACGCGACGCCAGCGCCCGCGTCTTGAAGAAACGTGCCGCCCAAAGCCACTTATCGATCCGAATTGGCGACATGAGTTGACTGCGCCCGCGTCGGTCAGCCCTCCGGCTCAACCTTCCAGATGTAGAGGAATTCGTGATCGCTCGAAGTGGCCACAGTGATCCCGCGCTGTCGGGTTGCGCGGTTCAGCGCTGAGCGGATGTTTACCTTGCTATCCGGCAACGCAGCCAGCGGCACCTTGAGTGCAGATCCCAGGGCAAGCTGTTCAATGTCGTTCAAGAGCTGAGTCACAATCTGCTTATGCTTGCCGTCTCGACCCTTGGGCACATCAAGCTGCAGAATCGACTCGAAGTTCATCGATGTTGGACTTGAATCTGCCATGGCATTGCTCCACATGCTTGGCCTTCTGGCAAGTGGCCAAACCTTACAAGCTGCGCTTAACGTAGTACTAAACTACCGTAAAGCTATCGCTACGTGGACAGATTACTCAGATGCGCGAGATTTGGCAAGCTCCTTTAAATTTCTACACATATCCCGTGCCGACAGCATTCCTACTTTTTGCTTACATTTGCATGATTATAAATATTTTATAAAGAGTTTCCCCGTATCGGCGGACCCCTGCTACCGTTTGGTCAGAGGTCGTTTTCCGCGATGAAATCCAAATCGAACTTCCCGGTCATACCTGTTAAGGACGTCCCGAAATCTGATTCCGCTGGCGATTCGGAATCGTATCGCACGGTTGTCCTGGTTGTTGACGACGAATCGGTGATCGCAGACACGCTCGTTGAAATCCTGAACCGGAACGGTTATGCAGCAATCGCAGCCTATGACGCGGAAGGTGCGCTCGAGACAGCACTGGTCACTCCACCTGAATTGCTGATCACCGACGTGGTGCTTCCTGAAATGAATGGAATCGAACTGGCTATCACAGTTCGACGAATCTTTCCCGATTGCAAGATTCTCCTGTTCTCGGGCCAGGCTT
The DNA here is from genome assembly GCA_035308825.1 of Occallatibacter sp. Taxonomy (GTDB): domain Bacteria; phylum Acidobacteriota; class Terriglobia; order Terriglobales; family Acidobacteriaceae; genus Telmatobacter. The sequence goes on along the minus strand of DATGFX010000091.1, from coordinate 58,329 downwards.
CGACCAGCGGCCTGCTCGCGATGGCAAACCGGGAAGGGCACCAGTTCTCTTTGATCAACAAGCCCGTTCATCCGCGTGATCTGCTGGAGCGCGTAACCGACATCTTTAAAGGCAAAAGAGAACAAGTCACAGTCAGCCCGTCCTGACTGCTTCCTGGAACTGAGATCGCTGCGCTTCCATCTCCGCACCGTGGTGCGGCGGACCGCTGGCGCGCGAGCTGCCCCTACAAGTCCACTAGACCTGTCTTCATTCCGAAACCGCATGTTTACACTTGTGGTGATGCAGCTTCTTCGCATCTGAAGTGATCTCCCATGAAAGGACAGGTCTTTTGACCCCGACCAAGAGCTTCACCGTTTTTGGTGAACCGATTGACGTCCTGGTTCCCGGCGAATTCACGGCTGGCCGCTCAGCGACCATCATTCAAACATCTCCACCCGGCGGGGGGCCCCCTCCGCACGCGCACGAGAATGAAGACGAGATCTTTTATGTGCTCGAAGGCAACTACGAGTTTCTTCAGAATGGGAAATGGAGTCGCGTCGAACCGGGCGAGGCGGTTTGCGGCATGCGCGGATCGATCCACACATTTCGCAATGCGGGTCACACGGAAGGCCGCATGCTGATCTTCATTACCCCCGCAGGACTGGAGAGATATTTCGAGGAGATCTCACCTCTCGCTATGCCCTGGGACCTGGCGCAGCTTCTGGATATCTCAGAGCGATTCGGAATATCTTTCCAGCTCTGAAACCACAAATGCGCGAGGATTCAGTTCACCAGCACGGCGCGATAGCGCACTCGGTTCTTCTTCACTCTTGCGATCGCTTCATTCGCCTGCGCCATCGGGAAAGCCTCGGTCTGCGCTTTTACGCCATGCCGCGCCGCCACGTCGAGCATCTCGCGAAGCCGATGCAGACTTCCCGTCGGATTGCCGCTGATCGATCGCATGCCCGCGATCAACGGAAAAGCCGACACGGAAACCGGTGCCGGTGGTACGCCCACAAAGCAAAGTGCGCCCGTCGGCCGCAGGGCCTGCACGTATACTCCCCAGTCCTGGTTCGCATTCGTGGTGCTCAGGATGAAATCCTGCGTGCCGGCCATATCTTTCATTGCCTTCGATTCGAGCGAATTCACAAAATGATGAGCGCCCAGCGCTCTGGCCTCTGCTTCCTTCGCGGTCGAAGTCGAAAACGCCGTGACCTCCGCTCCAAATGCGCGAGCAAACTGAATGGCCATATGCCCCAAGCCGCCGATTCCCACCACGCCGACCCGCGAAGACGGATTCACGGCGTGGGTTCGCATGGGGTTGTACACCGTAATGCCGCCGCACAGCAACGGAGCGGCTTGTTCGCTTCCAAGAGCGCCGGGAATCGGGATCACAAAACGCGCCTGCGCGCGCACGCGGTCCGCGTATCCTCCGTGCCGGTGAAGGCATGTTGCCACTTGAGCAGCACAAAGATTTTCCATGCCCCCGGTGCACCATTCGCACGCGCCGCACGATCCAGCCTGCCAGCCAAGCCCGACGCGCTGTCCCACCTGCAGTGAGCGCACCTCTGAGCCAGCAGCCGTTACCGTTCCAATCACCTCGTGCCCCGGAATAAACGGATACTGGCTGATGCCCCAATCATTCAGGATCAAATGAATATCGCTGTGACAGATGCCGCAATGCGTGATGCCGATCTCAACGTCCTGCGAGCCGAGGTCCCCCGGTTCATAGCGAAAAGGCAAAAGCTCGGCGCCCGCGGCATGCGCTGCAAGTCCCTGAATCTGACTCATTGTGATTGAGAACCCCTCGAATGACGAACCTCGGGCTATTCAAACGTAGTGCGACAAAGCTGAAACCGCGCGGAACAGAGCCCGCAACACGTTCAGTTTAACCCGCCCCCGCCATCCACGTGGAGATTCAGGATCTGGAATCCCGAAAGCACGCCGCCTGCAGATGCATCGCCCGTCACGAGAATGGACTCTCCGTTGAGGTTCGCGTCCTGAGCATTCTTCATCGGCTCCAGCGCGTTCACCATCGAGAGCGGAAGGTCAGCCAGTGTCTGGCCTTGCATCTCGGCTTGCGCGAGCGGAGCCAGCACGCTTACGTAAACCCGATCGGCTGGATGCAGCCGCTTTGCCTGGGCGAGCATGGAGTCAAGCCCTACCGCACGTTGGGCGAGGTGCGGCTGGAAAAGAGCGCGGTCCAGCGTCCCCGCGTCTGAAACCAGTAGCCGAATATTCCCGGCATCAATTCCGGCAGGAAGCTTGAAGGGAATCCTCACATTGCGTGCCGGCTGCTGCCATGGCCTCAGCGTTGCCTCTACCACCACTGTATCTCCCGCGTGAACAATGTCACCCGAGACGATGCGCGCGGATTCGAGGTCGACCTGCATGTTGCGAGGCACTGCATCGATCCGCAAATCAACCGCTTTCACGTCGCCCTGGCGCGTCCCGTTGGAATAGAGCTGCGCAAAGCGCTCGCCAGTCAGCAGCGCCGCCATCAGTTGCGATGGAGCGCTACCTGCCGGCGCCCAAAGGTCGAGCGGTGAAGGCGGATATCCATCGAGATCAATGTTTCCGGTCAGGTGATAGCTCGTGTCAGCCGTGCTTTCATTCGATTCCAGGAGCCCGTTATAGAGAGCCACCATCAGCGCCTGCGGAGTCAAGGACGGCTGGTCGAGCATTTCGAAATTCAGCTTTCTTTTCGACGTTCCTTCGTAAATCGTCACATGCACCGGAATCATGTGCGCGGTTACACCCAGCGCTCCCCGGATGGCCGAGTCACGATCTTGCGTGAACGCGCCGATCACGTCACCTGTATTGATGATCTTGAATGCGTTCAGCGGCGATGCCAGGGTCGTCACCACCTCGGCTGTGGTCATGGGAAGCGAAACCTGACCTGCCTGCAGGATCGGGTGACCGCAGGCCAACAGTTGCTTGGGATCGACATACGTCACCGTGCATGTCGCCGAAATCTCGATGTCGCCGCGGATCAGTTGCGCGCTGACGGCCGATCCTGGTACAACCTTTGCGATCGCTGCCGTCGATGGGGTGTCGCCTTCGGTTGTGGAGGTGCCGCCGACGCCTCCTGCTGCCACCATGTCCAGCCCTGTTCCCGCCATCTTCTGCTGCCAAAGTCGAATTGCCTCGGGCCTGAATCCGCTCATCACCAAAGGCGTTTCCATGGCCTCAAATGTCATTCCACCCGCGGAATTGTTTTCGCTGGGCTTCTCATTCGAGGCGGCTGCCTCCAGTGGGGGAACGCTCCGGATAGGCATGTCCCGGACTTCCATCATCTGCTCGATGGGAGTGATACCGGCGATCGGTTCCTTGCTGAAAACGCCGATGCGATACGAGAGGGACCCCAACAGCTTGTTTCCGATATAAACGGGGCTTCCACTCATCCCCGCCACCACCCCGGTGTACTCCGGCTTCGTACCGTGTAAACGAGCCAGGATCATGTCGTGTCCGGGACCGCGCGCATTGTGCAGCACGCCCAGGATCTCCACTTGCATGGGTTCTGGTTTGGTGCCCTCAAAAACTGTCCAAGCCGTGCCCAAAAGACCGCGATGCACCTTTTCCAGAGGAAAGAATCCCACGCTCGACGGAGGCGGCACACCCGCTCCCCCGTCGCTTCCGGGACTGCTTGCGGGCGAGTCGGCCAGGCCGACAGCATCTTGTGCCGGCAATGGCCTTGCCGCCATAAGCATGCAGATTGCCAAGGCCAGCCCAGCCGCAAGGTACGAGGTTTCCTTCGGGCGTTGTCTCACGTCTATAAGAGTAACCCGGCTCGCGCTGCGTGCGACATTTGCCATGGCACGAGCCGATTACCGTCTAGTGCTTTGACGTCTCGACCCGGTTGTTCGTTGCGGAGACGGGGATAGGGATTGCCGATCATTGCGGTACATCTCGTATGCTGTTCCCAGAACCGAGGAGCTATGTTTTACCCAGACCCTGCCCGACCCCTTCATCACCGGCTGCTTACCGTCTTGTGTGTTGCCGCGGTGGCCGCCAGCACCCCTTTGTATTCTGACCAGGACCAACCGCAGCAACAGCAGACTCCGGCATCTCAACAGCAGCCTGCGCAGCCGCCATCCCAGCAGCAACCGCCGGATCAAAGTGCTCCGGCCGCGGGAGGTCCCTCCGGTGACAACGGCTCGATCGCGATTCCGAAGAAGAAGGAGAATCCCGACAACACTCCGCCCCCCGCGCCTGCCGAGCCCAAGTTCAAGAATCCCGCAGGCGCCCCCAATTACTCGATACAGGTCAACGTCCCTGAGGTCGTGGTGGACGTGGGTGTCCTGCTCGAGAAGACGGGTCAATTCGTTCCCGGCCTGAAACCTGAAAACTTCCGGGTTTTCGAGAACGGCGTGGAGCAGAAGGTCATCGGCTTTAAGCGCGTTGAAGCGCCCATCACTGCCCTGATGGTTTGCGAGTTCGCGTCCACCAACTACAACTTCGTTTATGACATGCAGAATGCGGCGTGGACTTTCGCGCAGCAATTGCGTCCGCAGGATTATGTCGCCTTGATGACCTTCGACATGCGCACGACCGTCGACCTCGATTTCACACAGGACAAGCGCGAGCTTCTCAATGCGATACGTACGCTCATTATTCCTGGCTTCAGCGAACGGAATCTCTTCGACGCGCTCTACGAGGCGGAAGATCGCTTGAGCCGTATCGAGGGACACAAATACATCATTCTGATCGCCTCCGGCCGCGACACCATGTCCCGGATTACGCTCGACAAGATCATGCAGAAGGTGAAGAGCACGCCCGACGTAACCATCTTTGCGATCTCGACCGGTGGATGGGTGCGCGCCATGACCGAAGGCGGGGGAGGCTTCAATCAGCAATTGCGCGATCTGGATTACCTACAGGCAGACAACCAGATGAAGACCTTCGCCAAGATGACGGGCGGCATGTGGTTCAACCCGCGGTTTATCGGCGAATTGCCTGACGACTTCACCGCGATCAATCAGGCGATTCGGTCAAAGTACGAACTCGTTTACCACCCAAGCGACTCGAAGCAGGATGGCACCTACCGCAAGCTGCGCGTTGAGCTCGTTGACGACGAAGGTCATCCGCTGCGGATGCAGGATGAGAAGCACAAGCAGTTGAAATATGACGTCATTGCTCGCGACGGATACCGCGCACGGGAGGAAGTGGAATAGGCGGGAGTAAAGGATTCGCAGACTGGCGGCGATCGCGTGATCACCGCCGTCCACGCAGGCAACAAGAGGAAGGCGTGCTATTTGAATTGGTTGTAAATGTCGAATCCGTAGTACACGATCACACAAGCCGTCGCGATGCCTACCAGCAACCACGAAACCTTCAACAAGGGCTGAATCTTGTTGACCTTTGCGATGATTGCCGCCTGCGCCGTCTTCTCGTGCTCGAATGAATCATCGAGGAAAATCTGGTCCTCTTCATCTCTTTCCAGGTTGGAGCGATACACGTACAGCGCCGCGGTCAAAACAACCAGCAAGCCCCAGACCGACCACATTACGGGAACAAGTGTCATACAACTCCTCCGGCGTTCTTACGAGCCGCGCTGGCCGGCGGGACACGCACAAAATCGGTGGTCTCGTGGGCTGCGGGGCCCCTTACGGAAATCAAATATAGCTCTGTTCAACAAGCACTGAGGTGACAAAAATCACAGGTCTTTGAAGCCATGGACCTTATATTTCAAGCCGATCCACGAATTCGTGCGTCATCCAGGGGCCAGCGTCGCTCCCGTCAAAATGCTCGCGGCGACCCTCCGGTTGCGACCTTCTTCCTCCCGTCGCATCCAATGGAACGAGGTTACCCTTTGGTCTTGAAACCTGTAGGGTAGGGAAGTAGAGTTAGCTTAGGTAAAGCAATTCAACGATCTGGAGATTTCATGTCCACTGTAACTGCCACCCCGCAGGAAACCGCCAAAAAGGCGCCGCTCATCCTTACGCCGCAGGCGATTGCCAAGGTTCGCGAGATTATGGCCACCCAGGATCCGATCCCTGCCGGCCTGCGCATTGGCGTCGTAGGCGGAGGCTGTTCCGGTTTTCAGTACTCGATGGCCTTCGAGAACCAGAGCGGCATGATGGATAAGGTCTTCAATTTCGACGACCTGAAAGTGTTTGTTGATGCCACTTCTCTGATGTACCTGAATGGCTGCACCGTCGACTACGTCGAAACCCTTGAGGCAGCTGGCTTCAAGTTCGAAAACCCACAGGTCAAATCGACCTGCGGATGCGGATCGTCGTTCAACGTATAAGGCCGGCTTGTTGCGCGGAAAGCCCGTCCCACACCCGGACGGGCTTTCGGCGTTTCTTGGGCTAAGAAGAGGGGATTCGACCCTACTGCTGCGGTGTCGTCGGTGTCGTGGGCGTGATTGGAGTCGTTGTCCCGCCTCCGAGGCTAAATCCGCTCCCAGTTGAATTGGTGGTTCCGGAATTCGTCCCCAATGGGTTCACATTCCCGCCCGCCGTCGGAGTCAGTCCGCCATTGCCGCTTCGCATCGAAGTATCCGCTTGTGGATCGTAGGTGAATTCCCACTCGTTGTAGTGATTCTTCTTCTTGAACACCAGGATCGACTGCTTCGAGCTCGCCGGCGAGAACCCGATGATGCCCGCGCCGCCAAACGTTGGACCATTGCTCGCATTGCTGTTGTCAATCCCCGTCGGATTGGTTCCGGGCTGATTCGTGCCGCTAGTGGTCGAGTTCGTCCCACCCAGACCCAAATTGTTGCCGAATCCTGAGTTCGAACTGCCGTTGTTTCCAAAAACTGAATTGCCCGCGCTGGAATTGCCGAAGATCCCTCCACCGGCGGTCGAGTTCGGCGTGTTGCCACCGCTCGGCCCGATGCCCGCAACGGTCGATCCGCCCAGCGGCTGCCCAAAAAATCCCATCGCCGTGGGCGTCTTGTTTTGACCATAAAGCACCGGCTTCCAGTCATCCTTGCCTGTGGTCGGATCGATATATCGCTTGCGCAGAAATCGGATGTCATTGGTCTTTACCAATGCGTCGAGATTCGGAGGATACCGCTGGAATTTCTTGAAGTAAAGCTGGATCGCGCGTTCGTACTGCTTGCCGCGCTCCATCGTCTCCACGTCGCGGTCGCGCTGAATATCCTCTCGCACCTTCGGCATCGCGATCGACAGTGACAGGATGAGCAGAAACAGCATGAACACTACCGCCAGCAGCATGTAGCCCTGCTCGGATGTGTTCCGCCGGATTGATGCAGGTTCTCTCAATTCATCCGCCCGATTTGAGCATGATCCCTGACCCTGTTTCTCATTGCCGACACCGATAACTGATCCTTGACCACTGATCCCCGTTCCTCAATTCGCTCCCAGCGGTAGGGTCTGCGTGTTGTTGTAGCTGAGATCCGTGATCTGCACGCTGCCGGGCATCACCGCAACTACCTTGTATCGGTGATCTACGATGTCGCCGGGATGCGCGATGAACACATCATCGCCTCGCACGAGAAAAGCCTGCAACGTTTTGTCGACCTCGCTGTATCCGAAATATTTCACATCGATCGGCGGCGGCTGCGGCGGTCCCGTGGGAGTAAAGACCTGGGCGGTTTCACGCGGAGGCTTGATCGGCGTCTCGATATGCACCGGGGCCGACTCGGCGGAGAAAATGTTTCGTCCGGTTCCGGCGTACACCACGTCTTCGCTCTGCGCGAGTTTGTCGAAGTGCAGCGTCGGGTCGATGCCCGCATTCGAGACCTTCCGTGCCTCCGGTCCCGCTGCCGCCCCGGTTCGCTGGACCGCGGGGCCGCGTGCTGTTCGCGCCGGAGTCGCCGGGCCGCTCAACGAGCTGAACACTTCATATCCAGCAACACCCAACAGCACGACCACCAATCCGATCAGCAGGTAGACCTGGCGCTTGTTTTCCGTTCCCATCTGCAAGGCCATGGCTACTCACCCTCCGGCGCGGCGCTGCTTACTCCACCTGCAGGCTGAGCCTGGGGATTCACCGATCCGTCCGGCAGACCGCCGGAACGCAGCCACGTGGAGAAGCGCAGCCGCAGGTTCACCATGCCGCCCTGCTGGCCGGTCAGCGTCATGGTCCGGATGATGAAGAAATTTGGATCGCGCTCAAGACCATTCACAAACCGCATGATCTGCGGATACTCACCGCTGATCCCCGCGTCAATATTGACCTCGGTGAGGCCGCTGTCTGCTTGTCCCTGCGCGTATTGCAGACGCGACATGCGCACGCCCGACTTCACTTCCAGTTCGCCGATCCGTGTCGCCACCGTCGAGTAGTTCGTCGGAATGCGCCGGTCGTTGAACGAAGCAATCTGATCGCGCGTGTCGGCCACGCGCTTATCCAAACCGCGAAGCGGAACCGTCTGCATGGTCAGCGCCTTCAACTCCAGCTGTTTTCCGGCCAGCGCGTCCGTCGAGCGTGTGTCCGTGGCGCTCCAGTCGAGCCCTACCACCACGGCTAGCACGGCCACGATCGCGATCAGCAGCCCCAGCCCCGCATAGTGCCAGGTCAAAGGAGAGCTCAGCCGCTCACGCCACACAGAAGGAGTGCCGTTGCTCATTGCGGGCCTCCCCCACGCTGCGGTGTCGAGGGCTTCGGTGCACCCACATACGGCATCCGGTGCTCGCCCGGCCTCAACCTGAATTGGTCCCCGTTCGAAGCTCCATGGTGCTGCGCATGTTCATTTGCTACAGCCTTGGCCTTCTGTGCCTTCAGATCTTCCGGTCCTGCGGGATTATATTCGGCCGTCAAATCAAAGTTCACGCGACTTGAGGCGCTTACCGGCTCCAACTGCTGTCCGGGCCCGGTATTGGTTTCCGCACTCTCGTTTGCGATCTGAGGATGCACGAATCGGCGAGAATGCTCGAGGTTCGATACCAGCTCAATAGCCTTGTCGCGCGCGCCGAGCACACGCAGATGCAAACTGATGCGCCCTTCCTTGTCGCGCACTGGCTCGATGCTTGTCACCTGCACGCCGCCCGGCAGCACGGTTTCCAGGTCCTCCATCGCCAGCGTCCACGAGAACGCTTTGTCGTCGAATAGCTTATTCAAGGATTCGGACTGCGCCAGCACCAATGCGTTGTCAGGCTCCCGCATCATCGCCATGTAGCTCTGCCGCTCGTGATTCAACGCTGCGATCTGGCCGTCCAGCGAGTGGGCGCGCGCCCGCGCTTTATCGGCGCTCTCGTGAATCAGGTGCAAACTGAATCCGAGAGCGATCGCGGCCACGGCTAGAACGCCCATCGCAATGCGGATTCGCTTCAGCGCAGGGCCCAGATCGGCAAAAGGCCGCGTTGCGAGATTGATTCCAACTCGCATTATCTTGCCCCCGCCAATGCGCCCGAAATTCCAGCTACGCTTAGATTTCCTAGCGAAGTTGCCGCCCCGCGCGCCGGGCGCGGAACCAGATCAACAACTTCGAGTTCCGGATCGCGGATCCATCGCGCAAAATCCTGTGCCGCTCCAATGCCGCCGTAACGCAACTGCCTGGGTCGGACGGCCAGCTTGTCCTCGTAAAAAGCCGCAGCCACCGCGATGTCGCGTTGAACCTCCTGCAGCCGCTGCGCGGGATCCTCCGGCAACTCGAGCGTGCGATAGAGCAAAAGATCATCCCCGCGCGTGATCAGCGTTGTAAGCGAAATGCCGCTCAGGCATGCAGCAAGAAGCGGTTCCACTGAATCAATCGCCGCAATCGCCGCCAGGCTCGAGGGCATCACCACGCCCGGCTCGAAACCCGCGCCGCGTACCGCAGCTTCATACTCCTGCAGAATGGTGCCCGGAATGACGGCAGTCAGCACGCGGCATGCATCCTTTTCTTGGGACAGCACCTGGAAGCTGACTCCCGCCCGCTCCACCTCGAACGGCACCATCTTGCGCAGCCTGAAGCGCAGCACCGGAATCATCTCGGCCGACTGGTCGGGAAGGGTATCGAAGTCCAGCACGAACACGCGCACCGCTGTATCCGGAACCACAACCGTCACCGATCGCGTCCTTGGCGAAACATCTCCCAGCGCCGTGCGAACCGCCTCGGTCACGATCTCGGGCGCGCGCACATTCGAGTCGCCGATTCCTGGCACAAGAGATCCAGGGCGCAGCGCGGCAAACGCCACGACGGCATCCTCGCCCTTGCCCGGCAACGCCGCGGCCAGAACGCCTTCCGGCACAAGCTCAATCGCCGCTGCCGGCCGCCCTGCATGCTGCGAAACCGTTTTGCCTTTCCCCGCCATTCGTCCCTGGTCCCTCAATCCCTGATCCTTAACCCATGACCTCTGGGTTATCTCGACGCTTCGATAAACGTGACCTTGTTGATTTCCTTCAGCGTCGTCAGCCCGCGCCGCACGCGGTCCAGCGCCGACTCGCGCAGGAACGTCATGCCCTCACGCTGCGCAAGCTTCCGCACCTCCGACGTTGGCTTCTTCTCCAGGATTAATTCACGAATCGGATCGGTCAGATCGAGCAGTTCGTGGATCGCCGTCCGCCCCCGGTAGCCCGTGCCTCCGCACTCGATGCACCCCGCGCCCTCGCGGAAACCGAATTCCCGAAACTCCGCTAGATCCAGACCGCTGGCCTGCAAGACTTCGTCGCTGTAGGTTACCGTGCGCGCGCAATGTTCGCAAATGGTGCGCACCAGCCGCTGTGCCAGGATACAGTTGAGCGCCGACACAAAGTTGTATGCCTCGACTCCCATGTTTAGAAATCGACCCAGCACGTCGACAACGTTGTTGGCGTGAACGGTCGTGAAAACCAGGTGTCCCGTCAGCGCCGAGTTGATCGCGATCTGTGCCGTCTCCTGGTCGCGGATCTCGCCCACCAGGATCTTGTCCGGATCGTGGCGCAAAATCGATCGCAATCCGCGCGCGAACGTCAGGCCCTTCTTTTCATTCACCGGGATCTGCGTGATTCCACGAATCTGATACTCGACCGGATCCTCGATGGTGATGATCTTGTCTTCGTCGCTCTTGATCTCGTTCAGCGCGGCATAGAGCGTCGTCGTTTTGCCCGAGCCCGTCGGTCCCGTCACCAGCACCATTCCGTAGGGCTCGCGAATATACCGCCGGAATCGCCGCAGATCTTCATCGGCAAATCCCACAACGTCCAGCGTGAGGTGGCGGAACTTCTCGCTCATCGATTCCTTGTCGAGCACGCGAAGCACAGCGTTCTCGCCATGGACGGTCGGCATAATCGACACGCGAAAGTCGATGAGCCTGCCCTTGTACCGCACGCGAAAACGCCCATCCTGCGGCACCCGGCGCTCGGCAATATCCAGCTCGCTCATGATCTTCACGCGGCTCAGGATCGTGGTGTGATGCTCCCGCGCAATCGGTGCCATCGCTTCCTGCAGCACCCCGTCGATGCGGTACTTCACGTGCACCGAATCGTCATAGCTCTCGATGTGGATGTCGGACGCGCGCCGCTCCAGGGCGGTGAAGATGGTTGTATCCACCAGCCGGATAATCGGGCTGATGTCCTCATCGCTGGTCAGCTTCTCTATCGATATGTTTTCGTCCTGGTTCTCATCTCCGGTCAGAACGTCGAACGTCAAGCCTTCGCTCGCCTCGTCCAGCACGCGCTGCGATTGCTCGGTCTTTTTCAGCAGGTCAGTGATCTGCGACAGGGTCGCCACGCGCGCAATGATGCGATGACCCAGCAGGCCGGCAATCTCGTCCAGCACCATGAGCCGCGACGGGTCGCTCACCGCGATCACCAGTGCCTCGCCCTGCTGCTCAATGGGCACGAAGTTGTAGCGGAACATCAGTTCCACCGGCACCGTCCGCAGCAGTTCGTGCTGAATCCTGAAATTCTTCAGGTCCACGAACTCGGCGCGATACCGCGAAGCAAGTGCCTCGGCCTGCGCGCGCTCGTCCGGTCCGCCGGGAAGCGGGCCGCTGGGTGTCGAGAGTACCGTTGTATCAGCCATTGTCCTTTACCCCTGCGCACCCGCGGTCGAACCGATCGAAAAAATCGGCAGGTACAGCGAAATCAAAATAAACACCACCACCACGCCCATGACGATGAGAATCGCAGGTTCAATCAACGAAAGCGCGGCCGTCAGCGCCGTGGCAACGTCCTCTTCAAAAAACTCCGCGACCGAGTTCAGCATCTGCGGCAGAGCGCCCGTCTGCTCGCCAACCGAGATCATCTCCGTCGCCAGGTCCGGAATGACTTTGGTCTGACTCAGCGAATCAGCCAGGCTCTTGCCCTCGCGAACCGTCTCAATCGAATCAGTCACCGCGCTCGCCACTTTCCGCGACGAAATCGATCGCGCCGCCGTTTCCAGCGACGGCACCAGCGGCAGTCCGCCGGTCAGAAGCGTCGATAGAGTCCGCGCAAACAGCGCAACCTGGTATTTCAGCCAGATCTTCCCAAACACCGGCAACTTGATGCGGAACCCATCCACAAAGTCGCGTCCCCGCTCCGTGCCGGAAAATCGGTAGAGCGCGAGTCCTCCGCCCAGCACGACCACCGCGATCCAAATGATGTTGTGCTGCGTCCATTTCCCGAACGTCAGCAGCCCGATCGTCATGGCCGGCAGCTGCGATCCCATCTGGTCGTAAAGCTCCGCGAACTGCGGTATCACCACCGTGAACATGAAAATCAACAGGCCGCAGACCAGCGTCAGCAGCAGCGAGGGGTAGATCAGCGATGCGGTCAGTTTCTTCCGAAACGTCAATGACACGCGCTGAAAGCTCACGTATCGGTCCAGCACCTCCTGTAGGTTGCCGCTGCGCTCGCCCGCCAGCAAGGTCGTTGTATAAATCCCCGGAATGCCCGCCTGGGCTTCAAACGCCGTCGATAAGGCTTCTCCCGTCTTCACCCGGGTCGATACGTCCTCGAGCTGCCGAGCAAAATGCGCATCTTTCTGGATGTTCGCCAGCATGTTCAGCGAGTTCAGGATCGGCAGCCCAGCGCGAATTAGCGTCAAGAATTGCTGATTAAAGATCAGGAACTTCTCCAGCTTGACTTTGCGGCGCGAAAACGCGCCCACCCCGCCCCGAGCGCGCACTGAGAAGACGTGGTAGCCGGCATGGGAAAACCGGGCACGCAACTCCTCGGCAGACGACGCCGTCTGCACCTGCTCCTGCACCCTCCCGCGCTCATCGGCCAACCTGATGACGAACTCTGCCATACTTCCAGTCACCGGCGCCCAAACGCCGTCCAGCTATCCTACAACCTCTTCATGTTCAAGGGTATCAGTCTTCCAATCCCATAGACGCACATTCAGCTCGAACCGTTCATCGACCTTACCGGCGGACATTTCCTTTCAGGTTCCTCGTGTCCTTCGTCATGTCCAGCGTCGCCCGTCTCGCATGTATCCTTAATTGCGATTCGCAGGTTCGGCATGGATTGGACGATTCATCACAATCTCTTCGCCCCGGCCTCACGCGGCCGCCGGTCAGCCAATCCCCGCGCCCGAACCCGCGTTTATGTCATTGCCGGTCTAACCCTCACGGCCGTTGCCGCAGTCCTCCTTTATGGACGCTTCTCGGGCAGAGCGGCTGTCAGCCCGCCGCCCTATCCTCACGAACTTGCCCGGGTCACCTTCGCCGCTGCCGGCGACGTGATCCCCCATGAAGCTGTCCGTTCCGCTGCGGCTGCCGAAGGCCCTGACGTCCAGGGCTGGACCGCCCTCTTCTCCGACGTGGCCGATGTCTTCCGCTCCGCCGACTTCGGCTTCGTCAACATGGAGACTCCCGTTGCGCCCAATCACTCCAAGGGCAGCAAGCCTTTCATGTTCGACGCACCCCTCGCACTCCCCGAGGCGCTCAAGGCCAGCGGCATCAAGGTCGTCTCTTTTGCCAACAACCATGTGATGGACCAGGGCTGGGCCGGCTTTGCCGAAACCCGCGACCACCTCCGCGCCATTGGCCTCGCTTTCGCCGGTACCAGCGACGACGGTGCTAGCGCTTGGCAGCCCGTCATCACCGAGACAAATGGAATCAAAATCGGCTGGCTTGGCATGACCCGGTGGCTCAATGGCAACCACAATCCGGATACAGCCGACCAGCCCCACGTCAATTTCTTTCCCTACCCGGGCGAGTCCGGCGGTGCGCCCGGCGCCGACGAAGTGCGGGTCCTGGCTGCGGTCAAGTCCGCCCGGGCGCAATGCGATTTCCTCATCATCTCGGTTCACTGGGGCATCGAATACGCAACGGCTCCACGTCCCGAAGACGTCGATCTCGCCCACCAGATGCTCGATGCGGGAGCCTCCGTCATCCTGGGCGCGCACCCCCACGTCCTGCAGCCTGTCGAAACCTACCGCACCGCCGATGGCCGCAACACTGTCATCTTCTACTCGCTGGGCAACTTCCTCTCCAACCAGTCGCGTACCTATATCGATGGCCTCATGCCCGACAAGGAAGGCGATCCCCGCGACTCGTTGATCGCACTCTTCTCAGCAGTCCGACAGGACTACGGCCCCGCCGGAATCCGCGTCGAACTCGGCCACGTCGGCATTCTGCCCGCATGGGGCGAGAACAATCGCAACCAAATTGCGAGCGGCAAAACCAAAACGCCTGTCATTCGCCCCGTCCTCATCGATCGCGAAATCCCGCTGCTCCAGGCTCGCCTCGACGAACTCAACAAAGCTGCCACTCCGGCGGCCTCGAGCGGATCGGATCCAGCGCAGAACGCCGCTGCCCCAGTCTCACTCACTCCTGCGCAGAAGCAGGAGTTCGTCGACCTCACCACGCAGCTCAAACTGCTCTCCGATCGACGCGACCAGATCCTTGCCCGTACCGGCGACGAATTCGTCACCGATCCCCCGAAGCTCTCGCCGAAACCATGAAGAAGTGAAGGTGTCAGCCTGTACGTCTCGCAGCCTCCAAACACCGTGCATGGTCGAGAGGAGCAAGGATCCGCTTTTCAGGTTCCAGCAAAATACAATCAGGCCATACATGACCACACAACGCGCCACCGGCAAAATCAACATCACGCGCCATGATTCAAAGCCGATTGAAGAAGGTCAGGGCTCGCCGGTCTCTCTGGTTTCCATTACCGAAGATTTCACTGGAGAGATGGAGGGCACGGGCATTGCAAATCATCTGATTGTGACCGCTTCGGACGGATGCCTTCACTTCAGCGGCATGGAGCGCTTCACGGGCAAGCTCGCCGGCCGTTCTGGTTCGTTCGTGTTTCAGAACTCAGGAGAATTGAGAGACGGCGTGCTCCAATCGGAATGGATCGTGATTCCAGGATCCGGCACCCAAGATTTCGCGGGATTATCCGGCACGGGTGGCTGCCGCTCCGCCGAAGGCTATTTCTTCGATTACTGGTTTGAATGATCCCAATCGAGGGTTGATCGTTCTTAGGCCCTGCGTCCCTGGTCTCTCTCGTCTAATACCCGTTCGCGATCAGCCACTCCGCCGTTAGTTCCAGTTCAGGCTTTCCCTCGGCATTCATCCGTTCATACGCCAGCTTTACCAATACATCGGCCTCCACATTTACGGGATCCCCTATCTCTAATGAATGGAGGTTTGTCCGCCAATAAGTTAAAGGAAGAATCGCGATTGCAATGGTGTCGTCTTCGATCGCGGCAATGGTCAGGCTGATGCCCTCAATCGCCACCGATCCCTTGTGTACCATCCACCGCCGCACGTTCTCAGGCACGCGCACTTTCAGTGTCCAATCCGTCGTTTTCTCATCGAATGCGGGATTCGAGCGCTCGACCAAAGGATCGAGGGAACGGAGTTCCCCAGTCCCGTCCACGTGTCCCTGCACCACATGCCCGCCCAGCGGACTTCCCGCTGCCGTCGGCAGTTCCAGGTTCACCTTGGCTCCGGGTTTCAGCGCGCCCAGCGAAGTCCGGTCGAGCGTCTCCTGAGCAAGGTCGGCATGGAAGTAAGTGGGATCGGGATCGAGCGCCGTCAGGCACACGCCACTTACCGCCAGCGAACCGCCTTCGCGCAGCCGTGCCGCAACTCCCGGAGCTTCCACCGTCAGCCTCCTGACACCGCCGCGATCGACAAGACTGACCAGCGTTCCGGTCTGCTCAATGATTCCCGTGAACATGGCTTTTATTCTAGTGGTCGGTGATCGATTGGTGTTCAACTGATCCCTGACCTGATCCCTGATCACGGTGTGGCCTTGAGCCACTCGAGAATCTCCCGCATCACGCGCTCGCTCTGATCTGTTTTGAAAAGAAACTGCGCATGAGCCGAGCCTTCGACCGCCACCAGTTTCTTAGGCTGCGGAGCTTTTTCGTAGGCGGCGCGAATGGCAGGCAGTCGCAGGCTGTTGTTTCCTTCGGAATCGCCGCGAGCCACGATGAACAGCGAGGCGGACTTCAGCTTTTCCGCCGGCAGGTTGGGCGCGGCGCCCAGCATCACCACGCGATCGATCTCGCCCGGCCTGGACTCGATCGAGGCGTCGCCCGCTGCACTGCCTCCCATGCTGCCGCCGACGATCGAAACAGTCTTCGCCCCGTGCACATGGAGATAGCGCACGGCCGCGAGCACGTCCTTATCCAGCGGAGCATCCATCGGGTCCTTGTCGCCGGGCCCATGCGATTCTCCGTAGCCGCGCAGGTCGATCGCCAACACTTCAAACCCGGTTGCCTGGAAGCGCTTCGCCTGCGGCGCCCAGCTTTCCTTGTCGAATTGGCCGCCATGCACCAGCACAACGCCTCGCGCGCTGCTTCCATAGAGATCCGCGAACACAACGCCGCCGTCTTCAGTCGGGAACGAAATCGTCTGCTGCGCCGCAACCGGAACTGCCAGTAACGCAGCAAGCAGGGAAATGAGGGCACGCATTCCGCAAATGTACTACGGGTGTCCCCGCTCGCATCAGTGGAAGTCGCCCGGCCTCACCCTGACCCCTGATCGCTGTGTTAGCTTTCATCCTGTCAGCGATTCTCCCCGTCTTACCTACTCTCAATTCGGAGTCCCTCTCATGCCCCTACCCAAGTTCGCGCTGCTCTTCCTGCTCCTTGTCTGCGGCGCACTCACCCTTGCGGCGCAAGACCGCTCCTACGGCCGTTCCGTTGTTGCGACCAAATACGGCATCGTCGCCACGAGCCAGATGCAAGCCTCCCAGGCCGGAGCGCGCATGCTCGAGCGGGGCGGCTCCGCGATCGATGCGGCCATTGCCGCGAACGCTGTCCTCGGAGTGGTCGAGCCCATGATGAACGGCATCGGCGGCGATCTCTTCGCCATCTACTGGGACGCGAAAACCGGCAAGCTCTACGGCCTCAATGCCAGCGGATGGGCGCCACAAGCCCTGACCATTGAGCACCTGCACTCCAAGGGCATGACTGCAATGCCCCAATCCGGCATCGACTCCGTCACCGTTCCAGGAGCAGTTGACGGATGGGCCAAGCTTCACGGCCGCTGGGGACGTTTACTCTGGAGCGATCTCTTCCAGCCGGCCATCTTTTATGCCGAGCACGGTTTTCCGGTCCCCGAGATCGTCGACGATGTTTGGCAGACCAGCGAACACGCGCTCATGCAGAATCCGCAAAGCCGGCGTGTCTTTCTGACGAACGACAAGGCTCCAGAGCGCGGCCAGATGTTTCAGAATCCTGAGCTCGCGCACGCGCTCTCATTGATCGCGCGCCAGGGCGAGTCGGCCTACTACAAGGGTCCCATCGCGCAGGCCATCCTGAAAACCTCGTCTGACCTTGGCGGCACCATGACCACCGACGACCTCGCTTCCTACGCTGCAGAGTGGGTTGAGCCCATCCATGTCACCTATCGTGATTGGACTGTTTACGAGCTGCCGCCCAACGGCGACGGCATGGCCGCGCTTGAAATGCTCAACATCATGGAGCAGTTCAAGCCCGATCCAGCGGGACCGCACAGCCCTGGTGAAGTGCACACGCGCATCGAGGCCATGAAGCTGGCTTACGCCGATGTGAAGGCATACGACGGCGATCCGCGTTTCAGCAAGATTCCAGTCGAGCAGCTGCTCGCGAAGGAGTATGCGGCGAAGCGCGCATCCCTCATCAACCCCGCGCATGCCAATTGCGCCGTTGCGCCCGGCGCGCTGCCCAGGAGCGACACGACCTATCTCACGGTCGTCGATCGCGACGGCAACATCTTATCCATGATTCAGAGCAACTACTCGTCTTTCGGCTCAGGTGTCACGGTCGAGGGCATGGGATTTGCGCTGCAGAATCGCGGCGGCCTCTTTTCGCTCGATTCGCAATCGCCCAATGCGCTGACCGGCCGCAAACGTCCCTTTCACACCATCATTCCCGCTTTCATGGAGCGCGGAGACGAGCACATAGGATTCGGCATCATGGGCGGCATGAACCAGCCGCTGGCCCACGCGCAGTTCGTCTCCAACCTCGTCGACTACCACATGAACATCCAGGCTGCACTCGAAGAGCCGCGCTTCACCGTCAGCCCGAAGCTCGGATGCAACATCGTCATCGAATCGCGTGTCACGCCCGCGACCATCGATACATTGACGAAGAAGGGTCACGTGCTGGATGTGCACAAGGAGTACACCGAACGCATGGGCCGCGGCAACGTCGTCCTGCATAACAGCGCAACCGGCATCAACTTTGGCGCATCGGATCCCCGCGCCGACGGCATGGCCATCCCCGAGCAACCTGACTTTTTTTCGACTTCAAGCCAGCGATGAGACGCTGATTCAAGACTCGGTGCCCTGGTCTAGCCCACTGCAACGGATGAGACAGCGATCACAGCTCAATCCGTACATTGTTCAGGCTCCTCAATCCGCCGCTTCTTCCGCAGGGTTCTCCGTCGCCAGGGCCGGCTCAACCGTCAGGGCGCGATACGCAAGGTAAAGATGAGCGCGCCACCGCACGATCATCCCGAACGCCAGCAGGTAAAACACTGCACCCGTCTGTTCAATCGTGAGAAGCCGGTCGAAGTACCCCCGCGCCAGGTAGCGAATCGCAAACAGGACGATGACCACCGCGAAAAACGCTCCCGATCGCTTCATCATGATCGTGTCGCCGTCGCGCCTCAGACTCGATGTCAGCAGCAGGGGATAAGCAAACAGAATCGCCCCAATCGCAAAAGACGCGAGGCCCCACGTCCATGGAATGCGGCACGCCCGAACGAAGAACATCGAGAACCCAGTCGCCATTCCGAGAGGCGGCATCAGCAGTTTTTTCGCCGTGACAGCCGTGCGCCCTTCACGTACCCGCCACACCATGATTACGAGCAGGCCGGCAATCGAACCGACGCCATAGGCCCCCGGGGAAAGATGCATCCAATACCTCACCTATTAGCTTACAGTCGGCTCAAATTCTCGGCACAGGCGTCCGGCACAATCCCTTGGATATGCTGAAATCGCGATTCCTGACACGCCGTCGATCACTGATCACCGGTCCCTGACCCCCTGATCGCTGTTTTCCGGCCAGGGGTCGCGCAACAGGGAACAGAGCCCCAGGTCATTTCCGTATCGCTCCACCTCGACCTCCGCCATGCGAATGAACTGAGGCATGCTCTTAAAAGCGGGCACCGCGTCCGAGCCCATAATTTGCGGTGACACGAACAGGTGGACGCGGTCGACCAACCCGGCCGAAAGCAATGCCGTATTGAGCCTCGTGCCGGTCTCAGTGATCAGTGTCAGGATGCCTTCCGCGCCGAGCTTATCGAGCACCTTACCCAGCGGCACGCGGCCCGCTTCGGCCGGCAATACTTCGACACGCACTCCCCGTTCACGCAGTTCCTGGATGTGCGCCTCATCCTTCGAAACCGTGTACACGACGATGTCATCTTGTGCGCCTTTAACCATCTTTGAATCCAATGGCATCCGCAGTGCGGAGTCAAGTACTACTCGAAGAAGCGGCCGACGCCTGCGCAGCCCGCTGCGATCTGTCATCCAGGGATCATCGGCCAACACCGTATCCACGCCCACCATTACCGCATCGGCCTGCCAGCGCAAGGGCTGCACCGCCGCCCGGGCCGCCTCGCTCGTGATCCAGTAGGGAGCATGCGCCGCGTGTGCGCCCGCCGCCGGAGCAATCCTTCCATCAAGCGACATCGCAACCTTCATCAGCACAAACGGCCGCCGGTGCTGGCTCCAACGCGCAAAGCCTTCGTTGAGTCGGCGCGCCTCGGTTTCACAAATGCCTGCGACCGCCTTGAGTCCCGCCGCACGCAATGCCTCTAATCCGTGCCCCGCCACGTTGGGATTTGGATCGACCGTTGCGGCCACCACGCGCCCGAGTCCCGCAGCAATCAGTGCCTGCGTACACGGTCCCGTGCGTCCCGTGTGATTGCACGGTTCCAGCGTGACGTAGGCTGTGCCGCCCTTCAGCCGGTCCTCTCCCTGCCGTGTGAGGGCATGTTGTTTCGCCTCATTCAGTGCGACGACCTCGGCGTGTTCCACCAGGTCGTACTCGTGCCAGCCCTCGCCCACCACCTGCCCCGCGCGATCCAGGATCACGCAGCCCACCGTTGGATTCGGCGAACTCACGCCGATCCCTCGCTGCGCCAACTCGAGCGCACGCTTCATCCAATAAATGTCCTTATCGAGAGTCTCCAACGCGGTCATAGGAGCCATTCAATCGTCTTTTAGAGTTGTATCCCGAGCGGCCGAAGCAAGTCGTAGAACGTGCAGCTCTCGTCGAGCCTTATTCATCCAATTCCGCAACCGCAGCCCCACTTCGATCCCGCGGAGGGCGCCTCAGCGGCGCCATGCGATACGCGTAAGGGTCTTCCGGTTCCGGTCGCCGAAGGATACGCCTCAGCAATTCCAATAGCCGCCGAAACCGGCTCTTTGATTCGCGTTTTCTCATCTCCCCTCCTGACCGCCACTCCAGACTGAGCTCCTCAACCAACTCCGTTAGCTCCGCTAACCTGCGCGCCAGCGCACGCTGACTTCACTAAGCAACTAGCGCGTCCACAAACGCTCCCGCATCAAACTCCAGCAGATCGCCCATCTGCTCGCCCACGCCCACAAACCGCACCGGCAGATTCAGCTCGCGCGCAATCGCCACGGCAATGCCGCCCTTCGCGGTCCCGTCCAATTTCGTCAGCACAATCCCCGTCACGCCCGCCGACTCCGTGAAGAGACGCGCCTGCTGCAGTCCATTCTGCCCGGTTGTCGCGTCCATCACCAGCAGCACTTCGTGTGGAGCGCCTGGAACCAGCTTCGCCGCCGTCCGCCGCATCTTTTCGAGTTCATCCATCAATCCCGACTTGGTATGCAGCCGTCCTGCGGTGTCCACAATCAGCTCGTCGATCCCTCGCGCTTTTGCCGCGGCTGCCGCGTCATACAGCACCGCTGCCGGATCGCCGCCCTGGCGCGTCTTAATCATCTCCACGCCGCTCCGCGCCGCCCACACCTCCAGCTGCTCGATCGCCGCAGCTCGAAACGTATCCGCGGCACACAACAGCGCGGTCCGACCCTGCCCACGACACCAGGCGGCCAGCTTTCCACTCGTCGTGGTCTTGCCCGTTCCATTCACGCCCACCAGAAACGTCACCTTCGGCGGCGTTGCCGGGTTCGCAACCGCCCGCGCCGTTCCTTCCAGGATCCCTCGCAACTGCTCCTTCAGCAGATCCTTGAGTTCTTCTCCGCCGCCAATAGCCTGCCTCTTTGCCCTTTCCCGCAGCGCATCCAGGATCTCGGTCGTGGTCTGCACGCCAATATCGCTCGTGATAAGCGCCGTTTCCAGGTTCTCCAGCGCGCGCTCATCCACCTCGCGCGTCAGAGCCACAATGTCATTGATCCGCGACGAGAACGATTCGCGTGTCCGCGTTACCGCCTGGCGCATGCGGCCGAACAGCCCCTGCTTCTCTTCCTGTTCCGGCTTCTCTTCCTGGTTACCAAAAAGTGTGATGAATTCCGGCATAACTGCCTTCAGTCTAAAGCAATCAGCAACCTTCCAACGGCTCCCCTCGGGCCTGCTCACGCCGCGTCTTCACATGCCAATTCAACCTTTCATCGGGTACCATGAGCGGCATGCGATGTCTCGGCTTCCCGGTGCCGCATGCAGCCGCCCTTCTGTGTTGCGCTGCTTCGTTGCTCTCCTGCATCTCCGCGTTTCCGCAAGGCCAACCGATGGGCGCCGCCCACTCCATGGCCGACATGCAGCCGATTCCGCCGCCCGATCAGCTGCCAGCTCCCATCAAAATGTCCGGCATCGGCAACAGCCACATCTCCATCAGGGCTACGCCCGAGGCAGAGGCATGGTTCGATCAGGGGCTGAGCCTCTTGAACGATTTCTGGGATTACGAGGCCGCCAAAGCTTTCGAGCAGTCCGTCCGTGTTGATCCCAACTGCGCCATGTGCTACTGGGGACTTGCCCAGGCGATCGAGATGCACGGAGGGAGCGTCGTGAAACTCTACGTGGACCAGGCGATGAAAATGGCCGAGCGCCTCAAGTCCCGCGCCGGCGCCACCGACAAGCTCTATATCGATGCGGCCGAGGCCGATCAGAAGCCCAGCGATCCGGGAGAGTCGCCGGCCATCCCCATCTTGCGCAAACTCGTCAAGAAGGCTCCGCACGACATCGAGGCCCGCATTTTTCTGGCGAATGCGGTTGGCGATGGCTTCGATGAAAAAGACGAGCCCAAGCCCGGCGAAAAAGAGAAGATTGCAATTCTAGAAGGCGTCCTCAAAGAAGCACCCAACGACTCGGCTGCAAATCATTACTGGATCCATGCGATGGAGCCGAGCATTCACCCCGAACGTGCCATTCCCAGTGCAGCGCTGCTTGCCAGCCTCGCGCCGACCTCGGGCCACATGGTCCACATGCCCGGCCATATCTACTTCCGGGTCGGCGACTATGCACAGGCAGAACACTGGTTTGCAGCGTCCATGACCGCTGACGAAACTTACATGCGCGATCAGCATGTCTCCGTCGATAACGACTGGAACTATGTGCACAACATGATGTACGCGATCGCGAACCTGATGGAGCAGGGCAAACTCGCCGAAGCCAACACGCTTTCCGATCATCTTGCAGACGCGCGCGGCAAGCTCTCCCCATCGCTTTACATCTGGTCGGCTCGCGATCAAATGGCTCGAGTTAGCCGGCGGCTTCCTGTCGCTCTTCGCACAGCGGACTGGAATACCGCTTCGACTCTTCTCGCGCAAGCCAACCTGCCGGACACAGATAACACTTCGAATCTTCGCTTCCTTGCGTCTGAGCTATCCGATTTCGCCAACGGCATGAAGGCTCTCGAATCCAACGATGTCGCCGCGGCCCAGATAGCTTCGGATCGCATGGACGCTGGACTCTGGCGCACCAAGCGTACCAACGACGCGGCCGAAGAAGCGAAGAAAAAGGCCGACGACCTGGCCAAGAAAAATGCAGCCGCCGACAATCAGCAACCCGCCATGCCCGTCTCGCCGGATGCCTTGGCCCGTCCGCTCATCCAATCGCTCAGCGTTGCCTCGATCGAATTGCACGCCGGCATTCTCATCGCCCAGGGCAAACTCGAAGAAGGAAAGAAACAGTTTGCTCTCGCAATCGCCCAGGAGCGGAAACTTGGCTATCACGAGCCGCCTATTTACATTCGTCCCGTCGGCGAGAACGAAGCGGTCGCGCTCATTCGTGCCAAGGACTACGCTGGCGCCACCGCCGCTTACCAGGACGCCCTCAAGGAGCGGCCCAACTCCGGCTTCCCGCTCTATGGCCTCGCCCACGTACGCGAACTGTCCGGCGACGCAAGCGGCGCCCGCCAGGCCTACGATGCCTTTCTCAAAGCTTGGCCCGCCGCGGATCCTGTCCTTCCTGAAGTCCTGCACGCTCGCGAAATCACAAGCTCCGCAAATCTCGCTGTTCGCTGAATTACCTTTTTCCTGTGTTTGATATACCTTTTTCTTGTCGTCATGAGCGACCGAGCATAGCGCCGCGGTCGACGGATCGGCGGTCGCGGGTCCGCGAGGTCGGCCTCAAATCTGCTTGATTCAATCTGATTTTCTTCGCCTCAAGACGACTGAATCGTGCCCCGGCGGATTCATCTCAATTCACTTGCAATTCGCAACTGAATTCGGAAGAATCGCAGGGTATTCGCGCAATCCCAATCGCCAATCACAATGGAGGAGTTCATATCATCATGAGCAAGGTGCGTGTTTTGGTCGGAACGCGCAAGGGCGCGTTTCTGCTCACCTCAGATGGCAAACGCAAAAACTGGGAGGTCGAGGGTCCCCACTTCGCAGGATGGGAAATCTACCACATGAAAGGCTCGCCGGTAGATCCCAATCGCATCTATGTTTCGCAAACCAGCGGGTGGTTCGGCCAGCTCCTGCAAGCCTCCAGCGATGGCGGAAAAACCTGGTACCAGCCTGGTGTCAAGCCTGAAGACGCGACACCGCAGTGGCCTCCCGTCAAGAGCAATCGTTTCGCCTACGACACCTCAGCCGAGACCGGCAAGCCACTCACAACGCACCAGTGGTACGATGGCACGCAGCATCCGTGGGAGTTCAAGCGCGTCTGGCATCTCGAGCCATCGCTCACCGACGCCAATGCCGTTTATGCCGGTGTCGAGGACGCCGGGCTATTCCGTTCCACCGACGGCGGCGAAAGCTGGCACGAACTCGCGGGGCTTCGCGGGCACGACACCGGTCCGGCATGGCAGCCGGGAGCGGGCGGCATGTGCCTGCACAGCATCATTCTCGATCCATCCAATCCCGATCGCATCTACATCGCCATCTCCGCGGCTGGCGCCTTCCGCACCGACAATGGCGGCAAAAGCTGGAAGCCCATCAACAAGGGCCTTTACTCCAAATACATTCCCAATCCCACCGCCGAAGTCGGCCACTGCGTACACCACATCGCGATGAACCCATCGCGGCCCAATGTGCTCTTCATGCAGAAGCACTGGGATGTGATGCGCACCGACGACGCCGGCGATAACTGGACCAAGATCAGCGGCAACCTGCCAACTGATTTTGGATTCGTGATCGACGTTCATACGCATCAGCCCGAAACCATCTACGTAGTGCCCATCAAAAGCGATTCGGAGCACTTCCCCCTCGACGGAAAGCTGCAGGTATTCCGCAGTCGCTCCGGCGGCAACGAGTGGGAGGCGCTTACCAAGGGCTTGCCACAAAAGAACTGTTACGTCGACGTGCTGCGCGATGCGATGGCCGTTGACCGGCTCGATGACTGCGGCATCTACTTCGGAACCACCGGAGGCCAGGTCTTTGTTTCGCCTGACGGCGGCGATTCGTGGCAGGCCATCGTCGAAAGCCTGCCGCCCGTCCTTTCCGTCGAGGTCCAGACGCTTGCGTAGGCTTTCATCGGACGACGTTTTGAAACGGTGCGACTTCCGTCATGTCCAAGAACTGGGTGCCCCAGGTCTCGATCTTGAGACCTGGGAAGTAAAATCATGTACGCTCTCTGACCACTGACTACTGACCACTGAACACCGATGTTCTGATCACTGACCACCGACAATGCCCACACACACGATTCGCGTTCAGCTCCCCTACCACTTGCGCAACCTCGCGAAGGTTGGCAATGAGATCACCCTCGACGTCGCCGCGCCCGTGACCATCGGCGCAGTGCTCGACGCCATCGAGTCCCGCTATCCTATGCTCGCCGGAACCATTCGCGACCACGACACTCTCAAGCGCCGGCCATTCCTCCGCTTCTTCGCGTGCGAAGAAGATCTCTCGCTCGATCCACCCGACAAGCCTCTTCCCGACGCGGTCGCCGACGGCAAGGAGCCATTCCTCGTCATCGGCGCCATTGCCGGCGGCTAACTTACTGCCCAAATACTTTGGCCAGCGCCATCCCCGCCTCGGCATCCTCGATCACCACGTTGCTGTGCGTCTCCAGCACGTCGGCCCACCTCATCGACTGTTCGTATGCCACGGCTGGATTGTCTGTTTCGAACAGCGCGAACCCTCCGCTGCCGTCGCTCTTGTGCCAGCGCCCCAGCAGCGTCAGACCTGGAGGTGGTGCGGCCTGTCCGGCCAGAAACCGGCTTGCTGCTTCCTTCATACATCCCGGACGAACTGAAAATGTCGACATCACTTTCATGCACTTGCCCTTTCTCGTTTGGATTTGCTTCGGAGGGAGCGCGAAGGCCGCCAGTATAGCCGCGGTCCGCGGAATCTCACTCTCAAATTCGTGAAAAAATGCCTCCGATTTGTCTGCGAGATTCTTGGCTGCGAATTTGCCGATTAATTCGCGCAAACGCGCACAATGGAATTGGCTCAACAAAGCAAAAACATGGGACAGAGATGGGTCACCGCCTGGGTGTTGCAGCCAGCTAACTGTTTTATTATCAGGATCTTATAGCTACACTCAACGAGAAGAGGAACTTACGCAGGCCATTTTTCACTAGATCATTAAGAATGAGGATTTTGGTTAGAAAAGTACCGGGGGGTCTGTTAGTGCTCTCCCTTTCCGGGCCGCAGCATCAGGTCGCGGATCGCCTCGTGTGGGTCCTTGCCCTCATCGAGAATCATCTCCATCTGCTCGGTGATTGGCATCTCGATTCCGTGCTTGCGGGCAAGTCCGAGCGCCGCGCGGGTGGTGCGCACGCCTTCCGCCACTTTGCCGCCCAGGCTCTCCAGGATCTCGGGCAGCTTGCGCCCACGGCCCAGCGCTTCGCCTACGGTGCGGTTGCGCGAGAGTGATCCCGTGCAGGTCAGCACCAGGTCGCCGACGCCTGAAAGTCCACCGAGCGTTTCGCGCCGACCGCCGCATGCTACGACCAAGCGCGTGATCTCGGCAATGCCGCGCGTGATCAGCCCGGCGGTCGAGTTGTAGCCGAGACCTACGCCCGCCGCAATGCCGGCCGCGATGGCGATGATGTTTTTGAGCGCGCCACCCAGTTCCACGCCGATCACGTCGGTCGATGTGTAAAGCCGCAGCGTCTCCGACGAGAACTCCTGCTGCACCAGAATCGCAATTTGCAGATCGCTGAAGGCTACCGTTACAGCCGTCGGCTGGCCCTGTGCGACCTCAAGCGCAAAGCTGGGGCCGGAAAGCGCACCGATCGAAAGCAGCAGCCCCGCCGGCTCAAGAACCTTCGAGATCACCTGCGTCATGCGTAAATAGGTAAGATCTTCCACGCCCTTGGTCGCGCTGACGATGAATTGGCCGTTATGTAAATGCGCGCGCAGCCGCGTCATGGTGGCCCGTAGAAACTCAGATGGAATCACCGACACCAGCATGTCGGCCTCGCTGATCGCACCGAACTCGGACGTCACCGTGATCTCAGGAGGAAGAGGAAAACCTGGCAGGAATAGGATGTTCTCTTTCGCCACGTTGATCTTCCGCGCTTCCTCTTCGCTGTGCGACCACAACGTGATCTGGTGCCCGCCGCGTCGATGCAGTGAGATCGCAATGGCCGTTCCCCACGCGCCATCACCCAGAATGGCGATGCGGCTCATGCGGGCTTCCCCTCCCGCGGACGCGATGAACCAAAGCGATTTTCCGTGCCTGCGATCAGGCGGCGGATGTTCGCGTGGTGCTTGGCGATGATCAGCAGAGCAACAATGACCTGCGCAGCGATGAAGAATGCCGGCCGGTCTCCGTGAACCAGGAACCAGGCGAAAACGGGAAAGCTGGCTGCCCCCAGGATGGAGGCGAGCGACACGTAACGGGATGCCGCTAGCACCAGCGCGAACAGCGTGATTGCCGCCAGCGCGGCCCATGGCGCGGCTACGAGGAAGACGCCAAACCCGGTGGCCACGCCTTTGCCGCCCTTGAACCTCAACCACACCGGAAACATGTGCCCGACGACGGCGCAGACTGCAGCAAGTGCTTCCAGATTGCGGGGAGAGGCGCCGCACAAAAAGGTGGTAGAAAAAGCGCCAAGGCCGACGGCGGCGGCGCCCTTGAGCACGTCGAGAACGAATGTAGCGGCTCCCAAGCCGCGCGCACCTGAACGCAGCACGTTGGTGGCGCCGATGTTGCCGCTACCAATAGTGCGGATGTCCTGATGCCTGAAAACGCGCATCAGCAGGTATCCGGTAGGAATGGATCCAAGCAGATAGGCAACCAGGGCAACCAGCAAAAAAACTGCGACCATGACGAAACCGAGTGTAGCAGGTAAGCTGCCCCGGCGCTGCTGGCGCGAATCTTCAGAAACGCTCGTCGGCAGAGGGCCCGTAGATGGCCGGAACCGTAGAACCGACCATCCGCAGGTAGACAGTGAGTTGTCCGCGATGATGAGCAAGATGACTGAAAACCGCATCAGCAATCATGATCGAACGCGGCTGCTGCGACACCACGTTGCCATTCATCTTGAACGCCCAGGACTTCGCCAAGTGCTCGTCGTTCGTCGATTCCAGGGCGCGCCGGGCCTTGGCGACTCCGTCGTGGAGGCTGCCCAAAAGCTCAGCCTGCGTTGCGACCGCCTTGGTGCGAAACCCATCCGTCGACGGGTCGTCCAGATTCAGTTCGTCCCGCTCGATCATCATTGCGATCCACCCGAGCATGCCCGCCACCAGTGCGGCGAGGTAGCCCAGTTCCATCGAGCGCTCGTGCGGTTTGTAATCGTTGCGGCCTTCAGGCACGCGCTCGATCGCTTTCCGCACGAGATCTGATTCGCGTTCCAGTTTGGCGAGAAAAAAGTCTTTGAGCATCGTCATGTTTCGGTCTCCTTGGGGATACATTGAGGTTTGTGTTGGGGTTGAATCAATGCGCCGCGCCCGATGCGAGCTCGAAGTTCTTTGATGCGTCGGCATGTTTGAAAAGCGCATACCAGGCATCGAGAGCGGCAGGATCGTAAAGGTTGAGAATGCTAAAAATCTCGCGCGCAAAATCAATGGGCGAGATTCCCGATGCCGTGATGAGGTTGCTGTCGCGAACCGCCGGGGCATCGCAGTAAAAGCGTCCGCCGCGATAGCCGCTCCGGGCGATGTATTCCCGCGCGTTGCTGGTGTGGCGGCGACCGTCGAGCAGCCCCGCGCGGGCAAGCGCCAATGTGGCAGCGCAAATAGCCGCGACTGGCACGCCTGCCTCAAGAAAAAGACGTGCCTTCTCGATCGCCGCAGCACTGCCGCCGCTTTCCCACCGTTGACCGCCGGGCAGGATCAACAGGCTGCTCGCATCAGGGTCCAGCTCCGCGAGCACCATGTCGGGCACGATGCGCAGACCGCCGATGGTCGTGACGAGCTTTTGGCTCTCAGCAACTGTGATGACGCGAAAACGGCCCGGCTGCTTCTGGAACTGCGGGTTGTTGATCCCGGCCACGGCGAACGCCGGTTCCCAATCAGCCATGGTGTCGAAGACAAACAGGTGAACATGGTGCCGGCTCATTGCTCCCACCTCGATCCGTCCCATATAGAATGATCTGACATATATGACACCTCATGTCATATATAGTTTGTGAAGATGAATAAAGTTGTGAGGAGCATCAATGAAGGCCGACCGGCTGCTTTCCGTCCTGTTGCTGCTGCAATCGAAGGGCCGCGCTACGGAGAGGGAACTTGCCGAGCGACTCGAAGTCTCGCAGCGCACGATTCACCGCGATCTGGAGGCGCTGAGTGCGGCTCGCGTGCCCGTGGTGGCGATGCGCGGCGCGCAGGGAGGCTGGGAACTCGACAAAGGCTGGCGGACGCAGGTGCCCGGGCTGGATGAAGCCGAATTGCGCGCGTTACTCATGGCGCAGCCTCGTGTGGTTGGCCACCCTCGTCTCGCCGCCGCTGCAGAGAGTGCACTGAACAAGTTAATGGCCGCATTGCCGGGACCCATGCGGGCACAGGCGGAGACGATGCGCGAACGCCTGCATGTGGACGCAACCGGCTGGTACGAGAGCGGCGAGGACCTCTCCATGCTAGCCGTCGTGCAAGAGGCTGTCGCGCAGGAACACCGCCTGGCATTTGATTACACCCGTGCCGATCGGCAGAAGAGCTCGCGCACCGTCGATCCGTTGGGCCTGGTTGCGAAGGGATTGAGCTGGTACCTCGTCGCGCGCACCGCAAATGGCATGAGGACTTTCAAAGTGTCAAGGATGGAGCGGGTGACTGCGCTTGCAGTGGGCTTTGAAAGGCCCGCTCATTTTGATCTCGCGGCATATTGGAAGCAATCGACGGCGGAATTGGATCGCCAGCGCAAGAGCTACGTCGCCATTCTTTGTTTGTCTGTCGAGGCAGGGCGGAAACTGGAAGGGTGGTGCCCGACAACTCCTGTTGAATCGGCCGGCGGTAGCCTGCCCGAGGGGTGGCTCACGTTGCGGGCCGAGTTCGATGCCGAGTGGCAGGCCAAGTTTGTTGTGCTCGGTCTCGGCTCGCAGGTTGCTGTGATCTCGCCTCGCACGTTGCAGCAGGCCGTGAGCGACGAAGTCCGGTTGATGGCCCGGGCCTCATTGCACAGTCCGAAGAGAATCAGGGCTGGAAAAGCCTGATGGGGTGTATAGTTGGTCCGTCCCACCGAGTAAGATTCCCATCGGAAAGGCAAAAGGATGCCCAGTTATCTCTTGCAAGTCTCGTATACGGCCGAGGCTCTGTCTGTCCTGATCAAGAAACCGCAGGACCGGTCCGGCGCTGTGGGTAAGGCCATTGAGAAGCTTGGCGGCTCGTTGAAAACCATCTGGTTTGCATTTGGCGATTACGATGTCGTCGGCATCATGGAGATGCCCGATAACGTCAGCGCCGCAGGCATCGCGCTAGCAATTGGCGCGGGCGGTGCGTGCAGAAGCGTCAAGACCACGCCGCTGCTCACCATCGAGGAGGGAATTGCGGCGTTGAAAAAAGGCGCTGGATCGGGCTACAAGCCACTCTCATAGCTTCATTCCGCGAAAATCGGAGGCAGAGAACCCGTGGCTTGGATCAGTCGACCATGATCTCGCCGGGCAGGATCGGTCGCGTGCGCGGCAGTGCGCCGTTGTACGCGGCCGCTCCCATCAGTGCGAGCGCACCCGCATACACTGCAAGCTTGACCACGCTTCCAGTGCGCGTCAGCGGAAGTGTTTTCCAGAGCAGCAGCAGCAGCGTCTGCGCCGTGGTGACTGCCCAGACGGATCCGTAAAAGTAGCGGCGCTCCGTGCCCTCGCGCTTCGTGGAGGCCCCTACGCGAGGCAGCTTGCCGGCAGCACCCAATGCGAGAATGAGAATGAAGAGAGGCAGATAGCCGTACTGGTACAGTTGTTTCATCGTCCACACGCCGGTGATGCACGCGATCGCCAGTCCGGCGAGGTTCAGGAATGCGAAGTTGATGACCGCATTCCACGCAAAGGTGTAGCAAACTTTCCGGTACAGAGGATTCGGTTTGTCCTCGTCGAAGCGCAGGATATAAGGTGCCTGCTCAACGCCCGGCATCTGGCCGTAGAGGCCGGCAATCCCCGTGCCAAGAAGAACTAGGCCCAGCCAGATGCTGTTTCCGAAGCCGAAGCCGTGGGCAAAGAGCGAAAACGTCAGAGGCCCGGGCGCCAGAAAAAACACCCAGATCCAGATCGGCCAGTGCAGCACGCGGTAGTAGCCCTTGTTGCGCGTGCGCATTTTGCGGGCGTCCGCATATTCAACCTTGCCGCTGTATGCCATGATTCGAGTTTTGCAAAGCGCTGCGGAGTGAGTCAATTCAACTGTATGGGGGCCGGCTCTTCTGTCGATCCGATCACGCGACGGGTCTGGCAAGGAAAAGGAGTCTTCGGATATCCTGCTAAGACTGTGCTTCGCTGCATCAAAGGCGAAAGCACGCTTGAAACGTGCGGTCGTTACTCGGCATCGCACACATCCCCGGCTATTCTCAAGTCGCAGAGACTATCAACCATGCGCATCCCGCTTTCAACTTCGATCTTCGCGCTTCTTTGCACTTGCGCATTCTTGTCAGCGCAAGTGCCCGACAACGGAGCGGCCTCGCAGGCCACTGTCGGCTTGACTCCCGCACAGACGACCGCGCCCGCAAAGCCAGTTCAGGACGCAGCGCCGCCGCCGGTCCCTCCATCCGGACTTCTGAAGCCATCACTGGATAGCATGCAGCAGATGCTTGGCTCATTGAAGCTGGACAAATGGAAGCGTGGCAGCATCCGCGACGAGGCCGGAGACAACATCGGCCAGATCCAGCGCGATATTCAGGACAATCTGCCGACATTGTTGACGGCTGCCGACAACGCCCCGGGTTCCTTGAGCAAGCTGCTGGCGTTGACACGCAACGTAGATGCGCTTTACGACGTGCTGCTGCGAGTCGTCGAGGCATCGCGCGTTTCAGCTCCCGGCGAGCAGGCGGAGTCGTTGCAGCAGGCGCTCGTCGGCTTGAGCAGTTCGCGCCACGCTCTGGAGGGCCGGTTGCTGGATGCGGCGTCCGCCACGGAAAAGCAGATGGTCGAGTTGCGCTCAACGGTGCAAAGGCAGGCGGCGTTCAAGTGTCCCGCACCGCCGCCAACTCCCGTGGCTAAACCGTGCCCCGCGCCACGCCGCGCCAAAAAGAAGCCGGCCGCGGGTGCGCCGGCAGCCAATGGAACCCCACAGAACTCCGGGCAGGGAAATCAGAAACCGGCGCAAGGCAATCAAAAACCTGCGCAGAATAGTCAAAAACCCGCACAGGGTGCCGCTGCGAAACCCGGGCCGTGACCGGGGGGGCAGCACAACAGCCGCGGGACGGCCGGCGATTACATCAGTTTGCGACGGATCAGATCGAGCGCCTGCTGCGAGGCCCACTGGCGCACCCGATCACGATCGCCGCGGAAGGTGCGATCGTACGTGGTGGTTTCGTGTGCGTCCGAAATCGCGAAGTAGACGAGACCGACGGGCTTTTCCTCAGTGCCGCCGGCCGGTCCGGCAATCCCGGTTACGCCTAATCCCAGGGTCGAGCCCGTTCGCTTGCGAATGCCTTCAGCGAGTGCTTCCGCGACTTCAGATGAGACAGCTCCGTGCTTGGCGATTAATTCGGGCGGCACGTTGGCGAAGCTCGTTTTCAACGGATCGGAGTAGACAACCGCCCCACCCAGGAAAGAGCGCGAACTGCCTGGGACCGATGTGATGCGCTGGGCAACCAGGCCGCCCGTGCAGCTTTCTGCAACCGAGAGCGTTGCTTGCCGCAACCCGAGGTAATACAGAACGATCTGCTCCAGCGATTCGCCTTCAGACGAATAGAGCCAGTCATCGAGTGCCTCTTCGAGTTTTCCGGCGAGCTCTTCGACGCGATCTTCCGCAGCCTCTTTGCTGGCTTTGGTGCAGATCAGATTCAGTTGAATATCACCGGTGTGAGCGAGGATTGTGGTCTCCACGTCGGTGTAGGTGGTGTAGATCGGGACGAGAAGCTTGTCGGCCTGCGACTCCGGGATCATGGCTGCCTTCAGCGCGCGCCGGGCGATGTGGCGAACGGGAAGAATCTCGCGCAGGCGAGGAAGGCACTCATCATCAAACAGTCCGCGGCACTCATGCGGCGGCCCGGGAATCAGCATGATGAGCTTGCGGTAGCCCTCATAAACGGTGTCGATCCATTGACCGGGCGCACTGCCGTTGGCATTGGGCAAGATGGTGGCGCCCTCAATCACGTCAGCCTGTTTCAGATTGTTTTCAGGCATCGAGATGCGCCAGGTCGCTGCGCGGACGTGGAGGGCCGCAACCTGCGCGCCATCGCGTCTCAGCCGGACGGAGAGCGCCTCTGCCGTGGCTTCGCGGGTCAGGTCGTCTTCTGTCGGACCAAGACCCCCCATCAGAATGATGATGTCGGCTCTGCCAAGCGCCGAGCGGATTGCATTGACAAGGTCCTTGCGGCGGTCTCCAACGATGGTCTTGAACGAGACAGCGACGCCGATCTCATTCAGCCGCTCGGTCAGGTAGAGAGAATTCGTGTCCTGCCGGGAAGGCGTAAGCATTTCGGAGCCGACTGCAACAATCTCTGATTTCATAAACACACAGGGATCAGGCGATCTGGTTCTGGAATTCGAACGATACGTTTCGAGAGCGATGCACGCTTAGAAAAGGCTAAGTCCTTCGACGCCTAAATCCACATCATAAACCGCCTCGTTCGTCGTCAAGACAGTGGTGCCGAGCGGCGAGAACGCAACGCCCACAAGGTTGTTTCCGCTGAGGACGAGGCTTGCATCTCCTTTCGAATTAATCCGCACCAGTCCTCGGCGTCCGTGCAAGCAAGCAGTCACATAGACGCTTCGATCCGATGAGAGCGCGAGGCCCTGGGGGCGGCCGAGGCCTTTGTACCAGATACGCGCCTGCCCGTGGGTGTCGATCGCCCAGATTGTGTCGTTGGAGCAGAGTGTGGGTCCGGTAACAAGAACTACCCCAGCGTGATCGACGGCAAGGTGGTAGGCCGAGATACTGGGCTCGAGCGTTGCGTAAACGAAGATCTTTCGCTGCGGATCGATCTTGAAGATGGTACCGCTACGGTCGCCCACGAAAAGATTGCCCTGGCGATCAAAAGCTGCCCCCGTGGCGACACCCATTCCTTCTGCGTAGAGTGTGGATTCGCCCGCGCCGTCCACGCGGTACACGTTCCCTTCGGCGCGCGAGGTCACAAACAGATCGCCATCAGGACTGAAAGCCAGGCCGGTGGCATTCATGATTCCCGTGACGAAAGGGGTCCCGCGCCCGTCGGGGCTCACACGTACCACCGAAACGGGAGTCTGCTTTCCTCGTTGTCCGGAGATGGTGGTGTAAATCATGCCGGAACGGCTCACCGCAGGACCGGTAACCGGGTGCAAGCCGCTTGAGAGTTCACGCGCAACACGGATCGGTACCCCGTTGCTTACGCCTGCGGGTGAACGAACCTCAATGAGACCTGTCATGGCCTGCTCTGGTACTCGGAACGCAAGGCGGCCCGGGCGGCTCATCCTGACTTGAGCGGGCTGGTTGCCGACCACTACGACCGGCGGGCCGTCCTGGTGCGGACCGAGGCCCGCACCTGTGAGTTCAACCTCACCGAGCGGCAGGGCGGCCGGCGGGATCACATCGTCGATGCGTGGCTCTGGAACGACTTCTTCAGGAGCAGATTGTGAACGGGCGCGCGCCATATCAGAACCAGATGCGTAGCAGTGAAGCTACACCCAAAGCATACAGCCCGGCAGCCACGTCGTCGCACACGATGCCCCATCCCTCTGGTAATCTTTCGAGCCGGCGCGCCGGGAAGGGTTTCGTGATGTCAAAAATCCGAAAGAGGATGAGGGCGATGACACCATGCCGCCAATCAGCCGGGCAGCCAAGCAGGGCGATCCATTGGCCGACAACCTCGTCGATCACGACGAACCCCGGATCGTGCCGGCCGCTTTCGCGGGCCGCAATCGTTGCTGCCGGAACGCCGAAAGCGAAAGATACAGCAATTCCGCCAAGCAGGGAAAATGTGAGGGTTTGCATTGAGGTATGAAGGGCGATTCCGGCGATCGCCCACAGAAGAACGGCCGCGATGGAGCCGTACGTACCAGGGCCGGGCTTGCCCAGTCCGGCTCCAAAAAACGTTGCGATGGTCCACGCCCAGATGGTTTTGCGTCGAGGACGGGAAGGCGCGTGAGACGCAGACGGGCTAGTCATCTTTTGATTCTTTGCCGTGGCCGGTCAGTCCGCCAAGATCCTCGAGCACTTCCGGATCGAGGACGGGCGAGCTGATCTTGTATACGCCGGATGCCCATTTGCCGAGATCGATCTGGCGGCAACGGTCGCTACAGAAAGGGAAGTCCTCATCGCCGGGACGCACCAGTCCGCCGCAAGTAGGGCAGCGAAGAACTTTCCTGGATTTCTTTTTCGCGGGCATTCAACTGCTTCCGAAACGCGCTCCTGCATTATTTTCGCACCAGGACCGCAATCCCGCTGCAGGATCCTATCGCGGCCACGTGAAGCGCTCGCCGCGCGAGCCCTCCAGCAGGAGTCGGACCACCCTGCCGCCGCGTTTTGTACTATGGAGGAGCAGTAGCATCCCGCTCGCCACCTTCCTCGACCCTCCCATTCCGACTGAGTTGTAAGAATCTTCGCCCCCGTCTGATTTCGATAGGAGAACTCCGCGATGCCTTTGCCAAATGATGAACGAGTGGTTGCCCTTGCCGGCGAACTTCTGACCGTTTTCGATACCCTCTTCGGACTGCACCCGGGATTCAGGGCTGCGCATGCCAAAGGCATTCTGCTCTCAGGGGCTTTCACGCCTGCGCACGGTGCGGCGACTCTGACCAAAGCCCCGCATATTCTGCGCCAATCTACACCCGTGACGGCCCGGTTCTCGAACTCGACGGGCATTCCCGATCTGCCGGACAATATTGCCGACGCGAACCCGCGTGGCCTTGCCATTCGCTTCCATCTCGCCGAGCACGTGCACACCGATATCGTCAGCCATTCGACGGATGGATTTCCCACTCGCGATGGGTACCAGTTCCTGGAATTCCTCAAGGCCGCGATGGCTAGCGGACCGGATGTTCCCTCGCCGAAACCCATCGAGCGCTTCCTCGGCTCGCACCCTGCGGCACTCGCGTTCGTGCAGGCACCCAAGCCTTTTCCCTCAAGCCTTGCGCGCGAGACGTATTTCGCGGTGACGGCATTCCAATTCACGAACCAGGATGGGCAGACGCGTCACGGACGCTACCGGATCGTGCCCGAAGCGGGCAATGATTACCTGAGCGATGTAGCTGTCGTCAAACTGAGCCCAAAACATCATTTCGACGAGATCGCCGAGCGCGTCACGAAGAACACTGCGCGGTTCAAGATCCTGGTGCAGGTCGCGGAGCCGGGCGATGTGGTGGATGACGCCACGGTGCACTGGCCAGAATCCCGTGAACTGATTGAGTTGGGTACCGTGGAACTGAACGGCGTAGTTCCGGAGAATGCCGCCCAGCAGAAGCACATCATCTTCGATCCGATTCCGCGAGTGGATGGCATTGAAGCTTCGGCCGATCCGCTGCTGGAACTGCGCGCGGCTATTTACCTGCTGAGCGGGCGTCGGCGCCGCAGCGCGGCGCTCGCGACGGCGGCCCATTGAGCCAATGCGATGCTCCGGCACGGGCGGAGCGTCGCAACCCTCTGGTCATCGTCAGAGTGCGGGCGAAACGATGCGCGCGACGATGTCGTAGTCGTGCGCTTCGCTGATTTCGGCGCGATAGAAGCGGCCTTGCTCGAGGTCGTCGAGTTCGCCAAAGTCGTTGATGTAGACCTTGCCGTCAATCTCCGGCGCATGAAGCTGGGTGCGTCCTTCCCAAAGCAGTGGAGTTTCTTCGCTCTCCCCTTCGGCAAGAACAACCAGTTCGCGGCCAATCCATTGCTGCTTGGCGCCCCGTGAAATGGACTTCTGTGCTTCCATCAGGCGCCGTTTGCGCGACTCGATCGTGCGTTTTGGAATCTGCCCGGTCAGTGAATAGGCCGACGATCCTTCTTCATGCGAATAACTGAACACGCCCAGCCAGTCGAAGCGCGCCTCCTCGATGAATTGCTCAAGAATCTCGAAGTCGCGCGCTGATTCACCCGGGAAGCCAACGATAAACGAGGTGCGCAACGCGATGCCCGGCACGGCTGCCCGCACCTTTTCGATAGCTTTGAGGAAAATGTCAGCTCCGGCGCCTCGCTTCATGCGCTTGAGCACGTCAGGCGAGGCGTGCTGCAGCGGGACGTCCAGATACTTGCAGATGTTGTCGTGCTTCGCGATCGTCTCGAGCAGATGGCCGGTGATGCGATTTGGATACGCGTAGAGGAAGCGGAGCCAGCGCAATCCCTCGACGCGCGCGAGTTCGTCGAGTAGTGTCGCGAGGCCGTCCTTCAGGCCGAGGTCCTCTCCGTAGCAGGTCGTGTCTTGCCCGATCAGCGTGATTTCGCTGACGCCATTGGCAACGAGCCGCCGTGCTTCGGCCACGACCGACTCGAAGCGGCGCGAACGAAATTTTCCGCGCAGGTTGGGGATGATGCAGAAGCTGCAGGGATGATCGCAGCCTTCAGCGATCTTGAGGTAAGCCGAGGCGCGCGGGGTTGAAAGCAGCCGTGGGGTGGTCTCGTCGTAAAGATAGGTGGGCAGCAGGTGCGCTGCGCCTTCCCACGTGTCGCGGCGGAAGCGGCCTTGGCGCTCGCGATGGTCACCCTCGGGGCGGCTCGATTTGTGCGTCCCGGCGAGGGATTCCTGGCCGGAGCGCACATCTCCGCTCCCGCTTCCGGTGAGGATGGTGAAGAGCGATGGTGTTTGGACCTGCGCGGGAGGCGCGATTCCAGCAGCTTCAAGAATGGAATCGAGCTCACCGGTTCCGACCACAGCGTCGACTTCCGGAATCTTTTTACGGATCTCGTCGCGGTAGCGCTCGACGAGGCATCCAGCAACGATGAGCTTGCTGGCGCGGCCCTCGGTTTTATGCCGGGCCATCTCAAGAATCGTGTCGACTGACTCCTGCTTGGCCGTGTCGATAAAGCTGCAGGTGTTCACGACCAGAATGTCAGCGTCTTCGGGGCGCGAGGTCATGCGCGCGCCAGCGCGATCAAGCAAGCCCATCATGACCTCGGAATCGACGAGGTTTTTGGGGCAGCCCAGAGAAACGAACCCCACAGTGGGAACTGTGGGTGGGGATGTTTTACTCACTCCTTCATTGTAGCGGGGTGAAGACTTATGCGCCGGAACCGGGATCGTGCCGGCGCAGCCTGGCTGGGGTCCTTCATTGCGATTCTGTCAAAGCCAGGTGCCTCAAAAACCGCCGCAGGGGGTCAGTGCAGTGAAACGGGGGTGCTGTTCAGAATCCTCGACGTGGCACGGAAGCGATGGAAGTCGCGGAAGCGAACCTGGTTCAGCTCCAGTTTTCCCCGGCGACGTTCCCGCAGGACAATCTGGGCTCCTGTCGGGAGCAGGTACTTCTGGCCGCCGATGGTGGCGTAGTCGTAGTCGGTACTGACGAGGGTCTCGTAGATGGGGTACCCCTTCGGCACGTCGTCTGCAATCTGGGTAATGCGCCGGACCTCGCCGGTTGCGCTGTCGATGTACACCATTCCGTGATAGCCGACGAGAACTACCTGGGTGGGACTGGCGCGGAGAAAGAGGTTCGAGTTTTCTTTGGCGACGCGATACTTGAAGACCTCGACGGTTCCGGTCCCGAGCGCGTCGTTTTCGAACCACGAGATTTCCGCTTTTGAGGCCGGCCGGAAGAGTCCGCGGATGACACCGCCGAAGATTCCGAAGCCGGAGATGCCACGCCCGGGATTGGACCTGACGTCGTGGCTGGTCTTGTGATCCTTCTCGTACTCCTGGAATTCCCAGTCTTCCTGATGGTCGAAGTAGTTGAGCTGTCCGGTGATTTTATCGATCGGTTCCCATTTGTCTCCGGAACTGGAACCGCCAAATCGCTCCGTGACCTGCTCGCAAGTGAAGTTCGGCAGGGAGTCCCAATAACTGTTCGCGTATTGTGCGGCCTGGGCGAGAAGAGTTTTGAGTTGGTCATCCGCGGGTCGCTGGATATGACTGTCAGAGCCGGAGATGGCCAGCGGACCGGCAGGCCGGGCGATGGACTCGAGAGCCGGGAAGCCGGCTGCCGGTACCTGGTCAGAGTCTTCGACGATGGTGTGCGCGCCTTCTGCAATGCGAGCGGGAGAGATGTTCGATTCGGCGGGCTTTGCACCTTGCGTGAGGAAGGAGACCTCCTGGTAGGTGCCATCCGCAGAGCGGAAGTCCTTGTAGTCCTGGATGACGTACTGATGGCGGAGGCCGTAGCGGCTAACGAAGGAGGCGCCGTTGGGGACGACTTCGGCGATGGTGAAGGAACGCACCGGGACATAGAGGGTCTTGGGGCCGAGCGACATGGGAGCGTAGTCGACGCGGATGTCCTCATAATGAACGAAGTCGGAAGACTTGAATTTGGCCTCAAGGATGGTGCGGAGGACAACGCCGGAATCCGGATCGAGGAATAGCTCGCCGTGGAAGGGGGACCTGGCCTTGAAGGGATTCCAGTCGGACACGTAGGAGATGTTGCCATTGCCGGCGGGGCTTGCGGCGGGGCCGCCGCTCAGGTTGCCCGAGCTAAAGCCGGAGAAGCCGCCGCTTCCCGGGGTGCCCTTGCCTCCGAAGAGAGCGGTGCTGACGCTGGAAGTATCGGGGAAGCAGCAGTAGTTGATGGCGTAGTCGGATTTTTTCTTGTCGACGGTGAAGCCGAAGACGGCGGCCTGGCGGCCGCTGATGGTTTCCCAGCGAAGGAATTTGGGTTTGCCGGAAGAAACGGCTTCGCTAGTCAGGAGATTGAGGGGAAGAAACGGGAGCATGGAATTGACGAGCCCGTTGCGTCCCCACGGAGTGTTGTCCTTGGCGCCCGGCTTCTCGACACCGTTGTCAATCTCGACCGTGTCAATGCGGGTGTTCTTGAGGCGCACGAATTGGCTGGTCTGTTCCCAGAGAGGGTCGTCGTTGTCGTTGGTGATCTTGAGCTTGTTGCCGCCGTAGGTCTGGATGGTCTGGACGCCATCCTGGAAGCGGGCGACAAGGCGAGTGGCCGTGAATCGAGGCAGCTGAGGGTAGGTTTTGGCAGCATAGTCCTGCGCCCTGGCGAGCATGGCCTGCTGGGCGGTCGCGTCTGGGGCGACCGACTTGGGCAGGTCGGTATCCGGCGGAACGAGCATGGAACTGCGCGCCTCAAGCACGTAGATCTGCTCGGTTGAGAGCGGTCCGTTGACGAGGTCGACCATGCTGTTCATCGCCGCGGGGGTCAGCTCTTCAGTGAGCTCGATCTGCTTCAGCTCGTCGGCTATCTGTTCATCGGTTTTCCGCGCGT
This sequence comes from Occallatibacter sp., assembly GCA_035308825.1. Lineage (GTDB taxonomy): Bacteria > Acidobacteriota > Terriglobia > Terriglobales > Acidobacteriaceae > Telmatobacter. The sequence goes on along the minus strand of DATGFX010000091.1, from coordinate 17,878 downwards.
TGTGCATTCCCGTGAGCACATCCTGCAATTGCGCCACGGTCATCTTTCTTGAATTGGCCGACAGGAGGATCGGGGTCACTGCAATGAGGAGCAAGATCCATGGGAAGCGCTTCATCTTGTCGTCCTGAGGGGAAATGGCGAGCGCAGCTATTGTAGCGATTCAAAGTGAACCGCTGCACCTGGCATTTTTGCGGGGTTTATCGGGATCGGCTGTGATGATCGAGGCTGGCGGCCCCGATCTCAGCAGAAATCAGATCCACATCGTGATCTGCAAAGCGGCGGCCCCGCACGGGATTTGACCGCGGCTTCGCCGCGTGGATTGCGCGATTTCGAAAAACAACGACGCTCCCAGGGTTTCACCCTGGGCTAATTTCGTCCGCTCCCTGCGGGAGCCCGATCGAGCGCTTTCAACAGTCCGGGTGAATGCGCTGGCGGCAACTCGGATCTTTCTCTCCGGCACCCGCGTCGTGGTCTGCAAAGCGGCGGCGAATTTTTCGGACCGGATCGGTCGGGGTTGCACCGCGGAATTTGAGGCAAAAATTTTGTGGAAAACCGCAAATAAACAAGGGGGGGGAGGGGGGTGGCGTTCCGTTCACGTTCATGTTCGCAATCTCATAACGCAGGCGCCGCCCCGTTTCATCTGGCGGTAAAGAGCGGATTTTTGTTCCATAGAGATTGAGTTCGTGCGGTTGGCGTGGTCCGCCTTCGCGCGAGCCACACGCCTACACATCCATTGTGCGCGCAGAGCGGAAATAAACAGGCAAATGGGCCGCCGGTTTTTGGGGAATGGAATGAAGCAGATGGAAAGACAATGGAGCCGGAGATCTTGACAACGCTGATTGGCGCAAGTCGCGACGGCCCATGACCGGATGCAAATCGTGATGCCGCGCGAGGCGCAGAGCGCAGCAAGTGAAGTGCTAAAATCAATCAGTGCCGGGTCCTACGCGACGTAATCCCGCCAACCCCGCCAGGTCCGGAAGGAAGCAACGGTAACGGGCTAGTACGGGCGCAGTAGGTCACCCGGTACTTTTGTGTCCAGTGGAAATGATCGGTGATCCGGGGTCATTGATCAGGCCTGGAAGAGTTGCAAGGAGAAATGCATTGAGCCTTACGGTTCGTCCTGTGGTGGGCCGGCGCGCGAAGATTTCGGCGCTTGGCACTTACGTTCCCCCCGACGTGATCACCAATCAGGATCTTGAAAAGCTGGTGGAGACCAGCGACCAGTGGATCGTGGAGCGTACCGGGATCAAGACGCGGCACAGGCTGGCCCCGGGGCTTGGGGTGAGCGATATTTGCGTGGAGGCGGCGAAAAAATGCCTGGCCGCGCGCGGGATTACGCCGGCCGATCTTGAGGTCATCATCGTGGGCACGGTCACTCCCGACATGATGTATCCCTCGACCGCATGCCTGGTGCAGCACAAGCTGGGCGCCCCGAATGTGTGGGGCTTCGATGTATCGGGCGGGTGCTCGGGTTTTACCTATGCGCTGCAGGCGGGCGTGAAGCTGGTGGAGAGTGGAGCGCACAGCAAAGTCCTGGTGTGCGGCGTGGATGCCAATACGCGGATGACCGACTACACCGATCGCACAACCTGCGTGCTGTTTGGCGATGGCGGCGGAGCGGTGCTGGTTGAACCGGCGGAAGCGGGCGAGATCGGATTCATCGATTACCTGAACGAGATCGACGGGTCGGGGGGAGTGAGCCTGAATATGCCGGGCGGCGGGAGCCTGAATCCGTCAAGCCACGAGACCGTCGACAAGAAGATGCACTACATCCACCAGGACGGGCCGGCAGTGTACAAATTTGCGGTGCGCAAGATGGCCGAGGCCACGTTGAAGCTGCTGGAGCGCAATGGCGTGAGCGGGTCTGATTTGGGCTGCTTTATTCCGCACCAGGCCAACAAGCGCATTATCACGGCCACCGCCGACCGGCTTGGAATGGACCCCTGTCGCGTGATTATCAATATCGAAAAATACGGCAACACGTCTTCTGGAACCATTCCTCTGGCCATGGAGACGGCGATCGAAGAGGGCAAGCTGAAGAAGGGCGACCTGGTGCTGCTGGCTGCCGTGGGAGCGGGGTTCACGGTGGGGACGATCCTGCTGCGGTGGGAGATCTGAGGCTTTCAGCTATCAGCTGTCAGCTATCAGCCAGGGCGGTGATCAGGGGATAGAAGACAGAAGACAGAAAACAGAAGACAGAAGACAGAAGACAGAAGACAGAACAGCGATCAGCTTTCAGCGTGTGCGAAACCTCAGATAGTTTGTGAACTCTCGCTGTCGGCCAAAAGCAGATTCTTCGTTCACCACCCCCAAACTCGTCCCACAGAGGGGAGTGCGCTCTTTGGGGACCCCGAGAAACGTTTGGGGGCCCGTTCACTCAGAATGACAGTGCTGATGCAGTGCGAAGTCGTATTCGGGCAGGATGCCGAGTGCGGCGGATTTGCGAAAGAATCCGCGCATGCCTTCGATGCATTCCTCATCGAGGATGTAGTGAATATTTCCAGTGAGATAGGAATGGATCGTGTCTGCGGTCAGGGGCAACTTCCGCGCCCATTCCGCGACAAGGGCATCGATGTTGGCGAGGCCGTGATCGCGTGAATGAACAAAATCATCGGCAACGCTATCGTCGAGGCGCGCCGTGTGCGTGGCTGCCCAGACAGCGGAGACAAAGGGAAGGCCGGTGAGCTGCATCCACTCCTCGGCCAGATCGTGGTAGATGAGTTCTTCGCCGGTTCGTTCGAAACGGTTGGCGCGTTCTTCGAGAGCCATGAGCGCAGGGTCGCCGATGATGATGGCGGCGTCGGCGCGATCGAGCATGCTGTCGAGATCAGCGGCCATGGGAAGGAACGGCACGTCGGCGTTTTTCCATTGGCTGAGAATCAGGCGCGCGTAGATGAGGGTGGTGCGGCTGGCTTTGTCGGCAGCGACGCTGCGCAACATGTTCAGGGGCTGGCCGGCGCGGCGAACGAGAAGCAGTGAGCGAACGCGGCCCTTGGATGCGATGGTGCAGCCTGGCAGGACGCGAAGTTCAGGATTGCCGGCAAGGGACGCGATGGGGACGAGGCCGATGTCGGCTTCGCCGGACGCAAGACGGTCGGCGCACTCAGACGGCAGCATCCAGTCGAGCTCATAGCGCTCGGCCAGGTTTGTGCTGAGGGGAGGATGCTCGAAATCCCACATGAGGGGCGCAGGATTCAAAAAACGGATGGCGGCAACTCGCAAACGCTCAAGAGAACTCACGCACTCTTAGACTACCAATTTTGGGAGCGGGAAGGCGCATGTGTGCGCGGCGTCCTTGACTTCACGAAACGATTTGGTTAGGGTGAGCGAAATTACCTAAGGAAGAGTTCTCCGGTTACCTGGCGAGCCTAAATGTGCTTTGCTCGCGTCTGGGAGCCGGCTGCAAGATGATTTCGTCCCAGGAAAAACTGAACGAGCAGGCGCATGCGGTCCTGGATGAAGACCGGCTTGGGTGGCTGGCGCTGTCGCTCGCGCCTGCGTTGGGTCCGCGGCGCATCATTGAGGCGGTGAAGATGCTGGGGCGGGCGGGCCGGGTGTTCGAAGCGACGCTAACGGACCTGGAGGGGCTGGGGCTGCCGGCGCACACGGCGCAATTTGTGTTTGACGGGAAGGCGCGTGCTGGCGCGGAAGAAGAGTGGGCGCGCATCGTGTCGCTGGGCGCGCAGCTCGTCACATTTGGTTGTCACGAATATCCTGAGCGACTCAGGGAGATTTACGATCCACCGCCCGTGCTATGGGTGCGCGGGGCCATCGAGCTGCTGGAACGGCCGTCGATCGCGATTGTGGGAACGCGGCACCCTTCTCCTTATGGGACCGGGATTGCCGAAATGCTGGGTCGGGACCTGGCCGCGCGGAGGCTGCTGGTGGTGAGCGGCATGGCGCGGGGCATCGATACCTGTGCGCACAAGGGAGCCCTGGCAGCCCGGATGCCGACGCTGGCGGTTTGGGGCACGGGCATTGACGTTGTATATCCCAAAGAAAACAAGAAACTTGCCGACGAAATCCTGGCGGCGGGCGGGGCCATCGTAAGCGAGGTGCCGGCAGGGACATTTCCAGCGCCCCAGAATTTTCCCCGCCGCAACCGCATCATCAGCGGATTGAGCATCGGGGTCCTGGTGGTTGAAGCGAGCGAGAACTCGGGGACGAGGGTGACGGCCCGGTGCGCGGCGGAACAGAACCGGGATCTGTTTGCGGTACCCGGCAACGTGACGAATCGGAATTCATGGACGCCCAACACGTTGATAAAACAGGGAGCTAAGCTGGTGGCGACCTGGGAGGACATCTGGGAAGAGCTGCCGTCGCAGGTGCGTCTGCAACTGGAGGCGGAGGCGGGCCTTGAATCCAAACCCGACAGCCCCGCATCCTTATTGGCTGATCCGGTACTGAGGCCGCAGGAAGCGACGGTGCTCGAGGTTTTGAGGTCGGACGAGTCGCGGCAGATCGATGAGATTCTCGAACTGCTAGAGACGCAACTGACTTCATCAGAGGTGTTTACGGCTCTGTTTGAGCTGGAGATGGCGGGCCGGATCCGGCAATTGCCGGGGAAGAATTATGTGCGCAGCCTGTGAGCAGAGGCGGGTTTTGGAGCGCGCGATCCACAGATTTCTTTCGCACCCGGCCAGGAGTTTGCGCGTACTGTAAGAGGAACGCGCGGACGGAAAAAGCTGCCTGCAAGTGGAAACGGGACCGCCTTCCGTGTTAGCTTCCAAGATTTGTGGCTGGTTTTTCGGCGCATGGCGCAGGGGATCTCCTGCACAGGGAATTTTGGTGGTGCGAGAGAAACCAATTGTTGTGCGATGGTGTCCAAAGGACCGGACAGGATGGACTGTATTTAAGGATGGCGATGAGTAAATCACTGGTGATCGTCGAATCCCCCGCGAAGGCCAAGACGATCGAGAAGTATCTGGGCAGCGGATTTCAGGTGCTGGCTTCGATCGGCCACATCATGGATCTGCCCAAAAACGACATTGGAGTTGAGCTCGAGCATCGCACGTTTGAGCCGACGCTGATCGTGACTCCGGGCAAGGAGAAGGTGGTCGCGCAGCTCAAGAAAGCGGCCGGCAAGGCCGATGAGGTGTACCTGGCGCCTGACCCTGATCGCGAGGGCGAGGCGATTGCCTATCATCTTGCGCTGCAGCTTGGCGTTTCAGCCAGGGAGCGGAAGAAGATTCGCCGCATCACCTTCAACGAGATCACGAAGAAGGCAGTGCAGGAGGCATTCAAGCAGGCGCGGGACGTGGATCAGAACCTGGTAGACGCGCAGCAAACGCGCAGGGTTCTCGACCGGCTTGTGGGCTACCAGATCTCTCCGCTGCTGTGGGACAAGGTGCGGCGCGGATTGTCGGCGGGGCGTGTGCAGACCGTGGCAGTGCGGCTGATCGTGGAGCGCGAGCGGGAGATTGCCGGATTCAAGCCGGTGGAGTATTGGACCCTTGAGGCTGCGCTTCATCCCGAAAAGCGGTCGGATGGAAGTTTCAAGGCCAAGTTCGTAGGAATGGACGGCGAGCCGGCGCGGGTGGCCAACGGCCAGGATAAGGAAGGCAAGGACCAGTTCCTGAGCGGCGCGCTGCCCGATAAGGCCTCGATGGATGCGGTAATGGCCGCACTCGAGAAGGCCGAGTGGACCGTGGCGTCGGTGCAGTCGCGCGAGCAGCAGAGAAGGCCGCTGCCTCCTTTTATTACGAGCCAGCTGCAGCGCGAAGCGTCGAACAAGCTGGGATTCAACGTGCGTCGCACGATGGGCGTGGCGCAGCGACTTTATGAAGGCGTGGACGTGGGGGCGGAGGGAACGGTCGGCCTGATCACCTACATGCGAACCGATTCTCCGCGCGTGTCGCCCGAAGCGAAGACAGCTGCGCGTGACTGGATCCTGAAGGAATTCGGTCCCAAGTACCTGCCTGATGCTCCCAACAGCTATGCCGGCAAGAAGCAGGCGCAGGATGCGCACGAAGCGATCCGGCCGAGCGATGCGTCGCGCACGCCGGAATCGATTGCGCGCTACCTGAGCGATGAGCAGCTGAAGCTGTACACGCTGATCTGGAAGCGGTTTGTGGCATCGCAGATGATGCCGGCGGTTTTCGACGTTACGACCGCGAAGATTGAAGCCGCGTCGGCGACCACGCGCAAGGTTTATGACTTCAGGGCAAGCGGGTCGGTGATGCGTTTCGACGGCTTCCTCCGGCTTTATGAAGCGACCGCGGAGAAGAAGGACGACGACGATGAGTCGGGCAGCAGGCTGCCGACGCTGGACAACGTGAAGGCGCTGGAACTCGAGAAACTCGACCACGAGCAGCACTTCACCGAGCCTCCGCCGCGGTACAACGAAGCATCGCTGGTAAAGGAGCTGGAAGAGCAGGGAATCGGCCGGCCATCGACGTATGCGTCGATCATCAACACCATTCAGGACCGCGAGTACGTGGTGAAGCATGGCGGCTCGCGCGGGCGATTCTATCCGACGGAAATCGGCGTGGTGGTGTGCGACCTGATGGTGAAGAACTTCCCGTACATCTTCGATACCAAGTACACGGCGCGTCTGGAAGAAGAGCTGGATGATATTGAAGACGGCAAGGAGAAGTGGACCGATCTGCTGAACGGATTCTATGACCACTTTGAGGACGAGCTCAAGGTGGCGGCCAAGAAGATGGAAAACATCAAGCGGATGGAGCAGAAGACACCCGAGAAGTGCGATCTGTGCGGGTCGCCGCTGGTGCTGAAGTGGGGGAAATTCGGCAGTTTCTATGCGTGTTCCAACTTCACACGGGTGAAGCCGGTCACGGTGGCTATGGGTCCGTGGAAGAAGGATCCCAAGGCGGTGACGGCCAAGATCACGAAGGCGTTGAATTTTCCGTTGAATGTTCGCGAGGTCGTGGATGACTCGGACGTCTATTCGAAGGAAGTCGCTGACGCGAAGGCGCTGGTCGCTGCGATCAACGACGCGGCGGAGCGGGCTTCAGAAAAAGACAGAAAGATTGTCGTCGAGCAGGTGAGCTGCAGCTTCACGAAGGAGAACATTGCTGCCAAGCCGGATCTGAATACGCCGGAGGCGCAGGAGGCCGGGGACACCGAGGAGTACTGCGAGAACTGCGGGCGTGTGATGGTGCTCAAACGTGGGCCGTGGGGACCGTTCATGAGCTGCCCGGGCTACAACGAAGATCCGCCGTGCAAGACGATCCGCAAGCTGAGCCAGAAGCAGCAGCAAAAGCCGCCGGAGCCAACGGGCGAGGATTGCCCAGTGTGCGGCAAGCCGCTGGTGCTGCGCCAGGGCGCGTATGGCGAGTTCGTGTCGTGTTCGGGCTATCCGAAGTGCAAGTACGTGAAGCAGAACCTGATTGAAGGCATGAAGTGCCCGAAGTGCGGCGAAGGCGATGTTGCCGAGCGCAAGGCGCGTCGGGGCAACGTGTTCTGGGGATGCACGAACTATCCGAAGTGCGATTTCACGTCGAACAACAAGCCGGTTCCGCAGAAGTGTCCCGAGTGCGGCAGCCCGTACCTGGTGGAAAAGGTGCTCAAGTCGGGAGTCTATCTCGAATGCCCGAACAAGAAAAAGGGCGCCGAGGAAGAGAAGCCGAAGAAGCGCGGCAAGAAAGCGGCAGAGCCGGAACCGGGCGCGGCGGTGGTTTGCAATTATTCGAAACGCATCGGCGATGCACCGCCTCCGCCGACCGCCGAGACACACGGTCCGGTGGTGGAAAAGGCGGACGCGAAGAAGGAACTGCAGCCGGCGTGAGTGGGGATTGCGATGAAAGACCCAACCTAACTTCGCCTCGCACGGTTCGTCGCGCCTCCTCATCGCGTCGCCGTCCAAAGTCCGGTTGAATCCGTTACCATGGGCATTCGGAGAAATGCTCATGGAACGAATGCTGGCAACCCCGGCGGATGCCGAAATCATTCTCAAGCTTTATGAATTGCGCACCGAATCGCTGATGCGGCAGGCGCGTGCGTGGGTGACGGGCGAGTTCTGGCCCAATACGGCGGAGGATTTCTTTGCCGTGGCGCTGAACCCGGCCGATCCGCACAATGCTTTCTTTCGGCAGGTGACAAGCTACTGGGAGATGGCGGCGGCGATGGTGCTGCACGGCGCGGTGTCGGCTGAGCTTTTCGTGGATTGCAATGGGGAAGGATTTTTCCTGCTGGCGAAGTTCGCGCATATTCTGGATGGGATACGGGAGCGCATGCCGATGTTCATGATGAAAACTTCAGAAGTGGTGACCCGGTTCCAGGCGGCCTCGGTTCGCTATGAGTCGGTGCTGAAAAACATGGAGGCCAGGCGCCGCAAGGCGCGGCAAGTTCAATGATTCAGTTTTTTCTGCTGCGAAAGAAATGACATTTCTTTGACTTGTGCAGAGCGGCTCCCACAAGGCATCATGTTTCCCGCAAAGAAATGCGAATTCCAGGAGGCAAAGATGAAGAGACTTCTTGCAGCATGCGTGCTGGTGCTTTCAACGGGCGCGATCGGGGCCGGCGCCGCCGATTCGAGCAAAATCGATGGATGGATATCCGATTCCATGTGCGCGGCCAAGCATGCCGGCTCGGGTGCGGAGTGCGTGAAGAAGTGCATCGAGGGAGGGTCAGCCCCGGTGTTCGTGGATGCGGAAAAGAAGGCGGTGTGGTCGATCGACAACCCCGATGCCGTGAAGGGACATTACGGCGATCGGGTCACGATCACCGCCACGACAGATTCCGCGAAGAAGAGCGTTCATATCGATTCGATCGAAGCAGCCAAGTAGGCGGAGCATTGAGTCGACACCCATTGCGCTGGCCGGCGCCGTCTTGCGCCGGCTAGCATGATGCAGGCAGAGCTGTTTCTCTCATCCTAAAAACCGTATGCCACTCGCCACCGCATCGAATCTCTGTTACTGTTCTAAAGATTCATGTTCGCCGGTATTTCACAAATGAAAAGCGAACAGCGTGCGAAAGAAAAATGGCAAAAGCGATTTGGAGCGGCAAGGTGATCGCGGAGAGCGATCAGACGGAAGTCGTTGAGGGGAATGTCTATTTTCCTGAGGGTAGTCTGAAGCGGGAGTATTTCCGCCCGAGTTCGACCACCTCGACCTGCCCGTGGAAGGGGCAGGCGCGTTACTTGAGCCTGGTCGTGGACGGGCAGGATAATCCGGACGCGGCCTGGTACTATCCCGACCCCAAGCCCGCTGCCCGTAAGATCAAAGGATACGTGGCTTTCTGGCGCGGAGTTGAAGTAGAGAAGTAGGTCTCGCAGCGCTGATTTCAGGATCCTGCATGCACTTTCGCCCGTCCTGGTTCGTGGCCCTGCTAGGGCTGTTTCTTCTGGGGTGCGCCCATTCTCCTTCAACAGCGGGAGTGCAAACGGCTCCGACCCTCGAGGGTGATGCGGCCCATCCCGGCAGAACCAAAGGATGGGTGGACACCAAGCTCTATTTCGGACTGGGGCCGGTGGACAAGCCAGACCACGGAGTCAGCGAGAGCAAGTGGCGTGAGTTTCTGGACAAGGAAGTGACTCCGAGATTTCCGGATGGCCTGAGCGTCGTGGACGTGTACGGGCAGTGGCAGGGCAAGAGTAAGGCAGCGCCGGAGCGCCTGAGGTCGAAGATGCTGATCATCGACTATCCGGCCACAACGGCGAATCGGAACAAGATTGAAGCGATTCGGGCAGCCTGGAAGCGGATGACGGGGGATCAATCGGTGATGCGGGTGACCGAGCCGGCTGACGTTTCGTTCTAGCAAGCGCTGGCGGAGGGTCCGAGAGAGCTCAGCGCTGCGTTGTTCTTTGCAGAGCGGTCTGCTCGTTTATGCGCCAGCTGGCCTGGGCGGTTGGAGTGAGCGCCCTCACCATGAAGAAGAGCAGGTATGAGAAGCAGGAGATCGCCAGGTGCATCATCGAGGTCCTTCCAAGAGCCCGAACTGGCTGGGCCGGATGATGGAAGGATGAGCAAGATGCATGCCAAAGTTTCGAGTCCCGAGCCGGAAAGGATAATTGCTTCCCGGTGACCGAGTTAGCGAAGTTGGATTCGAGCGGCCGATCTTCCGTTGACGACGAAAATGACGAAGGTGTGTGACGAGAACTCGTCAGTGTGACTGAATGAGGTCACGATGCTGGGGCTCATTTCAACGTAGTGACGACGAAAAGCGCCTCGGGGGCTGAAGTCCCGGCTTTGTTTCCCATGTACAGGCTAAAGCCCGTACCCTTCGACGCCCGCACCCTTCGCAGCCCGCACCCTTCGCAGCCCGCACCCTTCGCGACTCTGTCGGGTGAAGCAGGAGGCGATGAGCGACTTCAACTAGAGGTTAAGAACATAGATCAGAACATCGCTCTTTTTCTGCGGCTTGAGATTTGGGAAGGTGAAGTGCTCGCGGCACAACTCCTCCTGCTTGAATCCACACTTTTCAAGGACGTGTGCTGATGCCTTGTGCCCGGCGTGGCAAACCGCTTCCAATCGCTTGACGCCAACTTGCCCAGCCACGTCGACCATTGCTGCCAGCGCCTCGGTGGCAAAGCCGCGCTGCCACGCATCCTGCGCGAAGACAAAGCCTGTGACGACGTGAGCGGAGGTCTTGAACGCGAGCCCTGTGCTACCCAGCAGGGTGGGCACCGGATCACGGGAAAAGACCAGGTAGGGGCCGGCGGGCCACTTGCGCCACTCCTCATCGCTCCAGGAAAGGAAGGCCTGTGTGTCGGCGACGCTGCGGTGGGTTGGCCAGCTCAAGTAACGAGTGACGACAGGATCGGCGGCGTAGCGGCGAAAGATCGCCTCCGCGTCTGCTGGGATAGGCTTGCGCAGCGACAGCCTGGGCGTCTGAATGCGTTCAGGTGGCTTCATCACTTTTCCGCGGGTGCTTGGAATCAGTCTAGAGGCTTGCCAATTTCCCAGTGGTGTCCGAAAGGATCGACGACACGGCCGATGCGCCAGTGGTATGGCTGATCCTTGACGGGCCAGAGCGGGGTAGCGCCGGCGGCGACGGCCTGGTTGAAGATGGCGTCCGGATCATCGACAACCATCACCATGCGGACCGTGCTTCCGCCGAGCGAGGCCGGGCTGTAGTTTTGGTTTTCGGGCGACTCGTCGGCCAGCCAGAAGTCGGACGACCCTAAAGAAAGGTGTGCGACAACGGCCCCATCTTCGCCATCGACTCGAAACAGTTCGGTGGCCGAAAAAGCCCTTTTGTAGAAATCAATTGCGCTTGCGCCGTTGCGCACAGCAAGCAGCGGCACAACCGTGGCGAGCTTGCCTTGTGAATCCGAGACTCCCGTCATCTGAAATCCCCACAATGAGAATCACAACTTGAAATTCGCAAAGTATTTTAATAGGCCTGCAGCTGATCGAGCGGCAGACGCACCCGGAAGCAGGTAGAACCGGGCTCGGAATGCACGCTGAGAAGCCCGCGATGCTTGCGGACGATGCGCATGGCATTATCGAGGCCGAGTCCGAGGCCCTGTCCGGGCGCCTTGGTGGTGAAGAAGGGCTCGAAGATGCGATCCTGCAACTCCGCAGGGATGCCCGGGCCGGTATCCCAGATCTCGGCAAGGAGCATTTCGCCTTCCATGCGGCAGGTGAGGCGGAGGGTTCCGCTGTTGCCGAGGGCATCGAGCGCGTTCTCGATGAGCGCGGTCCAAACCTGGTTGAGCTCACTGCCATAGGCGCTGATGCGCGGCAGATTCGGCTGGTAATCGCGCTCGACGGTGACGTTGCTCATGCGCGACTGCAGCATCTGGATCGTTGCGTCGAGCCCTGCCGGGACATCCACCTCGAGGATGGGCGCGCGATCCATGTAGGAATAGGCCTTGACCGCGCTGATGAGGTCGAAGATCCGCGCAGTTGAGTTCAATAGCGTATCCACCGAGCGATTCGAGCGGAGGTAGCGGGCAAAGTATTGCAGGACAACGGCGGTTTCCCTTGGTTCGAGCAAGGCGCGCAACGTGTCGAGATCGTCGGTGGTCACACCTTGTTCGCCGAGCTGTGCCGCTACGTCCCATGCGCCTTCGCAGGGCAGGTCAGCGAGCCACTTGCGCAGCGACTCGTCGCGAGCGATCATCGCCGATGCTTCCTGATCGGCCGCGGAGGGTTGACGGCTGAGGATGCGCTGCTCCCAGTTTTCGATTCCGCGAATCTGCATGTCGCTGAGGCAGAGGTTGACCAGCTTGAAGCGATTTTGGCGGTTGGTGCGCAGTTCGCTGACCAGGCTGGATGCGGCGCGCTGCGCGGCCGAAGCGGGATTGTTCAGCTCATGTGCGAGATTGCCGGCCAGTTTTCCGAGGGCGGTCAGCTTTTCAGCCTGCTGCTCGATGCGGGTGACCTCGCGGACGCGGTCGAGGAGCGTCGACACGACGCGCTGGGTCATGGACGGAATCGCTTCGAGCATGGCCGGGAACTGGTCCCGATGGATGAGGAGCGCCCAGACGGGCGAAACTGCGAATCCCTGGCCGCCGGCGGTCTTCATGCGCGAAAACGGAAGTAGCCCGGTCATTGCCCCGGTGCGGCCGATGAAGAGCGCCATGGGACCGCCGCGCAGGCGGCGCACATGAATCTCGCCTTTGAGGATGAGGAGCATTTGATCCGCCGGCGAGCCTTCTTCAAACAGCACGTCGCCGGATTGTGCAACCACCTCTTCGCCGTGCGTGGCAAGCCAGAGGCGATCTTCGAAAGGCAGGCCCTGCAATGGGCCGACGCGATTCAAGGCCTCGGCGATCTCTTCTGCGGGGGTGGGGCGCGCAGGAGTCGTATAGCTGGGGGCGAGCATCCGGCAACCTCCGGGGTGTTCACAGGATAGCCGATGGTGCGATTCGACTCACCGGCTATTGTTGAAAAGGCCAAGGTGGCCATGAAGAAACGCCGGGCCGTTTGGCTGGCCCGGCGTCTCGGTTGACGAACTAAATCGTTCTACCGGGTCTTTGCCACCTCCTCGACGGTAACCGGATCGAGGAAGGGCATGGACGCACGCAGTTTTTTGCCGACGATCTCGACGGGGTGCCTGGCCTCGGCTTCACGGAAGGCCAGGAACTCTTTGCGGCCTGAGTTTTGATCGGCGAGGAATCGCCTGGCAAAGCTGCCGTTCTGGATCTCGTCGAGGATCGCCTTCATGGCTTTGCGGCTCTCGGCGTTGATGACGCGCGGGCCGCTGACGTAGTCGCCCCATTCGGCCGTGTCGCTGATGCTGTAACGCATGTAGGCGAGGCCGCCGCGATAGATGAGGTCCACGATCAGCTTGAGCTCGTGGAGCACTTCGAAGTACGCGCTCTCTGGCTGGTAGCCGGCTTCGACCAGCGTTTCATAGCCGGCTTTGATCAGAGCGCTCACACCGCCGCAAAGAACGGCCTGCTCGCCGAAAAGATCGGTCTCGGTTTCCTCCTTGAAGGTGGTTTCGAGCACTCCGGCGCGGGTGCAGCCAATGCCCTTAAGGTAGCTGAGGGTGAGGGCATGCGCCTTGCCAGTTGCGTCCTGCTGGACCGCAATGAGGCCGGGGATGCCGCCTCCTTCTGTGAACACTTCGCGGACGCGGTGACCGGGGCCCTTGGGCGCGGCCATGCCTACATCGATGCCGGCCGCGGGAGCGATGGTCTTGAAGTGGATGTTGAATCCGTGGGCGAAAAGGAGCAGGGTGCCGGGCTTGAGATTGGGCGCGATTTCGTCGGCGTAGAGCCTGGCGGCGGTCTGATCGGGGACGAGGACCATGACGACGTCGGCCCACTTGACGGCGTTGGCGACCGTATCGACCTCGAGGCCGGCCTTCCGCGCCTTGGCGATGGATTTTGAGTTGGCGGCGAGGCCAACCTTCACCTGCACGCCCGAGTCCTTGAGGTTGAGGGAGTGGGCGTGACCTTGCGAGCCGTAGCCGATGATGGCGACCTTCTTTGCCTGGATGAGCGCGAGGTCCGCGTCGTGATCGTAATAAGTTGTGGCCATGATGTTCTTAGTTTTTCCTTTGCTTGCGAGTTGGGATGATGTGAGGCCGCGGGATGACCGCGTGATGCGTTCGGGCGCCGGGGAAGCGCATGGATGTTGGGCCAATGCTACGCCCGGACAAAGGTGGTGAGGCCCCTCCGCGTGCGTTCGCGCAGCTGGCATTCGCGCAACTGATCGGCAAGCTCCTCAAGATGATGCACACCGTAGATCGAAAAGTTCTCGAGCTCCGCGTCGGACGAGTAGAGATGCAGTGAACCGTAGCCCAGCACGCGGCTGCCCAGCGGTTTGCGCAGTTCAAAGTGGTCGATGCGGAACAGTTCCAGCGACTCCTGGACCTTGGAAAGAATGCCGCGCTCGAATTTGATGCGCTGCGTGGTGATGCGGTAGTAAATTGTACGGCTGCGCGTGTAGTAGACGACCAGGATGGCGATGCACGCAACGAGAACGCCTGCTACCAGGATCAGAACATTGTTGTCGGACTTGGCGATGTAGCCTTCGGACATGGCGAAACCGACGATAACAGCTGCAACGAGGATGAGCACGAAAGGAAAGAACTGGCCGATTCGGTAGATCATGGCCGGATGCCCTGCAAAGAGGTCGCGCTCCGTTTCGACTTCCTTTGCCGTGGAGTAAGCGGCCAGGTCGGTATTGCAAAAGCGGCACTTGATGGCGGCAGCTTTGATGGTTTCTCCGCAAACCGGGCAGACTTTGTTTTCCGCGTCCATGGTCGGATCCTTTCCCAACTGAGGATATCAATGCCGGGGCAATCGAGCCACGCGGATTGGGCTGCTATGCGGGCTCGATGCCGGCATTTTCTTCTGCCGGGACGCTGTCGGCTTCGCCATCCGATTTTTCGTCTTCGCCCGCGCCCATCGCCTTGAGGACTCCGCTGGTGTGGTGGCCGCGGCGCATGGTCATCTTGCCGCTGCGGCAGATCTCGAGAATGCGGCCGTCGTCTTCGCGAAGCACTTCAATAAGGCCTTCGATCTTGCTTTCTACACCGGTCATCTCAATCAAGAGCGACTCGGACGTGAGGTCGACGATGCGAGCGCGAAAGACTTCGACCAGTTCGAAAATGTGCGAGCGGTTCTGCTGCGTGGCGGCGACCTTAATCAGAGCGAGCTCGCGCGTTACCGAGGGCGCCTGTGCAATGTCGTCGACATCGACCACGTTTTCGAGCTTGAAGAGGCTGGCGCGAATGCGATGGCCGGCCTCGGCCGACGCTTCGCAAACGAGGGTGAGGCGGGACAGGCCGGCACGCTCGCTGCGGCCGACGGTCAACGAATGAATATTGATGTTGAGACGCCGGAACAGGGAAGCCACGCGCGTGAGCACGCCGGGCAGGTCTTCAACGTAAGCGACGAATGTGTGCATCATAAGAAACAGCTCCCAGCGATCAGCTTTCAGCCGTCAGCTCTATGCCGTGGTTCATGTTCATTCCCAGTCATATCGCTTGAGAAGCTCGCAGCGCTTTAAAACCGAGCTAAAAGCTGAAGGCAAAGAGCTGCAAGCTGCTTTTCACTTGTCGTCAGGCGATTCGACGATGGGGTTTTTGCCGGGGCGGCGAATCATCTCGTGCAGTGCGCTGCCGGCGGGAATCATGGGGTAAACCGAGTCTTCCTTCTCGACGAGGAAGTTAATGAGAAACGGTCCAGAGGCGGAGCGGGCCTGGTTGACGGCGTCGGCCACTTCGGCGCGGGTGCGAACCGCGCGGCCCTCGATGCCGTGCGCGTCGGCCAGCTTGACGAAGTCGGGGCTGACAAGCGGCGTGGCTTCGTAGTTGCTGTCATAGAAAAACTCCTGCCACTGGCGCACCATTCCCAGGTAGCCGTTGTTGATGACCGCGATGTTGATCTTGATTTTTTCCTGCACGATGGTGGAGAGCTCGGCGGCTGTCATCTGGAATCCGCCATCGCCAGCGATCACCCAGACTTCCTTTTCAGGGCACGCGAACTTGGCGCCGATAGCCGCAGGCAGCGCGAATCCCATGGTGCCGAGGCCGCCCGAGGTGATGAGCGTGCGCGGCCGTTCGTGATGGAAGTATTGCGCTTCCCACATCTGGTGCTGGCCTACGTCGGTGACAACGATGGCGTCGCCGCCGGTGATGCGCCACAGATCGTGCATCACGTGGGCGGCATACAGGTGACCTGAGTCAGGAAGGTTCTTGATGTCGCGGACCGCGACGGCGCCCTTGCTGGCCTCGATGGTTTTGAGCCAGGCCGATCCGTCGCGGCCTGCGATGCGGGGCAGCAGGTCTTCGAGCACCGAACGCAGATCGCCGACGAGCGCGACATCGACCTTGACGTTCTTGTTGATTTCGGCGGGGTCGATTTCGATGTGAATCTTTTTAGCCTTGGTGGCATAGGTGGCGAGGGTGCCGGTGACGCGATCGTCAAACCGCATGCCGCAAGCGATGAGCAGGTCGGCTTCCTGGATGGCGTGATTGACCCACGCCTCACCGTGCATGCCCATCATGCCCATGTTGAGGGGATGCGATGCGGGAAATGCACCGAGGCCGAGGAGTGTGAGCGCAACGGGAATCTGTGCGCGCTCGGCGAGGGCGCGGACCTGTTCCATGGCATGCGATTCTGTGACGCCGTGGCCGGCGAGGATGATGGGGCGCCTGGCGGCGCGAATGAGCTCAGCTGCCCGCTGCAAACCTTGATCCTCGACCCCCAGCATGGGGTGCGGGCGATAGGGGCGCGGCTTGGCTGCGTCGAAGTCGAAGATGGCCGATCCCTGCTGCGCGTCCTTGGTGATGTCGACGAGCACGGGGCCAGGCCGACCGGAGCGCGCAATCTGAAATGCATGGCGGATTGCGGGAGCAATGTCCTGCGTTTTGCTGACGAGGAAGTTGTGCTTGGTGACGGGCAGGGTGATGCCGGTGATGTCGACTTCCTGAAACGCGTCGGTGCCGAGCACCTTGCTGGAGACGTTGCCGGTGATACAGACGATCGGAATGGAATCGAGCATCGCGGTGGCAATGCCGGTGATGAGGTTGGTAGCGCCCGGGCCACTGGTGGCGAGCGCGACGCCGACCTTGCCGGAAGCGCGCGCGTAGCCGTCAGCCATGTGCGCGGCGCCTTGCTCGTGGCGGACCAGGGTGTGGTGGATGGGAAATTTGCGCAGCGCATCGTAGACCGGCAGGATCGCTCCGCCGGGATAGCCGAAGACTTCCGTGACACCCTCGCCAACCAGCGTCGCCCACACGATTTCAGAGCCGGTGAGGCGGGTGGGCGTGGCGAGGTGGTTATCAGCGCCTTGCGTGTTTGGCTTGCTTCCCATGGTGTGCTCCCTTTGCCAGTGATCCGTTGCGGAGATCAGTGGTCAGTCTTATTCGCTACGTGGTTGCGCCGAGTGATGCGGAGTTGACGCGATCGACATATTTGCGAAACACGCCGTTCGGCCAGCGCAGGGCTGGGGGCGCAAAGTTTTTGAGCCGCTCTGCGATTTCCTTGTCGCTGAGCTCGACATCGAGCCTGCGATTCGGGATATCAAAGTGGATGAAGTCGCCCTCGCGGACTGCAGCGATGGGTCCGCCTACGAAAGCTTCAGGAGCGACGTGACCGGCTGTGAGGCCGCGGGTAGCCCCGCTGAAACGGCCATCGGTGAGCAGAGCGACGGTATGGCTGAGGTCGGGATGGCCGCTCACCGCCGCGGTAACCTGGAGCATCTCACGCATGCCCGGGCCACCCTTGGGGCCTTCGTAGCGAATGACGAGCACGTCGCCGGGCTTGATTTGGCCGGATTGCACGGCGGCGAAACAGTCTTCTTCGCAGTCGAAGACGCGCGCGGGGCCGCGGTGCTCCACGCGATCGGCGGCGGCAACTTTCATGACGCAGCCTTCAGGAGCGAGATTGCCTTTGAGAATGACAAGGCCGCCGGTCGGCTTGATCGGCTTGTCGAAATTATGAATCACGATCTGGCCGGGAGTCTCCTGGGCAAGAGCGGCTTCCTCAGCCAGAGTGCGGCCGCTGATGGTG
>DATGFX010000090.1:0-39944 GCA_035308825.1 Occallatibacter sp. | reverse complement strand
CGAAATAGATGGGTTTTTCGTGCAGCACGGCCTTGCCCTTGTTCATATGCTTGATGAACTCGGCGATGCCGCCGCTGAAGTGGAATTCGACCGAACGGGCAGGTTCCTCGCGCTCGTCGACGAGCGTGATCTTGAGGCCTTTGTTCAGGAACGCGAGCTCACGCAAACGCTGGGACAGCGTGTCGAAGTTGAACTTCGTCGCGTCCATGATGGAGCTGTCCGGCTTGAAGGTGACCTTCGTCCCGGTCTTGCGGCCGGACTTGCCGGTCTTCTCGAGCGGCCCCTTCGGGATGCCCTTGGCGTACTCTTGCTCGAACGTTCCGCCCTCGCGCCAGATCTCGAGTTGCAGCGATTCCGAGAGTGCGTTCACGCAGCTCACGCCCACGCCGTGGAGGCCGCCTGAAACCTTGTAAGTGGAGGAGTCGAATTTTCCGCCGGCGTGCAGCTTGGTGAGGACCACTTCGACCGACGACATTTTTTCACCGCTCGGCAGCGTCTTCATGTCGGTGGGAATGCCGCGCCCGTCGTCGGTGACGGTGATGGAGTTGTCGACGTGGATCACGACATCAATTTTCTTGGCAAAGCCGGCCAGCGCCTCGTCGACCGAGTTGTCGACGACTTCATACACGAGATGGTGCAAGCCCATATCACCGGTCGAGCCGATATACATCGCAGGCCGCAGGCGCACCGCTTCGAGCCCTTCCAGGATCTTGATGTTTTCGCCGGTGTAGCTGCCGTCTTCGGTTGGCATAGGGGGCTTTGGGGTGGGCTCGATCGCCGTCGTCTTTGTCGCCATAGGATCCTGATTGCAGAGATTCGCGCTTAGCTCGCCGGGGTGCCCATCCGGAGATTTCAGATGCTCTTGGTTGAAGGGATTAAGCGCTTGAAATACCGGAGCTTTTGAGCGAATTCGCCTAGGCTTATTTTACCACGCGGGATGGTGCGGACGGCCGGTGGGAAACAGGGCAGGTCACCTCCGAAATGGGTACCGGCGCGCAGATTACCAATGTGGATCATTACGTCAGTAACTACATTGGTTACTCATCATAGATATCTATGAAAAAGATGGACTTAACAGACCAGTTGCACTACCATGATCGTGTTATGGGGGCAAGCCCTCATCCGATTATGAAGGCAAGGGGGAATCAATTTATGAAACTCGTTCTTCGCATTTTCGCATTCGCTGTTGTCGTTGCCGGCGCCGCCGCTGCATCCGTTGCTCCCAAGAGCTCGCATGAATTTGCCAGCCACCAGTCTGCGACGGCCGCCCTGCCGACGCCCGGCTGCGTTCCAGGTCTTCCGACCTGCGGCAGCAACCCCGGCAAATAGGAGCCTTGGTAGTAACACAGAAGTAGCACAAGACGGGCCGATTTCCGTTTGAATTCATTGTGCTGAAGGCGCTATTCTGAGTGAACCCTCAGGATTGAAGGGGTCCTTCTATGCCTTTGAATTCTCCAATGTCCCTGATGAGCGGAGCTGAATTCCTCCTCTGGGCATCGCTCGCCTTTGTTTTCTGGAGAAAAGGTTTGCAGCGGCGCTTCCCGGCAATGGGCGCTTACCTGGCGCTTCGCGTGGCAGCGATGCCGGTGCTGCTGGGTTTGCTTTTCGGTAACCTGCTGGTGGCCTACTTCTTTGTATTCTGGGCCGTTTATATTGCCAGCGCAGTCACGCTTTTCTTCATTTGCATGGAGATCTTCCGCTGGATCCTCTCGTCGTTCAGCGGCCTGATGCGGCTCGGAGTGGTGGCGTTTCGATGGGCGGCGCTGGTTTCGGCGATTGTCGGAATCGCAACCGTGTCCTGGGGCCATCGCGGTGTCCTCATCATCCCTGACATCGCGTACGCGCTGATGCGGTCGGTGAGCATCCTCGAGCTATGCTTGCTGGCTTTCCTCTGCCTCAGCATGAATGCCTTCAAGATTTCACCGCGCGAACTGACCTTTGGACTCGCACTTGGATTCGGCATGATGTCGGCCAACGACTTCATTCAGGCGTCGGTCATCTCGCGGTACGCCTCGCTCACGGCGCCCGAGCAATATTTCTATGAGTCGGTCATCCTTGTCACGTTGGGCGTCTGGGTTGCTTATTGTGCTTTGCCGGAGCGTGCGAGAAAGCCGGTCGTGATGCCGGCCAATTCGACCATCTACCGGTGGAACGAGATTGCCGCGGCGCTCGGGCACGGAACCCAGGTGGCTGTGCAGCAACCATCGAACAGCTTCTTCCTGTCGGATGTGGAGAAGGTGGTCGACAAGGTGATCAATCGCAGCCTGCAGAGCAGCGAATCGAAGTCCTAGCCGCACGCAATGCATGAACGGGCCGGTCGCCAGCGCGGCCGGCCTTTCGTTTGTGCGCCACAATCCAAGCGCAAAAGAGCCACGGCCGATGCCGTGGCTCTTCACCCCCTGAATGCTTAGAGCTACTTCGTTGCGATCGGCTCGATCGATGCGAAGCGCCCGCGGTTGCCGTGGTCGGTGAACTTCACTCGACCTGACACCTTCGCGAACAGCGTGTCGTCAGAGCCGATGCCCACATTGGCGCCGGGCTTGATCTTGGTGCCGCGCTGACGAATGATGATGGACCCGCCCGTCACCAATTCGCCGGCAAACGCCTTCACGCCCAGCCGCTGCGCGTTGGAGTCGCGCCCATTTGTTGAACTGCCGCCACCCTTTTTGTGTGCCATTGCCGAATCCTCTTCGTTAGAGCCGTCGGCCGTCAGCCGTCAGCTGTCAGATTTTTATCCCGTGCCAGCGCCCGTCTTATGCAAGGCGGACAACTGAGGGCTGAGCTACTTCTCAGCCGTATAGGTGACGCCGTCGGCCTCAATGGCCTTGATGCGCACCTCAGTGAAGTTCTGCCGATGTCCCTGCAGCTTCTTGTACTGCTTCTTGCGCTTCAGGTGAAAGACCAGCACCTTGTCACCGCGGCCTTCGCCAAGGACTTCGGCCGTGACCTTTGCGCTCGAGGGCTTTGCGACTGAATTATCGTTTCCGCCACCAACCGCCAAGACATCGTTGAATTCCACAGTCTGGTTCTCAGGGGCAATACTCTCAATCTTCAGAACATCGCCGGGAGCTACCCGATACTGCTTTCCACCGGTGCGAATCACCGCGTACATAAACCCTCCGGAGCCGACGCACAACTGCGCGTGTGCTCTTTACCTCAAAATAGCTCGGGCGGAAACTTCCGCGCTGCAGGTTGCTCAAGCACCCGACACCGGGGCGAGCGATCGAGCTGCAGCGACAGGCAGGAATCGCCAAACCATCCTAGTTTATCGGGTTTAGCCCCCGAGGTCAACGGAAGCTGCTGTCAAGGCCGACTCCGAAGAAGTCTTGCTCGCGAAGCGCGAAAGGGTTGCGGAAGGGCTCTGGAATCGCCCTATTGGCGGGTTCAGGCAGGCCGATTCCATGAGTGAACCTTGTCACATCGCACAAAAACCATAGGGGCTAGAATTTCGACGATCGACGCCAGACGGACGGTCGATTCCGGAGCCCGGATTGTTCAAGCAAATGGAGCACGCGGCACCCAGGACGATGCAGGAACGGATCTCTGCACTTCGCAGCAAGCGGGCCGAATTGGAGTCAGGAGGCGGCGAGGAACGGATCGAAAAGCAACATGCTTCAGGCAAGCTCTCCGCGCGCGAGCGGATCGCGGCCCTCGTCGACAAGAACAGTTTCGAAGAGATCGGCCTTTTCGCCATGCACCGCGCCAACTACTTCGGAATGGCCGGAAAGGAACTTCCAGCGGACGGCGTGGTGACCGGCGCCGCTACGGTCGATGGGCGGCTCGTCCACCTTGCCAGCCAGGACTTTACGGTGCTGGGTGGAGCAGCAGGCGAGACCCATTGCAGCAAAATCACCGAAATGATGAGCATGTCGCTCAAAACCGGCAGCCCGTTTATCTTCATCAACGATTCGGGCGGAGCGCGCGTGCAGGAAGGCATCGACAGCCTCGACGGATATGCCCGGGTGTTCTACCGGAATGTGATGCTGTCGGGCACCGTGCCGCAGATCTCGATCATCTGCGGTCCGTGTGCGGGCGGCGCCGCCTACAGTCCCGCGCTGACTGATTTCGTCATCCAGACGCGAAAGGCTCGCATGTTCATTACGGGCCCGCAGGTGATCCGGCAGGTGACCGGTGAGGATGTGGATGCCGAGCAACTTGGCGGTGCACAGTCGCAGATGAATCACTCGGGCGTCGTGCACCTGATTGCCAAGGATGATGAAGATGCCTTGCGCTTGTGCCGGCGCCTGCTCAGCTTCATGCCGTCGAACAATCTTGAAGATCCGCCGCGTGCCGCGCACAGTTCGCGCCTGAAATCCGATTCGGACTTGAGCGACATTGTGCCCGCCGATCCGAAGATTGCTTATGACGTTCGGGCTGTCGTTTCGAGGGTCGTCGACGAGGGGGACTTTCTTGAGATTCAGCCGGGCTTCGCCGCCAACATCGTGATTGGATTCGGGCGGCTTCAGGGCCGTCCGGTGGGCGTGGTGGCCAATCAACCCAGCGTGATGGCCGGTGTGCTCGACATCAATGCGTCGGACAAATCGGCGCGCTTTGTCCGATTCTGCAATGCGTTCAATATTCCACTGCTGACCTTTGTCGATGTGCCGGGATTTTTGCCGGGTGTTGAGCAGGAGCGCGGCGGCATCATTCGCCACGGGGCGAAATTGCTGTTTGCGTATTCGGCGGCAACGGTCCCGAAGATCACGGTTGTGCTGCGCAAGGCGTATGGCGGCGCTTATATCGCAATGTGTTCCAAAGGCCTGGGCGCCGATCGCGTGGTGGCATGGCCAACCGCAGAAATCGCGGTGATGGGCGCGGAGGGAGCGGCGGAGATTGTTTTTCGCCACGAGATCGAGGCTTCGCACGATCAGGCTGCACGGCGTCAGGAACTGGTGGAGGAATACCGCGAGACATTCGCGAATCCATATGTGGCTGCCGGCCGCCGTCTTGTGGACGAGATCATCGAACCCGCCGATACGCGGAGATATCTTGCGCTGGCGCTCGAGTCGTTGCATGGGAAGCGCGAACTGAGGCCGCAAAAGAAGCATGGATTGATTCCCCTCTAGGAGCTGCTGGCTGTGACGTTGCACTGGGTGGATTTGGCGCTGATGGTAACTGCAGTGATTGCCGGCTGTGCCGCGACCTATTTTGCGGTGTTGCGGGGGGTGCGAAGAGTCTTCCTGGAGCGCGAGGCCCGCATTGCGGATCAGCTGGCTGCCTTAGGCGATGCGGTTGGAGCATTGGAGACGCGCCTGGAAGCGCAAGCCATCGCTCTCGAAGCGCAGCGGCAAGGAGCCCGCCCGGCGGCGGTCACAGAGGACAAGGCACAACCGGATGGTGCGAGCCCTCGCATTCGCGCCGCAGTCGCTGCCGCGGCGACGGCCTTCTTCGGGCGGAGTGTAGCGGTGCGATCGGTCAAGCCGGCGAGCGCAGGCGGTGCGGCGAGCCCGTGGTCCCAGCAGGGAAGAGTGCTCGTTCAGACTTCGCACAACCTGCCAACAAGACGATAGAGGGCGAGAAAGGATTGCCTCGATGAAGCTTCGGATCACAATCGACGGGCAGACTTTCGAGGCCGAAGTTGAGGTTATCGAATCCGAAGAGACAGAAGCGGCCGAGGCGTCCCGTGAACCGGCGCGGATCGAGCAGCGACCTGCACCGATCAATGAAGTGGATTCCGGAGTCCGTGTTGCAGATCGGGGCGAACTAGAAACCGTTTGCCGCAGTCCGGTGACTGGGATCGTAGTGAAGATCCATGTCAAGCCGGGGCAGCGGGTTCAGGCAAATGATGTGCTGCTCGTGCTCGAATCGATGAAGATGGAAACCCAAGTCTCGGCGCACTGGGACGCGGCGATCAAGTCGGTCCTGGTTGAGACCGGAAATCCGGTCAAGGTGGGTCAACCGCTCCTGGAGTTTGAGCCTGCGAGTTCGAGTGTGTCATGAACAGCCGCCGCGAGCAGAAAGAGGATATGAGCACGTCCGAAACAGCGTTCAAGAAACTTCCCGGCATCCGGGTTGTCGATCATGTGGCGATTGCAGTCCAGCAAGGGGACCTGGAGGCGCAGGTCAGGGCATACGAATCGATCGGCTTTCATGAAATTCATCGCGAAGATGTGCTCGGATCCGACCAGGTGAGGGAAGTCCTGCTGCGCATCGGCGACGGTCCCAACATGATTCAACTGCTTGAGCCGCTCAGCCCGGCTTCGCCCGTGCAGAAGACAATTGAGAAGAACGGCGGCCGGCCGGGCATCGCCCACATCGCATTTCGCGTTGACAACGCGCAGCAAGCGTTTGATGTCCTGCGGGCCAACGGATATCGCCTTATCGATTCCGCACCCCGCAAAGGATCCCGCGGAACGACCGTCTTTTTCGTTCATCCCAAGTCGACAGAAGAGGCGCCCTTCGGCGTGCTGCTCGAAATGGTGGAGGACCCCGCGACCCAGGTGAGCGCATGACGGACACACCATTGATGGCGGAGTTCCCGGGCGTCGACACAGCCGAGTGGGAGCGAGTGATTCGCGAAGACCTGAAGGGCGCAGACTCCCCTCGCAGCCTGGTTTGGCGCGCGGAGGAGGGCCTTGACATCAAGCCCTACTACCGGGCCGAGGACCTCGATCATGTCGTTCATCTAAAAACAAGGCCGGAAGCGCTTTCCTGTGTGCGGGGATCGCAGAAAGCAGGCTGGCACATTCTCGAGAGGATCGATGCGGAGAGTCCGGCGGAGGCAAACCGGGTTGCCTGCAAGGCCGTCAGCGATGGCGCCGAAGCGATCCTGTTCTCGAATCTCAGGATTGCAAATGCGTCGGATCTGGCCGTAGCACTCGTCCATCTGGACGAGATCCCGGTGTGCTTCGAAGATGCGGATCGACCTTTGATTCGCCTGCTTCTGGAGCGGCCCGGGCATCGAGATGACGCGGCCGTTATTTCAACGGGCTTCAATCCGCTCGACGATCCAGACTTCGCGGCTGCGGTACTGGCGAATCGGATTGGTGGCTTCGTTCCCCTTTCCATCAGCGCCACGGAATTTCATGAGCAGGGAGCGACTTCGGCTGAGGAGATCGGTCTTGCCTTGGCCGCAGGGGCGGAATTCTTCGATTCGATGATGGAGCGTGGCATCGGCATCGATCAGCTTGCCGGTTCGCTGACTTTCTCATTTGCCACGGGACCGGGGTTTTTTCTCCAGATCGCCAAGCTGCGAGCTCTTCGAGTGCTATGGGCGCAGGCAGTCGAAAGCTTCGGAGGCCAATCCAGAATCTGGCGGGCACGCATTCATGCGCGCACCGCACGTTGGAACCAGGCAATCTACGATCCGCACGTCAACATCCTGCGCGCGACGACGGAGGCCATGTCGGCCGTGCTCGGAGGAGCGGACTCGATCGAGGTTGCCGCGTTCAATGCGTGTTACAGCAGCGGCGATGAAATGAGCCGCCGTCTCGCTCGCAATACCCAGCTGATTCTCAAGCAGGAGGCAGATCTTGCTCGGGTCGCCGATCCGGGCGGAGGGTCGTACTGTCTCGAAGTTCTTACGGATGCCATCGCACGATCAGCATGGGAGCTCTTGCAAAAGATCGAGTCCGAGGGCGGCTATCGAAGCGCATGCGAGAAGGGAGTGGTCGACCTTCTCCTGTGCCGGCGCAGGGATCAGCGGGCGCGCAGCGTTGTTTCCCGGAAGCTGGTTCTAACAGGGACAAACCGTTTTGCCGACGCCTCTGAATCGGCGATGAGCAGGATTGGAAGTGGCGACGCGCTCCATTCCGGGCGAGCGGCCGAGCCATTTGAAGAACTGCGGCTGCGAACCGAGCGCCATGGGGCGCGAGGCAGCCAAAAGCCGCGTATCCTGCTCGCCGAAATGGGCGAAGATCGCAAATCGCAAAGTGCGCGTTCCAACTTCGCTATGGAGTTTCTGGCTTGCGCCGGACTCGAAAGCCGAATCATGCGCTTCCGACGTGCTGAAGAGATCAAGACCGGTGATTGGGATTTGATCGTCTTGTGCAGCGCGGACGCGGAGTATCTCTCCATTGCTTCCACTCTCTTCGAGAGGATGACGGCGTCGGTTCCGGTCGTTGTCGCCGGTCTTCCGGAAACGGCTGACAAGCTTCGCGCTCTGGGCGTTGCGGAGTTCATGCACGTGCGCTGCAATGCCGTGGAGACCCTGGCAAACATCCAGAGGCTTGCGGGGATCAAGGATTAGCTATGCGCCCCGACTTCTCAAAAATCGAATACCGGCCTATCGCATCTTTTGATCCCGATGCGGCCGGCAATTCCATGTCGACCGGCGACGGTTGGCTCTCGCCCGAGCACATCGAAATAAAGCCAATCTATTCGACCGGGGATCTCGCCGGCCTCGAGCATCTCAACTATGCCGCGGGCGTGGCGCCGTTTCTGCGCGGCCCGTATAGCACGATGTACGCTATGCGCCCGTGGACCATCCGCCAATATGCGGGATTTTCGACTGCGGAAGAATCGAATGCATTTTTCCGTCGAAATCTGGCCGCCGGGCAAAAGGGCCTTTCGGTCGCTTTCGACCTGGCCACGCATCGCGGATACGATTCCGATCACGAGCGCGTGTCAGGAGACGTGGGCAAGGCGGGAGTCGCGGTCGATTCGGTCCTCGACATGAAGGTTCTTTTCAATCGCATTCCGCTCGATCGCATGTCGGTATCGATGACGATGAATGGCGCGGTTCTGCCGATCATGGCGTTCTATATCGTTGCGGCGGAAGAACAGGGTGTGGCGCCGAAGCAGCTGAGCGGAACCATTCAGAACGACATCCTCAAAGAGTTCATGGTTCGCAATACCTACATCTATCCGCCCGAGCCCTCGATGCGCATCATCGGGGATATTTTCCGGTTCTGTGCCGATCGCATGCCGAAATTCAATTGCATCAGCGTGAGCGGCTATCACATGCAGGAGGCGGGCGCGACGGCGGACATCGAGCTGGCTTACACGCTGGCGGACGGACTTGAATATCTCCGCACCGGCATCAAGGCCGGCCTCGAGATCGACGATTTTGCACCGCGCATCTCATTCTTCTGGGGCATCGGCATGAACTACTTCATGGAGATTGCCAAGCTGCGTGCCGCGCGAATCCTGTGGGCAAAGATCGTGCGCCGGTTCAATCCGGCGAATCCGAAATCGATGGCGCTGCGCGCGCATTCGCAGACCTCGGGATGGAGCCTTGCGGCCCAGGATCCCTATAACAACGTGGTGCGCACCTGCGTGGAGGCAATGGCCGCCGCGTTCGGGCACACGCAGTCCCTGCATACCAACGCTCTTGATGAAGCATTGGCGCTGCCTACCGATTTCTCCGCGCGCATTGCCCGCAATACGCAAATCTATCTGCAGCAGGAAACCGGCATCACGCGGATCATCGACCCGTGGGCTGGGTCTTACTACGTTGAGCGCCTGACACACGAATTGATGCACGCTGCATGGGCGTACATCGAAGAGGTTGAAAAACTGGGAGGCATGGCCAAGGCGATCGAAACAGGCCTGCCGAAGGTGCGTATCGAAGAGGCCGCGGCGCGCCGACAAGCAAGAATCGACTCGGGCAAAGACGTGATCGTCGGCGTGAACTCCTATTGTGCGCCCGAGGAACCCGACATCCCGGTGCTTTCGATCGACGCAGCCACGGTTCGGGAAACGCAAATCGCGAGACTGAAGAAGTTGAAACAGGAACGCGACTCGATCGCTGTGGAGCAAGCGCTCAGGCGCGTTGAGAATGCCGCCGCAAGCGGCGGGGAGAATCTGCTGGCGTGCGCGGTGGATGCAGCGAGGTCGCGTGCAACGCTGGGTGAGATCTCATCGGCTCTCGAGAGAGTCTGGGGGCGGTATGAGGCGGTCCCCCACACCATCACCGGCGTTTATTCAGCCGAGAACTGCCGCACGGATGACTTCAAAAGGGCGCAGGCCATGGTTGCTGAATTCGAGGAGATGGAAGGACGCCGTCCACGCATCCTCATCGCCAAGATGGGCCAGGACGGGCACGATCGGGGCGCGAAGGTGATTGCCACCGCGTTTGCCGACATCGGTTTCGATGTGGACATTGGGCCGCTGTTCCAGACGCCTCGCGAAGTGGCGCGGTTTGCGATCGAGAGCGATGTGCACCTTGTTGGTGTGTCGTCGCTCGCCGCGGGTCATCGCACGCTGGTGCCGGAACTCATCGCCGAACTGCGGAGCATGGGCAGGGAAGACATCGCAGTTGTGGTTGGCGGGGTCATTCCGCCCCAGGATCACGAGTTTCTGCATGACGCAGGAGTTGCCGGCATCTTTGGGCCGGGAACAAGGATTCCCATTGCTGCACAGCAGGTACTTCAATTACTTGTTCGGAAACCAATAGGAGCGCACGCCTGATTGACCCCGTTGAACAAGAGCGCAGCGTCTATCATCTCCGGTGAGCCGGCTGATCGCAGTCATCGTGCCTCGAATCGGCAGCTGATTTCGCAGGCGCAGTATGTCGAAGCAATCCATTCGGGCGATCGGTCGATTCTCGCCCGCGCCATCACCCTTATTGAGAGCTCTCGCTGCAAAGATCGGGAGATGGCGGAGCAGATTGTCGAATCGTGCCTGCCCGCAAGCGGCAGGTCGATCCGCGTAGGCGTTACCGGCGTGCCGGGCGCGGGTAAGAGCAGCATCATCGAAGCGCTTGGCAAGCATTTGATCCAGGAGCGCGGAGAAAACGTTGCGGTGCTTGCCATCGATCCAAGCAGCGAGATCAGCGGCGGCAGCATCCTCGGCGATAAAACACGCATGACATTCCTCGCCGCCAGCGGCTCGGCGTTCATCCGGCCATCTCCGGCACGCGGTTCGACAGGCGGCGTTGCTCATCACACGCGCGAGGCCATGATCCTCTGCGAAGCAGCCGGGTACAAGAACATCCTTATTGAAACCGTCGGTGTGGGCCAGACCGAGATTGCCGTCCGCGAGATGGTGGATTTCCTCCTTCTCATCGCGCTTGGCGGAGCGGGCGATGAACTGCAAGGGATCAAGCGGGGCGTGATGGAGATGGCCGACCTGGTTGCTGTCAACAAGGCGGACCGGAGCAACACCGCGGCCGCGGAAACGGCTCGAGCCGAGGCTGAGAATGCGCTGCGCCTTTTGCCAGCGTCTGCATCGGGATGGACGCCGCAGGCCATAGTCTGCTCTGCACAAAACGGGCGGGGTATCAAGGCAATCTGGACGGCCGTCCTTGAACATCAGACCATCACGAAAACGAACGGCTGGCTGGAGCATCTGCGGCGCGAGCAGCAATTGCGTTGGATGAACTCCGCGATCGAGCAAGGCCTGATGCGGCTCTTCCATTCGCATCCCGCGATCCTTCGTCACATGAGCGATCTCGAACGGGATGTTCTGGAAGGACGCACCTCGCCGCTGCGCGCGGCCAACTCGCTGCTTGAGATGTATGCGCTCCAAGAACAGCGCATGCGTCCCGAGGAGACGCCCTTGCATTGATTTCAGCGCGGCCGGCCAAAGCCGTGCTGTTTCCAAAGCTTCTCCCAGTGCCAGACGCCGTAGGCTGCTTCGGTAGGCAGCCGGTACCCAAGCTGATGGGCAAGCATGATGATCTGCCCGCGGTGATGCGCCTCGTGCCCAAACATGTAGGCGAACATAGTGGCGCCCGCAGGCCAGATCTGCGCATATCCATCGCGATTGAATTGCTTAACGCGCCGGGTCGATTCCGTTGATAGAGCATCGGTGAGCATGCGAACGCATTGTGCCGCGCTTTTTTTGTGCGAGGCGGCTGTCTGCTTCATTGAGCATCGATCCGGGTCGAGCAATGCCGGACATTTCAGGTGCGGAGCCGAATTTCGCAGCCAGGAAATGCGTGCGTTGTGGAGGTGAGCGAAGATGGCGGCAATGGTGCGGCCTCCGCGACCCTTCACCGTGACCAGCTTCGCGCGCCACGCTCGCGGATCGAGATGAGAAAGGATGAGCTGGTTCATCGCGTCGTTCACCGCATAGGTTTCGAGCAACACATCTCGTATCTGAACCAGACGCTCATCGGAAGAGGGTTGCACGAAAGCCTCCGGACGCCGCGCCGATGCAACCGGAAGATTCGAATCAGGCCGTGATCGGCAGGGATATCTGGATCGTAGTCCCGCCCCCGGCGCGATTCAATGCTCGAATCTGGCCGTTGTGCAGCTTTACAGCTCGCTCGGCGATGGCAAGGCCCACGCCGAACCCGCCAGTCTGCGCGTTGCGCGCAAGATCGACCCGGTAGAAGGGACGGAAGATGGCGTCGAGCTCCGACTCCGGAATGCCTGGGCCGCGATCGCTGACCTCGACCATGACCGCGTGGGCCTGGCTATCCTGGTGCAGCCGCACTTCGACCTGAGTGCCTGCTTCGGTGTAGCGGATGGCATTGCGAATCACGTTTTCGATTGCGCGATACAGCAACTCGCGCCGGCCCTGGACCGCGCACTCGCATTCGGCCTTCAGTTCGACGGCGGCGCCTCGCTGCTGCGCCTCATACTCTGAATCGGGCAACATCTCGCCGAGCAGCTGCTTCAGGGAGACTTTTTCCGGTTGGTCCAGGCTCTCTGCTGCTTCCATCGATGAGAGGGTCAACAATTGACCGATCAGTTGGTTCAGCCGTTCCGTTTCCCGCTCGATGCGGTTGAGGTGCGAAGTCATCTTCGGATCGGCATCTTCGCGCGACAATTCCAAGGCCACGTTGGCGCGCGCGAGGGGCGAACGGAGCTCATGCGAGACATCACGCAGCAGCAGCTTGTGCGCATTCACGAGCGATTCCAGCCGCTCGGCCATGTGATTGAAGTCGTGCACGAGGCCTTCGAACTCGTCGCCCTTGGGCGAGCGCGAATCGGCGTCTTTCACGCGCGTGCTTAATTTGCCGCGAGCGAGCTCGCGCGCTGCTTTGCGCAATCGCACCACGGGGCGCGTGAATATCATGACCAGCACGAAGGTCGTGAGCCCACCGACCGCGATGGCCACGGGCAACTGCGGAAAGGAGAAATGCAGCAGGTCGCCATACCAGGTGTGATTGTCATGATGCGCGGGAACGAGGATCAGGAACCGGAAGGCGCGTCCAGTGGCCGAGGTGACGGGAAACGTCCACACCGTGTCATTGCCCATTTGGCGGCCATAGATCTCGGCGGCCGATGCAACCTGTGCAGGCGTGCTCAGCCCGGTCTGACCGCATACCGTGGTGCCGTGCTCGTCGACCAGCGAAAGAATTTCGTTGCGCTCTTTGGCAAATGCGTTAAACCCAGCACATCCCTGCGAGTCGAACGCTTTCAACGCGAGTGACGCGTCATAGTGCAGGCTCCTGAAGGCCGGATCGAGCATGGAGGCGGGGTGGGGAAACCTGCGGCTCAGAATGAATGCGGTCGTGATGACGAAGATGAGGCTCTGCGCGATCCAGAAGATGATGAAGATTTTGAAAAACAGGCGCATCGCATCAATCTCCCGTTTCCGCAAAATCGCTATCGATGACGAGCTGATAGCCGACACCGCGAATCGTCTTCACTTCGTCTTCCGGCGATCCAACCTGGCTCAGCTTCCGTCGCAAGCGACTCACATGCATATCGAGGCTGCGATCAAACGGGTCGAAAGGCCTGCCCAGCACCGATTGCGAAAGCTCTTCGCGATTGACCACCTTACCCGGGGACTGCATCAGTGCTTCGAGCAGTCCGAACTCGATGTCAGTGAGGTCGAGCCTCTTGCCGGTCTTCAATGCTTTGCGTGCGGCGGGATCGAGCTCCAGATCGCGGACGCGCAATATGCCTGATGCCGCAGAGGCCGAGCCGGCATTGCGGCGCAACACTGCGCGCATCCGGGCGAGCAGTTCACGGGGATTGAAAGGCTTGGGCAGGTAGTCGTCCGCTCCGATCTCGAGGCCGACAATGCGATCCACATCTTCGCCGCGAGCCGTCAGCAGCAGCACATTCACCGGCGACTCTGCGCGGATCCGCTTGAGGACTTCAAACCCATCCATGCCGGGCAGCATCACGTCCAGCAGCACCATGGCCCACGGCCGTTGCAGGGCGGCCTTCAGGCCCGTATCACCTCGATGCGCCGTTCTCACGCGATAGCCGTTCTTGCCCAGGTACTCAGTGAGCATCGAACACAGCTCCACGTCATCGTCGATCAGGAGAATTTCGTCCACTTCAACTGGGCCTCTCTGAAAAGGCTACGCGTCCGCGGCCCCGGAATCACAGGGAAAATGTAACAAATCGTCACACTCCCGTTACAAATCTTTACAGTCGGTTACTCATCATGACAGCGCTTGCCCGCGGCCTCGCTTCTACTGAGATCAATCGAATTGGGAGTTGAGGTCGCAATGATCAAGCACAAAGCTCTGACTCAGGTGTTCATGGCCCTTGTCCTGGGCTGGTTCGCCGGCGTATTTGCACTGGCGCAGGGAACCGCCGGCGAGATTCGCGGGGTGGTAGCCGATCCGACGGGCGCGGTGGTTCCGTCGGCCGACGTGGTGCTGACGGGCGCATCGGGCAGCTCGAAATCGGCAAGCAGCGGCCGCGATGGCTCGTTTCACATTGCAGGCGTCGAACCCGGGACATACACGCTGGTCGTCTCGGCGAAGGGATTCGCGCCGACAACACTGGAGAACATCGAAGTGCAATCGGGCCAGAGCCTGCAGGAAAATGTGACCCTGCAGCTTCCGGTGGAGCAGCAGCAGGTCGAGGTTTCGGCAGAGTCACTGGGCGTGAGCACGGCCGCGGACAATAACGCGAGCGCGATCGTGATCAAAGGCAAGGACCTTGATGCGCTTTCGGACGATCCAGACGAGCTGCAGAACGAATTGAACGCCCTGGCCGGTCCTTCTGCCGGCCCCAATGGCGCGCAGATCTTTATCGATGGATTCACGGGCGGGCAGCTCCCGCCGAAATCGTCGATACGCGAGATTCGCATCAATCAGAATCCCTTCTCAGCGCATTACGACAAGCTCGGGTATGGCCGAATCGAAATTCTCACCAAGCCGGGAACCGACAAACTCCACGGAAACGCGATGATTATGGGCAACGACTCGGCGTTCAACTCCTTGAACCCCTTCGTGAGCCAGGAGCCGTCGTACTACACCACCTTTATGAATGCGAGCGCCGGCGGAGCGATGGGAAAAAAGGCATCGTGGTTCAGCAGCATCTTCCGTCGCGACAATGCTTCAAACTCAATCATCAACGCCGACCTTCTCGGCGCAAACGGGAGTCCGTACAACTACACGGCGGCGGTTTCGAATCCGCAGTCTCGGCTCGATGTGGGCCCGCGGTTCGATTTTCAGCTTGGCGACAAGAACACGCTGACGGTACGTTACATGCTCGATCGCCAGGTGCAGACCAACAGCGGCGTGTCGCAGTTCGCGCTGCAATCACAGGCTTACAACGTTTCGAACTACGAAAACAGCCTGCAGGTCAGCGATACGCAGATCCTAAGCGCCAATGCGGTGAATGAGACGCGATTCCAGTACATCCGCGATCGCGACAATCAGACCGCACAGAATAGTGACCCGACGGTGACAGTGCAAGGCGCGTTTACCGGAGGCGGAAGCAATTCGGGAGTGGTGCGTGACAACCAGGATCGTTTCGAATTTGAGAATGACACTACCATTGCGAAGGGCGCGCATGCCATCGAATTCGGAGGACGATTCCGGTTGACGCGCGACGCGAACTATTCCACCTCGGGCTTCAACGGCAACTATATCTATTCGTCGCTGGCAGCATACGCGGCGAATACGCCTTCGGAATACGACGTGACCGCGGGCAATGCCAATTCGAACGTGGACGTGTTCGATGCCGGCCTGTTCTACCAGGATGACTACAAGTTTCGCCCGAACCTGACGTTGAGCTACGGACTGCGTTATGAGGCGCAAAACCGGATCAGCGATCACAACGACTGGGCTCCGCGCGTGTCGTTTGCGTGGGCTCCGAAGATCGGGAGCGGTCCGGCAAAAACCGTGATCCGCGCCGGCTACGGATGGTTTTACGACCGCTTCAATTCCACTTATGTTCTCGATGCGATTCGGCAGAACGGAGTCAACCAGCAGCAATACGTCGTGAAGGATCCGACGTTCTATCAGAATGCGCCGCCGGCAAGCGCGCTTGCATCGCTCACTTCCGTTGCGCCCACGGTGTATCAGGTTGCGTCAAACCTGAGAGCGTCTCTCAACATGCAGTCCGCGGTTGGAGTGGAGCATCAATTCGGCAAGATCGCCACCGCATCGGTAACCTACGTGAATTCGCGCGGTGTTCATCAATATCTGAGCGACAACGTGAATGCGTTTCTGCCTGGAACTTATGATGTTGCGACCGGGACTGGCACACGCCCCAATGGCCTCAACGAGAACATCTATCAATTCCAATCAGGCGGCGTGTACAACCAGAATCAGCTGATGATGAACTACACGGTGCGGGCAAAGCGGGTTTCGCTGTTCGGCTTCTATGTTCTGAATTTCGCGAATGCCGATACTTCCGGCGCGACGTACTTTCCATCGAACCCATTCGATCCCGGCGCGGATTATGGACGCGCGAACTTCGATGTGCGCAACCGGTTCCTGATGGCCGGAAATCTTACGGGGCCCTATGGAGTCTCGTTCAGCCCGATGCTGGTGGTGAACTCCGGAACGCCTTACAACATCGTGATCGGCCAGGACCTGAATGGAGACAACCAGTTCAACGATCGCCCGGCCTATGCAACGGCTGCGAGCACTGATGTCGTTCAGACGCCGTACGGCACTTTTGATTTGAATCCTTCTGCGGACGCTGCGCGCATTCCCTACAACTTCGGCATGGGACCGGGGCAACTGAGCATGAATGCCCGGATCAGCAAGTCGTTCGGCATTGGCCCGAAGGTGGAAGGCTCTGGACCGATGGGCGGATTTGGCGGTGGTCCCGGCGGCGGTGGACCGCCTCCGGGTGGTGGCGGACCTAGCGGTGGGCCGGGTGGCGGTGGGCCTCCAGGAGGCGGCCTTGGTCCTGGCGGGCTGAGCCGAAGCGGCGGACCTCCGCGGCTCGACCAGGCAGTTCCACGGCGCTACTCACTCACCTTCTCGGCGATGACACGCAACATCTTCAACAACGTGAACCTGGCGCAACCGGTTGGCGTGCTCGAGTCGCCGCTGTTCGGCAAGTCGAATGCTCTCGCGGGAGGATTCTTCTCCTCGCCTGCATCGAACCGCAGCATCGATCTGCAACTGATGTTCAACTTCTGAGCCATTCCAGGTAAGCAGCTCACAACGGCAACGGCGGGCCTCTGCCCGCCCAATTCCCGGGCAGGAGGAATCATGCATCTCCGGCAACATTCGAAGCGCGTCGGAATCGCGTGTGCAATCGCAGGCACGATGCTAGGCATATGCCTCGTCGCATACAATGCTCAGTCGAGCTGTGAACCCGTAGTGGGGGCCCAATCAATTAGCGCTGCAAGCTCGCGAGGGGGCGGGGCCGCTCCTCATCCCGTATCGGGCGATCACCCCAAACCGTGGCTGAGAATGGTGGTCACGCACGCCATCTCGATTGCAGGCAAACTGGCAGCTTCATAAAAGGAGTAGGACGATGCGCCAACCGATGGCAGGTCTTCTTCTCGCGGGTACGACACTCGCAGCAGTGTGGTGCGCGGCGGTTCCCGGGTTCGCTCAGGCTACGCCGCAGAAAGCGCTGCTTGCTCTTTCCAAGCGCGATCACACGCTGGCCATCGTCGATCCGACGTCCCTCAAAGTGATTGCGCGCGCGCCGGTGGGGCCCGATCCGCACGAAGTGATCGCATCGGAAGACGGCAAGACGGCCTATGTTTCCATTTATGGGGGCGGGCGGTATCACGCTCTGTCTGTGATTGATCTGGTGGGGCAGAAGGCGTTGCCGGATATCGACACCGGGGCGCTCAATGGCCCGCACGGGCTCATGTTCCTTGGCGGAAAGCTGTGGTTCACCGCCGAAGGCGCGAAGGCGATTGCTCGGTACGATCCGGCAACGGAGAAGGTCGACTGGATCATGGGCACCGGCCAGAACCGCACGCACATGCTCTTCGTTACGAAAGACGAGAAGGAGATCTACACGACCAATGTTGCATCGGCGACGGTCACGATTCTCGATTTGGTAAAGATGCCTCAGATGGGGCCGCCACCTCACCCCAACGACAAGGACCCGTCGTTGGGGACCCCGCCGCCCGGCATGCAGCCCCCGCCAGGCATGCAGCCGCCCCCGGGCGCAATGGGCCCTCCGCCAGGAGGTGGGCCGCCACGCATGGACTGGACTGAAACCGTGATTTCGGTTGGCAAAGGCGATGAGGGATTCGATGTCTCGCCGGATGGCCGCGAACTGTGGACAGCGAATGCGCAGGATGGGACGATCTCCGTGATAGATCTTGCGAGCCGCAAAGTGATCGCGACGCTGGACGCGAACGTTCGCAGCGCGAACCGGCTCAAGTTCACACCCGACGGCAAGCTGGTGTTCATTTCTTTGCTGGGCGGCAGCGACCTGGTCATCTACGATGCATCATCGCGCAAAGAATTCAAGCGCGTGAAGATCGGCCACGGCGCGGCTGGAATCCTGATGGACCCGGATGGCACGCGCGCCTATGTTTCGTGCGGTCCCGACAACTACGTTGCGGTGATCGATCTGAAGAGCCTCGAAGTCGCTGGACACATCGACGTTGGAGGCGAGCCCGATGGACTTGCGTGGGCCATGCAGCCTTAACCGCACCTTTGCGTCGGGTGCGTCTTTCTGTGGTCGGTATGTTCAAATGATTCGCAGCCATGCAAGGCTGCGAGGCATACAGTGACATTTCAAATCCGGATGCGCCGGTGCGTGGCTACCTGCACCGCGCGAGTGATCCTGCGTCCGGGTGCCTGATCCTGACACACGGGGCCGGCGCGAATTGCCAATCGCTCCTTCTCACCACATTGGCCAATGCGTTCAGCGCAGCGGGCCTCACGGTGCTTCGTTGCGACCTGCCGTTTCGCCAACTCCGCCCCCATGGTCCACCGATGCGCGGAAGCGCGGAGCGCGATCAGCAGGGACTGCGAGCAGCGGTTGAATCGATGCGGCGCGTCGTCGGCGGTAAGGTCTGTCTCGGCGGCCATTCGTACGGGGGAAGACAGGCATCCATATTGGCATCGAGCGAATCGCAATTGGTGGATCGGCTTCTTCTGCTCTCGTACCCGCTCCATCCGCCGAAGAAGCCGGACGAGCTGCGCACCAGGCATTTTCCAGCGCTGCAGGTTCCATCATTATTTGTTTCTGGAACTCGGGATGGATTCGCTACGATGGCGGAAATGGAAGCGGCATTGAAGCTGATCCCCGCGCGCACTGAACTGATGCAGGTCTCCGGTGCGGGCCACGAGCTGATGACCAGTCGCAACCGGGATGTAATAGCGCAGCAGATTGTTTCGCAGTTTCTTGCGTTCGCCCATTCCGCGGCCTGATGCATCGCAATCGAGAATTCATTCATGCCAGCACGCACCAAATCGCATTCGGATTCAGCAAAAGCGGTTGACCGCCAGCTCGAGCGCTATCGCTCGATGCGCGACTTCCACATTACGGCCGAGCCACGCGGAGGAGCGAACAACAAAAGCCGAGCCAAGAAAGAAGAGCCGATGCCCTTCGTGATTCAGAAGCACGCCGCAACGCGACTGCATTACGATTTCCGGCTCGGGTGGCGAGGAGTGCTCAAGAGTTGGGCCGTGACCAAGGGCCCCAGTTACTTTACGGGCGACAAGCGGCTTGCGGTCCAGGTTGAAGACCATCCCATGGAATATGGAGGCTTTGAAGGCACCATTCCCAAGGGCCAGTACGGCGGCGGGACCGTGATGGTGTGGGACTTCGGCAAGTGGAAGGCCGAAGGAGACGTGGATCAGGAACTGGAAAAGGGCAACCTCAAGTTCTGGCTCGAAGGGACCAAAATGAGAGGGAAGTGGGCGCTGATTCGCTTGCGTCCGCGACCCAATGAGAGATCCGACAAACCGAACTGGCTGCTGATTAAGGAAAAGGATGAGTGGGCGCAACCGGAAGACGCCCCCGCCATCACGGAGGAAGCTCCTGACAGCGCGCTCACGCAACGCACCATGGAGCAGATTGCCAAGAGCAGCGATCACGTCTGGGATTCGAAGGTCGGGCTCCGCGAGAATCCGGAGCCCGGGAAGCGGCCTTCCGGAACCCGCGAACGCAAGGCTGCGGGGCGGCGGAAATCGAAAATCGAACGCACCCTGCGATCGATTCCGAAGGAAAAGTTTCCGGGATTTGTGGCTCCTCAGTTGGCGCAGCAGGCACGGTCGGCGCCGACCACCGACGATTGGGTACACGAGCTCAAGCTCGACGGATACCGCGTGCAGATCCAGGTGCGAAGAGATGGCGCGCGTCACGAAACAAAGCTTTTGACGCGTAATGGTCTTGACTGGACGGCGCGCATGCCGGAGCTGGCTCAAGCCGCGGCAACTCTGGATGTCGACAGTGCGATACTCGATGGCGAAGTTGTCGTGCTCGATAGCCACGGACGAGCGAATTTTGGTGATTTGCAGGCATCGTTCCAGAAGAAAGCGGACCGGCATCTCCTCTACTTTGCGTTCGACGTGCTTCATTTGAACGGGCACAATTTGCGCGAACTCTCTTTGTTGCGAAGGAAGGAGATTCTCACTGATGTGCTGTCGGGAATCGATCCAGTTTCGCCCTTGCGGATGTGCGAGCACATTGAAGCGCCGGGAGACCAGGTGCTGAAAAGCGCCTGCAAACTGGGAGCCGAGGGCATTGTGTCCAAGGTGGCGTCGGCGCGCTACACATCGGGGCGATCGGTTGCGTGGCTGAAGATGAAGTGCGGGTTGCAGCAGGAGTTTGTTGTCGGCGGTTTCACTCCGCCTTCCAACGGAGGACGAGGGCTCGGTGCGCTGCTGCTTGGCTACTACGATGAAGGCAAGCTGCGCTACGCCGGACGCGTTGGAACCGGATTCAAGCATGAAACGGAACGCGCCCTGCGAATCCGGCTCGATGCACTGGTCCAAAAGCGTGCGCCGTTCGCGGAACTCCCGCGGGAATCGACGCGGGGTGTTTTCTGGGTGAAACCGGAACTGGTGGCGCAGGTGTCGTTCACGGCGTGGACCAACGACAACCTGGTGCGGCAAGCTGCATTCAAGCATCTGCGCGAAGACAAGAGCCCAGAGGAGGTTGTCCGCGAATTTCCGGCGGCGAGCGGTGCCGAGCCTGAGGAATCGCCGGCATCGAGTCCTCAACAGCGCGCGGCGCCTCGGAGCCGGACCGTGAAGACATCGACTGAAAATATGCCTCGCCTGCCCATCACGCACCCCGACAAGGTGCTCGATCACGACAGCGGAATGACGAAGCAGCAGCTCGCCGAGTACTACTACACGGTTGCCGAAGAGATGCTGCCCCATATCGCAAACCGGCCGTTAAGCGTCGTTCGCTGTCCCGATGGTGTCGGCAGCCCGTGCTTCTTTCAAAAGCATGTGAGCCGGGGCTTGCCGCGGGGTGTCAACAACATTCCCATTGCGAACAAGAAGACGGGCAAGAAGGAAGAGTTCCTGACGGTCAGCACGCAGGAGGGGCTCGTCGGACTCGCGCAGCTTGGCGCTCTTGAGATACATCCGTGGGGATCGACGAATGATTCGATCGATCAGCCCGATCGCATCATCTTCGATCTTGATCCCGACGAATCGATCGCGTGGTCTGACCTTGCAGGCGCGGCCGAAGAGATGCGGAAGCGACTCGCTGAATTCAAGCTTACGAGCTTTCTGAAGAGCACGGGTGGCAAGGGATTGCATGTGGTCGCTCCGATCCGGCCTGAGCACGATTGGGCTACCGTCAAGCAGTTCGCACATGCGGTCGCGCTCAAAATGGAGAAGGAAAATCCCAGGCTCTACATCACGAACATGTCGAAGGCCGCGCGCAAGAACAAGATCTACCTCGACTATCTGCGCAACGATCGCGAATCGACGGCGATTGCACCCTTCTCCACCCGCGCACGCCCGGGCGTTCCCATTTCCATGACTCTGGAATGGAAGGAACTCAAATCAAAAGTTGCGCCCAAGTTTTACGTGACCGAACCGGAG
Source organism: Occallatibacter sp. (assembly GCA_035308825.1). Lineage (GTDB taxonomy): Bacteria > Acidobacteriota > Terriglobia > Terriglobales > Acidobacteriaceae > Telmatobacter. The sequence continues at coordinate 17,923 of DATGFX010000090.1, read as the reverse complement.
GACTGGAGAAAACGGCTGCGCCGCGATCCGTGGGCAGCGATGGCCGATTCAGAGCAGCGCTTGACGGCCGAAGCGCTTCGAGCCGCCGGCGTGAAGGCCTGATGTCGATCGCATTCGGGAACGTGAGCGCATGGCATTCATGCCGCGTTCACGCGCCGTGCATCGAAACGAATGTGGAATCGAGATGTGCAAGCGAATGCAAGGCGAAAGGCTGATCGGTACTGCTGATTCTGCTTCACTGATTTCCACAGATGCGGTAAACTCTTGACTCTACAGTCGGAGAAGCCGCGCTCTGAGAGCGCGGGAGGTCATCATGGCACGTCCCTATTGGACAGGGAATCTGCAGATTTCGCTTGTATCATTCGGCGTCAGTCTTTATGTCGCGACCGAGAGCAAAAGCCAGATCAGTTTTCATCAAATCAGCAGGCGGACCGGCGAACGCATCCGTCATCAAAAGGTGCTGGAGAGCGCTGCCGAAAGCAACGAAGGTGCGACTGCCGTGGAGAAGGACGAGATTGTCAAGGGCTACGAATACCAGAAGGGCCAATACGTCATCATCGAGCCGGCTGAACTCGAAAACCTTCGCGTTCCTTCCAAACACACGATCGCCGTGTCGCAGTTTGTGAATCGCACTGAACTGAACCCCGAGTACCTTGAAAAGCCATACTTCCTTGTTCCCGAGAATGACTCGCAGGCGGAGGCATTCAACGTGGTGAGGCAGGCGCTGGTCGACACGGGCAAAGTCGCCATTGGAAAGGTCACGTTTTCGGGCCGGGAAAACATTGTCGCCGTCGCGCCCGCCGCCGACGATGATCGCGGACTGATGGCCTACACGATGCGGTTCCAGTATGAGCTTCGCAATAAGGCTGACTACTTCCGCGACATCAAGGAGACGGCCATCGATCGCGACTCACTCGAGCTTGCCGAGACGTTGATCAAGAAGATGTCAGCCAAGCTCGACATCAGCAAGTTCGAAGATGGCTACGAGACTGCGGTCAAGGCGCTCATCGATGCGAAGATGAAGAACCTGCCCGTTCCCATCGACGAAGCGCCGCGTCAGCAGCCAGGCAAGGTTGTGAACTTGATGGATGCGCTGCGCAAGAGCATCGGCCAGGACACGGCGAAGAAGCCGCCGAAGAGCGAAAAGGCGCCGGCCGCCTCAGGGAAGAAGATGGGGATTGTGAAACCGCAGGCCAAAGCGGTTGCCCGACGCAAATCGGCTTGAGGCGCTCGGAACATTCAATTGCTGTGCCTCACACGACGTGGCCCGCATTCTTGAAGGGGGCCTTGCCCCGAACAGTGCCGACTTGTGGTTCCAACGTTAAGTCTCGTTGCGGTGGCCTGGATTAAGCTGAATTCCGCGTGGGGCTCCGGGTTCAAACAGTTCTTGCCCCTTCCGGGCGCATGTCCCTATCCAGGCGGCGCATGGGATCCATCGCTGGACCTTTCCGGCGTTCCAAACGACCAATGCAAACAGCAATGGTGGCCATCCCTGGCTCCTCAGTCTCCCACGTCCGAAACCGCTCGATGAGCGATTTGGCGATAACGCGCTCTTCGAGATTCGTCAGCGCCAAACTTCAGGATTGCCGGCTTCTCTCACCGCCAGTCATCCATAGCGTACACATCGGCGCGGTTGAATCCGTCCCCGTACGGCCGGTGCATGGCGACACCCTGTGTCATGGCTTTATAGCCGTGGGCGAGCATCTGGGTGTATGCGTCTCTACGTGCCAGGTTCACACCGGCTTCAACATCGGCTCCGCGGGAGACAGCGAATCTGTCGATCGCGTCAAGAAGCAGGTCGAAACGGACATCGGCCGCGTTGCCTCCGCGCACCACGCCGAACTTCACATAGCATGTCTTCGCGCCGCCTTCCGATCCTGGGCCAGTCATACACACAGCAAATCCGTCGAGCTTCAAGCGCGAGTCGATCATCACCACGTCGCCCACCCCTTGGGCCAGCACAGCACGAATCTCGTCGCTCAGATCGAGGCCGTTGTCGATCCGGTTCGTCAGCCGCACGCAAGCACGGATCCTCTCTTCGCGCTGGCTCTTTTTCAACATCGACAGCAGAACCGGCATGCTGCCGTTTGAACCACGTGCGTTCGTCGCCGGTGCGTGCTGCATCACCGCCGTCAAGTATCCGGGCCAGAAGCCGAATTTGTTGTAAAGGCCCACGTGCTTCGCGCTCTGCGCAAAGGTGAACAGACCGCTGCGCCGAAGTTTCCAACCGTCGAGAATCTTTACGGTCCCTTCCAAGAGCCGCTGTGCCACGCCATGACCCCAGAGTTCTGGCAGCACTGTCAGCGGCCCAAAGAATCCAAACGAACCCCAGCGCGTGATGACATTGGTGCCCACGAGCCGGCCATCGATGCGTGCTCCAAGAACCCTCGTGTTCGGGGCCCGCCATCGCGGCGTCATCAAGTCTCGATCTCCCATAAACTGCATGGGATCTGGTAAGCCGAGAAAGGTTCCAAAGGCCAGCCGCACAATGCGAACCGCCTCGCCTAGCTCGCTCTCGCGCAGGGCGCTGACTCTGACTGCATCATTCTTCGACATGAGAAATCCGACTTCCGTGCGCTGCGAAGATCAGGGACGCGCTGTGGCGGCCAGATTGAAGTAAGTTCCAAGCAAATCATAGGAGCTCCGCTTCACAGCATGCAATCAATTTGGAAACGCTTCACGAACTTGGCCGGCGCAGCTACGGGTTATCTACTCTTACTGAAGTCGGGATCGATGGTCGCAACCAACGGTTGACCCGCCTGATTGTGGGCGTGCAACCGGATAACTGCAAGTTTCGATCTCTGTTGACGATTTCAGGCCAAATCACGTTTCCAGCGACGGGCTGGAAATGCGCATTGGCGATGATGCACTCATTGACACCTGCACACCGGATCTCTGACGGGAGCGGCGTTTTCTGCTACCGATCCTGAAAATGATGCCGAAGTGTTTACTCGAACATAAACTTCAGGATCGCCCACTCCCCACCCGGATCTCGCAAGAAGGGATCGATTGAATTCGCTCACTGAGCGAAAAGACTCATGCCTGAAAGGCACAGACCAAAGCCTTGCTTACAAGGGATCGAGGATCGCGAAATGATCAGTGTGGCAGATAAACACGCGACGGAAAAGTTCTATTGTCAGCAGTCCATCGAAGTCCGATGCGCGGGAATCTTTCTGGGCGCCTGCCAGGGTGATGAACGGAACCTTAGAGATTTCGACTGAGCCGATCTTCATGTTCTGGGGCGGCAACGCCATAAATGTCCGTTGCGGTCCATTCGCGCCGCCCCCGTGTAAGGAAGCGCCCCGGAACAGTCCCAATGCCATGTATTCGGAGGTGTTGTACAAGAAGGGGACATTCGAGCCCGAGTCCAGCTTCAGGCGAACCGGCCGCATTCCATCCGAGAGTCGGGCCAAAACGATGAGGGACTCGGGCAGCAGCGAACCGTCCTTCTGTGTCGGTGCCAGCAGCGGAATGTGCGATCCCTTTACCTCTCCGCGCATGGCCGCCGAGTCATCGAGACAGAGCAGGTGGTGCGCATTGTCGATGAGCATGTCAAAGTGCGCGAGAAAATCCTCGCCAATGACACCCCGAATATTGAGGCCAGTGGCCTGGAGATTCTGGAGGTCGTACACCAACACTTTTGGGCTTGTAATGGAGTGGGATCCGACGTCGAGCTGATCAAGCTGTGCAAAGGAAGCTGAAGCATGGACTCCGACGCTAACGACATCAGCCCTGCCCCACGTGCTCAGTTTGAGTTCCTTGGCCAGCGAGGGATCGACCAGCGTGATCTGCGTGCCCGTATCCAACAGGAACCTGTAGGGGCCGGAATGGTTCACGGAGACGTCCACGATCATCTTGTGGCGGTTGATAAGACGGATAGGTACACTGGCAACATTCCCTGGGCAATGTGTTTCTGCGGAAAGCGTGGAGACGATGGTTGCGGCAAGAACGAACGAAGCGAAACCCCTGAATTTTCTCATTTCGAGTGCTCCTCAGCCGGGAAGGCTGAGGGCACTCTGGGCGCGTGCTTCTACATGGTCTTGAACGGGTCCTGATCAGTTCCTGAACACGCCTGATGTAGTTTTGATGGAGTCGTGATGGCGGGTAAGTCACTTGTTTTCAGGTTTGGCGACGTGGAGGTTCGCGAGCGTGAGTTCTCGCTCGTCAAGGCCGGAGAGACGATACCGGTCGAGCCGAAGGCGTTTCGCGTTCTTCTGTTCCTGCTGCACAATCCTCAAACGCTGATCAGCAAAGAGGACTTGCTTGACGCGGTGTGGGGCAATACTGCGGTATCAGAGAACTCGCTTGCGCGCAGCGTCGCGCTGCTTCGACGACTACTGGGAGATGAAACCCGCAGCCCCCGCTACATCGAAACTGTGGCGACGGTGGGCTATCGCTGGGTTTGCAAGGTTGAGGTGGCGGAGCAAGTTTCGGAAGGACTGGGCCCAGCGGACGAGAGAGATTCGAATGCACCGGCGCCGAATGACCCGGGCCGCGGCCGATTACGGGACTGGCTGCTGACCGGCAGCGGCGTTCTGGCTCTGTGCCTGGCGGGGGCGGTGTGGTACCTGCACCGTCCACTGCCGCAACCGCGAATCACGGCGTACACCCGGATCACGAGCGACGGGGCAAAGAAATGGGTCATGGCAACAGACGGCAGCAGGCTCTACTTCACGCAGATGCAGCCGAATTCCATCAACCAGGTTGGAGTAGCGGGCGGGGAAGTTGCGCAGATTCCGGTCGCGTTGCCCGGCTTCTTTTGGACCCTCGACATCTCGCCGGATGGTTCCAGTCTGCTGGTCACTTCACGGGAAACAAATAGCGGCGAATTTTCGCTGTGGATTGTGCGAGTTCTGGGAGGAACATCCCGTCTCATAGGACACAGCAGAAACGCAGCCTTTTCGCCGGATGGAAATACCATTGTCTACGGGACCGAACCCGGCGAGCTCTGGCTGACTCACAGCGATGGAACGGGAGGACACAAAATCGCTTCTCCAGGAGAAAACACAGGTAATGTCAGTTGGTCGCCAGACGGCAGACTCATCCGCTTTTTCCGCGACGGGGCACTGTGGGAGATCTCGGCAGATGGATCAAGCCTCCATGAGCTGCTCCCGGGCTGGCAAAATCGAGGGTCGGAATGCTGCGGCCGCTGGACTCCCGATGGGAAGTTTTATATCTTCACGAGCCAGGTGCAGGGCTACCGAGGGCGTATGATTTGGGCTCTCGATGAGCGGCGCGGCTTGTTTCGCCATCCGTCCGCTGGGCCGGTCCAACTTACCACCGGCCCGATAAGCTGGACCGATCCCGTCCCTGGAAAGGGCGTGGACAAGATCTTTTCCACGGGCGAAACCCCTCGCGGTGAGCTCAGCCGATTCGACCCGAAGACGAAACAGCTCCAGCCCATCCTCGGGGGCATTTCCGCGCAGGATGTTTCGTTTTCACGAGACGGTCGGTCCGTCGCCTACGTTTCTTTCCCGGATGGCATCTTGTGGAAGGCTAACCGCGATGGGAGCAAGCCTGTGCAATTGAGCATTCCGGACCTGCACGCGACGAATCCACGCTGGTCACCCGATGGCGCGAAGATCGTGTTTGGGGACTACGAGGAGCGAGAAGCTGACAGAATCTATCTGGTCTCTTCGCAGGGCAGCATCCCGGAACGGCTGCCGGCTTACCGTGGAAACCAGGATGATCCCGATTGGTCGGCGGACGGACGCAGGGTTGTCTTTTCGAGCGGAGGCGTCAACCCGAAAGACAGTCAAAAATTGGCATTCCTTGACATCTCAACTCGCGAGATCACCCCAGTTCCAGGGTCGAACGGATTGTGGTCCCCGCGCTGGTCGCCAGACGGCAAGTCGATTGCCGCTTTCTCACTTCAACCCGCTGGAATGATGGTGCTCGACGTAGCGACAAATCGATGGTCGGCTTTGGCTGTCGGCAAACTTATCGACTACCTCGCCTGGTCCAGCGATAGCAAATACATTTACTTCCTGCGCCGCGAGAGTGGCGACCAAAGCATCTATCGAATTCGCGCAAGCGGGGGCAAGGAGGAGCTTGTTGCCGATCTGAAAGATTGGCATCTCACGGGATTTTTTTTGACGTGGATGGCGCTTGACCCCACCGACGCCCCGTTGCTGCTGCGCGATGTGGGAACTGACGACATTTATGCGCTAACGCTGGAGGAGAAATGAGTGCCGAGGGTGAACATGCGGGGCGGCGCCGCAGGGCTTCCATCAGGGTGTGATGTCGCTCCAGCCGCTGTTTACGAATTCAGTCCACCTGGCCGAAAAACCGGCTTCGCTGCAAATTGGATCGGGATCACTTCCTGCAAATCCAAAAGTGCGGGGTGGCGACTTGCGCGGCGTTGTGCGCTATATGAGCGCCCCCCCTTTGCGCGCTTGTTGTCAGAGCGATTGAACGGCGCAACGGAATGTTTTCTTCCGGCAGAGATGCGGCGGCCGAAATCCCCTTGGTGGCGCCGCCTGCACCTGGTGTTGGAGCTACTTTGATTCTTTGGTGATGGCGTCAGCAGCGTTGCCGGCCAGGACCCAGTTTGCTGAACCCGCCACGACGGCTTCATCTTCGAACCAGAGGAATCCGAAGTCGTCGATGCACTCGGGAAAGTCGGGCTTGATGACGATGTATCCGGGAATGACGGCGCCCGGGATATAGGAGTTGTCGGCGCGGTTGTTGCTGTAGGTTTTGGTCTTTGAGACGGTGCCAACGCCGGCTACATACGAAGTGCTGGACACGGGGTGGGTTCCGAGGATGTAGTTGACGGCACGAAGGGTATACTCGGGGCCGACAAGATCGGGAAATGCCTTGTGGAGAAAGTACATGCGGACGGCCATGTCGACCACGGCGCCGGAACCGCCCCAGGTGCCGATGCTCGGGGGCACGCCGAACGGAGTGGCGCTCAAGCGCTTGTCAAGTGCCGCCACGTAGGTCTTGACCGCCTCCCGCAATTGATCTTTCGCGCTGGGGTCGAGATACGGCAACGCGCGGACCGCGATCCAACCGCGGAACTCCATCTGCTGGGGGGTGATGACCTGCGGGAACAGCTCTTTCAGACGGGACTTGTAGGGCTCGGCGCCATGTGTGGCGATGGTCAACTCGAGAGCCGCGGGCCAGTCAAGCCCGACGCTGAAGCCGGCGCGCCCGAAGGGGGCGGGTGGAGCTGGCGGCGGGGCGGCGGTGGAAGGAGTTGCAGGAGCGCCGGAGGTGGGGGGCTGGCTTCGGTTGACCTGACCGCCTGCCACCTGACCTTGCGAGGCTGCGAGCACGCCGCCGCCCGCAGGAGTGGGAAAAGGCGTGGGATGGGCCTTTTCGTCGTTCCATGCCTTGATGGCGGTCTGGAGGCAGTCTTTGGCTAACGGGTCGTCATAGCCTTTGAGCACATCGGCTGCGGCGGCGAGCGCAGCGATGGCGTTCCACTGGAAGAAGGGATTGTTGGAGGTGAAAATCCAGCGGTCGTCCGGCTTGCCCGAGTAGTCGCCCTTGACTTCATTGGGACCGAGTTTGGGGTCGTAGATGCGACCGTCCGTCTTCGACGCTCCGTCGCCCACCTGCGTGTACTGGCGCAGATCCGGCTCGTGGGTGCCGCGGATGGCGTGGCCGATGTTGTGAAACTGGGCGAGGATGAGCAGAGCGCCATGCTTGACCTGCTCGATGGTATCGGGCACGCCGTCAGGGCGGTGCATCTCCACCTGATGTGCGGCTTCATCGACGGTAAGCTCGTCGTACTTGAGATCGAACTCGCGATAGGCGAGGGCCAGGCTTTGAATCACGCTGAGCTGGGCAGGCTCTTCGAGGTCGAAGTCGCCGGCATCGTACCAGCCGCCGACGTTCATGCCGGGAATGTGGTCGCCGCCTTTGTATTTGCCGTCAGTGGCGGTGGACTGATTCCAGCCGTCGAACTGGTCGCCGACGACGGGCGCCATGATGCCATCATCCATGTGCGAAACGCCGTGCCACATGTGATAGCCTTCGCGGACGGAGACGTGATCCATCTGTTCGGCGAGGTGATGGTCCAGGCTGTCCTGCCAGATTTTGGCGTAAGGGTTGGGAGAGATGGGGAAGGGCGCGGTACGCTGGCCTGCGTACTCGATCACATAGAGGCCCGGGTCTTTGACCGAAGTAAAGTCGAATTTCGAGTAGACGTATCGCAGCCAGGCTGTTGACGGAGTGATGGGGCCTTCGAAGACCTGCTTGTAGGATCCATCTTCGGTAAGGCGCAGGACTCTGGCGGTTTTGGGGGCGTCGAATTTGGGGTCGAGCTCGATGACCGCAACCTTGGAGTAATCTGGCGCGTAGCCGACCTGGCTGTGGGCTATCATGGGCGGGCGCGTCCAGTTGGGGATGACGTCGGGTCGGATGTGCCAGACGATGGCGCCGGTGGTTTTGCCGGTGGGGATGAGCGAGCGCAGGACGAACCAGCCGTTCTGCGCGCGATCGCGGCCGTCGAATAGCATGAGGTCGGCGGTTTCGGACTTGACGTTGACGCGGGCGAGCGCGTCGTCGACTCCGAGGGTGATGCTGCGCCCTTGAGCGAAGGGTAGGGGCTGAGTGTATCCCTTGGCCTTGTCCCAATCCTCAAGGTAGTAGGCCTTTTTCGGCTCGTCAGGCAAGGGGAGCACCTTGATCATGGGATCGTTGGGAGTACGCGGGAAGATGCCCGCCTTGGTTCCGTCCACCAGATATGCCTTGCCCATGTAGATGGAGGGCAGAAACTCGAGGTTGAAGCCGGCGCGCCCAGCCAGCTTTTCCGGCAGCGGCTTGTCGAGGTTGACGGTGACCTTGACGCCGCCGGGCTCGGCTGCGACTTCAAGGGTGTAGCTGATGTCGAAGGTGGGGAAAGCGAGGCTGGCGGTGAGACTGTTGTTGGCGGGGTCAGCATGGCGCCCTTTGAGGGTTGCCACCAAATCCCACTGCTCGGGCGTGGGCATAAGGCGCACGTCGCCATTGGTGGCTATGCGCTGGTCATGGAGAATCATCTCCATCGCGGTGTTTTTCTGGTCTACGAAGACGGGATGGTACGTACTGTCGTAGAGCATGACGTCGAAGCCCTGGGTGCTGAGATAGTCATCTTTGACCACCTGCATACTCAAATCCGCGCTCTGTGCCGCGAGCGTGGAAACGGCCATGAGCAGAAAGCCGACGGCAGACAAGACCGAAGAAGAAAACCGCTTCAACATTGGTATTCAATCCCTTGTTGGCACCCCAGCATAGTCGACCGGGTTGCGCTCAGACAAATGTGCTTCGAGGGCGCACGAAGACTGGTTCCCATCTGATAGGAATAGAGCGATGGATTCAACCGAGCTTCCCTCCGGCTGTATTGTTTTTTGTGAAAGCAGTTTCGATCCTGAGAGCTGATCTTGGCGTGCACAGTTCCAAAGTGCGCGAGGAGCGCGGAATATCCGGTCGCAGTGTCACCACTGATATCGAATGAGGTGCTATAGGAAGGCGTCAGCACAATGAGCTTGTTTGGCGCCTGGAACGATCCAGCAACCCATTCGAATTACGTGCACAGCGTACCGCGGCACCCGCCTTCCGCGCCCGATGGTTCAGGACACGAAGACGGGTCGTCCGGATTTCCGGTGTCAATGTAATAACCATCAATTGTTCCGAAGCCCTGGACAGACGATACCGCATTTGTTTTCGGAATGTGTGTCGTCGCGGAGGTTCTGTTTATGAATGAGAATTTCGCCGCAATCATGCTCGGTGGCACCGGACAAGTCGGTGGCGCGGTCATCGCGGAATTGCTCGCAATTCCAGAATGCCGCGAAGTGGTGATGGTCACCAGAAAGCCCGTTGCGGCACGACCGCGAGTGCGCATCGTCGTTCTTGACACCGGTGCAGCCGATTTTTCTGAGCGAATTGCCGTGCTCGCCCGCGAAGTCTTGAGCCAAGGTCCCGTGAGCGCCGTGAGCTGCGTCGGTGTCGGATCCGGATCGAGGCACTGGAGCGAAGAAGAACTGAGGCGGCTTGAACTCGGCGTCGTTGGTGCCTTTGCGCGTGGTTGCCACAATGCCGGAATCGTTCAGTTCTGCCTGCTGTCTGCGGCAGGGAGCACACCCCGGAGCAGGTTTCGCTATGTCCGCGTCATGGGCATGAAAGAAGACATTGCGCGAAGCATCGGTTTTACTCGCCTCGCAATCTTTCGCCCCGGCATCATCGTCGGCAACGCTCACACTCCGGCTTGGAGCGTATGGCTAGGCCGTCTTTTACCTGGACAGTTTGGCAATATCGAGCAGCAGATTCTTGGCCGATCCATCGCCGCGGAGATCGCGCTGCACAGCCAAGAGATCGGTGAAGTCATCCGCGAGAATGCCGCAATGAAAAGACTCGCCGGGCAGCTCGATACTTGGCGTCGCGCCTTTTTGCCAAAACTTCCTGAGACTCGATGAGCGCTAAGGCTTGAAATCGACAGTTGAACTGAGCTTTCAGGAGGCCTCTCTGATGTTTCTGTGCCAGTCCGATTTGCTCTTGAGAATAAGCGCAAGTACTGGCTGCATCATTCGCATGAGCCCCATCGAGAACGTTGAGATGCTACTCGTATCTTAGTGCGATCATCGGATCGACATGCATTGCTCGCCGCGCGGGGACATAGCAGGCCGCAAGGGCAACACCCGTGAGGGCCAGGGTGACACCGGCAAATGTAAGAGGATCGGCGGGCGTTACTCCGTAAAGAAGGCCCGCCATCAGGTGCGATACGATCACCGACCCCGCAAGTCCCAGCGCGGCGCCCGCCATCGCCAGTCCAAGCCCCTGACGCAGAATCATCGCCAGAATCCTACCCCTTTCCGCACCCAGCGCTAGGCGGATGCCGATGTCTCGCGAGCGCTCGCTCACGATGTAGGAAATCACTCCGTAAATTCCAAGCGCCGCCAGCAGCAGCGCGGTAATCGCAAATGCTGCCACCATATCCATGGAGAATCGTCTTTGCTCCAGCGACGCCGACACCGCTTCGCCCAGAGTCTTGGTCCCGTAAACCGGCAGTTCGGGATCCACCGACTGGACGGTCGCTCGCACCTGTTCCGGGATGGCGCCCGCATCAAGGTCCCCACGGAGAAAGACGGCCAGCTCCTTGGGCGTGTTCTGGTACATGCTGAGATAGATTTGCGGAATGCCCGCGTTGGCGAGCGACTCAGTACGAGCATCCGCGACCACTCCCACGATGGAGATCCAGGCCTTTTGCGGATCGAGGCCAACCCCAGGCCTCCCACGACCAAGCATCAGCCGCTTCCCAATGGCATCCTCGCCCCGCCAATAGGTCCGCGCCATCGCCTGGTTGACTACCGCAACCAGCGGCGCCTTCTCGTTGTCGCCGTTGTTGAACAGGCGGCCCCGCAGTAACGGAATCTCAAGCAAATGGAAATACTCCGGTGTCACCTCTGACCGCTCCACTAGCGGCGGCTGCTTGCCCGGAGACTGGTGTCCTTCCACGATCAGCTGGCTCCGGTTGCCATCGTGCTCGAGCGGAATCGACGGCTCTGATCCCAGCGCCGCCTCCTGCACTCCCTGCAGCAGCCGGCTGCGCCGCAGCAATTCGCGGGCAAACGCTGACTCCTGAGCAGCCGTTCCATACACGTCAGTCTTCGGGTCGTTGGGGCTCGGCAGCCACAACTGAACCGACATCACATGCTGCGGATTGAATCCAAGTGGCGCTTGGTACAAATCCCAAAAACTGCGCAGCAGCAGGCCCGCGGCCACCATCAGAACCAGTGAAAGCGCAAACTCTGTCACCACCAGCACGCGCCGCGTACGCGTCTGATCCGTGGAACCCTTCGACCCACGCCCCTCTATCCTCAGCGTATTTGCGAGATTCGATCGCCCAGCCTGCCTCGCGGGCGCGAGCCCGAAAATAACCCCGGCCGCGATCGAGGCTGCCAGCGCGAACAGCATCACGGTCCAGTTGATCGCGAGGTCGTTCAGCCGAGGCAGGCTCTCCGGAATCAGCCGCTGCAAGAATCCCCTCATGGAGAATAGAATCACCAGCCCCGCTACTCCGCCCAGCAACGAAAGGATCAGGCTCTCGGTCAGCAATTGCCGCACCAGCCGCTTGCGCTCCGCTCCCAGAGCCTGGCGCACCGCCATCTCGCGTGATCGCGCGCTGGCCCGTGCCAGCAGCAGATTTGCTACATTTACACAGCCAATCATGAGCACCAGCGCCACTGCGCCGAACAGCAGGAACAGCGACTGCCGAACGTTACCCACAACGTTCTCCTTCAGAGGCACCAGACGCACCGTCCACTTGCTGTTGGCCGGATAGGCATCGGGAAACTGCTTCTGCAACGTAGCGACCAACGCGTCCAACCGGTTCTGCGCCGCTTGAAGCGTCAGCCCGGGCTTGAGGCGCGCGACCGTTTCCAGGGGCGCCCGTAAAGTGCGGTTTGCGGCCTGAGCCCCATTGTCAGAAAAGCCCACTGCAGCCCACTGTTCCGTACTCCTCTCGTCTACGGTTCGCCCTGGGTCGCGAAAACCAGGCGGCATTACCCCGATCACCCGATATGAATCGTTGTCTGCCCGCATCGTTCTTCCCACAATGTGCGGGTCGCTCCCGTAAGCCCGCTTCCAAAGCCCGTCGGAGATTACTACATCGAGCGTGAACCCCGGCGTTTGATCCTGAGGATCGAAGGTGCGCCCCAGCTCCGGTTTCACCCCCAGCATGGCAAAATACGCCGGCGACACCCCCTCGTACTGCATCCGCGTCGGCTGCGATGCACCCGTCAGGTTCGCCGACCCGAAGACCTTCAGCACAACATACTGAAAAATTCCCGAACGCTGGAGATCCTTCCACTCCGGAATTGAGATGCCCGCGTCCGTAGCTCCGGCACCCGGCAAATCGTCCTCGATGCGCACCAATTCTTCCGGGTGCGGGTAGGGCAGCGGATGGAGCAGCGTAGCGTCGACCAGGCTAAAAATGGCCGTCGTCGCTCCGATGCCCAGCGCCATAGTCAGAATCGCAATCGCGGAGAAGCCCGGCGATTTGGCGAACATGCGCAATGCATAGCGCAGATCCTGGATCAGGCGATCGAGCCATGTCCAACCCCAGGCTTCATAGGCTTGCTCTCGCATCCGAAGCGCGTTGCCGAAGTTCTTTTGTCCCGCACGCGCCGCCATTTCTCGATGAAACTCCATGTCGCTCTGGAGTTCGGCGTCGAGCCGCCGTCTGTTGATCAGGTAGTGGATTCGTCGAAACAATTCGCCCATTGTGCACCTCGCAGGAGTTGAAGTGGCTATGCTGTGCGAAGGACTTCCTGGATTGCCTCGGTGATTCGTCCGTAGCTGGACAATTCATGCTTCAGTTGAGATTTGCCTTGCGCTGTCAGTCGATAGAACCGCACCTTGCGATTGGTTTCCGAGACTCCCCACTCTGCATGGACCCACCCGTTGCGAAGCAACTTCTGTAAGGTGGGGTACAGAAATCCCTCCTCCACAGCGAGCACCTCACTGGAGAGCAGGTGAATCCGTTGCGCAATGGCATAACCGTGCAGCGGCTCAGACTGAAGCACGCGAAGAATGAGCATCGGAAGAGCCCCAGCTGGGCTAAGGGAATTACGCCTATCATCCATAGGCATAAATGTAATATGCCTAAAGCAAATGAGTCAACGGCTGATCTGGGGCCTAAGGTTTGCATTCATCTAGTGCCAAATCTATTATCTGCAAACGGGCACCGATCTTGCTGTCTGGGGTGCTCGCGCCGGAGTCGTATTACAAGCGACTGCTTCTCGACTTATGCGTTTGGCCCGTTGCGGATCAGGGCTTCCACAGCGGCGGTTCGGTTGCCTTGGTGGTATCTGGCTGCGAATGCTGGCAGGTCGGTGTACTTGAACATGGGAACGCCCCCGCGGGCAGGCTCCGCGCCGGCGATAACGATCCGCGCGTTGGAACTCAGCAGGTTGGCATTGAGCAACCCAACAGTCAGTTTAGTTCAACGCTGTGACCGTGGATGTCTACCCCACGTGGGATTCGATTTTCAACGGCAATGAGCATTTTTACGACATCTGGAGGAAGGCTCATCCCGACATGGAACTGGGAACCACCTTCGAACAGTACGACAAGCTGCGCCACCAAGGCGACATCGACGTATTTGTGGTACAGGACTACATCGCGGGATCCAAGTAGTTGCTTACCGATTGCCCTGGAGAGGCATTCATCACGCGGAATCGCCTCAGGATGATTGCCCACAACACCGGGCCGTAAGTCGATCGCATATTCTGGTGTCAGCGCTTCTCCGCCCTTACAATTTTAGGATGCGCCAAACACCTTGCGGTCCGCTCGGCCCTTTTGCTCCACAAAGTGAACGATCTGGGCTCTGGAGGGACGCGGCCCGGAATAGGGTTCTGCCGGAATGCCCTGTCACACGCCAAGAATCCGACTTTTCGGGTTCGTGAGTGAGCCGGCGATTTGCACTTCTTGACCGGCTCTTGCGGTCCGCTTGTGAGTTGCCTACCACTCGCCCAGAGTGGGTTTATAGCCAACTCGGCTCAACCGGCGAAGATAGCTCGTGACAGTAACAACGTTGTGAGGAGTAACCTGACGAGCAGGACATCAATTATGCCGGTCTCTTCCAAGGTCTTGATCAGAGGCCTTCTTCTTATCGTCCTTCTAGCAACACCCCGTATCACGCTGGCACAACGTCCTACGACTTCGACGGAATCCGGCGCGATATCCGGGATACGCGAAGACGGGTTGAGTATTTACAAAGGTGTCCCTTTTGCTGCCCCGCCGGTCGGCCACTTGCGTTGGCGGCCTCCGGCACCCGCTGCACCATGGATTGGCACGCGCAAGACGGATGCGTTTGCCCCAGCGTGTACGCAAACTGGTGTGTCCATGCCGGGTGAGACGCCGCCGATTGTGAATGAGGATTGCCTCTACCTCAACATCTGGACCCCAGCCAAAAGCGTGCATGAGCACCTACCGGTGATCGTGTGGATATACGGCGGCGGTTTCATCAACGGGTCGGCCTCGATGCCCTTGTACTGGGGCGACAAGCTTGCGCACAAAGGCGTGATCGTGGTCACGATCGCGTATCGGCTGGGCCCGCTCGGCTTTCTTGCGCATCCGGAGCTGACGCGCGAGTCTCTGCATCACTCATCGGGAAACTACGGACTGATGGACCAGATCGCCGCGCTCGAATGGATCCAGAAGAACATTGCGGCGTTTGGCGGCGATCCAAAGAATGTAACCATCGCCGGTCAATCCTCCGGATCAATGTCGGTGAGCGTGCTGATGGCCTCGCCGCTGGCGAAGGGATTGTTTCAGCGCGCCATCGGAGAGAGTGGCGGACTGTTTGAACCGCTCCAACTCGCGCCAAAGTTTCTGCTGGCCAACGCTGAACGCGACGGAGAGAAGTACGCCGTTTCGCTGGGTGCTACATCGCTTCAGGAACTCCGCAGTCTGCCGGCGGCCAAGCTTACTGGCGACGGCGGCGGCATTGTTCATGCGGTGATCGAGCCCTATGTGCTTCCTGTTTCGCCCTACGAAGCGTTCACTTCCGGGCAGCAGAACGATGTGCCGCTGCTGATAGGTTCGAATGCCGATGAGGCGCGTGCGTTGATGGATGCCAGCCATGTGAAGGCCGCCACGTTCGACAGCGACATAGAGCACAGCTTCGGGCAGCTTCCGCCTGCGCTTATGGCAGCGTATCCTCACGCTACTGATGAAGAGGCGCGGCAGGCGCGACTCGGCTTCGAGCGCGATCTCCGCTTCGGCTGGGACATGTGGGCTTGGGCGAGATTGCAAGCCACGACCGGGCAGAAGCCTGTCTACTACTATTCGTTTCGACAGCAACCGCCGTTTCCGGTGGGCTCGGTGTACGCGGGTTGGGGCGCGAGCCACTTCGCTGAACTGTGGTATGTCTTCGACCATCTGAATCAAGAGCCATGGCGCTGGACCAAGGCAGATCGCAGGGTGGCCGAAGAGATGTCCAGCTACTGGGTTAACTTTGCGAAGTCGGGCAATCCGAATGGACCGAGCCTTCCAGTGTGGCCGGCGTTCACCACAGCGGATAGCAAGGTCTTGTACGTCGGCGATCCAACTACCGTTGGTGGAGTGCCGAATATCAACAGTCTGTGCGTGTTTGATACTGTCTACTCGGCCGTGCGTGGCAAGCAGTTTGGCGCACGGTAGTTGCGGTCGCGAGGAGGCGCCTTGAATAGAATCCTCAAACAAAACGTGATTTTATGAACATTGTGAATGATCACGATATACGGCGTTCCCACGACACATCTCTCGGGACGTGTCGCGCGAAAGCAAAAATTCACGTCGATCTTTTGCCGCCCACCCTCGAGGAATCGCCCAAGCTGCTGTGGGGTAATGTTTTTGCTAGGCACGATCATGCTGGCCCTTGGGTTGCCTCCGCGCATCGGCGCAGGCTGCTCAAGCGAACGCGCCGCTCCAGCTGAAACGGGTCGGGTCACCATTTTCCGTGACCGATGGGGATGGCCCACCTCTACGCCGCTCGCGAGGAGGATGGCTTTTTCGGCTTGGGCTATGCGACGGCAGAGGATCGTCTCGAGCAGGTTCCGATGTTATATCTTGGCGTCAAAGGCGAACTGGCCGCCGCGTTCGGCCCTGGGGCGATCGGCGCCGACAAGGTGGGACCGGTGCTCAGCGGGGATATACCCGATACGATCGCCTCCGACCTTCGGGTGAAGAGGTTCCAGATCCTGGAGCAGGCACGCCTGAACATGTCGGTACTCCCTATAGTCTCTTATTGCCAACAGGCCCGAGTCGCTCATTGAGGCGACATCCTTGCGCAATCCGGATTCTGGACCGCGGACCGCCAAAGCCGGACGACGTAGTACTGCCTTCGCGCCACCAGGGGTCAAGGGGTAGGAGACCCACAGGCACCCCACCCCCACTTGACTCCCCGTGTAGAAAAGTTTTTCGCTGTGTACGTGGGGAATCCGCCTATTGACGAACAAAGCGCGCTTCGTTTAGATAGTGACTCGCGCGGACACTCGCCAGAGCATCTGCGTCGCCGCTACACGGCGGGTGTCGGCGAATTGGGCAAGCACGCGCAGTATCCCGTTCTCCGGTTCAACAGTTCGGCAAAGTTGTATACCACTACTTGACCGGAACCCGGTTCACGGGCCGCCCGAGCAGAGCGCGCGAGCTTTCAGGCGTCGCCCACGGCGCTCGCAAGCCGAGCGAGCAGTTCCGTCGGATGAAAGGGCTTGGCAAGGATTTCGAATTTTCGGTTATGGCGTAGGGCTTCTGCAAGCAGAGACGCTGTGGCCTCATTTCCAGAAATGAGCAGAACCTTGCACGACGGCAGCATCGCGCACACGTGAATCGCTGTTTGTATCCCCGTGATGCCCGGCATGATGACATCGGTGACAAGCATATCCGGCTGGAAGTCGTGCAACAGCCCAATCGCTCTCCAGCCGCTGTACGCAGCGCGTGCGTCATATCCGGCATGGTTCAGGATTAGCGTGAGGCTGTCAGCAATGGCCTGCTCATCGTCGATGACAAGCACCTTGTGCTTGCGGGGGTTTGTCGCGGCGGCGCCCTGGCGAATGAGTTCCTGTGCCTGCGTGCTATCGGCTCGGACCGGGAAGGGAGTGGGCTGCCCACCATCGAGTGTGAACGTTCCGATGCTTTCGCTGTTCATCGTAGCTGCCAACTTGCGCACGACTTTCCCCACACTCGCCGCGAACCGACGAGCGCCTAAAAAGGATCGATTTCTTCTGAGACCGCGATTGTCAGATGCGCGCCCTCAACCAAGGGTTGTTCGCCGTCCGTGATTGGCACAGATTCCTGACAAGCATGCTAGTTGTTCTGGTGCGTCTTGATCTGCTCATTCGAAATCGGGCTTCCTGCACGTCTTGTCATCATTTGCCCCAGCCAATCCAGAGATTTTCGGCTTGAATGCCGAATGCGAAAGGGACAAAACAACGATGCGCGGACTCAATGGATG
>DATGFX010000089.1:0-26246 GCA_035308825.1 Occallatibacter sp. | reverse complement strand
TGGGATCGATGTCGCCGGTGCGCGTGCCGCTGATGATCCCTCCCGACGGCGTCAATCCCATCGACGTATCGACGCACTGTCCGTTGCGGATGGCGGAGATAGACGCTCCATTGCCCAGATGAGCCACGATCAGGCGCTCCGGCACGTTGGGCTGCAGCTGGTACACGATCGATTCATACGAAATGCCGTGATACCCGTAGCGCCTCACGCCCATCGCCGCGTACTCCGCCGGAATCGGCATGTGCGTGACCACTTCGCTCAAGTTGCGATGGAAGTACGTGTCGAGAATCGCGAACTGCGCTACCCCAGGAAACAGCCGCAGCGCTTCGCGCATGATGTAGACCGCTATTGGTGTATGCAATGGAGCTAACGCAGCGTAGCTCTCGATCTCGTGAACCACCTTGGACGAAATGCGCAGATTCTCGCGTATCGTTGGGCCGCCGCATACTGTGCGATGTCCGATGGCCATCGGCGCGGGAAAATCACCTGAGTTCAGCGCCTCGACCACGAGTCCGAACGCCACTGCCCGAGTCGGCAGGGCCGGTGTCTTGTCCACCAGCTTCTTGCCTTCCTCATCCTTGATCCAGAATTTGCCGAGATCGGTGCCGATCCCATCGACCGCGCCTTCAAACAGCTTTGTCCGCTGGCCGTCGCCGGCTTCATACATGGAAAACTTGATCGAAGAAGAACCGCTATTCAAAACCAGGACAGGCAAGGACGACATTAAGAATCTTCCCTTCTAACGCCTAATTTGAAATCCAGTGACAGATTCATTCCGTTTTGTCCGGTTGCCAGTGCCACTGCTGGATCTCGGGCAGGTCTTCTCCATGCTCGGAAACATAAAGGCGATGCCGCTGGATCGCCTCGGAGTACCACTGCCGCGCATCGTCCACTTTCGACGCCAGGCGCTTCACCCGCGTGATCGCATCCAGCGTCAGCTGGAACCGGTCGATGTTGTTCAGCACGCACATGTCAAACGGCGTGGTTGTTGTGCCCTCTTCCTTGTAGCCGCGCACGTGCAGGTTGTCGTGGTTGTGGCGCCGATAGGTGAGCCGGTGAATGCCCCACGGGTATCCGTGGAACGCAAAGATGGTCGGAATCGCCGGCGGAAAGATTGCGTCGTATTCCTCGTCCGCCAGCCCATGAGGATGCTCAGACTGCGGCTGAAGCGCCATCAGGTCCACGACATTCACGACGCGGATGCGCAGATCTGGAACTTTCTTGCGCAGAATCGTCACCGCCGCCAGTGCCTCCATCGTGGGTACATCGCCGCAGCACGCCATCACCACCTCGGGATTCCCTTCATCATTCGAAGCCCATTTCCATGTCCCGAGCCCCGTCGTGCAATGCGCCACAGCCTCGTCCATCGTGAGCCACTGCGGCGCCGGCTGCTTTCCCGCCACGATCAGGTTGATGTAATTGCGGCTGCGCAGGCAATGATCGGCCACCGAGAGCAGCGTGTTGGCGTCGGGCGGCAGATACACGCGGACCACATCGGCCTTCTTATTCACAAGGTGATCGATGAAACCAGGGTCCTGGTGCGAGAACCCGTTGTGATCCTGGCGCCAAACCAGCGAGCTCAGTAGATAATTCAGCGAGGCGATCGGTTTCCGCCACGGAATCTGCCGCGTCACTTTCAGCCACTTCGCGTGCTGGTTGGCCATCGAGTCCACGATGTGAATGAATGCCTCGTAGCAGTTGAACAATCCGTGCCGTCCGGTGAGCAAGTATCCCTCGAGCCACCCCTGGCACATGTGCTCGCTCAACACTTCCATCACATGGCCGGTCGGCGAAAGATCTTCATCCACCGGCAGCGTTTCTGCCATCCAGGCTTTTCCGGTGCCCTTGATGACATCGGCGAGACGGTTGGATGCTGTCTCATCTGGACCGAAGACGCGGAAATTCCTTTCGTCCTTGTTTGCCTGCATCACTGCGTGCAGCATTTTACCCAGCACCCGTGTCGACTCCACGTCGCTCTGGCCCCGCTTGTCGATCTTCACTTCAAAGTCCCGGAAATTCGGCACCTTGAGCGGCACCAGTAGCGAGCCGCCGTTAGCATGTGCATTCATGCCCATGCGCCGCCGGCCCTTTGGCGCAATCTCCGCAATCTCCTCCCGGAATGCGCCCTTGTCATCAAACAACTCCTCAGGCTTGTAACTCCGCATCCAGCTTTCCAGCAGGCGCAGATGATCCGGCTTCTCGCGCAGTTCGCTGAAAGGCACCTGGTGTGCGCGCCACGTATTCTCAACCGGCTTTCCATCCACCTCTTTCGGCCCGGTCCATCCCTTGGGCGTGCGCATGATGAGCATGGGCCATGCCGGGCGTTGCGGCTTCTGCTTTTGCGCCACCGCCTCCCGCGCCGTTTTCTGGATCGCCGCAATGCGGTCAAGAATCTTCTCGAACACCGCCGCAGCTTCTTGATGCATGATGGCCGGATCGTGACCCTCGATGGTGAAGGGCTCATAGCCATATCCGCGCATCAGGCTTTCCAACTCTGCGTGCGGGATGCGCGCCAGCACCGTGGGGTTCGCAATCTTGTATCCGTTCAGGTGGAGGATCGGCAGCACCGCTCCATCCGTCGCCGGATCGAGAAATTTGTTCGAGTGCCAGCTGGTCGCCAGGGGTCCGGTTTCCGCTTCGCCATCACCCACGATGCAGGCCACAATGAGCCCGGGATTGTCGAACGCCGCGCCATAAGCGTGCACCAATGAGTAGCCCAGCTCGCCGCCTTCGTGGATCGAGCCAGGCGTCTCCGGCGCAACATGGCTCGGGATTCCATACGGCCAGCTGAATTGACGGAACAGCCGCTTGATGCCATCGCTGTTCTGCTCGATATGCGGATAAATCTCGGTGTACGAGCCTTCCAGATACGTGTTCGCCACCAGCCCCGGACCACCGTGCCCCGGACCGATGATGTAGATCATGTCGAGATCGCGTTCGCGGATCAGCCGGTTCAAATGCACATAAAGAAAGTTGAGCCCCGGCGTCGTGCCCCAGTGGCCCAGCAGCCGTGGCTTCACGTCATCGAGCGTGAGCGGCCGCTCCAGCAGCGGATTGTCTTTCAGATAGATCTGGCCAACCGAGAGATAGTTTGCGGCGCGCCAATACGCGTCCATCTTGGCCAGCAATTCCGGACTCAAGGGGCCCTTGCTCGTCGATTTCGTCATGTGTACCTCGCAAGTTGAGTCGTTCCCTGACACTCAAAAGGCTAGCAGCCGGCCAGGGATGATCAGGGTGATTAATGTCACAGCGTCGTGAAATTGCGGTTCAGCTTGTGGGATTCAACAGCGGGGATTCTTCGATCGTAGAGATGGTTTTCACACCGCGTCGCGTCAAAAATGGCGTTTGAGTCTCAGAATGCGCGATTCAAAACCGTACCAGAGCAGCGTTGCAATGAGGGTTGACGTCGCAATCCGGAACGCGACGACCGCCAGGTTGCCCGGTATCCCGTACCGGTCCATCTTCAGATCGAACCAGCCGAAGTAAATGAACGTCATGATGTGGATCATGTAAAGCCCGTAGCTGATACGGCCGTAGAACTCGAGCGGTCCGCGCCGCAGCAGGGCATTCAGCGGATTCCGCGCGCCGGTTGATGCGATGGCCGCCAGCACCGCTCCCGTAAACCCGATCGCCAGCGCCGAATCAAGAAAAGCCGTGCCGCCTGCAATCGTCCGGGCCGCGGCAATGCCCGCGATGAGCGCGACGATTCCGACCAGCAGCCACGTCTTCCGTCTCCATCGCAGCGTATAGAGTCCGAGCGCCAGCAGGCTTCCCAGCGCGATGCCATCGAGGTGAATCAGCGTGTGCGTGGGCGTCATCCACGGATGATGCGTGTGCCGCATGAGGGGCGAGCCGATCAAGGCGCCGAGTAGCACGATGGCCAGCATCCACGGCCTGCGCAGGAACCGCACCACCGGCGCCCACAGAAAGTAGTACTGTTCCTCAATCGCCAGCGACCAGGTCTGCGATATCGCCGGCGGCAAGGAAAGGTGAAACAGGTTCTGCAAAAACAGCAGGTACGCCCACCATGGCGCGGTCTTCACGGCATCCCAGACGCTGGGTCCAATAAACCATGGCGCGTTCAAATAGCAGACAAGCAGCACCAGCAGATACACCGGCCAGATGCGCAGTGCGCGGCGCGCATAGAAGTTGCGGAAGTAACGCGGCTGGTCGCGCGCCTCCAGCAGGATCGACGTAATGAGAAATCCTGATAGAACGAAGAACAGGTTGACGCCGGCCCATCCCCACAGCGACCCGTAGTAGAGCCATGTCCCCGCAAGCCGCGGATGGCAGTGGTAGAACACCACGCCCAGCACGGCAAGACCGCGCAATCCCTGCAACTCCGGGATGTACTTGGGCAGCCAGGTTGGACGTTCGAGAGGCAAAGGAGTGCTCGGGACGCGCTAGCCCGCCGCCAGCTGCTTGGCTCTTTCCGTCGCCCGCATTACGGCCTTGATCAGCGTGACGCGCAGTCCGCCTTCCTCGAGTTCCAGGATGCCGTCGATCGTGCATCCTGCCGGCGTCGTCACTTCGTCCTTCAGCAGCGCTGGATGATACCCGGTTTCAAGCACCATCTTGCCCGCACCGAAGACGGTTTGCGCCGCAAGTTGCGTTGCCGTATCACGCGGCAGTCCCACCTTCACGCCCGCCTCGGCAAGCGCCTCAATAATGATGTACACATACGCCGGCCCTGACGCCGAAAGCCCCGTCACCGCGTCCATGTGCTTTTCGTCCACGATTACCGAGCGCCCGACCGTTTCGAAGATGCGTTTCGCCAGCTCCATCTGTTCCGGTTTCACGAACCGTCCGCGGCACAGCCCCGCCACCCCCGCACCCAGCGCCGAGGGAGTGTTGGGCATGGCCCGAATCACGCCGATCTCGATGCCCGCCGCTTCTTCAATCGCCCGCGTCTTCACCGATGCCGCAAACGACACGATGGTCTTCGCCGGCGTCAGCGCCGGACGAATCTCGGCAATCAGGTCCGGTACCTGGAACGGCTTCACGCCCACCAGGATCAGGTCGGCCTGCTTGGCGGCCGCAAGGTTGTCGGTACTGACATCCACGCCCCATTGCGCGCCGCGCGCCAGCGCTTTCTCCGCGTGCGCCACAGTGGCATGAATCTGATCGGCAGCAAACAGGTTTTCCTTCAGGAACGCCTGCAACAGAATGCCGCCCATTTTGCCCGCTCCCAGCACAGCTACGTGTACGTGGGGCAATTGCGCAGGCGTATGGTTGGCCTCAACGGCTATCTCCGCCATGATTGTCCTTTATGAATGGGGTTGATACCACTCTCAAGGATACGCGCACGCACCTTTCCGGCGCCATGAATGTCGCGCCGGCCTCTAATTCGATCTCGGCCCAAACTTCGACGCTACTGAGTCATGAGCTCTTGGTTGAGAAGGAACTTCTGGAAGGCTTCCTGCGCCAGTTTCTGCCGATCGGCGGGGGCCCAGCTCCGATTCCACATCAAATAGCCACCGGGAGCGCGAAGCGTCTTGAGTCCGCTGCCGATGGCGGCAAGGGTGGCGGCTTCCCACCCGTCGGACTCCCGTTGGAAGACGTCGCTGGAAGAAGAGCCGGCCTTCGGGCTGCGAATATCTGCGATTTCGGCTCCGATCAATGCAATTGCAACTGCCTCGGCAACGCCCTTCAGGCGCGACGGATTGAATGTCACATTGAACGCCACGCCATCGGGAGACTCGGCCTCCCACTT
This sequence comes from Occallatibacter sp., assembly GCA_035308825.1. Taxonomy (GTDB): domain Bacteria; phylum Acidobacteriota; class Terriglobia; order Terriglobales; family Acidobacteriaceae; genus Telmatobacter. The sequence goes on along the minus strand of DATGFX010000089.1, from coordinate 20,533 downwards.
CTCTTCACTCTTGGGCGAAATCTCGTTCGCGGCGCCGAACGAAACCACGACACCATTGCGATCGCCTTGCTTTCCAAAAGCGGCCGCGGCACGCTCCACGGCATCGCCGGCCGGATTGCCCGCACCAAAGGCTGCGGCGGCCTTATGCGCAGCCGCAACTTCATCTCCGCCCTCTGACTCGGGAACCGAATCGTCCTGGAGCGCCGCGGGTTCCGACCCGTAGTTGATTCCGACTGAGGTCACGTCCGACACCGACTGCAGCACCAGGCGCGCACTGTAGGCATTCATATGTCCGAATCCGTCCAGACTCACGATCTTGCCGGAGCCGTCGCGATGCAATCCCGCCGCAACTCCATCCAGCCGGCCCACCAGTGTCGCTGTCACTTCGTCCCGAACGCACCCGATGCAGATCCCGCCCTGCTTGTATGGCGCGGAGAGAAGGGAATCGAATTGCTTGAACTCCTTATCCTTGTTCAGGGTGACCGGCGTACGTTGGACCGCAGTTACGCTTCCGGCGAAGTTGCTTGCCGGCTGCAGCTGAAGCATGGCCGCCGGTCCTGCTTTGGCTTTCGTGCCTTCCGGGTAGGAAAGCCAGATCGCGTTCACCATCTGGCCGCAGCCAACCCCCTTGATCACAAACTGGTCCAGACCTGCGACCACGGTCCCGCTCACCTTGACGATCTTTCCGTTGAAGGAGGCGGGGTTTTTAAGAATATCGCAGACGGTTGCGTCCACTGCCTGCCCGTACATCGAGGTTGCGAAGGCGCAGGAAAGCCCAATTACAAGAAGATTCCTCATGTGTGTTTCTCCGTAGGAAACATGCCCGCCGCAGCGAGCATTCCGCCAGTCTTGGTCGGGGAACCGTCAAGCTTATCACCCCGCTGGCACTCGGCACAGCGTCCTAGGGTCAAAGCCAGATCAATGCGCGGCTCCGGTCTTCTCGCTCGCAATCCAGGCATCAATGTGGTCGCTCAGCATGTCCAGCGGCATCGCGCCAGAGTCGAGCACCGCGTCGTGAAACGCGCGAATATCAAACTTGGGACCGAGCGCCTTCTGGGCGCGATCGCGTAGTTCGAGAATTTCGAGCTGGCCAACTTTGTAGGCAAGCGCCTGGCCCGGCCACGCAATGTAGCGATCCACCTCCGACTGAATGCTGGTGTCGTCGATGTTCGAGTGCTCATGGAAATAGTCCACCATCTGCTGTCGCGTCCAGTGCTGCGAGTGCACGCCGGTATCGACAACCAGGCGGATGGCGCGCCAGATGTCGCCTTCCAACCGCCCGTAATCAGAATAGGGATCCTGGTAGAATCCGACATCCTTTCCCAGCCGTTCCGCATACAATCCCCAGCCCTCGGAATACGCCGTGTAGCCGCCATACTTCCTGAAGTCGGGAATGCCCTCGAGTTCACGCGCAATCGAAATCTGCAGATGATGGCCGGGAATGCCTTCGTGATACGACATGTCTTCCATGATGTAAAGATTGCGATCCGTCGCGTTGTAAGTGTTGATCCGCAGCCTTCCGGGGCGGCTGCCATCGGCCGTGCCCGCTTCGTAATAAGCCGGCGCTGCCGTTTTTGCGATGTAGTCCGGCACGGGCGCAACCTCGAACGGGGTCTTGGGCAGATGGCCGAAGAGCTGCGGCAGCTTCTCCTGCATGGGCTTCAGGTCCGCGCGCACCGCGTCCAGCAGCGCCTCAGCCGAAGCGGGATGCAGCTTGGGATTCGTCTTCAGGCTGGCGCGGAAACTGGCGAGGTCCTTGAAGCCGAGCTTCTGCGCAATCGCCAGCATCTCCGCTTCGTCTTTTTTCACCTCGTCCAATCCGATCTGGTGAATCTGGTCGGCAGTGAGGTTGGTAGTCGTTCTCTGATGGATCAGAAACTGATAGTACTTTGGCCCATCGGGCAAAGCCCAGATGCCGGGGTCGGCGCGCCCCGCGGGAATATAGCTGACCTCGAGAAAGCGGGCGAATCGCAGGTATGCCGGCAATACCTGCTTGCCAATCACCTCCAGCATCTCGGCCTTGATGCGCTCCTGCTCGGCCGCCGAAACCGACGCGGGAAACTTCTTCAGCGGCATCGCAAGAGGCGAGTCCTCCGGCTTTTGGTTGGCCAGCTCCTTCACTTCATCGAGGGTCTTCTCGAGCAGGTATTTGGGCGGCACGCGTTTATCGTCCATGCCGATCGACATATCGGTTGTCACCTGCTCGAATGCCGTCGGAACGGCCTTCAGCCGGGCAATCCAATCGTCGTAATCCTGCGCAGAATTGAAACTCAATTCGGCCACCAGCCGCGGATACTCGTCGTAGATGCCGCTCATCTGGTTCACCGGCATCTCCCACTCCTTGAACTCATCGGCTTCTGCATCATCGGCGAATTGCCGAATCAGCATGTCGCGGCTGATCTTCTCCTGGTCGGTAAATCCGGCGGGATCGATTGCCGCCAGCCGCATCATGTACTTCTGTTCCTGCTCCAGCCATTCGTTTTCCGCTTTGACCGAGTAGTCCGTGATCTTGTCGTTGAATCGCCTGTCGCCGATGGTCGACGCGAACTCGGGCGAGTGGGCCAGGTAGGCATCCCAGTACTGCTTGAAGAGATCATTGAGAGAGGCGCGGCGGGACTCAACCGACGCGGTCTGAGCAGCGGCGGCCACAGCAAACCAGCCAGCCAGCGACAGTAGTGAAAGCAGGGCAGGGAACCGACAGATTCTCAATGGGGCGGACCTCAACGCAGAATGGGCAAAGTGCCTTTCGTCGAGTGTAGCCGACCAAACGCGCACCAACCCAGCGAACACCGATCCGCGAGGTTCAGCTGAGCGCAAGAACCCGCTCGTGTCAGGATTCGTGGTCCAGAATCCGATAGAGCGTCGACCGGCTAATCCCCAGTTGCCGCGCGGCTCTGACCTTGTTGCCCCGGCTCAGTTCCAGTACGCGGTTCACGTGCCGCCGAATCACCGCGTCAAGGTTCAGCGGCTCCGTCTCCGGTGCGGCGGGGGCCTGCTTTACCTCCGGCTCCAGCGAGATCGCCAGATCCCCGGGGCGGATCACTCCCTCGTCCATTTCGAGGAGCGCGGCTTCCAGCACGCTCTCCAATTCGCGCACGTTTCCCAGCCAGGCGTGTTGCAAGAGCCGTGTCATCGCGGCCGGAGCCAGAGTGACAGGCCGGTGCCGATAGCGCGCGCAGATCCGGTCGAGCAGAATCCGGGCCAGGGGCGCAATGTCTTCGCGCCGCTGGCGCAGCGGCGGAATCGAAAACCGCACCGCGGTCAGGCGGAAGGCAAGATCGGGCATGAGGAGTCCCCGGGCCGCCATGTACCTCAATGAGGATTCGGACGACGCCACCAGCACGGCACGTCCCACCGGCCGATCCTGCATCGCTTTCAGCACGCCCAGCAACAAGTACTGTCCGGGAGCTGCCAGCAGGTCAGCGCGCTCCAGGTAAAGAAATCCTGCCAAGGCGTGCCGGTCCGCCTCCGTTGCCAGCCATTCGCGTGCATCGCGGCGCTGAAACTCCGTGTGCGCCAGAGGCGATCGGGCATGCAGATAACGCGCCAGGGTCTGCTTGCCCGCCCCCTGCTCGCCCTCGATGGCAGCCACGCGCAGATGCGGAGCCACCAGGTTTGCCTGCACCTGCAATCTGCGCCATCCCGGACTTGCTCCCATGCGCGCAAATTCCGACGTGCTCCACTCCCGTACTCCTCGCTCGGAGCGGAACTTTGCGCTTCAGGTTCTCGTGCCGCAGTCTCAGTGGACATCCTCGCGATCCGCCTCCTGACCTTGTCCAATAAGGTCCATCAGCAGTGTCATCGGCGTTGCCCACAAAAACATGAGCCGGAGAGAACTCCGTCTCCCCGGCCCATCCATTTGCAACGAATTCCGTCCTACACCACGCCCGCACTCTTCTTGAAGCGCTTGGAGGGCTCATCGGAAAAGATCTGCCCGTCGCGGATGTGCACCACGCGATGCGCATAGTCGGCGATGTCCGGCTCGTGCGTAACCAGCACAATCGTGTTGCCGCCACCGTGCAGCTGATCAAACAACGCCATGATCTCGATACCTGTCTTCGAATCCAGATTTCCCGTCGGCTCGTCTGCCAGGATGATCGATGGGTCGTTGACCAGCGCCCGGGCAATTGCAACGCGTTGCCGCTGGCCGCCGGAGAGCTCGTTGGGCTTGTGGTTCATCCGGTTTTCCAGGCCAACGTTGGTCAGCGATTGCTTTGCTTTCTCCAGCCGTGCTGCCGCAGGCGTTCCGTTATAAATCAGGGGCAGTTCGACATTGTGCAGAGACGTGGCTCGCGCCAGCAGATTGAAGGTCTGGAAGACGAATCCAATTTCCTTGTTCCGTATGCGTGCCAGCTCGTCGTCATCCAGGTCGCTCACCAGCTGCCCGTTGAGCCAATAGCGTCCCTTCGATGGCGTATCGAGACAGCCGATCAGGTTCATCAGCGTCGACTTGCCGGAACCCGACGGCCCCATGATGGCGACGTATTCATTGTGGCGGATGCGCAGATTCACGCCGCGCAGGGCATGCACCTGCTGTTCCGATCCCATGTCATACGTGCGCCAGAGATCCTCCACGACGATGACATCGCCGGTGTGCGCGGACGACACCTGCTGCGTATCAGCTTCGCTCATCATGCTGTTCAGAGCCATCCAAGTCTCTTTCCGTTATTCTCTGCGAAACCCCGATCTTGCCTCGCAAGGCGGGCGGCGAGCATACCCACCACTGATCTGTTTTGACCCGCGCGCCTTAGGAATTACTCGGAGTCGTAGAGAGCGTCTGCACCTGCGTCTCGCGCTTCAGCAAAGCACCGTCTTTCAGGATACGCAGGGTCTTGTAGGGTCCAATTACGATCTCCTGGCCCTCCTTCAGACCCCCGAGCACCTCGATGTCGGTCGCTCCCGTAATGCCTGTGCTGACCGGAACAAACTTCGCGCGCTGACGGCCGTGCGAGTCTTTTTCCATGATGAACACGCCTTGAACCGGCGGCGTTTTGCTGTTGTTTGAAATCGAGGCCGCTTCCACCTTGCCCTTTTCTCCCGGCGGCGGAGGCGCGTACATGGTCAACGCCTGGATTGGCAGAGCGAGCACATCCTTCTTATGCGCCGTGGTGATTTTGGCCGTGCACGAAAGCCCCGGACGCAATTCATCCGACGGGACATCCAACGTCACCACAACTTTGAAATCCTTCGCTTCTTCCGTTCCGGTTGTGGATTGCGAAGTCGCCACGCCCGTTGATCGCAGCAGAGCCTGGTCGCCCACCAGCGTCACATGACCTTTGAACACCTTTCCGGGCATCGCATCGACCGTTACCTCTGCCGGCTGCCCGTTCTCAACATGGATAATGTCGGTTTCATCCACCTTCACGTCAGCGGTCACGACGCTCATATCGGCAATCGTCATGAACGTCGAGCCATTGGTGTTCTGGATCCCTTCCACCACGGTCTCGCCTTGGCGCACCGGCTCATCGGTGACGACGCCGTCAAAGGGAGCAGTCGATTCGGTCAGGTCCAACGCGTTCTGGTACGAGCGCAGGGTGGCCTGCTGCGTGCCCAGATGTCCTCTCGCCGAATCCGTATTCGCCTTGGCCTGGTTCAATTGCGCCACCGATTGCGCCAGCGTCGCCACATCCAGGTCGTATGCGGCCTTCTTCGCATCGAAATCCTGCTTGGCCAGGATGCCCTCCTTATAGAGAGCCTGCGCGCGATCCCAGTCCAACTTCTTCTGCTCCAGGTCTGCCTGGGCATGTTCCACGTTCGCTTGCGCTGTCTTTTCCGCAGCGACCATCGACGCAATATCGGTCTGTGCCGCCGAAATCGCCGCCCGTTGCCCGTTCACCTGGGCCTCCTGCGAAATGTTTTCGACCTCGGCCACCACCTGCCCCTTCTTTACGTGGTCACCCTCTTTTACATAGAGGTGCGTCACCCGTCCCATGGCTGTGGCGCCAAGGACGGCGAAGGTCTTGGGCTTAATCTGTCCCGTGCCGCTTACAACCGTTGAAAGATCCTGCCGCGCTACTTTGGCAGTCAAAACTTTCGTGTAGCCCGATTGCTGCTTGTACACCATAAAGGCAACAAGTCCCGCAGTCACAAGTACGCCAAGAATGATCAGAATGATCTTCTTCATAAAAACAATCTGCTCCGGTTACCCCAAAACCAGTTTACGCAATTTTTCGTGATCAGGTTCCAACCTGGTCGTGAATTTGCAACCGTCCTGACGAGGCTCGTTGACTCTGCCGAATCGAAACCCGATCGGCCGGCATGTTGGCATCTGTGGTACCACTTCGTCAGTTCCGGCGCCTTCGACCCGGGTGTCCGATCTGGCCTCATCAGTCACTCAAGATTGCGTCCGCAGATTTAGACGTGCGTAGTGGCCTAAATGTCTCAATTTTTCTTGTAGATACGGTGATTCCCGTCACCCGGACAATCGCCAGCCTGTGACCTTTAGCGCTTTGCCGCGTCCAATCGGCGGCCAGTTGCAAACTGGAACCTTGCTCCCGCAGGTTCCGACTCGTAAAATAAGGCATCGCAGGAGTTGTCGAGGCATGATGCTACGCGGTCGTTCCGTTCTCTATGCAGCACTGAGTTGCGGGCTGCTTTTCCTTCCATCCAATGGCCTTCGTGCCCAGCAATCCACCGACCCGAGCCTGCAAACAAGACCCGCCTCTCCCGACGATGATCCGAATTTCGATCCTCGCAATCGTCCCCGCAGTGACGAAGAGACTCGAAAGGCACAGAAGGCTGTCCGGCAGGAGTTGAAAGGTGCTTACAGGACCTGGCTCAACGAGGATGTCGCCTACATCATTACGGACGACGAGCGCAAAGCGTTCAAGAATCTGAGCAACGACGAAGAACGCGAAGCCTTTATCGAGAATTTCTGGCAGCGCCGCAACCCCAACCCCGATTCCCCCGACAACGAGTTTCGCGAAGAGCATTACCGCCGCATCGCCTACGCCAACGAGCACTTCGCCGCCGGCAAGCCGGGCTGGAAAACGGATCGCGGCCGCATCTATATCATGTACGGCGAGGCCGACTCGAAGGATTCCCACCCCTCGGGCGGCGCCTATCAGCGTCCCATGGATGAAGGCGGCGGCGAGACCTCAACGTACCCCTTTGAAGTTTGGCACTACCGCTATCTCGAGGGTGTCGGCGAGAATATCGACATCGAGTTCGTCGACACGTGCATGTGCGGCGACTACCACTTCACCATCGATCGCAGTGAAAAGGACGCTCTGCAGCACGTGCCCGGAATGGGCCTTACCCAGTGGGAGGAAATGGGGCAGGCCAAGAAGGCGGACCGGTTCAAGGGTGGTTTCGAGAACCTCGGAACCGGGCCACTTGCCAACGCCCAGCAATCGAAGGAATTTGACCGCATCGAACTGGCCGCCAAGCTTTTTGCCCCACCGCCAATCAAATTCAAGGATCTCGATAGTTTTGTCACCGAGCACAAGCTGATCAATGGCCCCATCTTCCCCTTCGATGTCCGCACCGATTTTGTGAAGGTCACCGACAACATGGTGCTCGTCCCCATCACCCTCCAGATGAGGAATCGAGACATCACGTTCGTGACCAAGGACGGCGTGGCCAAAGGTGTCGTGAATATCTTTGGCAAGGTGACCACGCTGACCGACAAAACCGTTCAGACCTTCGAAAACACGGTCGAGGTAGAACAGCCGGCCGAGCTTCTTCAGAAGAGCCTCGATGGCCAGAAGGTCTATTGGAAAGCTCTCCCCCTGATGCCCGGGCTTTACCGCCTCGACATCGCCATCAAGGACGTGAACAACCCGGACCACATCGGCATCTATGGCAAGGCCCTGAATGTTCCCGAGTTTCACGACGAGAAGCTGGCAACTTCAAGCTTGATCCTCGCCGACAAGATGAATGAGGTCGATTCCCACTCCATCGGCAGCGGCAACTTCGTGATCGGCAACACCTACATAAGGCCCCGTGTCAGCGCCAATCCGGCGACTCCGGTCAGCTTCAACCGCGATCAGCAGCTCAACTTCTGGATGCAGGTGTACAATCTCGGCATCGACGAAGCGACAAAAAGTAACGGGGCGCATGTAGCGTATGAGATTGTCGATGTGTCCAATAACAACGTAATCTTCGAGAAGCAGCTCGACTCGAAGGATTTGAGTGCCCATAGCGATCAGCTCACAGTTCAAAAAACTCTCCCCGTGGCCGGACTGCAACCGGGCAAGTACAAGGTGCTGATCAAGGTAAACGACGACATCTCGAAACAAGAGATTGCGCAATCGGCCCCGTTTATCGTGCAATAGCAGGTACCGCGCAGAAATGGTTATCCGGCCTAGATCAGGAAGCCCGCGCGAGATGGTTTTTCAGGAAGGTTGCCAGGGACGCCGCCGTTTTATCGATACGGATGATGCGTAGGCCCCATCTCGCCGTCGTTATCGCGCTGATCACACTTGGGAGCGTCTCGCTCGCAGCAGCTCCCCAGGGATCGGTTTCAGGCGTCGTGCGCGATTCCTCCGGTGTGCCCCAGATCGGCGCCATTGTCCAGTTGCTGCGCCCCGACTTCAGCGTCATCCTCGCGGTCTACACCGACAACAAGGGCGAGTTCTCCTTCCCCGCCATCGAGCCAGGCCGTTACGCTCTCAAGGCGATGAACATGTCGTTCCTTCCCTCGGTGCGCGAAAACGTGCATGTCCACCGCGCAACCGTCGTCAACCTCACGCTGAGTACCCTTTATGAGGTGATGCAGTGGCTCCCGGCCGAGCCCCGTGCCGCCAACGCCAAGAAGGATGACTGGGCCTGGACGCTCCGTTCCGAAGCCAATCGCCCTCTGCTGCGCTGGCTTGAAGATGGCCCGCTCGTGGTTGTTTCTGACGGTTCCGGCGCGGCGCCCAAGCTGAAGGCGCGCCTGATGGCCACCGGCGAGGAAGGCACCTTTGGCGAGAGTGGCGAGCGCATCACGGCCGCCGTCCAAAATACTCCTTCCAACAGCCGCGAGTTGCTGGCCCGAGTCGACTTTGCACCCAATACCGACGCGGCCATGGAATCGATGCTTGGCTTCAGTCAGGACCTCGGGTTTGCCGGCTCTGTCCAATCCGTCGCTGCCGTCGCGGTTCACCCCGATATCGCGGACAACACGGGCGCCGAGAATCTCACTGAGGCTGCGGTTCGCTCCTGGGAGACAATCAATCTCGGAGATGAGTTTGACGGCGAAGCAGGGGCAGAGCAGCTGATTGCGCGCTTCGTGCAGGATTCCCCGAATACCATCCTGGCCGCCATGCCATTTGCCTCCTTCGGTTGGCATGATGGCAATTCCGTCATTCGCTACCGCATGACCACGTTCGTTCCTGCTCCGGCGAACGCTGACGAGTCCCAGGCTTCCACCTATCTGCCGCAGCTCTCTGAGCGCAACGGCAAGCTGGCCCTGGAGCACGGACTGCACCAGGAAGTCGGCTGGGAACGCCAGACCTCCACTTCCCGCATGTCGGTTGGATTCTACTCCGATAACCTGCAGAACCCGGTCATGGAGGCTGCCGCTCAGTTCGCCGCCAATGCCGCCCACACCGGATTCCTGTTCGACCCCGCAAGCGGCATTCTCCGCGTTTCCGGTCCTGATTTCGCCACAGTCGGCATGACGGCCAGTGTGGAGCGCAATATTCCCGGCGGCAATCACGTTCGCCTCGCCTATGCCAACGGCAACGCGCTCGTCGTGTCGGCTCTGCCCCATGCGGTCCCGATCGCCCAGATCATTTCCGCAACGCATCCTCGCCGCGTGCAGACCTACACGCTATCGCTGTCAGGCACGATCGAGGGAACCGGCACGCGATGGCACGCAAGTTATCGGTGGCAGCCCAGCGACACCATGACGCAAGTTGCCTCGTTCGCCTCCGATGCTGACCAGCCCTTTTTGAGCCTCCATTTCCGCCAGCCGATTTGCGCGCACCGCGACGGCTCCAGTGGCGTTGAAGCGATTCTCGATGTCAGGAATCTCCTCGCTGAGGGCTATCGTCCCTTCATGCTGAGCGACGGCTCCGTGCTCATCTTCGCGCAAAGCCAACGCGGAATCCGCGGCGGCGTCGCGTTCACCTTCTAGCCGCCAATTCAAGATCACAAGATCTGTTTCTGGAGAGATTTCATCGGCTTTGATATCGCGATGGTCCCCTCTTCTGCCCTGAATTGATCATTTTCGCTCCACCGGCCACGGGAATTCCCTTGAAAGCGCGCGACTTCATCCGAATGCCGAATGCAGTTGCTTGGCTGTTTTGAAAGGGCACGACTTCAGTCGTGCCGTCAAAGCAGGAAAAAAATCTCCGCGGCTTTAGCCGCTGATGGATGGTCCCTTCCACCTTAAAAACTGCGGCGTGATTTTCCTTCCGGAATCTCTCGCGCTCACTGCGCCTCGCGTCCTTTCGATTCTCGGTCTGCCTGTGCTATATTTTTCAAATAGCAGCGTGAAACATGCGCCTGCTCAGGCTGTGCTTCGATTCTCCCGCCGCACAGCTCTTCACGCGATCTGGACGCGTAGCTCAACTGGCAGAGCATTCGGCTCTTAACCGACAGGTTGAAGGTTCGATTCCTTCCGCGTCCACCAGCTACTCAAGCCCCCGTCGACCCAGCCCGCGATAGCCCGGCCTGCAAGTATTTCCAGCGTCCCGCCGGGCGAGGCTTACCGCTGCCAGCCTCCACCCAATGCGCCGTACAGTTGGACCAGGCCCAGCGCCTCGTTTTGCTGAGCGGTCACCAGGTTCAACTCGGCTGTGTAGAGGTTGGAATCCGTCGTGAGCACCTCCAGATAGCCGGTCGAACCGCCTTGATAGCGGATCCTTGCCAGTCTCGTCGCGTCCTGCGCCGCCGCAACAAGCTTTTCCTGCTGCTCGCGGTTCGCGCGCTGCTTGTTCAAGGCAATCAATGCATTGGAAACATCGCGAAAAGCTCCGGCAATGGTCTTCTGATAATTCAGCACCATCTCCTGCTTCGTCGCTTCGGATAGCTGAACCTGCCCGCGCAGTTTGCCGCCTTCGAAGATCGGTTGTGTCAGCGATCCGAGTCCATAAATGGTTTTGCCTGCCGTACTAAAGAGGTTCGACAGGCTGTCGCCTCCTACGCCTCCCGAACCACTGATCGCCAGATTTGGAAAGAACTGCGCACGAGCCACCCCGATCTGCGCGTTGGCTGCGATCAGCTGGGCTTCCGATTCCTGAATGTCAGGCCGTCTCTCCAGAAGCCGCGACGGGATGCCCACCGGAAGATCCTGCGGAGGAGGTGTGAGCGCATTCGGGTCCTGGTGTGTGATCGGCTCCGGGTTTTCTCCGATCAAATACGCAAGCGCGTTTTCCTGCTGCTGAATCTGCTCTTCAAGCTGGGGAATCTGCGAAGCCGCGGTGTAGAGAAGCTGCTCTGATTCACGCACATCAGAGAGCGGCACCGAGCCGCCGCTTTCGAGCGTCCTCGTCAGATCGACCGAGTTCTGCCTGACCTTCAGCGTCTCCTTGGTGATCTCGAGCTGCCGATCGAGCGCGCGAAGTTGCAGATAGGCCGTCGCAACCTGCTGCACCAGGGTCATCTGAACGGCGCGCTGTGCCCACGATTGGGCCAGCAGCTGTTCGCGCGCGGCCTTGGTCTGATTGCGATAGAGACCCCAGAAATCCGGCGTCCACGATGCCGAGAGGCTCAGCGATCCCGCGACCAGCGGGCTCGGCAGTTGGGTTCCCAAAGAGCTCGGTAACGTCGCGCCGATGCCGGTTCCGCCAACCGTCACGGCCGGAAACTCTTGCGAGCGTACGACGCGCACCTGTGCCTGCTGCTCCAGGATGCGCTGCGCGGCAATGCGCAGATCGTAGTTATTCGCAAGGGCCTTGCGAATCAGGTCCTGAAGTTCCGGCTCCTGGTATACCTTCGTCCACTCTTCATCACCCAGTGAAGCTTTCGCATCCGATGACACCGGCTCATTATCCGCGCCACGATATACGGCCGGAGCCATGGCATTAGGGCGCACGTACTTGGGAGCGACATTGCATCCGGCCAGAAAACTCGCTGCCGCCGCGATGGCGCCAAGCACGACAATGCGTGATGTGTCAGCAAGACGCATCATGCCTCACCTCCATCTGCCTGTGCGAGCACAGCTCTCCGCTCCGGCTCCTCGGTGGGTCCGCACAGACCGTGACTCGAATCCATCGTGGTTCCCGTGCCGCCGCGTGCAAAACGATGAGAAAGGTACTCAACCACGGCGAATGTGACCGGAATAAAGATCAGACCCAGCGCAGTCGAGAGCGTCATTCCGCCCACCACCACGGTTCCAAGAATCCGGCGAGATGCAGCCCCCGATCCGGTCGCGACCCACAGCGGCAAGCATCCCACGATGAACGCCAACGCCGTCATGACAATCGGCCGCAGCCGTACTCGCGCGGCATTCAAGGCGGCTTCGCAGATGCTTTGCCCGCTCTCGTAATTCAACTTGGCGAATTCCACAATCAGGATCGCGTTCTTTGCTGAGAGGCCGACCAGCATGACTAGGCCGATCGTCGCGAAGATGTCATTCTCGAACGCGCGCGCATGCAACGCCACGTACGCGCCCAGGATCGCGACTGGCGTGCTCAACAGGACACTAAACGGCAGCGTCCAGCTCTCGTACAGCGCCGCGAGAATCAGGAAAACGAAAATGATCGACAAGCCAAACACCGCCCAGGATGGAATGCCTTTTTCCGCTTGCTGCTCCTGGAACGACATGCCCGAGTAATCGAAGCCCGCGCCCGGCGGCATCGTCTCGTGAAAGACTTCCTCGAGCGCCTTTCTCACCTGCCCCGAACTGTAGCCGGGAGCTCCCGTGATATTGATCTGCGCCGCGTTGAATTCATTGAACCGATAGATGAATTCAGGGCCTGTAACCCGCTTTACATTGACAAGCGCACTCAGCGGCACCTGGCTGCCGTTTGCGCTGCGCACGTAAAACTGGTCGATATTTCCGATGTTGGTGCGGGATGTGCCTTCGGCCTCCACGTACGTCTGCCACTGGCGTCCGAAGCGGTTGAAGTAATTCACGAGATAGCCACCCATGAAGGTCTGCATCGTCGTGTAAATGTTCGAGAGATCGACCTGCTGCTCGAGTGCTTTCTCCTTGTCTACATCTACATAGAGCTGCGGAACCGCGGGCTGATATGAGGGAATGGCAGCTGCAATCTCCGGACGTTTTGAGAGCGCCCCAAGAAACGCGAACACATTCTTGGTCAGAACCATCGGGTCATCGCCGCCTGAGCGATCTTCCAGAATCATGGTCACGCCTCCCGACGTTCCGATGCCGGGAATGGAGGGCGGCGGGAATGCAAACGCAATTCCGTCAGGATCAGCGCCGAGCTTCTTCTGAATGCTGCTTTGCAGGTATTGCAGCTGCTGTTCCTTGGTTTTCCGCGCTTCCCATGGTTTCAAGTTGACGAAGAAGAATCCGGCATTCGTGCTCTGCACTTGCGTAAGCAGCGAAAAATCGGTGACCGCGATGACGCCCTCGACCCCCGGAGTCTTCAGAAGCGCGTCCGAGATCTTTTGCTCGGCCGCATCCGTGCGCTGTGCTGAAGCGCCATCGGGTAGCTGCAAGGCAAGAAACATGTAACCCTGGTCTTCCGTCGGAAGAAATCCGCTCGGCAGGCTGCTGCCAAGAAAGATAGCAACTCCCGTGACAAGAACGAGGGCGACCATTGCAAGAGCCGACTTGTGAATGAGGATGCGCGAGGTATGGATGAAATTGTCGGTAGCTCGCGCAAAGAAGCGATTGAACAGTCTGAAGCCCAGGCCCAGCGGTCCCCGCTTGCGGCTCTCATCTCTCGGCTTCAGCAGCAATGAGGCGAGCGCCGGGGAAAGCGTAAGCGCATTGAACGCAGAGATCAGCACCGAGATCGCGATCGTAACCGCAAACTGCTGATAGAGCCGGCCCGTTATTCCCGGAATCGCTGCGGTGGGAATAAAGACTGCTGCCAGGATCAGCGCAATCGCAACGACAGGGCCGCCCACTTCTTCCATGGCCTTTTCTGTCGCGGATTTGGGATCCATTCCCTCTTCGATGTGATGCTCGACTGCCTCGACCACGATAATCGCATCGTCCACCACGAGGCCGATAGCCAGCACCAGTCCAAACAGCGACAGCGTATTGATCGAAAACCCCAACGCCGGGAAAATAATGAACGTTCCGATGAGCGAAACGGGCACCGCCAGCAACGGAATGAGCGTCGCGCGCCAGCCCTGGAGAAAGATAAAGACCACGATAACGACCAGCCCGAGCGCTTCCAGCAGCGTGTAGATGATCTCTCGAATTCCGGATGTAACCGCCTTGGTCGTGTCCAGAGGAATGCTGTAGGTGATGTTCGACGGGAATGTGGCTGATAGCTCCTTCATCCGCTGCGTAACCGCCCGCGCAGTTTCCACCGCGTTCGACCCCGGAAGCTGATAAATCGCCATTACGCCGGCAGGCGCCTGGTTATAGCGTGCTGAGATGGTATACGCCTGATCGCCCAGTTCGATTCGCGCAACATCCCGCAAGTGCAGAACTGATCCGTCAGGATTCGCGCGAAGAATAATGTTGCCGAACTCTTCCGGCGTCACCAACCGGCCCTGCGTACGCACCGTGTAGGTGAATTGCTGGCCGTGTGGAATCGGCTCGCCGCCGATTTGGCCCGCCGGGTTCACGTTGTTTTGCGTTTGAATGGCCGCGATCACTTCCGGCGCGGTCACGCCGAGCTTCGCCAGCTTGTCCGGTTGCACCCAGACGCGCAGCGCATATTGCCCGCCAAAGACCTGCACGCGCGAAACGCCCTTCACGCGGGCAATCTGGTCCTGAAGGTTGATGATGGCGTAATTTGTCAGGAAATCCTGGCTCAGGGAGCCGTCCGGAGAATTAACCGCCACCAGCATGAGCGGGGAAGTGAGCGCCTTCTGCACCGTCAGGCCCGCGGTTGTCACCTGGGGCGGCAACTGCGATTGCGCCTGATCCACCCGCAACTGCGCAAGCACTTGATCGATGTTCGGATCGGTCTTCACATCGAAGTCGACGAAGATCTGATCCACTCCGTTGTTGGCGCTCACGGAGTTCATGTAGATCATGTTGTCGACTCCGTTCATCTGCTGCTCGATCGGAGTCGATACCGCTTGCGCAACCGTCTTGGCGTCGGCGCCAGGATACGTCGCGGTCACAAGAATTTCAGGAGGAACAATATTCGGGAACTGCGAAATCGGGAGCTGAACCATCGATACCGCCCCGATGATCACAGTCACAATCGCGATGACAATGGCCACAATGGGCCTGCGAATAAAGAATTTCGACATGATGTTTACCGCCCGGCTGATTGCGACGCTTGAGAAGTGGCAGGCTGCTGGCTCTGCGTCAATTGCGGATTCACCGGCATTCCTTCACGCAGCTTCTGAAGGTTGTCGGTAATGACAAGAGAGCCTTCAGGAATACCGCGATCGATCACCCAGCTGTTGCCGTACTGTGGACCCAGCGTCACATTGTTGACATGAACGGTGTGATTTGCGGCCACCGTGTAGACCTGTTCCTGCCCCTGAAATTCCGACACCGCGACCTGGGGCACCAGCACTGCATCATGCCGAATCTCGGTCTCAGCGCGCACCCGCGCAAACTGTCCGGGTCTGAGAAGATTACCGGGATTCGGAAATGCCGCTGCAATCCTGATGGCGCCCGTTTGTGCGTTGAGTTCGCGATCCACGAACTCGATGTGTCCCTTGTAGGGATATACATCGCCGTTCGCCAGCGTCAGCGTCAGAGGAATCTTCGAGCTTCCCTGCAGCAGCTCGCTTCCGCCCTTGCGCGCGCGCTGCACAAGAGCAAGGTATTCACTGTCGCTGATCGAAAAATAGACCTTGATCGGATCCAGTTGCGACACCGACGTCAACACCGACTGCGTGCTGACTAGGTTGCCCACCTGCGTTGTCGCTTGCCCGGCCACCCCGGTAATCAGCGACCGCACCTGAGTGAAGCCGAGATTCAACTTCGCGGTGTCCACTGCCGCCTCGGCGGATTCCACCGCTGCTTGAGCCTGTGCCTTCTGCTGGACCTCGTTATCCAGCTGACTCTTCGCGATGGCGCGCGCTTCCGCAAGCGGAGTGTCGCGGTTGACGTTGATCGTGGCCAGCGCAAGTTGCGCCTGCGCCTGCCCCAGCTGTCCCTCGGCTTGATGCAAGGCCGCCTCAAACGGGCGCGGGTCGATCTCAAAAAGCACCTGGCCCTTTTCGACCTGCGCGCCTTCGCGGTAGTTCTGCTGGATCAGATAGCCATTCGCCTGCGGCTGGATCTGGGCATTCACAAATCCATCAAGCGTCCCTACCCACTCGCCGGTTATCGGCACTTCGCTCTGCCCGGCTTTCACCACGGCCACCGGCATCGCCTGCGGACCAGCGGATTTAGCTGAAACCTTCTGACTGTCACAGCCCGTCAGGATCGCACTGGCGATGGTGAGCAAGCCCGCCGAAGCAGTCATCGCAGCAGCATTGAGGACGATTGTTTTGACTTTTGATTTTGGGTACACGACGGTTCTCGTCTCCATTACGCTTGAGATCGCATCAGGTTGAATTGTTGGCTTTTGGGGAAGCCTGAGTACAACGACGTGCTATAGAAGATGTCTTTTGGCCGGGTACGGATTCAAGAAATGGGAGTTTGAGCCAGGTTGATGCAATGGCCAATTCCCGCCCGAATACCCCCACGCGTGAATCACCTTCAGCTTCATCTGCTCCGCACCAAGGTCTTCAACGTCTTCGCGTCTCCGGAATTTCTCCCTGGGGGGTGGTGCTGGAGCCCGATCAGGAGATTCGAATTGCGAGGGTGCCGGGAGCGCCACGGAAATTCCGAGGCATCTCAAATTCTTCGCGAGCCAGTCAGTTGCTGCGACAACCTCGGTTGCTGCGCCCGATTCTAATTGAGCCATGGAGGGGCGATGAAGCAGGCCTGGCGAGCGGTTCTCACAACATTCACTCTGATTGTTGCGACATCACTGCTCTTTGCCGCAGATGTGAAAACGGACTACAACCATCATTTCGATTTTTCGCAGGTTCATACCTACAGCTGGGGGCAGGTCACTACCTCGAATCCGTTATTCGTTCAACGAATCAAGGATGAGGTCAACAAAGATCTCGAGGCGAAAGGGTGGACCCTCCAACCCTCCGGAGGTGCTGCGGTTATCTTTGCCAGGGGACGAGTCCACAATCAGCAGGAACTTGAAACCTACTACAACGGCCTCGGAGGTTGGGGCGGTCGTTGGGGATGGGGCGGCTGGGCAGGCGGCGGATTCGGTGAATCCACGGTCACGACCACAAACCAGCCCGTCGGAATGCTGGTGGTTGATATTTTCAACGGCAAATCGAAGGATCTGCTGTGGCGCGGCGCATCCCGCGAGAATCTTTCCAACAAGTCAGCGAAGAACAACACTAGGAATCTCGACAAGGACATCGACAAGATGTTCGCAAAGTTTCCGCCCAGGAAGTAGTGCGCGTTTCCCAATCGACGCAAACCCTCCAAGCAACCCGACATTCACCGCGTGCTTGAGAGCCGACGCGTTTGCGCTGCAGGTGCGAGGGGGAGGGACAAGATCCCAAATGCACCGTGGCAACGGGTTCTCCTTGCAGCAGCGTCGGGAGCGTATCCTTCTACAAAGCTGTATCGGAAGGACCGACACCCATGTACCAGGATCCGGCTTTTATCAGCCCCGCACGTCGCAGTCTTTTGAGGATGAGCGCTGCTGCTGCTGCATCCTTAGCTTTTTCTCGCTATTCGTGCGCCCAGGAGAACTCAGGCTTTCCCGAAGGCTACGACGCCCCTCAGGCAGCGCCCAACAGCCACAAGGTGATCTTCGAGAATGCCTTGGTGCGCGTGCTTATCGTCACTGTGCCTCCGCCTGGCGCAACCGAGCCAATGCATCACCATCGTTGGCCGAGCTTCTTCTTGTCCTGGGACAAAGGCGGCAAAACCCCTCACGTTCGCTATCATCGCGCGGATGGCAGCGTGCGCGACGAGCCAAGCATCAGCGAACCGGTTCATCCGGGCCAATGGAGCATTCATTGGATGAAGCCGGAGCCGATGCACGCGATCGAAGTGGTCGACAGGCCGGGGCGTAGCAGCACAGATCCGCCCCTTCTCCGCGTCGAGATCAAATGTGGCTCGTAGTGTCAACCTCTAGCGGCTGGATCAACGGCCCGCCTGCGCCTCTTCTGCCGCCCCGCGAATGGCTTCGCTGACTGATCCTTGCAAACTAGCTACCTGTCCCGAGGGAACATCGCCCTGCGCCAGATCGGCCGACCCTCCGCCGCGCAACCCTAGCTTCGCCAATTGTTCTCGCAGAATGTTTCCACAGTTGAAGTCAAGATCTGAGCTGCGCGCTACGAAAACGCGAGCCGGTTCCGCATCCGCAGCGCAGAAGATCACCGCGGTGGCCGCGGCGGCCTTCACCGTCTTTGACGCCAGTAGCTTCACATAGTCGCGGTCGCGGTCCTTCCACGCACGCGTCACGAGTCGCAGCCCATTCTCGATCGGCGCTTCCGTCGCGATCTGGGTCGCTTGAAACTCAGCCAGTTCCTGGTGCAGCTTTTGACGCTGTTTCGCGCCTGCCTTCTTTTCCGTCAGCAATCGCTCCACCGCAGCCGGCAGTTCCAATGCACCGGTGGATAACTGCGCACTAGTTTCCGCAAGGAGGTCCATATCTCGGCGAGCCGTCCGCACCGCGCGCAATCCGCACACAAACTCCACACGCACTCCTCGGCTGGCCTTCTCTATCTTCCTGATGAGCAAGCCGCCAATCTGGCCAGTGGAGAGGACGTGCGTTCCTCCGCATGCATTCACGTCGCAATCCGCAATATCGATCAGGCGGATCGTGCCTTCCCGCTCGGGCAGCTTGCGAAGCGCGCCCGACGCCAGCATCGATTCGGCCTCGTCGCGCTCTGCGTATCGGATGGTCACGCTTCTGTCTTCCCCGATGATTTCGTTCGCAATGCGCTCTACTCGCTCCACGCTGTGGTGTGCCAATGCCGCGCTGGTCACGTCGATGGTCGAAGAGCTCTCCCCTAAATGAAATGAGACGGTGGGGGCGCCAAGCTCCTTTAAAAAGACGGCAGAAAGCAGGTGCTGGCCCGTGTGCTGCTGCATGTGGTCAAATCGCCGTTCCCAGTCAATCAGGCCCTCAATTTGAGCTCCCACGTCCAGCGGCTTGCTCACAAAATGCCAAACCGCTCCAGCTTCGTCTTCCTCCACCTGATCCACGGGAACATCGAAAATGCCACCTTGTTTCGAAGTCGCGCGAAACACGCCCCTGTCAAAAGGCTGCCCTCCGCTGGTCGGATAAAACGCGGTTCGGTTCAGAGACAGCTGCCACAGGTTCTCGCCGCCCGTGCCCAACTCCCTGACACCGGTGACTTCCCCGGTGAATGCTTTGAGAAATGAGTCGGAATAATAAAGACGCTCAGATGCAGGCACGCTCGGATCTCCAACCGGGCCCGCGTGCTTTTGCGAAACCGGTCACTCGATACAGTGTAGTTCGAGCGCGCCAGTCAAATTCAATGAGAGGGGAGGGCCCGCGAGGCGCGGAACTGTCCGATGGATGTGGCCGGCCTAATCCTCAGCCGAAGGAATCAGCCGCCCCGCGTGCAAACCATCCGTCGGTTGTACAAGCGCATACGCCGGAAAACTGGTTTGGCTGGTTCCCTTCCTGTAGAGAAATTCAAAAACGAGCGGATGGTGCTGGTACCACTGCGCCGCCTCGGAATCAATCTTCGCAGTGCGTTCCGGCCCCAATGCGCTCGAAAGATTCTCCAGGTCCTTCTTGAGGAATTTTCGCGCTTCATCTCCACCCTGCAGCGTGGCAACGCGGAACCGGTAATACGCGTCGCCTGCATTCGCCGGAACTCCATTTCCATCGCGCGAGAGGATCCCAAGAACCAGCGAAGATCTCCATGTGCCCGCGTTTGCTGAGTCATTCAGAAGCCCGATCGCTTCATCTGAAGACTTGGCTAGATCGGGATGAACAACCAGAAGATACCCCAACAGGTGCATCGCAGGAACATAGCCTGCGCCGGCCGAATCCCGCAGAAGCTTCGACGCCTTGCGCAAATCGTGCACATGATCCGCATCCTCTGAAAACATCGAGCCGAGTCGAAACTCTGCTTGTGGGTCGTGCATCTTCGCGCCCTTCGCGTACCATTGCTCTGCAATCGCATGATCCTGAGGAACGCCGATTCCAAGCTGATACATTTCACCCAGGCAAGCGGCTCCCAGCCCAATGTTTTTCCCCGCAGCTTCATTGAAGTAACGGACTGCCAGTTGCTCGTTCTTTGCCACACCGGTACCCCAGAGATAAGCAATCCCCAGGCTCACCTTCGCGATGACAGAGCCTCCTGCATCGGCAAGTTGAAACCAGTGGAATGCGCGCGCCGCATCTCGCGGCACCCCAATCCCAGCCTCGTACAGATAGCCGATTTGCAGCTGGGCCTGCGGGTCGCCGTCTCCCGCGGCCTTCTCATACCAGTGAGCTGCAAGATTCAGATCCTGCTCGACACCGCGGCCGGCAAGATAGTCGCC
>DATGFX010000088.1:0-112062 GCA_035308825.1 Occallatibacter sp. | reverse complement strand
GAACTGGCAATACTCGATGCCAGGATCATCAGTCCGGCAGCAATCGAAAATCCCGCCAGAAACCGCACCACGAACGTAATCTGATTCACCACGCTCTCGATCCGATCGAGCACGTCGGCTATGTTGATCACCGTGACGGTGGGGTATGCCGCGAACAGCGCGCGCTCCATCGCCGCCACCTGCTTGCTGTCGATGTGCGCACCGCCATACCACGTCGCGGTCGCATCCTTCAACTGGCCTGAAGGCAGGACGAACGACACGCGTGCGCTTGGGTGCTCACCATCCGAGCGGTAGAGGGCAGCAACCTTGAGCTTGTGCGGCTCGCCGTTCACTTCCAATTCAACTGAGGAACCGATGCCGAGCTGAAGCCGCTTGGCGACTCCCTCGCCCATCGCCATTTCATCCGCACTCGCGTTGCTCCACCACTTGCCTTGGGTCACCTTGTCTCCTTCCGGCGGCGTATCGGCCCAGCTGAGTTCGGCGTTCTCGAGCATGCGGCGCGGAAAGTGCTGCTCCTTTAGCTGATCAAGCGACTTCCCATTTAGCGCCGTGAAACGGCCCGTCACCACCGGCATCAGGTCCAGCTGCTGGCTCACGCCCGGCTGATGCTTGAAGAACTCCTGAAGACCGGCAACTTCGTCCGAGGTCACGTCGATGACAAATACATTCGGCAGCTTCGGCGATGCCGTTTCCCGCAAATCGCGCAGCAGCGAGCCCTGCATGAGATAAACGGCCAGGATCAGCATCACGCCAGTGCCAAGCGCAGCCAGCACGGCGGCTGACTGATTCCCGGGCCGGTACAAATTGGCCAATCCATGCCGCAGCGAGGAAGGCAGGCGAAGCCGAACTCGATTCAGCACAAAACGCATGGTTCGCAGCG
The DNA here is from genome assembly GCA_035308825.1 of Occallatibacter sp. GTDB lineage: Bacteria > Acidobacteriota > Terriglobia > Terriglobales > Acidobacteriaceae > Telmatobacter. The sequence continues at coordinate 111,182 of DATGFX010000088.1, read as the reverse complement.
CAACCGCAGCCAGAATCAGCAGCACCAGAAGCGCGGCGGCAAAAAGCACCGCAAACCAACCACCCACTTTGACGGAGTCGGACAATCCCCAGGCAATGGCGCCCAGCGCAATCACCACGAGGACTGAGATGCCCAGTTGAAGACGCCGCGCCCACCAGCGTGCAATCCACTCGCGAAATCCTCCCGGACCTTGCTCGACAAGGCGACGCAGCACCAGGACCGGCCGCACGGCTCGCACGTCCAGCAAAGGCGGAAGACAGAAGAGCAGCGTCGTCAATAACCCGGTGCCAAGTCCGGCGGCAATCGAACGCCACGGAAAGCCGAGAACGGCGTGGACCGGTAGCAACTTGCCGAAGACAGCCGGGAGCGCGGCCATGACGCCGGCGCCGGCAGCCACGCCCAGGAGCCCTCCCGCCAGGCCGAGCCCCAGCGTCTGCACCAGAAAGATTCGAAGAAGATCCGATGAATTCGCGCCAACAGCCTTCAGGATCGCGAGCATGTCCATGCGCTGCTCAAGATGCGCATGCATCGCCATCGCGACGCCGATCGCGCCCAAAACCATCGCGACCAGGCAGATCAGGCTCAGAATTGCCGTTGCATTTTCCAATCCCTGATTGAGCGCCGGATTCCCCTCCTTGAAGTCCATCACCTGCGCATCCGGCAGCGCGTCCTCCACCTGCTTGCGGACTGCAACCTGATCGGCCTTCGCAGGCAGCTTCATCAAAAGCCGGTGGCTTGCGCGACTGCCCGGCGCAAGCAATCCCGTTCGTTCGAGCGACCCGTCCGAAATCATCACGCGCGGTCCCAACCCGGCGCCGGAACTCATGCGGTCCGGTTCCTGTTTCAGCACCGCCGTGATCGTAAAGTTCCTTCCACCCAGTCGAAGCGTCTGTCCGACATGCGCGTTCAAGCGAATCAGGAATTCGTCGGCTACCACCGCTGAATCGCCGGCGAGCGCATGCTGAAGCGGCATCATGGGCTCCAACTCGGCTTCGCCGTAGTAGGGATACTCTGCCGGATCGACCGCCTTCAGAGACACCAGCAGCGGCACCGGGTCGGGAGGCACCGAAGCCATTGACACGGTTTCAATCGCCCACGTCGCACGCGCGCCCGGAATCCCCTTGAGGATCGCATCGACTTTTTTCTGGTCGTCTGCGCTCGGGGTGCGAAAGATTCTCGCGCTAAGATCGCCCGCCATCAGCGATCGCGCTTCGGTGGTCAGCGTCTGCTTGAAGCTTTGGCTGAATCCGCGCACGCCCACCAATGCTGCCACGCCTACCGCAACCGACAACACGACGAAGGCAAATTTGCCTGGAGCGGACTTCAGGTCCCGCCAGCCGATGGCCGTGGCGCGATTCCAGCTCAGAGCGCGCTTAGCCATTGCTCCGCTGCTCCAACACTGCGCCCGAGGACTCGAGCGACCGCACAGACATCGTGTCCTCGAGAATCATTCCGTCCTTGAGCACAATCTTGCGATCGGCGCGGCTCGCAATCTCCGCATCGTGCGTGACCAGCACCAGCGTGGCTCCTTCTTCGCTGTTGCGCTTCAACAACAGGTCCAGCACCATCCTTCCGTTGGCAGAGTCAAGATTCCCAGTCGGCTCATCGGCCATCACGATGGGCGGCTCGACAACAAAAGCTCGCGCCAGCGCCACGCGCTGCTGTTCTCCGCCCGAGAGCTGAATCGGGTAGTGATCCATGCGCTCGCCCAGGCCGACCGCTTCCAGCAGCATTCGCGCACGCTTCAGTCCATTGCCGTCAACATTGAGCTCAAATGGAAGCAGCACGTTCTCAAGCGCAGTCAGCGTCTGAATCAGCTGGTACGACTGAAATACGAATCCGATCTTGCGTCCGCGCACCGCAGCCAGATCGGCCTCGGCCAGGTTGTGAATCGGCGTTCCGTCGAGCCAGATCTCACCGGAACTCGGCGTATCCAGCCCGGCCAGCAGGCCGAGCAGCGTGCTTTTGCCGCTCCCACTCGCACCGAGAATGGCAACGAACTGTCCCGCGGGGATGCTCAGCGAAATTCCCTTCAGAATATCGACCCTGCGCGAGCCGTTCTGAATCCACTTCCGCACGTCGCGAACTTCAATCACTCGGCAGCGCCTCCTCGCTCATATTTCTTCAAACCTTGTCTCAGTTGTACGCGATTCCCGAGCGAACTGTTCCAGTCTTTACAAAGCTTTACACTGTTGATGTGGACGTTTCGCGCAGGCTTCCGAGTTTCCGGGTGGCATTCTTTTCATTTCTCCGGCGACCTCTCGTTGAGTTTTTCCTGATTGCGGCAGCGTTTCCCCTTTTCGCGGCCGTGCCGCCCGTCATTGTCTGTTACGGCGACAGCATCACCGCCGGTTACAATCTGCCCTCCGGCCAGTCATTTCCTGATGCTCTGCAGCGCGATCTCGACAAAGCCGGGTACCACTACAAAGTCGACAATATGGGAACTCCGGGAGCCACCAGTAAGGATGCCGTCGAACGCCTGCATTCTGTATTGGATCTTCATCCTGCCGTTGTGATTCTCGAATTTGGTGGCAACGACGGTCTTCGCGGCCTTCCCCTCGAACAAACCCGGCGCAACCTCGACTCGATTCTCACCTCGCTGAACTCGGCTCATATCAAGGTCCTGCTCGCCGGCATTACGCTCCCGCCGAACTACGGTCCGGACTACATTCACCAGTTTGACGCGATGTTTCACGATCTTGCCGTGAGCCATCACGTCGCGTCCATTCCCATGATCTACAAAGATCTCGTGCATGTGCCCGACACCATCCAGGCCGACGGCATTCATCCCACCGCGAAAGGCTCCGAGATCATCGCCATCACTCTTCTGCCTGCACTCAAACCCATGTTGCACAAGGGCCCCTAATTTCCACCACAGATCTCTGACAACGGATCACTGGCCTGTCTTTCTACCCCATCACCACCACCGGCTGAAACAGCGTGCCGGCTACGCGTTTCGCGATGCCTGCCAATTCCCGTTGACCCGCGAATACCTTCACCAGAGGCGCTTGCGAAAACTCCGGCAAGTTGGCTTGCGCGCCGTTGCGCAGCTTGCCGAGAGCCACTTCATCTCCGGTCACGGAGGGCATCTCGGTGAGCAGAGCGCGAGGATGCAGGCAGAGTCCTGCCAATGTCTCCGGATTGCCGCTCCATTCAGCGACTTCCTCCAGCGTGTGGGCTTCGGCCAGCGTAAAGGGACCGGCTTGCGTTCTGCGCAGGCTGGCCAGATGCGCTCCGCAGCCCAGTTCCCGGCCCAGCTCATGGGCAACTGTCCGCACGTAACCGCCTGCGCTGATCACCATTCTGAAAGCCGCACGGTCGCCTTCGAGCGCTCGCACCTCGAACTCTGAAATACTGATTCTGGCCGGCTTCAGTACCACCGGCTTGCCCGCCCGCGCCAGCTTATAGGCCGGAACGCCCGCAACCTTCTTGGCGGAGAACGGAGGCGGCATCTGCTCGGTTTCGCCCTGAAAATGCGATGCGGCCGTCCGAACCTGTTCGAGCGTGAGATTCACTTCGACCGGCGAACCGACAGCTTCACCCTCGGCATCATAGGTAACAGTTGCAAAACCAAACCGAACCGAGCCGGTATAGCACTTTTCTGCGGCAGAAAAATACTGCGCCAGGCGCGTGAATTTCCCCATCAGCAGGGGGAGGACGCCAGTGGCCATCGGATCGAGCGTGCCCAGGTGCCCGATGCTGCGCTCGCCCGTCATTTTGCGCAGCCGGTCCACCACATCGTGGCTGGTCATACCGCCCGGCTTGTCAATCACGAGCAGTCCATTCACTCTCATTAGTCTAGTCGCTTCCTCCGAACACGGAATCGTGCTTGAATCGAGGGTGGGTTTCCTGCGATGAGCACACGCATCCTGCGCAAATATCTTCCAGGGGCACGAAGCGCCGTACTTGCTGCGCTGCTGATTTCCGTAGCCGGCAACCCACCATCAGCCTGCGCTCAAGACGCCGGTGGAAACACTCCCAATCGACCCGCCTTTGAAGTGGTCTCCATTCGAGGCCACAAGCCCGGCTATTGGCCCACATTCGAGAGAATGCAGTTCACCGCCGACAAGCTCACTTGGATCAACGCGCAGCCGCAAGCCATGATTACCTATGCCTACGATCTGCGCGACCCGAAGCTTCAGGTGGGACTGATTCCCGGCGCACCGAAATGGATACGTTCCGAATGGTTCGACATTCGTGCGAACCTGGCCGACTCCGACATGGAGAAGATGAAAAACATGAATCCGAGACAGCGCGAAGCCTATCAGCGGCAACTCGTGCAGTCCCTCCTGGCCGACCGATTCAAACTCGAAGCCCATCTCGTCTCAAAAGAAGCATTGGCGTACGAGCTGGTCGTGGCGAAGAATGGCCCAAAGAATATGAAACCGGCGGCACCGGGAGAAAGCGACGGAATCAATACAATCGACAGCGGCGATCTGCAATATCGCGGGACGACGATCGAGCCATTACTGATGATCCTGCCGCAAATGGTCGAAGACAGCCCGGTGATCGACAAAACCGGGCTCACGGGGAAATTTGATTTCGAGTTGAAGTGGGCCAGGGATGCCAGCACATGGTGGCCCAACGGCGTGAGCAGCGTGCCGGACGCACCCACAGATGGGTCGCGACCCTCGATCTTCAAGGCTCTCGAAGAAGAATTGGGATTGAAACTGGTTCCCTTCAAGGCGCCGCGTCAAGGCATCGTCATCGATCACATCGAGCGGCCGGAGCCGAATTGAGCGGATATGGAGTCGCAACTTCTTGTCGCTCGCCGTTCGATTTTCAGATCCCTGCGTGTGCTGAAGGCCGCACCAGCGACAGGAATTCCGACCTCGTCTCCTTCTGCCGGAAGCAACCCACCATCGCCGAAGTCACCGTGGATGAATTCTGCTTCTCGATGCCGCGCATCATCATGCACAGATGCCGCGCCTCGATCACGACACCCACACCCTGCGGGTGAATCGCATCCTGAATCGAGTCGGCGATCTGCCGCGTCAGCCGCTCTTGCACTTGCAACCGGCGGGCAAAAATCTCCACCAGCCGCGGAATCTTGCTCAGCCCGATCACCTTGCCCTTGGGAATATAGGCCACATGCACCTTGCCGAAGAACGGCAGCATGTGATGCTCGCATAGCGAAAACATCTCAATGTCCTTCACGATGACCATCTCGTCGTAGTCCACATCGAACATCGCGCCTCGCAGCACCTTCGTCGGATCCTCGCCATAACCCTTCGTCAGAAATGCGAGCGACTTCTCAACCCGTGCCGGTGTCGCCACCAGACCGTCGCGGGTCGGGTCTTCGCCGAGCCGGCTCAGAATCTCGCGATACATTTCCTGCGTGCTGACTTCTCCCAAAGCTTCGTCCGATGCCAGTGCCCTGCGAACCGGCTTGGTGACTGCAATCGACTGCGCCATTCCTTCTTCCTCCCGGCCCCGCCACACCCTGTAGAGGGCGGCACGAATGCCGACTTACTCACCATAGAACTGAAAGAAGTTGTTCTCGGTTTCTTCCACCCGCACATACTCAAGCTTGGCGGAAGCGAACGCCCCTTGCAACAGTTCGAAGGCTACCCTACAGAGATTCTCCGTCGTTGGGACCCGATTCACAAACATGGGATCCATGTTTAAGTTTATATGGTCAAACCGTTGTAATAACTTAACTTGAACTACTTTATCCATGACGCCCAGATCGATGACCATGCCAGTCTCCCGGACGACTTCCCCGCCAACCAGCACCTCGAGCACATAGTTGTGCCCATGGCCGTGCGGATTGTTGCACTTCCCATACACCGCCCGATTCTCCTCGGCCGAGAGCGCATCACTGTGCAGCCGGTGGCTGGCGCTTAGCGTGTAGCGCCGTCCAAAGTAGGCCTTCACGCTTGACCCCTATACTCGGCAAAAATATCCGGCGTTTCATACACGCGAACCCGGCTAAGCTTCGCGCCACCAGCAGCCCGAATCGCGGGCTCAAGCCGCTGCCACGAAGCAATCGCAATGTTCTCCGTGGTGGGGATCTCCTTCGCGAACTCCGGGGTCTCCAGGTTCAGATGCCGATGATCGTAGGCGCTCAGAACTTCCCGCTCCATTACATCCTTCAGCCACTTCAGATCCACCACAAAGCCCGTCACCTTATCCGGCTCGCCGGCAACGGTCACTTCCAGAGTGTAATTGTGCCCGTGCCCGTTGCGATTGGCGCAGCGGCCAAACACCTGCTCGTTCTTCTCCGCCGTCCACGCGTCGTTCCAGTAATAATGCGATGCCGAGAACGTCGCCCGCCGCGTCAGCTCAATCATTCACTTGCCTCATTCATAGGATGTCGTCCCAAAGAACCTCGCTTCAGACAATCCAAATGACTGACAACTGACCACTGATGACTGTCCTTCACTCTGCGTACACCCGCCCCTTCCAGCTTACCCGCTTCAGAATCCGATGCTGAAACCAGCTCTGGTAGAGGAGCCAGACAAATAGCGGTAGTCCCAGGGGTGACAACGCGCAGTCCACAAACTTGAAATTTGATTTCGCCACGCGCGCGTAGAACCGGAACAGGTTTCGCGCCCACAACAGCAGCAGGACCCAGCCCGCGCTCAGCCATTCCATCGAGTGAGCCGAGAACCGCGCGCTCCACAACTCCACCGCCAGCCAGGGCAGCCCGATCAACAGCACAATATCAAGACCCTTCCACAACGACATGGCAAGCGCATTGTTGAACAACAATGCCAAATTTTTCGTCCAGCCTTCCATCATCGCCGCGGTCGTGCGGTACATGCGCGCGGCCACCGCATCCTCCGCATAGCGAAACCGCAGCCCCACTCTGCGCCGCTTCGCGATAAACGCCAGCTCTACGTCTTCCAGCACCTTGTCGGCAACGGCCGCATGGCCGCCGATCTTCCGATATGCCTCGCGCTCCACCAAAAGAAACTGTCCGTTCGCCGCGGCGACGCGTTGATTGGGATCCGAGACCTTAGCCGGCGGATAGGCGAGCGCAAGCTCGGAAAAAACCAGCGGCATCAGCGTTCGCTGCATCAGCCCATGCACGATCTGGCGCGGCGAGTAGCTCAGCATCCCCGCCTTGTGCCGCGACGCCTCGTGAATGGCCCGGTGCATGCTGCCAGCCTCGTGAATCGTGTCAGCGTCGGTGAAGAGCAGCCAGCGCCCACGCGCCTTTCGCGCCGCTGTCCAGATGGCATTAATTTTTCCCACCCATCCGGGCTTGAGTTCGTCCGCCTCCACGACCGTCACTCCGCCAAATCCGCGCGCAATCTGATTCGTGCGGTCGGTTGAGTGGTCATCCACTACCACCAGTTCCCAATCGCGGCCCAGCTGAAAGATCTCTTCCGACTGATCCACGAGCGACTTCAGGCATTCCGCGATCGACGCTTCCTCGTTTCGCGCCGGCACAATCACCGTCAGTTCCAGCAAATCCTCCGGCTCGGGCTGGTCGAAAACAGTTCCAGCGCGCGCAGGCACCGCAGGAGGCTCACCGGGCTCGCTCGAGAGACCCAGCGCCGGCTTCCACGCTCGTGAAACCGGGGCTTCGTTGTTCTCCGGTTTGCCCTCGCCCATGACTTTCAGCCCTTCCGCTCCGTATTATATGGATGTGCAATCCCCTCTTCGGTTATCGCTGGTCGCCGCGTTGGCGCTCGTCCTGGTTGCGGGATGCAATCGCGGTGCGCATCCGAAGCAGCTTGACCAGAAGGCGCCCGACTTCACCGTCTCCGATGGCGCCAGCACAATCCATCTCGCCGGCTATCGCGGTCATCCCGTGCTGCTGAATTTCTGGTGGAGTCAATGCGGCCCATGCATCCAGGAGCTGCCGTCGCTCGAGCAGCTTCACCATGAGGATCCCAACCTTGTCATTCTTGCGGTCAGCATCGACGAAGATCCCGACTCCTATACGAATTTCATCCGCCGCCGCCACGTGGATCTGATCACGGTCCGCGATCCGAACGAAACTGCTGCCGGGCTCTTCCACACCGATATGTGGCCCGAGACTTACGCCATCGACCGCAACGGCATCATCCGCCGCAAATTCGTGGGCGCGACTGACTGGTCTGATCCCGAGATTCGCGACTTCCTGAAGAGCCTCTGATCCCGCATCTTGGTATCATGGTTCCATGACCAACGTGGACATTTTGTTCCGTTACAAGACGCCGCCCACCGAGGCTGCGACCTTTGCGCTGGCCAATGCGCGTGAGGTCTACGGCATCCGCCGGCTCGTTTTCGACCGCGCAGCGCACACGCTGCGTGTTGAATACGACGCCACGCGCTTGAATGCGGCTGCGGTCGCCAAGCTGGTGCGCCAGGCCGGACTCGACATCGATGAGGAGCTCCCGCTCGCTCCCCCGCAACCCGCGCCAGAACCCGCGCCCACTGCCTGACGCAAGCAAACCACCGAGGTTCGCCCGCAATTGCGCCACCCCGTGTTCCCTGTTACTCTGTCTTAGGTTCCGTCTGGAGCCTTGCGCGCCCGTAGCTCAGCTGGATAGAGCGACTGACTACGAATCAGTAGGTCGGGAGTTCGAATCTCTCCGGGCGCGCCATCGATTCCACGCAAATCAAACAGCCATCGACTGAGCGCCGCGGACTTTTCCCGGCTACTTCCGCTCAAACACCATCACAATTGGCTTGTCGCGGGCGGGAATCCGTCTCGTGATCGTCAAGGTCTTCAGATCGTCCGAGAGGCCAATCTCCTCGTTTTCCATTACCCTCCCATTGGCCTTGTTGGTCACCACCAGAGTCCGCTCGTTCACACGCTGGACCGAGGACGCATCACCAGGAAGCGCGCCCGACCCTTCATTGGGATAGTCCTTGCCGTCGAATTTTATGTTGATCGTCCGATGATCCGAGGGAGTGATGAATGAGAGGCCATCGCCCTCAAACTTCTTCACCTCGATCAAATAGGGCGAGTTCATCGTCTCCTTGATGCTTTGCCAGTCCGCCGCGAAGCCCGATCCTTCACCCGTGCGCTGGTACACGTAATCCATGCTGTGCGTTGAACCGTCGGACTCGAATTCGCGGTAATAGTCCGTGAGCGTACTGCCGTCTCTTGCGAGCTTCCATGTCGCCCTGAGCAGAAGCCGGCCGTCTTTCTTGCGCTCCACAATCCAGGTATCGCCCGCTTCCGGCTTCACCGATAGCAGGGTCCCGCAGCACCCCGCCTGGTCGGTCCCATCCACCACGATCGTTTCGTCTCCTCCACCAAAATCAAATGCGTACTTGTTCCCGCCCTTGTTTTGAACCTTCATCTCATCGGGCATTCTGGTCTTCGATGGATCGAGCTTCCACTCGCCGATAAACGGGCTTTCCGCCGCCCATGCCATGCTCGCCGCCAAAAAGATTGCGGGCAGAATTTTGCGGATTCGGCTGGACACAAACACCTCCTCAGTTCTTCCCGGAGCACGCAGGTCGGGGTCCTGCTGCACTCCTCACGGTTACCGAGGGATCATATCCTATCTCCTCTCGGTAAGCAAGGGGAGAGGTTGCGATTCGTTCCAATTATTGCGGGAATAACGAATGCATCGGGCCCGTCATGAAGCGCCCGGAACCGAATCGCCTTTTCGTTCTGATTGACAGTCATATACGGTGGTCTCGTTAGTCTATTCCCAAGTTCTTCTATCGGCGCAGCGGATCGATATTCGACGCGGTCATTCCTATGCGCGCGCAGTCTCAATCGTCCAGCGAGGCCACGATCCGATCCAGCGGGCGCTTCAAAGTCGCTGCAACATCGGGGTCGGCGTGGCGTATCTCGTCGAGCAACTGTTCCATGGTGAAGTGAAAAGCACGCTTGAGTTCCACCGGTTCCAGCGAGCGCGCCAGGCATTCCGCAGCACGTGTTTTCACTTCACCGGGAAGATCATCCAGTCCTCTACCCTGCACTGCAGACACGCCGTGATGGTTGCACATGAGCGCCAGCACGTTGTCTCGCATTCCACTTAACATGTGTTCTGCCTGCAACAGGCGGGAGCGCGCAATGCTTGACCGCACGTGTAGCGCATAGAGCCACGCCATTCCGACGAGGTCATTGAAATCAGGAGCCGGCGCAGGCAACGGCTCTTGAGCCTCGCCAAAAATCAACTTGAACTTCGGCCCGAGGGCACGAAATTCGTTCGAGGGCCAGAAGGAGAGATCAACCTGGAGCGTGTTCTCGAGCAGGAACACGCGATACAAAATGTTGCCGTGCCGGACATCGTAGTGCGCCGCGGCCGCATAGTCGCGATACAAACGGGTCGTCCAATCGTCCGTGACTCGATTCAAGTCGGCGCTCGATTCTAAACACAGTGCGAGATCAATGTCTGACCATCGGTCCTCGAGGCCGAGTGCCGCTGAACCAAGATGCGCAGCGGCGCTGATGCGCGAGTCTGCCTTTGCCGCCGCCACAAACTCCGCGCGAATCTCTTCCCGTTTCTCGATGGAAAAGACCAGATGATCGTCCATGCGCTCGCCTCAAGCATTTGTTCGAAATGCAAATGGCATCGAGCAGGAGCAGTATAAACGGGCTCGTCGCGCCCCGCTTCTCTTGCAACAGCGAAGTAACCGCGCCGTGAGGTTACCAACTTTGCGTCCGCGCATTACAGACGACGCAAGCATGGCTGCACGTTGGGAAGTAACTGCGTTATGCGGTTACCAACTTCATGACCCGCGGATTACAGACGAAGGATGCATCTGCCCACAAATCAGCCATTTCCAGCTCTGCTGGTGGCGCGCTAAGTTTATTTCAAAATTAAGGTGAAGTAGACGTGGCGACGCCGGAGGGGGCCCGGCGAAGTGCAGCTGGGGCTCCATTCGAGCGGTTAGGAGATATTTATGAATCCCAGATCCATGCACTCGGCTTCCCGATTCGTAAGTTCAGTCCGTTCCCGGGAGGAAGGCGGCGCACTCGTTGAGATGGCCGTCACATTGCCCCTGCTCATGATGGTCATGACGGGCATTTTTTCGTTTTCCGTTGCCATCTATCAAAAACTTCAGTTGGCTGAAGTGGTCAGCAACGGCGGGCGCTACCTGGCTGTCGACCGCGGCGATGATGATCCGTGCAAGACGGTCGCCAACGCGATCTATAGCGCGGCACCGGGTCTCAGCCAGAATTCCATGAGCCTTACGTTCACCATCAACGGGGTCCAAACCGGGCCCACTTGCCCGGGTGCCTCGGGAACGTCCAACGCCAACATGGTGGCCGGCGGGACTGCTCAGGTCGAGGCCAGCTATCCCTGTGCGCTTGGCGTTTATGGCGCGAACTTCTCCGGCGCCTGCACCCTGAGGAGCGACATCACGGAGGTCGTCCAATGAAAACGACTCTTACGTATTTCGTCTCGCGGCTGGCACGCGATGAAAGAGGGCAGGTGCTGCCGTGGATGGCGCTCATGATTGTGCTCTTCCTCGGAATGGCAGGCCTGACCCTGGACCTGGGACATGCCTATGTTTGTTATCGCGAATTGCAGGCCGCGTCCGATGCGGCGTCCCTGGCGGGCGCGTACGCGATGACCTTGCCCGGCGCGACCGCGGCAACCGTACAAGCCGAAGTCAATGCTTTCAGCGCGGCGCCCGGTGGAGCGAACGCCAATCCCAATCTGCCCAATGTTGGAACTCCCCAGGTCACGCTGAAATGCATCACTGACTCGCCGATTGTGCCGGCTCCCTGCAGTGCCTCAGGCACGAATGCGAATGTGATTCAGGTGATCGAAGTGACTCCCATTCCCACCTATTTCATCCAGGCCCTCCAGGCATTTGGTATGAAGACTCCGAACTCCCTCACGATCGGCGCCGAATCGACCGCCACGCTGCAAAGCGGGAAGGCAACGCAGGTGAACGTCGCGATGGTTGTGGACACAACCGCTTCGATGGGGAATCAGGATAGCGATGCCAACTGCAACAATACGAGAATCCACTGCGCGCTCTCGGGAGTTCAGACGTTGCTCCAGGGTCTCTCGCCCTGCACCTCGTCCAGCGCGAAAGGCACCTGCACCCCATTTGACCAGGTGAGCCTGTTCACTTTTCCCAACGTGACGGCGAATACCGCCTCGAACGATACGACCTGCCCCTCCAGCAATCCGACGATTGTTCCTTACACGACGCCCACAGCGGGCGCAAATTGGAGTGCTCCGAACGGATCGGCTGGTACATATCAGATCACCGGATATTTGAGCGATTACAGCTCGAACAACCAGCAAGGTGGCACATTGAATTCCTCTTCGGGCCTATCGATCGCGACTGGCGCGGGAGGCGGCAACTGCAAAGGCATGCAGACCCCCGGTGGCGATGGAACATACTATGCGGGGGTAATCTACGCTGCGCAGTCATCGCTGATGGCAGCACAGGCAGCCAACCCGGGCTCGCAGAATATTCTGATCGTCCTCAGCGATGGCGACGCAAACAGCACGCGCATCGCAAACGGCACGCATGGGGGCAATACCTACGGATCGCTCGACGATCAGTGCCAACAGGCCATCACCGCTGCCAACTTCGCGACCAATCAGGGTACGCAGGTCTACACCATCGCCTATGGGGCGGCTTCTTCCGGGTGCTCGACGGATAAGTCGGGTCCGCTCGCCGGGCTCTCGCCGTGCAGCGCCATGCAGAATATGGCTTCAGCTTCGGCAAACTTCTATTCCGATGCGACCGCTTCGCAAAACCAGGGTCAATGCAGCGCAAACGCGGCTCTGCCTTTGAATTCGATTTTCAGCAGCATTGCAGCGAAGATTTCGAGCGCTCGCCTGATTCCCAACGGAATCTCGTGACGGGTCGAAGGGACAAGTTTATGGGACTTCGAATCGTTTGGAAAAACCCGGATCGCTGTGGTGGTTCCATGGAGGCGCCAAGCACTCAACAGGTTGCAGTCAAGGAGAATCTCGACTCGAAGATCGCAGGCGCCGAAGAGCCGCAAGGACCGAATCATGAAGCTTTGCTTCACGGTGATCCGCCTTCGGGCGCGGAATCGGACTGAACCCATCGAGATCGAGGTCCGAAAATCAGGCAAAATTTTTGTGGAAAACTGCAAATAAACAAGGGGGGGTGGGGGTCCCATCCTCCCCTTTTTTCAGATTCCTCAGGGGCGATGAGACAGTAAATTTACCGGCTGGAAAGAGGGGGCCGGATCTTTTTCGCAGTTCAGTTTCAATGATGCGCGTTTCTGCGAGTTAATCGGCAACGCGCCGCGTTCCTTTGGTAATGGCGACGAAGGCGAGCCGAATCGCCGTGAAAGAAATATTTCCCCACAGGGTTTTGCGCTAATCTAACTAGCGCGATCATGCACATCGGAAGCCAGTTCGCGTTGGCCCTGATTGCCGCCGGGCTGTCAGCGCGCGCCCAGCACTTTCGCCAAGTCACGATTCCCACGGGTCCCAGCCCGCGCCGGATTGCGGTTGCCGACGTGAATCACGACGGCAGGCCGGACATCGTCGTCGCGAATGCCGGCTCGGACAGCAGCGATTCCGGAACGATTATGGTGCTTCTGGGCGATGACCGCGGCGGATTTCATGCCGCGCCGGGCTCGCCATTTCCCGCGGGCCACTTGCCAAATGACATCGCGATTGCCGACATGAACAACGACGGCAACCTCGATCTCATCGTAGCGAATCATCAATCGCCTTATCTGCGGGTGTTCCTCGGCGATGGCCGCGGCGGATTCCATCTCGCGCCCGGTTCGCCTGTCGACGTTCATTCTTATCCTCACCCGCATGGCGTTGTGGTCGCGGACTTCAACTCTGATGGCAAACTCGATGCCGCGACGGATAGCTGGGGCAACAACCAGATCGAGATTTTGCTGGGCGACGGCACGGGGCGCCTGGTTACACCTGGCTCATTCTTCGCAACGGGCCGTCGTCCTTACGAACGCCTTCGCACAGCAGACTTCAATCACGACGGCCATCCAGACATCGTGACGACGAATCTCGATGACTCGACGGTTTCAGTCCTGCTCGGCGATGGTCGCGGTGGTCTGCACAATTCGCCTGGCTCGCCCGTCGCGGCCGGCGCCAAGCCATGGGAGATCGCTGTGGACGATCTCGATGGCGACGGCAATGCAGATCTGGTCGTGATTCCCTATCAGCGCGACATCAGCGGCCCCAACGAGAATGCCGTGACCGTCCTGCTTGGCGACGGCCGCGGTGGATTTCACCCGATGCCCGGATCACCGCTGCCACTGGGCGATTGCCGCGGGCCGAACAGCGTCGCGGCGGGCGACCTCGGCGGCACTCGATTCCATGCCATCGTGGTGGCCTGCGCAGAAAGCCGGACGCTTCGCATCTACCAGCGCAGAGCAAAAGGAGATTACAACGCGATGAATCTGCCCATTGCAGGCGGATGGGGATCGGTGGCGATGGCGCGCCTGACGTCCGATCCCCGCAGTGCCATCATCACCGCCAACGCCGATGCCGGTTCCATCACGATTTATTTTCCCGAACCTTAGCTCTTTCGCCATTCTGGATTCATTCGGTGAACTCCTTCCCATGGGGAACTAGGGGCGCGCTTTCGCCCGTCACTTTTCACAATCTTGACCTGCTCGCGATATGGCATCATTTCAGGCGGAGGTTCTTTGTGAAGAAAGCACTGTGTTGTTTGCTCGCTGCAGTGGCTGTTGCGCCCGTTTCTCTACTCGCGCAGGACAACGCGCAAGCCCCGCCCACTACCCCCGCAAATCCGATCACTCAAAGCGAAAAAGGACTGTATTCATTTATCAGCGGAGCAGTGGTTCGCGCGGCCGAGAAAATGCCTGAAGAAAACTACTCCTTCAAGCCGACACCGGAAGTCCGCAGTTTCGGGCAGTTGGTCGGCCACGAGGCCGATGCCAACTACATGTTCTGCTCGCAGGCCGGGGGCGAAGCAAACCCCTCCAAGAACATCGAAAAAACAAAAACCTCAAAGGCCGATCTGGTGGCTGCGCTCAAGGACGCTGTTGCATACTGCAACAAGACTTTCGACGGCATGACCGACGCCAGCGGCAGCCAGATGGTGAAGCTCTTCAACTTCAACCTGTCAAAGCTCACCTTACTCTCGCTGAATACTGCGCACACCGATGAGCACTATGGGAACATGGTGACCTATCTGCGCATAAAAGGGATTGTGCCACCGACGAGCGAAAGCCAACCCGCACCACCTGCCAAGCCAGCGCAATAACGAACCGTCAAACTGCTAGCGCACAGGCTCGCTCGGTCACATGCCGGCGAGCCTGGTTCGCTTAGGGCTTGAATTCCTTGCTGGCCGTGATCTCTACCATTGCCTGCACCGGCAGCTTATCGCTCGAGCCGCCGGAGAGCACCCGCACTGTCTCCTTTTCAACATTCCATGCGTGACGCGCGGCATCCCAGTAGGCGAGGTCGCGCCCTTTCAGCGACAGCTGTACATCCTGTTCCGCGCCGGGATCGATCCGCACGCGCTTGAATCCTACGAGCTCGCGTTGCGGACGAGTGACTGCCGAGCCAAGGTGCTGCACGTACATCTGGACCACTTCATCGCTGGCGCGGCTGCCGGTATTCTTCACTTCGACGGAGACCTTCACGTTGCCGTCGGGATCCATCGATGGCGCGCTGAGGGTGAGGCCTTCATACGCGAACGTCGTGTAGCTGAGGCCATAGCCGAACGCGAAGAGCGGCTTCTCTTTGGTGTACATGTAGGTGCGGCCATCAAGCAGGTTGTAATCCATGATGGGCAGCAGTTGCCCGTCGCCGGTGGGCCAGGTCTGCGTCAATCGGCCTGCAGGCGAGTAATCGCCGAAGAGCACATCAGCCAATCCATGTCCCTCCTCCTGGCTGTTATGCACCATGTGCACGATTGCCGGAATATTCTGCTCGCTCCACACAATCGCATAGGGAAAACTCGAACGCAGGACCTCGATGGTGTGCGGGTTCGCAGCGAACACCTGCTTCACCAGCGACTCCTGCTCGAGGTCAATGGTCTTGCGGTCCACGTCCTCTTTGCCGTTCGATGGAGTCGGGCACTGATCCCATCCGGCGTTGCACTCGGGATGATTTCCGACAACCACGATAGCCACGTCGGCCTTGCGAGCCAGCTCGGCGGCGTCCGCTTCATTCGATCCGTCCGCAAACAGCACCTTCACGCCGCTGCCAACAGCCTCGCGAATCCCGTCCAGAATGCTGATCGCATACGGGGGCGTTCCGCTGTACCAATCGAGGAGGACCTGATTCGTCCAGGGGCCGATCACGGCAATCGACTTCAGTTTCGACTTGTCGAGCGGCAGCGTGTTGTTTTCGTTCTTGAGAAGCACAATCGATTCGTCGGTTGCCAGGCGCGCCAGTTCCCTGCTCGACGCCCGCTCCCATGGCGGCAATTGTCCATCTTCCTTACGGCCAATCTCGGCGTAGGGATCGGCACCCGGCGGATCCATCTCGCCGAGGCGAAGATAAAGGCGCAGCAGATTCTTCAACACAGCATCGAGATCGGCTTCGGTGACGAGGCCGTCCTTGTAGGCCTTCGCCAGATCGTCTTTGTAGGTATCGAGAAAATGATTGATCCCGGCTTTCACCGCGGCCGCCGATCCCTGCTCTTTGTCTGGAAAACTCTGGTGCGCGGTAATCAGCAATCCGAGGGCGCCGCCGTCGGTGCAAATGAGACCGTCATTGCCCCACTCCTTGATCATCACGTCTTTCAGCACTGGATGGATCATCATGGGGATCCCGTTCCAGGCGTTATAGGCGGCCATGACCGCGCGAGAGCCGCCCTCCTCAAACCCCATGCGGAAGGGCACGGAATAGTACTCGCGAAACAGTCGCTCATCGAAGTCCGATGAACTGTGCGCGCGCCCGTTCTCGTTTTCGTTGGCGAGGAAGTGCTTCATGAGAGAAGCCGCTTGCCAATGTTTCGGATCGGCTCCCTGCAATCCCTGCGCGAAGGCGACGGTCAGCGTCCCGACCAGGAACGGATCCTCGCCGTAGGATTCCTCGGTTCGCCCCCAGCGCGGGTCACGGCTCAAGTCGGCATTCGGCGCGCGAACCACGACCCCTCCGCGATGAATATCGGGGTTCTGGTAGTCGTAGCGGGCTTCATAGCCTTCGAGCGCGGCGATTTTCTTCAGCAGTTCCGGGTCCCAGGTTGCGCCCAATCCTTTTTCCTGGGGAAAGGTAGTGGTTGGCGCGGGAAGCAGGCCTCTGCCGCCCCACCCTGCTGGTCCACCGAGCGCGAGGCCGTGCAGCCCTTCCACCTGGCCGGAAAACTCGAGGCCGAGGCGCGGGAACTTTGGATGGTCCGACATGAGGTCGATTTTTTCTTCGACGGTCAGCCGATGCAGCAGGTCGGCGATGCGGGCGTCGTCGCTCAGCCTTGGATCGCGAAAGGGATAGTCAGCCTGCGCCTGGACCAGGCGTGCCGCTGAAGAGACGAGCAACAAAACAAAGACCAGCCAGCTGAGCCGCATCGCGATTCCTCCCCGTGGAGAACAGCGAAGATTACCATAGACGGGTCGAGTAAATCGATTCAGTTGGGTTCGTGGCAAACGAAAAAGGCGAAGCGCAATGGCTTCGCCCTCGATGAAGATCCTCTGTCTTCTAGTAGAGCCGGAAGTTCACCTCGATGGTGATCATTACGGGAACCGGCGATTTGCCGTTCTTCATTGCCGGCTTGAATTTGTACTTCCGCACCGCTTCGAGCGCTTTTTCATCCAGGCCCATACCCAGCGCGCGGACCACGCGTGGGTTCTGCGGATTGCCCTGCGCATCCACGATGAGAGAAATCAGGCAGACGCCCTGGTACTTCGCTCGCCGCGCTTCATCGCTGAACTCGGCTTCCGGCTCGAAGATCGGCACCGGGGCCGAAATGCCACCGCCAACCTGGTAGACGCCGCCACCGGCATTGCCACCGCTGCCCGGGCCGAAGCCGTTTCCGGTACCCGAGCCGAGGCCGCCACCGTAACCGGAGCCCATGCCCCCGCCGCCGCCCTGGCCGTTCGAGGCCAATTGCACGTTCGGCGAGGTCGTAACGCCGATGTTCGGCATGTTCGGGTTATCGGGGAGCTGAATATTCTGCTGCACGTTGATGGCAGAGGGCACAGCAAGTTTCGGCTTGTCCAGAACTGGAACCATCGGAGGCGTGATCGGGTCCTTCATCTTGGGCGGAAGCTTGCCCTTCATCGGATCCACGATGTCGTGCGAACCGCCGCCTCCACCGCCGCCTGCCGATTGCGCAGCCTTCGGCGCCTTTAGATCGAAGTTCCCCACATCGACGTTCGTCGCCTGCACGGGCGGTGCGATGACCTTGACAATCGTCTTGATTCCCAGCCAGATGGCAAACAGCAGGATGCCGATGTTGACCGTCGTCGAGATGCCGATGGCCCAGGGATTCGGCTTGACGGCCATGCGGTCCGGAACGTCAATCGGCGTCGAGGTCAGTTGAAGGGGCGGTAATTTGGGTGGGAAGAAGAAGTCGTGGATGTTTTCGTAGAGTCCGGCCCAGATGGGCCGCTCATCGAATGCCTTTCCCAGGAAGGCGTCCAGCTCATGCCCCGCATTCGACGGAACAGTGCGATCGGTCTCCGGTGCGGGCTGGGTAAGTAGTTCGTTTGCCATAGTTGCTGCCGGCCCTGAAGGTTCGCTCGGCTCCACGGAGAACCGCCGCCCGTTCATGTCCTCTACTCCATTATGCTCGACATTGCCTACGGTTGTCTGCAATTTAGCAGGTTCCGGGGGCGGTTCCTCCAGGGTCTCATAGGGCCCGGAGGCCTTCATTCTCATAAACAATAGACGACCCGCATTCGTACTCGTTACCGCAAAATTCGGTGGCTATTGCCGAATCAAAGACCTTACCTTCCAGCGTGTGCGCTCGGTCGCGCAAAGCCGCGCTTTGAGAGGAACCCACCGGGTTACTCTACCTCGGATATTCGCCAGAACATTTACACTGAAAGTTGTACAACTTTGCACCAAATTCAGGGAGAAACGATGCCCGCAGCGCCGGAACTTAAGGCGACGCTCACCTTGCCTCAGACTGCCTTCCCGATGAAGGCTGATTTACCCAGGAATGAACCACTTCGGCTCGCCCGGTGGGAGTCGATGCGGCTCTATGACGAGTTGCGGAAATCCGGCAACGGCCGCCCGGCTTATCTGTTGCATGATGGTCCGCCCTACGCCAATGGGCCCATTCACCTCGGCCACGCACTGAACAAGTGCCTCAAAGACTTTGTCGTCAAATCGAAAACGATGGCCGGATTCGACGCGCCGTACGTGCCGGGGTACGACTGTCACGGCCTGCCCATCGAGATCAAGGTCGACGAGCAGCTGGGGCGAAAAAAACTCGAGATGCCCGTCCCTGCGGTTTTAGATGCATGCCGCGCCTACGCGCAAAAGTATGTTGACCTGCAAACTCGACAATTTCAACGGATCGGCTGCTTCGGGCGGTGGAATTCCCCCTACAAGACCATGTCGCGCGCCTACGAGGCCAGCACACTCGAGGCCTTTTATGGCTTTCTTGAGAAGGGATTCGTCTATCGCGGCCTGAAGCCGGTTTACTGGTGCATACACGACCAGACCGCCCTCGCCGAAGCCGAAGTGGAATACGAACAGCACACCAGCCCCAGCATCTACGTGCGCTACCGGCTCACCTCCGATGCCGCGGCAATCGATACTGCTCTTGCCGGGCGCGAGGTCTACACCATCATCTGGACCACCACCCCGTGGACGCTTCCCGCGTCCATGGCCGTGGCGTTCCATCCCGATTTCGATTACGTGGCGCTGGCGGCCAGCGGAGACCCGAAGACTGCTGCTGGCAATTCCGATCCGGTCTACATCGTTGCGGCGGAACTCGCACCGGCCGTGATCGCTGCATGCAAACTGGGCCAGACGAACGAGCTGGCCCGCTTCAAGGGCGCGCGGCTGGAACGCACGACGTTCCAGCATCCGTTTCTCGAGCGCAGCATCCTGGGAGTGCTCGCCACCTATGTCACGGCCGATACGGGTACCGGCGCGGTGCACACCGCTCCCTCGCATGGCGCAGACGACTTCTACACCGGCCAGAAATATGGCCTGGACGCGACGACGCGAGTGGATGCCTCGGGCCACCTGCACGTCGATCCTGATGCCTGGCCCCTGGCTTCGCCGCCGCCGTTTGAAGGGATGATCGTGTGGGCCGCCAATCCCATTATTCTCGCTATGCTCGAAGAGCGGCGTGCCCTGCTGGCGTCGTCTGACCTGGAGCACTCGTATCCGCACTGCTGGCGATGCCATAATCCCATCATCTTCCGCGCCACCGAGCAGTGGTTCATCTCGCTCGAAACGCCGATGAAGACGGCCCAGGGCGAAAAGACCTTTCGCCAGCTCACCATTGACGAGATCGACAAGGTCACATGGGATCCCTCGTGGGGCAAGGAGCGCATCACCAACATGATCGCGACACGCCCCGACTGGTGCATCAGCCGCCAGCGCATCTGGGGCGTGCCCATCGCCGTCTTCATGTGCCAGGGCTGCAATCAGCCCATCCTCGATCCCGCGCTCAACAAGAGAATCGTTGACCTCTTCCAGCGCGAAGGCGCCGAGGCCTGGCACACGACCGATGTTGCCGCGCTGCTTCCGGAAGGCGCGAAATGTGCGCATTGCGGCGGGACTTCCTTTCGGAAGGAAACCGACATCCTCGACGTGTGGTTCGATTCGGGGACGAGTTGGTTTGCGGTGTGCGAGTCCGATCCCGATCTGAAGGCGATCTATTCCGCATTCCAGAAAGGCGACAACGTCGAATGCCTTTACCTCGAAGGCGGCGACCAGCATCGCGGATGGTTCCACTCTTCCCTGCTCACCTCGGTCGCGTTGCGCGGCCGCGCACCCTATTCGCATGTGGCCACAGCGGGCTGGACGCTCGATGAAGAGGGCCGTGCGATGTCGAAGTCCCTGGGCAACGGCGTCGATCCGGTCGATATCGCCGATCGGCTTGGCGGCGAGATCGTGCGCCTGTGGGTGGCGTCGATTGATTTTCGCGAGGACATGGCTGCGAGCGAGAACCTGATGCAGCGCTGCGCTGAGCTTTATCGCAAGCTGCGCAATACATTCCGTTTCCTGCTCGGGAATCTGAACGGCTTCAACCCGGCGACGGACAGGGTGCAAGAGCAGGAGCTTCTGCCGCTCGATCGCTACATGCTGGCCCGCACGCGTTCCCTCGCCGAAAGGATCCTCGGCTGGTACGAGGCATTCGAGTTTCACCGCGTCTACCAGGCCGTAAACGAGTTTGCCATCGTCGACCTGAGCGCGTTCTACCTCGACGTGCTCAAGGACCGCATGTACACCTTCGCGACGGCAAGCCATGCACGGCGATCCGCGCAGACGGTTCTCTGGCAGATCACGGAGACTCTGGTGCGCCTGGTTGCCCCGATTCTCACCTTCACCGCTGACGAAGTCTGGGAGCATCTGCCGAAGGTCGATGGGCGCGAAGCCAGCGTGCATCTCACGCAGTTTCCGCGACCCGAAGAGATCTTTTCGGAGGACCCTGCCTCGCTCATTAACGAGTGGGCGAGCTTGATGGTGGTGCGAGACGAAGTATTGAAGCTGTTGGAACAGGCACGACAAGAGAAAACGATCGGCAAGGCGCTTGAGGCGGACGTTGTAATTGGAGCGGATGTGGCGATCGCCGCAAACGACGAGCTCGGAGCGCTCCTCAGAAAATATGCATCGAGCCTGAAGGAACTATTTAACGTTTCCACAGTTGAGATCACTTCGGCCAACATTGATGCCAATGCAGGACTAGTTTGGCAACCTGAGGGCAGCGAAGTTCATCTTCAAGCTCGGTCTGCCTCCGGTCACAAATGCGCCCGCTGCTGGAACTTCATGCCGGAAGTCTCCGACTACGGCATCTGGCATAACGTCTGTCAACGCTGCCGCAACGCTCTTGGAGAAATGGGCATCGATCCGCCCAGCCCCACCGACAAGAATCCGCCGGAGGCCGCACGTTGACCTCGCTCGTTCCGGCCTCGGAGTCCCCATCGACGGGTCCCGGTAGATGGGGTGGTCGCCGGCTGCCCTGGCTTCTGCTCATCTCAGCCGCTGTCATTCTCCTCGATCGATTCACCAAGACGCTGGTCGCGGCGCGCATCCCGCTCGGCGAAGCGATTCCGGTGATACCACACGTCCTGCGCATCACGCACTGGACCAACGAGGGCGCGGCCTTCTCGCTCTTCGCCGACTCGGCTTCGCCCAACGCCGTCCGCTGGGGTCTTATCGCCTTTTCGCTCGTCGCAGCGCTCACCGTGCTGATCGCGCTCATCCGCCTCGGCCACTCTTTCACGGCAACCACCATTGCACTGGCCCTGATCTTTGGAGGCGCGCTCGGGAACGTGCACGACCGCATCGTCTATGGATCGGTCATCGACTTTATCGAGGTTCACATCTTCAGCTATCACTGGCCCGACTTCAACGTGGCCGACAGTTCCATTGTCATTGGCGCATGCCTGCTGCTTCTGGATTCACTGCGGACGCACGGTCATCCATCGACCCTGAAGTAACCGGCCGGCACCATGCCCGATTGGACAAGTTGTATTCGAGTTTGTTCGACTGAAATGTTAGAGGAGCCATGAAACAACCCGTCGTCTCCCCCGTCCTGCGCAGGTCCGCCATACTGGCCGCTGCGTGTCTCACCCCTGCGCTGACCTGTTCACTCCATGCACAGCGGTTGCCCTCCACCGTCGTGCCCGAGCACTACACGCTCACCCTCACTCCCAACTTGAAGGCGGCGACCTTTTCTGGCGTCGAATCCATCGATGTCGAAATCCAGCAGCCTTCGACCACAATCACCCTGAATGCCGCGGAGATCACCTTTCAGTCGGTCAGCATCGTGCAGGGCGAGGAGCAGACCGCCAAGGTCGCGCTCGACGAGGACAAGGAACAGGCCACCTTCGCGTTTCCGCACGAACTGCACGCCGGGAAGGCGCGGCTCGACATCCGCTACACCGGAATCCTGAACAACGAGTTGCGCGGCTTCTATCTTTCCAAGGGCAGCGACCGCAACTACGCCGTCACGCAATTTGAGCCGACCGACGCGCGGCGCGCGTTTCCCAGCTTCGACGAGCCCGCTTTCAAGGCCACTTATGCCGTCAAGCTCGTCGTCGACTCCGACGACACCGCCATCTCCAATGGTCCGATCGTTTCGGACACGCCCGGTCCCGGCGAGGGCAAGCATACGCTCAAGTTTCTCACCACCCCGAAGATGTCCTCGTACCTGGTGGCGTTTCTTGTCGGCGATTTCAAATGCTCCTCCGGCTCGTCCGACGGTGTCGACATTCGCGTCTGCGCCACACCCGACAAGGTATCTTTGACGCCCTATGCGCTCGACGTCGCCAAGTTTGCGCTGCACTACTACAACAACTACTTCGGGATTCCCTATCCGCTGAAGAAACTTGACCTGATTGCCATCCCCGACTTCGAAGCCGGCGCGATGGAGAACTTCGGCGCCATCACCTATCGCGAGACCGACCTGCTGATCAATCCCGACACTGCCACCATTGGGGCAAAGGAGAATGTCGCACTGGTCGTCGCGCACGAAATGGCGCACCAGTGGTTCGGCGACCTGGTCACGATGCAGTGGTGGGACAATATCTGGCTCAACGAAGGCTTCGCCACATGGATGGAAAACAAGGCCGTTGCGGCCATGCATCCCGAGTGGGGCATCCCGCTGTCCGTTGCGTCGGAAGAGGATAGCACGCTCAATATCGACGCCATGCCCACCACGCGCGCCATTCGCGCCAACGCCAATACGCCCGATGAGATCAACCAGCTCTTTGACGGGATCGCTTACGGGAAGGCTAGCGATGTTCTCCTCACGGTTGAGAACTACGTGAGCCCTGAAACCTTCCGCAAAGGCGTTCATTCCTACCTCGAAGCGCATCTCTACGGCAATGCCACCGCCCAGGATTTCTGGAATGCCGAGACGGCGGCCAGCAATAAGCCCATCGACAAGATCATGGACTCGCTGGTGGCGCAGCCGGGCGTTCCGCTGCTGACCTTCGGCGATCCCAGCAACGGCAAAGTATCGGTTGACCAGGCGCGCTTCTTTCTCAGTCCCTCGGTCAAAGCGAACGCGAAAGAAAAATGGACGCTGCCCGTCTGCTTTGCCGTCGGATCCGCGAAACAGGATTGCGAAGTTCTCACGCCGAATGCAACGAACCTTCGAGTTCCTGCGGGACATTCGTTCTTCGCCAACGCCGAAGGCAAGGGGTACTACCGCAGCGCCTACCCGCCTGACGTCTTCGCCAAGCTGGTGGACCAGGTTGAGTCGAGCCTTTCGCCCGCCGAGCGCATCAGCTTGATTGGCGACGAATGGGCGCAGGTGCGCGCCGACAAGTCATCCATCGGCAGCTATCTCGACCTGGTGGCTGCCGTCAAAAACGACGCCAACGCCGACGTGGTCGACTCGGCTCTGGAAGGCGTGAATACGGCATACGATCGCATCGCGTCCACGCCCGAAGAAAAGGCGGCGCTCTCCGCGTGGATTCGCGCCACATTCGGGCCCGAATACGCCAAGCTCGGCAAGCCCAGCAGCAGCGACTCGCCCAACACCCGTGAACTGCGCGCCCACCTCTTCGATGTCCTCGGCTTCTTCGGCAACGATCCGGAGGTGATCGCAGAAGCCCACGACATCGCAGAAAAGTACGTCGCCGATCCTGCGTCGGTCGATCCCACGCTGGGCCGGACTGCGCTGGCGGTGGCCGCGCGCAACGGTGATGCTGCATTGTTCGATCAATTGCTGAAGGTCTACGAGACTTCGAAGAATCCTGAATTGCAGATCGGAGCGCTTCGCCTGCTCGCTGAATTCGAAGATCCCGCGCTCGCCCACCGCGCCCTTGAGATGGCCATATCGGACAAGGTACGCAACCAGGATGCGGCGTTTCAACTCGCGATCGAACTCGAGATTCCCAAGAATCGCGACGAGGCCTGGAAGTTTGTTCAGAACAACTGGAGCAAGGTGCAGGCGCAGCTCACCACCAACCTGGGAGGCATCCTGGTAGGCGCGACCGGGAGCTTCTGCTCTGAATCCGCCCGCGACAGCATTCAGTCATTCTTCCGCACCCATAGCGTGGCTGCATCGGACGTGTCGTTGAAACACGCGCTTGAGCACATTAACGGATGCATTGAGTTGCGCAGCCTTCAGGAGCCAAAACTGAAAACATGGCTCGAGGCGCAAACCGAAAGTGGCACGAAGACCAGCTCGGGTAAATGAACCTGGCCTAAAGCCCGTCTTTTTTGCTGTCGCCCGGCACGGCTCAACTCGTGACCATTCAGGCGCAACACCCTGCAAAATGAAGAGAGGCCGCCCGTCAACGGCGGCCCATTCATCTCAGCTCGCTCCCTGTTTACCAGGCGACCTTTTCCGGCAGGAATTCCGCAAACAATTCATCGTAATACGGCTTCAACTGCTTCAGATCCGGCTTGCTGTTGCCCTTCGAGTACAGATCGTACCGGTTGAACTTCAGCACCCACTCCTTCATTGCCCGATCCTGCTCGTTCGCCAGGTGGTCATAGGCGTCATGCTTGTGCCACGGGTAGAACGAGTGGAAGCGCAGCATGTAAAGCGACTCGGTGCGCAGGTACGGCTTCATCACCTCGGCAATGTAACCGTCATGACCGAATGACATGTGCAGCTTCTCCAGGCCGCAATTCGGCTCATAAATGCCGTACTTCGTCTGGTACTCGGCAATGTTACGGTCGGGGTTTTTGGCGAAGTACTCCGGAAACACGATCGCGTCGGACCACGCGCATCCCACCGGGAACGTGTCGCCGACCACCGCCCACTGCGGCTCTCCATAGAGACACAGGCATTTTCCCAGGTCATGCAGAAAGCCGGTCAGCACCATCCAGCGCGGATGGCCGTCGCGTCGGATCGCCTCCGACGTCTGAAGCAGGTGCTCGATCTGCGTGAGGTCGGTGTCAGGGTCGCTGTCGTCGACCAGCGTGTTCAGGAACTCCGCGGCTTCCCAGATCGTCTTCATGCCTTTGTTCAGCCCGAAGTACTGCTTTTCTTTGGCAAGCACAAAGTCGACGGTCTGCCCCTCGTGGTTCTGCCGGTAGAACTCGGCGACGCCCGGCGTTGCCTTGGCATCATAAACGCGAAACTCTTCCTTCGACTTGCCTTCGCGGTAACGACCTTCTACAAAATCATCCCATTCATCGAGCTGGGCAAGAGGTTGAGTTTGGGGAAGCGACGCGTGCATAGGCACACCTCCAGTCGGCCCCTCGCAACAAAGGCCGCTACGCCTCTTCTACCAGAGCCGATGGAGGGCAGCAAGTGACGATCCGGTCAAATCCGTCGCTTAGGAGCAGGTACAGCCTTTTGCCTCTTCCTCGCGCCTCCGGGCCGCGGCTCCTTCCGGATCGGTGAGGATATCGAGCCACTTCGGGTGAGGCGTGGGTTCCGCTTCGTAGTTGTCGTGCCAGTTCCACCATTTGTACGGCGGAGTCTGCGGGTAACCCTCAGGCGAGTCTTCCCACGTCTCCTGGCGGCCAAGAGGCGTGACATCGAGGTAGCTCCAGGTCGACCCCATTGCCTCATCGCCGCGCGAATTGATGAAGTAGGTGCGGAATACCTTGTCACCGTCGCGGAAAAACACGTTATGCCCGTGCCACTGGTCTACACCAAAGTCCACGTCGAAGCTGTCGGTCATGGTGTACCACGGCATCTCCCAACCCATGCGCGTTTTCAGCCGCGCAATATCGGCCTGTGGCGCGCGCGAGGTATAGGCGAGCGTGGTGTCGCGTACGTTGAGGTGGGCAAGATGAGCAATCTGATCCGCTCCCATCGAGCAGCCTCGGCAGGCGTGATCGGGCCAGCCGAACACTCCGGGCTCGAAGAAAGCGCGATAGAGGATCAATTGCCGGCGGCCC
Source organism: Occallatibacter sp. (assembly GCA_035308825.1). Classification (GTDB taxonomy): domain Bacteria; phylum Acidobacteriota; class Terriglobia; order Terriglobales; family Acidobacteriaceae; genus Telmatobacter. Next base: position 84,390 of record DATGFX010000088.1, on the reverse strand, counting down.
TCGAAGAGATCGAGCAGGGTGGCCTTGCCCCGAGGACCGTCGAATTCATAGACCTTCTCGACGGCCATCCACGGCATCCGGCGGCGCGCGGCGGCCAGCGCGTCACGGGATCGAGTGAAGGCCTTCTCTTTTTCGAGCATCTGCTGTCGCGCCGCTTCCCACTCCTGCTGCGACACGATGGGGGGAGTCTTCATCGTTGCTGTCGTCATCGTTTTCTCCTCTGTGAGATTCTGACCTTTCGAGTCGATATGAGCAACCACAGGCATGTGCGCCCAGTGATTCGAATGGATTGGGCAGCGTCCCGCCTGTCAGGATCATTGCGCAGATGGCTTTCGATCAGCGCTCCTCCAAAAATTCCACAGTGCCTGTCTCGGCGGGCATAGCGATCTTCGCTACCATGAAAACCATGCCGCAGTTTCCCCCTGGCCAGACGCTTCTGATCGACGCCGATGACACTCTTTGGGAAAACAACGTCTATTTCGAGCGCGCCATCGCCGCGTTTATCGGTTTTCTCAATCACCGGCATTACTCTCCAGCCGAAGTCCGCAATACGCTCAACGCCATCGAGCGCGAAACCATCCTGGCCCACGGCTACGGCCTCAGCAGCTTTACGCGGTCTCTTCTCGAGTGTTTTGAACGACTCAGCTCCGAGCAGGTGACAGAAGAAAAGCGCCGGCGCGTCATCGGATTTGCGCAAGCCATTGCGGACCAGGAGATCGAGTTGCTGCCGCAGGTAGATGAAACGCTCGCGTATCTCGCCACTCGGCACAAGCTGATCCTGATGACCAAGGGCAATCACGCCGAGCAAGCCGACAAGCTGGCTCACTCCGGGCTCGCACCTCATTTTTCGGCGGTCGAGATTGTTCCTGAAAAGGATCCGGCGACGTATCGTTCGGTCATCGACCGCCACGAGCTCGCGCCGCACAGTAGCTGGATGATCGGCAACAGCCCCAAAAGCGATATCAATCCGGCGCTGGCGGCGGGTCTCCATGCCGTCTTCCTGTTTCACAAGGACACATGGATGCTCGAGCATGCGAAGGTGAATCCGGCTCCCGCCGGCCAACAATTGCTGGAACTCGGTTCATTCGCGGCGCTTTCTACGGTTTTTTGAATCCTGCGACTGCAAGTCGCACACTCAAGCATCGGCAGACAATCGGCTTCCCCCAAACACGTGCCCTTCGTACCACGCAAATGAGCAATTCTGGTCAATTTAAGCCAAGTCTGTGCTATCTTTTAGCGTCAGGATCCGCGGAATGAGTCTCTCCCTCCATCGCACATCGATCCCGCTGGGAACCAGCTTCAGTACTCTGTATCCAGCGCCTCCCCGGATCCATTGGGCGGTCCTCCTTGCCGCCGTCGCGGCCATCGAAGCGGTATCGTATTTCCTGGTCCCCCAGCCGTTCCGCGACTTCTTCGTCAACCTCGGCATCGCCATTTGGCCCATCTATCTTTGCGTCTGGATCCGTAAGGTTGACCGGCAATCGGTCTCCCTCTATTGGGCGCTTGCCTCGTTCGTGACGGGCTTCCTGTTTACCTGGATCTTATGGCTTGTCGTCATTTTCGAGGTGCGCGAGGAGCTGACCGCGCACTACAACAAGCGCGAGCCAATCGGGCTCCGGCTCAACTGGTTCCTCAGCCTTCTCTTCTCGTTCTTCTATTTCCAGTACCATCTGCGCGCCATCGCCATCGAGAAGCAGAGTGACACCGAAGAGTTCGTCGAAGAACCAGACGCAGAGCGCTTCATCATTCCCTGACACGCCGTATCCCATCCGACTCCCTTCCGACAGGCGTTGAGGCCGTTGCGTGGAAAGTGTCCCGGCAGGACGCATACAGTAGAAGTCAGTCATGTACATTCCAAAGTTCAACCAGGTCGCGGAGCGCGGGATTCTTCTCGAAGCGATGCGCGCTTATCCTTTCGCGATTCTCTTTGGTTCCGATTCATCCGCATCCCCCCTTGCCACCCACCTTCCGCTGGTTGTGAAAGATGAGGGCGAGTTCGGTCTCATTGAGGGCCACTTCGCCCGCGCCAATCGTCACTGGCAAGCGCTCGCAGGCCGCGAGACGCTCATCGTCTTTTCGGGGCCGCACAGCTACGTCTCACCCACTCTTTATACCGAGCATCTCTCCGTCCCCACCTGGAACTACATCGCCGTTCATGCGTACGGCGTCCTCGAACTGGTGGACGGCGAAGAGGAGAAGGACGCCCTGCTCAAGGGACTCATCGCGCAAAATGAGCCCGCTTACGCCGAGCATTGGCGGAGCCTGCCCGAAGGCTACCGGCGGACATTGCTTGGGGGCATCATTGGGTTCCGCGTTCCCATCGCGCGCATCGAGGGCAAATTCAAGCTCAGCCAGAACCGCTCCGAGGCCGATCGCCGCAACGTGCAATCCGCCCAGGCTGCCGGAACCGAGGACCAGAAGGCCCTCGCCGCCTGGATGGCGCGCTTGATCCCCTGAAGCCGGCGCCGTGGCCTTGGCTCCGCCCGCTCATCGTGTAGTCTTCTTGCGAGCTTCGCCCGTTTCTTCACCGTCTATCGCAGTACGGAGCCATTCATGCGCAGGAATCTTCTGCTTCTCGTTGTGTTGTCAGGTTTCATCGTTGCTTGTGCCGCGCTCCCCTGCGCGGCACAAAACTGGACAGGCAAACTTCAGGAATCGATGCCGCTGCTCGGCCACCGCAACTGGATTCTCGTGGTTGATTCGGCTTATCCCCTTCAGACCTCAACAGGCATCGACGTGGTTGAGACCTCCGAAAGTCAATTGGACGTCCTTCGGGCCGTCCTGCATGAAATCAACCATTCCATTCATGTCCGGCCGGTGGTCTATATGGACGCCGAGTTGCCCTTTGTCCCGGAGGCCGATGCGCCGGGCGTGAACGCCTACCGAACCGACATTGCCGATCTGCTTCGGCCATATGCAATTGAATCCCTGCCGCATGATCGCCTGATCGCCACGGTCGCCGAGGCGAGCCAGCACTTCCACGTGCTCGTTCTCAAAACCACGTTGACAGTGCCTTACTCGTCCGTCTTCATTCGCCTCGACTGCAAGTATTGGAGCGACGACGCTGAAAAACGGCTGCGCGCGCGCATGGGTTCCGGGCAGCGCCCATAGAGCCGACACCGATTTTGATCCGCTTCATAAGTCCGCTCCAATCCAGCGCAAACTCACCTTTTGGTATACTCAAGAGGTTCACCCCGCGGAGGTGGCGAAATTGGCAGACGCACCAGCTTGAGGTGCTGGCGCCGCAAGGCATAGGGGTTCAAGTCCCCTCCTCCGCACCATTTCTGGGTATCATCTCATTGAAAATGCAGGCGTTGAGAAGTAACCATTTAGTACTTCCTAACACACTTCCTAGCATTTTTCCGAAAACCTACTGAAGTTTTTCTCCGAGTTCGCAGTATTTGAAAAGTGAACGGAGAACTATGGCAAGTAGGCGTGTGGGACTCTACAAGTACACTTCCATCGATGGCCGCTGGAAATACGTCAAGGCGGCCTTCTACCCCAACAACAAAATCAAGGCTCACGCCGTACTCGACAGCGGGATCGAACGGGTCTCGAAAGGCGGCTACTACGTGCTTTCCTTTGCCCGCAAGTGGGAAGCCGTGGGCAACGACCCAGAAACAGCTGTCAAGGCGCTGAACCGCAAGCGGGGTGAACTCCTCACACTCGCCAACGGCGGTACCGTAGCTTCGGAGCAGAATGCAACCATACAAACTACAGTACAAGGCACACTCAAGAACGCGCTGGAGGCATGGATTCAGGAAGTCATCGACCGCGGCCAAGACGCAGAAACAATCCGCGCAAAGCGTACCTGCGGAAGCGAGTTTGCCCGCTCCTGCAAGGTCAAGCTGCTCGCTGCCGTTACGCGGCAACATTGCCTCCAATACATCAATGCATATCTGCAGAAGATGGGGAACAGCGATCGAACGCGCTACAACAAGTTCGGCAGGCTGAGGGAGTTTTTGACGCGCGAGGGTTTAGACCTGCTGACAGATGGGGATAAGCCCAAGTACAGCCAAGATGACCCCCTGGTGTTAGAGCACGACGAGCTGGAGCAGTTTTGGACTGTATGCCCCAATCACAAGAAATTGATGTACATGGTGTTCCTTCGCTGTGGGCTGCGCATGAGCGAACTTCAGACCTTGCGCTGGGTCGACATCGACTTTGCCAAAGGCAAGATCAAGATTCAGGAACGCTCGGAATACGGCTTCAAACCTAAGAAGCATCACTGCCGTTCTGTACCCATCAACGACGAACTGTTAGGGCAACTGCATGTGCGGAAATTGACTGCAAGATTTCCGCTCGTATTTCACACGCGCTCGGGCAAGCCCCTCACCCACCTATGGGAGGACACACAGAACATCTTCAGAAAGACCGATGTTCCCCTCGAGAAGGGTCATCCGCATTGCTTCCGGGCGACCTTCTGCACGACTCTATTTCGGGAAGGATGGGGGCTCCCCGATGTTATGCATGTAATGGGGCACAAGGACAGTGACACCACCCTCAGGTACATGGTTCCGATGCGTGACGAAGATTTGCGTAAGAAGATGCTTGCAGTGAGATTCGCCTGATGTTCACCATTTTGACTGACATGAAAGCAACGTCCAATTCAGGTAGATACCAGAGTTACTGCGGGGTTGCGATCTGCCACGGTGCCCGTCTTGTTTGCACCGAATTTTCACCGAATGGTCACTCGACTCGGATGGGATTTTCAGGCTCGGCGTTGCGCTGCAACGCAATACCTCATGTAGGACTCGAACGTCGCCTGAGAATCTAGCCACTCCACCAATCGAATCAATTTTGCCATAGATACTTGAAAAAACAAGAGCAGTGAATTTCAGTGCAAGTCTGTGGAGATTCTCGAAAAACGCAGAAATCGCACCAATCGGCGGATCGGCGGTACAAAAGCAGTAGAGTTTTCGAGAGCAAATAGCTGCTCCCGTCCGTCGTCTCTTCAGCAACTGGGTTGGGAAGATTTGCCCCATTTGTCTCAGCGACGAAGAAAATCAATCTTCATTCCCAGATCTTCCGCGGCCTCTGCCGTGACAGCGAAAAGGAAGGTCGTAACTTACAGAAAACAAGCGTCACGGATGGCTTCTTTTGGCGCTGTAAGGAACGATCGGGTACCGTTATCGAACCCATATCAAACCCGCGACCTCTGCCCTGTAGACCTCTGCCCATCTCGAATGTTGACTCGATAAGCGCATTGGCCTGATATCGACAACGGACAACCAGACGCACTTGTCAGGCTAGGCCGTTTAACGGCCAGGTGGACTGATTTGTAAAACCTAGCCGACTTTAGGGTAGAAATCGTTGCGTCATGTGCATTGCCCCAATGGACTCGTTCTCTATGCGCATGAATCCAGGACGGTGAGCTCCAGATCTCGTTTTCAGCCAAAACCGTTTCTTCGCTTATAGTGGTCTGATCTATGCCTATTCTCAGCTCAACCCGAGGTGCGGATACCTTGCGAATGATCTCGTTCAGCGCGACCCTGTTGATTGCATTGCTTTTCATCCCTGCAACTGCAAGTGGGAACGAATTGCAGGTCAGGCGCCAGAAGGCTGCCGCGTCCTTCTCCGATGGGATCCTGCTAATCCATGCGGTTTCCGTCACTAATGATCACGAGGACGGATTCCGCCAGGACAGCGCTTTCTACTACTTCACTGGTCTCGAAAACACAACTGGTGCGATTCTTGCAATCGACGGACGTTCCGGCGAAAGCTGGTTGTTCCTTCCCACGTACCCGCTGTACTGGAATGTCCTGCCACCTGAAGGCAAAGACGACTCACCGCGAGTGCGGGAGGCCGGTATCGAGCATGTCGGGGACTGGTCAGAACTTGAGGGGTTTCTTGCCGCAGCTTCCAGATCGGGACAGCGCCTTTATTACGTCGGCGAGGTGGACGCAACAGCTGATCTTCCCCCAAATATCACTCGACAGCCAGCCCCGCCGCCTGGGGATGGTACCTCGAATCCGATGGAAATGCCGAGTTGGGTGGCGATCGTTGGGAGCAGGTGGCCATCCTTCCGCCTTACCGAGGCGAGAGATCGCGTCTACGCAGTGATGGACGTGCCGAGCGAATCCGAGCTAGTGAACATCCGCGCCGCAACCAGGGTGGTGGTCGGGTCAGTGATCGCAGGCATTCGCGCAGTGAGACCCGGTGCAACTCAGCGGAGCGCGGAATGGGCTATGGTGGAAGGCTGTTGGCACGCGGGTGCACGCAATGCCTGGTGGCCCTGGGCAATGTCAGGACCCAACGCCGTTCGCCCGACATTCAATACTTCTCAGACAAGATACGACCATCTGGATCGGGTGATGAAAGCAGGGGAACTGGTTCGCCTTGACGACTCCTGCTCCGTGAATCATTACGAATCAGACCTTGGCAGAACCGTACCCGTGTCGGGACACTTCACAGCCGAGCAGCGCGAGATCTGGAATGCGTTCGTCGCTGCATATCAGGCCGGCGCAGCAGCTATTCGAGAGAGCTCAACTGTTGAACAAGTCTTTGGTGCCTGGCGAACCGAACTGGTGCGTCACAGGGATGAAGTGAAGACCACTCTTGCCAAAGAAGCAATTGATCTGTGGTCGAAAAGGGAGAATCTGGACGCTTTCTTTGTGCATACGTTGATCTCGAATGAGGGCTTTGCGGTAGAGCCGTTCCGTGCAGGGACAGCAATCGCATTTGAGCCACAGGCGTCAATCCATGGTCAGGCATTTTTCATGGAAGACAATTTCGTGATTACTCATACGGGCACAGAGTTGCTCACGCCCGGAATGCCATATACCGCCGATGAGATCGAGGCTGTCATGCAGAGTCAAGATCAGAAGTAGTGCAATTCCGAGCTGCACATCAGCGGTCGTTTACACGATAGGCGTAGGGTTGTCCCGACAAACTGGCATGTGGCCAACGACCCACTTTGACGGAAAGTCGCCATGTCGGACAACTTGCATCTCCTGGTCCTCAATAAGCGCATAATCGCCAAATCACTCATTCAGCGATTCTTTCTGATGTCAGCTCTTGGGGGCTGCTACTCGCCCCGACGCGATCAGCGCCGTTACGGATTGTTGTACCCCCTCTAGGCTGGAGAACCGGGGATTGTAGCCAAGCCGCTGTCGACTCTTCTCGATTGACACGCAGGAGCTGCGCATAATATGTCCCCACGAGGAGTGGGCGTCCCTTTCATCCAGACCAAGCTTCCAATGATCGAACGGCGCGAAGGCTAGCCTGGGTTCATGTCCAAACCACCGATACATCGCTTCCGCGTACCCGCGAAGAGTGAGAGCGTGAGAGGAGACGGTGTTGAACACTTCGCCGATCGATGCCGCCCTGTGTGCGATGGCGCAGATGATCCATTGAGCCACATCATCGGCGTGGACGTGATGCAGCATTTCCAGACCCAGGTTCGGCAGGGCGATTTCTTCACCTCGTGCGATTCGAGAGAAGACTTCGGGGTTTGCATTAGCTTGGGGGTTGATTGGCACCCAACCTTCGCCAACGATGTGACCGGGTCGGAAGCTTGTCGCTGGAAAGCCATCTCTTCGGGCCTGTTGCAGCAGCCAGCGTTCAATCTTCGCCTTGTTAACTCCGTATGGGTCGATTGCGTTGATGGGATCGGTCTCGACGGATGGCACCGTCGTGACGTGACCGTACACCCAAATAGAGCTGCAAAACAAATAATGCTCGATCTTGCCACGCAATGCTTCGATCAGTTGCTGGGTCTGCTCCAGTGTGAACGAAATCATGTCCACGACGATGTCGGCATTCAGTGCCGCCATGCGCGAGCCGAAAGTCCCCTTTTCTTCTTCGGCCTTGCGGTCTATGACAACCTGCTCAACGGCCTTCCATGCCGGGTGTAGTCGGTAAGGTTTCGCTGTACCTCGACTGACGTTCACTACCTCGTATCCACATTCAACAAGTGCGGGCAGTAGGTAAGCTCCGACATGCCCACTCCCACCAATGACAAGAACCCTAGCCATATTTCCAGTGATCCTTCACGGTTCATTCTAGCGTCCGGAGGTTCATCTAATGAGCAGTGAGTTTTTCGCTGTTTTATTTTTGAATCTCATTATATGCATATACATCTATTATGACATGAAGAACTTGTCCTCTCCGATTCTTCCTTGCATGTGCGCGAACATTCGCCGCGCTGCACGGGCCCTTACCCAGCGCTATGACGAGGCGCTGAGGCCGCTGGGGCTGACCATCACTCAGTTCACCATCCTTCAGGCGCTTTCATTGGCTGGAGAGCCGACGCAGGGCGAACTGGGAGAGATTCTCGCGATGGACAGCACCACGCTGACCCGAACGCTCGCAATTATGACCAGGAATGGATGGATCGGGAAACATCACGGGGCAGACCGGCGAGAGCGACGGCTGCGCCTGACTCGGGCCGGAGAGGCCGAATTCAATCGTGCTGTTCCGAGCTGGCGAAAGACACAGGACGCTCTGCGTGAACGGCTCGGCAAAGGGCGTTGGGACGAACTCACGAAACTGATCAACGACACGGCTTCAATTCTCGCAGAACAGCCGAATTCGGATGCGAAATAGTTGACTCGTTTTGGAGAAGACATGAATCTCTACGGTTCAAAACAATCAGCCGACGGCATCCGGACAGTTCGGGGAAATGTTGTCCTTATCGCGAAAGACATCCATGAGGATGATTACCTATTCCGCTCTACCGCTGCGAGTCGCTCAATCGCCGAGATATTGACTCACATCGCCTTCTTCTCAAACTTCGATTACCTCTTCCACGAAGAGGAGCACGTGACAACAGTAGGGGCCTTCGATGTTGGCAAATTCCTCAGAGATAGCGAGACACAAGAGAAGAGGCACCACGCGAAATCTTCACTCATCGGGTTGTTGAAGGATTCAGGGGAACGCTGGGCAGAGTGGGTGGAATTCGTGCCTGAGCACTTCCTAGCGGAAACAGTCTCCCAACGCGACGGAACGTTGAAGACGCGCTTCGAAATGATTCTCGGGACAAAGGAACATGAGATGCATCATCTTGGCCAGCTTACGGTCATCGAGCGGATGCTCGGCATAGTCCCACACCTCACGCGGGTCTACTCGGACGCAGGGGTCCGCGAACAGAAACCGGAATAGCAATTGATGAAAGGAACTCCATGAAGCTCACTAATCGCACGATTTTGATTACAGGCGGCTCCGCAGGCATTGGTCTTGCTTTTGCTCGCAAATTCCTTGAACTCGGCAACCAAGTCATCGTGACGGGCCGCCGTCAGTCAACGCTCGAACAGCTGAAGAAAGACTATCCGAAGCTCCACACGATCCAGAGCGACGTTGCCGATCCCGCACAGATCGCATCCCTGGCAAAACGCGTGAAGGCGTCCTATCCAAAGCTCGATGTCCTGATGAACAACGCGGGCATCATGCTCCACAGGAACCTGGCGGTCCCAACGGCTGACCTCGGCGGATTGACAAACGAAGTGGACATCAATGTGGGTGGCGTTATCCGTACCACTTCAGCATTCATCGATATTCTCACGACAAATAGAGGCACTCTAATTAACGTTTCCTCTGGGCTCGCTTTCGTACCTCTCTCTTCTGCGCCAATCTACAGCGCGACCAAGGCAGCAGTTCACTCGTACACCCAATCCCTGCGGTTTCAGTTGGAGGAATCCGGGGTCGAGGTGATCGAGCTCATGCCACCTGCGGTGAGAACCGACCTGTCGGCGGATCTTCCCGAAGGCGGCCTCGTCGCATTGATGTCCACTCACGAATTGTTGAAGCAAACCTTCTCGGCCTTCAAGAAAGGCAAGCTCGAGATTCGGCCGGGACAGGCAAATCTACTCGCCCTGATGCGGCGCCTGGCGCCCGGGCTCATGAATCGGCAGCTTTGGAAGGCCTCCATGAAATTGGTCCCCATCTCATGAGACGGACAGTCTCGCGGCCCGTCTCTGCTGCGCGTACCTTCGACGATTTGCACGTCATGTTGCCCTACAAAGGACGATCTGCAATGCGGAAGTTAACCCTCCAAATCGGCTTTGCCCTCGCACTAGGCGCGAGCGTTACCGGATGCGCCGTCGGGCCAAACTACCAGCGTCCGTCGGTCAAGCTGCAGCCGTTCCACAACGCTCCCTCAATCGAAACTCGCACCGCCTCGCTCCCGGCGCCGCCCCTCGACCAGTGGTGGACGGGTTTCCACGATCCCGAGCTGACACGAATTGTGCAGCGGGCGCTGGATCAGAATCTCGACCTCGCTGCTGCGATGGTGCGGGTGCAACAGGCGCGCGCGGCTGCACGAGGAGCGGGAGCGCAGCGTCTGCCGGCGGGAAATCTCAACGCCTCGACGACTACGCTTTATCAGTCGACCGAGAGTATCACAGGCCGCCTCGCTTCGAGCCTGCCAGGCTATAGCCGCACTCAGAATTATTACGACCTCGGATTGATGGCGAGTTGGGAAACCGATCTGTTCGGTGGTTTGAGAAAAGGTGCTGAAGCCGCTACTGCGGAGGCCCAAGCAGCCGAGGCATCCCGAACGGGAACCCGCATCACGGTTGCCGCCGAAGCCGCTGACGCCTACATGCAGATACGGGGCGCGCAGGCGCGCTTGAATTTTGCCAACGAGCAGATCGCAACTGATAGCCATCTCGTCGATCTCGTGCAGCAGCGCAGGGATGCGGGCGTTGCTTCGGACCGTGAGCTCGCACAGGCTCAAGCCGTGCTGTCGCAAGCGAAAGCAACTGTCCCACTGCTCACAGTGGCTCTGGAGGCACAGCTGAACCGGCTGGACGTTCTCATGGGCGCCCAGCCGGGAACCTACGCAGCGGAGTTGACGCCAGTCGCCGACATTCCCGAAGTACCGAAGATCTCCGGTTTCGGCACGCCCACGGATCTTTTACGCAGGAGACCCGACGTCATCGCTGCAGAACGAGAAGTTGCTGCATCGAATGCTCGCATCGGTCAGGCCCTGGCCGAATATTATCCAAAGCTGTCCCTTTCAGGCATCGTCGGTTCTGAAGCGCTCGCGCCCGGCCATATCTTCGAACAGCAGGGATTTCAGCCTGTCAGTCTCGTAGGCCTGCGCTGGAGGCTCTTCGATTTCGGCCGTGTCGGGGCAGAAGTGCAGGAAGCACGCGGTGCGAATGCCGAAGCTCTGCTTCAGTATCGGAGCTCGGTCCTTCACGCGGCTGAAGATGTCGAAGACGCCTTCAGTCTTCTTGTCCAATCGGAGAATCGCCGCAACGAAATCCTGCGCGAAATCGCTGAGCTACAGCGCGTCCGCGACCGCTCGGAAGAGTCCTACACCGCGGGTGTCATCCCACTCACCGACGTGCTCGACGCGGACCGTCAGTTGCTTGTCGCTAAGGACGAGTTGGCCGTAGCCCGAGAGAGCGCGTCGCGCGCTGCAATCGGCTCTTATCGCGCTCTCGGCGGAGGCTGGCTCCAGTGATCGAGATCGAAATTCTCAAGAAGGAACGTCCCATGAAAATCATCACTATCACTTCTCCCGTCCTGGCCATTTCCGCGTTTGTGATCCTCCTGTCTGGTTGCAGTCACAAACGAGAGGTTGACCCAAGAACTGAGCCGGAGTTGGTTCGCGTCGTCGAAGTGACCCCGACTTCCGGTACAGATCCCGCATTTACGGGAGTTGTTTCAGCGCGTGTAGAGAGCGATCTGGGTTTCCGAGTTCCCGGCAAGGTCACGAAGCGCTTGGTCGATACAGGGCAATTTGTCCGTGCGGGACAACTGCTCATGACGATTGATCGGACCGACTATGTCCATGCCATCACGGCACGTGCAGAAACCGTGACCGCGGCAAATGCAAAAGCCGTGCAGGCTGCCGCCGATGAGGCCCGGTATCGCGGCTTGGTTAAGAGCGGCGCGGTTTCCGCTTCCATCTACGATCAGATCAAGGCAGCCTCGGATGCGGCGCAAGCTGGCCTCGCAGCGGCCCAGGCTCAGGAACAGGTTGCGCGAGATGAGGACAATTACTCAGAACTTGTTGCGGATGCGGACGGCGTCGTTATCGAGACCTCGGCCGAACCCGGACAAGTGGTAGCCGCCGGGCAAACAGTTGTGAAGCTCGCACATTCCGGTCCACGAGAGGCAGCGGTGGACCTTCCCGAGACGCTAAGGCCTGCTCTTGGGTCGACCGCACTTGCAACCCTCTATGGCAGCACGACAAGCGTTCCAGTCCGACTGCGACAGCTTTCCAATGCCGCGGACCCACAGACCCGTACTTTTGAGGCACGCTATGTTCTCGAAGGGGCTGCCGCGAATGCACCATTGGGAGCAACCGTTACGGTTCACCTCTCCGGTGACACAGGAAACGACGCGTTGCAAATACCGACCTCGTCCATCATCGATCGAGGCAAGGGGCCAGGTGTCTGGGTCCTAAACCAGCCTACATCCACGGTGTCATTCCAGCCCGTGCAGGTACGCCAACTGGATGAAGAACTGGCAACCATCAGCGGAAACCTACGCGCGGGACAAGAGGTCGTGGCCCTTGGGGTTCATCTGCTTCACGATGGTGAACGTGTTCGGGCAGAGCCTACGGGAGAAGTTCGATGAACCAGTTCCACACACCAGACAAGACTTCGGAGAAGCGGTTTCTGAACTTATCGGCCCTCGCGGTCCGCGAGAAGGCGATTACTCTTTTCTTGCTGATTGCGATTGCTGCCGCCGGCATCTTTGCCTTCCTGAAACTAGGGCGCGCAGAAGATCCCAGCTTCACCATCAAGGTTTTTACCGTTTCAGCCGTCTGGCCCGGAGCGACGGCTCAGGAGATGCAGGATCTCGTTGCCGAACCGCTCGAAAAGCGCATGCAGGAATTGCGCGACTACGACCGGGTAGAGACTTTTACGCGCCCCGGGCTGGCGCTGATGATGGTAACTCTCAAGGACAATACCCCTCCAAAGGACGTCCCGGAAGAGTTTTACCAGGCACGGAAGAAGCTAGGCGACGAAGCACACAACTTGCCTCAGGGCGTGTACGGCCCCTTCATCAACGATGAATACTCGGATGTGACGTTCGCGCTCTACTCGGTCGAGGCTCCAGGCCTTCCCCCTCGCCAGCTCACCCGTGAAGCAGAAACCCTTCGGCAGCGGATCCTTCAGGTTCCGGGTGTAAAGAAGATTGACATCGTAGGAGAACGGCCGGAACGTATTTTTGTCGAGTTCTCGTACCCACGGCTCGCAACGCTGGGAGTAAGCGCGCGAGATATTTTCGATGCACTGGTTCGCGAGAACGCGGTCACTCCATCCGGATCTATCGATACGAACGCTCAGCAGGTTTACATTCGCCTCGATGGAGCTCTTGACGATCTCCAGAAGATTCGGGACACGCCGATTGTCGCAGGCGGGCGCACTCTTAAGCTCTCAGACGTTGCCGATGTGAAGCGCGGATACGAAGATCCCGCTACCTTCCTTATTCGTCATAATGGTCAACCGGCCTTGCTTCTCAGCATCGTGATGAAAGAGGGCTGGAACGGTCTGGACCTCGGTAAAGCTCTTGTGGCCGAACAGAAGAAAATCTCTGCCGACTTGCCTGCAGGCCTCACTTTCAGCAAGGTGACGGATCAGGCCGTAAACATCCACGAAGCGGTGGATGAGTTCATGCTGAAGTTCTTTGTCGCCCTTGCTGTCGTCATGATCGTTAGCTTCATCAGCCTTGGTTGGCGCGAAGGACTGGTTGTGGCAGCTGCCGTTCCACTGACCTTGGCAGCCGTCTTCGTCGTCATGCTTGCCACGGGAAGGGTATTCGATCGCATCACGCTCGGCGCGCTGATCCTGGGCCTTGGGCTTTTGGTGGATGACGCGATCATCTCCACTGAGATCATGGTGGTCAAAATGGAGGAAGGATGGGACCGTGTCCGGGCTGCCGGATATGCATGGAGTCATACCGCTGCTCCTATGCTGGCAGGCACGCTCGTCACTGTCATCGGCCTCATGCCGGTCGGGTTCGCGCGATCGACTGCCGGCGAGTATGCCGGAAATATCTTCTGGGTAGTCGGTTTCGCGCTGCTCGCCTCATGGATTGTCGCGGTGACCTTTACTCCTTTTCTCGGCGTGCAGATGCTGCCTGAGATCAAAGCCCTGCCCGGCGGCCACGCGGCAATTTATGCAACGCCCGGCTACGAGAGACTCCGCCGCCTGATCGCCTGGGCGGTACGCCGGAAGGCTCTGGTCGCGTGCACTGTTCTAAGCATCTTTCTCGTCTCAGTAGCAGGCATGGGACTTGTCAAGCAGCAGTTCTTTCCTCAATCCGATAGGCCTGAACTCCTGGTCGAAGTGACGATGCCACAAGGCACTAGCATCGAAACCACCAATGCGAGTTCGAAGAAAGTAGAGGACTGGCTGCGCCAACAACCCGAGGCGAAGATTGTTACGGCATACATCGGAGCGGGCGCTCCGCGCTTTTTCTTCTCATATAATCCAGAACTCCCGAACCCCAATTTCGCCAAAATCATTGTTCTCACTGCCAGCGAGAAGAATAGAGATCGTCTTAAGCTCAGGCTGCGTGAGCGGGTTGAGCAGGGCCTTGCGCAGGAAGCCCGAGTGCGCGCCTCGCAGCTCGTATTTGGGCCATATTCACCCTGGCCGGTAGCGTTTCGCGTTATGGGTCCGGACGCGGATAGGGACCGCGCCATTGCGGCAAAGGTACAGGCTGTAATGCTGGCAAATCCCCACACTCGGCAAGTGAATTTGGACTGGGGGGAGCGCGCGCCGACTGTGCATTTTGTGCTCGACCAGGCTCGCCTGCAGCTCATCGGCCTCTCGTCTCAAGAGGCTGCGGAGCAGATCCAGTTCCTCCTGACCGGCGTGCCAGTCACGCAGGTTCGTGAAGATATTCGAACGGTGGAGGTCATCGCTCGAAGCGGCGGAACAGACCGCTTCGATCCCAGAAAGCTGAACGACATGACCTTGATGAATCGCTCGGGGAAGGCTGTTCCACTGAGTCAAGTCGGCCACGTCGAGATTCGTCCGGAAGATCCGATCCTCAAACGCCGTGATCGCTTACCGACGATTACGGTAGAGAGTGACATTGACGAATCTCTTCAACCTCCACAGGTCTCTACTGAGATTCAAAAGGCAATTCAGCCGATCATCTCAAGCCTGCCCGAGGGCTACAAGATCGAAATGGGCGGAAATATAGAAGAGGCTGGAAAGGCGAACAGAGCGCTGGGCACGGTGTTTCCCGTAATGATCGTGCTGATGCTCACGGTGATCATCTTCCAGGTTCGGTCATTCTCGGCGATGTTCATGGTGGTCCTTACAGCGCCCCTCGGTCTCGCTGGCGTCGTTCCGACGTTGCTTCTTTTTCATCAGCCATTCGGGTTCAATGCGATCCTCGGGCTGATTGCGTTGGCTGGCATCCTGATGAGGAATACTCTGATCCTGATCGGTCAGATCAAAACAAACCAGGAGGAAGGACTTGATAGCTATCACGCTGTCGTGGAAGCGACGGTACAGCGATCACGTCCGGTAATCCTTACAGCGCTCGCAGCCGTATTGGCCTTCATTCCTCTGACTTTCTCAGTCTTCTGGGGTTCGATGGCGTACACACTGATTGGCGGGACCGCTGTGGGTACAGTGCTGACGCTCGTATTCTTGCCTGCACTCTATTCAATCTGGTTTAGAGTGAAGCCAACAGCAGTCCCGAGCGATGAAGCACAGGCAGTGCTGGCGCATTCATAACCGATAGCACCTACTAGGCTAGCCCCATGCGTTCCTACGCGACGGCAATGGAGATGCTTCCGTATGTCAGCTCTCCCCCGCAATGCTCGACGAGCGCTAAATCGCCAACTCACTCATTGACGGCTTGAGTCGGCTGAGGTGTGGGTTAACATCACAGCCCATAGGGCTCGATGAGTGACTTGGCGATTAGGCATTCACTAGAATGGTGGCTGGTAAAACAGAACATCGCCAGCGCGCTCTTCTATTCCCGATTGAACACCAATGTGTTCGGTGTGCTCTGATCCGCCTGCTGGATGGTCATCGTCAAGGTCTTCAGGTCGGGAGAAAGTGTGATCCGCTGCGTGTCTATGGTCTTGCCGCCGATCTTGTCGGTTATTTCCAGAGTATGCTTATTCACCCTGTGTCCCGACGACGCAGAGCCCGGCGCAACCTCGGTGCCCTGGACTGGATAATCTCTGCCGTCGAATTTCATCTTTGTGGCAAAATGTTCCGCAGGAAGCGAGATAACGAGGCCGTCCCGCTGGTAAGGTTGAATTTCAAGTTCGTAGACCGAATTTACCTTCTCGTTCGAACTTTCCCAGGTGCCCACGAAGCCTGAACTCCCTGTCGTTCGCGCGAACACATAATCAATGCTGAATGTCCACCCATCGGGCCGGGAGGAGGTGAAGCTGTCGCTGAGCGTCCTGGCGTCGGCTGAGAGCTTGAAGATCGCCGTCATTACGGTGAAGCCGTCCTTCTTGCGGACGAGTTTCCAAGTACTGGGCTCGACTGGGGTAACCGACAGGGTGGTTCCCGAATGGCCGGGCTGTTCGCTCCCGTCCGCCACAATCGTTTCCGTTTTGTGGACAGATTCAGGCGCGAACGGAGGGGATCCGCCAGGGCCAAAGTCGAAGACGTACCTGTTTGGGCCGGCGGCTTCGACCTTCATTTGGTCGGTTTGCTTGCTTCTGCGGGCGTCGAGCTTCCATTTTCCGACGAATGGATCGCTCGCCGCTCTCAAAGTTCCTATGGTCAGCCATGCAGTCAACAACAGAAGAGTAGGCTTGAACACGCGATCCTCCTGCGCAGAAACTCGCGGCTCAGCGGACGAGGGGGTATGGCACCCGTCCAACATGATTTCACACCTGGTTCTCAGTTGGCGACTTCAGAGTCGCTCATTGAGGCGACATCCTTGCGCGGTCCGGAGTCTGAACTGCGGGACCCCCAAAGCCGGGCGACGTAGCACGGCCTTCGCGCCACCAGGCGTCAAGGGGTCGGGGACCCACAGGCACCCCACCCCCACTTGACTCCCCGTGTAGAAAACTTTTCTGCTGTGTGCGTGGGGAATCCACCTATTGACGAACAAAGCGCGCTTCGTTTAGATAGTGACCGGCGCGGACACTTGCGCCGGGTATCTGCGTCGCCGCTACCCGGCGGGTGTCGGCGAATTGGGCAAGCATGCTCCGTATCCCGTTCTCCGGTTCAACCGTTCGGCAAAGTTGTGTACCACTACTTGACCGGAACTCGGTTCACGGGCCGCCCGAGCAGAGCGCGCGAGCTTTCAGGCATCGCCCACGGCACTCGCAAGCCGAGCGAACAGTTCTATCGGATGAAAGGGCTTGGCGAGGATTTCGAATTTTCGGTTATGGCGTAGAGCTTCTGCAAGCAGAGCCGCGGTGGCCTCATTTCCAGAAATGAGCAGAACCTTGCACGATGGCAGCATCGCGCACACGTGAATCGCGGTTTGTATTCCCGTAATGCCCGGCATGATGACATCGGTGACAAGCATGTCCGGCTGGAAGTCACATGCCAGCTCAATTGCGGTCCACCCGCTATACGCAGCGCGTGCGTCATATCCGGCATGGTTCAGAATTAGCGTGAGGGTGTCAGCAATGGCCTGCTCATCGTCGATGACGAGCACCTTGTGCTTGCGGGGGTTTGTCGCGGCGGCGGCTTGGCGAATGCGTTCCGGTGCCTGCGTGGTATCGGCTGGGACTGGGAAGGGGGTGGGCCGCCCACCATCGAGTGTGAACGTTCCGATGCTTTCGCTATTCGTCGTAGCTACCACTTGCGCACGACTTTCCCGCACTCACCGCGAACCGGCGAGCGCCTAACAAGGGTCGATTTCGTCTGAAACCACGATTGCCAGATGCGCGCCGACGACCAGGGGTTGTCCGCGCCCACGTTCCTGGCATGCATGCGAGCAGAGTACTTAATTGCCTGCACTACGCGATCACGGTGGCACCCGGCGTGTCGCGAAATCGGCAAGCAGGTCGTCATTTCGCCAATTCCAAATCTGAACGCGATGGCGACGAGAAGACCCATCGGGAATGCCGTACGCCGCGATGGTGGCGCTTGACGCCGCAAGTACTTTTCTGACTCGTGATTCTGGCATTCTCGATTTTTCGCGTGAGGTACTTGGAATCCAATCTGCAGCATCAATTAGTCGCTTTGCGGATGGATTGTGGTCCATCCGGACATAACCCGATTTTTGGGTTATTTCCGAGTTGGGGTTGTCCAGGCGTTAAAGCTTCTTTGTTCTAAGCCGCTCACACCAGCTGAGGTTCATACACCAAATTCCGAGTCACGGAGATGACACTGATGTCGTCTTCCTGTCCGAAGGATTGCGCAGCGTTTGCAATCTCAGTTGCAGATTTTGCTTCGAGCAGCAACTGGCTTACGCGCTCGAAGCCGAACAGGTGGCCTTCGGCGTCGGTTGCTTCGACGATGCCGTCCGACATCAGCATCAGCTTGTCGTTCGGTATCAGTTGGAAATGCATCAAGGAAAATTCTGCACCTTTCATCATGCCCAGCGGTAGCGCACCTTCCATCGCGATAGGTTCCGAATTCAGATAGGGCGCGATGTGGCCGCCGTTGGCCAGCGTGACTGCGCCGTCTGATGCAATGCGCAGCGCGAGGCAAGTAGCCTGCGCATCATTGCGGCCCAGCAGACGTTCATTCAAGGTCTTGAGCATCCCGAGCGGATCGAATTCATGTTGCGCCTGGGTGCGGATCGCCCCTACCAGCAGCGCCACTAGCATACCCGCCTTCAGCCCTTTGCCGGTCACGTCTCCGGCCACGATCAGCAGGCTGCCATCGGTTTTGTTGGGAATGATCTGGAAGAAGTCACCTCCCACCTCGCGTGCGGGCCGGTACTCACTTTCGATGGTCAATCCGGGAAGCACCAGCCGTGCCTCGGGCAGGATCACCTGCTGCACTTCCTGCGCCTGCTTCACATCCAGCGCCATCAGCCGCTGGCGCTTCACCGATTTGAGCAGCCGCCGCAACAGCAGCAGGGCAATGACTACCGCTACCAGCAGGCTGGAGACCTGGACAGCGTAGACCGTGACGCCGAACGGGAACCAAATCATCCGGACGTGGAGGAGCGTGATTTGGACTGCAAAGGCATCGATCCCGCGCAATAACGCGACAGGCAAAACCAACCAGCCTTCCAAGCCCTGCCTGCGAATGCCCTCGACCACGACCCATAACAGGAGGGCAAAGAAGAGCAACTGAAGGACCAGGGAGACCGTCATGAAATGGACGGCAACCGCGTGCGGAACAAGCCCGAAGAATATCTCTTCGCCTAGAATGGTTGAGGCCATTAACAGCAGCGTCATCCCGGCAGTGAGCCGAGGCAGCCAGGCCGGGCGGTGCTGCCCGAACCAGATCCGCCACACCATGATCCAGGCGGCGTAGATAAGCGGGACGGTGAGACCATCGGTTAGCAAATTGATGACGGGGATGCTCAGCAATTCCGTCCAGGAGCCGATAATGACGACGGCGAAAAAGGCAGCAAACAACAGGAACAGAGCCCCCATCCACAGGTAAACGTGGTCGGAGCGGTCAAAGAGGATGAGGGAAAAAGCGACCGCGGCCAGCAGGCCAAAGAGCGCAGCCTGGACGGCGTTCGATGCGTGGGCGCGGATAAGGCTCAGCCAGCGCAACTGGTAGCGGGCCGCAACCGCGTCGGCGTCGCCCAGCACCGGCGGGGAGTGCATGCCGCCCGCATCGGGAACGGAAATCAGTGTGGAAGGCTCCATCCACAGCCGGAAGGACAGAACTCGCGTGGTCTCGGCTGGGCCACGTTGCAACGTCTCAAACTTGTCTGCGCTGAACCAGGTATCGCGACTGCCCTGCTCATCAAGGATGAACTTTTGGGGGAGGGTGAAGTAGACCTTGGGTTTGCTGCCGGAGAAAACTCCGAATTCGCCCGCCAGTTTCCCGTTGTCAAAGACCTGGTAGGCGTCATCTACATCGGCCGGCCCCAACAGGGCCAATCCCTGACCGGGCGACACCCGCATCTGTACCCGGATTCGGTACCATGCGTAGCCCCAGTAGCCGGGATGTCCCTTGGCTGTCCAACCCGGCACATACCCTGGTTCCCCGTCGACCGGATCAACGGCCCCAGTCTTAGGGGTCAGGTTCACTGTCTCCCACTTGGAGTCGTCAAACTCCGGCCCGGCCCAGAGAGGCTTGTTGGTCTTGGGATCAATCGGAGAGTCGCCGATGGTGAACTTCCACGGCCCATAGAGCGGAACGACGGATTGGCCAAGGATGACATGCTCCGTACTTCGCGGCTCAGCCGGCGAATCGGATAGGCTTGCGGATTGTGACGCGGGCTGAGCGGGAGCCAGGGAACCGCAAGCCAAAACACCTGCCATCAATAATGAGTAAGCGGCGCGTCGAGCCATTGCATGACCTCAAAATGCGGGAGAGTCGATGCAAAAACTATACGCAGTCCACAGCCAGTGGAGGTAAAGATAATCATCAAGCGTTATTGGAGTTGCCCTCCTACGCTATTCGTACTCAGGGCACCAATGACGGTGCTCAAAATGATGCCGATAGCCAAGCCGTTGTCGAGTTCGGACGGGACGACGACATCACCGTTCTCACCCTCACCCGGCTTGCCATCGGAAGCAACAACTGTCCAGTTCACCCCTCACACCTTGACCCCGGCGCCGTTCCGCTCGTTCATGGTGACGCAATTTCATCGCTGGAGCACGGCGCATAACCGTCAAGCGGTTCAGGTCGGAAGGTGGCCGACCCTTCCATTGCCGCTGAGTAACTGCCAGTCAGACAGTTATGCGCTCAGCGCTCAACAATGACGATGGCACCAACGCCGATAATCATCCTCAGAGGTTTCGGGGACTTTCGCGATATTGATCTCGCGGCTGGCCTGAACCGCGGCAACAACGCGTGGCTTGCACGACACTTGAGAATTTCTACCCCTCTACCACTTCGGAGGTGACTGGCGCCCGATTCCCACGTATGCGAGTGTCAGCTTCACCTATAGGTTCGGTGACCATCCAGTACTGTAAGTTCAGAACAACTCACTCTCGGTCGTACTCGTAGTGATTCGGGTCGCCGAGAGCACCCCGGTAAATGACACCGTGAGATTGTTCGAGGTGTCGTATGCATCCAGCTTGAACGTTCCGGAATAGTGACTCCCGTTCTCACTTAGGGTGAGTGATTCCACCAGCTGAGTAGGCCCCGCCGGATTCCCGATGCCGCTGGGCGCGTTCGTGGTGTCACTGCCACCCAACCATGCAAAGTGATTGAGATGGTAGGTAAATCTCCCGGTCTTGGACCAGACGCCCAGGCAGAAGTCCCCATCCTGCGCGGGCCGCGCGGAATTCATGATCTCCGTCTTGTCGCTATGCCATTGCACCAGGGCATTGTCGATCATGGTATTGGGTATGGAGACTCCATTGAATGTCTTTGCCGTGAAAACTACATGCCACATCCCCACGATCGACGGTGAATCGTCGTCGTCATCGAATCTTCCGAGAGCCGTGCGCAAAACGTGTGTACCACCCATTTGCGGTTGCCAGCTCGACGGTTTAATCAATCTTGAAGAAAGGCCACACTGTGCCAGCGCACCCGGTGCCAGCGCCATTGTCAGTACCAGCGCGCCAGCTACTATTGCCAATCTGCAATTTCTTGTCTTCATTTGTCTCTCTCCTCCGCCGGGGATCGCCGGCATGCTACCGAGATAACCCAAGGCGGGCCTGCCGAGGCAATGACCCGGTGGTGAAGCGTTTGGTAAACATTTGGTGAATCAATATTTGCTTTAAATCCAGCGCCGTACACGGTATCCTTGGACTCCGACCAACTTTATCTCGGACGCGGAGGGGTCCTGTGCCCGGTCCGACTTACCAATTCGCTGATTTCCAGCTCGACTGCGGCCACTTTGAGCTGCTCCGCAACGGCCGCGCTCTCCGTGTGCAACGCAAGCCGATGGAGCTACTCATCCTCCTCGCCTCGCGGGAAGGCGAGCTCGTGAGCCGCGCCGAAATTGCACATCGCCTGTGGTCCAGCGAAGTTTTCGTCGACACTGAACACGGCATCAACACCGCGATCCGCAAGCTCCGCTACCTTCTGCGCGATGACTCCGAAGATCCCAAATTCATCCAGACTGTTAGTGGCATGGGCTATCGCTTCATCGCTCCCTTAGTCGCTTTAGAAAATCCAGCTACGGATTCCCCTGCGGCGCCTACCCTCGAATCCGCTTCCGACACCGTCTCTGAGCCCCAGGCTTCAACACCGCCGTCAATCCAGGAGCTGCCGAAGAGGCCGCTCGCCGTTCAAGTCGCCGTCGTTGCCCCTTTCGTCGCGCTTACCGTTTTGTTCATCGTGACGGCTGTCGGCCCGCGACAGATCGCAGGCCTTCTGCATCGGGACCCTAATCCGCCCATCACTTCGCTCGCAGTCATCCCGCTCGACAACCTCTCCGGCGATCCCAACCAGGAGTACTTCGCGGACGGAGTGACCGACGAGCTCATCACTATGCTCGCCAAGGACTCCAACCTTCGCATCACTTCTCGCACCTCCGTCATGCAATACAAAGGTGCACATAAGCCCCTCGGCGACATCGCCCGCGCCCTCAACGTCGACGCCATTCTCGAAGGCTCTCTCTCGCACGCCAACGGCACCGTTCACATGAATCTCCAACTCATCCGGGCCGACACTGATGCACACCTCTGGGCCGAAAGCTACGATCGCGCCGACAATGAGGCCGTCACCCTCCCGGATCAGGCAGCCCGCGAGATCGCCGCCAAGCTCAAAAACCCTTCGGCAACGCGGTCTGCGACACGCTCTATCAATCCCGAAGCACACGACGCCTATCTCCACGGCCAATATGTGTGGTATCAGGGTGGGGACAGGGAAGCCATCAAGGAATTCAATTTGGCCATCTCACTGCAACCCGACTATGCTGCAGCCTGGGCTGGTCTGTCCTCCGCCTATGGGCAGGGAGCCGGGAGTTCCGAGATGGATCCTCTCGAAGCTATGCCGAAGGCGGAAGCGGCTGCGGTTAAAGCCCTCGAACTCGATCCGTCCCTCGCCGAGGCCCATCTCACCATGGGTATATCTCTTGTCACTTATCACTGGGACTTTATTCGTGGAGATCAGGAAATTCGCAAGGCCATGGAACTCGATCCGCGATCCACTCAGGCTTTCCACCTCCACGCCGCGGTTCTCGCTGCAATGAACCGACCGGCCGAAGGCATCGAGATCCAGAAAAAGGCAAGCGATCTCGATCCCATTACTCGGCCATGGGCTCTCCCTCGCGCCTACCTCTGGGCTAAAGACTACGATGCCGCACTCACCGACGCTCTTATAAAGCTCAAAGCGGACTCTGGCGTCAACGGCCTCAACCTCATCGTGTCCAGGATTTACAAGGCGAAAGGAATGGAGAAAGAAGCGGGGCCATACCTCTTGAAATTCTTATTGCTTTCAAGCGGCAAAGAAGCTGCTCCGGAAATTGAGCGAGCCTATCACCAGGGTGGCTACAGGGCGCTCGTCGCCTTCCAGCTGGATCAAGCTGAGAAGACGTCCCGAACCCAATACATGTCGCCATTCAACAAAGCGACTCTAAACGCCGAACTCGGCAATCGTGAAAAGGCTCTTTCGTTCCTTGAGCAGAGCTTTCGCATACACGATCCTGGAGTGATCTGGATTCAATGTGAACCTGAATTCGACTTCCTTCACTCCGAGCCACGCTTCCATGCCCTTATCAAAGGCTTGGGATTACCGCCCGCGTCATGAGATGCAAGAACTTGCTCAAAGACTGAACTTGAATCGGAACGCCGATACTATTTGAGCAAACAGTCAATTGGGGAGAACAAATAGAGGTAAGTTTTTGCGGGTGCAATCTTCCAATGCGGTGAATTGCTACGCCTCGTAACCTCGATTGTTCCTAACCAAATCGCTAACTCAAGGGAAGAAAGAACTAGTCGGTATGCGACACCATCATCGGCATGAGTGTCCTGAGACGTTCCGTGTTGATTGCATCCTTAACTGTTGCATGCGCACTTGCCTGTGTGATGTTTCCGCCCCACTCACAAAACCCAAGTGATTTTCCGGCCGGGTTCGACGCGTTACAAAGCGCTCCGGATTCACATAAGTTGCTGTTTGAGAACGCATTTGTCCGCGTTCTGGAAGTATACCTGCCGAGGAACGGCAAAGTAGTTCCAATGCATCATCATCGATGGCCTTCGCTAGTCATCAACTGGGACACAGGAGGAGGTTCTGCTCATATCCACTACCTCAGGCCCGGCCAGCCAATGCGCGACATCCCCTCAATTAAGGCGCCTACACATCGCGGTGCCTGGAAGATTCATTGGATGGAGCCCGTGACCTTCGAGAAAAAAAAGCGAACCGCAGGTTGCAATCACATATAGGACGGCAACAGCCATGTTGTTTGTCGCGTGATTGATGTAGACGATGCTATTGTCCCTGACATAGATATCGGTTGGGTACGCCGTCAAACGGGCTTCTCCTCCCGGATTTCGACGTAACTGTTGCGCTTTCTCGCCTTCCGGTTGCTGCTTAGATGCAGTGCTGATCTGGACCAGCTCAGGCTTGGCGTCGAGGGGTGCGGTATTCAATCGGAATGTTCATGGATTGCTTACTACCTCGTGTCGGCCCCGCATGGCTCAAATCAATCGCCACAAGGGTGGCGGAGATTAAGCTATTTCCCGGTTCTGCCGTGTAATTTCAGGTACTTGAACCCACTAATCGCAACAAATATTCCTAGCATTTCCTAACACTTTTCTGGGTTTCTGAGGGGTCAAAATCTGCAGTGTTGTTGGGAATACTTGATGCCCAACCCTCAAACCTGCGTGCAGGGCTTGCTTCCTAGAACCCCAACTTTTATCATTGTTTTAGGAAAAAGCTTCAGGTAGGCGAAGGGGAATCCCCTCCTCCGCACCAAAAAATCTTGCGTTCTGGTCCTTCCGGGGCGCAGCTGAAAGCAGCTCAAAGATGCAGATTCTTTTCTATTTCGTTCTCGCTATTCACATCATCGTCTGTCTGTTCCTGATCGGTGTCGTGCTCCTGCAGCAGGGTCGCTCTGCCGATCTCGCCGGCGCATTCGGCGGCCAGGGTTCACAGACCGCTTTTGGTCCCCGTGCGGCCGCCAACGTTCTGACGCGCCTGACGACCTGGTGCGCGGTCATCTTCATCTGCACGTCGCTCGCGCTCACGGTGCTCTACGCGCGCGGTCAGCACGGCAGCTCGGTGATGGACAACATCAAGACCACGCCAGCTTCCGCCCCAGCCAAGCCTGCGAAGTAACTGTCCGCACTGCTCCGCAAATCATGTTTGCGCTCAACGGCATGGCTCTGCGCCATGCCGTTTCTGCTTGGGCCCTGGCACGCCGCACTAAAATGAACGCATGATTCTTGAGACCTTTCCCGTCGGGCCGCTGCAATGCAACTGCACCATCCTGGGCGACGAGGCAACCGGCGAAGCCATCGTCATCGATCCCGGCGACGAGATCGGTCGCATTCACACACGCATTCAGCAACGCGGGCTCAAGCTCAAGCAGATCCTGATCACACACGCGCACATCGACCACGTGGGCGGTGCGCTCCGGCTCAAGCGTCTCACCGGCGCCCCGATCCTGCTGAACGAGAACGACCTCCCTCTGCTTGAAATGATGGATGAACAAGCTGCCTGGCTCGGCGTGAACCCACCGGAAACAGCCCTGCCGGACGAGGGGCTGAACGACGGTCAGCGCGTGGGCGTGGATGCCTACCCCGCCCAGGTGATCCACACCCCGGGCCACACCCAGGGATCGATCTGCCTCCATTTCGTCCCGCTCAAGATGGTGTTTGCCGGCGATACGCTTTTTGCGCGCAGCATCGGCCGCACCGACCTGCCCGGCGGCAACTCCGAACAGATTCTCGACTCCATCGCTTCGCGACTGTTCACGCTGTCCGACGAGACCAGGGTGATTCCGGGTCACGGACCCGCAACCACGATTGGCGAGGAGCGTCGCGAGAACCCGTTCCTTAACGCGTAATGAACTCAAAATATTACTTCATTAACCGATTTTTTAAGAAGCCTTTACAGGCAACTCCTCAACGATCGCCTGATGTCGAACTCACATTTTGTTACTGCCCTGATCCGTTCCTAAATAGGCAATGAGCCTGGTTACTCCCGTCATGAATTCCTGCTCCGGCGCAAGCAGGCTCGTCACCAGCCAGCCCGACTCTGGCATCCCGAAGAAATACCCCGGATGGATCCAGACACCCTTCTCAAGCAACTCCAGAACTGTCTGTTCGTCGGGTTGCGTCGACGGAATCCTCAGGACCGCGTACCATCCGCCTTCGACCTTGAGCCTCTCCAAGGCCGGGTGCTTCGCGAACTGGCGATCCAGCTCGGCCAGGTTGCTCGTCACCCTCTGCCGAATCTGCTGCTGGATTCCGAGGCGGGTTTCCAGCCACTGGGGCATGGCATGCTGCACCGGCGCATTCATCGAGAGAAACGTATCGGCGATCACCTCGAGCCGCTTGAGCGCCGCTTCCCGTTCCGGCCCCGTCGTCACAATCCATGCCGCCTTCATTTGCGGTAGTCCGGCAATCTTACTGAGCCCGCTGACGACGTAAACAGGCACCCCTTCGATTCCGGCGGCGAAACTAGTGGCCTGTTCGCCTAATCCGTAGTCCAGGAATACCTCATCCACGATCAACGACAAACCGTGCTCCCGGCACATGGCGGCCACTTCCAGCGCTTCCCACTCCTTCGTGAAATGTCCAGTCGGATTGTTCGGATGCACCAGTGCAATCGCGCGCGTCTTCGGCGTGATGGCCCGGCGAAATCCCTCCGGTTCGATCTGCCACCCGTAGTCGTAGACCAGTGGCGCGGCCTTCATTCGCACATCATCCAGCACCGCCAGAAAATCGAACAGCGGATACCCCGGCTGCGGTACCAGGATTTCATCTCCGGCGTCGCACAGCAGCCGAAGCAAAAAGCTGTATGCCTCGCTGGTGCTGGTCGTCAGCACCACCTGGGTGGGATCGACTTTGACTCCGTGGTCCGCGTAGTAGCCGCACACCGCCTCCCGCCCTGCGCGCAGTCCTTTCGGCTGCGGATCGTAGTCGAGCGCGCTGGGGTCAGTCAGGGCTTCGAGCAATGCGGAATTGTAGCCGAATCCGCATCGCGTAGGATTCGAGGCAGTCAGGTCCGCTATCGGCAAACCAGCCTGCAGGCGCTCGCGATGCACACGGGCCAGCACGCTTTCTTCCGTGTTCCATTCCGTTCGGCGTGAAAAGCGCATCGCCCGGCGTTCTCCTCGAAATTCCGCACCCTCATCGTCCCAAGGTCATCATGCACAATGGAATAGGCGCACCATCCACCATACACGGGCGTCCGAGGGAGAACACATTGGCTCTGCGCGCGGTCATCTTCGACTTTGGAATGGTTTTGACGGGTCAGCCGGACCAGGACGCCCATGCAGCGATGATCCGCATCACCGGCCTTCCCGTCGCGCGCTTCGAAGAGCTCTACTGGGCCGACCGCCATGCCTACGACGAAGGCAGACTCACCGGCGTCATGTTCTGGCAGAACTTTGTGCGCGACGCGAAGCTGTCTCTCCAACCTGAACAGATTGACGAGCTCAATCGGCAGGACGTCCGCATGTGGAGCACGCAGAATCCGCGCATGCTCGCATGGCAACTGCAGCTCAAGCAGCACGGCCTGCGCACCGCCATCCTCTCCAACATGGGCGACAGCGTGCTCGAAAACCTCGAGCGCAAATTTGACTGGCTGCCGCGCTTCGACGTGCTGATCTGGAGCTTTCAGCACCGCATGGCAAAGCCCGATCCCGCGATCTACAAACTGACGCTGACCCGGCTCGGCACAAAAGCCGAAGAGACCCTCTTCATCGACGATAAGCAGGTCAACATCGATGCTGCGGCAAAACTCGGCATGCCCGGCATCCTGTTCTCCACCATCGAGCAGTTGCGCAGCCAACTCATCTCGACCGGCCTCGACAAGCAGCTTCCCCTGCCTACTCCGTCCTGATCCGCCAGGTCGGATAGGAACTTGATCTGCCGCTCATTACCCCGGTTTTGAGCAGTTCATTTCCATTTCACGTCTATACGTTATACGATTTTCTCGGACAGGCCGTGCGTTTGCCCGGCCCTCTTACAGAGGCTCTGGAATCCCATGAATAGCACGCTTGCTTTCCCCCGTTCCCGGCACCGCACAATCGCGCAGAATGGCTTCACCCTGATGGAGCTGCTCATCGTCATCTCCATCATTCTGATTCTCATGCTCGTTGCCATTCCGACCGCGGGCAAGATCCGCAAGCACGCCGACGAACTCTCCGCGCAGAAATCCCTCCAGACCATCGAGGAAGCCGAGTCGATGTACGAATCCACCTATCCGGCCAGCGGGTTCGCGTGCAGCCTGCAGGCCCTTGGCGGCGATCCCGCTGCGGGCGGGGCCAGCCCCCAGGCTGCGGGCGTCATCAACGGTGAGCTCGCCACCGGCATCAAGTCGGGATACATCTTCAACATCACCAACTGCACCAAGGTGAACATCAACAACACCGATCGCATTACCAGCTATACGGCCACCGCTGTTCCCGCCACGCCCGGCAAAACCGGCGATCGCGGCTTCTGCCTCGAATCCGGCGGCGCCATGAAGGCCGATCCCAGCGGCGGCACCAACTGCACCCAGATGGTGCAATGACGAATCACCCGCACGTCAGGCCACCTTTCCTCGCTGCTTTGAAAGGACGCGACCTTCGTCGTGCCGTGGTCCGGGCTGCAGGGAACCTGGCAGCCTTGAAGGGGCATGGCTTTAGCCGTGCCGCAAAGCAAGCAGAAAGATGGCGGGCTTTAGCCCCTGAGGGAAGTTTTTTTTCGAGGCATCGCCGGGTACGGTTTGCGTCGATCATCCTTCTCCTTGGGCCTTCTTTGGTCGCCTTCGCCCAAGCCCCTCCTTCCTCGGTCCACGATCTCGCCCAGCGCATCGATGCACACTACAACCAGCTTCACTCGCTGCGCGCCACCTTCACTGAGAGCTTCACCGGCTTCGGGGTCGATCGCACCGAAAGCGGCACTCTGCTGCTGGCCAAGCCCGGCCGCATGAAGTGGGACTACACGTCTCCTTCCGGCAAACTCTTCCTTCTCGATGGCAAGTACGGCTGGTTCTACTCTCCCGGAGAACCGCAGATTCAGCGCATGCCCGCGTCGAAACTCGATGACCTGCGCTCGCCGCTGCGCTTTCTTCTCGGCCACACGCAGCTTGAGAAAGAACTGACCAATCTCAAGCTTTCTCCTGCGCCCAGTGGTCAGTTCACGCTCACCGGGCAGGCCAAGGGTCAGGAACAGCGCGTTCGCCGCGTAATGATCACAGCGGCTGCCAATGGCTCCATCACGGCAATGGAGATCGATGAGAACGACGGCGCGGTAACGAAATTCACCTTCAGCGGCGAGCAGCCCAATGCTCCCATTCCCACCGCCGCATTCCACTTCACGCCGCCAGCGGGTGTTCATGTCGTCGATGCGCCTCCGCCGGTGTAACGCGCTCGCTTCACCCGCCACCAACCTCCCCACCGGCCCATCTGCTAGAGTGCTTTGCTATGGGAAACAGGGTCATCCAATCTGCGATGCAATACCCGGCATGCTTCCTGGCTCTCGTCCTGCTCGGTGCAACGGCTCTTCAGGCGCAGTCCACCGAACAGCAGGCGCCACCTGACGTCCCGGACTGGGCGCAGCCGGGCTCCTCTACCCACACGCAGGTTCCTCCACCCGCAGGTTTCCATCGGCCCACAAAAACCTGGGAAAATCCCATCGGCATCTTCGACGGCCAATCCGACATTGGCGGCGCGCTCGTTCCCGGCAGCGCGGAGTTCGACGACTCGACCAAGACCTACACCATTCGCTCCGCGGGCTACAACATCTGGTACACGCGCGACGAGTTCCGCTTTCTCTGGAAGAAAATGTCGGGCGATGTCTCACTGGCGGCGGACGTGAAACTTCCCAACGCCGCAGGCTACGGCGATCGCAAAGCGGTCCTCGTGATCCGACAGAATCTTGATGACGATGCAAAAGAGGCGATGATCGGCGAGCACGGTACCGGCATGATTCATCTGGCCCAGCGAGCCGAGAAGGGTGCCGACATCACCGACATGCAATATCGCTTCGGCGGCGCGCTGAATAACGTGCACGCAAGACGCATCGGCATCGAGAAGCAGGGCGACTCGGTCGCCATCTTCGTCAGCCTGCAGGGAGAGCCGATGCATCAGTTCGGGCCGCCCGTCAAGATCCACTTCGATGCGCCGTTCTATGTCGGCATCGGCTTCTGCTCGCACCTTCCCGTCACGCTCGATACCGCCGTCATCTCGCGCGTCCTGCTTGAAAATACCGCAGGGAAGGTCCAGGAAGAGCCCTCCGAGCATTCTGAGACCCAGTAATTCAATCCAGATCCGTGCTTGTGGTTCGCAGCCGTTTCCTGAATCCTTCGTCCGCCGATTCTGAAGCTCCTGGTGAATGTGACCAATCCAGGAACTCCTTTTACTCACTACTTCTCGTACGTATAGAACCCTCTCCCTGACTTCCGCCCCAGCCATCCCGCATCCACCATGCGCACCAGCAGCGGGCACGCTCGATACTTTGGATCGCCGATTCCATCTTGCAGCACGCGCATGATGTCCACGCACACGTCGAGACCGATAAAGTCCGCCAGCGTCAGCGGGCCCATGGGATGCGCCATTCCCAGCTTGAACACCTGGTCCACGGCCTCCGGCTCGGCTACGCCCTCCATCACGGCGAAGGCCGCCTCGTTGATCAGCGGCATCAACACGCGGTTCGAAACAAATCCCGGCGCATCATTCACCTCGACTGGCGTCTTGCCCAGCAACACCGAAAGCTCATGTGTCGTGGCATAGGTCGAGTCGCTGGTCGCCAGCCCGCGCACCACCTCCACCAGCGCCATCACCGGCACGGGGTTGAAAAAGTGCATGCCGATCACGTGCTCGGGCCGCTGCGTCAACGCTGCCAGTTTCGTAATCGAGATCGACGACGTATTCGACGCCAGAATCACGCCATCGCCGAGAATCTCGTCCAGCGCGCGAAACAGTTCCGCCTTCAGCTCGAAGCGCTCTGGTGCCGCCTCCACCGCAAACTCTGCATCTGCCAGCGCGGCGCGATCCGTCGTTGTCTTAATGCGGCCGATCGCGGTCTCGATGTCCGCTTCGGACAGCTTTCCTTTCGCGGCCTCGCGGCCAAGATTCGTCCGGATCTGCACCAGCGCGCGATCCAGAAAGCGCTGCTCCACGTCGCACAGCAGCACATCGAATCCAGACCGCGAAAATACGTGCGCAATGCCGGAGCCCATGGTTCCGGCTCCGACCACAGCAACCTTGCCGATCTCGGCCATCGATCTTCCCCCTCCAACGCACTCGGAGTTTAGCAGCCGGCGCGATGCGCCCGCGACTTCCGACCAGCACAAGACAATCGAACGGCTTTCCGTTGACAACCACGCCGGTTTGGAGTCCATTGCTCTCAGCGGAAAACGTCGCGCCGTGCCCCAATCCAATGTTCAGACCTGTTCGGGCAGGGGGATCTATGACCAGGAACATAGCAGCTGCTCATCCAGAGCAGAGTGTTACCGCCAGCAGAACCATCGTGGCTTTTCTCGGATCGAGCAGCACTGCCGGCAAGGGACAAGCCTTCGATTTCATCGGTGAGCTCAAGCGAAGACCGGGCTGCGGTCGCTTTGATTTCCGCAATTTTGGTGTCGGCGGAGACCTCGCGTACAACGCGCTTCAACGGCTGCCGCAGGTCGTCGCATGCAGTCCCGAAAAAGTGGTGGTCTGGGTAGGCGCCAACGATGTCCTCGCGCTGGTCTCACCAAAGGTCGCGCGTTTTTTTCGCATGTCGAAGCATCTCCCGGTCGAGCCATCGCTCGATTGGTTCCGCGAGAACATTCGCGCCATTGCCCATCGCCTGAAAATGGAAACGACCGCCAGCATAGCATTCTGCTCGCTGCCGCCGATTGGAGAAGATCCGGCATCCGCGGTGGCCTTCCAGAGCAGGCTCAACCGTGGAATCGAGGAGTACAGCGAAACAATCAGGGATGTCGCGTTGAAAGAGAATGTTGGTTACATTCCGCTTCATGAAAACATGCTGGAGCAGATTCAGGCATCGCCGGGGCGCGCGTTCACATCATTTCGATTTCTCCCGTTCTATCGCGACGCCTTCCGCGTCATTGCTCTGCGTAAGACTCCCGATGAAGTCGCGAAGCTGAACGGCTGGCGCTTTCACAGCGACGGCGTGCACCTGAATAGCCGTGGCGGAATCATCGCGGCCGATCTCATCCAGCAATTCCTCGATTGATTCTTGCCGACCCCGTCACCTCCTCACCGCTCCCCGCGCCAATCCACCAATGCAAGTGACCGTACTCGAAGCGGTTCATGCCCCAATCGCTATGCACCTCGCTGGCCTCTACTCCCCAACCATGCCAATTGTGCGCAGCCAGCGCTCCACCAGCTCCGGCCATTCCGTGATGGGAAGCGTTGTGCGGCGCAGGCCGAACGCGTGGTTGCCCTGCGCATAGAGATGCATCTCCGCCGGCACGCCGGCTTTCTTCAGCGCGATGTAGTACGACAGAGAGTCATAGACGCTGTCCACATGATCGTCCTCGGCCTGGAGCAAAAACGTGGGTGGCGTGTTTTTGCCGGGATGCAGATCGGGATTGACTCCGAGATTCTTGTCTGCCAGCAAAAGCGCGTCCGGCGGAGGCAGCGGGAACTTCTGGCTGCCGCGTTCCGCGTCATTTCCCTGTGCATCGTATTCCGCCGCCGACCGCGACAGGTGCCCGGGATAGATCGCCACGGCAAAGTCAGGACGGCAGCTCTCCTCATCGGCAGCATCCACCGGCGGATAGAGGCGCTTCTCAAAATGAACGCTCATCGCAACCGACAAATGCCCCCCCGCCGAGAACCCCAGCACGCCGATCTTGTGCGGATCGACGTGCCACTCCGCTGCATGAAAACGCACTAGCCCCAAGGTCCGCTGCGCGTCTTCAAGCGCCATCTTCGATTCCGGATACGGTCCTGACTTTGGATACTGGCCCACATCGGTGACACGATATTTCAGCAGCACGCACGTGATCCCGCGGGGCACGAGCCAGTCGCATACCTCTGTGCCTTCCAGATCGATCGCCAGCGTCTGGTACCCTCCGCCCGGAAACACAACCACAGCGGCGCCTGTATTCTTCCCATCCGGCGAATACACCGTCATGGTCGGCCGCGTCACATTGTTGACGCCAACGATCTGCCTACCCGCGACCAGAAAACCTGGGCCCGACGCTCCCATGGTCTCGGGCCCTTTCACCGGTTGCGGATCAGGCGGCGCGCCCGGCCAGATCGGTATCTGCCTGTGCCCTGCAGAGGGCTCCCAGACGAGAGTTTGCGCCAACGACGCTCCGCATCCGAACACAACACAAAAAGCGAGAATGAACGGCTTCATGAGGACACCCGCGGCCGGCATGTCAATCCGGCACAGCCGAGTGTACGGCTCCCGCGACGATGAGGTTTTCTGCCACTCGCGCCGGGAACCGAATCCGTCAACAGCGACCGTGTATACTCCGCCTCGAGCAAACCATGCAGATCGCCCTGCACACACCGGTTGCCGCAAGCAAGAAAGAGCCTCTCGCCGAAATGGCCGCGCGCGTGCGCAAAGCCTTCCTCGATTCGGGTCTGGGTGAGCCGGCGGTCCGCTTCACCTTCATCGACGCGCCCGGAGAAAAGGGCGTCCTGATCGACCGCGTGCTCAAGCGCCACCCTGAAATGGAGCGATTCGTGACGCAGCGCCGCCTGATCCCGGCCGATCCTTCCGAGCGTCGCATGATCTCGAACAGCACAACTGGCGAGCCTGCCGATTACGCCACGCTCGATGCAATCCTGGCAGGCGTGCCGCGCAGCTACCCCTTTCCCGCGATCTCGCTCCACTTCCACGCGCCCCAGTTCGGCGAACGACTGATCGGACTTCCCGCCGTGGGTCATTCCCTGCCGGGAGTTCTCATCCGCGACAATTCGTGGGTCAACGGGCGCGAGAGGCACTTCGACGTCTATACCGTCGCCGAGGCCGAGACCACTGACAAAAAGCTTCCGCCGAATCCACCTGCCATCGATGCGGTCATCAAGGCCTGTGGCAAGGCCCGGAAAACGGAGCACGTGCCGATCCGGGCTCCTGGCGGCGGACTCGTGGCGTCCATTCCGCCGGAAAAGCAGGATGCCGTGAAAAGCGTCCAGGCCGACTACCGTGAGCGCATCGGCGAGATTGTCGCCGCAGCCAACATGCCGCACACCTTGCCGCCCACGGCGGAAGCCTTGACTCAGAATGTCGGGGTCCTCGCCGGCCCGCGCAAGCCTGCGCTCGAGGCCGCATTCAAGCCCATGGGATACACATGCACGGGCGGCTCCGGCCAGTTTCACATCAAGCGCCGCACATCTGGAAACCTGGTTGCCGAGCTCTATCTCGATGTCGGCACCTGGAGTCACCTGGTCATGGCGATCTTCGTGGTTCAGGGCGCCGGCTTTCGCGCTCCTCTCGGGATTCCCGTAGCTCCCGATGCCTTCGGCCAGTACCCGATTGGCGATGCTGCGCAATGGCAAAAGATCGTCGAGAATCTGGCTGCCATGGTGCGCGAACTCGATCGCACTTTCGTTCCGGCGATCAAACAGGCCGCCGGACCATCGCCCGCCTGGTATGAGCCGCCGTCCTAGTCCAACAACGACATCACGCCGTCCGAATAACATCCCCGCAAAAAAAAGGCGCGCTCGTGCTGCGCGCCTTCTCCATTTCCGAATTGATTTCGTCTACTGCTGCGGCTTTTTCGGTTTGGTCGCCGGAGCTTCCTTCTGCGGAGCAGCTTCTCGTGTAGCAGCCGCATGCGGAGCGGGCTCGCGCTTCGGCGCAGCCTCTCGCTGCGGAGCAGGTTCTCTCGGGGCCGCCGGACGTGGTGCAGTCTCATGTTGCGGAGCAGGTTCTCTCGGGGCAGTCGGACGCGGTGCAGCTTCGCGTTGCGGAGTAGTCTCCCTCGGGGCAGCGGGACGAGGCTCAGCCTGTCGTTGCTGCATTTTCTGTTGCTCCCTATTCTGCTTTTCCATCGTCTTCTGCTGCTGCTTCTGTTCTTTCTCGATCGCCTTCGCATTACCCGCGTTCGGCGCAGGAGCCTCGTGCGGTTGAACCTCATGCGTGCTCGGGGCTGTTGCGCGAGGCGCCGGCGCGGCAGGATGCGCGTTCTCCCCAGGCCTTACCGTCTCGCCAGGCCGCGGATTCGCCGCTGGCCGGGCATTGTTCGCCGCAGGCTGATGCATCGCATTTTTCGGAGGCGCGTGATACGTTCCTCCAGCTTGTTTTGCAGCAACGACGCCGTGCCCGCTGAAATCGCCTGCACGGGCGGTTGCGGCAATTGCCGGCTTGCCATGGTTCTGTTCCGCGCGCATCGCGGGATTTGAACGCGCCGCCTGCATGTGCTGTTGTTGTGCGGCAACCGGCGCAACGTGACGACCCTGCATCACCCGTTCCTGCGCGGCAGTTGGCCGTACCGAGAGACCGCCCTGGCCGCCGTTATAGCTCACGTGGTTCTCGTTGTGCACAATCACCGTTCGATCCACATAGGTGTTGTGAATGACCGTCGTGTTCACCGCGAGAACGGCGGTGTTATAGCGGAAGTGGCCACCGTCCCACCGGCCGCCCACGAACCCGTCGCCGTAGTATCCGTAGCCGTAATCGACACCGCCATAAAAGCCGACTTCAGGCGCCCAGTATCCCTGGTGGAAGGCGTAGCCGGTGTCTTCCCATCCCCACCAGCCCGGCGTCCAAAGCAGTCCTGCCTCCGGCGGCATCACCCACGTCCCGGGAACCCAGTAGTAGCCATCATCGGGATCCCAGGCCCAGTAGCCCGGTGTCCACAAATATCCATCCTCGGGACAGGGTGGCATGTCATAAACGGGAATCGCCGGCGGACCGAACGAGACCGACACAGAGATTTGTCCGAACGATGGCCGCATCAACACCAGCGTGCAGACAACGAGAAATGCAACGCGCAAAACTCGGTTCATATAGCTATTGCTCCTTCCTTTAAATACGGGCCTTAGCGGGATTCAAAGCCGCGGCCCTTCCCATCGCATCGAGGAAATTTCCCTTGAGGTCCTGTCACGGCGACACGTGAATCGGCCAGCCGTCGACGAGAAGAAAGAGTGGACGCGAGTTGACCTGTAGGCTCATCACGAGTAGCTTCGAGGCGTCGAGAACCGCATCGCAAACGCGGTGACGCACGATTTCATCAGATGGACAAAGCCTGTGACAAGGATGTACGCGGCGCCCGGAAACGAAGCATCACAACGCCCGAAGAAGCGCCATACCCAGGACGATCATCAAATGGGTAAGAGACTTAGCGGCGCGGGCGCCAAGAGATATGGCCCACAAATCCCGAGAGATCTCTCGTCGCGAAAAGAATCAATCAGCAGACAACCAATCCTGCGCCCCCACCGTTGACGGCTGCGAATCTACTTCCCGCCTCTGGCCGCGGAGGCCGACACCATTTCCATTGGCTCTGAAAGCGTGAGGATGAGCACGGAGCCGGCATCGAGTTTCACTTGCGGATGGCTCACCAGCAGATGTGTAGTAGCGACTCCGGCTCCCACGAGGCCGCCCGCCAGCGCGCCGACCGGGCCGCCGATGAATGCGCCCGTGACCGCTCCGCCCCCAATTACACCGCCGTACAGAACGCTGTCGTGCTTGAGGGTCGAGCCCGGCTCGATGACGCCCTCTCTGCTCACATTCGCATTCGATCCCGGCGTCTGGGCCACAATCGCATGCAGCTTAAAAGATGAACCATCAGGCAGGATCACCATGTCCGGCCGAAGCACCAGGGTGCCCTGGCCGCCGAAGCGTCCTGTCGAAACGCCGGCAATTCTTCCGTCGATCTCCGAACCGGCGGGAATCACGACGCGACCGCCTTCGAGCACATCCGATGCCACGCGGCTGCGAAACACGTCGCCCTTCGCACTGTTCGTACTGGAAAGCTCGTCCATCAAACGCACGCGGATCGTCGCGCCTTCGCTGATCTGGCCCGGGCCAAGCGCAGCAGGATGCACGATGTCTCCATCCGGATCTGGAACGTTGGGACGCTGATTGAGAACGGGCACTGCATCTCCCGGTCCAGGCGTCACGATCACGATGCCGTCATCGGTCCCGTCCTCGGGCCGATAGGCTCTGCCGTTCGGCGCCATCCTCGCGGGTGGCGCGACGGGCTGCGCCTGTTGCTGCATCGGAGCAGGCGCCGGGGTGCCCGCCTCGGGTTTTGCCGCCGGCGGTTTCGGCTGCGACGCCTCCGACGTGATGATGCCGTCGTCCGGAGGCGGAGTCGATACGCCTTCGTATGGGTTGTTCTGGCTTGGTTGCTGCGCTCCAAGAGCGATAGCGGCTGCGGCAAAGAATCCAAGGAATAGACTCGCCCGGTTCATCGATCTCCTTCGTGTGTGCAGCAGGGGTTCCCCAATCGTTAGACCCCGCTCACGGCCAAAAGTTCTGCGCATTGCATCAGAAACCCCGTCTGCGCGAAATTCACCCACCGTAAGGCTAGGTTGCCCCTCTCACTCGCGAGATGCAAGCCGCTCGCCGAGGTATCTTGCGGGCCACGAATCAATCAAGATACGGGCAAAAACGCTGGCTGCTCCATCGCGATCGCGCTCTTGTGCTGTGACAGCTGCCACACCGTGCGAATGACCTCCCTTTGCTAGACTTGAGGTGAACAGCAACCCTTTTGAGCGCAGGACGGAGAGGAGATGTCAAAGACGTGCAGGCGCTTCTGGAAACCATTCGCAGCGCTGCCGGAGAAGCCCTTGCCGTCGATCGCCGTCCTAAACCGCCCCTTTTGAATGCCCGGCTGCACCATCGAATTGTGAGGACACACATGACTGAAATTGTTGCCATTCGCGCGCGCGAAGTGCTTGATTCTCGCGGCAATCCGACCGTGGAAGCGGATGTCATCCTTGAGAGCGGCGCTTTAGGCCGCGCCATCGTGCCGTCGGGCGCATCGACTGGAGAACATGAAGCCGTGGAACTGCGCGATGGCGACAAGAGCCATTATCTAGGCAAGGGAGTGCTGCAGGCTGTCGCCAACGTTGAAACCGTTATCGCGCCCGAGCTCGAAGGCATGGACGCCGCCAACCAGCGCATGATCGACCAGACCATGATCGCCCTTGACGGCACCGCCAACAAGGGCAAACTCGGCGCCAATGCCATCCTCGCCGTTTCGATGGCGGCCAGCCGCGCCGTCGCGCAGACCCTCGAGATCCCGCTCTATCGCTACCTGGGCGGCATCAACGCTAGCATCCTGCCAACCCCCATGCTCAACGTCCTTAACGGCGGCGCGCATGCCGACTCCAACGTCGACTTTCAGGAATTCATGATCATGCCGGTCGGAGCCGAGCGTTTCTCGGAGGCGCTGCGCTGGGCCGCCGAAACCTTCCACACGCTGAAGAGCGTGCTGAAGAAGAAGGGCTACAACACAGCCGTCGGCGACGAGGGCGGATTCGCTCCTTCGCTCAAGTCCAACAGCGAAGCGATCGATCTCATCCTTGAAGCGATTCAGCAGGCTGGCTACAAGCCCGGCGAGCAGATTTCCATCGCTCTCGACCCCGCTTCGAGCGAGTTCTACGACAAGGAAAAGAACAAGTACGTCTTCAAGAAGGGCGACAAGCGCGAATTGTCGAGCGAGCAGATGGTCGCCTTCTACGAAGATTGGGTCAAGCAGTATCCCATCGTCTCGCTCGAAGACGGCCTTGCCGAGGATGACTGGGAGGGCTGGAAGATTCTCACCGACAAGCTCGGTCAGAAGATTCAGCTTGTCGGCGACGACCTCTTCGTGACCAACACCAAGCGCCTGCAGCGCGGCATTGAAGAAGGCGTTGCGAACTCGATCCTGATCAAGGTGAACCAGATCGGCACCGTCACCGAGACGCTCGACTGCATCGAGCTCGGCCGCCGCTACGGCTACACGTCCGTCATGTCGCATCGATCCGGCGAAACCGAAGACACCTTCATCGCCGATCTTGCCGTTGCCACCGGCGTGGGCCAGATCAAGACAGGATCGGTCAGTCGCACCGACCGCATCGCCAAGTACAACCAGCTCCTCCGCATCGAAGAAGAACTGGGCAGCGGCGCAGTCTTCCTCGGCCTCGAAGGCCTGAACTACAACGACTAAGCTGCACCCCGCGAAAGCAAGGCAATCGAGGGGATTCTCTGATCCCCTCGAATTCCTCGAAGTGTTTCCTTAGGACCTCCACGACCTGAACAGCGACCCGTCATGTGTGACGGGCGTCTCATTCATACGCGCAGCGATTCCCTATCCTGAAAATGCAACTCTAGTCGGTCCCGGAAGAATAATTCTTCGTGCCCACCTGCGGTTCTTGTCTTTAGGCTGTTGTTCGGACAACGAGCCACAGTCGGTGCGGTGAAACGAAGTCTATAGAAAGACGTAAGACAATGAAGTGTCTGAAAT
Source organism: Occallatibacter sp. (assembly GCA_035308825.1). Taxonomy (GTDB): domain Bacteria; phylum Acidobacteriota; class Terriglobia; order Terriglobales; family Acidobacteriaceae; genus Telmatobacter. The sequence continues at coordinate 44,938 of DATGFX010000088.1, read as the reverse complement.
GCGGCGCTGAAGCAGCGCCGCATCTTTCCGCAACCTGGTGCGATTCCTGCGTTCGAGCCCAGAAGAAAAGGCAGAATCTGGGGTTTCTTTTCGTCTTGCTGGCCGTTGCCGGCATTCCGACGCTGATCCTCTTCGGTTTAATTCACGCATGTTCCGATCCCCAGTTCTCGGTGAACGACACGGGGGTGATACGCGGGGATGCGGTCTGCATGGGCACGGCAGCAGCTCTTCAAACCTGGGACGACTACGCGAGTAAACATGATGACCTCGGGGAACGTCTGACCTTTGCCTACTCCGGGGTGACGATGCTGTATGAAGGAGACAAAATCACCATTACCGAACTGCCATCGGCCGGAAGCTGCGCATACAAGGTCAAGACGTCGAGCGGAGAGCAGTGCTGGGTGATTTGCGGCATCTTCAATAAACCCGATTGATGCGCACGCTCCCTAAAACTGCGCCAACGTCTTTCGCCGCTTCAGAAACTGAACACCAGCAGCCCGCGATAAGCCTTGGGGGCTGTCACAACGATGTTTCGCTGAAGGCGTTCTCGATCTTGACCGAACTTCGACCTCTGTGACCGGCGTCTCATGTGCGAGCGCGGAAACCATTTATCCTGAACATGCAACTCCCGATCGATCCAGGAGCAATTCTTTCGTGTCCAAGCACCCTCTCGTTCTTACCATCCTCGACGGATGGGGCTACCGCGCCGAAACCGCCAACAATGCCATCGCACTCGCCCGCAAGCCGGCCTATGACAAGTTGCTTCGCGAATTTCCGAACACGCTGATTCGCGCCTCCGAGCACTTTGTCGGCCTCCCCGACGGCCAGATGGGCAATAGCGAAGTCGGCCACCTCAACATCGGCGCGGGCCGCATTGTGCAGATGGACATTACCCGCATCGACGCGCAGATCGCCAACGGCGAGTTCCAGAAAAACCCGGCCATCGTGAAGGCCATGCAGCGCGCACGCGAATCCGGCCGCCAGCTTCATCTCTTCGGCCTCGTCTCCGATGGCGGAGTGCACTCGCACCAGGAACACCTCTATGCCCTGCTCCGCACCGCGCGCGAATACCACGTGGACCGCGTCTTTGTGCATGCGTTCATGGACGGCCGCGACACCCTGCCAACTTCCGGCGCCGGCTACATCGCCGCGCTCGAGCAGAAGATGCGCGAGTACGGTGTAGGCAAAGTCGCTACCATCAACGGCCGCTACTACGCGATGGATCGCGACAAGCGCTGGGAACGCGAGCGCAAGGCATTCGACGCCATGGTGAACGGCAAGGCCGAAGGCGGCGCCCACGCCAACCCCGTCTCCCGCATCAAGGAGAGCTACAACAACGGCGTCACCGATGAATTCCTGATCCCCTTCGTCGTCGCCGACGCAGCCGGCAAGCCCGTCACCCAGATCCGCGATGAAGACGTCTGCCTGAACTTCAATTTCCGCGCCGACCGCGCCCGCCAGATCACCCGCGTCCTCGCGCGCGAAAGCGGCCTCAACAAGCAGGGCGGCCGCGACCTCGATGCATCGGAAGCCCTCGACCAGGCGATCCCTCGTAAAGAGATTCCCAAAAACCTCCACTACGTGTGCATGACGCAGTACGACAAGCTCTACGAGTTGCCCGTCGTCATTCCGCCCGAATCGCTTGACAACATCCTCGCCAACGTTCTTGCCCAGCATCAATTACGCAACCTGCGGGTTGCGGAAACCGAAAAATTCGCGCACGTCACCTACTTCTTCAACGGCGGCATCGAAAAGCCCTTCCCCGGCGAGGACCGCACGCTGATCCCCTCGCTCAAGGTCGCCACCTACGATCTCGCGCCCGAGATGAAGGCCGAGGCCATCGGCGACACCATCGTGAAGGCCGTCAACGACACCGCATTCGACCTCGTCGTCGCCAACTTTGCCAATGCCGACATGGTCGGCCACTCCGGCAAGCTTGAGCCCACCATCAAGGCCATTGAAGCCATCGACGCCCAGCTTGCGCGCATCTACAAGGCCATCAAGGAAAAGAACGGAAGCTGGCTCATCAGCGCCGATCACGGCAACGCCGAGCTCATGGTCGACCCCGTCACCGGCGGTCCGCACACCGCGCACACCACCAACCCGGTACCCTTCATCTATGTCAGCGAGGACGCCGATCGCTATCGCCTGCGCAATGACGGTTCCCTGCGCGACGTTTCGCCCACACTCCTCAACCTGCTCAAGCTCGGCCTGCCCAAAGAAATGACCGGCGGCGACATGCGCGTACCGCTGGCGAAGTAGCGGTGGGACACCAGTTCGATTCCCAAGCCGGCTCAACGTGCCAAACGATAGGGCCGGAAGGCACGCTAGCAAACGCTTTGTGCTCGATTCGATGCTGAAATGCGAAAGCAGCTATACGCGCTTTCTGTTTCGCCGGCGAGCCGCGGTGCCGCCCCTCCGCACATGCCTGTGTGACGTGCTGGCCGCCACTTGGCGCGAGGTCGCGGTTGCATGTCCTCGGCGGCGGTGCACGACGGCTGGTCTTAACACCGCTCCCACGCGTTGCTCCGCTGCCGTTGGATCGTCGCCGTATGCGGGGTCAAGCATCGCGATCACAGCGATCGCTCGCGTGCGATACTTGTGCGCCCATTGGCTGCCTATCAGAGACTTCTGTACGTCCTGCCAGTACTCCGGCGTCTGATCGCCGTCGGTATGCGCGACGCCTGCGCGCGCGTCGAGCGACGCTGTGTCGGTCGCATCGGCCAGCGCCTCTGGTCCGGGTCCCGCTCCGGAATTGACCGTGGCCAGGAACGCGTCAAAATGCTGCAGGTTCACGCCCATCTGATACACCAGCTGCGCCATGGCCATCTGCTGGGGTCCGGTCATCTGATCGAAATTGCGGCAGTACGCCCGCGCATTGTAGATCGCCTGGATCACGCCAACCCGTACTAGTTGAGTGGCGTCATCATCGGAAATCTGTGCATCCAGGCTGTAGAGCTTACGACGCCAGGTGCGCTTGCTCCATGTGTGCTTGCGCTCGTAGAACACTCTCAGAATGTCATCCAGCCGGGCCGGATCGAACCCAGCCGCCCGCCAAAGCTCCGCGGACGAAGGTTCCAGGAATGGATGCGAGTTCATCGGATCCGTCTGTGGATGCTCGCGCTCCGGCAGATCCAGGCTGAAGCCCGCCCCGATCAGCGGTTGTCCGGTCCTGGGATCGGGATACGCAGCCAGCACCCAGCCCTCATGCCTCCGGTCGCGCAGTATGTCCACCAGTCCATTGACGTCGAACTTCACGTCGGAATTTTTGAAATCCGACATCATCCGGTCGGCCGGACTCGAAGCAATCTCAGAGGAAACCGGAACCGGCTGCGCCGGTGAGGTGGCGTCGAGCGCAACAGGATCACTCCCGGGCACGCTTTGGGACGAGGCAGGAAGGCTGACGAACAGAACCAGGCCAACAACACTGACAAACTTCGGCATGCTCACGCAAAGACTCGCTGCTTCCACAATGAAGGATTCTCCTCTTCCGTGCAACGGGAGAAATCACTCTCTCGCACAAAAAGTAATTGGATGGCCCAGCTGCCAGTAACCTGGGTACGCGGTGAATCATAATGAGAGCCATGCTGCTCAAGCCATTTTTTCGTCTCTCGCGCGAGGGTCAGCTCGGCGCGCTCCTGAGTGTCGGCGTCCAGCTCAAGCCGTTCTATAAAGTCACATATCTCGCTGCGGCCGGAGAGGCCGGCCTGCTCAACCGGCTGGCTGCCGGTCCGGCCACACTGGACTCACTCGCAGAGTTCTTCGCGGTTCGCGGCCAGGGGAAAGATGCACTCGAAGCGTGGCTGCAGATGGGAGTCAGCCTTGGCCTGCTGCGTATCGGGTCGAGTGGCTATGCGCTTCGCGGCCTCGCCGCCAAGCTCGCCCGGCCTGAGAACGATGCCGCCCTCGCCATCGTAGAGGAGGTTGCCGGGCTGCATCACAAACTCATCGCCGCAACCCTCCCCAGGCTCCGCAAAGGCGAGCTATGGACTCTTGCCGATCAGGACGGCGAGTTAATCGCCCGATCCTCGCGCATCTTCGAGGCCTTTCAGGCCGAGGTCATCCGTCGGTGGATTCCGGCTCGTGGGGCGATGCGCCTGCTCGAGATCGGCTGTGGCTCAGGCGTCTACCTGCGATACGCAGCCACCCACAATCCCTCTCTAACAGCGCTTGGCGTCGAGTTACAACCGCCAGTCGCTCAAATGGCGCGAAAAAATCTGCGCGGCTGGGGACTGGAGAGCCGCGTCCAGGTTGAAGACGGCGACATTCGCGCCAAAGCATCGGGCGAGCAGTTTGACATCGCGACGCTCTACAACAACATCTACTACTTCCCTGTTGAGGAGCGAGTTGCCCTGCTTCAACACATCGCTAGCTTTCTCCAGCCCGGCGGGTTTCTGCTTTTGACCACGTGCTGCCAGGGCGGCAGTGCGGCCGCGGAAGCACTGAACCTGTGGGCCGCGTCAACCAGCGGCGCCGGGCGGCTGCCTGCCGAAGATGAACTGGTCGGCCAGTTGCGCCAGGCCGGCTATAGGACGGTGAAGACAATGAACCTGCTTCCCGGGGATCGCTTCATGGCTTTCCACGCAATTCGTGGTTAGCTGGGAACGGCTCTCAAACAAGACGTGAGAAACGCCGGTTCGATTCCGGCATGTCGACGCCCATGGCGCAGCCGACAATCAAGCCGAAAACGGCGGACACCGGAAGCGTGTGCCAGAAGAAACTTGGTGCGGGAGCCGGGTTGCTCGAACCAAGAGCAGTCATCAGCACTCCAACCAGAACGCTGACCGCAGCCGCCCACTGATACAGTCGCAGGCCTGCAAAGATGGGCGTCTGAGGTTCGCCGCGCCACGCTTCCTCTACAAATCGGCCCAGCCCGTTCAAGATGAAGTAGAGCCCGGCGATCAAATGCAGAGGTGCGTGCAGGGTCCAAAGCCGGATGATCGCGATCCCAACAATCAGATTCCACAAGAGCGAATAGACGGGCGTTGGGTGAAGCGCCAAACCGCCCCAGTCTGCGATGCGCAGCACGCGCGAGCGCGGGTGCATATAACGAATCCCGATCCAATCCGGCGCAGGCCGGCCATGACAGCAGCCTTGCACCAGGCAGCGCAGCCGGCCCATCGCCTGGGCCCATGGACCGCCGACGGAGAACGCGGCCAGCACAGCCCATACACTGGCTCCGAAGAGTTGGGGCCAACATGGCGCCCAACGTTCCCCCCAAAAGCCCGCCATAAAAGCCGAACGGCCGCAGCAGTTGCGGCGAACCCTCAATGTACTGAGCCCAAAGAGCAGCGCCGGCAACAGCAAGCAGTGCGGCAACGAAGATAGGCGCTTGCTCTCCAGGACCAGCGAAGGATACGGCCAGCCAGAGGGCCACAAATGCGCCGATGCCGACATAGACTCCGTGATTGATGACGCGAATGGAACCAACTCTCCACTCTCGCCAGGAGTTGGCGATGTATTCACTCCCATTCCGCAGCAATCGCCACAAATGGGCGCCCCGCACCACGAGCGCGACCACCGCCAGTCCGCCTGCAACGTCGCCGATGGGGTGCTGCCCTGCCAACACACAACTGGCGGCTACCAGCATCGCCCACGCACGCCATGCCCAGGACCACAGCGGTCCAGGCCGGCGGCGCGCGTAAAGCTCCGCGGAGAGGAATGCCCAGATTACGTGGAAAGACGGAAAGGCACAGGCCGCACTATCCAAGCCCCGCTCCCACTGCAGCAACCGACCGAACACGGTGTGCGCCGTGAATGCCCGCGGAGGCGCCTCGAACGGCAGAATCAGATAAAGCGGAAATGCGATAGCCATCGCCCCGAGAGCCCGCAGGCAGAAGGTTCGCAGGTCACTGCGTTTCCGCGCGAACAGCGGCGCGAGCGTGGTGACTACATAGGCGCTGAAATAGAAAGGTTCGGTCCATTCCATGACTGGCAGACGCAACTCGAAAGCAAACTGAGCAGCGCTTCCATCCGGCGGTAATCCCAGCGCGAGAACCGCTTCGTACAACGCGAGCCACGGAATGAATACGAAGAAGTAGCAAGCGATACGATCGGATGCGGTCGGCCGCTCCGGTCCCGCCGCGGGGAGCAAAGCGCGCGGCGCGCGGCCAAACCTTGCGACCAGATCATGGCGTTCGTAGCCAAGGACCAGCGACGCGCAGCCCAACGCCACGATGGGGGAAACCAGCCACAATCCGCTGGCTGATCCTGCGGCAATCGACACGCCGGCGCACACCAGCGTAAAGCCGATATAGATAGGATGTGGAAGCAAACGGTAAATCCCGCGCTCCACGTAGACGGGAGGCGGAAAAGCATTCATGGGCAGTCCGCGGCCGTACGTCCAAAGATGAAGCATGCCAAGCAGAACGAGGCAGAGGCCAATAACGGCAATCGGCAGACCAAGCAGGGCGAACGGCGCGAGCCGCAGATGCACCGTCTCGGCGGTAGCTTTCGCCCAGGCGACAAGGCAGACGGGCAGCAACAGGACAAACACAGCGCCGTAGAACCATTTCCAAACTCGGTTCATGGAAAGTCCACCACCTCGTGAATGGCCATTCCATCGGAATCGGGGTGGCCGGTCCGGCGCAGTACCGCGCGGCTCAGAAACTTCTGTTCCCGCACGTTCAGAAGAGACGCGGGAAACAGTCGGTTCAGATTGGGAAACACTGCTAACGCTGTCTTGGCCAACGCGCCTTGTCGAAGAACCGCCGTTGTGTCCAGCCTCAGTTCACCTAAGTCATCTTGAAGCACGATCTTGCAATCGCAAATGCTCCTCGCGGTAATCGCTGACCCATTGTGATAGACCACTTGTCGCTCATATGCCCCTCGCCAGTCAATCCAGACGAGGGCGTCGGTGGCGTTGATGAAACGGCCCCATCGCAACTGGCGAATGGGCAGACGCCAAGGCGGCAGTGACAGCCGCAAACGTTCCGCATAACCCCAGCCCTCGAACACCTCGCCGCGTTCGACGCACACGCGCGCCGCGGATCGAGGCGCCAGGCACACCCATTCCAATTTGCCATCCGGCGAATCGTAGAGAGTCTCGCGCAAAGCCCTATCTGGAGTCCGCCACTCGCCCTCCGCCTTCCACGCCTTCGATTTCCAGGCGATGCTGCCGTCGGACCGCACTTCAGGAGGCAGTTGTTGGCGCAGGGAGAAGCGGCTTCGTATCGGCTGGCCGCGCCGATACTGCAGAACACTCGTGTAGTGAATCGTCGGACCGGGCCAGGCGAGTTTCGCACTGTAGAGGATGATCGCGTCGCCCTGTTCTGTGACGCAGTCCGCGTACCATTTGGAGAGCTCGAAAGCGGGCTTATCTGCGGATCCCATTACGTGCCGCCAAAAGCCACCGCCACCGCGCCCAGCAGCATGGGAACCCGCGAGAGGCGAATCCTCATCCGGTCATCAAGTCCAGGCCGGCACAGAACCCACGTAAGTCCCACGAACGTCGCGACCGCAGTCAATTCCGCAAGGCGGCCATGCACCAACACAGCAAGGACAGCCGCTGAAATGAGCATGAGCCCCGAACCAATTCGCATCGTCCGCCAATGTCCGAGCCGCGCCGCGATCGTCCGAACACCGCCTTTGATATCGCCGCTGAGTTCATCGGCATCCATCAGGATCTCGCGCCCGAGTGCAAAACAGGCCAGGACCGCATAGGAACTCCACGGGTAATACGCGCGCCCCACCAGGGCGCCGTAGTAAAGAGGCGCGCAACACAGGGCGGCGGCATACGGATTTTTGCTGAGCGGGTACCGGCGTGCGATTGGAGAGTAGAAAAAGAGAGCCGCACCGGTGATCGCCAGGACCGTCGTTCCATGCGCGGCGAGCACCCCGAAAAGGCAGGCAAAAAGCAGGAGAATGGCAGCCAGCCACGATGCGCGGTGCCTCGAAAAGGTTCCCCTTGCGATCGGCCGCTCAATTTCTGCGGCCCTGTCCTTTCTGTAATCGAAGATGTCGTTCACCGTGAAGCCGAACATCACCAGCGCTGTCATGGCAAAGCCGGCAAAAGCAATGGAGAGGGTGGTTCTGCCACTGGCGGCGGCCACTGACGCTGACGCCAGCACGCCCGCCACGAGCGACGATAAAGGCCGAATTGTCCGAAAGCTGCCCGCCAACCAGGTTGACATGGAATGAAGTAGGCCAATCGTAGCACTTTTCGAAAACGCTGTGAGCGGCGAGATTCCGGGGCACGATTCAGACGCTGGCCGCGAAACGCCTGGGCACGGCGGAGCATCGAGTGAACCGCTCTCCATGCATCGAGCTTCGGCCGAAACGGCAAAGGCCTCCCCTTTAGGGAAGCCTCTGTTCTCAAATTGAAATGTGACTAGCGGATTCGCAGTGACTTGATCGAGTCGGGAAGATGCTCTTCGATCAGCTTCGCGCGCTCCGCGGCAATGCCGCCCAGGTACTTTGGCGCGGGCGTTGCCATCAGAACCAGCGCAAATGCAATCACAGAAAAACACACCCCGGCGATCGCAGCGGAAACGAGCATGTGATACATGTCGAATAGGTCCAATCCCAACATGTTGATCGCCACATGTTCCAGCGGCTTGATGTGCTTCAGAACCGCAAGAGCGAAAATGGAGAAAAAGACTGACAGCGACGTCAGCACCACGAGGGCAACATCAATGCCGCGATGTACGCTTTGCCGAGCGCTGCAGCGCTGACACTCTGCCAGGTGCTGTTCATAGTCCTTGCGCATCTCAGGCGAAATGCCGGAGATGTCATAACGCCAGCTTGCCAGAATGGCGCCAATTACGCGATCAGTGCAAAGTTTTCTTGCCATAAAAAGTTAGACTCACTTTGCGTTGGAATTCGTTCAGCCGCGGTCTTCGCTACGGCCATCTGGCACGGTGTCGGTGAGCCCAAGCGCTGCTTTTTCAAGCACATGGATCCAATCACCAATTCAGCCCTGATTCCCCACGGATTCGGGAAATCCATGCCCACATTAGACAGATGCAATGCGGCACATGGCGGTTTCATTTCCGTGGTTACTGCCAGCCCCACGAACAGAGTGAAAGCCCCTTAAATCCTACTTACGCTTACTATTGTAACCGGAGTTTACCTAAAAATAAATGGGCAAAAGGGGCTCATGTTGCGCTGCAAGCAACAGTCGATTTGCCAACAGGCTGGCGCGCCCGTTCAGCGCATGCTCCGCGGAGACCCGCGCCAATTCTGGAAGGTTATTGCTTTCAGATAGATGCGCAAGAATGACATACGTGGCCTGGCCGTCGTATTCCTTCTCAAGGAATTCTGCTGCCGTCGCGTTCGACAGGTGGCCAACTCGCGACAAAACCCGCTGCTTGACCGACCACGGATAGGGTCCGTCGCGCAGCATCTCGAGATCGTGGTTTGATTCCAGTAGTAACAGGTCGAGGTTCCTGAGCTGAGCCTTCACATTGGGCGGGATGTAGCCCAGATCCGTCGCCACCGCCATCCTGACGCCTTCAGCCTGGAACACAAACCCAACCGGATCGACGGCGTCGTGCGGAATCGTAAACGGGCTCACAGAAATGTCGCCGATTTGAAATGGCTGGCCTGCCGCGAAATACTTCACATCGGGTAGCCAGGTTGGATCCTTCTCTTTTTCGCCCTCGCCTTCAGCCTCGGGCGCTTTATCCGGCGCAGCGGCCTTCACTTCCTGAGCTGGTTCCGCATCGCCTTCATCCGGATCGCCTTCGTTTGCTTCCGCCTCCGCCTGCCGGGCTGCCGCCTGCTGCCGGCACTGCTCCGACCATTGCTTATAAGTCATCTGGCGCCGCGGCATCAGCCAGCGCATCCACGCCCGGTGCGTTCCTTCGGTAAAGTAAACCGGAATGCCCAGTTTGCGTGCCGTCACTGCAAGGCCGTTCACGTGGTCCTGGTGCTCGTGCGTCACGAGAATCGCATCCAGCGTGGCAGGGTCTTCATCCGCCGCCTTCATGCGCTTGAACAGTTCGCGGCAGCTCACGCCCGCATCCACCAGGATCCGGGTCTTCCCGCCCGACACAACGGTGCAGTTCCCCTTGGACCCCGACGCGAGCACCGTGAAACGAACCATGAAGTGAGCATACAACGCGCGCCTGTGCATCGTTTTCTCCCCCGTTAACCAACCGGGAACGTGGGCGGCCCGACCTGAACTCAGCAGAATCGCGCTCCCGTTTCAGTGCACGAGCCGTATGCTGGATGCAACCGAGCAGCGTCCGCCGGCAATGTCACGCTGGAGAAAAACGGCATGAACCATAGGCCCATCACTGCTTCCCTTTCGATTGCTGCAGTCGGGACTCTCCTCTTCCTTTTCGCGGCCCCGGAGAAAAGCCGGGTCAAAGCCGCCTCCGCCAACACATCCGCGCCTGCATGGGATCGCGATGCGGCCGCACGCTACCTCGACACCCGCGAAACATGGTGGCAGTCATGGGATCGCGCCCAAAAAGACCAAGGCACTCTTTGCGTCTCCTGTCACACACAGGCCACCTATGCCCTGGCACGTCCCGCGCTCGACATCGATCTCAGCAACGAGGGTCCGCCGCCGGCCGAAAAAAAGCTGCTGGCCAGTGTTGAAAAGCGCGTTCGCATGTGGAACGATGTGCGGCCCTTTTACAGCGATGCAAAGTATGGCGCGGGCAAAGAAGTGGAATCGCGCAATGCCGAGTCAGTGCTGAACGCCATCATTCTTGCCAACTACGATGAACCCCGTGGGCATCTGAGCGATGTCACGCGGATGGCATTCGACAATGCCTGGGCGCTTCAATCGAAGACCGGTCCGGACGCCGGGGCATGGGTGTGGCAGAACTTCAACCTTGCGCCGTGGGAGTCAAAGGAGTCGCAGTACTTCTGGGCCGCTCAAATGGCCGAGACTGCGGCCGGCGCGCCTGACAACTATGGCCGCGATCCAAAGGTCGTCGGCAACCTTGCCGCGCTGCGCGTTTATCTGATCGGCCACTATGACGCACAGCCGTTACTCAACAAGATCGCCGTCCTTTGGGCCTCTGCGAAGTTTCCCGGCCTGCTGACCCCGGCACAGCGCAAGACCCTGCTGCAGGATATCTACGGATGCCAGCACCGCGATGGCGGCTGGAGCCTGTCGGATCTAGGCGCCTGGCAGCGCCGCGATAACTCCCCGCCCAACACCAATCCCGACGGGGTGGCGACGGGTATTGCGGTGCTTGCGCTCGAAGAGAATCACATCGCAAACTCCTACACCGCCCGCGGCGTGCAATGGCTCATGGCCAACCAGGACAAAACCACCGGAGCATGGCCGGCGTGGTCCCTGAACAAGAATCGCGATCCCGAGTCGGATGCCGCCAGGTTTATGAGCGACGCCGCCACAGGTTACGCGGTCCTTGCACTCGAGAAGCACGAATAGGAAATCAACGCGGAACCGGCCTACGACTCTTTCGCCAGGTTCGTCGGAATCTCGATCGATACCAGCGTTCCACGCCCCGGGTTGCTCACCACGTTGAACTGCGCCTGGCTCCCGTAGAGCACTTCAAGCCGCTCCTGCACATTCTTCAACCCAATGCCGGCGCCGGTGCGTTGCAATGCCGAAATAGGCCGCGGGCCCATGCCGACGCCATCATCGGCCACTTCGATCAGGATACGATCGTTCTCCAGCCGGCTGCGAAGCGTCACCGTCCCGCCATGAATGCGCGGCTCCAGCCCGTGCTTGATGCTGTTCTCGATCAGAGGCTGCAGCAGAATGCTCGGCACCAGCACATCCAGCGTTCGCGGATCGATTTCCTTTTCCACGCGCAGCTTGTCTGCGCCGAAGCGCACCACTTCAATGTCGAGATAATCGTCGGTAAAGTTCAGTTCGTGGCTCAGAGGCACGTAGGTGTCATGATCTTTGAGCAGAGCGCGCAAAATATTCGCCAGCTTGACCGTCATCTCCCGCGCCATCTCCGGCTGCACCCGCACCAATGACGCAATGGAATTCAGCGTGTTGAACAAAAAATGCGGATTGATCTGCCGCTGCAGCGCGTCGAGCCGAGCTTCCAGCAGCAATCGCTTCTGCTCCTCCAGCGTGTTCTCGATGCGCAGCGCGTTCCATACCTTGATGGCAATGCCGACGACGATGGGCGCGCTCAGCAGCACCAGCAACTGCAGCCAGATCGGTTTCGCTACCAATGCGAACAGGCGATGTGGAAAGGCGCGCGCGATCCAGTCGCGGCAACCCTCGGCCGCCACGATTAGAAACAACATCAGGAATTGGCGATCGACGCGCGGCTGGCGCAGATTGCGTCGAATCCAGCGATACAGGCTCAAGTCGATGAAGGGCGTGAACGACCAGATTTCCTCGCGCACTACGAACCTGCTGAGAACGCCGGCCAGCAAGCCCACCGCTGCATTCACCGGCAGCGCCAGGTACTCGTGGTGAAGTATGGCGGGCACGGCCAGAACCGCGCCGCCCAGCATGGCCCACATCGGACCCAGGAACAGTCCAAGCAAAATGATCGTTTCGAAGGAAACATCGGCGGCAAGAAAATTGGCAACCCTGATCCGGACCCACACACCCAGCGTCAGCGGAACCAGGAAAAATGCCAGCAAGCCGAGCGTTTGCGCAGGCGTTCGCCGCTCCGCAAAAAAGAGACGCCGGAATGTGGTGGCGCGCGCCAGCACGCTCGCTACCGAAGCCATCACGCCCAGCTTGACCAGCAACGTAATCAGAATGAGCGTGTTGTCCATTTCCTTCACTGTAGCGCGCCGGCAGCGCCATTGCCACGATTTCCAGCGCTCAACCGGGCAAAGTAAAATAAAAGTGATGCCGTTCGATAGCGTGCGCAAAATCGCCGAGGCCGACTTCCCTACCCGCTGGGGACACTTCCGGATCCTCGGGTTCGAAGGCAGGCCGGCGCAAGCGGGTGACCAGGATGCGGAAGGGCTGGTCGCGCTGGTCATGGGCAATATCCACGCCGCGCCACCCCTGGTGCGAATCCATTCCCAGTGCCTCACAGGCGACGTTTTCGGTTCGTTGCGCTGCGATTGCCGTCTTCAGCTCGAACTTGCCCTCTCAAAGATTGCTGAAGAAGGCGCGGGCATCCTGCTTTATGAACAGCAGGAGGGCCGCGGGATTGGCCTGATGGCTAAGCTCAAGGCCTACGAACTCCAGGACCAGGGCATGGACACGGTAGAAGCCAACGTCAAGCTCGGGTTCGCCGCCGATTATCGCGAATACGAACTGCCCGCCGCCGTGCTTAAGCAGCTCGGGGTATCCAGCGTTCGGCTCATGACCAACAATCCTGACAAGGTGGCTGCCCTCGAATCAGCCGGCATCACCGTCTCGGAGCGCGTTTCCGCTGAAGTCGAGTCGCAGGAATCCTTCGAACGCTATCTCCGCACCAAGCAGGAAAAGATGGGCCACATCTCCGACGGGATCAATGAGCTGAGCAGCTTGATCGACGAATAAGAACCGTTAGAACCTCAAACCTTCATCCGCTCGAATCCATCCCCCACCTAAGTGGCTCGCGATTTGGCCGTCATCGAGCGACCACCCCGGCCCGCCGTTGCATGGCATTCCGCGTGTCCTTCAGAATTGGCTTTTGCTTGCTCGATCACAGGAGAAACCATGAGCGCAGAAGTCCTGGGAATGATGATTGCAGGCATTTCGGCATTGCTTGCGGGGCTTCTGCTCGCCCGATCGAGATTTCGGACAGCGCCCGGCATCGGCAAGGTCCTCGTCCTCGGGCCGGTCTGCGAAGCCGTCTCCCTCGCGATGTTCGCCGCAGAACACTTCTTTGCCGCTCGCGACCTGGCGCCGATCGTCCCGAAGTGGCTCCCGGGGCCACTGTTCTGGACCTACTTCGTTGGCCTGTGCCTTCTCGCGGCAGCGATCAGCTTCATCGCCTGGCGCTCTGTGCGCTGGTCGGCGGCGCTCCTGGCCTTGCTGTTCCTCATCATTGTCGCCACCATCGACTTGCCGAACCTGCCCGCGAATTTACATGACCGGCTCTTCTGGACCCTCACGGTGCGCGAGACTTGTTTCGCGAGCGGAGCGATGGTACTGGCGGGCAGCGTGTGGCCGCTCCCGAGCCTGGTTGGCCCCGCACTGATTCGAATTGGCCGCTCCATCGTCGCCGCGGTCATGGTTTTCTATGGCATCGAGCATTTTTTCTTCCCGCATAACGTGCCGGGCGTGCCGCTCGAAAAGATCACGCCGCCATGGATTCCCGCGCCGACGCTCATTGCATATTTCGTTGGAATCACGCTTGTTGTCGCGGGCGTAGGGCTATTCATCCGGCCCATCGTCCAAATTGCGGCAGCTGCGAGCGGCGGCGTTCTCCTGCTCCTGACTGCGCTCTTCTACATTCCAATCGCCGCGACGGAGATGCACACCGCACTCGCCGTAGAAGGGCTCAACTATGTCGGCGACACACTGCTCTTCGCGGCGACCATCTTGCTCGCGGGCTCCGGCGCGGACGTGTCAGACCAGTTGGCCTCTGCATCCAGGCCGCAGCTGGTGACGGTGCAGGCGAATCGATAGCAATTTGCCATTTTTGACGCAGGCGTTGCGATGCCGTGACCTAGCCGCGCCCTTCAAGTTTTTGTCGCTGATACCAACGAAGCACTCGTAATGCCCGAAGCGTGTTCCACCGGCTTGGCTCGCCTTTTGACTCGCCGACCGGCACCGCAAGCGCCTCTTCATACGCGCGATCAAGGAGCCATCGACCGTCGGCCTGCTGCTTGCTTTCCACGAGATGGATAGCCTCGCTCATCCGTGCATCGATTCGTACATCTGCCGCCCTCAAGTAATCGAGCGCACGAAGGACATCGTAGTGGTAGCGAGGCGGGAACGCGAACTCGAGAAACGCCGGATCGACGACCTCGCCCGTCGTCAGACGCCGGAAGAGGCTCCGCTCGAGAAGATACTGCTCGCCTCTGCGCCGTGCTGCGGCGATCGCGGGCGCAGACCCCGCGGCGCGCTCATACTCGAGCAGCCCTTCGAGCACGCAGATCGTGGTATTGAAAGAGGAGCGCGAGCTCTTTGGCGCTTCGCAGTTCCAACCTCCGTCATCGAGCTGTTCGCCGATCAGTCGCCGCGCAAGACTCTGTGTCGCACGACCGAAGTAGGCGCCCAGCGAGAGCACGCCACCGTTGATGCACGGCTCTTCTTCGCCCTCGAAGAAAAGATTTCCGCCGGAGTCTGCGCTCCGCAATTCCCAGTAGGGTTGATTGTTCCATCGCAAGTGCGATTCGAGACGACCTATTGCCGCCTCAACGGCAGAGTCGGCAGGATCGATGCCGGTGGCGCGCAGGAGCTGCAAGGTGAAGAGGGTGGATAACCAGACTGGAGCATCGGCCCGGCGCCACGAGCCGTCCGATTCCTGGCGCGCGAGAATTTCCGCGCCGAGACCCTCGCGCGGAACGCGGGCTCGCACCGCGGCGGTCTCCGCAGGTGCGACATCCCGAAGATGGCGCATCGCTTGCCACACGATCGCCGGGTCCGAATCGAGCAGCCACTGGGTGCTGTCCATGTCGCGATACTATCGCTTCGTGGTCCCGCCTTAAGCAAGGGATGACCACCAACATCGTTCTTTGCTTCTGAAACGATCGAGGTCAGGCTGAATCGAATTCCGCAGGAGAAACAAATGCTCGCACTTCGCATCCAGGATCTACCCTTTGTTGGCAGTTCGCATCAATTTGCCGGAGCTGATCACGGGAATGTCGGCGCGTCATTCTTCCTGGTGCAAGCGGTGCCAGGGCGTGGCGCGCCTCTGCATCGGCATCGTTATGACGAAGTGATCCTGGTGCAGGAAGGGCAGGGCCGACTCGTCGTCGGTAATGAGACAAGGGAGACCACTGCCGGGGATATCGTCGTTGTGAAGGCCGGGACTCCCCACGGATTCGTCAACACCGGGACAAGCACACTCAAACAGGTCGATCTCCACTTGAGCCCAACCTTCGCCCAGGAGAATCTCGAACCAACGGAAGTCTCGTTGAACGCTGGTTTGCCGATTCCATAGCGCGATGAGCTTTGTTCCCCTCTGCCCACGCTCTGAGGGCCTCGGAACATTTCAGCCGGGTCCGCTCAATGTGCGTGCATCGCTTCCAGTAAAACCGCCGCCGGTTCCTGCTGGTAGATCGGAAGCAACCACTTCCGGTACTGCTTCAGGTGCCCGCGCGTCGCGACGAAGTACAGTTGTTCGATTTCGCGCGTAATGGCTCCGATGGCTCCGTCTCTCACGGGCCGATGATCCACCCGGACCACCGGCGCAATGCCCACTGCCGTGCCCGTAAAGAACAACTCATCGCAAATATAAAGTTCGCTGCGATCGATCGGCCTTTCCATGACCCGCAAGCCGATCTCTCGCTGCGCCAGCTGCATCACACAGTCGCGCGTAATGCCTTCGAGCACGTTCTCGTTCACCGGCGGCGTGATCAGCACCCCTTTTCGCACCATGAAGAGATTGCACGTTGCACCCTCGGCCACCTGTCCGCGCTCGTCCAGCAGGATGGCTTCATCGAATCCGCTGCGCCGTGCATCGTCGCTGGCCAGCGCGCTGTTCACATACGCGCCGCAGATCTTCGCCCTCGCCGGAATCGCGTTGTCCTCGATCCGCCTCCAGGAGCTGACACCCGCATGAATCCCCTTCTCCGTGTGCAGATACTCGCCAAACGGCAATGCCACAATGGCAAACGCATCGGCATCGTCGGGGCTCACGCCCACCCGCTCAGCGCACTTGTAGGCCAGCGGCCGCACGTATACGTCAGTCCGCAGTCCGTTGCGCAGCATCAACTGCTTCGTGATGCCGCACAACTCCTCGGGTGACAGCGGAACCTGGATCCGCAGAATGCCGCAATTCTGTTTCCAGCGCTCGAAGTGCTCCAGCGGCCGCAGCACGAACAGTTCCTGCGCCTCCGCATTCCAGTGCGCGCGAACGCCTTCGAACACACCGGTCCCATAGTGCAAGGCATGCGTGAGGATACCGACGCGTGCCTCGCTCAGCGGCATGTAGCGTCCATCGAAATACACAATCAGGTCTTGATCTGCCTCAGTTTTCACGCCCCGCCTCCTTCCGCGATTCCCTGTAAAGCTCGCGCCCGCGGGCCAGCGCCTTCTTGTCCAACTCGATCCAGCGCCGGTTCTTCACCAGCCGGTTCAGCGCCGCATCGATACTCGCCTGCGGCAACGCGCCCGTCATCTCGAGGAGCGCGCCCAGCATCACCATGTTGGCCGCCCTCTTGTCGCCCAACTCATTGGCGATCTCGGTAAATGGCATCGCCAGCACGTTCACGTCCTCCCGAGCGCACTCCTCGGGAAATGCATCGCCGTTGTAGATCACCCATCCGCCCGGCTGCACGCTCGCATCGAATTTCTTCAGCGACGGCTCGTTCATCGCCACCAGGACAGTCGGCGCGGTCACCAGCGGCGAATCAATCGGCTCGTCCGACAAACGCACGTGGCAATTCGAGGTTCCCGAGCGCATCTCCGGTCCGTACGAAGGCAGCCACGAAACTTCCAGCCCGGCGTCCAGGCCCGCCTCGGCCAGCACTTCGCCCAGCAGCAAAACGCCCTGCCCCCCGAACCCCGCGACCCGCACGCGCAGATCCACCTCTTTAGTTGTCTTCTCTATACAGATCGAGGAATCCGAGCCGCAATCGCATTTCACATTTGATTCGCCCTCTATCCCGAGAATCGCCGGAATCTCTTCGAGCGCCGGAGGTGCTTCCGGCAGCGGCCGTGGCTCCGCGTTCCTGGTCCGATCCACAATCACGCCCAGCGGAAACGTCTTCTCCATCACCTCGCATACCCAGCGCTGCGCTTCCACCGGATCCATCTTCCAGATCGTCGGACAGGGCGACAGCACTTCGATCAGCGAGAAGCCAAGCCCGCGCACCTGGTTTTCCAATCCGCGCTTGACCGCTCGCATGGCATGCGCAACCTGCTTGTTGTCGCCGAGGCCGACTCGTTCGATGTAAACGGGCGCCTGCAGCGTCGCGAGCAGTTCGCTCACGTGCATCGGATAGCCTTCGTTCATCGCGCTCCGGCCTCGCGGCGTCGTCGTGCTCTTCTGCCCGATCAGCGTAGTCGGCGCGATCTGCCCGCCGGTCATGCTGTAGATCGCGTTGTTGACAAAGATCACCGTGATGGGCTCGCCGCGATTCGCCGCATGCAGAATCTCGGCCGACCCGATGGCCGACAAGTCTCCATCTCCCTGGTAGCTGATCACGACGCTCTCGGGATGGCTGCGCTTCACCGCGGTTGCCACTGCGGAGGCTCGCCCGTGCGCGGCCTGCACATTGCCCACGTCAAAGTAGTAGTAGGCGAACACAGAGCAGCCCACAGGGCTGATCAGGATCGTCCGGTCCTTGATTCCGAGTTCGTCAATGGCCCTGGCGAGCATCTTGTGAATCGTGCCATGACCGCAGCCCGGACAGTAATGCGTCTGATGCTGCAACTCGTCCTTGCGCTCGTAGGTCGTGTAAAACGCATCGGGCTTGCTGTGAATCACCTCGAAGCCGTCCATCAATTCACTCGGCATGGGCCATCTGCTCCTCTTCCGCCCTCACGGCGGAGGGCATTTCGAGCGCTAACCTGCGCACACGGGCCAGCACATCCTCGTGCGAAGGCACGTTGCCGCCCATGCGATTCATGAACTCCGCCGGCCGCGCCCCGTTCAGCGCCAGCCGCACATCTTCGATCAACTGCCCATTGCTCATCTCGACCACGAGGAAGACCTTCGCCGAGCGCGCCAGCCTTCCGAACTCACGGGCCGGGAAGGGGTACAGCGAAATGGGCCGCAGCAACCCCACGTTGATCCCCTCGGCACGTGCTTGCGCCGTTACTGCCTTTAGAATTCGTCCGACAATGCCGTAGCCCACCAGCACAATCTCCGCATCCTCAGCGAACCAGTTCTCCACGCGCTGCTCGTTCTGCTCCGCCAGCCAATACTTTGCCTGCAAATGCTCGTTGTGCTTTTCCAGTTCGTTGTTGTCCATGTGGATCGAGGAAATCAGGTTCCCGCGCGACTCCGCCGTACCCGCCACCGCCCAATCCGGCAGATGCGGCGCCGTTGCTGTCTGCGGAAACTCGACCGGCTCCATCATCTGTCCGACAAATCCATCCGCCAGCAGCACCACCGGGTTGCGATACGCATCCGCGAGCTCAAACGCGACCGCGGTCAGATCGGCCATCTCCTGCGCCGAGTGCGGAGCCAGCACGATGGTCCGGTAATTGCCGTTGCCTCCACCCTTCACCACCTGGTGGTAGTCGCCTTGCTCCGATCCGATGTTGCCCAGGCCCGGGCCGCCGCGCGTAATGTCGGCAATCACGCAGGGCAGTTCCGCGCCTGCCATGTAGCTGATGCCTTCCTGCATCAGGCTGATTCCCGGCCCGCTCGATGCCGTCATGCAGCGGATTCCCGCGGACGATGCTCCATACAGCATGTTGATCGCCGCCACTTCGCTTTCAGCCTGCAGGAACACTCCTCCTACTTGCGGCATATAAAGCGCCGCGGCCTCGGTAATCTCGCTCGCAGGTGTAATCGGATATCCGTAGAATGCGCGGCACCCCGATAGAATGGCGCTTTTGACGATCGCCTCATTCCCCTTCATCAGTTGCTTGCGCATGCCATCGCCTCCTCAGGCTCCTCGTCTGCCGCACGCGCCTCGGCGGCTCTGCGCTGCACCGCACGCAATACGGTGATCGCTCCGGGCTCCGGACACACCATGAAGCAGATTCCGCATGCCGTGCAGCCCGCGCCGGCATAGGTGGCGGTGCGATAGCCGTAGTGATTCAGCCCTTCGCTCAATGCAATCGCCTTTGGCGGACACGCCTGCACGCACAACCCGCACCCCTTGCACTCATTCACATCCACCCGCAACAAGCCCCGGGCCCCAGGCGCTGCTCCTCGTCCCTGGAAGTCCCGATTCCGATTTTGCATCTCGATCATGACTGCTCCTCTCCGCACATCATGCAAGCGCGGCTGCCGGCGTCTTGCGCTCCAGGTAGCGCGAGCGCACTGCAAACTCTTCCAGTTCCTCTTGAAACTTCGGGTCCGCAATCGCGATCAATGCCTCGGCCCGCTCTCGAAGCGTTTTGCCATGCAGATAGGCGATGCCGTGTTCGGTCACCACGTAATGCACATCGGCGCGCGACGTCACCACGCCCGCGCCCGGCTCCAGCATCGGCACGATGCGCGACACGCGTCCATGCTGCGCTGTCGAAGGCAGCGCGATAATCGGCACGCCCCCTTTTGACCGCGCCGCCCCGCGAATAAAGTCGATCTGCCCGCCAAATCCGCTGTAAGGCTTCGTCCCCAGCGAGTCGGCGCACACCTGCCCGGTCAAATCCACCTGCAACGCCGAGTTGATCGCCACCATGCGGTCGTTCTGCGCCACCACAAACGGATCGTTGGTGTAGGAAATAGATCGAAACTCAAAACTGGCGTTCTCGCGGATGAAATCGAATAGCCGCCGCGACCCGAGCACGAACGCCGCCACCGCTTTCCCGCGATGCAGTGTCTTGCGCTGGCCGTTGATGATGCCCGCTTCCATCAAATCGATCACGCCGTCCGAGACCATCTCGGTGTGAATGCCCAAATCGCGCTTGTCGCCGAGGCAGCGCAGCACCGCATCCGAAATACCTCCGATGCCGGTCTGCAGCGTTGCTCCGTCAGGAATCAGCGAGGCTACATTGCGCCCGACGCTCAAGTGCAGTTCCGTCGCGGGCTCAGCGCAGAGCTCCAGCACCGGCCGCGACGTCTCAACGATCGCCGTGATGCGGCTGATGTGGATGCTCGTCTCGCCGTGCGTGCGCGGAACCTGGTCGTTTACTTCCGCGATGACCGCCCGCGCATGGCGTGCGGCCGTCAGCGTGCAGTCCACCGTCGTCCCCAGGCTCACGAATCCGTGGGCATCCGGCGGCGACACCTGCATCAGCACCACATCGAGTGCCAACTCGCCGCTTTCAAACAGCCCCTCGATCTCGCTCAGGAAAATCGGTGTGTAGTCGGCGCGCCCCTCGGCCACCGCTTCCCGCACGTTGGCGCCAAGGAACAGCCCGCGGTGCCGGAAATGTCCCGCATACTCCGGCCGGGTGTAGTCGGCCGTGCCCAGCGTCATCATGTGGACCACTTCCACATCCAGCAAATCGTCGGCCTTCGCCACCATGGCCTCGACAAGAGGCAGCGGTGTGCCGCATCCCGACTGGATCCACACACGGTCTCCCGAGCGAACCGCGTTGAGTGCGTCTGCCGCGCTTCGGCACTTGCCGCGATACTCGTCTCTCCACGTCATAGCCGTCAGGCTCGTATCCCCTTCACCCGGCGCACACTTCTCTGAAAACCCGACTTAGGTTGCGCCTTGCGAATCGAAATCGCAGTGATTCGCATCACCTTTTCAGCGGCGAAAGGCCTTCAGTTTGTTCGAGGTAGGAGAAGAGCAACTTTGAAAGTTGTAGAGGATTATTTCTAACTTAGTGTGGTTTTGGGTCGTCGATTTCTCACATCATTAAGGGCAGCAGAATATCGCAATCAGCGGCTTCCTTCAGGGTCCGCCCAAAGAGCGAACCCGCCGCCCAATTATGGCCTGATCGCCTTCAGCACCTTGGCCGTGGTTACCACCTGTCCCACGTGCCGCTGCGTATGATCCGCGACATGGATCAGCGCGCCGCCGATGCTGGTGGGCAGTTGCTTGCGTCCTACTCCGCGCGGCAAGTTGAAATCCGCCGACGCCAGGGTGCGCACTCGCTCCGCCGCATTCGAGAAGGATGCCTCCACCTCGCCCAAAAGCGCAGCCAGCGATTCGTCTCCGCTCATTTCCGACTTCATCGAAGCCAGTTGCTCCGCCGTCAACTGCCCACCTTCCGCGTAAGTCAGGATCCGGTCTGTCGATCGCGCAATGTGGCGCAGATGAAACGCAACCGGCGTCAGGCCCAGCGGCTTCGCGTGCACCTCCGCATCGCTCAGGCCTTCGGTCCATTTCGTCAGGTCGTCGAGTGCCAAATCGAGCGCATGCAGCACCGCGCGCCCAACCGCCGGAACATCGCCATACGTTCCGCGCAGCCACGGCTCAATGTAAGGAGCTTGTGTCGAAGAGCTGTTCATCGCAATCCTCCTGGCGCCGGGCTCTATCTCATGTGTCTGACTTTGAGCACCCGGCCATTCTTCTGATTGATCCATATCTCGGCCACGCCGCCAACCGAGCCGATTGGCAGGTGTCCGCACACATACCACGCGTGTCCTTCCAGTTTTGCTTCCAGAGGAAGTTCTGAATCAGTCTGCTTTTTGCCATAGATTTCGCACAAAACGCGGTATGCGATTCGAAGGGCAGCCGACTGATCCTGCACAGGCTTGCTCCAAGTCTTCGTGCTCAGGCACGTTGTGAGCAGCAAAAGAACAGCCGCGCGGTGGATCAGCGATCGCATGAAATCGGCTTCTCAGGGCTCCCGCCCGACAAATTCCAGGTCTTCGTAGTTCTTCAGCTGATCCACCGGGATGAAGATGCATCCCGAAACCGCGGGATCGTTCACCATCACGCCGCCGCCATATTCCTGCACGAACCAGCGATGCTCGGGATCACTTAAATCGGCGGCCGCAAACTGAATTCGCGCCGCGTTCCCATGGAATCGCACGCGATCACCCTTGCAGATCTCTTCGCCGGAGGTGTACCGCAAGGGCTCTGGCATTCCACACCAAAACAGCTAGTTCGCGCTCTTCACTCGCACTACCGTGATCTTCGCAAAACCCTCTTCAAACATCGGCGGTTTCAGCTTCTCGGCCATCTTGCGCATCACGTCCTCGCTCACCATGCGGTCGCGCGAACGATTCCGCTCCAGGCAAACATCCAGCGGAACATCGAAGAAGACTGCGTGCACCTCATACCCGAAGCTCTTCGACATCTTGATCCACTGGCGCCTCTCGTGAACCGACAGGTTCGTCGCGTCCACGTAATTCCACGGCATCTTGGCAATCAATCGCGCCCGCAACAGCGACCGCAACGTCGAAAACACCAGCCCCTGAAACCGCTGCTCCTCCACATCGTCGAAGAGGATGTTGCGCAGCAGGTCGCTCGAGAGCGGGGTCACGCCGCGCCGGCGAAACCAGGTCGTCTTGCCCGATCCCGGCAATCCAATCGCCAGCACCACGTATCCTTTCGGCGCCTGCGGCGAGCGATCGGCAGGTTGTGCTTCCGGCGGAGGCACGCTCGGCGACTCGGGCTGTGTCTCCAGCTCAAAGCGGCCCGCATTCGCCCCTTCATTCCAGTCGGGCCGTCGAGCGCGATCCTGCCGTGGCGGGCGTTCGTGGCCCTCGGGGCGCTGCCGCTGTTCCTGGCCGCGATGTGCGCCCGGAGAGTCATCCGGATATTGCGGCACCAACGGCCGCGGTTGATTGGAGGGAATTTCCTGGCCTATCTTGCCGGTCGATTCTGATGTGTTCGGGGCGCGTCTCGGGCGTCGTCTCATTCGGCTTTCAACACCTGCGTTGTTATCGGGATACCACACTTCCTCCAGCCCCTGCAAATGCTGTGCACTCCGTCACATACGCAACTGCGTTTCCGATCCCACAATATGCATGACAGGGCACGAGGGGCCGGTGACCGCGCAGGCTTTTCATTTTGGCAGCCTCGCCCAAGCTGTTAAGATCAAGGGTTTGGTGGATTCACCTTCTCAACCGCATTGAGCCCCGCCGAACGCCACGACAAAAACTCAGATTCACCCAATTGCGAAGGAGAACAACTATGGCAGTGAAGGTTGGCATCAACGGCTTCGGCCGAATTGGCCGCAACGTTTTGCGTGCCGCGCTTGGCAATTCCGCCATTGAATTTGTTGCCGTCAACGACTTGACCAGCCCCGCCACGCTGGCGCATTTGCTCAAGTACGACTCGATCCTAGGCAACCTGCCCAACGACATCAAGGCCGGCGACGACTTCATCACCGTGGATGGCAAGAAGATCAAGGTCTATGCCGAGAAGGATCCCGCCAAGCTGCCCTGGGCTGACAACGGCGCGCAGATCGTTATCGAATCCACCGGCCGTTTCACCGATGCAACCGTCGCTAAGGCGCACCTCGGCTCCACGGTCAAGAAAGTCATCATCTCCGCTCCCGCCAGCAACGAAGACATCACTCTCGTCCTCGGCGTCAACCAGGACAAGTACGATCCGGCCAGGCACAACGTCATCTCCAACGCCAGCTGCACCACCAACTGTCTCGCTCCCGTCGTCAAGGTCCTCATTGCGCACTGCGGCATCGTGAGCGGCATCATGACCACGATCCACAGCTACACCAACGATCAGGTCATCCTCGACTTCCCGCACAAGGACCTGCGCCGCGCCCGCGCTGCTGCGATCAACATGATTCCCAGCTCCACAGGCGCCGCCAAAGCCCTCAAGCTCGTCATCCCCGAGACTGCCGGCAAACTCGACGGCTTCTCTCTGCGTGTTCCCACGCCCAACGTCTCCATCGTTGACCTGACCTTCATCAGCGAGAAGGCCACCGACGTCAAGCAAGTCAACGCCGCCCTCAAGGCCGCCAGCGAGGGCGAACTCAAGGGCATTCTCGGCTACGACGAGAACCTCTTGGTCAGCTCCGACTTTAAGGGCAACCCGCTCTCCTCGATCGTGGACGCTCCCCTTACCAAGGTGATCGGAAACAGCGTCAAGGTCCTCAGCTGGTACGACAACGAGTGGGGCTACTCCAACCGCGTCGTCGACCTCGTCGGCTTCCTGGCCAAGAAGGGCCTGTAGTCAAACCTGTACTCTGGGTGCCCCATCCATGGCGCAGCTTCATCGCGACATGGATGGGATCGCACGGACCCTCAGCCCATGCGAAAAAACATCACCGGCGGATCCCCCTTCGAGCCCATCATTGGCTTCTCCCGCGCCGTGCGTGTGGGCAACACCGTCCATCTTGCCGGGACAGGCCCCGTCGGCGCCGACTCGCTCGACGTCGAAGCCCAGACCCGCTGCATCTTCGCCATCGCCGAAATAGCCCTCGCCGAAGCCGGCGCATCCTTCAACGACGTCGTTCGCACCCGCATGTTTCTCACCCACGTGGAAGACTGGGAGATTGTCGGACGCGTGCATGGCGAGTTCTTCTCGCAAATCCGTCCCGCCGCCACCATGGTCGTCGTCGCCGCGCTGCTCAATCCCGCGTGGCGCATCGAAATCGAAATGGACGCGGTCATTCCGAGTCCCTAGACCCTACGTCCCGAGTCCCTAGAAAGGTTCTCCATGTCCAAGCTCTCCATTCGCGACATCGAACTCCGCAAC
Organism: Occallatibacter sp.; assembly: GCA_035308825.1. GTDB lineage: Bacteria > Acidobacteriota > Terriglobia > Terriglobales > Acidobacteriaceae > Telmatobacter. Next base: position 19,747 of record DATGFX010000088.1, on the reverse strand, counting down.
AAGCGCGTCTTCATTCGCGTTGATTTCAACGTTCCACTCACCGAAGACGGCAAGGAAATCACCGACGACACCCGCATCGTCGCTACCCTTCCCACCATCGAGTACGCACTGCGTCACCACGCCAAGGTCATCCTCGCCTCGCACCTCGGCCGCCCCAAAGGCAAGCCCAATCCGAAATATTCACTCCGTCCGGTCGTCGATCGGCTCCGCGAGCTCCTCGACAAGCAGATCGGCGAAAGCATCAACGTCGCCTTCGCGCCCGATTGCGTGGGCGAAGTCACCGAAGAACTCGCCCGCCAGCTCGAGTCGCGCCAGGTGCTGCTGCTCGAAAATCTCCGCTTCCACGCCGAGGAGGAAGCCAACGATCCCGAATTCAGCAAGAAGCTCGCAGCGTTGGCAGAGGTCTACGTCAACGATGCCTTCGGCAGCGCCCATCGCGCTCATGCCTCTACCGAGGGCATCACGCATTACCTCAAGCCCGCCGTCGCCGGCCTGCTGATGGAAAAGGAAATCACCTACCTCGGCAAGGCCCTCGAAGCGCCCGAGAAGCCCTTCGTCGCCATCATCGGCGGCTCCAAGATTTCCGGCAAAATCGACGTCATTCAGAACCTCCTCGACAAGGTCGACACGCTCGTCATCGTCGGCGGCATGGCTTACACCTTCTATCGCTCGAAAGGTGTCGCCACCGGCAAATCGCTGGTTGAAGAAGATAAAATCGGCCTCGCCAGGGAGACACTCGAAAAGGCGAAGGCCAAGGGCGTCAACCTCCTGCTTCCCGTCGACAACATCCTTGCCGACAAGTTCGCCAACGACGCCAAGACTCAGCCGTGGGATACGTCAAAGGATTTCCCGGCCGACTGGCAGGGACTCGACATCGGCCCCAAATCTGTCGCGGCCATTGAAGACGTGGTCTCCACCGCGCGCACCATTGTCTGGAACGGCCCGGCCGGCGTCTTCGAGTTTCCGCGCTTTGCCGTCGGCACCAACGCCATCGCCAAAGCCGTCGCTGCCAACAAGGCGGCAACCTCCATCATCGGCGGCGGCGACTCGGTAAGCGCCATCAACCAGGCCGGCGTGGCCGACCAGATCACCCACATCTCCACCGGCGGCGGAGCCAGCCTCGAATTCCTTGAAGGGAAGAAACTGCCGGGCGTCGAAGCTCTAACCGATAAGTGATCAGTTGTCAGTACTCGGTGATCGATGATTAGCGAGAGACCCGATCCGGCATTGATTTGGATAGGGCTCTCGCATTACCTATACTCAATCTTCACGACCTCAAACTTCGCCCCGACTCCCCGTGTGTTGATCGTCGCGCTTTCGGGGTGGGCGGCGAAAATCGTGCCGATCAACTCGGCATCCGTCATGCGAAGGATGATTTCATCGTTCTCCGCCGACACGCCGATTGCTGCGTTTGGCATCAGAGTCCCCCGCCCCGTTGCGTCTTCTTTAAAAACCGATGCTTGCCCGGCCTTCAGCAAGGCCTGCAAGTCGCCATGCGCTGGTTTTGAACCCGGCATTTTGTAGAGATAAAAGCCGAATGCGTATCTTCCTTCGGCATTCGGCACGGCAACCTGCCAGGTGTATTCGCCATCGTTGTCCGGAGTCTCGCCGCGATTCCAAGTCCACGTGGCGCCCGCAGGCTGTTCCAGCGGAATTCTGAACTCGACGAGATTCGGCGCGACAGTTCCCGTCGTCTTCGCTCCCTGCGCAAACGCGAACATGGAGGCCATCGACACAACAACCGCCGCGCGAATTGCTCTTCGCTTGAGGTTCACGGGTTGAGTATGCCATGAACTGACAAGCCAGTCATTCGAGCATTGCAGGGGTGCCATTTCATTCGTCACACACCTGTTGACATTCTGCCTATTGCATGCCAAAGTTCGGTTGGTTTTTGCCATCTATAACCCGCGTGGAGGATGGATCCAACCGATCTCCCGCAGGAGGCCATCCCATGATCAATTCGCGCTGGCCCGTCTTTCTGCTCACGGTACTCTGCCCGCTCGCGTGTGCCAACGCGAACGGCCAGGGCCCGCTGCCAAGCGCCAAACAAATCATCGCGCAGTACGACCAGGCGCTCGGAGGGCGCGACGCCATCATGCGCCACAGTTCGAGCACGACGCGCGGCTCCATGGAAGTGCACGACGGACCTACTGTGTTTAAAACTTCCCTCGTCTACTATGCTCGTGCTCCCTACCAACGGCTGGAAAAGGTTTCGCTACCCAACGGTCGTGGCGATTTGTTGAACGGATTCGACGGCGAGGTGGCCTGGAGCTTTGATCCGCGGCCGGACGGCGGCGCTCAGATTTCATCGGGCGACGATCGCGAATCGGCGAAGCGCGATGCCGATTTCTATTACCCGCTCTCGGAACTCTCCTGGTTCAAGTCGATGGATACTGCCGGCGTCGAAACCTTTGAGGGGCGTCCATGTTTCCGCCTGCATGGCATCAATAACTGGAATAAGGCCAACGACCATTTCTATGACGTGGAGACGCACCTGCTCGCCGGATACGAATTTGCTTCGCCAATGGGTCTGACCCACGAAATCTTCTCCGACTACCGGAAGATGGACGGCGTCCTGGTCCCGATGAAGCAAACGGTCAAAGTCCAGGCAAAGGACGGCACATGGAACCCTGTTTACCTCCTCACCTTCGATTCGGTAACGTTCAACGACGTCGATCCGTCGGTCTTTACACTGCCGCCATCGGTGCGGGCTATCGCCGAGAAGGAAAAGCAGCCGGCAAAACCTTGACCACAGCTGCGCTAAACTCGGTCCATGATTCGCCAGATCGCGCCCGTATTCTTTACGACCAACATTCCCCGCACGCTTGCCTACTACAAAAACCAGCTTGGCTTCGAGTGCCTGGGAACATGGCAGAACCCGCCGGTTTACGCCATCGTGGCCCGCGACCAGCATGCCATCCACTTCCGCTGTGCTGACCCGCCCACCGCGAATCCCGACAAGTATGACGACGAACTCCTCGATGCCTACCTCCACGTCGAAAATGCGGACACTCTCTTCGCCGAGTACGCGGCCAAAGGCCTCGAGTTCGCACGGGACCTCGACAACATGCCCTGGCACTCGCGGGAGTTTGTCGTGAAGGATTGCGACGGCCGCCTGCTGGCCTTCGGCTCAAGCATATAGTTCTCTGAGCGCGTCCAAACTGGCGGTCCCCGGCGCGCCAACCTCGGCTTCCTTGCATCGCTTCTCCCGCGGAGCTATAGTCCACAGCAGGAAGCGAAATGCCGATGCGGTGGTCGAACCTGGCCAGAAGCCGCAAGCGGCGTTCCTTCCAGGCTCATTCGATGACACGCCGGATCCTGTTTGTGGTCGGTGCTGCTCTCCTGTCGGCCGCCGGCTTTGCTGCCATTCTCGGAGTCGGTTGGCTCGTTTCTCACTTCGTTCTCGGAGTCGTCCCGTACATCCTTGCATCGCGCCTGCATGCCATGCGCGAGATCCTGCCTGCTCTGTTCCTGCTGGTCGCCTTCATCGGCGGGGCGTGGGCGGCATGCACCATGGCCCCGCGCACGAAGGACGAACGCCAGAAAAACGGCCATCCGGCGCATTGAATCGCCGCGCTCACCGCGAGGGGATGGCGAGTGGGGCCGTTCTTCGCACATCTCTGCGAAGAACGGGCACATGGACGACCGATGGAATAGAGCGGTTCCATGGGGCGTATATTTGACTTTGCCATGGCCACAGATCAAGCGTCCGGCGACCGGTTAGTCGAGAGGAACATCCCTGCCACGCTCATTGATGAGGCTCGCCGTCACGTCTACGAGGCCGCCATCCACACTCCGCTGGTGCGTCTCAACTACGACGGCCCTTTCGACATCTATCTCAAGCTGGAGTGCCTGCAACCGATTGGCTCATTCAAGATTCGTGGGGCATGGAACGCGGTTCGGCTTCTCCCCGAAGAGGAGCGCCGCCAGGGCGTATGGACCGTCAGCGCCGGCAACGCTGCCCAGGGCGTGGCCCTCGCCGCGCGCCGGGCTGGTGTGCCCTGCAAAATCCTCATGATCGATTCGGCTCCGCAAGCCAAGTTCGATGCGGTGCGCCGTCTGGGCGGAGAGGTTGTGAAAGCTTCCTACGATCAGTGCTGGGAGGCCCTGGCCGAACGCAGGCATCCCGCCATGGACGGCGCATTCATTCATCCCTTCGAGGATGACGCGTTCATCGCGGGCAACGCCTCGGCCGGGCTCGAAATCATCGAAGATTTGCCAGATGTGGATTGCATCGTGGCTAGCTTCGGCGGCGGAGGCCTGTCGTGCGGTATTGCTGCCGCACTCAAATCCCGTGGGCACAAGGCCAGGGTCTTCGCGGCAGAGCCGAAGACGGCGGCTCCGCTCGCGCTATCGCTCGCAGCGGGCTCGGCACAGCGCTTCCCCAACTGGCAGGCCAGTTTTGTCGACGGGTGCGGCGGCAAGTCGGTCTTTCCCCGCATGTGGGACCTCGCCCATCATCTGCTCGCCGGCTCCATTGTTTGCTCGCTCGAGGAAACGCGCAAGGCGATGCGGCTTGTGGCGGAGCGAAATCGCGTCATCTGCGAGGGCGCGGGCGCCTGCGCGGTAGCGGCCGGCCTCAGCGGAGAATGCGGGCCGGGCGCCATCGTCTGCGTAGTAAGCGGCGGCAATATCGATTTGGCGAGGTTCGCAGAGCTGGTGACCCGAGAGTAGCCAGTCTGGAGCCATTGAAAAACGGGAATCCACTGGCGAATGGCTTACCATCAGGAATTTGCGTCCCAGAATACCTCGTGATAGCGGCAAGCCTCGCAGCATAAACCCCTCGCCGCACCTGTGCCGCGCGTCACCCGGATCCCGCTGGCCGCTCCGATAAAATCAGCCTGAGGATCCAATAAAAAAATGTCCCGGAAAAAGCTGATTGCTGCCAATTGGAAGATGTTCAAAACGCCTTCCGAAGCGAAGGCGTTTGTTGACGCATTTTTGCCCCTCGTTGCCGGTCACACCCGCGACGAGATTGCCCTCTTTCCCTCGCCCGTTCTTCTGCCTACGGTCATTGCGGCGACCGAGGGGTCCAATGTCGCGGTGGGCGCGCAAAATATCCACTTTGCCGAAGAAGGCGCCTATACCGGTGAGACTTCGGTCGGCCAGTTAATCGCGGTCGGCGGAACGCGCACGCTCATCGGCCACTCCGAACGCCGCCAATATTTCGCTGAGACCGATGAAATCGTGAACAAAAAGCTGCACACCGCGCTCAGGCACAAGATTCTTCCCGTAGTCTGCATCGGCGAAGTGCTCGCCGAGCGCGAGGCGGGGAGGACCGCTGAGGTGTTGAAGACGCAGATCACGGGGGCATTCGCCGGCATCACCCCAGAGGCAGCGGGTCCGATCGTAATCGCCTATGAGCCGGTGTGGGCCATCGGCACCGGCAAGACCGCGACGCCGGAAATGGCAGCCGAGGCTCATAGCATCATCCGTGCCGAAGTGGCCAGGCTGCTCGGCTCGGAGATCGCTGTCAGGATGCGCATCCTCTATGGAGGCAGCGTAAAGCCCGACAATGCGACAGCGCTCTGCGGCCAGGCCGAGATTGACGGCGCGTTGGTAGGCGGAGCCAGCCTCAAGCCTGACTCATTCACCGCGATCGTGAAGTACTAGGTCCCCCCTTCACCGCGAACCCCATCCGGCCAAAGGTGGATGGGGTTCCGTTTCCCCAAATCTCTTCATCACTCCGCATTGCGATTGACAGCCGTTTCGGTTCTTCATAGGATCGGGCCATCCCTGATGGATCCTGACTTCCATCCAGCGCCCCCCGGCGACGCACTTTTTGACACCGAGCGCAGCGCCTGGATCATCAGCCGCCACGCCGAGGTGGCGGCGGCCCTGCGCGAGACTGCGCTCTACCAGTCTTCCCCGACGGGCGAGGTGTTTCCTACTGGCGAAGACGAGACGCAGCGGTCGCAGACCTTCATGCAGGTACGCGGCGAGCTCGCCCGCATCAGCGGCGGTGAGTTGCGAGCCCAGATGCAGTCCGCCGCACAATCCGTGCTGGGAAAGGCCGCAGCCGCCGGGCGAGTCGATCTCGTGGGCGAGATCGCGCATGCATGGTCCATTGACCTGTTATTGAACCTCGGCGGCGACACGACCCGAGCCCTCTCGGAGATCGTCACAGAAATCTCGGCGGCGCTGCTCTACAAGTCTGCCCGTGAAGACCGCACTGATTCGGCCAGAGACCGCGGCTCTCACCCGGCGGGCCTCGATCCGGAGAAACAACTCGACGAGTTTCTCGAGCGCAAGCAGCTTGCCGTGAGCAAGTCCATGTTTCTTGCCGTCTCAACTACGCTGCCGAGTTTCCTGGGCAAATCGTGGCTGGCGCTTTTGCGCAACCCGGAACAGGCAGCCCGCCTGCATGCTGAGCCACAGCTGATGCACAACACAATCGAGGAGCTGCTGCGCTACGCAGGCATCGTGCATACGCTCTACCGCAAGGCCATGCGCGATCTTCAAATCGGGACCGCATCCGTCAGCGAGGGCCAGATGGTCCATCTCAAAATCGCATCGGCTAACTTCGATCCCGAGCGTTTCGAAGATCCCTATCGCCTCGACATCGCCCGCAGGCCCTGCGGCCAGTTCGCGCTCGGAGCAGGTCTGCATGCCTGCGTCGGCGCTGCCCTCGTGCGTGAAGCCTTCGGTGTCCTGACTCCACACTTACTCGCCGCGCGGCCCGCGCTCGAACCCAACCAGGAGCTCATCTGGAGGGGCAACTCCACGCTCAAGTGGCCGCTATCGGTCTTCGTGCGTTTCGGGTAATGCGGCCCACCCGCCCCGGGCAGCGCAGCCGCCCGCGCCCGGAGATTCACCTTGACGTTGTTTCTCATCGATCCGCTATCGCGCGTGCGCCGCCTCGCTGCAACCGCTTGCCTTGATCGCAGGAAGCAACCGGGGCATGAGCAGGTTTGTGTCGGGTTCATTCAGCAAGTCCCAGCCGGTAAACACGACGATCAGCTTTCGCTCAGGAAAGACCAACAGTGTTTGACCGCCCAATCCCGAAGCCATCCAGGTATACCCGCCGTTCAACGGAATCAACCACCAGTTGAATCCCCATTGGAGTCTGCCCCCGTCCACGGTATAGGGCATGGGAGTGTGCGGTGTGACTGACTCCTTGACCCAAACCTCCGACACGATCTGTTTGCCTTCCCAAATCCCGTGGTTCAGATAGAGGAGTCCAAGTTTGGCAAGGTCCTCGTCGTTGAGATAAAGACCGCCTTCCGTATCGACCGTGCCCACGTAATCGCGCTCCCAGCGGTGCCGGATGCCAAGCGGGGCGAAAAGATATTTCTCCGCATACGCATCGATATCCTGTCCCGTCTCCTTTTGAAAAACGTAGGCCAGCAGCTCGGCGTCGGCGCTGCTATAGGTGAAGTTCTTTCCCGGTTCCTCCACGATGGGTTCATCGATCGCATATTGCACCCAGTCGTCGGCGGCCTCCATGTGAACAAAATCGTTCTCGGAAATGTCGGAGTCGGGCGGATAGTACAGTTCCTCGGAGTTCATGCCCGAGGTCATCGTGAGAAGGTTTTCAACCGTCATCCGGCGCTTCCGGTCATCTACATTCTTAACCTTCGACACATCAAAGTACTTCAAAACGGGCGTGTCCAGGCTCGCCTTGAAATCACCGCGTGTGATCGCGACGCCAAAAACGATCGACGTCACGGTCTTGGTAATGGACTGCATTGTGTGCAGATCCGTCCCATGATAGAAAGGGTGCCACTCGGTATCGTAGTAGTTGTAGCGCCCGGTCATTCGTGCGTTCAGCGCTCCCTTTGTCTTCGCGCCCTTCGCATATATCTGACCGTAATCGTGCTGGTATCGCCGCGCGAAAACCTCGGTGCCACACCGAAATACCCGAAAGCTGTCGGTAAGCGTGTACTTGCCATTGGCAATGTCGGCATCAAAGCCCTTCAAGACCTCTTCGTCGAGCCCCACGCTGGCAGGTGTCCCTCTGAGCCAACTATTCGTAGGCCAGGTGCTGGCTGAGGGTGACTGCGCCTCTCCCCCTGAACCTAAACCGAAAAACAAAGACAGGGTGCCGGCCAGGACGATCCAGACAAATGTCTTTTTCATATCCTCTCCACGAGCAGAGCGGAACCGGTCGGCTGATTCACTGCGCTGTGCGCTCCCAGACGAGAACATGATGCGCTACGGCGTCGGGCCGAGATGACGGGTTCGAACCCTGATGCGCCGGCTCCGTTCTAGATCTTCGCTCGCAGCTCCCCGTTCTCCACGGCCGATGGATACACCTCCGCCTTCAAAGCCGGGTCCTGCTCCGATTCGCCGGTGCGCACATCGTAGGAGTACGAGTGCCATGGGCACACCAGGCGACCATCTTCGATGCTTCCCTCACCCAGCGGACCGCCTTCGTGCGGGCACTCGCCATTCAGCACGCCGACAGTTCCATTCACGTTGGCCACGCAAACCGCGCGGCCCGAAACCATGAACTCCTTGACCTGATTGGCGGCCGGAATCTCAGACTGGGAACAAATGCGCACAAACTCAGACATCTTGATTCTCTCCGATCGCCGAGGCGGAAAGCATACCGGCCCTGGCAGCGAACCCCCGGAGACGACCATGCCGGGGTTTGCTCTAGCATAAAGGAGTGGTGACACGCCCCGCGAACAGGATGCCGCAAAAGAAAATACCTGCTAAGCCTCACCCGCTCCACGGTTCGGCGCCGCATCCCCAGCTCGTGTCAGGTCGCTGGATCCTTTCGGCGATCGGCATTTCCATCGGCGCGGCGGCACTCTGCATCTGGGTCGCGCTCGTTCTTTTGTTCTGGCAAGGCAGCTGGCAGCTGCTCTACCACCCTAAGTCCGCCGTCACGCGCACCCCGGCCAGCATCGGCTGCCCGTTCGATTCCGTCGCCTTCGATACGGGCGATTCGGGCGTGCCGCAGTTGCATGGCTGGTGGATTGCTGGCGCCTTCCAACCGCGCTACACGGCGCTTTATCTTCACGGCGCCGATGGAAATCTGGGCGACGCGGTTGATGCGTTCATTCCGCTGCATCGAGCCGGGCTGAATGTATTCGCATTCGACTATCGCGGGTACGGTATGAGCCGCTTTCAACATCCGAGCGAAGCGCGCTGGCGCGAAGATGCCGAAGCAGCCCTCAGCTATCTCACCGAAACCCGCCACATCCCTGTGACCAACATCATTCTGGCGGGCAACGGATTGGGAGGCGATCTTGCGCTGGAGTTCGCCGCGGCACACCCGGGCCTGGCCGGCGTGGTGGTCGACAATCCTCTGCCCGATCCGGCAAGCCTGATCTTCAACGACCCTCGCGCGCACCTCGTCCCGGCTCATCTTTTGGTCAGCGACCGCTGGAATCTCCCTGAAGCAGCATCAAGCCTGCGCATCCCGTCGCTCTGGTTTCGCAGCAGCGCGGCAAAGGGCGACTCGCTCGCAAACCTCGATGCGTATCAGAAAGTCACAGCGCGAAAAGTGCAGGTATGGCTCACCAACCCATCGGCCACCGACAGGAATTTCAACATCGCGCTCGGGAACTGGCTCGACAATCTCTCCGGCGCGAATCATGAACAACCGCCCCGCGCCCCAGAACCGTCGAAGTAAATTCGCGTTGTTCGCGCTTACCGCGGAATGTCGCGATGCAGCGCTTTCACCTTGTATCCGGCTTTTTTCAGTCGGCGGGCCACTTCCTCGGCCATCATCACGCTGCGATGCTGGCCTCCTGTGCATCCGAAGGCCACGGTGAGATAGCTCTTGCCTTCCTCCACATAGTGCGGCAGCAGGTAGAGCATCAGGTCGGTCACCTTGCCCAGGAACTCCTCAGTCTGGGGGAAGCCGCGGACGTAGGCCGCGACCTTTGGATCCTTGCCCGTCTTCTTGCGGAATTCGGCCACGAAGTGCGGGTTGGGAAGAAAGCGCACATCAAACACCAGGTCCGCGTCCAGCGGAACCCCGTTCTTGAATCCGAAGCTGAGGCATGAGACGAGCAGCTGATTGGTGCGTTTCTCCTGGCCGAAACGCGACTGGATGTGAGCCCGCAGCTCGTGCACATTGAAGTTCGAGGTGTCGATGAGCGTGTCGGCAAGATTGCGAATCGGATCGAGCAGTTGCCGCTCTTCGACGATCGAGCGTTCTACGGTCTCGGACTTGCGCAGCGGGTGTGGGCGGCGTGTTTCGGAGTAGCGCCGCACCAGGACCGCATCCTGCGCGTCGAGAAACACGACGCGGGTCGGCAGCACCTGCATCACGCGATTAAGAATGTCGGGAAATCGATCGAGCGTCTGGCCCTCGCGAACATCCACCACAATGGCCGCATGCTCGATTTCCGACGACTTGCCAACGAGTGTCGCAAAATCCGTCAGCAATTCCAGCGGCAGGTTATCGACGGCGTGGTAGCCCAGGTCCTCGAATGCCTTCAGCGCCGATGCCTTCCCCGCGCCGGAGATGCCAGTGACGATGACCAGTTCTTTTTTCCCCTGCTGGTTACCGTCCCGGGACTCGTGCGCCGATTGCCGTGCAGGCGGGCGGATCGCTGGGTTGGTTGCCGTCATGCGCCCATCCTACACCGGATTGCAACCAAAGTGGGGCAGTGACAGACTCCCCTGGGAGTCACCTTTGACGCAAACTCTCTCCGGTCTTACTGAAACTACGGAATCTCAACCAGTTCCATCTGGCCGTCGCGCCGCCGGTGCAACACATAGAGTTCGCCGGCAGGGTTGCGGAAGATCAGCAGATCGCGATCGCGAAATTCCGCATCCTTCACAGCTTCTTCCATGGTCATCGGCTTGAGAGCAATCGCTTCGCCGCTCTTGAGAATGTGCGGCTCAACCACCGCTTTGCGCGCCGGAAACGAGTGAACGGCGATCGCGGCGCGAGCCTTGTTGTTCGAAATTGCGCCATTCTCCGACGCTTCTTCGGGGCTGGGAGCGCGGGTCTTGGGCCGCGTCACCGGGGGTGCGCTCAGGACCTTCTCTTCCTTCGGCAGCCTCTTGCGCTCGTAGGTCCGGTCGCGATAACGCTGCGCCTGCAATTCAGCGTGAGCGAGAGCCTGCCGCAAAGCTGATTCGATGTTCGTCGCTTTGCCCGCGGCCACGATGGTCTGCACACGCGCCTTGATAGTCAGCTCGGCGATCTGCAAATGCCGTTGCGCACGGAACATAACACTGGCACGGACTGCCTTGCCCAGAATGCGGGCTATGCGAGCCATTCCTTCTTCGGCTTGCGTACGCAGTGCCTTCGGAATTGCAACTTGCCTGGCGGTGAACTCCACTTCCATGGTTGGCCTCCGCTCTTCTTTATTCCAACCTTTGAGTACGGCTGGGAGAACTCTGGATTCTATAGCATTTCACCGGTTCTGGTCAGGTTTCAGTTTTCGTGAAGATGAATGTATCGCTGAAATGGGAATTGAACGTAGAAATGGCGATTTCGCGGCCACGCAAGAGGAGGTCAAACATCGACAGCGCGAGCTTCGCGCAAATGCTATGCGTCGCGCTTGCGGCGCTGGTGCGTTGACGGAATGTTCATGTCTTCGCGGTACTTGGCCACGGTGCGGCGGGTCAACTGGATTCCCTGCGACTGGAGCATCGCGGTAAGCTGATCGTCGGTCAGCGGATGCCGTGGGTCTTCATCCTCAATCAGCTTGCGGACCTTGCGCTTCAGCACCAGCAGCGGAGTATCGGCGCCCTCAGGTCCGTTCGATCCTTCTGAGAAGAAGAATCGCAGCTCGATCACGCCCTGCGGCGTCAGCGCATACTTGTTGGCTACCGCGCGGCTCACCGTCGAGGGATGAACCCCAATCTCTTCGGCCACTTCCTTGATCATCATGGGACGCAATGCTTCAATCCCCTGATCGAGAAAGTCCTGCTGCCGCCGGACAATCACCTCGCACGTGCGCAGAATGGTGCTCTTACGTTGTGCGATGTTACGCATCAGCTGCATGGCCGAACGGAATCGCTCCTTGACGTACTCCTTCACTTCCTTATCGGTGTTTTGCGCCACCAGCATCCGCCGATAGCTTTGGCTGAGTCGAAGGCTGGGCAGGTCCTCTTCGTTCATTGAGACCACCCACTCCCCACCGCGCTTCGTGAACACCACGTCAGGCTCGATCAGCCGCGTTTGTTCGCGGTTATAAAGGCGGCCCGGCCGCGGGTCGAGCGTGCGGATAAATTCCACGGCGGCCTGCGCTTCAGGAACCGTCACCTGCGCGGCCCGGGCCAGGTCTTTCAAATCGCGTTTCTGGATCAGGTGCAGATGATGATCCACGATGATCATCGCAACTTCCATGCTCCGCTTGCGGTCGCTCAACTGCGCTTCGGCTTCCGCCTTGAAATCCCGATGCGGGCTCTCTGCCGTCTCGTCCTCTTGCTTCGTATAAAGTTGTGCAAACTCCTGTTGCTGCGCAGCGATTTGAAGCATCAGGCATTCGCGAAGATCTCGAGCCGCCACGCCCGCCGGGTCGAGATGCTGCACCAATTCAACCGCCCGGCGCACCAGCTCGAGTGTCGCCACGTGATCGCCATTCAATTCATCGGGAGATTTCCGGATCGATTCAGCCAGTTCTTCGCTGCTGGCGGTCAGATAGCCATCATCATCCAGATTCCCAACCACGTAATCCGCCGCTTCGTGGAGCGCGTTATCGAGCTTCAACGAACCGAGTTGCCATTCAAGGTGATCGGCTAATCTCGTCGGCTGTGAAAGGAAATTCTCGAACGAAGGCTTTTCGCTATCTTCAAACTCCGGCTGCGTGCGGTAGCCCGGGTCGAGATACTCCTGGAAATAGGAACCAAAATCAACTTCGTTGAACGGGTCGGCGGGAGCAGCCGCAGGTTCGGGAGCACCATCCGCGGAATGTTCGAGCCTCTCTTCCCGTTCCTTACGCTCGATGCGCCCTGCAACTTCGTCGAGCATGGGAACGGACTCATCGATCTCCTCCAGAACGGGATTCTCCACCAGTTCGGCGTCGATCATCTCTTTTAGTTCCAGCTTGTTGAGCGCAAGTACGCTGACCATCTGCATCAGGCCCGGAGTGAGGACCTGGCGTTGCGCGACTTTAAGGTTCAATCTAGGCTGTAACAGCGCCATACCAGCGTACCCAAGTTCCCGAATCTCGCTCCTATTGGGATTGCCTCAAGTGTAATAGGAACAGAAAACCTTCGCAGGGCAAACTTGGCTCCCCACGTTACTTCCTCGCGGATCAAGCATCAGCCCACCCTGCAGTACAGGTCCAATTTCTCTGCCGGATTGTTCAACCTTCGAGGGATTGACGCGTCGGACGGCCAGAAGTCTGCTGACGATAGGGTCGGGGCCGCGTCAACCCAGTGAAAAGCCTTCTCCGAGGTAGATACGCCGCACTTCCACATCGTTTCCAAGCTCGTGCGGGGTACCGGCCCGGAAAATCCGTCCCTCTGCGATGATATATGCCCGGTCCGTTACACTCAAGGTTTCACGGACGTTGTGATCGGTAATTAGAATGCCGATACCGCTGGCTTTTAAATCAAAAATAATCTTCTGGAGCTCGAGCACCGCAATCGGATCGATGCCGCTGAACGGCTCGTCGAGCAGGATGAAGTTGGGCTGAATGCAGAGGGCTCGCGCAATCTCAACACGCCGCCGTTCACCGCCTGAAAGAGCGTACCCGCGCGTCGTCCGAATGTGGGTCAGGTTCAGCTGGCTGATCAGCCGGTCGGCCCGTGTCCGCCGTTCGCGATTGCCCAGCGGCTGCGCCTCCAGCACCGCCAGAATATTCTCCTCCACCGTCAGCTTGCGGAAGACCGAGGGCTCCTGGGGAAGATAGCTGAGGCCATACGTGCGCGCCCGAAGATACATCGGCACGCGGGTGATATCGGTGTCGTCAACCATCACGCGTCCGCTATCCGCCACGATCAGGCCCACGATGATGTAAAAGCTGGTCGTCTTGCCGGCGCCATTCGGCCCCAGCAGCCCAACGACCTCTCCGCGGGCGATGTGCAGGTCGACCCCGCGAAGCACCTGCCTTCCCTTGTATGACTTTCCAATACCCTCAGCGATCAGTTTTTCCATCGATCATCCAGGCTTGCGATTGACCCTATTGCTTGCGCGCGCTCGATACCGTCGAGTTCCCTCCCCCTTCTTCGACTCTGACGCTATCATCGCGAGTATTGAAAATCAAAGCGTCGCCGGTCACTGCTCCACGCGCGGGGTCGACCATCCGGGGCGGCGCGGCCGCGGTCCCGGTCAGCGTGTACTCGCCGGTTTTGCCCAGGTACACGAGCTTTTCGCCAGTCCCTTTCCGGTTCTGCGATTCAACCACCACGTGCCCAAGCGCCGTCAGGCTCTCGACCTGGTTTTCCGAGCCGTCCTTGCCCGCGTGATCGCCCTCAGGCGCCAGTTGCAGGTCCATTTCGTTTGAGACAACGACGGAGTCGGTTGTTTCGGCGATGACGGAATTCTCGACACCGCTCTTCATCATGGCCTTGCGCTCGGCCGAGGAATACTTCAGGTCGCCACCCTTGAGCCGAACCACGCTGGGTGAATTCTGCTTGGTCTTGGAGTCCGGCGTCGCGGTCCCCTCGCGCAGCAGCACGACCCTCACCGCGTCTGCGGCGCTCTCGGTTCGCGCGGCGAGCGTCTGGTTCGTCCGGTTGAGGATGATCGTGGGTGCGGCAATCGAATTCGACTGCTGCCATAGGCGCGCGTGTCCCCTGAAGATGGCATCGCCGGTTTTCTGATGCATTTCGGCGGTCGCCGCGATCACATGCGACGGCCCTCGACCGCCGAACGGCGGCGCGGTCTTCGCCACAACGTCTGTTGAACCCCGAGTCTTAGCCTCTTCATTTCCGAACCACGTCGCCTTGACATTTCCGGTTGCGAGCGCCGTTCCGCTGGTTTGCGACACATCGATTTTGTCTGCCGTCAGTTCAAGCCCGCCATCAACCACGCGTGGTTTGCCGGTGAGATGGAGCCAATCGCCTCCGCCTTCATCCACGGCGCGGTCCGCGGTGGCCCGCAGAATCGATGGTGGAGGAGCTCCCGCTTTCGCCGCCGCTTGTTGCACCAACACCATATTGCCGTCCACCGTGGCCGACTGCACCTGCAGGGCAACACTTCGATTCGTATTCTTCGGTGATTTGCCGATCCCGTCGGTTCCACCAGCAAAATGGGCCGTAAGGTGGTCGCCGCTTACATCCTGCCGGGTGCCCTCTGCCGTCGTTTGCTCCATCCGAGCATGGCCCGTGCCGACAAGATCGGTCAGGGCGGAATTGGCTCCAAATGTGCCTGTCACGTCATCCGCGGCCATCATCGACGGTGCTGCCGGGCCGGTTCCATGCTGGTTCTGGACTGCGATCTTCACGCCTTCCATGCCGTGGATCGACCCCAGTTCGACCTTACCGCCTGATGCGCTTCGAAAAATGAGGTCCGCGACCGGCGAAGACCAGGATCGCCGCGAATGGCCGGCTTCTCCGCCCGACGTGGTGTCCTCGTCGCTGTCGATCTGCACCCCGCGCTCAAGATGCGCGCTGCGTAACAATCCGTGGTCCGCAAACTTCAGGGCCATTGTGGGAGACGTTCCGTGCATCGTGCGATGCTCGCCTTTCGAATCGATGGTCACGCCGTCCTGCAGCCACGCCTGTTGCGGCTGGTTATGCTGGTCGAACTCGAGCCAGCCTGCAGGCGCAGCCAATCGACCTCCGGTTTTCGTCGCTAAAGTCACTCCGCCCTTTGCGTCGAGCCGCTGGGCCGAACCATCGCTGCGAAACGCGATCGTCGCCGCGCTCGCCTGCGCCTCGCCTCCGGGGTAGCTTGCCGAGGCTCCTTGCAGATGGCAGAGCTCGTCGTTGCGATTGAGGTCCGCCCGCTCGGCGCGTAAATGCACGGGCTGTTTGCCGCGATGGGTGTCCAATTGAACCGCGTGTTCGAGAACCAGGGAACCGGCTTTCGAATCGTACGAAGCTCCCACCGCGCTGCCGCTTCCCTGCAGGGTGGAGAATTGCACTTGCTCGTCCGTTGTCGCCACCCCGGTGTTCTGATTGAAGACCAGCCCGCTCGTGCGCACGTCAATCTCGCCCTTTGCAGCGTTCTCGGCGGCCGCGGTCAAAGCATTCTCCTTTGTCTTCTCGGGAAGAGCCCGCGCCTTCGGTGCAATCGCGGGAGCGACATTGGGGCGGCTCAACTTGATTTCAACGGGGCCGGCCGCCTTGGCTAGACCCGCCTGCTGGTCGTATTCAAACTCTCCACCCTCGATGCGATCCACTTGTTTGCCGTCGGCGCCGTACAGATCGATCTTCACATCGTGCAGCAGCAAACGATTGCCTTGCTTCAGCTGAATGACCTTCGAAGCGTGAATCTTGTACTGCGCGTGCGCGCCGAGCGCGTGTGAAAACGTAAATCCATTCGCTTCCTGCTGCACATCAATACCGAGGCGGTGCGGCAGATCTTTCTTGTTCAGAGGATTTCTCCACCTGTTCAGCCCGAGGAACACTCCCAGCACCACCACCAGCAATACCCCGGCCAGCAGCACCATGGTTCGCAGCCGCTCGATCGTCAAATGCACGCGTCAGTTCCCCATGCCGAGCCGGGTCGCGAGCCGCTGGGCAAGGCTCTCGCCCATTTCACTCCACAGCACCCGCGCCGTCGCTCCGGATTCCTTCTCGATGGCGGCGGTCACCTCCACGAGTTGGCGCACATTCTCTTCCACGTGCCGCGCCGCCACCGAATCCAGATTGGTGTCCTCTTCAAGGAAGGGCGCGTCGCTGCCAAAGTCGATGCGAATGTGTCCGTCCTGCTCGTATGTCGCGTCATCAAAGAGCGGCCCAAAACCCGTGACCCGTACCATCCGGGGCGCGCGCGCCCATCGATCATCGAGGTTGCCGCCGGACTCCAGTTCCCAGAGACTCCAGCCGATCTGAAATTCATAAGCATAATCGTCGTGCAGAAGCTCGAGCGCATCTTCAATCGCCTGGCGGGGCTCCATTCCGCGCTCGGCGTACCCGTAGACTCGCTGAAATATCGGCGGCTCACTCCAGCTGATCGGCCAGACGGTCGCCGCATACACCGACTTCTCGCCGCCATGAGCAGCAAACGCGCCCAGCACCGCAGCAAGCTTGTCGGGCAATGAAGCCAGCAGCAGGTTCGGATACCAAAGACTCAGATAGAGCGTGTCGGACATCTCTACCAATTTTAGACGCCTTCGCATTGCGCCGGATGCAGACAAAGGACACGGCGGCTGGATATACACTGGGTCCCATGCCAAAGTCAGACCGTCGGTTGCGGTTGTTGCTAGTCTTCTGGATTGGCGCTGCCGGTTTCGGTGGCATCCTGAGCTTCGCCCGGCAACCTGCCGCAGACGGCCAGCTGCAGTTTGCCGATCTCGGGGCGTGCCAACTGGTCAGCGGCCGGCAGATCGAGCATTGCCGGCTCGGCTACCGCACCTATGGCAAGCTCAACGCGGACCGATCCAATGCGATTCTCTTTCCGAGCTGGTTTTCGGGAACAAGCGAGAGCCTGAGCGGGGTCGTCGGGCCGAATAGCCTGGTCGATCCGGCACGATACTTCCTCATCACGGTCGATGCGCTCGGCGACGGCGTCTCGTCCTCTCCATCGAACTCGAGCTCGCAGCACGGCCCCGACTTTCCCGGCTTCACCATCCAGGACATGGTGAATGCCGGGCACCGCCTCGCCACCGAAACACTGGGCCTCAAACATCTGCACGCCGTGATGGGGATCTCCATGGGCGGCCAGCAAACCTTCGAGTGGATGGTGGACTATCCCGACTTCATGGATGTGGCAATCCCGATCGTAGGCTCGCCGCACCCCAACAGCCGCGACCTGCTGCTCTATCGCGCCGACATGGACGCCGTGAAGTCGGACCCCGACTGGCATGATGGCCGCTACACCAAGCCACCCACAGCGCTGGTTGCGCAATTGATCTGGGAACTGAACCTGACGACCCCCGAACAGTACGCTCGTACGCACACGCGGGAGAGCTTCCAGACAGAGTATGGGCAGATGCGGACGAAAGGCATTCTCCCGTTCGACGCCAACGACTGGATCGCGCAGCTCGAGGCCATCCTGCATCTCGATATAGCCCACGGCGGCTCGATGGAAGATGCGGCACGCCACGTGAAGGCTCGCGTGCTGGTGGTCTCTGCCGCGCAGGATCACATGGTCAATCCCAAGCCGGCGCTCGACTTCGCAAAGCTCATTGGCGCAAAAACCTTCATCCTGCAAGGCGATTGCGGCCACATCGCGGTCGGCTGCGAGTCGGCAGCGCTGGACCCGGTCGTGCGTGCGTTTCTCGATGGGCGCTGATCCCGCAGATTTCCAGCCTGGCCATCTTGAACGGAGCGGCTTTTTTAAGCGGAGCGGAGGATCTGCTTCTATCCGAAGCCTCTACGTCACGATCTCGCTGAAATCCGCGATACCGGAAAATCCGCGCAGCACTTCATCAATCAGCCCCAGGTGGGCCCCGCGAACCTTCGCATCCGGATCGAGCACCATCACCTTGTCGAAGAACGTATCGACCGTGGGCCGCAGCGTGGCAATCAGCGCGAGAGCCTTCGCATAATTCCGCTGCTCGCGCAGGGTGGTCACTTCCGGCACCAGCGCCGCCGACTCATCCGCCAGCCGCTGCGCCTCACCCGCCAGCATCACGTCCTTCGCCGAGCCGACAGCGAATCCCTTTTCCTCCGCCTGGCGAAGAATGTTCTTGATCCGCTTGAACGCCGCTGAAACCGCCGCGAAATCGGCCGACTCGCGTGCCGCGCTCAGCGCCTCGGTACGCGCAATCGCATCGCGCACGTCGTCCGCGCCAGCAGCCAGCGCCGCGTTCACAACGTCGTAGGCGAACCCGCGCACATCTTTCAGGTAGAAGTGCAGGCGCTCCCGCAAAAACGCCGACATCTGCTCGTTGATCTCCGCACTCGGACCCGCCGCATCCAGCATGTCCCGCATGGTCAGTGGCAACTCGCCTTCCGCCAAAATCTTCACCACCGCATTCGCAGCGCGCCGCAGCGCAAACGGATCCTTCGATCCGGTTGGAGCCATGCCGATCCCGAACATCGCAGTGATGGTCTGGATGCGATCCGCAAGGCCGAGCAACTGTCCTTCAACCGAAAGCGGAATGTCGTTTTCGATGGACGCCGGGGTGTACTGGTCGTAGACCGCCAGGGCAACGCGCTCGCCGAGTCCCTGCGTGCGCGCATAGAGCCCGCCAATGATACCCTGCAACTCGGTGAACTCCTTGACGAGCTCCGTTGTCAGGTCCGTTTTGGCAAGTTCTGCCGCTTTCAGCAGAGCCGCCTCATCAAACGCCACTCCGGCCGCCTTCACCTCGGCAGCCAGTTTGCGTACCACCTTCAGGTTCTCTTCTGTCTTCCAGTGATAGCTTCCCAGCTCTTTCTGGAACGTAACGTTCTTCAGGCTCTCCACGCGATCCGCGAGCGGCGTCTTCTGATCGAAGTCCCAGAAGAACTGCGCATCCTTAAACCGTGACCGCAGCACGCGCTCGTTGCCGTGCCGGATGATCGCCGCGCCTTCTTCGTCGGCCTCGGTATTGAGCACGGCGAGAAAATGCGGAGCCAGTTTGCCGTTCGCATCCTCGACCGCGAAATACTTCTGGTGGTCGCGCATGACCGTGACCAGCGCCTCCTCCGGCAGGGCAAGATACTCCGCTTCGAAGCCCCCCAAAATGACCGTGGGCCACTCCGTGAGGTGCGTAACGGTTTCGACCAGCGGCTCGTCTTCGCGCCAGCGCGCCCCGGCAACCGTGCGCGTCGCCTTGTCGAGCGCCTT
>DATGFX010000087.1:0-6923 GCA_035308825.1 Occallatibacter sp. | reverse complement strand
TTATCCCGGTTATCGCCGAATCTGACGACAGAGAAGGGAATATCGGCCGCAGGGCGCGGTTCGCCCTCAAGCGGCTGCCCAGCAGCATCTATTGGGCGGGACTGAGGGTTTGGGGCATCCGTAATGGAAACGCCCCCCAAGCCGACTACCATCGGAGCATCGACGCGCTTTATAGACGCGCCAAAGTCCAACGAAGTCGTTCGGAAGCCCGCGACGTGGAGCATGACGATTTCGAGCGCGATAGCTGGCATGGCACACTGCCGGCAGCGCCAGCCAACTTTCCACGCGAATGCTCGCTTCGGCTACGCGATGTGGATGCCGAATTTCTTGCCCACCGCGTTTGCACAGCAAAAGGAACACGGAATTCGCTGCTGGCGGAATTGGTGCATCGCCGCGTCCCTTGGGATGAAGAGGGCCATATTTGGCAGCACCCCGACGCGGCGTCGTGGCGTGCGGACCTATGCGAGATAGTGCATCATGCGCGTATGTTTTCGGAGATCATGCACGGCGCTGTTCTGCTCTACAACCACCTGCTCATGGGGTTGCTTGGCAAGGAGTCGGTTTTTACGGGTGACTTCGACGAATGGGCAGACCTGATGGAAGATCGGGAAGCAGCCTACGGTTGCTGGAACAAGTCTCGATTTTGGGAGATTGTTCGCGAGCAGAATCCCCGCCTCGGAGCCCGGGCCACCACCTTCGCTGAGTCATGGTGGGATATGGTTGCCAAAGGCGGAGCGCGCCGGATTTGCGACAGCAACGTGGCGCACCGGCTTGTCAAGGAGCGCGAGGTTCAGCTCAAAGGGAAGCTCGCTCGTCTCGCCAATCTGAGCGCGCGCGAGCGATGGAATCAAAATTCCGGGACCGGACAACTGGACTACCGCTGGGGCATTACTCAGACCCTACTGAAGGACATTTTCGATGGGTTGCCGCAGGTGGATGATCCGAACGGAAACACAACCCATGCTCCCTCCTGATCATCGACAGCTTCTACTCGACCTTTTGCGTCCCGAGCCCGGCTATGCGCTCGACGCCGCGCTGGGCACCACGTTTACCCTTGATTTGCACAGCCTGATGCAAGTGCCCGTGGCATTTCTGCATCAGGCGGGGTTGCTGAGGCGGGACGATGGCGAGGTTGATCCGCTGACACTACTTGAATCTTTGCGGCGTTTTGCCGACAGGCTTACGATCTTCGCACAGGCGGGATACATCATGCTGCCAACCAACTTTCCGCGCCTTGCCGCGCTGCTGGAACCGTGTGTGTGCCAGGTGCGCGCTCCTCTTGAGGGCGGATTGTTTCACCCAAAGGTATGGGTGTTGCGTTTTGAGAGGAGAGAGCCCGGCGATGAGCCGCAAATCCGATACCGGGTGCTCTGCCTGAGCCGCAATCTCACCTTCGACCGTAGCTGGGATACTGCAATGTCGCTTGATGGGGTGCTGCGCGAGGACCTCAGCCGAGCGGTGAGGAAGGAGAACAACGTCCTGGCTGATTTTATCGGAGCGCTACCTTCGCTGCCGCTCGCGGATCTAAGCCCGGAACGAAAGCGGCGCGTGCAGGAAATCGCCGACGAACTCAGGCGCGTGGAATTTCTGTTGCCCGACGGTTTTGACGACTATGAATTCCACTATGGTGGTATCGGGGGCCACAAACCGCGGATGCCTGAGGCCAATGAACGGATGCTGATAGTCGCGCCCTTCGTAGGGGCCAGTTTCGTTGATCGCTTTACGAAACACGCCAAAGTCACTCTCGTTTCGCGGCTCGAAGAACTGGACAAACTTCCTCGTTCGACCTTGGAGAAGTGCGAGCGGCTCTTCGTGCTCAACCGCCAGGCCATTGGTGATGACCTGGATCAGAGCGAGGATGCCGGCCACGAGTTAGATGGCCTTCACGCGAAGATCTTCGTGATTGACCATGGCTGGAACAGCAGCGTCTTGTCAGGCTCGTTCAATGCCACCCTTTCCGCTTTCGAGCGGAATGTCGAATTCATGGTCGAGCTTAAAGGCAAGCGTGCCGCTCATGGAGTGGCCAAGTTGATCCCCTTTGCGAATGGCCGCGGCGATCACGAGGACAAACTTCAGTGTTTCGGGGACCTCCTCGACATTTATGATCTAAACACCAGGGTGGAATCTGTTGATGACGGCGAAGAAGCATGGGAACGCGCTTGTGATGCCGCCCGGATCGCGGTTATCGAGGCCGGCTTCGAACTGCATATCGCGCAACATGAAGGGATTTTCGATGTGCAGCTATCCGCGAACAGGGAGATCGCAGTCGCGGAAGGGTATCACCTCTGGGCTTGGCCTGTGGCCGTTGCCCGAAGCCATGCGCGGGAGTTGGGCCGGCCGTTGAGCGCCGTTACCTTCCAGAACCTCACGATCGATGCGATTACCGCTTGGACTGCTTTCGAGGTTCGCCAAGGCGGTGGCGAAGGGTCCCGTCGCAAAGCATGGGTGATGAAACTGGATCTGTTTGGAGCGCCTTCTGACCGCCAACAGCGGCTTCTCGCCAGCATGATTCAAAGCCGGGAACAACTGCTGCGATTCTTGCTCCTGATGCTTCGTCTCGACGACGCTGGTTCGTCCATCGCGCCGTCAGATGATTTTTCATGGCTCTGGAACGATTCCGCGACCGCCGGTGACGTTGACCAGAATCCGCCGTTACTAGAAACGCTGCTGCGCGCGGCGCATCAAAGTCCTCAGACACTCCGTCGGATCGCCACTTTTATAAAAGACCTGCGGCAGACGAGCGAGGGTGCGGCATTGGAGGACGAAGCGCTGAGACGGGTCTGGGAACCGATTTGGGAGACAGTAAAATGACGGCCCCGGACACCGCTGCCGTTTTGGGGAGCCTGAAAGACTTCCAGCGTCGAACGGTGGATTACGTCTTCGACCGGCTCTATGGCCGCAATGCTGTGCAGCGGTTCCTCGTGGCGGATGAAGTGGGACTAGGGAAGACGCTGGTCGCTCGCGGGGTAATCGCTCGTGCTGTCGAACACCTGTGGGATGGGGCCGACCGGATCGAAATCATCTACATCTGTTCGAACGCCGATATCGCCCGGCAAAACATCAGCCGCCTCGCCATACCCGGGTGCGGCGTGGAGGAGATGCGGGCCACGCGGTTGTCCCTTATGCCGCTGGAATCTCGGGATCGCGGACAGGAGCGAGTGAACTTCATCGCACTGACGCCGGGCACGTCGTTCGAACTGACGGGGGGCGGTGGCTGGGCTAAGGAGCGCGCGTTGCTCTATCGGCTCTTGCGTGACGCATGGGGACTTGGTGACAAAGCCGCTCCCTGGAATGTGCTGGCGGAATATGGTAGACAGAGCTTTGAGCGCGAATTTTCGGGGTTGGCAGATGCTCCGTTGGATGCCGCGATCGCCGGAAGTTTCATTCGTCGGATCCGCTCCAACACGCAACTGCGTGTGGAGTTCGACGAACTCTGCCAAATATATCCGCGCAGCGATTCGCACCCGCAGGGGGAAGAGCGCCTGAAACGTCACCGTTGGCTTGGTAGAATGCGAACCGAAATAACCAGAGTCTGCATCGAATCGATACGGCCAAGCTTGATTATCATGGACGAGTTCCAGCGTTTCCGGAACCTGCTTGACGAAGAAACCCCGTCTGGAAAGCTCGCCGCCGGTCTGTTCGGCTGCTCTGGCGACGGGGAGAAAGGCGCGCCGCGCACGCTGCTGCTTTCCGCCACCCCATACAAGATGCTGAGCATGCATCATGAACAGGACGAGGATCATTATAGAGACCTGCTCGATACCCTGGCATTCCTTGACGGACGGGAAACCCTGCCAAGATGGAAGGCGCTCTTCGGCGATTATCAAAGGGCAACATTACGGTATGGAGAGACACAGGATGAGCGCCGTCGAGACCTCACCGAATTCCGCGACAGGCTGGCGCAAGAACTCCGCCGTGTGATGGTCCGCACCGAGAAGCTGGCCGCCTCGCCAGAGCGTGGCGGGATGCTCATTGAGAGGGATATGGCTGCTACTGATCTCAGTCCCGACGACGTTCGGGCTTTCTTCGCGCTGCAGGAAACCGCCGACATGCTGGATCAGGGCGATTGCATCGAATACTGGAAGAGCGCTCCCTACGTGCTCAACTTCATGGATCGCTACCAGTTGGACAAAGCCTTCCACGAAGCTTGCTCCAGTGTGGAGCATGGGTGGGAGATGCACAAGCTGGTGAGGAAGCACGCCGGCAGTTTTCTTCCGGTTAGTCACGTTCGGGGATACCGGGCGATTCCCTCGATGAATGTTCGCTTCAGGGCGCTTCAGCGTGAGACTCTCGATACCGGCGCCTGGAAGATGCTGTGGATCCCCCCTGCCTGTCCGTATCATGAGCTTGGCGGTGTATTCGGGCGTGATTCCACTCGCGGATTCACGAAAAGTCTCATCTTCAGCGCCTGGCACGTCGTTCCAAAGGCGGTCTCCGCGCTGCTGTCATACGAAGCCGAGCGTCGGATGATGCGGGTTGCCAATCCCAAGGGCCAACTCGCCTACACCGCAGCCGCCAGAAAACGGCGCCGCCCCCTGCTTCGTTTCGCCCAAAGCGAGGGTCGCCTTACAGGACTTCCACTATTTACCCTCGTATATCCTTGTTTGTCGCTCGCCAAAATAGCCGATCCTCTCGAAATCGCTCGCGAGCTTGGAGGCGATCATCCGCCATCGCTCAAAAATATGCTTGTGGCTGCGGAGAAACGCATCGCGCCCCTACTTCTCCCCCTGACTTCCGACGCGCCAACGAGCGGGCCCGAGGATGAGGCTTGGTATTGGTTGGCCCCGATGCTCCTGGACGGTCGGCATTCACAGCGGTCTAGCAGCAAGTGGTGGGCATATCCGGAATTGGCGAGGGAATGGATGCTGACCCAGGACGCGGATGAGGCACAGCAACATGACGCGTGGGAGAAGCACGTCGCAGAGGCCCGCGAAATGGCTCGGAGCCACACGCTTGGTCGTCCTCCAGGCGATCTCGCGATCTTGCTCGCCCAGGTTGCGGTGGCCGCTCCCGCGACATGCGCGTTGCGCGCATTCTGCCGGGACGAGGTCGCGGCCGGCGTTGTCGCGACTCGTCTGGCGGCGGCCCGAGTGGGCCATGCGTTCCTTGCGCTCTTTAACCTGCCTGAATCCAGGTCTCTCCTTCAGGGGATGAATTCGGCCGAGCCATATTGGCGGCGCGTCCTGGAATACGCCTGCGACGGTGGGCTTCAAGCTGTGCTCGACGAGTTCGTGCATTTGCTGCGCGAAGATCGCTGTGTCGAACCGGCAAAGCTCAGCGAGGACGTGTGCGAGGCGTTGCGCCTACGCACCTCAATCCTTCGGGCCGATGACATCAGCGCCCCGGAAGGCAGGCGTCGCGTGGCAATCAACC
Source organism: Occallatibacter sp. (assembly GCA_035308825.1). Classification (GTDB taxonomy): domain Bacteria; phylum Acidobacteriota; class Terriglobia; order Terriglobales; family Acidobacteriaceae; genus Telmatobacter. Next base: position 1,550 of record DATGFX010000087.1, on the reverse strand, counting down.
TGCCGGATGACAATGCTGGGGAGGTCTCCGATGAGGACAAGGAGACAGCCCATCTCGGCGTGGCGATGCGGGTTCGTTTTGCAATGCGATTTGGAGACGATCGCGCGGAGACGGAGGCGACAGGAAATCGCCGCGAGACGGTGCGGCACGCGTTCAACTCGCCCTTCTGGCCGTTTGTGCTCGTTACCACGTCGGTCGGGCAGGAGGGGCTGGATTTTCACCGATATTGCCATCGTGTCGTCCATTGGAACCTCCCGTCAAACCCCGTCGATTTCGAACAACGCGAAGGGCGCGTTCATCGATACAAGGGCCACGCCGTCCGCAAAAACGTCAGCCAGCAGCATCGGATTCAGGCGATCGGAAACGCGCGTCCGGATATTTGGGACGCGCTATTCGAAGCCGTGACCCGCAAGCCTGGCGAATCCGAACTGGTGCCGTATTGGGTGTACCCAGGCGAGGCGAAGATCGAGCGTTGTGTACCGAGCTTGCCAATGAGCCGGGAAGTGACCCGCCTTGCTCAACTTCGCTGCGCCCTCACAATTTACCGCATGGCATTTGGTCACGCTCGGCAGGAAGATGTGATCGAGCACCTGCTTGCCCGAGTGCGGGCCGACCAGCATGCGTCGTTCTGCGAAGCCTCGCGGATTGATCTCGCGCCCCCTGAAAAGACCTTGCCAAACCGCTGACCGGGAAGAGGATCGCAGAAAAATACCCCGACTCACTATGAAAATGAAGCCAAATGGGAAATCCCAGATTCGGACTTATGCAACTAGATACTAGGAGTGAATGTTTGGTCGAGAACAACTCGAATCCGAGAGTCAGCCCTAACCGCATCTCATCGCGGAAGAGCTTGGATCTCGACTGTCTTCGTATTGCGGCAGCGATTGATAAAACATCGAGTTTAAATGAAGCGGCCTCACCTGATCTCAAGGAACGAAGTTGCATGAGGGACTGGATGATCCCGCTCCTGATGACAAAGAAGCGGTGACGCGCTTTACCGGAACGACGCTCGGTTTCGTTACGAAGGCCGGGCCGGCCTACACCACGCGCCACCAGTAGGCATGGGAGAGGAGCAGCGGTTTCAGATCCGGGCTGATGAATTCTTCGTTGCGCAGGGTGTACTGGCGCTGGAGCCGCTGCCGGCGTGCAACGGCGCCGACTTCCTCGTGCGCGTTTACGAGGTCGTTTTCTTGGACATCGAACAGACGAATATGTCCCCGGCCGATCAGAGCAGTGGCTAACTGGGCGTTTCTGCCGCCAATAGCGCTCACGTGGTAATAATCCAGGATATGGGGCGACACGTCGGCCCAACGGCCCCCAACATTCCTGGAACCCGTCCCGTTTGTCGCTCCCGGCTTCGCCGGTGCGATAAAGTGAAGGCAAAGGCCATAGCCACCGACATGCCGCCGTGCCAAATAGGGGGAAATGTGTTCCGATTCGCAGCTTCTTGCGACAACGCCGTGCACTATAAGGGCCGGTGGCTGTCTTCTCCTATTCCTCCGAACGCGTCAATACACGGGCCCGCCCCAACCGGCACTGTTTCCCATGAC
>DATGFX010000086.1:0-211596 GCA_035308825.1 Occallatibacter sp. | reverse complement strand
TGCTGAGGGACTCATGCATCACCGTTATGCAAGCATCAATGATGTGCAGATTAACGAGCAGGATCGTTTCTTCCACTGGCCCCTGGGCCGGCGTCCCGATGACCACCCGGGGTTGAGTGATCTGGGTTTGTGAAGCTGTTCTCGTCTGAAGACTCGTTTCTATCCTGCCTCAGATGCGTACTGATCGTGGAGATGGAACTGGATCTCTTGACCCTTGATCTCGACTGGAAGCTATCGACTAGAGCGATATCAGGTATCAGAACAAATCGTGTCTTATAAGCAAGATCTTCCCGCATCTATAGTGCAGCTTGAACGTATCAGGTGGCCGCGTAAACATGCGGCGCGCAACGGGGGACATCCTCAGGTTGCCATCTGCGGCGCCGGCAATATTGGTTTCAACAGGAGAATCAAATGGCAAACACTCAAAAGACGGTAATCGTGACGGGCGCCTCTCAGGGAATCGGCGCTGCAGTAGTCAGGGCGTTCCTGGAACGCGGCTATAACGTTGTAGGCACCTCTCGCAGCGCGACAAAGTCGGCTGAGTTGAAAGCTTCCGACAAGCTCGTGTTGGTGGATGGAGACATCGGTCAGGCTGCTACCGCAAAGAAGGTAGTCGATACGGCTGTTCAGAAGTTTGGCTCAGTTGATGCCGTTGTCAACAACGCTGGCATATTCTCGGCGAAGCCGTTCACGGATTACAGTGCTGACGATTTTCGCGCGCTTGTCTCGACGAATCTCGAGGGTTACATATTCATCACACAGCTCGCGGTCAAGCAGATGCTCGCTCAGAAGTCAGGCGGAAGCATCACAGCCATCACGTCATCGCTGGTTGAGAATCCCATCGGCGGCTTGCCGGTGTCCCTGCCGATGATCACGAAGGGCGGCCTCGATGCCATCACACGTAGCCTGGCCTCGGAATACTCCAAGGAGCACATCCGCTTCAATACGGTCGCACCCGGAGTTGTTGACACGCCTCTTCACAAAGACAACCCAAAGGATTTCCTGAAGACATTGGCGCCCATGGGCACGATCTCGACTGCGGAAGAGATCGCAAGCGCCGTGGTCTATCTCACAGAATCGCGCCAGATCACCGGGGAGGTGCTGCACGTGGACGGCGGTGCGCACAACGGCAAATGGTAAGCCCAAAAGTCTCGCTGCCGGTCAGCGCGGAGCGTCGGCTGCAGGACCTCGGAATCCTGCTCCCCAACGCTCCCCACGCACTCGGCGCCTACGTTGAAGCAGTCCAGACAGGGAGTCTGCTCTTCCTCAGCGGCATGCTCCCGGTGAGGGATGGCAAGCTTCAATACATTGGTCGACTTGGCAAAGAACTCGACGAATCTGCCGGCCGGGATGCATTGCGAACCGCGACCCTGAATGCTTTTTCTGCTGCAAAGGCGCACCTCGGGTCGCTGGACCGCGTGACGAGGGTGGTCAGCGTGAAGGTCTACCTGGCAACCCACGGTGACTTCTACAACCAGCCAATTGTTGCCGACGCAGCATCAGAGTTCCTCCGCGATGTATTTGGAGAAGACAAGATGTCCGTGCGGTCAGTCATCGGAGTAGCGAGCTTGCCTTTGGGCACGCCCGTAATGCTTGAGGTGACGTTCGAAGTCAACGACTAAGAAAGCGGGGGCCTGGCTCCCGCTCTTTTGAGAACACTTGAGGAGGTCATGATGGCAAAGCACACGGGGTCTACCTCCTGGACCAAAAACCGCCTGACCTCACGTTTGGGAGTGCAGCACCCGATCATTCAGGGCCCGCTCGGAGGTTTGTCCTCCCAGAGGCTTACGGCGGCCGTCTCGAACTATGGTGGACTCGGATCGTTCGGCGCTCATGGCCTCAAGCCGGAGGCGATCCGCGACGTTATTCGCGAGATCAAGGGCCTCACCTCAAAACCGTTTGCGATGAATCTGTGGGTCTCAATGGAAGACGACGGAGCCCCCACCTCGACGGAAGAGGCGTTTGATCGCGGCCTCGCACCACTGGCAAAGCATATTGAAAGTGTCGGAGGATCCAAGCCCTCATATCGCCCATACGAACCGATTCGTTTTGAAGATCAGGTGCAGGTTCTCCTGGATGAAGGCATAACCGTATTCAGTTTTATTTATGGCATTCCTTCCAAACAGGTCTTGGATGAATTCCGCCGCAAGGGAATTGCACTGATCGGAACGGCGACCACTGTGGACGAAGCGATTGCCCTGGAGCAAGCCGGCGTAGATGCGATCGCGGCCTCAGGGTTTGAGGCAGGCGGACATCGCGGCTCCTTTTTGCAAGCGGCCGAGGACTCGTTGACAGGAACGATGGCGCTTGTGCCGCAAGTAGTCGATGCTGTGGAGCTCCCGGTTGTGGCCGCGGGCGGAATTGGAGACGCGCGCGGAATCCTGGCAGCATTCGCTCTTGGAGCCGAAGGCGTGCAAATGGGAACGGCCTTTCTCGCATGCGAGGAGTCGGGAGCGAGCGCGCTTCATCGGAAGGCGATCCTCAGTGGTCAAGCTAAGGAGACAGCTCTTACTCGCGGATTCACTGGAAGACTTGCTCGCGGCATTAGGAATCGCCTGCTCGACGAGCTGAACCAAAAGGATATGGAGATCCTGCCTTATCCACTTCAACGTGCGCTCGTGCGGCACTTATCGATTCCAGCCGAGAAGGCCGGGAGACCGGACTTGCTTCCTCTCTGGGCTGGACAGAGCGCCAATCTATCGCGGATTTCGAATGTTCGCACACTGCTGGACACATTAGTGCGGGAGATTTCCGAGATCGGCGGTACCGTCCAAAGTTGGAGCGCCCGTCGTCGACATATCTCGGAGGATGTATGAGCGCCAACGCTCCCAACGATGTGATGACAATTTGGAATTGGATTCGAAAGAGGAGCAAGAAATGAGCAAGTCGAAAACGCCGCCCATCTCCCGCCGAGAGGTTCTTATCGGCGGCGCCGCCACGGTAGCGGTCGTGGGGCTTTCCCTTCCGGCTGTTGCCGGACAACCCAAACCCGCGAGCGCTTCCGCGCCGCAGAAACAAGATGAAGGAGACATTCACATGAGTACGATTACGACGAAGGATGGGACATCGATTTTCTATAAAGACTGGGGTACAGGGCCGACGGTTGTCTTCTCGCACGGATGGCCGTTAAATGCAGACGCATGGGATGCGCAGATGCTCTTTCTCGGCCAGCGAGGTTATCGGGTGGTTGCGCACGATCGGCGTGGACACGGTCGCTCGACGCAAACCTGGACCGGCAATGATTACGACACGTTCGCAGACGATTTTGCGGACCTCTTGGAAAAGCTCGATCTGAAGGATGTCACCCTGGTAGGCCACTCCATGGGCGGCGGTGAAGTGGCTCGCTATATTGGCCGTCACGGCAACGGACGTGTGAAGAAAGCTGTCATGATCGGAGGAATTCCGCCGGTGATGTTGAAGAGCGATAAGAACCCTGGGGGCTTGCCCATGTCGGTGTTCGATGGGATTCGTGCAGGACTTGTCGCAGATCGTTCGCAGTTTTACAAGGACGTATCTATGCCCTTCTACGGCTATGACAAGCCGGATGCCAAAATTTCGCAGGGAGTTCGCGATATGTTCTGGCTCCACGGAATGCAATCCTCGGTGGTTGCCTCTCACGAGTGCGTCAAGGCCTTCTCCGAAACGGACTTCACGGAAGATCTGAAGAAGATCGAGGTGCCTACGCTGATCATTCATGGAGATGCGGATCAGATCGTTCCGTTCTCCGACTCGGCGGAACTCTCTTCCAAGATTGTGAAGAATGCGACGTTGAAGGTGATCCCCGGGGCACCACATGGCCTGTGCACCACGCACGCGGATCAGATCAACGCCTTGTTGCTCGACTTCCTCAAGGCATAAGCGCCGTGCCGGCGAGTTCTGTCCCGGCTATCGGGAAAACCGATTGAGATCCTCGCAAGCACGTCATCAAGAGGCTGCTTGCGAGGATCCAGCTTTATCTCACAAGCCGCACATCCTTGCGGGTCGAGGTGGCAAGGAATAGGAGCCTTACATGAAAATTGATATGAAGTTCGAAGTCGCCATTGTTCCCGTCTCAGACGTGGATCGCTCAAAAGCGTTTTACACAAAGCTCGGGTTTCGAGTCGATGATGATATCGTCAACGGCGACGATTTCCGCGTCGTCCAACTCACACCGCCGGGTTCAGCGGCCTCCGTCTCGTTCGGCAAGGGAGTCACGGACGCCAAGCCCGGTTCGTTCCGCGGCGGGCTGATCGTCTCCGATATCGTGGCGGCTCACAAGCAGATCGCGGCCAGCGGTATCGAGGCAACCGAGGTCTTCCACGGCTCGCCGTTCTCCCCGGAGGCGCGCATCAGCGGTCCCGATCCTGAGCGCAAGAGCTACAGTTCCTACGTTGCCTTCCAGGATCCCGATGGCAACGCGTGGATCGTCCAGGAAGTCACGCAGCGCGCGCCGGGCCGCGAGCTGCCGAAATAAACGGCAGCCTCAGGACACTTTCGCCCCACCGTCTTCCCTAAGGGGTCGGAGGCGGTCGTTGAGCGGAAAGGCGGAGCCTCGAGAGGGCGCGAATAGATCACAAGATTTGCCCTACAGGCCCTGACGACCATCACAATTGTGCTTGCCACAACTCTTGGCCTGGCTGCACAAAGAGAGGCTGAATCAATGGAACAGCAGGTTTCTTACCGCACAGTGAAAGTCGACGGAGTCTCCATCTTCTACAGAGAAGCGGGACCCAAGGGAGCTCCCGCGATTCTTTTGCTTCATGGCCTTCCATCGTCATCTCGGATGTTTCAGCCGTTGTTGACGCGACTCGCAGATAAATACCATCTGGTTGCGCCCGACTATCCGGGATTCGGACACAGCGATTGGCCCGACCCAAAACAGTTCGCTTATACCTTCGACCACATCGCTCAATTGATGAACGGTTTCACAGAAACGCTGGGTTTATCGCACTACACGCTGTATATGCAGGACTACGGCGGGCCGGTCGGCTTTCGCATGGCCCTGGCGCACCCTGACCGGGTCGATGCTCTCATCGTGCAGGATGCGGTTGCCCACAACGAAGGCCTTGGTGGGAATTGGGCGACGCGGCGAGCATTCTGGGCCGACCGGCCAGCTCATGAAGAGGCATTGCGCAAGAACCTTCTGTCACTTGCAACCACGAAGACACGCCACATCGGCGATGACCCAAATGTTGAGCTCTACGATCCGGATCTTTGGACCGACGAGTATGCATTCCTGAATGCGCCCGGGCAGGCGCAGATTCAGAGCGATCTCTTCTATGACTACCGCACCAACGTCGACGCCTACACGACGTGGCAGGCATGGATGAGGAGAACACAGCCAAAGCTCCTCGTCATATGGGGCAAGCATGATCTTTCGTTCGATCTTGGCGAGCCGGAACGCTACCGCGCCGACGTGCCGAATGCAAAGATCGTCATGCTCGACGCCGGGCACTTCGCGTTGGATACGAAGGCAGACGAGATTGCGGAATTGGTACGTGCGTTTGTGAAGACGCGGGAGAAGCCACCCGAATCATCCAGATCGATTAAACCATCAGACAGCTTCTATTGAGGTGAATGAAATGCCGCAGCTAATGCCAACTCCCCAGGAGGTCGACGTGCGCTCTGCAATCGACCGCATCGCATCTTTTGCCATGTCAGCTCAACCAGAGCACTTGGGATCTGACATCCGGGCACTCTTCAAGCGCAATATTCTGGACAGCCTCGGTTGTGCGATCGCTGGGCTGCAGGGTAAACCCTTCCAGGCGCTGCGCGAACAGTTCGAGGAATATAGAGCTCCCGGCCGCTGCACGCTGATCGGGGGTGGCAAGACGTCAGCGGATCAAGCGGCACTGTTTAACTCAAGTCTGGTGCGGTATGTAGATCTCCTGGATAGCTACATGGCGATTGGCGGTCTTTGTCACCCAAGCGACACCTTCGGGACCATCCTTGCAGCGGCCGAACAGGCAGGCGCGTCAGGCGAGGAATTCATGCTTGCACTCGCCGTAGCCTACGAAATCCAATGCAGGTTCACAGCCGCTGTGCCCGTCATGGCAAAGGGCTTCAATCACGCTACCCAATTGGCAATCTCCGCGGCTGCGGGCGCGGGAAAACTCTTCGGACTCTCTGCGAGCGAAATTGCCAACGCGATCGCAATCGCGACCGTCGACAATGTCTCGCTCGCGTGCGTGCATGCCGAACCAGTTTCGCAGTGGAAGGGTTTCTCGCCTGGGATCACCGGAATGCGCGCCGTCTATGCTGCCTCATTGGCTAAGCGAGGATTCACGGGTCCGAAAGGATTGTTCGAAGGCCCTTACGGACTGGAACTCATGTTCGCGCAGCCGATCATTGTGGACTGGGACGATCCGTCGCTCGAGATCATCACCCAGACTGTCATGAAGAAATACTGTTCGCTCATCCATGGTCAGCCCATACTTGAAGCCGCATTGGATTTGAAACGTCGCAACCGTCTGACCGCGTCCGACGTTGAAAGCGTGCGCTGCGATGTCTTCCAGGGGGCCTTCGAATTCGCCGGTGGTGGGGCCTTCGGTGCAAAGGACCACCCGCAGGTAAAAGAGCAGGGCGATTACAACCTGAAATACCTCATCGCGGCAGCGTTGCTCGACGATCAACTCGGGCCCGCACAACTGGAAGAAGCGCGCATTCAAGCTCCGGATGCTCAGGCGTTACTGAAGCGTGTCGAAATTCGCCCTGACGAACGTTTTAGCACTCGGTATCCCTACGAGTTAAGCGCCCGCGTCACGATTCGCACCAAGGACCAACGTGTCTTTGTGAAGGAGCAGGATGGCTATGAGGGAGGGCTGACAAATCCAATGTCCTGGGAGCGGACGGTGGAGAAGTTCCACTGGCTGACAGAGGCATTCGCAGATGAGGAGCTTCGGCGCAGGCTCATTGGAGCAGTGGAGCGCCTTGACTCGCTGGAGCTATCGAATCTAACAGACCTGCTTTCCCTGGTTCGACCAACGGCGGTCTTTCCAACAACACATCCCGGAATTCAGTGAGCAGCAGTGTGCGGACGAAGCCATGACCTTCAAAGCACTCCTCTCTAACAGAGATGATGACGACGATCTTGGTCGAGTTGGAAGAAGATGACCTCATGTCGGGCGATGTCACGGTCGCTGTTGACTACTCGACAGTGAACTACAAGGATGGATTGGCGCTCACGGGCCGCGCGTCGAGCGGCATCGTCTGCCATACTCAACATCCGTAGTGGCAACTTTTGTCTAAATCTTTTGTTTTGTTGGTGCCGGGAGGGGGGGTCGAACCCCCATGACCGCAAGGGTCGGCGGATTTTGAGTCCGCTGCGTCTGCCAGTTCCGCCATCCCGGCTTGGATAGGCGTGTAGGTCAAGTATCGCATAGGCGGTATCGCGGCGCCCCACGCGTTTACCCCATCCCCACTAAGCTGGTGGCCCAACCCGATCGCGACCAAAGTACCCCTTTTTTGATCACCAAGATGGGAGCAACGGTTTCCCATTGGGGCGCTATACTTCTTCCGTCCTTCCTGCGCAGTCTACTCAGAATCGAGGCCAATCGATGGCTCGCATCGCTTGCCTGTTTTCGGTCGAGTATTACGACACAATCGAATATCCGCTTCCCGGATGGGACAAGATCCCCTTTGGCCTAAGTCTGGTGGCAGCGTGTCTGGAGCGCGCTGGACACGAGGTGCGCTGCTGGGTGGTTTGTCCAGACAGCGCACTCAAACAGGTGTCTCAAGAAATCGTTTGCGATTACTGCTGCGAAATGGTGGCCGCCAGCTGCGTCACCACGCAATTCCCTCTCATCGCCGCCCTGTGTCGAAGTATTAAGGACCAGAAACCGTCCATTCCCGTCCTGCTCGGCGGGGTTCACCCGACCATCCGCCCGCGCGAGTGCCTTAGCGATCCTTCAGTCGACGCCGTGTGCATAGGGGAAGGAGAAGACGTTGCTGCTGCCTGGGCAAGCGCCTGCGCCGCCGGCAAACAACCTCGCGGCATCCCGGGAGCCTGGATCAAGATTCCGGGTGGCGAAGAAATAGACTGCACGCCTCCCGCGCCCTTCCGGGCAAATCTCGACGAATTGCCTCTGCTCAACTACCGGCATTGGGAGCGTTGGATCGAGCCTCGAGACCGGAGACTGCGAGTCGTGTTGGGACGCGGTTGCCCCTACGCTTGCACCTATTGCTCCAACCATGCTCTGCGGCGAGTACAAGATGGCCGCTATGTGCGATTTCGCTCTCCCGAAAACATACTTGCCGAAATCGAGATGCTGGCCGGCCGGTTTCCTGACCTGACGTCAATCAGGCTCGAAATGGAAACCATCGGTGCTTCGATTCCTTGGGCCATGCAACTGCTCGATGCTCTCGCCCGATTCAATGCCGCCCGCGAACACCCGGTTGCATTCCGAGCCAATCTCGCCATCACCAGCCAGTTGATGGAGGATCAGGAAAGGCTCGGCAAATTGCTTGCGTCATTCCGCCGCGCCAATCTACGCTGCCTCGATATCGGTTTGGAATCAGGTTCCCCGCGGATCCGCAAAGAAATCCTGAACCGGCCGCCATATTCCAACCAGGAACTGATTCGATTCTGCAATCTCGCCCGTGAACACGGAATCGCCGTATCGCTCTATACCCTCATGGGCGTTCCCGCCGAAACCCCGGCGGATGCTGTCGAGACGAGTGTGGTCGCGCGCGCCTGCAATCCCCTCGATATTTCACCGTCCATCTTTTACCCTTACCCAGGAACAAAACTTCACGATCTCTCCGCCGAAATGGGCCTGATCGACCCCTCCAACCTGGGTAGAACCGCAGAGCGCTCCCGCGTTTATCTCAGTTCGAAGGTCTTCCCGCGGTGGCGCGTCTTTATTGAATTCGTTCTCATCCAGTGGCGCATCTTCCATGGCCGTCAGACCATGATTCAGATAGTGCTCACATCGATCTCCCGAGTGCTCGGGATCTTGCCCGGTCTGCAGATCTCGGCGATGCGAATCAGAAAACATCTGCCCTTTCACCGGCGGAGGCTGGAAGTCACATCCAATTTACGGCCAACTCGATGACCCCTTCTCTCCCATCACAATCGATCCGCCGGCAACGTGGGCTTTCTGCCTGCCTCGCGCGGAACCTACATGCTGGTCTTTGTCCTAAGTCCTTTGCCTGTGCATCCCGGAATGTCTGCCTTGTGATCCCATGCGACAATAAAGTCAATCGCGATGACCACTGCCCCTTCTGCAGTCGTTCCCGAGCCAGCCGTGGTAACTCCCGAGCTGCTGGCCCAGCACAGCATCACTCCTGACGAATATCAACGGATCCTCTCTGCCCTCGGGCGAGTTCCATCGCTCACCGAGCTCGGCATCTACAGCGTGATGTGGAGCGAGCATTGCTCCTACAAATCCAGCCGCGTTCATCTCAAGCGCCTGCCGACCAAGAGCGACCGAGTTGTCCAGGGACCGGGCGAGAACGCCGGCATCATCGATGTGGGCGATGGCTGGGCCTGCGCATTCAAGATCGAAAGCCACAACCACCCCAGCTACATCGAGCCCTACCAAGGCGCGGCGACCGGCGTGGGCGGCATCCTGCGCGACATTTTCACCATGGGCGCGCGGCCGCTGGCCGTGATGGATTCGCTGCGCTTCGGGCCGATCACCCCCGAACCGGAAACTTCCCAAGAGCTGGTTGCGAAGAACCACTCCATTGTCGAGGGCGTCGTCAGCGGCATTGCCGGGTACGGCAACTGCTTTGGCGTGCCGAATCTTGGCGGCGAAACCAAGTTTGAGCCGTGCTACAGCGGCAATCCCCTGGTCAATGCGTTCGCGCTCGGACTTGTTCGCAAGGATGAGATTTTCTATGCGAAGGCGACCGGCACCGGCAACCCGGTGATCTATGTTGGCGCGAAGACGGGCCGCGACGGAATTCACGGCGCCACCATGGCCAGCGAGGAATTCAAGGAAGGGTCGGAACAAAAGCGCCCCAACGTGCAGGTAGGCGATCCGTTCATGGAAAAACTCCTGCTCGAGGCATGCCTCGAAGCCATGAAGACCGGCGCCATCGTCGGCATTCAGGATATGGGCGCGGCCGGCTTGACGTGCTCTACCTGCGAAATGGGCGCGCGCGGCGGCGTTGGCCTTGACGTCGAGCTCGACCTGGTTCCGCAGCGCGAAACCGGCATGACCGCGTACGAAATCATGCTCTCTGAAAGCCAGGAGCGCATGCTGCTGGTCGCCGAGAAAGGCCGCGAAAACGAGGTGCTGCGTGTCTTCGCAAAGTGGGGACTCGATGCGGTGATTGTCGGAACCGTCCAGCCGGAGCCCCGTTTGAAGATCCGCCACCACGGGCAGCTCATGGCCGATATTCCCAATCAATCTCTGACCGACGATGCGCCGCTCTATCACCGCCCCATTGGCGAATGGAACGCGCCGGTGCCGTTGGAACCCACCGACGAAGCACAGGCCGAACTCGAGAAGGACCGTGACTTCACGCACGATCTCAAAGTGCTGCTGGCAAGCTCCAATGTCTGCTCGAAGCGATGGGTCCACGAGCAGTACGACTCCATGGTGCAGACCAATACCGTCGAAGGCCCAGGCGGCGAGGCCGGCGTGATGCGAATCAAGGGCGCAGGCAAGCCGGGGCATGAACGCGGGCTGGCCATGGCGCTCGATGGCAATGGGCGATGGTGTTATCTCGACCCGAAGCTGGGCGCGATGCATGCAGTTGCCGAAGCGGCACGAAAGGTCGCATCCGCTGGTGCCACTCCGGTTGCGGCAACGAATTGCCTCAACTTCGGCAATCCTGAGAAGCCTCAAATCATGGCGCAGCTATCCACGGCAATCGATGGCATCGCGGAAGCCTGCACCTTTCTGGGCACACCGATCACCGGCGGCAACGTATCCTTATATAACGAGACGAAGGGCGAGGGCATCTACCCGACCCCTGTTCTGGGCATCGTCGGGATCCTCGACGACGTTTCGAAGGCCGTGCCCGCAGGCTTTCAAAAGGCCGGCGACGCAATTCTGCTTCTGTGGCCGGTTCCGAAAGGCGAGAAGCCTGACCCGACGTTGAATGTCCCTCTCAACACGCCACCCATCAGCCAGTATGTACTTCCTGCGTTGGAGCGCGAACCGCGGGTCAAAGAAGAGTCCGACGCGACGGACGCAGAAGCGCGCGCTCCGATGACAGCGTTCGGTTCGTCGGAGTACGCGAAGGTCGTTCTCGGCAGCATGTGGGGCAGGCCGCCGCAACTCGATCTCGAGGCTGAGCACGACTTGCATGAACTCCTGGCCGAACTGGCAGATCGGCGGCTGATCCATTCCGCGCGCGACTTGTCGGATGGCGGGCTCGCGGTGGCTCTCGCGCAGGCTGCCTTCGCTTCCGGCATCGGGGCCAAAGTGGAACAGGACGAATCGCTGCTGGTGCATCCGCTCTTCGGCCTGTTCGCCGAGCCGGCCACAACCATGATCCTGTCGGCTGCGCCGGGCAATGTCTCGGGAATTGAAGAGCTGGCAACCGAATCCGACTTCCTTGTTGCACGCATCGGCGCCACCGGCGGCAACCGGCTTGAGATTTCCGTCGACAAGCAAATTTTTGTTTCTGCTTCCCTTTCAGAGCTGCGCACGATTTGGGCCGAGTCGCTCGAATCATCCCTTCACAACGAGGTGAACGCGTAATGCAGCGACTGTTTCAGGGCCTGGCTGGCATGCCCGATCGTTCCAGCCAGATCAAAAACGCAGGGTGGCGGAGAAATCAATGTGATTGCGCGGCCGATGACAAGCTTCGCGAGGAATGCGGAGTCGTTGCCATTCACGGGCATCCTGAAGCGGCGCGCCAGGTCTATCTCGGGCTTTACGCCCTCCAGCATCGCGGGCAGGAATCGGCGGGCATCGCCACAGCGGACGGTCAGCACCTGGCCAACATCAAGGGCATGGGCCTGGTTTCAGAGATCTTCACCGACGATGTGCTTTCGAAACTGCCCGGCCACATGGCCATCGGGCACACGCGCTATTCCACCACGGGCGACTCTGCCCTGCTGAATGCGCAGCCCATCCGCGTTGAATCAACCAAGGGCCTGATTGCCATTGCGCACAACGGAAACCTCGTGAACCTGGGCAACGTGCGTTCGCGTCTCGAGCGCGAGGGCGCCTATTTCCAAACCACATCCGACTCCGAGATCATCGTGCAGCTCATTGCCCACTCCAAGGCCGGTACCCTCGTCGACTGCATCGCCGACTCGCTTTCGCAGATTGAAGGCGCTTTTTCCATCGTCATGATGACGCGCGACCGCATCTTTGCCGCACGCGATCCGCGCGGCTTCCGCCCGCTTTCGATCGGGCGAATGAAGAATCCCGATGGGCCCGACACCATCGTTTTTGCATCCGAATCCTGCGCGTTCGATTTGCTTCGCGCCGAATTCGAGCGAGACGTGCTCCCTGGCGAGTTGGTGATGGTGACCGAAGACGGCGTGACCAGCCGCCAGTACGCAACCGGAATTCCTCAATCGAGCTGCATCTTCGAGCACGTTTACTTCGCACGGCCCGACAGCAAAATCTTCGGCCGGTGGGTGCAGGCGAGCCGCGACGAAATGGGCCGCCAGCTTGCGCGCGAATCGGGAGTAGCTGCCGATGTCGTGGTGCCGGTGCCCGACTCAGGTGTAACGGCCGGCCTCGGTTATGCAGAACAGGCCGGCATCCCCTTTCGCTTCGGCCTCATTCGCAATCACTACGTCGGCCGCACCTTCATCGAGCCCGAACAGCGTGTGCGCGACTTCGGCGTGCGGCTCAAGCTGAACCCGGTCCACAACCTCCTCGAAGGCAAGCGCGTCATCCTCATCGACGACTCGATCATTCGCGGAACCACGAGCAGGAAGATTGTCCGCATGGTGCGCGGCGCGGGCGCCAAAGAAGTCCACCTCCGCATCAGTTGTCCGCCAACGGTGTCGCCGTGTTTCTATGGCGTCGATACACCAAGGAAACGCGACCTGATCGCCGCCAACAAATCCATTGAAGAAATTCGCCGCTTCATTGAGGCGGATTCTCTTGCCTATCTTTCCCTCGAAGGACTGCTGAAGAGCTGTGATGGCGGCGAGCGCAATGGGTTCTGCGTGGCGTGCTACACCGGCAACTATCCCACGCAATGGGTCGACGTGGACGAGATTCTGCCTGCAACAGCAAGCGTTTAATCCCGATTTCAGGCTGGTTCTTTTGCGAGAGCGGCTGCCTGCTGCGGCTGGCTGCGCGCCAGGTTGCGCGTGAGCGTATACATAAGCCCAGCGGCCGCAAAGCTGGGAATGATGAGTGAGCGAAGCCCCAGATCGTAGCTTCCCGTGTGATCCTTCACCCAGCCCATCCAGACCGGACCGGCGAAGCCGGAAAACATCGTAATCGTGTTCATGGCGGCAATCCCGGCCGCCGCGGCGCGCCCCGCAAGAAACTGCGTCGGAACCGAGACACCCGGGCCCAGCATCGATACGAAGGCGACGAACGATGTACCGAGCGCCAGGATCACGACCCAGGCCTCGTGCCACGACCCCGCAACCAGGAAGGCCGCGCCCATCACGAGGCAGGGGATGATGCAATGAAAGGCGCGTTCTCCGGAGCGGTCGGAATGTTCTGCATTCGCAATCATGGCAGCTGCGCCGGCGACCCCGAGACTCGCAACAAGGTAGCCGACTTGCGCAATGCTCCATCCGGTTGCGATTTGCAGAATGGCCGGCGCCGAGAAGTTGAAAGCGTACGAGCAGAAGAGCGCACAGAAAAAGTAGCTCCCGATCAGCCAGACCTGCGGGGACACCAGCGCGCGCAACACGCCTGCGCCATGGCCGAGGTGCGCCTTCACACTGTCCGCATCGAGTTGCTGTTGCAGGCTTGCCTGTTCCTCCGCGGTGAGCCATCGTGCATCGGCCGGGCTGTCGGGCAGCATGCGAAAGATGACCACACTGAACAGCGCAGCCGGCAGGCCTTCCACCAGGAACAGCCACTGCCAGCCTGCAAGTCCCAGCTTGCCGCCGAGGCCCATCAGCCAACCTGCAATCGAGCCCATCACTGTGGAAGAGAGGGGCAGGGATATATAGAAGCGGCTGACCGCGCGCGCCCGCATGCTGGCTGGAAACCATAAGGTCAGGTAGTAAACGACACCGGGGAAGAACCCGGCCTCTGCGATGCCGAGCAGCAGGCGCAGAGCGTAGAACTGCCATGGCGTCCGCACAAACATCATGGCGGCAGCCAGCAGACCCCACGTGAGCATGATCCGCGCGAGCCAGCGCCGCGGACCGAAATGCAACATGAGCAGGTTCGAGGGCACTTCGCAGAATGCATAGCCAATAAAGAACAGGCCCGCACCGATCCCGTAAACGGTCGCGCTGAAGTGAAGATCATCATTCATCCGCAGCGAGGCGAAGCTGATGTTCACCCGATCCATGTAGGCCAGCCCATAGCCGACCGCGATGACCGGCAGCAGGCGCCAGGAGGCTTTGCGCTGCGCAGATTCGGCAACGGCCGGGTCGCCTGCGTCATTGGACCCTGATGAGAAGATCGTCGAACGTGTGCCGTGCTCAACGGGCATCAGTCGATACCTTTCAGGTTGGCTTCGATCGGGCCCGAGGGGGACACGCCGGGGAACGGGTAAGCTGACTCTACCACAGGCCATGCGGAGTCGACCTACCCCCTGTGATAGCATCCGCCTGATGCGTCAGCCGCGGTTTGCAGGCTGATTCTGCCGCATGTTCTCGCCGCGACTGAGGACGACATGACTTCTTCCCGATGGCTGTTCGGTAGCGTCGTCTTCCTCGCCGCGTTTCTTCTCTTCCTCGTAGAACCCATCGCAGCCAAGCAGCTGCTGCCGGTATTTGGCGGATCGTCGGCAGTCTGGATCACGTGTCTCGTCTTCTTCCAGACCGCATTGCTGCTCGCCTATCTCTATGCGCACTGGCTCTCCCGGCATCCGAGCTGGCAATTGCACCTCGTGCTGCTCCTCCTCTCGACTCTTGCATCAGGCGCCTGGGTCGTTCGGTCTGTCGGATCCAACTCAAGCCATCCTTTTGCAGCAATCCTCGGGTTGTTGTGCATCTCCATCGGATTGCCTTTTCTTGCGCTCGGTGCGACCAGCCCCTTGCTCCAGGTCTGGCTGGCGCGGCTCGAGTCCGGCGCAATTCTGTACCGGCTCTACGCGCTTTCGAATCTCGCTTCCCTCCTCGCCCTTGCGCTCTATCCCTCTGTTGTCGAACCGCTGTTCACGCTGAAAACGCAACGTGTCGCTTGGTGCGCCGGTTTTGTTCTGTTCTCGATTCTTACAGCCAATCTCACCTGGCAAACGCGCTCGCTCGCGGCAACGGAAGCGCCAGACGTTGCAAACCAATCGGACGCCGCGCCGGCGCCCTTCTTGCACAAAGTTCTCTGGCTGCTGCTGCCCATGGGCGCGGCCATGCAGCTTGCTGCCGTCACCAGCTACCTGACCCAGAACATCGCGGCGATTCCACTCCTCTGGATCCTGCCGCTGGCCGTCTACCTCCTGACCCTGATCCTGGCATTCCAGTTTCCCGGCCTGTTCCCGCGAGCCATCGTCACGCGATTTCTCGTCGTGATGCTCGCCGGACTCGGCTACATGCTCTCGCATATCGATGTTTCCCTGCCTCTGCGCATCGGGATTTCCTTCTTCCTGATTGAGGTCTTCATCTCCTGCCTCTTTTGTCATACCGAGGCCTACAGGCTGCGGCCCGCCCGCAACTCCGAATCGACCCTCTTCTATCTCCTCTTTGCTGCCGGGGGCGCCCTTGGAACCTTCCTCATCGGCATCGCTTCGCCGCTGATCTTCTCGTTCAATTACGACCTCGCCATTGCCTTTCTGGCGACGGCACTGCTGGCCCTCGCAGCTACCTGGAGCGGCCACTGGGCGCAGCGTGTGCTGTGGTCAGCCGCCGGCACCCTCATGATCGCGCTCATCGTCTTTCTCCATATCGCCTATCGCCGCGATACGCCGCTCGCGGTGCGCAACTTCTATGGCAGCCTTCGGGTCAAGCAGACGCTCTCCTACCCGGGAGCCACCGTCCGCACCCTGACCAACGGCAGCATTCAGCACGGAGATCAGATCTTCTCGCCCGAACTGCGTCGCACCCCGACCACCTACTACGCCCTCGATTCGGGCATCGGGCTCGCGCTGCGCTTTTGCTGCTCCAGCCGTCCACGCCGCATAGGTGTAGTGGGTCTTGGCGCTGGCACGATCGCGGCCTATGGCCAACCCGGTGACCACTTCACGTTTTACGAGATCAATCCTGCTGTTGCGCCAATCGCCCAAAACCTCTTCACCTATCTTCGCGACTCACCCGCGCAAATCAACATCGTCGAAGGCGATGCGCGCACCTCCCTCGCCGCCGAAGCTCCACAAAATTTCGATGTCCTGGTCATCGACGCTTTCTCCGGCGACGCCATTCCGCTGCATCTGCTCACCACGCAGGCCGTCGCGCTCTATCGCCGTCATCTCAATCCCGGCGGTATCCTCGCCTTTCATATCTCCAACCAGCACGTCGACCTCGAACCCGAGATCGCCCTCCTCGCAAACGCCGCAGGCATGACCGCAAAACGCGTCACCAACTTCCCCAATGAGGAGCGCGGCGAGTTTGCATCCACCTGGATGCTGCTAACCGGCAATCCCGCCTTCTTCGACCAAAAGGAAGTGGCCGGGCGAGTCCACCAGCCGACCGAAGATCCCAGGGTTCATCTCTGGACGGATGACTACTCCAGCCTGTTGCCAATCCTGCGCTGGTAGCGGCTCCCGCGCCCCCGTCGCAGCCATTCCCGTTCGCATCTCCAATGCGCTCCGATTGTGAGGCGAGTCACAGGACGGTCCTATGCCGCGTGTGATAGCATCCGTTTTCTTACAGCAAGACGCCTGGTGATCGCGCCGATTCCGCCGCCCAGGCGCCTGCCGGAGACCCTCTCGATGGACGAGGAAGACGGCAGACCGGGCCCTGGAGCCCGGCAATTCGGAGCAGTTGACGTCCCGAAGGACGCCTCCCCTGAATCTCGCACCGCCCTCCCCACCGCAATCCTGACCTCGATCGTGACCTCGCCGATCCGGCCCGCCATTCGCTTTTACGACACACCAGTTCGCATCCAGGAGAATCGATATGAAAACGTACCAGGGAAGTGAGATCCGCAACGTAGCTGTAGTGGGGCATGCGCACAGCGGCAAAACCACGTTGATCGCCGCACTGCTGCATGCCGCCAAAGCAACTCCCACCCAGGGCCGGGTGGAAGACGGCTCTGCCGTGACCGCCTATGACGAAGAAGAGGTAGCGCGCGGCGCCACGATGCAGAATGCCGTGGCCTTTGCCGAATGGCAGGGCGTCAAGGTCAATTTTGTCGATACTCCTGGGTTCCATATGTTCAGCCACGAGGCCCGAGGCGCATTGCTGCCGGTTGAGTCGGCCGTCGTGGTTGTGAACGCCCAAAACGGCGTCGAGCCCATCACCGAGCGAGTGTGGAGGTACGCCGAGGAAGCCAACATTCCCCGCATCGTCGTCGTCAACCAGATGGACCACCCCAAAGCCGGCGGCGCAGACGGGCTGAGCGCCCTCATCGACGACCTGCACGAGCGCTGGGGCCGCAATTGCGTCCCCGTGCAGATGCCCATCTCAGACGCGCAGGGATTCCACGGCGTGGTCGACCTGGTCACGATGGAGGCTTTCCACTACACTCCGGGCGGCGACGGACGCGGCAAGATCACCGGGGAAATCCCGGCAAGCATCGCTGCCCAGGCCAAGGCCGCCCATGAGGCTCTCGTCGAGCTTGTCGCCGAGGGCAAAGACGAGCTGATGGAAGAGTTCTTCGCCGAGGGCACCATCCCCGAGCAACACCTGATCACCGCCCTTCATGAGGCGATCCGCGAAGATCGCATCTTCCCGGTGCTCTTCACCAGCGGACTCGCCAACATGGCGTGCGACCATCTGCTCGACTTCATCAAGGTCTACGCACCGGCGCCGACCGAACGGGCTCCGATTCCCGTCAAGACCCAGGCGCTTCAGGCTGTCGCTGCGGGCGGCGGCTCCGATGCATCATCGGGCGTGTCCTTCCGCCAGGTCGACGATGGGCAGCCGGCCGCGGTGGTCGTCTTCAAGACCATGAGCGATCCGTTCGCTGGGCGCATCACCTTCTTCAAGGTGCTCAGCGGTGTGGTGAAAAACGACGCCACCCTCGAGAACTACACACGCCGCGGTCAGGAAAAGTTCAGCCACCTCAGCATCATGCAGGGCCGCAAAGCCGTCGAAGTAGCCGAACTGCATGCCGGCGATCTCGGCGGCGTTGCCAAGCTGCGCGACACTCTAACGGGTGACACGCTGGGCCAGAAAGGCGCGGAGGTCCAGGTGGAATTGCCGCCGCTCCCCGAACCGGCCATGACCTACGCGATCGAGCCCAAGAGCCGCGCCGATGAAGACAAGCTGGCCCCGGCCATTCACAAGCTGATGGAAGAAGATCTGCTCATCCGCTTCTTCCGCGATCCGCAGACCAATGAATTCCTGATTGCCGGCGCGGGCCAGCCGCACATCGAGGCCATCGTTAGCCGCCTCAAGAAGCGCTACCACGCCGAAGTCACCCTGAAGGCGCCCAAAGTGCCCTATCGCGAAACCATCCGCGGCAAGGCAGACGCGCAAGGACGGCATAAGAAGCAGTCCGGCGGTCACGGCCAGTTTGGCGATTGCAAGATCCGCATGGAACCCCTGCCGCGCGGCGGCGGGTTCGAGTTTGCAAGCGAAGTCTTCGGCGGCGCCATCCCGCGCAACTTCATCCCCGCGATCGAGAAGGGCGTCGTCGAGTCAGCCGCGCGCGGCTATCTCGCCGGATACCCCGTGGTCGATTTCAAAGTCATCGTCTACGACGGAAGCTATCACGACGTCGATTCGAACGAGCTGTCGTTCAAGACGGCCGGCCGCCTGGCCTTCCGCAAAGCCATGGAGCAAGCCAAGCCCTGTCTTCTCGAGCCGGTCATGAAGGTCGCGGTCGAAGCGCCCGACGAATTTGCAGGCACGTTGATGGGCGATCTGAACGGCCGCCGCGGCCGCGTGCAGGGTATGGAGTCAAAAGGACGCACGACCGTCATCAATGCTGAAGTTCCGATGGCCGAGATGCTGACCTACGGAACCCAGCTCACCTCGATGACGCAAGGCAAGGGCAGCTATCGCATGGAAATGGACCACTACGACGTGGTCCCGCAGCTTGTTGCGGAAAAGATCCTCGCGAACGCCAAGCGCCCCATCGAAGAAGAAGAAGAGTAGGACAGAGAACAAGGAAACGAGAAAGCAACGATACGAGGGGCCGGAAAGATCCAGCCCCTCGTTCCGTCTGCACCATCTCATGGGACTCAACGCTTTCGTTCGTCCCACAAGCAATCGTTATTTGATCGAAGATTTTCGTTACTTGTGACCTGCCGCCGGCTTAGCGGCGATCATGTCCTGCACCACCCAGAGTTCTTCGCGCACCACCGTCCTGTACTTCTCGTACTCCTCAAACGTGGCCTCGAAATCCATATCGGGGTGCACCTTCTTCCAATACTCCGGAAAATTTGGATCATCCTGGAGTTTGAAAATGGCTTCCCAGCTCGGATACACGTCCACGGTGAGCCCGTCAAAGGGCAGGGCTGCGCCATCCGGAAGCATGCGTGCATCAACGGACCACCCCCGCGTGATGCCCTTTTCAATCAGGAGTTCCGAGATCGGCTTCCATGCCTTCGTCTCAAAATCGATCCACTTCTGCTCATTCACGATTGCAGGTTCCTTCACCTTCAGGTAGCCGAGAACGACGTAATCGCCCTTTTCCACGCTGCCGGTGTTCACCACCATCTGGTACATGCCGGAGGTCGCCAGCTCGCTCGACGCGTTCCGGCTTTGCCGATACTGCTCCGTCGTCAACCCAGCCTTCTTCATCAAGTCGTCCAGTTCTGCAGCCTCAAGGGGTTTGGACGGAATCCCCGGATAGAACGAGACGGTCTGATAATCGCACTCATTATCTTTGCCCGCGGGCAGCACCGCGCGTAAAAGAAGCCACGTGGTAATCGTGCCCGAGTCAATCCTCGCTTGCGCAACTTTATGCAGCGAGTCCGCGGCCCACTTGTCGAATTCCGGCCCCTTGTCCGGCTTCACCTTCACGCAATTGACCAAGTAGTAGGGTCGAGGCGCCGGCGCCTGGGCCATGCCCACAGCAGAGACCGCTGCGGCGACCGCAACGGACGCAAGAATTCCAAAGATCTTCATGGATCCTCCATAGGGAATCGCTCAACGAACTGGCGTTGGAGGAGGTCGCGGTACCAGGAGATGAGCTCAGAAACACAATAGTCCCAAACGTTCCTCGAACCTAAAGGTTTTATTCTGCGTTTCTGCGGTGATACGCGTTCAGAACAACGGCGCTGAACCAAAACGAAACGGCCACTCCGTCGATCCGGGGTGGCCGCTCTTTCTTCGAACAGTAATTACGCGTTGCCGCGGCACTGCGCGTGCCCGCACTGGCAGGCAATCTCAGTCTTGTTTCCGATTCCCTCGCAATGAGCGCTGCAATATTTCTGTCCCTCGGGCGGAACGCAGCTACAGGCGGCATTCGCGCATTTCTTGGTGTTAGCCATAAGTCCTCCGGGTTGAGATATTTACATGAACCGCGCCGATTCAGGCGCGTCCTCAGTTAAGATGCCTAATCCCGGGTGAAGGGTGGGCATGCCAGTCGCGCGCAACAGGCAAAAATCATGGTCGTGCCGGCGCATGCTCCTCAGCCAAATCGCATAGCCACTTGCGCATCGACTCCCCTGACCACCAGTCAACTTCGCTCGCGCACGCGATAGCATCGCGTCTATGTCGGGGATGAACAAAAAACCTCGCAGACTTTCCGCACCTTTCTTCTGTACTTTTACCCTGACCGCGCTCGGCGGAAGCGGACTGTTGAGCGTCCAGCCCGGCATGTCACTCCAACAGAACGCGCAACCAATCACCTCCGTAACGACGGCGGACCCATCCGGAAATCCGTGCGACACCATGGGCGACAACATGAAGGGCATGACGGTCATGGGGGAGAGCATGACCGCGATGACCAATCACATGTGCATCACGCCCATGCGGCCTGCGCAGCCTGGAGACGAGGAGCGCGCCAAAGCCGTTGTCGATCAGGTGCGCGCAGCCATCGAAAAATACAAGGACTACAAAAAGGCGATCGCCGACGGATATATCCAGGCCAACCCCAACGTCGATCAGCCGCAATTTCATTTCACCAACGACGCCAACGCGAAGCTCGCCGACACCACCTTCGATCCGGCAAAGCCCACGTCGCTGCTCTACTACCGCACACCGACCCAGCGATTCAAATTAGAAGGCGTGATGTTCACCACCCGCCCCAATGCCACGGAAGACGAACTCAACCAGCGCATTCCGTTGAGTGTGGCGCGGTGGCACAAGCACACCAACTTTTGCGGCGCGCCGGCCAACAAGGTGAAAGAGTATTTCGGCGATCATCCGAAGTTCGGCATGTTCGGCTCGATCCACACCAGGGACGCATGTGAAGCCGAAGGCGGCACATTTTTCCCGGTTGTTTTTACCTGGATGATTCACGTCTTCCCATACGAGAACGATGTGAAAGATCAGTTCTCGATGAACGACGACGAGATCCACGTGCATTGATCCGACACGCGCCTCAGGTTGTGTAGATGCTGGAGTACCCGCCCCGGAAACTACCTGCCAAAGTTGGGCTGGATGTGCGAACCCGGCCCTGGGCCTGCCACGGCGGATTTCTATTTTCTCCGGAAATAGTTCATCGGGTCCTGCCTTCTGGCTCGCTCCCGATCCTCTAAAATATGCAACGCCTCATAGACTTGCTGCTGCGACAAATGCCGGAGGTCATCTGTCTCCATCAGGCTCCCGACCGTCGAGTGGTCGGAGAGGATCTTGCATACTTTCTTCACGTCTTCCTCGGCGATTACCATTTCAGCAATCATCCAACTCTCCTATCGGGAACTAGCCTCTGCTGGGTCCAACATATCCAGAGCGCTAAGTCAGGGCCCCGTCCAATTGCGCCAAACGTAATATCCGGGGAGGCTGGCACTCAAATGAAAGGGTAATGCGCGCACGGCACCGCGTCGATGCCCGGAGAGAAGTACTATTTTGCAACTTCCGGGTTACCTAAAGGGCGGGCCGATTCCAGGGAAGCAGTGCGTATCTTTCACTGAATCAATAGGATGACGCTTCTGCATAACTCGGCAGGACAAGAAGCCCAGGCAAACTGATCCCGAACAAGATTACGGAGTCTCGGCGGCACGACGGTTTTTCGGTCCGCTGCAACCATCCCGCCCGAATGATCGGACCGATTGCGGTAGTCGGAAGCCGACTCAGTGGAACAGATGTGGCACAAACGAGCTCGTGTTGTTGGTGATCAGTCCCTTTGATTCGCGAATGCCCATGCCGGCCGGCTCTCCGTCGATAAGCCAGGAACCAAAGACCGCGATCTTTCCGCCCTCGCTCGCCATCGGAGCCGGCGCCTGGTACACATCGCCCGACGGCATCGCGGGAGGGGGCGCTCCCTCAACCACCTTGCCGTCGCGCACGACCGCAATGCCGATGCCCTCGCGTCCGAAGAAGGGCTTCCGCACGTAGCTCGTCATCTCGCGCGGACCATCGAGATAGGCAGGCAAGAGCAATTCATGTCCGGGATTCAGTTCCCAGAGAATCGCAAGCAGCGCCTTGTTCGACCACATCATCTTCCAGATGGGCTCGATCCACAGCGTTGTACCCCAGGAACGCCGGTCTTTCCGCGGGCCATATTCCTTCAGCATCGAAGCCGGCGGCAACGTGGAGAGCGCCTGCGTCCCAAACGGCTCGTTGAGCAGCCACTCCCATGGATACAACTTGAACAACGTGGCGATGGGATGGTTGTTGAGATCGACAAAGCACGAGCGTCTCGCGTCCCACCCGATGTCGCGCATCCGGATATAGCGCGTGTGCATCTTCGCCTGCTGAGCCGTGTCCTGTAGATAGCTCACCGTCATTCCATCTTCTTCCGCTCCGCCTTCCGCGAAGTAGATGGGATCGGTAGTGTAGTCCTTCAGGTCTTTCCATTTTGCGATCAGCTTTTCGTGAAGAGAATTGAACTGGTCCGCGTTCGGAAAGCAATCCTGCAGCCAGTACCACTGCGCTACGGCAGCCTCAACCAACGCTGTCGGCGTATCGGCGTTGTACTCCAGCAGCTTGATGCTGGTTCCATCGTAGGCAAGATCGAGCCGTCCGTAGAGCGCCGGCGGCTCGCTGTTCCAAGCCGAGCGAATCGCATCATGCGCGGCAGCGGGAATGCCCATCTGCGCAAGCCGGTCCTGATTCAGAATCACGTCGCCCGCTGCCAGCGCGAGGCGCTGGATCTCCGCCGTTGCTGCTTCGAGGCGATCGATCTCGCGCGCAGAAAACTCCCAATACGCCGACTCGTCCCAATACGGCGTGCCGCCGGCGAGCGTGTGATACGTCAGGCCGATTTTCTCGACGCGCGCCTGCCAATCGGATCGCGGCGTAACGGTGCGCCGGCGCATTACTCGCCCCCTGCGCTATCTCCGCCACCGCCGAATCCGCCGAAACCTCCGCGCGGCGTGGCGCTCGCTCCGATCACATAATCGCCCACGTGGCCGCCGCTCGATCCACCATAAACATAGTGCGCGCCGCCGGTCCCGCCTCCGCCGCTGACCTGGCATGCCGAGTCGGCAAGTTTGCGGCTTTGCGCGTCGACACAATCGCGGTTCTCGCTGCGGCACGCGGTGATGGAAAGCGCGACGGCAGCAAGCAAAGTGAGCTTGACTTCACAGGATTTTCGCATCGGAACCCAGGAATCAAGATAGGAGATTCGGCCTCCCGGAACAATCACCAATCGGCTGCATCGAACACGACTAGCAACGCGAATCCTGCCGCAAACAGCTCAAAGCGCCTCGATTTGACTGGCATTCGAAGTCAAAATCGGGCTATAGTAGTTGAACCCACCCGCCTCCACGGCGGCTTAAAGGAGGGAACAGTGTTCGAGCCTGGCGTCGTCGTACGAATTCGCAGCTGAACATTGCCTCGGGTATCCTGATCAGCCGCCTACCGGCGGCGCCCCCGAGGACGAATTCAGCCCCGGGGTGAATCTGCAAATCTCAATTGATCGCAGCATAGCCCCTTTGCTCGTGTCGCGCGTTTGCGCGGCATCGTGGAGCTTTCCATGTCTTTGCATGAAACCACCTTGCCTGTGGCCGAGGAGCGGCCGCGCGGATTCTGGGCGTCCGTGGGCCAGGCCCTGAAAGGCACGCACCAGGATTACACCATTGGAAGTCTCAACCGATCCATCTTCCTGCTCGCCATTCCCATGGTGCTCGAGATGGTGCTGGAGTCGCTGTTCGCCGTCACCGACGTATTCTGGGTCGGCCGCCTTGGTGCGAACGCCGTGGCAACCGTGGGCCTGACCGAATCGATGCTCGCGCTCGTCTTTGCCATCGGCCTCGGAGTCTCCATGTCCACAACAGCGATGGTGGCGCGGCGCATCGGCGAGAAAGATCCCGAGGATGCGGCCATCGCCGGCGTACAGGCAATCGTGCTGGGCCTCGTCATCTCGCTCGTGCTCGGAATCCCGGCCGCCATCTTTGCGCCGGAATTGCTGCACCTTATGGGCGCATCGCCTGCAATCGTAGCCAGCGGGTCCGGCTACGCGCGCATCGCGCTCGGCGGCTGTGGCGCCATCATCATGCTGTTCCTGAACAACGCGATCTTTCGCGGAGCAGGCGACGCGGCAATTGCCATGCGTTTGCTGTGGGTGTCGAACATCATCAACTTGATCCTCGACCCCTGCCTCATCTTCGGCCTGGGACCGTTTCCTCGGCTCGGCGTCACGGGCGCGGCACTGGCCACGTTCACCGGCCGTTCGATCGGCGTGCTCTATCAGTTCTACCGGCTGATGAAAGGCACCGAGCGGATTCACGTGCTCATGCGGCACGTGCGTCTGAACGTGCGCGTGATGGCGCGGCTGCTGCGTGTCTCGCTCACCGGCATTCTGCAATTCGCAATTGCGAATGCCAGCTGGATCGGGCTCGTGCGCATCGTCTCGCTCTTCGGCGCGTCGGCGGTTGCCGGATACACGGTCGCAATCCGGATCGTGATCTTCTTCATCCTGCCTTCGTGGGGACTGAGCAATGCGGCCGCGACGCTGGTGGGCCAGAACCTGGGCGCGAAGCGGCCCGACCGCGCTGCGCTTGCCGTCTGGCGCACCGGCATGTACAACATGGTGTTCCTGGGCGTCATCGGGATCTTCTTCTTCGCCTTCGCAACACCAGTGGTCAAGCTGTTTGTCAGTGATCCCGCCGTCGTGCCGATTGCGGCCATCGCACTGCGCACCTTCAGTTGCGGAAACCTGGGCTATGCCTACGGCATGGTCATGCTGCAGGCATTCAACGGAGCAGGCGACACCCTCACGCCGACGATCGTGAACTTCTTCGGCTTCTGGGTGCTCGAACTGCCGCTCGCGTGGTGGCTCGCCGTTCCCATGCACGTGCGCGCCGAGGGAGCGTTTCTGGCCATCGTGATTGCCGAGTGCAGCATCGCCGCGGCCAGCATGGTGCTGTTCCGGCGGGGGCGATGGGCTCGCATGCAGATTTAGTGCTGCGGCCTGCGCGGAGCCGCCGGCTTTTCACCGTCGAAAACCCTGGAAATCTGCCTTTGTCCAGGATTTCCGGGGTTTCTGCGGTGATAAGGAATCCTTCGCCGGTCCGGTTCATCTGAGAGAATGATGAACGTGAAGTGTAGGGGAGATAAGGTCTTCCGCTGGAAGAAGACGCTGGATTTCTGCGCTGTTCTGACGCTTGCCGCTGCGAGCGCGGCCCTCTACGGCCAATCGGCCTATCCATCTTCCGCAACCAATCCTTTCTACGGCAGCGTGACCGCGCGCCCCGTCAGCAATGAGGCCGTGCGCCTCTCTCTCGACGATGCCGTGCGCATGGGCCTTCAAAATAATCTCGGGTTGAAAGAAGCCGAGAACGATGAGAGAACGCTGCACGGCGAGAAGAACGAGGCCCTCCAGGAATTCCTCCCCACTGTCACCGTCAGCGGCGGCACAGGCGTTTTCCAGCATGATCTCGCCGCTCTCGGATTCGGGCCCGGTACCATCGGCAAATTCAAGGGCCTCTTCCCCGGTGGACCGCCGGCCGGACTTTCGCTGATCACGAGAGACGACCTCACCCAGGGCCAGATCAATCTGACCCAGACCTTGTTTTCAGGTCCTGTAATTGCAGGTTGGAAAGCGGCGGGCGCAGCCGAACGCGCGGCCCACTTCATGAGGACCAGGGCTCGCGGCGACGTGGTGCAGAACGTGTCGACCCAATACCTGCATTGCATCGCGGACGCAAGCGAAGTGGACAATGCGACCGCGCTGGCCGCGGCAGACCAGGTCGCGTTCAACCAGGCGCATGCAGCGCACGAGGCAGGCACGGCGGCCAACCTCGATGAATTGCGCGCGCGTGTGCAGTTGCAATCGGAGCAGCAGGCTTTGATCGCCGCGCAGAATTCGCTTGAAAAAGACCTGATCCTGCTGAAGAGGGAGATCGGACTCGACTCCGGCCAGAAAATCATCCTCACGGATGCAGCGCCTTATGCGGAGCTGGCGCTCAGAACTCCGGAAGAGCTGCGAACCGAAGCCTACCAGAACCGGCAGGACTACCAGGTTCTTCAAAACCAGATCGTCGAATTGCGCGCGGTGCACAATGCGTATCGCAGCCAGCGGCTGCCGAGCTTGAGCTTCAGCGGATTCTGGGGCGTGGACAAGGTGAACGGCGCTCCGTCGCACGGTGTCTTCTCCGCAACCGGCACCCTGAGCATTCCGATCTTTCGTGAAGCAAAATTGCGCGGAGACGAAGAAGCTTCGCACGCGCAGCTGTCCGCGGTAATGGCGCAGTTTGCAGACCTTCGCAACCACATCGACGAGCAGGTGCGCGACGCCCTGGTGGACGTGGCGACAGCTCAAAAGCTGGTCGAGGTGGCCAAGTCGAATGTCGACCTGGCGACACGAGCGCTCAACGACGAAACGGAGCGCGTGAAGGCCGGCGTTGACGACAATCTGCCCCTTGTCGACGCACAGGCAACGCTTGCCTCAGCGCAGAGCAACCTTGTCGAGAGCCTTTACCAATACAACATCGCCAAGCTCGGACTGGCCCGCGCAGCCGGCGTCATCGAGTTGCAGTACAACGCCTACCTCGGGCGATAAAAGACTCGAATCGCCGGATCGAAATGAAAAGCAGCGACACACAGGTTCGCCCGCCGGCATCCGTGTAACGTAGGACATGAGGTGCCGGACGGATGCCCAAGGAACTCAGAATTGAATACAGCGTGGCCGCGGATGCGGCGGCGCTGGCCGCAAAGGCAGCAGAACACTTCACCGCGGAAGCCGAAAAAGCAGTAGCCGCTCGCGGCCGTGCTCGCATTGCCATCAGCGGCGGATCGACCCCCAAAGCCACATTCGCCTTGCTCGCCGATCCCGGCAAGCCCTGGCGCAATCGCATGCCATGGGACAAGCTGCAGCTTTTCTGGGTCGATGAACGCTGCGTCGCGCCCGACAACGCCGACAGCAACTACCGCATGACCCGTGAATCCATGCTCGACCACGTTCCGCTCAAGCCCGATCAGGTGCACCGCATGCAAGGCGAATTGGACCCGGTCGCCGGAGCGGCGCAGTACGAGTCGCTCCTTCGCAATGCCTTCCGCCTGGAAGGCGCCGAATCCCCTCGCTTCGACCTGGTTCAGCTTGGCATGGGTCCCGACGGCCACACGGCGTCGCTCTTTCCCCACACCGAAGCCCTTTCGGAGATCATGCACCTCGTGACCGCCAACCACGTGGTCAACAAGGACGCATGGCGCATCACCCTCACCTGGCCCGTAATCAACAACGGAGCCTCCGTCTTCTTCCTGATCGGCGGCCCCGATAAGGCGAATGTCCTTCACGAAGTTTTCATGGGACAGCACGACCCGGAACGTCTTCCCAGTCAACTGATATGGCCCTCAAGCGGTATACTCACCCTGATTCTGGATCAGGCCGCTGCTGCGCTTCTGCCCGCACCAGACGGGGAAGGCTCGGGCGTCTTGAGCCGTCAGCGGCACTAGGGTTGGCCCCTGTTCAATTGATTTGCTCTTCGCGCCCCGTGGCGCGCGGGTGCAGGGTGCGACCTCAGGGATTTCCGTCGGCACATTGGGAGAGTTCGATGATTCTGGCAGGCGACGTAGGCGGCACCAAGGTCAACCTGGCGCTGTATGACTTTATCGACGGCAAGTTGAAGCACAGCAGGGACGAGCGGTATCCGGCCCGTGAATATAGCGGGCTGCAGGAGATCGTCAAGGAGTTTTTGGGGTCCGACAAGGTAAGTGCCGCATGCTTCGGCGTGCCGGGTCCGGTCCGCGATGGGCGGCTTCGCCTGACCAATCTGCCATGGACCCTCGACAGCCGCGAACTGGCGCTCGGGCTCGACATCTCGCACGTATTCCTGATCAACGATCTCGAAGCCAACGGATACGGGATCGCCGAATTGTCCTCCGATCAGATCCACACCCTCAGCGAAGGCGATCCGAGCCAGATCGGCAACCGCGCCCTGGTCGCCGCCGGCACCGGCCTCGGCGAAGGCATCCTCGCATGGAACGGGCACATCCACGTCCCGTATCCCTCCGAGGGCGGTCACTCCGACTATGCCCCCCGCAACGAAGAGGAAATCGATCTGCTGCGCTTTCTCCAGCGGAAATACAACGGGCGCATCAGCTTTGAGCGTGTGGTCAGCGGCATGGGCATGACCAACGTGTACGAGTTCCTGCGCGAAGTGCGGGGACTGGAAGAACCCGCGTGGCTGGCTGAGAAGATCGCCGAAGCGCAGGATCCGAATTCGGTGATCACCGAGATGGGCCTCGCTGCCAAGAGCGAGATCTGCGAAAAGGCCCTCGATATGT
Organism: Occallatibacter sp.; assembly: GCA_035308825.1. Taxonomy (GTDB): domain Bacteria; phylum Acidobacteriota; class Terriglobia; order Terriglobales; family Acidobacteriaceae; genus Telmatobacter. Next base: position 182,681 of record DATGFX010000086.1, on the reverse strand, counting down.
TCGTTTCAGCCTACGGAGCGGAGGCTGGAAACCTGGCGTTGAAAGTGCTTTCGGTCGGCGGCCTCTACGTGGGCGGAGGCATCGCACCGCGCATCCTCGAGAAACTCAAGGACGGCACTTTCATGAAGGCCTTCACCGACAAAGGCCGGCTGAGTCAGCTGCTCATTAACATGCCGGTCCGAGTCATCCTTGAAAGCCGCGCCGCATTGATGGGTGCCGCAGCCTACGCCGAAGCGCGCGCCGCCGAGCTGAGTGGCGTATCGCCGAGAGCCGCGTCAGTGAGCCGCTGAACAACTCGCCGAGAAATAGCGCTCATCTCACGAACTGATTTGGAAAACCACATGAATGAGCGTTTTTGCGGCCACAGGCTTTCCGTTCCAGGTGGATGGCTCATATTTCCAGTGCGAAACCGCTTCGATTGCCGCATCGGTGAGAGATTTATCCGGTGACAGAACGGCCTGGATGTTGTGCACTGTGCCATCGGCTTCTATCGTGGCTGACAGCAGCACCGTTCCCTGTATCCTGCGTTCTTTGGCTTCCGCCGGGTATATCGGGTGCACGCTCTTCGTAAGCCGTCCTGAGACAATCTCTTCCGGCGGCTCAATCGCAACATATTCTGCCCGGACCGCGTCTTTCGGCGGGATCAGGGCCGGATCGGACGGTTGCAGTAAATCAACCGCGTCGACATGAGCGACGAGAATCTTTTCCCTACCGCCGACAATGTCCACCTCGAGCGGAAGATACCGACCTTGAGTCTTCGCTACTTTGTTGAACTCAGTGGTGATCATGCCAAAGGTATTACTAAACCTGAGCGCGGGAACCTGCGGATCGAAACAGTAGGTATTTCCCAAAACGCCCATGCTGACCGGCAGATTGGCCAACGCTGACTCCGCCGTCGAGACAATGCAAGGATATTGCGTACTACCGAATTTGACGTTCTTGGCCTGTAGTCGGGCTTTCGATTGACTCTCGCTGGCAAGCAAACGAAGTGGCGAGACCAGGTCTTGGCGCAATAGCTCCTCGATGAAGTTCAAGTCCTCACCCGAGTCCACAGTCGCGTAGCTGTCGTCAGAAAGATGCCACACCGAATGAGCGCCTCGAGGACTAGTCCAAGTGCTCCGGTAGACATGCGGCGAAAGCCACCAATACTCGAGTGTGCCCTGCTCCGACGGTTTCCCTTCGGGATCAAATAGTTGATAACTCGCTTTCAAATGCCACGGCTTGAGCGAGGGATCGCTGTAGTTGTAATAAGGCTCCACGGCAGCAAGGAGGGCCTGCGGATCGCTGGGAGGCGTGTAACTCGCTTGAGTAGCCACCTGGCCTGACATAGGTAGCGCAACAACGAGCAGCGGTACGAGAAGTTGTGCGCGCATGTTTGAGACAGGGTACCACGCTCAGAGCCTTCGATTCCGTAGAGCTGCACGGATCCGAAACCATGTCGGCGCATCGGGGAAGATTCATATAGCCTAAAGCCACTATGGCCTTTGCGCACATCATGACGAGCTGGACGTTCGCGCCTGACAGGTCACTTGTGGAAACTCGGCAGCCAGCACGGCGCCAATTGCGCCGCCGCGAGGGCGAATAGCATGTTGCGCCTCCTCGGCCGCTGGCTTCTGCGAATCGCATTCGCGCTCGCAATTGCCTTCGCCGCGACCTATCTCGGCGACTGGGCAGTCTTCAAGCTGCGCGGATCACCCACTGCGAAAGTGACGGTGCATCAGTACGCTAGCGTCCCTCTGAAAGCCAACAAGCAGGAATTCGACGATATCGGTATTACCGATCTTCCCTGCTCCATCTCGTTATTCGGACAGAATGGCCAAAGCCCCTGCTGGCAGCTGCGCCGCCACACCATCCAGATCATCCAGATGTAGGCGGATCCAAAAACGCCGCTCCACTGCTCGCACCTCACAACAGCCCGTGACGCTGATCACGTAAGCGCAGGCCCGGATTTCCGTAGTATCGGAAAACCGCACCGGCGGAGCGGCGTCATGTATAGCCGAACACAAAACGACAATGGGACGTTCAATACGCGTTGTCTCTACTGTTTTATGACGGTCGCCTCCGACATGGAATCTCCGGAGGAACTCGAGTCCGTCGAAGCGCGACACATTTGTCCGGAAAAAGCCCTCGCCTCACTGCTTGCGCAGCAAAGCATGACCCCGAAGGGCGCGCATCGTTGCTAGGGTTGTGGGGGCGCGGCCGGCGCATCGGGAGCGGCCTGCACCGGAGCATGACGGGCATTCCCGTTCGCGATTTTCTTATAGAGGTCTTCGTCTGCCTGCCTGTTCAACTTGCTTGCCTTGTCGAATTCGGCCTTCGCTTCCTCTTTCTTCCCCGCCGCGCGGTAGAGGCGCGCAAGCCTCCAATGCACATTCACGTCGTCCGGGGTCAGCTGCTCCGCTTTGTTCAACTGGCGTAGCGCATCCTGGTTGCGGCCCGCCTCGGAATACACGATCCCGAGATCCAGATAACTGAGCGGCAACGACGGATCGAGCTTCTCGGCGCGCTCCAGCAGCGGCTGGGCCGCCGCAAGCTGGTTCATCTGAATATCGGCATCGGCAAGGTAGAGCATCGATTGCGCATGATTGGGATCGTTCGCCAGTTCCGCCTGAAACTCCGCGATCGCCTCGGGATATTGCTTCTGCGTCCACAGGAGATATCCCAGTCCGAAGTGCACGCCCGGCTCTTTGGGATTCGCCTTGACCGCATCCCGAAACATCCTCGTCGCGCCCGCGTTGTCCTTCATCTGGTCCAGCGCTTCCCCGGCCAGCATATCGGCTGCGGCCGAGTCAGGATTGATCGCAAGAATCTGGCGGTACACATCCAATACATTCTTGGCCTGGTTTGACCAGAGATAGCTGTGCGCAAGCGCGAGAAGCAGCGAAAGATTGTTCGGATCCCGGTCCGCAGCCTGTTTGAGATAACCCGCAGCCGCTTTGTATTCGGCGAGTCCGTAATAGGCCATGCCCACCAGCACCGTTAGCCTTTGCGCTGTCGCAGTCGATGGCGGCTCGCTTTTGAGCAGCGGCTCAAACACCGCAATCGACGCCTTCAGTTGACTATCCTTGAACAACGCAAGCCCCAGATTCATGCGGACGCTGGCCAGTTGCGGCCCGAGTGAAAGTGCTTTGCGATAGAAGCCGATCGCCTGCTTGTAGTGCTCCTGCCGCGCCTCAAGCAGTCCGAGGTGAGCGTACGCTTCCGGGTCCGCGGGGTGCGCCTTCAGAATGGCCTGCCACATCGCTTCCGCTTGCTGGGTATTTCCCTGCTGCTCCTGGCTCAGCGCCGCCTGGCGTCGCGAATCGGGCGCTGCCGGCCGCGACTGGGCCAGGCAAAACCCGGCGGTTACGATCAGTCCTACCCACAATGCACTGCGAAATATCGCGATCACGGAATGGCCTTCTGTGTTTCCTCTCCGGCCGCCATTGCGGCGAACCCTGAAGAGTTCTTAATTCATCTTCGTCTATGGCAGATTGCACGGGCAAACGCGAGCTGTCACTGCCTGACAATCGCCAGCATCTGCCGCATGCGGTCATCTTCAGGAAACAATTGCAGGTACTTCTCCATTTCTGCTTCCGCCTTGTCATATTCCTTGTCCTGGATGAGTTGATAGATCAGCGTCTTTCGAATGCCCGGGTTGAAGGGTTCCAGCGAAACCGCCTTGCCGGCGGATAGAATCGCCTCGCTGCGCTGACCCAGCTGTTCCCGGGCCGCCGAAAGATCGACATAGACCAACGCCTGCAAAGGATTCAGTTGCAAAGAGCGCTCCAGGTGGGATGCAGCCTCGGCATATTTGTGCTCCTCCAGATCACGATGCCCGGTGGAGGCCTCGACGATCGCGTTTTCCGGGTTTGACGTCTCCAACCCTGCCAGTGTTTTGAGCCACGAATCGGCAAACTGCTCCTTCCCCTCCGCTTTCAGCAGCGCGTATGCCTGCAGGCGAATCAGCGCGGGTGGCGCCGAAGCTCCCGGACCACGCTCACCCGCTGGATTCAGCTCGATCAGGTCCGGCATTGCAGGGATCGTCTGATTGAAGGTCTCGTCGGGAAACGGTTCGTCGGGAGTGCGCACGATGCGATGGTTCGTCGCGCTGGAGTGCGAGATGAAACCGATCTTGCGCTGCGGCATGTGACACCCGATGCAGTTGTCGCTTGGCGTCGTGGCCCGGCGCGCGGCTCGCGGCGCGGTGCAACTCGCCTCGGTGTGACACTTCAGGCACGCGGATTTGAAATAAGCCGGTGCCTCCGCCTCCGTGAGCTCGACATGCGGATCGTGGCAGCTGATGCAGCGAAGTTGCTTCTCTTCCGGAAGCTTCCGCGTGGCGCGAAAGCATTTGCTCAGGCTCATCGAGTAATAATGCTCGACGTGATCTTCATGGGGCGGGTTGTCCCGTGTCGGCGGAATCTGAAAGATTGCCACGGTGCGCTCGAGCGGCTCGCCAGGGCGGAAATCCTGATACGTCTTTCCCGCTTGCAGTACTCGCACATCGCCGGCCTGGTGGCATGACATGCAGATGTCGTCCGACAACTGGCCGCTCAACCGCTTGGGATTGACGATCATGAGATCCGATCCGCTCTTGGCGTATTTCCCGGCGCGCATGGCTTCCGCGTGCGCAGCCCCGGGCCCATGACAGTTCTCGCAGCCAATAGGAGTCTGCGTGAACGCCGGGTCGCGATAGCTCCCATCGTGCCCGGCAATGGGCTGAGGGCGGCCGCTGTGGCAATAAATACAGCCAGGCTGAATCACGCGGTTGAATCCATCGTCTCCATTCTGATAGCCCGGCGAAAGATCCCAGCGTGCCGGCCGCGTGTAATACGAGAGCGGCGCCTGGAACAGATAGTCGCCCCGTTTCAGAAGCGCGCCAAAGCCGTTCTCGCCCGTGCCGATGATCCAGCCCATCTCATACGTACTGCGAAAAACTTCCGGTCCACTTGCCGGCGTTTCGTATTCGTTTTCGATCAGCTTGCCGTTCTCGGCGCGAACCTCGAAATGGTGTTTCGACTTGGAATCGAAGACAGTGGTTTTCTCTGGCGGCTCCAGCGGCAGAGTCTTGAGAAACTCCGGTGTAATCGCGGTAAGCGAGCGGCCCATGCTGGTCTTGGCAAAGGACTCCGCGATGCCGCGATGGCATCGGGCACACGCTGCCGAACCTATGTAGCCGTCTTGATTGGACTCGACCGCCGGCGGCATTCCCTTGGCCGGCGTTGTGGCACGCTGGCTCAATGAACTGCCTGAGCTAAGAGCGAAAACGAAAGCGATGGCGATGAGCCCGCGGTGGGGGAAGCGTATCATCAGTGACCTATCCAAACGGGACGCGCCTCGCCGACACACCAAATATAAATGGCTCTGCAAGAGGTGCCTCTTGCAGAGCCAGGGTTGGTTCGTTGCAGTTTAGAACACGAGCTTGCCGCCGAGTTCCAACAGGCGCGGGCCCAGATCGCCCGTCACCGTGCCGTACTGGCCGCCGGTCGAGTTCGTCCACGTCGTGTTGATGGTGCTGAATTCGGTGTGGTTGAAGGTGTTGAACGATTCCGCGCGGAACTCGAAGTGAGCCCGTTCAGTCATCGCAAAGGTCTTGTAAACCGACGTCGTGAAGTTGACCGTTCCGGGACCGGTAAAGGTGTCTTTCCTGCCATTGCCGAAGCCGAGGTTAGCTCCACCCGCATAACCAGGTGCCGGCGGCGCCAGCGGATCCTGATCGATGGATGCGACCCCACCGTTGTTGTAGGTATCGAACCAGTCGTTCACCTTGTGATGGTAGTGAATCTTGTTGATCACATCCGGGTAGTTGGTGTAGCCACCACCCAGCCCAATCGGATCATTCACGCCGCTGAAGCCGGGGGCAACCGGTTCGCCCGTCTGCCAAGCCACCGTGCCGGCAATCTGCCAGCCACCCAGCAGTGAGTGAGCCAATCCCTGCGACTTGTTGAACACCGGGAGCGAGTAGATGTAGTTGCCACCGAACATATGCCGGCGGTCGTAACCGCTGTTACCCTTCTCATACTTCAGGTACCAAGGGTTGGCGATCGTCTGCAGGTCCGTATCGGTGATGTCGATGTTGTGGGAATACGTGTAGTCCAGTTCGCCGCTCAGACCCCACTTGTTCTGGAGTCGCAGGCTGCCCTGAACGCCGTTGTAGGTGTAGCCGGTCGTGTTCTCTTCCTGATTGATCGTGCCGTACCCGGCATAGGTGCGCAGCTCGTTCGATCCGGCCGGATAAACAGAGCCCGGCAATGTCCCGGAAGCAGTCTCCTGCCGGATGTCGTTGGGCGTCGTGAGCGGGAAATTGTTGATCGGAACATCGATGTTCTGATGCCACGCCAGATTGCCCACATACTGAACCACCATGATCATCGATGGCTCGAGTTGATGTTGAATGCCAAGACTGAACATCGACGTGCCGGGCGCTTTGTACGTCGTGTCCAGCGTGGTCAGGTTGGCAGGATAAATCGGGAGCGAAGTCACACTTCCGCAGTTCCCGGGAATGGCAGTTGACGCCGTCGATTCCCAAGAGCAGGTCGGGTTGCTGAAGTAGACGCTGCCCGCGTTCGGAGTGTATTCAAACGGCAGGTTGCTGTTCGAAAGGCCGTAGATGTCATTGCCCTGCAACCTTTCGTAGAAGACGCCGAAGCCGCCGCGAAGAATCGTCTTTCCCGACCCCGTCAGGTCATACGAGAAGCCGACGCGAGGCTGCAGCGTGTTGTAGTCGTTGGTGACCGCTCCATGAGGCACACCGTTGGTTCCCGGAATCACCATGCCGTTGAGGTAATACGACGCCCCACCAAACCCGGCCGGCGTCTGCACTCCGGCGCTGGTCGCCTCGATCGCTCCTGGGAACTGGGTTGACCAATCCACAGGCGCGGCGATGTATTGTGACGGCTCAAAGTTGGTCAGGTCGTTGTGCCGCTCCCATGCATGCGGCAGCGCATCGTAACGCAAGCCAACCTGCAAGCTGAGCCGCGGGCTCACCTTCCAGTTATCGTTGACATACGCCGACACCGTGTTGTTGACGTAGTAGCGCAAGCTCATCGACTGTGGCTGCGAATAGCTGCCGGCCAGGCCGAGGACCATGCTCATGAACGGATCGCCGGCATTGCCGCCCGCGCCCGTGCCTGTCTGGTTCTGACCGAAGCCGTAGTCACCCGCGGCATCCGCCTGAAGTTGCTGGTTCTTGGTGTAGCGCATGTAGCTCCAGCCAAACTTCATGGCGTGCTTGCCCTTGGTGTACGAGATGTCCAGCCTGGGCTGATAGTCCTGCGCGGCATTGTGCCACGGCCCGTAGCCGGTCGACATCGAGGAGCAGACACCGTTGCCGCACCAGTTGACGCCGACGAACTGGTTCGAACCCGAGTTGGTAAAGAAGGTGTTCGGGGTCCAGCCGCTCGGCAGGAGTGTGTTAGGCGAGTTGGTGATGTTGATGACGTTGCCGTCGTAGTTCATCGACGCTTCGACCAGCAGTTCCGGAGAGAGTGCCGCCGTCAGCTTGATCGCGGCGCTGTTCGACGGGTTGCTTTCCACGCTGGTAATGGTGTTGTAGGTTTCCCAGTTCCATCCCAGATCGGCATCAGCAAAACCGGTCGCCTGGCTGTCATGCAGGTAGTGGCCGAGGATCTGCCACTTGTCGTTGATCTTGTGGTCGATTCGGACGATTTCTTCCGTCACCGTGGTTGGCGTGGCTTCTTCGGTCGTCGCTTTGTCTCCCGCCGTGTTCACCTTCGGAAGAATGCTCGAGCCGAAGTACAGAACGGCATTCGGGTCGATCAGAGACGCGGGAATGATCTGGTTCGGGAATGGCTGCCCGCGGTTTCCTCCAAGGCCGGCAGCTTGCAGCCTGGCGGCAAAAGCAGGATCAGGCACCTGAGCGGCGGTTGGAATGTAAATGACCTGACTCGATGCGTACGCAGGAGCCACGTACTGAAGGTCCTGACCCGCGACCGGCCGATCTAAATCCGGAATCGTGGGGTTGGTGCCCGGTGCGTTGGTTTGATCGACGCGGCGCCATTCCTGGTTGTAGAAGAAGAAGGTCTTCTGCCGCGCCGTGTTGTAGACATGTGGAATGAAAACCGGGCCGCCCAGGTTGAAGCCATAAATGTTCTGCCTCAACTTCGGAACCGGGATCGGCGTATCGCCGTGCTGATACTTGTTGAAGTAATCGTTCGCGTCGAAGGCATCGTTGCGGACAAACTCCCACGCCTCGCCGTGCAGTTGCTGCGTGCCGCTCTTCAATGCAAGGCTGAACGTCGCGCCGGAAGAAATACCGTAGTCCGGCGGATAGTTGCTGGCAAGAACCTGGAATTGGGCGATTGCGTCCATCGATGGCATAACGCTCATGCCGCCGGCGCCGCCGCGGTCATCTGCTTCCGCACCATCCAGCAGCCAGATGTTATGGCTCTGGCGAAGGCCGTTCACGCTGATGCTTGCGCTCGAAGCCGAAGCTGATGGAGGGTTGTTGGCGGGCAGGTTCGAGCTGACACCCAGTCCGAGTGCTGCCAATGCGGTGAAGTTTCGGTTTGCGGTTGCGATCGAGGTGAGCTGCTCGCCGCTGATCAGCGTGCTCACTTCGTTCGATTCCGCCTGCACCTGTAACGCGTCGGCTGAGACCGTAACCTCGACCGTCTCGGCGCCAACTGTCAGCTTCACGTCGACTGCGAGGGTTTGCGAGACGTTCAGCGCCAGGCCGGCTGCCGTATACGCCTCAAAGCCCTTCGCCGTAACTTTCAGATTGTAGGTACCGACATTCAGGCCTGCGAAAACGTAGCCGCCTGTGCTGTTGCTGGTGACGTTATAGGCAAAACCGGTCTCCTTCTGCGTCAATGTCAGGCTTGCGCCCGGCACTGCCGCCCCGGTCTGGTCTGTAACTGTACCGACGATCTCAGAGTTCTGCTGGGAAAAGAGCGCTCCACCAGCGAACAATAAGATTACCGGCACAATGATGAATCTCAGGCTTGCAAGTCTCATGTGACCTCCATTTTCAAGTTTGTGCTGCTTGTCCCTCGTTATTCGTGTCTCTCCCCGTCTCGAAAGCGTGAACCATTCATGTACCGCTCTTCTTTGCACTCCTATCTGGAGTCGATTTGCATTCTTCTGTGACGTCACGGTCGGGTAACGCCACCAATGCTTCCTCGCTGCCCAATGCCGCAAGGAATCTGAACCCTAAAGTTCAAATACATCGATTTTCCAGATGATCGTCTTGAAGCGACCGAGCCATTGAAGCCGCGCGGAATGAGGATTGTCAAGAAGAAAATCCATTTACCTCGAACAGGTAATCATTCCGTTCATCTTCGGTTGCACCCAAATCTGCGGCTGCCCTGGAGTTACATTCCAGTTGCGCCGCCGGCACTCTTGAAGTTGCCTTAGCGGGCTTGTCTGCGATTCGCGACCGAAGTGCTCCTCAGAACTTCGGCTTACTTGCCCTTGCCTGCTGCGTAGAACAGATCTGCAGCAGCCCCATATATACGTAGGATGGAAGATAGAAATTCAGTTTCTACATCGTTTGGAATCTCTAAGCTGAAACGTTTGAGCATTGCTATCTGACAAAGGAATACTCCCGTGAGCCGGTGCAATTAAATGCGGGCTCATCAACAATTGTCAAGACGAAATTTGAGTCCGCTCAAAGCACCTCGCGAGGTCGCTAACTCCAACTTACAGAAGCACAAAGCTCGCGCAGGTTATCCGCTCGACCGCCTCGTGATGGCAACGATTCCATCCAAAATGCCCGTTTCCGCCACTTAGTCACTTAGTAAGGTGCGCGATTAGCGCATACGGGCGATATCGCGAAGCTCGCGCGCCGTCGCCTCAAGAAAGGTCTCGACGCTGAATCCCGGAGGTGGTTCGAGACCCGACTTCGCACGAATCGCGTCAGCGATCCGTTGCGCAATCGCAGCCCGCGTCGCGAGTGAGAGATCCAGCCGGCGGGCGAAAAAGCTTTCCAGCACTTCCAGATCCGAAGGCGAAAGCTTTGCAACTCCCGTGGCAGGCAGGCTCAGCGCCGCGTGCGGCTCGGGAACCGAGGGCGCCGGGAAAACCTGGGCTGTAAACGTCCGTGCGCCGGTTTCTCCCCACAGCGGCGACTCATCAATCCGATCGCGCACCACGAGAGTTCCCGCCGCCAGATCCCCCAGCCTTTGGTGCCGCCGCGTCGCAAACACCACGATCACACCCACCGCGTAGAAGAACGGAATCTGGTCGACGTAACGAATAAAATTGCGAGCCATCGATTCGAACAGTCCAATGGCGCGCCCGGATTGCTGAATGACACGGATCCGCGCAATGCGCTTCCCCGGGGTGCGTCCGTTCCAAAACGCCTCAAACAGCGTGAAATAGCCCCAGTTCAGCAGGAACAAAGCAATCAGGTAAATTGCCACGGCCCATTGAGCTGAAACGCGCGAGAAAGCTCCAATGCCGGGAAGCAGCATCCACAGCAGAATCATCAGGACCACGATGGCCGCGGCCCAGATCAGCGTATCGATAAGGAGCGCAATGAAACGGCTCCCAATCCCCGCGAGTGGCATCTCGATCGCGACGAGTTCCGGGGTCTCGATGTTAAGCTGGTCTGAATTCAGGTCCATGGCGCCTATTCTCTCAAATCAGTGGATCGCCAAGCGAAGACCGCTTTGGGACCGGCTGGCCGCGCTGCTCCTGCAGTCCGATCAGAGCGGGCTCGCCCAGCTCTCGCGCGCCGAATTGCAGGAGATGGCGCTCCTCTATCGCCAGGTCGCTGCCGACTTGTCGGTGCTCCGTCAGGACACAACCGCGCGCACCTACGCCGATCACGTCAATCAGCTGCTGGCTCGCGCCCACCATATCATCTACTCGCGCCGGAAAACGAGCATCGCTTCTCTATTCCGCTTCTTGCGCGATGAGTACCCCAGAATCTTTCAGCAGCAGTTGCCATTCGTAACTGCTTCCCTCCTGGTTTCGCTTGCGTGGGGAATGCTGGGAGTGGTGTTGACCGACTCGCGGCCCGAGTTTATGCGCCACTACGTGGGACCCTCCATGATCGCCACCATGGAGCGGCACCAGATGTGGACTGATTCCGTGATCACCATCAAGCCCATGGCTTCGAGCCGCATCATGACAAACAACCTGACCGTAAGCTTTGTGACGTTCGCCAGCGGCATCACTTTCGGTCTGGGCACATTCTTCTACCTCTACGTGAACGGCATGATGCTGGGCGTCATCGGAGCCGCCTGCCATCAATATGGAATGTCGCTTTTACTCTGGAGCTTCGTTGCGCCGCACGGCTCTCTTGAACTGCCTTCTATCCTGATCGCCGGCGGTGCGGGATTCCGCCTGGGATATGGCATGCTCTTCCCTGGCGCGTTGCGCTGGAAAGATTCGGTAGCCAAGGGTGGGATTGAAGCAACTCGCCTCGTCTCCGGGATCATCCCTCTGCTGGTCATTGCGGGAACCCTCGAAGGGTTCTTTTCACCATCTCATGCGGCGCCGTGGCTCAAGTTCACCGTCGGCGGATTGCTGTTTGCGTTGCTCCTGGCGTGGCTCTTCCGTCCCCTCAAGCCGGCCCCGCCTGCCGCGCAGTAATGGTTCCTCATAACATCCTGCGACCTGAAGTTGTCATCGCCGCCGTCCTGGCGCTATTGCCCATGCTGGCTGCGGCTTTCTTTCCTGCGTGGCCGGGACGGCTCGGAAAATTACTTCCGAGAAAATTGCGGCTCATCCTTCCTGCATGCTTCTGCGCGCCCTATCTTCTCGTCGCACATGCCTTCGGCACCCTGCGCTGGAATTGGCTTGCGGTGTATGCTCTGTTGCCCATCGCCATCGCGCTCGTGGAGGACCTTGCCCGCGATGCCGACCCGCAGGAAAAGGGCAACTGGCGCGATTTCCTCATTCTCGCCGTGCTCGGCCTCGCGGTGGATCTGCGCTGGCTTGAGCCTGCCTGGCCCTCTGGTCTCACGGCAATCGGCAAAATGGTGCTCCTCGATGCCGGCATCTTTGCCTTTCTTGTCGTGCGCCGGCTCGATGGAGTTGGCTTCGATCTCAGGCTACGTCGGCGCGATCTCATCATCGGCTTGCGCGAGTTCTGCTTCTATGCGCCCATCGCGATTGTGTTAGGGCTCGCCCTCAACTTCCTGCACGTTCACGCTTCATGGCCTGCGCCGCTACACGCGCTCGTCGCTTATGTCTTCACCTTTTTGTTTATCGCGATTCCCGAGGAGCTTTTTTTTCGCGGTTGGCTGCAGAACCTGTTGCAGCGACGCATCGGCCGCACCGGTGCGCTGCTCCTGACAGCCGTTCTGTTTGGCCTTGCGCACTGGAACAAGCGCACCACAACCTTCAACTGGCAGTATGTCCTTCTGGCGGCGCTGGCGGGAATCTTCTATGGCCGGGCGTGGCGCGCCAACCAGCGTGCCGGCGCTTCCTCGATCACCCATGCGACTGTCGATACGGTGTGGTCGCTCTGGCTAAGGTGAACCGGTCGCGGAGCCTTGTACGTAAGGTAGCCGCGGCCCACGCGCATGTTATGCAACATCGGCCCCGGTATCGTGATCGCCACGCAGATCCCGAAGATTGCGTGCGCCATTGCCAGCGGGTAAACGTTGCGAGAGCGAATGAAGATAAGGCATGCCGTCAGTCCCCAAATCAGAGTGATCGGAGTGAGGATCGGGTTGGGCAGATGCGCGATGGAAAAAACGCCTGCCGCGATGAGGGCCGCACCAACGCTATTGGGAACGATGCGCAAGAGTCGCAAGAGAAAATAACCTTGCAATAAGAGCTGCTGCAAAAACGCCCAGACAGCGTAGCCGCCATAGGACCTGAGCCAATCGAATGGACCATCGGGTCGGTGCAAAGTGTGCAGATTGACCGCAACCACGATGGCCGCTAATGACATGACCACGGCCACGCCGACCACCCACAGAGAACGCCAGAACCCGGCAATGCAGCAACCCATCGCCTTCCAGCCGGGAAACGACATGATGAGTGCGGTAAGGAACCACCCGATGGCTGCCCAGTAGAGCCATCGTTGAATCGGCCTCGGAGTCCAGATAACGGCCATGACCAGGCCATACCCAACGGTAAGCTCGACAATGTCCCATGTGCTGCTACGCAATTTCGCTGGCGTAGCAGCCACTGCGCCTTCCGGGCACGCGCCCTCCAACGAACTCACGGCCGACCTCCGCCGAGCAATATACGCCTGACAACCAGATGCCACGCCACAAACACGGGTTGCACCTGTTTTCAAGGCGATGTAATGCAATTAGACGGCAACTGCCGGCGCGCGTTAGACCTTCAGGAAAATCTTTTTGCGATACAGGATCCAGACAGGGATGAAGCACACAGCCGCGAAGGTAACCGAGAAAGAGAACGCTGCCCAGTGCGGGTCGGGTACGTGGGCAAAGACGTGGTAGAAGATCCATCCGCCTAATTCGAAGTGCTTTCCTTGATCTGCGATTGTGATGTTGTCGAGCACCCCGGGCAGCAGTTCGCTGAACATATAAGCAGCGATCGCATTCGAGCCGAAGACTAGCCACACATAGGTCCAGCCTTTGCGCCAGTTCATCTGCTCGATTACCCAGAAGGTGAACGTCAGCAGGGCCAGCGAATATCCTCCGGCCACCAGAACAAACGAACTGGTCCACATGTTCTTGTTCAGCGGAAATTCGAGTGACCAGAGATAGCCGACGATGAGGCTGGCGACGCTGGCCGCCGCAAGACCCAGCGTTTTGGTGGGAATCTCCCTGCGAGTGCGCAGCCAGAGCCCAGCAAGAACACCCATCAAAGCCGTTCCCACGGCGGGCAGATCGCTCAACAGGCCTTCAGGATCGCGCACATTGTGATCCGGCGAGTAGAGATACAGATGATACGGAAACAGGTGCCGGTCGATCCATGACACCAGGTTCTGCGTCATGTCCATGAAAGGGACATCGCGTCCCGGCATGCCGACCCCGGGAATGGGCACCCATCGCAGCAGGATCCAGTACCCGACGAGGGCGCCCACCAGCGCCGCGACCTTCGTCCAGGCCCGCTGATCCCACAGGTAAAAGAGGCCGACGGCTAAATAACACACCGCGATCCTCTGCAGCACCCCGTAGAAGCGCATGTGCGCAAGATGGAAAAACGGGAAGCTGTTCACGATGATGCCGAGCAGGATGAGGACGATGGTGCGCTGCACCGTGTGAAGCGCAAGTTTGCCGCGGGAGTCGCCTCGCGACAGGCGCGCATCGAATGCGAAAACCACCGAAACGCCCACCACGAAAACAAACGTCGGGAAGACAAGGTCGGTCGGCGTCAGCCCATTCCAGTTGGCGTGATTCATGAAGCGCCACGAGCCGGAGCCGCCGTTGTTGTTCACCATGATCATGAACGCAATGGTGATGCCGCGCGCCACATCGAGCGACAGAAGACGCTTGATGGGCGACTTCGTGGGCGCCGGAACCGTAGTTGCAGCGGGAGAAGGGGCAACGGATGGATTGGCCATTTGAATCAGTTCTCCGGTCGAGCCGACAAAACCTTGCACTTACGCTACGCGCATCAGGGGCTATTCGCCAAGTGGCGCGAGATATCCGCCGCGCCCGGAGCCGGCCACGAAAATAGAAGGCCCGGACCATTGCGGTCCGGGCCGGTTTTTGATCACCAGCAAAGCCGGTGCGTCAGTTGCTCACGATCAGCGTCACCGTCGTCGTGTGAGACGTCGATCCGCTGGTGCCCTTCACCGTAATGATGTGGCTTCCTGTCGATGCGTGCTTGCCCACGGTGATCTTCATCGTAGAGCTGCCTGCGCCTGTGATCGAAGCCGGAGTGAAGGATACAGAATTCTGGCTGCCCTCGCCCGATGCCGAGAGTGTAATCGTTCCCGAGAAGCCGCCGGTGATGGCGGAGGAGATGCTCACCGAGCCGGAACTGCTGCGGGCGATCGTGATCGATGTCGGCGACGCGCTCAGCGAGAATCCCGCTGTCACGCCGGTCACCGTAAGAGAAACGGTGGTGGTGTGTGTAGTGCCGTCACTGCCCTTGCCGGTCACTGTGATCGGATAGGTGTTGGCTGCAACGCTCGAGGCCACGGTGATCGACATCGACGAAGTACCGGTGCCTGTGATCGACCCCGGAGAGAACGTGACATTCACTCCCGTTGGCTGGCCGGAAGCAGACAACGTAACCGCGTCGCCATAACCGCCCACAACCGTACTCGTGATCGTCGACCCGCCCGAGCCACCCTGAGCGATCGTGACGGACGTGGGAGAAGCCGAGAGACTGAAGTCAGGCTGTTGCGGCCCCGACAGTGCCGCAATCAGTCCCGCATTCGGGCTGCCCCAGCCGGTGACGAGATCGAACCCTGTCACTGCCGAGTAGCTTCCCGAGGTGCCGCTCGTGACGTCATGGAAATCCGCGGAGTACGCTGCGCTCAACGATCCTCCGGAGACGTTCTGCCCGTAAATCGTCGGATTAAGGAATCCGAGAAGGCCTTGGCTGTTGGCAATCCGCTGCTGGTTCACGAGCGCGATGTAGCCCGCCCACATGGGCGCCGCAAAACTGGTTCCACCATAGAGGTTCGCATTGCAGGTGGTCTGGTCTGCGCACGTGTAGAAGGTGAAGTTTGCGTTGGCCGCAACGTCAGGCCCGTTGCGCAGCGTGGTCGAGCCCTTGTTGCTGGAGGTGATCACGCCCGCAAGCTGCTGCCATGCAGGAATGGCGATGCCATCCGGGCTGATGCCGCCGCCGCTGTCGGCCCACGCCGTCTCAGACTGCCATGGTCCGCCCGCGCTCGCGGTGACCAGGTCTGTGCCGCCGACCGACACCACGTTGGCGTCGTCGGCCGGCCATGCGGCCGCACTGCCGCTGGCCTTCCAGGTCGAGTCATCACCCGACGCCGCAAAGAAGTTCTGGCCCTGCATCGCCATCTGCTGGAAGTAGGGATCCAGCGTGCTGGGATCGACAGGCGACCAGCCCCACGAGCAACCAATCGTAGTCGGCAAAGGATTGTGCGACACCATCGCGCTGATAATCGCTGTATCGCTGTTGCCGATGTACATCACCAGGCTGCTCAAACCTGGAGCCATGCCGAGAGCCTGCGTCATATCGAGAGTCTGCTCGGTATCGTCGCAGCGGCTGGAGCGGTACACGCAGCTCGTGCTGGTTCCGTCGGTGGAGAGCAGCGTGATCGGCACATTGTTCGTCTGCTTCACGTTGCTGTAGTAGGTATTCAGATCCGCCAGGTCCGTGCCCAGAAACTCCCAGAGACCGAGGTTCTGTCCCGCGCCATTCAGTGACCCGCTCCCGTAGTAGGCCGCGCGCATATCGCTGCCGAGGAACGAAGCCGATGGACCCGAGCCGGTCGTGGCGTGCGAAACAACCTTGTCGGCATCGATGCCGTGAGCCGCGGCATAGTCATTCTTGTTCACCAGCAAGGGCCGGGGAATCGAATAGTTGTCGAGGCCCGAGATGTGCCAGAGATTGAAAGGCAGATCCATCCTCGGCTCGCTGTCGGGCCCATAGAATTCGCGATTCTCTGAGGGATGGCGGTAGGTACGCATGTTGACGTGAAGGGCGGCTTCGATATTGCCCACTGTGCCTTTCACCTGCACGTCGCGACCGTAGAACGAGCCGCCCGTCACTTCCAATCCATATGTCTTCGCAAAACGCACAACCGTGTCGTAGTCATCCTGGGTGGGGCCAAATCGTGCCGCGAATTCCTCAGGAGTAAGGAACTGCCGGTAAGAGGGGCTATACGGGTTGTAAACATCCTTCAGCAAGCTTTCGAGGCCGGCAGCGTCCCGGAGTGGCAGAACAAGATCAAGCTGCAGCACCTGGTTCGAGGGGAGGCGCCCGGTGGACTGCGCCCGGCCATTGCGGATTGCGTCGCGCACGTGATGGGTCATGACAGACTGCGCCTGGCAAGCGATCGCAGCGCAAGACACAATCGCGGCGATGGAAAACACAACGTTCCTCGGTCGAATCACAAATTCTCCTTTTTGCAGGGAAACGGGGAAACTGCAACCTTAATATGCCGAGGACAGCTTTTCGGCGTTGCTGCATTTTCCGGGATTGGAAGCAGAAATGTCCATAAAAATGGAGGTAAACATCTCGGTCTTTTCCGTTACCTTAGGGCGCACCGAAGTGCTCTTGAAAACCGCCTCCGGGATAGGCCTGCCCCGCGGCCCCAGCCGTGCCTTTTCTGGCGCGCGCTGCTACACTCCCCCTTCAGGGAAAATTCGAAAATTCAGTCATCTGTGAGGCGTTGGCATGCCCGAATTCGAGCCGTTTGTCCCACCCAGCGAAGCTCCGCCGGAGTTCACGCTGCGCGCCATCCTTCTCGGCAGTTTCTTCGGACTCGTTTTCGGCGCGGTGACGGTGTATGTGGGCTTGCGGGCCGGGCTTACGGTGGCCGCATCGATACCGATTGCGGTGCTTTCCATCAGTATTCTCAGGGCCTTCGGACGCGCCTCCATCCTCGAAAACAACATCGTTCAGACCACCGGAAACGCGGGCCAGTCGATTGCCTCCGGCGTCATCTTCACCCTGCCCGCCCTGGTGTTCCTGGGATTCGAACTGGAATACGCGCGCATCTTCATGCTGGCACTCATCGGCGGATGGCTGGGCGTGCTCTTCATGATCCCATTGCGTCGCCAGCTCATTGTGAAAGAGCACGGCGCGCTGCCCTATCCCGAAGGAACGGCTTGCGCAGACGTCCTGATCGCGGGCGAAAAAGGCGGATCGCTCGCCAGCCGGGTCTTTCTCGGGCTGGGGCTGGGTGGCGTCTACACGTTTTTGCAGAACAAGAACCTGCTCGCCGTCTGGCCCAGTTCGCCCGAGTATCAACCGGACTTCGGTCCTCAGCATGTGCTGAAAGGCGCTGCGATCAATGCCGATGCGACCTCGGAATACCTCGGCGTTGGCTATATCATCGGCTCACGCGTAGCCGGAGTCATTTTTGCTGGCGGCGTCTTTTCGTGGCTCGTGGTCATGCCGCTGATCTACTTCTTCGGCAAGGACCTGCCCCACCCCGTGTATCCCGGGCAAGCACCAATCGCCTCGATGGGCCCCAGCGACTTGTGGGCCGCCTATATCAAGCCGATGGGCGCAGGCGCCGTAGCCGCCGCGGGATTGATCACGCTCCTCAAAACGCTGCCGACCATCTGGAGCGCCCTGACTGCCGGCCTCAAAAACGTGCGCTCCAATGGCGAAACAGAAAAGGCCACTACGATCCGCACCGAAAATGATCTGTCGATGACCGTCGTGCTCATCGGCTCTCTCCTCATCGTCGCCTGCATGTTTATCTTCCTCGAGTTCAAGCCGGTGCCGGGCGCGTTTGTCGGCTGGCCCGCCAATCTTGCCGCGTCCATCCTCGTCGTCATTTTCGGATTTCTCTTCGTCACGGTCAGCTCCCGCATCGTCGGCTTGGTCGGCTCATCGGCAAGCCCCGTCTCGGGCATGACCATCGCAACCTTGATGGCCACCGCGGCCGTGTTCCTCGTCCAGGGATGGACAGCGCCTGCCTTCGGCGCTCTTGCAATCACCATTGGTGGCGTCGTCTGCATTGCCGCATCGAACTCTGGCGATACCTCGCAGGATCTAAAGACCGGCTATATCGTCGGATCAACGCCACGGCTCCAGCAGATCGCCCTCATGATCGGCGTAGTGGTCTCGACCGTCGTCATCGGATCGACCCTCAACCTGATGAACACCGGCCTTCAGGAGTTCCACGCGGCTGCACAGCCGTGGGACCTGAACGCTCCTCACGCCGGCGTCTCCATTCAGGCCGATACGCACCACCTGCCCAATGACTTCAAAGTGATCGAGCCGGACGGCAAGACCCTGACGACGCACCACAAGTCGGAGTACGTCCTGCTCAACGCCATCGGTTCAACCGAGTTGCAGGACGGCAAGTATCTCTACTCGCCGGCAACCGGAAAGATCGAGGTGCATTGGGTGCAAGGCATTGGGTCGGCCAGCGCTCCCGCTCCGCAAGCCCGGCTGATGGCGACCGTCATCAATGGCATCCTGAGCCGCAAACTGCCCTGGGGACTCGTGCTGCTGGGAGTCTCGCTGGTGATTGCCGTGGAATTGCTGGGCATTCGATCGCTCACCTTCGCGGTAGGCGCCTATCTCCCCATCGGCACCACCTTGCCGATCTTCGTTGGCGGCGTTGTCCGCTGGCTCGTAGATCGCGCAGCTGCGCGTGCCGGCGAGCAGGACGCCGACAGCGAAATTTCGTCGGGCTCGCTCTTCGCTTCAGGCCTGATCGCCGCTGGCGGCATCGCGGGATTGATCGGCGTTGCGCTGAAGGCCGCGGAAGCTACCTACTATGACAATCGCGACCTGCTGAACGTTCCGCACACCTTCCTCGATAACACCTGGGTCTCCGTGATCGGATTCGGGCTCCTGGCCTATTCGCTTTATTACTTCGCCCGAAAGCCGCTGAAAAAGTGAATGCCTGCCCTAAGGCAGGCACGAAGCCGCGAAGATCCTGGCGGGATACCGATGGCTGGCGAGCTAGCGGTGCAGATGCATCAGATGCCAGACCCCCTGCCACAGCCCATAGAGGATAATCCCCATCCCGATTTCGAGAAGGATTCCAACTAAGAGGCCTCGCGTCCAGTTCAGGCCTTCTCTTCGCGACGCAAGTTCGCGTTCTTCGTGCGAAGCGGCAGCAGAGTTCATCTCCGGCGCGGCCATCAGTGGCCCGCGGTAAACGGCCGGGTTCGAGATTGAAAGAAGGGTGTCGAGATCCAGGTTGTCGATGGTTGAAACTGCCACTATGCACTCCTCTGAGATGGTTTCTCGGCAACTCAACAAAGTCGGTCAGCGGTAGCCCGCCCCGATGATGGATTGTCGTGCAATCGTTCCCAGAGATATGTGATTTATATCACCCCTTCGAAAATGCGCAACTACATTTTGTAAACCCATTTTGCAGGCGCATTTTCTGGCCCCGCGTCACCCAAACCCAAACGGCCTGGCGGCCTTTGCTAGCCGTCGATTTTGGCCCTCCGAAACTCCGGCGCAGACCGGCCTTCTTGACACGGACGGGCGGCGGAGCTAGAAGGAATGTGCCTTCGAAATGCTGATTCGCGTGTGCGCTGTTCGCGCCTGCCATTGGACCGGGTGCGGTCGGCAATCAGTTTCCACGAAAAGGAATACAAACATGGAGAAACATTTGTTCTCGCGACGTTCTTTTTTGCAGACGACCGCCGGAGCTGCCGGAGCCTCTCTGGTTCCGGGGTCGCTGTTTCTGGGGCCGGATGAATCCTATGCGGCAGGCCAGGCTGCGCCCAGCGATACCGTTCGGTTCGGCATCGTGGGTGTCGGCATGGAAGGCAGCGGCCTGCTCACCACCGCAGTTCAACTGAAAGGCGTGGAGTGCGTGGCTGCGGCCGATCTCTACGATGGCCGCCACACATTGGCGCAGGAAATTGTCGGCAAGCCAATCAGAACAACCCGGCGCTACCAGGAGCTGCTCGACTCGAAAGACATCGACGCGATCATCGTCGCGGTGCCCGACCACTGGCACAAACAGGTCGTCGTGGATGCGCTCGCCGCAGGCAAGGATGTCTACTGCGAGAAACCCATGTCGCACAGCCCTGCGGACGGGCTGGCGATGGTAGCCGCAGCGAAAAAAACCGATCGCCTCGTGCAGATCGGCGCGCAGAGAACAAGCTCTCTCCTCTGCGCGAAGGCCAAAGAGTGGATCGACGACGGCAAGATCGGCGACCTCAACCTTGTCGAAGCCACCATGGGCCGCAACGATCCGACCGGCTGCTGGGAGTATCCGCCGCCGCCCGACCTGTCGCCCGAAAACCTCGATTGGGATACCTGGCAAGGGACCGTCCCCAAGAAGCCCTTCGACCCTCTCACCTTTGCGCGCTGGCGCTGCTGGAAGGAATACGGCACCGGCGTGGCCGGCGACCTGCTCGTCCACCTGATCAGCGGAATGAATTTCGTGCTCGGCCAGAACGAAGCTCCAAAGCGCGTATCGGCGCTGGGAGGCATCTTCCACTGGAAAGACGGCCGCAATATGCCCGACGTGCACGCGGTGCTCTTCGAGTACAGCAAGGCTCCCGTGTACATGCGGCTCTCGCTGGCCTGCGAATCGAGCGAAGTAACCCGCTTCCAGGGACCGAAGGGCATGATCGAGCTGCGCGAATTCAGCGTTTCGCTTTCGCAGCAGGCAGGTGTCGATACTTCACCCAGCTACTACGCCGCTTCGTATCCCGCCAAGATGCGGGACGCCTATACAAAGCAGTGGCATGAGGAACACGATCCGGTGCCGGGCAAGGAGCCCATGCTTGAAACCATTACCTACAACGGCAACGACTATGACGACCTGCGCCCGCACTTGTGGAAGTTCTTCCAGGCCGTGCGTTCGCGCCAGCCGCTCGTGCAGGACGCGGTCTTTGGTCACCACGCTGCCCTCGCCTGTCATATGGCCAACGAATCGTACTTCCGCAAAAGCGCGGTCGAGTGGGACGAGAGTTCCGGAACCATCAAAACGCTGTGATCGATGCAAAGGAAAGAGAGCCGCATGAGAACGAAAAAAGCGCTTGTTGCAATTGCTGTCGCTGCGTTGTCACTGCTTTCGTGGAGCGCTGGCCGCGCACAGGAGACTCAGGAGCCGGCAACGGATAAACCGGTAAGTGTATCGAGCGCTGCGTCGAAGGCGTTCATGGGCCGGTGGGACCTCACGCTGAAGGGTCCGGACCGCGATTATCCGTCATGGCTTGAACTGCATGAAAAAGACGGTGAGGTCTATGCCTGGTTTACCGGCCGCTGGGGCAATGCCCGTCCTCTCCCCAAGGTTGACTTCACCCCGGGCCATGTCACGTTCGTTTCTCCGAAAGAAGAAGAATCGACCAAGACCGACGTTGTTTTCTCGGGCGCGCTGAAAGGCGGCACACTGTCGGGAACCATCGCCGGGATGAACGGTTCAACCTGGAAATGGACCGGCGTTCGGGCGCCGAAATTGACGCGTCCAAAGACTCCACCGGAGTGGGGCGATCCGATCCCCCTCTTCGATGGCAAGGACCTGGCAGGATGGCACATGTCGAGTCCCGGACAACCAGCATGGACCGTGGAAGATGGCAATCTCGTGACCCCGGGAAACGGACCCGAACTGATCAGCGATGCGAAGTTCCAGGATTTCAAGCTGCACGTAGAATTCAATTGCGGTGTGAATGCCAACAGCGGCGTTTACCTCCGCGGTCGCTACGAAGTGCAAATCGAGACCGAGTCCCAGAACGAGCCGGCAAGCCACCACACGGGTGGCGTGTACGGGTTTATTGCACCCACACCGGAACTGGAGCGCCAGCCCGACGTCTGGCAGACGTTCGATATCACCCTGATTGGCCGGCGGGTAACCGTTGTTCAAAACGGCAGGGCCGTGATCTCCGATCGCGAGATTCCCGGGATCACCGGCGGCGCGGTGGATAGCCATGAGGCCGAGCCGGGGCCGATCTACTTGCAGGGCAGCGAAAAAGGCCACGTGAAATTTCGCAAGATCGTGATCACGCCGGCGAAACCACCGGGCACCGACGACGAGAAAACCGATCAACCCGACAAGAAGTAAGGATCAGTTGGCAAGATCAGCGCCGCGTTTTCGAAAGATGACTTTCAATTCGCGGCGCCAGTCTTCCCCGAGCGCAATAAGTTCCCATTCCACTTCGGGCGAGATGTAGCGGAGGACGGGCTCGTTCGCGGGGTGAATGCGAAGCGCGGGCGCGGCCAGCAGCAAGCGCGGCGGCAAGACCGAAACTTCGGCGCCTGCAAAATAGCCTTGCCGCTCGAATGCCGAGAGTGGCTTTCCGCCGCTCACAGACTGTCGATCGGCGTTCAGCACGCGCACGCGAATCCAATAATCGAGCGCCTGCAAGGGCAGGTGCAGATCCTCATCCGCCTTCAATTCCACAACCGCCAGGCGTCCGCTCCGGTCCAGCGTAAGCAGATCGAGCATGCCGCGATCCCCGCCGGAGAGCGCAGGCACCTGTGTGTAGAGAACATCGCCGCGCAGATTCGGCAGCAGCTCGCCGATATGGGCCCGCAAGCGCGATTCGAGCCATCGCTCCGGCTGCATGCGAAAGAGCGGATCCGCATGGGAACCGTCGGAATAGCGGCTCAGAAACAGCCGCCGGAAAAGCTCGGCGCACGCATCCCGGTTTTCCTCCGTGAGTGGAGTTTCATTGGCTCCTGCGCCAAACGTGATCTCATCCTGTTGTGCAAACGAATGAGCCACACCGCCTCGCCGCACGCGCGCGAATTCAAGCCCATGCAACAGCAATCCAACCTCCGTCGCGGAGCGTGGCCGGATCTCGACGCGTTCGTGCGCCGTAGACGGGACGAGATCCATCAGCTGATCGATGCCGGCCCGGCAACGTTCGATCGCCGCCGATGATGAGAACGCATGCACAAGATGTGCATCGAGGTTCCCGATGTCGCGAAACTCGATTTGCTCCAACTCTTCCGTGCGCTGGTCAAGGGCATAGAGTTCAAACTCGGCTGCAGCATGATTCAGCCACGCCATCCGCTCCGCGGTCGTCCGCCATGCTCCGGCAGGCACGATCACCTTCAGTCCCCCGAAGTGCCGGCGGCTGCCGGCGTGTTTGCGGCAGTAATCGAGCCACAAGATGCCCACGGTCAGGATGCCGTCGATGGTTGCTGCCGGCTCGGATTCGCTGACACCGATCACCGCCTGCGCGCCAGTCCCATGAAGCAAACGGCCGCGCACATAAGCGGGACCAAAACTATGCTCGAGATCCATCGCCGATCGCATGCCGTCGACCTTTGCGCCGATGAATGTGCGCGCGAGTGCGCGCTCCAGCAGATGCTGGTAATTGCGGCGTGCGCTGTCACGCGCTGTGGGCGTGCGGCGATCGCTCGAAGCAACAAGCTCAAGAACCTGCGGCTTGCTCGCACCCATCCGTCGCGTCGAGAGCCGCAGGCATTGCGAGCGTACCTGCACGTCGATCACCGTGCGAACCAGGTTGCGATCGTCGCTCCACAACTGCAGCAGGCAGCGTCCGTGCGACTCTTTTACGCTGTAGTGCGCTCTGCGCATCTCGAACAGCACGCGGCCTTCTTCGAGGATGGCCGCGCCGGGATGCTCGACGAGATAATTGTCGATCTCCTCGACGAGCTGGCCCACATGCGGCTCACATTCGGTCGGGCACATGGCGCGTTACCAGCCCATGCGCGCCCGCAGGTGCGTGATGTGGGCGGTGTGGTGCAGCGCGTGCCACGCGTAAAGTGCAAGCGCCACGTCCAGGGTCTGCGGACCGCGCTCCGGATGGTTGAAACCGCGCCGGAAATCCGCTTCGGATAGGTCCTCGAGCAGCGCAGCCCAGCGCGCGTGCAATCCTGAGATGAAGGCCAGAGACGGAGCCAGTTCCATGCGACTGTCTCCAAGATTCGCCCATGCGGCTTCGTCGTAGGGCTTGATGGTCGGCCAGTCCTCGGTGAGCGCCAGCTTGAACCGAACATAAGAATTGGCGTGGCTGTCGGCCACGTGATGGACAACCTGGCGCGCCGTCCAGCCGCTTTCGCGATACGGGGTATCAAGTTGCGCGCCCGATAAACCGGCAACCGCATCGTTCAGCTTGCCCGGCAGGTCCCGCAGCGTTTGAATATGCGCAGCACGAATGTCCGCGGAAAACGTCGCCGGTGGAATGAATTGTCCTATGGGATAACGCAGATCGTCCAAGTCGTTCATGGCCCGAATTCAATTCTAGCTTGCACGCTCCCGGCTGGGCAAAAACATGCGCGATGCCGCGCAGAGCTACAGGTGGAAGTGGTGCTTTTTCTGGCTCTTCATCTTGCTGTGCTTTAGATAGGGGTTTTTAGGATGAATGGCCTGAGGATGATTGGCTTTCGCATGCAAAGCCTTGGGATGATGTCCCACAATGGGCTCGCCAAACGCCGGAGCCGCACACACCATCGCCAGGACTGCCGAGGCTATGAGTTTCTTCATGGCCCGAATGTAGCACGAACTTCCGGGTGACGGAAGCAGGTAATTCCTGTCTGGATCACCGGAAGTACCCGGGCGGGCGCAGCAGGCCTGAAGCCTGCTGCGGAGAGGGCAAATGGCTTGAAAGAGATCTAGGCTTTGTGGTGGTGATGATGGTGGTGATGGTGATGATGGACGGCAGCAAACGAAGGTGTAGCGGCGGCGAGAACCCCGAGCAACAGTACTGCAAAAACGAGCTTCTTCATAGCCAGAATGTAGCACGAAGCGTTGTGCAAGACCCGGCGGAAACAAGCCGGCATCAAGAGTGAAACGGTACCAAGGGCACGCCTGATCCACAAGTACGCCGAGGCGTAAACTATAAGTACGATGAGTTTCCCTGAACCTTCCCCCGTCCCCAGCCACAAGCGCTACTTCTTCGAGAAATTCGGCATCACGGAGCGCCTGCTGGAGCGCTGCCTCGGCGAGGCCCTCTCAGCGGGCGGGGACTATGCCGACCTTTATTTCGAGTCCGTCACGGCAACCTCGCTCGGCGTGGATGAGCAAATCGTGAAATCCGCCAGCCAGGGAACCAGCGCGGGTTGCGGCATCCGCGTATTGAGCGGCGAGCGCACCGGCTATGCCTATACCGACAACCTCAGCCCCGAACGCCTGCTGCACGCCGCCAAAACCGCGGCGCTCATCGCCTCCGGACCGGCGAAACAGCCGATCCAGGCATTGACCGAGGCTCCGGCAGCGAACCTTTATCCCGTTCCGCTCGGCGGATTTGACCTCGACCTTGCCGCGCGGCTCGAACTCATTCTGAAAGCGGATCGTGCGGCACGAGCCTTCGATTCCCGCGTCGTGCAGGTGCGCGCCGGATACAGCGAAGAACTCCGCCGCATCCTGATCGCCGGTTCCGATGGCGCGTTTGCCAGCGACACGCAGCCGCTCTGCCGCCTCAACGTCTTCGTCATTACAAAGGAAGGCGCGCTCTCCACCAAGGGCGTGGCAGGCGCAGGCGGGCGGGCCGGCCTGGAGCAGTTTGTGGGCTCAAAAAGCCCCGAGCACCTGGCCCAGGAAGCCGCCCGCGGTGCGATTCTGCAACTCGGAGCCGTACCGGCGCCCGCAGGCGAAATGCAGGTTGTCCTGGGACCTGGATGGCCGGGAATCCTCCTCCACGAAGCCGTCGGCCACGGCCTCGAAGCCGACTTCAACCGGAAAAAAACATCCGCATTCTCAGGCCTGATCGGGCAACCGGTCGCCAGCCCCAAGGTGACGGTCGTCGACAATGGCACGATGGCCGGCCGGCGCGGATCGCTCAACGTCGACGACGAGGGCTCGGCGACCCAGGAGACTGTCCTGATCGAAGGCGGTGTGCTGAAAGGCTACCTGTCAGACAAGCTTTCGGCTCGCCTCATGGGCATGGCAAACACCGGCTCGGGCCGCCGCGAAAATTACCAGTGCATCCCCATGCCGCGCATGACCAACACCTACATGCTCGCCGGCGACGACGATCCGCAGGACATCCTCCGGTCCGTCAAGAAAGGGCTCTACGCGGTGAACTTCGGGGGCGGGCAAGTGGACATCACCAACGGCAAATTCGTCTTTTCCGCGTCCGAGGCCTACCTGATTGAAGACGGCAAAGTCACGGCGCCCGTGCGCGACGCCACGCTCATCGGCAACGGTCCCGAGGCGCTCAAATACGTGTCGATGGTCGGCAACGACCTCAAGCTCGACGAGGGCATCGGCACCTGCGGCAAGGATGGACAGAGCGTTCCCGTGGGCGTGGGCATGCCAACCATCAAACTCGACCGCATGACCGTCGGCGGAACCGGTCGGTAGACCAAGCTCGCCCGTCCAGTCCGCCTTGAGCTCCGCTCAGCCCAGCATCGACGCAATCACCTCGGGCGACCCCGCCAGCGCGGCATCGATCTGGCTCTGATCCTTGCCGCCGGCTTCAGCCATGTCGGGCTTCCCACCGCCCGAGCCGCCGACGGTTTTTGCGACCGCGCCAACCAGCTTCCCGGCCTGAATGCGCTTCACCAGGCCCGGCGTGACTCCTGCGATGAGCGCAACCTTGCCTTCGGGCTGCGCCGAGCCCAGCACCACCACGCCCTCGCCCACCTTCTGCTTCAGGTTGTCGACCAGCGTGCGCAACTGCCCGCGCTCCAGGTTGTCTGCCCGATGCGTCACGACCTTCACGCCTTTCACATCCACCGCCCGCGCAATCGATTCATCCAGGCCGCCGGCCGCCGACTTCATCCGCGCTTCTTCCAGCTCGCGGCGAAGATGCTTGAGCTCGTCCTCCTGCGCCGCCAGCCTGGCGCGAAGTCCCTCGGAAAGATTTCCATCCGGCGTTCCCGCCACCTGCGCGGCAACCTGGGCCACCGCGAAATCGCGGCGGAAGGTGTCGAGCGAGCCCATCCCGCTGATGGCCTCGACGCGGCGCACGCCGGACGACACCGAGCTCTCGCTGGTGAGCTTCAGCAGCCCGATCTCCCCGGTGGCGCTGGTGTGCGTGCCGCCGCAAAGCTCGGTCGAGAAGCCATCCGACAACTTCACCACGCGCACCTTGTCGCCGTACTTCTCGCCGAATAGCGCCATCGCGTGATACTCGTTCACGGCCACGTCGATAGGCACGTCTTCCAGTGTTTCGACTTTCGCGTTCGACAGCACTTCGCGGTTCACGATGTCTTCAATGTCCTGCAACTCTTCATCGGCCACTTGCGCGAAATGCGAGAAATCGAAGCGCAGCCGCGTGGGCTCGACCGACGAGCCGGCCTGCTTGACGTGCGTGCCCAGAACTTGTCTCAACGCCGCGTGCAGCAGGTGCGTGCCGGTATGGTTCCGGCGGATGGCATCGCGGCGCACTCCGTCGACGACGGTATTGACGCGATCGCCGACCGCGAGAGGCTGCTTGAGCACCGCCTTGTGCGCGCGCACGCCCTGAACCGGCAGCACACATCCGGTAATCTCGGCAACCGTGGCATTGCCGTCAACAGACAGGAACCATCCCGTGTCGCCCACCTGGCCGCCCGAATCGCCGTAGAAACTGGTGTGGTCGAGCACCACCTCGACTGCATCGCCCGCTGCCGCCGCGGGAACGCCTGCCCCGTTCTTCACGATGGCAAGCACTTCGCAGTTCGACGAAGTCAGCTGGCGATAGCCTTCGAAAACCGTCTTCGGCAGATCGCGGAATGCGGGGCTGGCTGTCTTCTGGCTGCCACCCTTCCACGAAGCGCGAGCGCGAGCCTGCTCTTCCGCGCGAGCGGCCTCGAAGCCGGCATCGTCGAATTTTACCCCGGCGTCGCGAGCCGCATCGACCATGAAATCGAGCGGTAGCCCAAATGTCTCGTAGAGGTGAAACGCCTTGGCGCCCGTGAAGTCGCTCTTGAGTTCTTCATTCAGTCGGGTGAGTCCGACCTTCAGCACGCGATCGAACTGTTTTTCCTCTGCCAGCACCACCTTCGAAATCCGATCCGCCGCATCCACCAGCTCGGGATAGGCGCCCTGCATCAAATCGCGCACGGCATAGACCATCTGGTACATGAACGGCTTTTCCTGCCCCAGCAAACGCCCGTGCCGGATGCCGCGGCGCAGAATCTTGCGCAACACGTAGCCGCGGCCCTCGTTCGAGGGCAGCACGCCGTCGTTGATCAGGAACGTTGCAGCGCGGGCGTGGTCAGCGATGATGCGCAGGCTGGCGTTTCCGGTAAGGTCAGAGATGCCCTCAGGGGCTAAAGCCCCGATTTTTTTACCGCCATTTTCGGCACGACTGAAGTCGTGCCCCTTCAATGCTGCGGTCTCGCTAACTTGCTGACTCGCTGACTTGCGAACTTGCTGTCCGGTCAGCTCCGCTGCTTTTCGGATCAGCGGCGTAAACAAATCTGTCTCAAAGTTGCTGATCTTGCCTTGCAGAACGGCGGCCACGCGCTCGAGGCCCATCCCCGTGTCGATCGAGGGCTTCGGCAGCGGCGTCAGCTTGTACGTCGTCAGCTTCGTCGCCGGATCGACGACCGCCGAGCGATCGAACTGCATGAAGACCAGGTTCCAGATCTCCACGTAGCGGGCCTCGTCCTGTCCAAACGGCTTGTCGACGCCCGGCGTCTCGGCGGCCTCGATCCCCATGTCGTAGAAAATCTCACTGCACGGCCCGCAGGGGCCGGTCTCGCCCATCTGCCAGAAATTGTCCTTCAATCCGTATTCGCCGATGCGCTCCTTCGGCACGCCCACGTCCATCCAGTAGCGCTCGGCCTCGTCGTCGCGCGGCACGCCGTCAGCGCCTTCGAAGATGGTCACGTAAAGACGGTCCTTGGGAATGCCCATCCACTCGGGGCTCGTGACCAGTTCCCACGCAAAGGCGATTGCATCCTTCTTGAAATAATCGCCGAACGAGAAGTTCCCCAGCATCTCGAAGAAGGTATGGTGGCGGCGGGTAAAGCCCACGTTCTCAAGGTCGTTGTGCTTGCCGCCCGCGCGCACGCATTTTTGCGAAGTGGTGGCCCGGCTGTAGCCGCGCTTCTCCGCGCCCAGAAAAAGGTCCTTGAACTGGTTCATGCCAGCGTTGGCAAACAACAGCGTGGGATCGTTGTGCGGCACCAGCGAGGACGAGTGCACGCGGCGGTGCCCCTTCGTCTCAAAAAAGCGCAAAAACAGCTCGCGAATTTCGTTTCCTGATCGAACTTGCATGTCCTTTCCAGTGTAATGGGAATGGAAGCAACGGCGAAGCTGCCGGTGATTCGCGCGGTCGCGCCCCGTGGCAGTGGCCGCGCGTCTCCTCGTCACTCTGTGGAACGCTCCGCGCCGGATCGCATCTAACCAATGAATCACAAGGAGGTCAGAGTGGAACAGGTTGGTCTTTTAGCGCTTCTTGAAGCCAAACCCGGCAAGGAACAGGAACTGGCAGCCTTTCTCGAATCCGCGCTGCCCCTGGCCGTGCAGGAGCAGCAGACGGTCGCGTGGTATGCCCTCAAGCTCAGCCCCGCACGCTACGCGATCTTCGACACGTTCGAAGACGAAGGCGGCCGCAGTGCCCACCTCTCGGGAGACATTGCAAAGGCGCTTTTCGCGAAAGCCGATGAACTGCTCGCCAGGCCTCCGCAGGTTGATAGCCTCGAAATCCTCGCGCTCAAGCCTCGTGGTACGCCCGTATCCGCCTGAGCCACCACCCTCAATCCACCTGGAACACCGGGCCGCGCAACCTCGATCAGAATTCGGCTTCGCTCTTTCGGCTGCCCGGCGGATGCTGGATTCCGCACAAAGCGGGGCGAAAAGCACTGCCACATCCGGGCCCGAATGGCGTCTACTCAACTAACGACTGAGCACTCCGCTGAAAGGTTGCAATGCTCCCTATCGCCCGAACACTCTCCGCGCTCATGTTCCTGTTCCCGCTCGCAGGCTATTCGCAGCCATGGCGCGCGCCGCAAGGGATCGCGACCACCCGCACGTTATCGATCGGCGGCGGCACAATCGAAGTCGACTTCGCCAAGGGCCCTCCGCTCGACCTGACCAACGACCAGGTGATGCAGCATATCCGCATGGCGGCGACGGCGGTGGCGACATACTATGGGCGATTTCCCTTAAGCCACGACCGCATCCTTGTCATTCCGGTGGAGGGCGAGCGCCGCGAGGCGATCCAAGGCACCACGTGGGGCGACATGGACGGGGCGCAGGGATTCACGCGGCTGCGCATCGCCCAGCACGCCACGATGCAGGATATGGCCGAGGACTGGGTCACCACGCACGAGCTGGTCCACGGAGCCTTTCCCAGCATGCCCGATGATCAGCATTGGATTGAAGAGGGCCTGGCCACCTACATCGAACCGCTGGCGCGCGTGATGACCGGCGAGTTGCAGGCGCGCAAAGTGTGGGCCGACATGGTCGACGGCATGCCCAAAGGCGAGCCGGAACCGGGCGACGAAGGCATCGATCGCACCCACACCTGGGGTCGCACTTACTGGGGCGGCGGGCTCTTCTGCTTCGTGGCCGACGTCGAAATCAGACGGCAAACCGGCAACCGCAAAGGCCTGCGCGATGCGCTGAAGGCCATCGTCGCCGCCGGCGGCACCATCGACCACAACTGGGACCTGCCGCGGGCCCTCGCGGTCGGCGACCGTGCCACCGGCACGCACGTGCTAAGCGACATGTACGCGAAGTGGAAGAACGCGCCCGTCGAGGTCGATTTGCCGAAGCTGTGGAATGAGCTGGGCGTTCGCATGACCGCCAATGGAATCGAGTTCCAGGACAACGCGCCGCTCGCGAACGTGCGCGAATCGATTGCGGGCAACCGAAAGCAGCAGGCCGCGACCGAGAGCGGACGATAAGCCTGCATTCGATCACTCGCCGCCTTCCCCATCCATGACGCAGTTGCATCGCGTCATGGGTGGGATAGACAAACAGCCATCACTCCTCGCCCGTCTCTTCCCTGACATTCTCGAGTGCGCTCAACTCCTCGTCGGGCACCTCCCATTGCCGCAGAATCTTGTAGATCACGCCGGTCGAAAAGCCCGCCGTCACCAGCCGCCGCATCACTCGCGCCGTTTGTTTCTCATTTGCCGGTTTGGCGATGCGCTTGCGCTCCAGATACTGGCGCGCGAGCTTCTCTTCGTCCACCTGCGCGTAACCGGCGTCGATGGTCTTTTCGGTAAGAGCTGACGAGATGCCTTTCTGGCGCAGCGTCTGCCGCACACGGCGCTGCCCGAACTTCTCATTCTCGCGGCGCAGGCGGGCGTAGGTCTCGGCATATGCCGCATCGTCGAGGTAGCGCTTTTCCTTGAGGCGCGCAATCACGGCGGCAATCGCTGCTTCACCGCGCTCGCCCGGCTCGGCACGCTGCTGTAATAGGCGACGCAGCTCGGCCACCGTGCGCATGTGCCGCCCCAGCGCCTTCACAGCGTACTCATACAGCGCAGCCTCAGAAAGCGGTAGTCGCGGCGATTTGGATCTGAATGCCAAACTGGTGGCTCCCGGCTCTCAGCTTTCAGCTTTTAGCTTTTAGCTTTTAGCACTTAGTTAACGGCTAATAGCTGTCCACTCATCTACCCACTCGTTCACGGTCTTGTACCACAGGCGCGAATTCTGCGGCTTCAGCACCCAGTGGCCCTCGTCCGGGAAGTACAGCATCTTCGACGGCACGCCGAGCAGTTGCAGCGTGTCGAATAGCTGAAAACCCTCGCTCACGTCCAGCCGGTAGTCGAGCTGCCCGTGGATCACCAGCGTCGGCGTCTTGAAGTTCTTGGCGTAGAGCGACGGCGACCACTTGCGGAACGGGCTCTCCGAATCCGGCATGCCGTAGTAGTCCCACGGATGCCCCTTGAACTCCCACGTGTTGAACCAGTCTTCTTCCGTCGATCCGAATGCCGACTCGGCGTCGAACATGCCGTCGTGCGAGACGATGCACTTGAAGCGATTGGTGTGGCCGAGCACCCAGTTGGCCATGTAGCCGCCATAGCTCGCGCCCAGCGCGCACTCGCGCGTCTTGTCGATGAAGGAATAATGCTGCTCGGCATAGTCGAGCCCCGTCATCAGGTCGGTGAAAGGTTTGCCGCCCCAATCGCCGTTGACGCCGTCGACAAAGGCCTGCCCGTAACCCGTCGATCCGCGCGGATTGATCATCACCACGACGTAGCCGTTGGCAGCGAAGAGCTCCGCGTTCCAGCGGTAGCTCCACGAATCACCCCACGCGCCCTGCGGCCCGCCATGAATCAGAAACTTGACCGGATACTTCTTCGCCGCATCGAACCCCGGCGGCTTCACGATGAAGCCTTCGACCTTCGTGCCGTCTTTGGCCGTGAACCAGAACGGCTCCATGGGTGACAGGTCGAGCTGGGCAAGCAGCTTTCCGTTTAAGTTCGTTACTTGTTTGAAATCCAATTTTGTCGTTGGGGCGTTTGATCGAAGCAGATTCGCATCGCGAGTCGCAATCTTTTCCTCGCGTTTTGAGAGTGTTTCAGTCGACAGCGAAATTGCTTCGCTAGGCCGGCCTACGCTGTTCCACTCCATCACCACGGTGCGGTCGTCTGAAAGCGGATGAAGATCGCCCAAGGTCCCCGCGGCGAAGAACGGCTGGAGAGCGCCATCAAGGCTCAAGATGAAGCTTCGCGAAATGCCGGCCGATGTGGAATACATCATGGCCATAGTGGAAATAAAGTACAACCGCTGCGAATCCGGTCCCCACGCAAACTCATCCACCCAGTTCTCAAATTTCGGCAGCAGATCCTTGCCCGCCTTCGCCGCGCGATCGTAAAGCCAAAGCCGAAACTTGTCGCTCTCATATCCCGCCCGCGCCTGGCTGCGCCACGCCAGGTACTTCCCATCCGGCGAATACGCTGGATTGAAGTTCCCGCCCGCCGATGTCGACACCTTTACCGGCTTCGCACCGGGGTCCGTCAAATCCAGCGTGTAAATCTGCGCACTGGTCGAGATCGCCGGCAACGGATCGGGATTCTCGGTAAACGCCAGCTCCTTCCCATCCGGCGCGAACGCGCATCCGCAACTCGAATCCTCCAGCGAGAACGGCGGCACATCGTGCGCGTCGCCCGGCGTCAAATCGCGCATTTTGCCGTCATCCACCGCAACCAGAAACAGGTGCGAGCGCTTATCCCCGGTGTAGTGGTTCCAGTGCCGATACAACAGATGCGTCCAGATCTGCGCCTTCACCTTGCTCTCTGCGGCGGCTTTGTCCCGGTCCGCGTTGCACTGGTTCCCGGCCGCAAAATCCGCTGTCGTGATGGCCGCGCAATCCGGATACACGGCCGACGTAAAGACAATCGACTTCGCGTCCGGCGACCACTTCGCGCTGCCGGCCCCGGTGGCAAGGCTCGTCAGCTTCCTTGGATTCGATGTCTGGCCCGCAGCGGAGTCAAAATCCGCCAGCCAGATCTGCTGGCCGCCTTCGCGGCCCGAAACAAACAGCACCGAATGCCCATCCGGCGCGAACTCCAGTCCCGAATCGCCGGGTTGGGCCACAGCCACTTTGAACGGCTCGCCACCCGCAATCGCCTGCACCCACAATTCCGTCGTCTTCGTGTTCTGGTCGAGGTCGACAGTCGTCACTTCGTAGGCCAGCCACTTGCCGTCGGGCGAAACGGCGGTCGAGCCCAGCCGCTTCATCGCCATCATGTCCTCGAAGGTCATGGGGCGTTTTGCGGTTTGTGCGGAGGCAAGTGGAGTGAAAGCAAAGAGAGAAAAGAGGAAGACGAACACAATTCGACGCATCACGATCCCGGTCGCGCCTGTGAATTCATCTGCTTCGCGCGAAGAAGAATTTTACACCGCACGGAGGTGGTCTGAGTGGCGAGTGGCAGGTTGCGCGACAACGGACGCCTGAACGCGCTAAAGCCCGTGCCCTTCGTCTTCGGATCCGCAGCTATGCGGCTTGCAGCTCCAGCACGATGGCCGCTCCGCGCGGCACAAAATTGATGGCAGAGATGCGCCCGTTATTTTCGCGCAGAATCGTCGCGCACAGCGACAAGCCCAGGCCCGCCGTTTCTCCCGCAGCCTGCGCCGGGACAAACGGATCGAAAGCGCGCGCCGGATGCAGGAACCCCGGGCCGCTGTGGGCAATCAGGATCTTCACGCAGTCGCTTTCAGCGCTCGCTTCAACCCGCACCGTGCGATCGCCGGGCGCATCGAAGTTCTCAACCGCTTCGATGGCAAACTGCAGGCAGTAGAGCACGGCCTGCCGCACCTGTTGTGCATTCCCCAACGCGCGCGGCAGCGCCGGCGCGATGTGCAGCTGAAACTCAATCGAGCGATGCAGAAACTCGGAGCGATGCAGCTGCTCCATGTCGTTCAGCAGTTCCGAGACCGAGATCGCCGCAAAGTGGTCGCTCTGCGTACGCGACATGCGCGACAGGCTCTCCAGCGTCGACCGCATGTTGCGCGCCTCGTTCAGGATCGCATCGACGCCCTTGCGCTCCTGCGGACTCATCGAGTCGGTTCCTTCGAGCAGCGAAGCATAGCCCAGAATCACGGTCAGCGGATTGTTCAGCTGGCGCGTCACGTTGCTCGCCAGCTGCCCCAGCCCGGCAAACTTCTCCGCATCCACCAGCTTTTCGAGCATCATGGTCTGGCTGCGCGCGGCCTGGACGCGCGACGCAAGCACTTCGAGCGGAAGCAGATCTTCAGCGCGCAGCGACTCTTCAGGATTGCGCAGGTCGGCGAGCAGCAGAGCGCCGTCGGTTGCCGAGCGGCCGTAGAGCGGCGTGGCAACCACCTGGGTAAGGTTCAGTCGTGCAAGGTCATCGCCCGGTACCAGCCACGGCTCCAGGCTCAGGCTGAACGACTGGCTGTGTTCGGCCGCGGGCGGCGACGAACCGGGAGTAAGAAAACCAGCCACCGCAATTCGCGTTGCCAATGCTTCCAGCGCGGTGGTTTGTGCATCGTCGAGGCCGGCTGAGCCCGAAAGTCGAAACTGGCCCGACCCCTGGATCAGAATCAGTGCCGCCTGACCAAAGCGGCTGTTCGAAACCACCGTCTGGCAGATCAGGTTCGCCTGGCGGTCGAAGTCCTCCACCCGCCGGCGCGAAAGCACGACGCGCGAGTAGGCTTCGATCTCCTTGCGCGCGCGCCGTTCGCGTTCGCGCGCCGTCTGCTGCAGCGCGAGCTGGTCTTCAAGCGCCAGCAGGATCATGCCGATCGCAGCGACAACTGCGCCCATGGAGCCCAGGCGCACAATAGCGAGCCGCACGTCGGGATGAGCCACCACGTAAGGGATGCGCATCGTGATGCTCAGCGACCAGGCAACGAAACCGAGGCCGCTCAGCAGCGTGCCCGGCGAGATGCGGCGGAAGACATAAAAAACCAGCAGTGCCGTGGTGAAATGCAACGCGCACTGCACGAAGATCAAGGGCCAGATGCCGCGGATTGACACGCACAGCCAGAGCGCCGCGCCGCCCATCACAATGCACAATGCGAGGCCGATGGCCCTCGGCATATTCCCGCGCGCCAATGCCCAGAAGCAGCCAACCAGCAGCGACAGCGCTCCAAGCGCCGGAAACAAGAAGAAGGCGAGCGATAAAGGCATCTCGCCGTTGTAGAGTCCAACCAGCAAGAACGAATAGACAATCAGCGGTATGGTGAACGGAATCGCGTAGAGAACCCGCCACTTTCCCATGCGGAACGTAAGCGGCGAAAGCGACGCCAGAAACAGCGCCGAGCTGATCTGCATGAACGACAATCCGAATGCAGCCAGCCAGGGGTGAATGTCCGTAGGCGGCGACGCCGTCTGATTCGTGGCGTAGAACAACGTAAGCCGGATGAAGGCGAACAGAAAGCCCAGAAACCATAGCAAGGTCCGCACATCCCGGGAGCGCAGGAAGAGCCGGGCAAACGCTGGGAGCAGCAGCGCTATCAGGATGATCGCCGGAAGCTCGTAGTTGTCGAGCATTGCCCTCCTATGACCACTCCTCCAGACAGCTGTGACTGGCCCGTTGCAGGCGACTTAACCAGATGGTTTCTGAAGTAACGATGGTAACTCCAGATCGAGTATGCTGCATGGTAAGTCGACTCCCATGTTGGCTTTCGAGGTACTGCGAAAGCAGGTACGCAATCCCTTGGGCTCAGGCACACTTCGCCCCGAGGTGAGACAAGATTGATTTTGCAACCACCCTGTTTCGAAGTACATGCGTCTAACGTGGTAGTGAGGCAGGTGGCCGATACGGTCATGCGGAACGGGAGGGATTCGTTGTTGGGTGCGTTGAACAGGCAAGGTCGCTGGCTCCTCGGGGCTCTCGCTCTGGCATTCTCGTTGGGCGCTTTTGCGCAAAAAGACAGCTTCACGCCTATGCCGCTCGATGCGGGATTCGGGCCCATGAACCTCGACCCGCCGTCGACTCCGCCCGACCAGATCATCGCTAAGTTTGCCGCCAAGGAAACCGAATTCCAGGATGCGCTCAACCACTACACCTATCGGCGTCAGGCCCGCGTGCAGACCGTCGACGACGACAACAAGGTCGACGGCGAGTGGTACGAAGTGGACGATGTGATCTTCGATCCCTCAGGACGCCGCACGGAAAAGGTGGTCTTCGCGCCGGAAAACTCGCTGCGCAGGGTGCAGATGTCGCCCTCTGACCTGCAGGACATTCAGCACGGCTACCCCTTTGTGCTCACGAGCGCTGAAGTGAACGACTACAACATCAAATATGTGGGACGGCAGAAGGTCGACGAACTCGATTGCTACGTCTTCGACGTCGCGCCCAGGCAGATCGTCAAGGGTAAGCGCTACCTCGACGGGCGCATCTGGGTGGACGCGACCGACCTTCAGATCGTCGTCGTCGACGGCCGCATGGTTCCGGACGACACCAAGCGCGGACAGGAGGACTTGCATCCTCCGTTTATGACCTGGCGCCAGCAGATCGACGGCAAGTACTGGTTCCCCGTCTACACCAAGGGCGAGGGCATTCTGCACTTCTCCGGGGGAAACGGCTACATGGCCGACGATGTGCACATCCGCGACATTGTGAAGTACACCGATTACAAACGCTTCGGTTCAACCTCCACGATCATCTACGATGGCCAGGTCATTAGTCCGCAGAACCAGAACGGCCAGCAACCGAATCAGCAGCCGAGCCCTCCCGCCAAACCGCAGCACTGATCATTGTGGTCTTGTCGCCGGAGGCGAGCACCCGAATCGCCCTTATCAGGTCGCCGAACAAGGCAACGGGGGCACAATCGCACCCGCTTCGGCCCGCTTCTCCTCTCAGAATCGCAGGGAAAGACAGCTCAGGCCGCCATCCATTTTCCGAAACTCTGACATGTCCAGCACCATCGGCTCGAATCCTCGTGCAGTCAGACCGGCCAGCAAGCGCGGATAACCCGCCGTCACGAGAACACGATCATTTACGCGCACGCAGTTCGCGCCATAGCTCTCGTCTTCGGCAACACGGATCAGTTCGTATCCGCGAAACTCCTCACGATCGGCCATCTCCTCCATCACCACGAGCTTCCCCTCGCCGATGCACGCGATGCCGCTCTTCAGATGCAGGATCGACGTCATGCCGCGAACATCCACCATCGATGACGTGTAGCCGAATCCGCGAAGATGTTCCGCCAACTGGCGCGCCCCTTCTTCATTGGTACGCTGCGAGATGCCGATGAAGAAATGCTCTCCGGCCTCGCAGATGTCGCCGCCGTCCACCGTTCCCGGCGCCCTGATCGCAAGCGGCAACGACTCCCGTATCGCCGCGGCGATCGCTTCCACCTCGCCCTCGCGGCTTGCCGACCCCGGCCGCGTCAGGATCGCGCCACGCGCGGTCAGAATCGCCGTGTCCTCAACAAACGTCGAGTCCGGAAAACGCAAGTCGGCAGCGAGCGTCGTAAGCTCAAGTCCGCACTCCCTCAACGCTTCGCAGTAGTGCAGGTGCTGCAGCAAAACCTGGTCGTAATGGGGAGCGCCGAGCGCGGCCGTGGTCAACCCATCGGCAAAGTTACTGCCCGGAATGCGAACGATGGCGTGCGTGAACAAGAAGCGGGATTCTCCTGCGGCACGAGCACAAATGGGTCTGTTCTTCAGTCGGGTGCGTTCCGGGCGTTGCTCGGCTCGCTACAGAACATCGCCCGTCCATCGGCGTTTTCAATAGAACAGGTACTTCCGCCACCGGTCGTCGCCGCGGCCCAGCATGCGCATGATCTGCCGGCTGGTGTGCAGCGAGAACGGGCGCGGCTCCCGCATCAGGATCATGTCGTCGATCTCGCTGAGCATGCGGTTGCCCTTGCGCCGGTTGCAGGCGTGGCAGCATGCCACCAGGTTCTCCCAGGTGCTGTTGCCGCCGCGCGAGCGAGGAACAACGTGGTCCAGCGTCAGTTCGCCCGGCGCAAACACGTCGCCGCAGTACTGGCAGGTGTTGCGGTCGCGCAGCAGGATGTTCTTGCGCGAAAGGGCGCGGGTCTGGTGAGGAATGCGCCGGTACTCGAGCAGACGAATCACCGACGGCATCGCAATGAGGCTCCGCTGCGCGTGCAGGGTCAGCCCGTGCTCCTCCTCGGTGCGCGCAATCCCCTTGAGCACCAACACAAGAGCGCGACGCGCCCCACAGATATTAATGGGCTCGTAGGATGCGTTGAGAACCAGGACCGGCATCTGCAGCATGTGGGCGGACTGAACGGGTGCGTGCTCACTCGCCAGCGCTGCCGCCCTGGCAACCGACTTCTGCTTGCGTGCATGAATCATGGCTTTTCCCAGCGACATCCGATTTCCTCGATCAAGAAGATGAATGGCTTGGTGATGAGTACATGCTTGCGTGTGAATGGTGGATGCCCGGCGCGCTGCCGGGCACGTTGCCGCTTTCCGCGGCTCCCTCGAACGAAACCGCAGTTCCATACATCATTGGACTGGTGCGATGCGCCCGCGCGAGCGTCGCCACCCACACCGATTCAGCGCCCGCACTCAGCAGCGCCTGCGCCGCGGCCCGCGCCGTCGCCCCGGTCGTAAGAATGTCGTCGATCACCAGAACGTCCTTGCCGGCAATTGCCCCGGCATCCTTGATGCGAAACGCCCCGCGCACATTCAATCGTCGCTGGCGCGGAGTCAGGCCCGCCTGGCTTCCGGTCTGGCGATGCCGCACCAGCAGACCGGGCGCGAGAGTCAGCCGCCACACCGGATGCGTCCGCCGCAACGACGCAACCGCATGCTGTGCCAGCAGCTTCGCCTGGTTGAATCCGCGCGCCGCGCTCTTCGATCGATGCAGCGGGATCGGGATCACCAGCATTTCGGCAGGCGCGGCCTCGTTAAGCTGTCCGATCGCGACCGCCAGCCGCCGCCCCAGTTCAACCGACACCGGCAACAACCCGTCATACTTGAGCGCGTGAATGGCGTCCTTCAATCGCGACTCATACGGGCCGTACGCCACCGCACGCTTGAACGGCGGCGGAGCCATCCGGCAAGCCCGGCACAACCAGCCCGCAGATCCCGCCGGGCGATCCAGTCTGTCGCCGCATCGGCTGCACAGATCGCCGCTCAGGACCGGAAGTTCAGCCCAGCAGGCATCGCAAATTGGAACGGAAGAAAGCCGCGCGAGAGGAGAGGCGCAGAGAACGCAGGAGGCGGGCAAAAGGATGCAACTTGCAGCATCCATGGGACTTCGAAGGACGCGAACCACCGCGCGCCAACGGGATATTTCCGATGGGGGAACGTCGTGCGTCAGCGTGGAGTGGTCACTGTGGAAGACACACCTCGCTCTGGCGAAGGGGAATCGTCCTCGAACAATCGCCAGTTCTCCTTTGAGTATATCTATATCCGCTGGTTTGATCCAAAGGCAAGGTCGGGAACCGGTCGCCGAAGATGAGAGGCCAACATCAGTAACCGGGGCCCGATCCAGAGCTAAACAAATGAAAGATAGGTAAATAACGCCGCGGCGGGTGAACCACTCATTCGTAATGGCTCAGTCCCGCCGCGCTTGTCAAAACGTGCAATCAGAACTTCCCTTGTTCTTAGTGTTTGCCTGCATGCTCATGGTCGCGCATGCGATTCCGATCGGCTTCTTCGCGCCGGCGGGCTTCTTCTTCCTGCTTCTTCTTTGCCTCGTCTTGCGCATCGCGGGCCGCGTCTTTCATGTTGCCCCAGGTCTTCTCCACCTTGCCCTTGACCTGTTGCGCGGCTCCCTCCGCCTGGGTTTGCGTGTTGCCGGTCCACTCGCCGACCTGACGCTTCGCACGGCCAGCAGCATCGTCCACTGCGCCCTTCACTCTATCCTTGTCCATGTTGTCCACCTCCGTGGGGTTCCTTGCAGTTATCGCGGCGAAGCACTGAGAGTTTTATATAGAGCGCCCCGCCTGCGACGATGCGGTCGGAACATTAGAGCGCCGACCTGCGGCCCGATATAAGTTGTATGAGTAACACCACCAGCGCGATGACCAACAATATGTGTATGAATCCGCCTAGGGTGTAACTCGAGACAACACCGATCAACCAAAGGACTAGGAGGATCACGAAAATCGTCCAAAGCATATCTGCACCTCCGGGTGCTTTTGTTTCAGCCCTCGAACAACTAACGCTTTGACGCCGGGTAGCTCGCTCGTGGTTGTTCCTGATAAATCATTTGTTGCGCGATGATTTGCCGAGCACGTGTAAACAACCGGGAAACTCCGCAGTGCATCAGACACTGAACGAACTGCAGTAGGTGCATGCGCTCGGTTCGCGCATGACCACTCGCGTCGCAGAAACCAATGCATCAACGGGAGCGATCAAGCGGAAAGGAGAAACCATGCTGCTCATCGTTCTGCTCATCATCTTGATCTTTGGCTTCGGCTACGGCGGATACCGCGCGGGACCGGGCTGGGGCTACTACGGGGGAGGCGGCGTCAGTCTGATCCTGACCATCGTCCTCGTCCTTCTTTTGCTCAGGGTCATCTGAGCCCACACGCATCAAAACGGCGGTGGCACGATCCACTCGTGCCGCCGTCATTGTGTGCGGGATCCTGATTCCCAGCACAATCCTCTCTGAACGCACTCCTCGAGCAATGCGATACACTTCAACCGGTGGAGGTGAGGTGTCTT
Organism: Occallatibacter sp.; assembly: GCA_035308825.1. Classification (GTDB taxonomy): domain Bacteria; phylum Acidobacteriota; class Terriglobia; order Terriglobales; family Acidobacteriaceae; genus Telmatobacter. The sequence goes on along the minus strand of DATGFX010000086.1, from coordinate 141,300 downwards.
TGCATTTTCGCGCTCTGGCTTGCAGTGCCCTGTTCGCAGCGTTCTTCATCGCCGCAGATTCCGGGGCGCAACAGCAACCGGGCCAGCAGGCGCCTCCCACGCCAGGCGGCATGAGCGGCATCGCCGGAGGAGTCGCGGCGGCTCCTGTCTATGACGCGCAGAAACGTCCCATCACCGCCGGCGGGTTCGTCGAGCAGGGTCCGGTCGTTTTCGAAGACATCACCAAAAAAGCAGGTCTCTCCGGATGGACGCACAAGATGGGCGTCCCCCAAAAGAACTTCATCATCGAAACCAACGGCTCCGGCGTCTGCCTCATCGACTTCGACAACGACGGCTGGCTCGACATCTATCTCGTCAACGGCGCCACCTTCGACTCTCTCGACGGCAAAGAGACGCCGCCTCACGCCGCGCTCTTCCGCAACAACCACGATGGAACCTTCACCGACGTCGCCGCCAGGGCCGGCGTCGAAAACGATCGCTGGGGATACGGCTGTTCCGTAGCCGACTACGACAACGATGGCTGGCCCGATCTCTACGTCGGCAACTACGGAAAGAACCGCCTTTATCACAACAACCACAACGGAACCTTTACTGACGAGGCCCAGAAGGCCGGCGTGGAACTGGGCAACTGGTCGCCCGGTTCGGCCTGGGGCGACTACGACGGCGATGGCAAACTCGATCTCTACGTCACCGGCTACGTCCACTTCGACCGCAACAGCCTGCCGATCAGCGGCACCAAGGCCGTCGGCTATGCATCGTGTCTCTATCGCGGCCAGCAGGTAAACTGCGGACCGCGCGGCCTGCAGGGCGAGCCCGACCATCTCTTTCATAACAACGGCGACGGCACGTTCACCGATGTCACAGCAAAAGCCGGCGTCGAAGACAAGGACAAGTACTACGGGTTCAGCGCCATCTTTGTCGACATCAATGGCGACGGCAAACCGGACCTCGTCGTCGGCAACGACTCCGAGCCCAACTACCTCTACATCAATAAAGGGAACGGCACCTTCGAAGACGACAGCTACGTCTCAGGCTTTGCCCTCAATAAGGACGGTCGTGAAATTGCCTCGATGGGTATTGCCGCGGGCGATTACGAGAACAACGGCCTGATCGACTTCTTCGTGACCGACTTCGGCGACGACTATAAGGTGCTTTACCATAACGACGGCGACGCCAGTTTCACCGACGTCAGCTACAAGGCAGGCATTGCGCAGACCACCATCCCCTTCGTCGGGTGGGGCGATGGATTCCTCGACTACGACAACGACGGATGGCTCGACCTGTTCGAGGTGAACGGCCACGTCTATCCCGAAGTAGACCAGCACGACTGGGGCACTACCTGGGCCGAACGTCCGCTGCTCTTCCACAACATTCCCGACGGACCGAAAGACCGCAAATTCGAATACATTCCGCCCGTCGTCCACACCGGGCTCGCTGACGTGATTGCCGGCCGCGGCGCGGCATTCGGCGATCTGTTCAACGACGGCAAAATCGACGTCGTCATCAATCCGGTCGATGGTCCGCCCGTGCTGCTGCGCAACGTGAATCCCGATCATCACCACTGGGTCGAACTGAAGCTCGTTGGCGGAGCGAAAAGCCCGCGCGACGCGACCTGCGCCAAGGTGTATCTGAACGCCAACGGCACGCGGATGCGCCGGGACGTCCTCGCCAGCGGCAGCTACATCTCGGCGAATGACAAGCGGCTTCACTTTGGGCTCGGCGAGGCCACCGATGCCGGAACCGCTGAAATTCACTGGCCTTCGGGCGCAAAGGAAACCGTGAAACTGCCCGCCGCAGACCGGATCTTCACCATCACCGAAGGTCACGGAATCACGGCAGCGCTTTGTGGAGGCGATCCATGCGGCAATGCCGACCAACCCTCGCTCGCTCGGCAAACCGCCCCTTAGCATGAGTTGCATTCGTTCCTTTTTGCAGGGAGGCTCGGCGTCCGTGCATCGTTTCGTTGCCAACCGGTTGACCCGCCGTTGTGGCCGGCAGATCATTTGCCTGCTCGCCTGCGGATTGACTTTGCATCGATCTGCCCAGTCCCAACCCCCGCAGCAACCCGCATCCCAGCAAAGCGGCATCTCCTCCGCTGGCACCTTCGCCCCGGTCTATGACGAACAGAAGCGCCCCATCACCGCCGGCGGATTCGTCAAGAACGGTCCCGTCGTCTTTGAAGACGCAACCAAGGCCGCCGGTCTCTCCGGATGGAAGCACGTCATGGGCACGCCGCAGAAAAAATACATCCTCGAAACCGATGGCTCCGGCGTCGGCCTCATCGACTACGACAACGACGGATGGCTCGACATCTATCTCGTCAACGGCTCGACCTACGATGCTCTCACCGGCCGCACCACTCCGCCGCACGCCGCGCTCTTTCATAACAACCACGACGGCACCTTCACCGACGTGGCCGCAAAGGCCGGCGTGACCAACGACCGCTGGGGATTCGGAGTGGCCATCGGCGACTTCGATAACGATGGATGGCCCGACATCTTCGTCTGCAACTTCGGCAAAAACCGTCTCTACCGCAACAACCACGACGGCACATTCACCGACGTTGCCGAAAAAGCCGGCGTCACCCTCGGCAACTGGTCCGACGGCGCCACCTGGGGCGACTACGATGGCGACGGCCGCCTCGATCTCTTCGTCTCGGGATATGTGCACTACGACCTGAATCGTCAGCCCGACACCGACAACGGCGACGTCGCATTCGCCTTCTGCCAGCTACACGGATTCAAGGTGATGTGCGGCCCGCGCGGCCTTCCCGGCGAGCCCGATCATCTCTTCCACAACAATGGCAACGGCACGTTCACCGACGTCAGCGTCAAGGCAGGCGTCTCCGATCCCGGAAAGTACTACGGGTTCACCGCCATCTTTGTCGACGTAAACAACGACGGCAAGCCGGACCTTCTCGTCGCCAACGACTCCGACCCCAACTACCTCTACATCAATAAGGGCAACGGAACGTTTGACAACCAGAGTTATGTTTCCGGTTTCGCGCTGAACAACGAAGGCCGCGAGATCGCCTCCATGGGCCTGGCCGTGGGAGATTACCTCAACAACGGCCTCCTCGACCTGCTCGTCACCGACTTCTCAGACGACTACAAGGCCCTGTATCGCAATGATGGGGTCCCCGACGTGCGGTCTTCGGCCGGTGGGGCGTCCGATGATGGCGACGCGAGCTTCACCGAGATTGCCAACGAATCAGGCCTCGCGCAGATTTCGATCCCGTTCGTCGGCTGGGGCGACGGCTTCATCGACTATGACAATGATGGCTGGAAAGACGTGATGATGATCAACGGCCACGTGTATCCGCAGGTCGACCAGCACGCCTGGGGCACCTCGTTCGCCCAGCGTCCGCTGCTGTTCCGCAACCAGCGCAACGGCAAGTTCGAATACGTCCCGCCCGTCGCCGGTTCCGGTCTCGCCACCTTGACCTCGGGCCGCGGAGCTGCCTTTGGCGACCTGTTCAACAACGGCAAAATCGACGTCGTGATCAATCCGATTGACGGACCGCCGGTGCTGCTCAAAAACGTCAACCCCGATCATCATCACTGGGTCGAGCTCAAGCTGGTCGGCGGGCCCAAAAGTCCGCGCGACGCGATTGGCGCGACGGTTTATCTCACCGCCAATGGAATCCGCCAGCGCGAAGACGTGATCAGCGGCGGAAGCTACATCTCCTCCAACGACCAGCGTCCGCACTTCGGCCTCGGCGATGCAACCGACGCGGGAACCGCCGAGATTCACTGGCCCTCAGGCGCAAAAGAATCCGTAAAGCTCCCGGCAGAAGATCGCATCTTCACCATCACCGAGGGCAAAGGCATCACGAGCGCGATGTGCGCAGAGCAGCCCTGCGCAACTTCCGCGAATCATCCTGCTCCGCACGCGAAGGTCCGCCCCTGAGCCGAAGCTAGAAGACGCCCGCAATATAGGCTTCGATCGGATGCTCCTTGCCGGTGACCACGCCGCTCTCCGCCAGCACTACCGGAGACAACGTCATCACCGGGCACTGCGAATGCGCCATCATCTTGTACACAACGCCCTGGCGCGCGACCGCGGCAAACGCCGACGCCTTGTGCGCTCCCAGAACGATTAGGTCCGCGCGCAATGCGCCGGCCTGATAAAGCAGCTCTTCGGTCGGATCCCCGGGAACCACCACCGTCTCTATGGTGAGCTTCTCCCGCTGTTCGGCAGGTATCAGCCCAAGCATGTCGCCTTCAATCTGCTGGATGTTCCTCGAAGCCAGCACCGCTGTCCGATCCTGGGGGCGGATCACGTGCTGCAGCACAAGACGAGCACTGTGTTGTTGTGCCACGTCCGCGGCGAATCGCGCAATCACGTGGCTTGTTTCGAGCAGGCTTAGCGCGCAAAGTATCGTACCCACCGCATAATTGCGATACGCAGCATCCGCCACGTCAGGGCCGACCACGCACACGGGAGCCGGCGCGGTTCGAAGCACAGCTTCAGCCACCGAACCAACAAGAAGCTTTCCGATCGGGCCGGGGCAGTGCGTTCCCATCACGATCCGGTCCACCGAGTGTTCTTGGAGGAATTTCAGGATCTGGTCGGCGGCCAACCCGGGCCGCACAACCACTTCGCACGGTACGCCCGATGCGCGCACCCGCTGCGCAAGCGGCTCCAGGTGCTCCCGCTCCGCTCGCGCCGCAGCCGCATAGTCGTAGTACCGGACCCCTGAAGTCTCCGATGCCGCCACCACCATCGTGTCGTACGCATGAAACAGAATCAGCTTCGCGCCAAATTCGCGCGCCTGCGCAACCGCAAACGCCATCGCCCTTTCGTTGGCGGGAATCTCCGATGCAAAAAGGATGCTGGAGGGTCTGCTCCAACCCGGCTTCATCGCTGCCGACATGGTGAGCCTCCTCGACTTGCGGATGTACTTTGGCAGACTTTCCTCACGGCTTACGGTGCTTAGCGACACATTGCGGAGTGATTTAAATCACCCGACTGCCCCGTTTTCGTCAATTTCATCCTCCTTCGCTCGCGAGACTCACTAAACGTGATCCAAATCACAGATTTCATGCCCCCACACTGCTTTCCTATACCTGAATCAAGGTGTTTCCGACCCCGCAGGTTGAGAGGTCAGCTGGAGGCCCAATGGAACCGATGCGTCACATCCCCGCTCGCGGCGGATTGAACTACGATGAAGCCCCCTTTTTGGCGATTTGGGAAGTCACCCAGTCCTGTGACCTGGCATGCAAACATTGCCGCGCCGCTGCCCAGCCCATCGCCCACCCCGAGCAGTTGACCACTGCCGAAGGCAAAAACCTCATTGACCAGATCGCCGATTTGCACGTTCCGATTTTTGTCTTTACTGGCGGTGACCCGCTCAAGCGCCCCGATCTTTACGAGCTCATTCGCTACGCAGCCGACAAGGGCGTCAAGGTTGCCGTCACCCCCAGCGCCACTCCCCTGCTCACGCGCGAGGCCATCTTCAAAATGAAAGAAGCGGGCCTGGTTCGCCTCGGCATCTCGCTCGACGGATCGTCACCCGAAATTCATGACAACTTTCGCGGTCTCCCCGGCGCATGGGAACGCACCATCCAGGCCGTCGCATGGGCCAACGAAGCCGGCATCCCCATCCAGGTGCACACCACCATCAGCCGTCACAACGCCACCGACCTCGACAATCTCTGCGCGTTGTTTGAGCGGCTGGCCATCGTCATGTGGAACGTGTTCTTCCTCGTTCCGGTGGGACGAGGGCAACTCGGAGATCTTCTCTCCGGCGAAGAATTCGAACAGGTCTTCGGCAAGATTTACGAGCTCTCGCAGCGTGTCAGCTTCCAGATCAAGACCACCGAAGCGATGCACTATCGCCGCTATCTTCTCCAGCACAACCTCGAAGAGCGGCGCATGGGCCACGGCCATCCGCACGCCGCCGCGCACGAGTATGAACCGGGTGCGCCCAAGGCCGATGCCGGTACCCGCACCATGGGCTGGGCCACGCGCCGTGTAAACGACGGCAAAGGATTCCTCTTCGTCTCGCATGTGGGCAACGTCTATCCCAGCGGCTTCTTGCCTATCCATGCCGGCAATATTCGCCAGACCCCGCTCGCCGAGATCTACCGCAATGCCCCGATCTTCAAGGCGCTGCGCAATACTTCGAGGCTCGAAGGCAAATGCGGAGCCTGCGAATACAAGGAAATTTGCGGCGGCTCGCGCGCGCGGGCCTACGCGCTCACCGGCGATCCATTGGCGCAGGAGCCCTGCTGCATTTACCAGCCGCGCAACTGGACTCCGCTGCAGGATTGCGAGTCACCGGCTCTTCACTCCTGGCCTTCGACCTTTCTGACCGTCTAGAGCAGCTCCACGCTTTAGCAAATCGGAAGCCACGGGCCTCCGGGAAGGCTACAGGCTTTCACGGAAGGCTACGGGCTTCAGCGAAGGCTCCGGGCCTCAGCCCGTCCATCCGTCCTCATTTTCATGACATGTCATCCTGGGCGAACGGGGCCCCAAGCGCCTTTCAGCTTGGGGTGGTGAGCCGAAGGATCTGCAGTTGCATTTGTTTTGAAAGGCTCCGGGCCTCAGGGAAGGGTACGGGCTTCAGCCCGTACATCAAACACCGGCAAAGAACATTGGGCTTCAGCCCCTGAGGGAGCTTTCTCTTCCAAGGACCGATTCTTCTCCAGTTCGACGGACCATGCGCTGCGGATGGTGATGGCAATATCGATCGCCTGCATCGCATGTATGATGGCCTATCGCAGATCGAAACCAACTGCTCTTCGGGGGAACACGTGCGGTCGATACTGAGGGTCCTGGGCAGAATTGCTCTTGCGGTCGTCCTCGTCGTCATCGTTTTCATTCTCTACCTCAAGGTCAGAGGCGGATTTTACTCAAGCTACGCGGCGGCCACGTTCTCCAACCTCGCGGCGCCTGATCGAGGCGCCCATGCCCAAGGCGACCTCATGGCACAGACTGACTCAGGTGCCCTGAAGGGCACGCAGGTGGGACCGGCGATCGCATTTATGGGCATTCCTTTCGCGCGTCCTCCCGTGGGAGATTTGCGCTGGGAACCGCCGCAGCCGGCATTGCCCTGGACAGGAGTTCGAGATGCAAGCCGGCCCGGACCCGCATGCACGCAGGATCCCGCCGGACTGACTCCGTTTCTGGCTCCCATGGCGAGGGCATACGGTTCGGACTATGCCGAGCCTCCCGTCGACTTCTCGGAGGATTGCCTCTTTCTGAATGTCTGGGTCCCGGAGTGGCCCGCGAAACGCGCCCTTCCGGTCATGGTCTGGATACATGGGGGCAGCAACCGCGGTGGAAGCGGCTCGCAATCGACCTACAACGGAGTTTCGCTGACTACCCGCGGAGTCCTGCTGGTCACCCTCAACTACCGGCTTGGCGTGCTTGGCTTCTTCAGCCATCCCGAACTGACCGCCCAATCCCCTCACCATAGTTCCGGAAACTACGGCTTGCTCGATCAGATCGCCGCGCTCGAGTGGGTGCAGAAAAATATCGCCCGGTTTGGCGGAGATCCCGGCAACGTCACCCTCTTTGGTGAGTCCGCTGGGGCGATCGATTCTGCCATGTTGATGACCTCTCCCCTTGCAGCCGGCTTGTTTCGACGGGTCATCTCAGAAAGCGGTCCGGCCTTCAACTCTGCGCAAACGCTCTCGCAGGCTGAAGCTCAGGGAAAAGCAATCGGTGATCTCGCCCCTGGAGACCCCCATGCATCGTCATTGCAGCGATTGCGCGCGCTGCGTGGCCCTGCGGTCGAGAAACTCGTCGCCCAGGTCAAAGCTCACTATGGAGACACTACTTCTTCCTTCACGATGGACGGTTGGGTGTTGCCGCGCTCGCCGCGAAACGCCTTTCTGACCGGCTCCATTCTGAAGGTGGATCTGCTGATCGGCCTCAATGGGCGCGAGTTCAGTGCCTTCCGTCTGGCTGCGGCCGCGGCGGCAAAATCGTCGGGAAATCAAAAGCAGGCGGCGAGCTCGGGCTCTGTCAAACAATTCGCGGATCCCGCCCGCCCCTACTTCGGCATGTGGACCAATCCCGTCACGGCCTTTTACCTCGGCGACATACTGATGCGCCATGATGCAGGCCTCGACCATGCTTTGAACGACTTGATCGGCGCATGCCCGATTGGCTCCATGGCGGAAATGACCAGCGACGCAGGCCGGCACGTTTTCGCGTATCGCTTCGATCGTTCCGTTCCAGGCAAAGGAGAAGCAGAGCTGGGCGCGTTCCACAGCATCGAGATTCCCTATGTGTTCGGAGCCCTGCACGATCCAACCTGGAAATGGCTCCCCTTTACTCCCGATGATGCGGCGCTCTCAAACCTGGTGCAGACTTACTGGATAAACTTCGCGAAATCCGGTAATCCCAATGCGCAAGGCCTTCCGAACTGGCCGGCATGGAGCGATGCCAAAAAGGAATTCCTTGAAGTCAAGAAAGACGGAGCCATCACGGCACATCGGAATTTCCCCCCGCCATTCAGCTTTCTATCCGCCGTGGATCTGAGGAAGCACTTCAAGAGCGAATGAAGCCGCGCCGGCCGCCGTGCCATGGGCTTGCTGGACTTGGCGGTAATCGCCGCCTATGATGAGCGAGAAGAATCGCCGCTGCCCGCAGGATGCGCATTCACTCACGATGGAAGAACAGGTTCAATTGAGCCCCTCGCGAACCGCCTCGGTGGATGCGGTAAGTGATCCCTACCTGGGCCCCGCCTATTCCCTTGGGCATCGCACGAAACGAATGATGTGGAGCATTTGCTGGCTCCTTCTCTACCGCATCTCCCCGAGGCCCCTGCATGCATGGCGGGCGATGCTGCTGCGCGCATTCGGCGCGACCCTCGGTCCCAACTGCCATTTCTATCCCGGCTCGCGCGTGTGGGCGCCGTGGAACCTGCATTGCGCCGATCTGGTCGCCGTCGCGGATGGCGCGGAAATCTACAACGCCGCTCCGGTCGCGCTCGGGTCGCACGCCATCGTGTCGCAGGGCGCATACCTGTGCACGGCCACGCACAACGTCGACGACCCCGCGTTTCCGCTCGTCGCCTTTCCCATGAACATCGGAGCATACGCGTGGGTGTGCGCCCGCGCATGCGTGGGTCCGGGAGTCCATGTTGGCGAGGGGGCGGTGCTGGGGCTGGGATCGGTCGCGACACGCGACCTCGAGGCGTGGGGAGTGTATGCGGGAGCGCCGGCTGTGAAGATAAGAGAGAGACGCCGGCCGTAGTCTGGACGTTTCCGAAGATTAGTCGATGCGCTGCCGGGTTGCGCGAGCAAGTTCCGAGCGCATGACCGCGTCGTTGGGAGCGCGCCGTACGATCGTCTTCAGTTCGCGCACCTTGGCGCCCACAAGGAACCGGTACCAGAAGCCTTGCAACACGTGGTAGACGAGGCCGGCGCGGCCATCGAGAAACCCAAGCTGAAAAATATACCGATATAGAAAATAAGCCGTGGCAGACATCTCAAACGGAATCCGGTTGTAAATCGCCTCCTTGATGAACCGCTTGGTGCTGGCCTGTCGCGCCGTGGAACCGGCCGCGAGTGAAGGTTCCGGGTCGCCAAACAGGTGCATCCTCCGATTAAGCACGTCGAGCGCTTCCCGGCTCGCGTACCCGTTGTGCTTGGCGATGAAGAACGTCAGGTCGTGCAGATTGTGGTCTGCAAATCCGCCGCGAAAATTTACCGCCCGGCCTTCATCCAGAACCATGTGCTCATCCATCCACCGGTCTTCGATATGCGCCTTGCCGCGGCGCCAGATGCGGAGCAGCCATAGCGGATAACGCCCGCCATGCTTCAGAAACTTGCCCTGAAAGATCGTTTTGCGGTTGAGATTCACGCCCGTCACGTCGGCCGCGAACTGCGGAAGGCGCGCGATGATTTCGTCGGCCAAATCGTCTTCGATCACCTCGTCGGCATCGAGGCGCATCACCCAATCCGAAGTGATCGGCGCATTCGCGAGCGCCCATTCGAATTGCCGCGCGTAGTTCTGGAACGGATGCTCGAGCACCTGCGCGCCACATCGCCTCGCGATCTCAACGGTATTGTCCGCTGACCCCGAATCAACCACAAACACTTCGTTCGCGAACTTCGCCACATGCTCCAGCGCGCGCGGCAGATGCAGCGATTCGTTGTGCGCGAGGATGACAACCGCAACGCTTGCCTTGCTCTGCATGCCTTGATATCTCGTCTCGTGAGTGGTCCTGGGCCCGATTACTGCGTTTCGATCACCCGCAAAAAATCCCGTGCCGACGTCTCAGCCTGAAAATAACGCAAAAAACCATTGCGGGCATTCTGCCCGATGCCGGCGCGCTCTCCCGCTGATAGAGCGGTAAACCGTCGGATCAGGTCCCGTGTTCCCTCCACGGTGTCGGGCGCCACAAGTCCTGCTTTGGCCGATTCAACCTCGCGCCAGATATTCACCTTGTCGCTGATCAGAACGGGCCTGCCGCAGGCCATCGCTTCCGCGACCACGAAACCAAAGTTCTCCTGGTGCGACGGGAGCACAAGCGCGTCGGCGCTGCGGAAGGCTCCCCACTTCTCGTCGCCCTTCACCATGCCTGGCCAGTGCACGCGGTCGGCAATGTCCAACCGCTGCGCCATCTTTTGCAATTCCTTGACCCACCCCGTCTGATCCGGCCCGGCCACAACAAGATCGAGGTCTGCGGGAAGATGCGCGGCTTCGCCCGCGAACGCCTCGACCAGCAGATCGCATCCCTTCTTGGGATGAATGCGCCCGATGAAAAGCATAAAGCGCCGGCCCATCAAAGCCGGCATCGCGGCATAGAACGCGGCTGTCTGCACCGCCGGATCTCCATCCGGCTCATGCGTGCCGAGTCGCGCAATGCGCTCCCGGTAGTTGAATCCTTGAAAAACGCCACGCGCGCGAAGCTTCTCTTCCTCGCAGGTGAACAGTACCGCCTTCGCGTCTCGCAGCACGCGCCCTTCGCCGAGGCGCCAGAATGCCTGCTTCAACGCATGCTTCAGCGGGTACGCATCGCGAAACCACGGATCCATCATGCCGTGGGCGAAGATGAAATACGGCGTCGACTGGTTTCGCAACGCCCGCCATGAACCGAGCGACGAGTAATTCCAAAGGCCATGCAAAACGATGACATCGAACTCGCGGGCGTGCCGGTCAAGCCACCGCGTCAGCGAGGGGTTATAGCGGTAGCGCCCCACACCGCCTCCAACCCCCGTCACAGAAAATGGAAGACTGCGCTGCGCAGCCTCTTCGCGTGATTCCAGGCTGACTGCCTGAATAGCGTGACCATCGCTCAGCAGCACTTCAGAGATGCGCCGCACCGCCTCGATGGGGCCACCTGATTCGGGATCGGTGGAACTGATTACATGCAGCAAGCGCATCGGCTATCGAACGGGCTCCGCGATCAGCGCTTCCACCGCCTCGGCAAATCGCTCGCTGTCACCGTGCTGGGACCGCTCGAGCGCGGCAAGGCACATCCGCCGCCAAAGCGCTTCATCCTCCGACAGCAGTCGCATGAAGAACGCCATGCCCGTCGGGTTGTCAGGCTCCACCACAAACCCATTCACTCCGCTTCGTACCAGCACATCGCGCGCCCCGCAGTTGTCTGACACGATGACCGGTAGTCCCATCGCCATGGCCTCGGGCACCACGTTGCCGAATTGCTCTTCGATGCTCGGAAGCAGCAGTGCAAGCGACTGCCCGTACGCCCTGCTGACTTCTGCCGTCTGGCAAAAGCCGTGGAAATGAACCAGCTCGGCAATACCAAGAGACTTCGCCTCCTCGCGCAGCTCTCCTTCAAGCGGCCCCGTACCGAAGATGTGCACCGGCCGCGGACGGGCCGCGCTCGCGGCATAGTGATGCATCGCCTTCAGCGCCATCGACACATTCTTCTTCGGCACCAGCCTGGCCACAATGGTGAAATGCCGCGAACCGAAACCGGACCCGTCGGGCGCAGGCGGCGCTCCCGCCAGCATTCTGATGCGATCGAGTGAAACCGCGTTATAGGGCGACTGGACCCGCGCTGCATCCAGACCCATGAAACGCATGTAGTCGCGCGAACGCGTTCCGGAAGCAATGCCCCCCTTGTATGGCAGGTAGACAAAGCTCTTCATCAACTCGCGATACAGTTTGCGTTCGTAATCGTCGAACTTTGAGCAACCAAGCGTGTAGGCCGGACGGCCCATGAGCCGAAGCAGGCTGGCTACGGCAAAGATCGCGGGATCGTCATAGTGGCACATGAAGAACTGAGCCTTGCCGCGAATGGACATGCACCCCCGCAGGATGCGCCTGAACCGCCTCGTCAATGGAATCTCATCCATCGCGCAGCCCGTCACCAGCGTGATCTTTTTGAATCGCGCGCCGTTCTCGGGTGCCCAGCCATACAGCTTGCTGCGCGCAGCGACCTCCAGTCCGATCACCTCGTGCTCCCCGTCGAATTTGCGCGCAACCGCGTCGCACCGGTCCGCATGCAGCGGTCCGAAATTGTCCCACACAAAGACAAGTTTGCTCATAGGACGGCCGTTTCTATTGCAATTGCGCGATCTCGGCAATATCGAAATTGGGCGGCTGAATCCTGTCCCAGATCCGCGCGGCCGTGCACCGCGGCTCTAACAGCATCGAATAGCTGAAGACGAATTCCTCAGCCACCTTGTCAAACCACTGCTTCGGCCTTCCCATGATCGATTCAAAATACCGCGCTCGCGTCTTGCGCCCTTCTTCGGCAAGCCGCTGGCTACCCGTGATGGATGCCGGATGAATGCGAAATACCGACCAGTAGCCCGGCACATGCGCCAACGGCATCCTTCTAAGCGCCATATCGAGCAGGATTTCGATATCCCAGCTGATCCGGTTTTCAGCGTTGAATCCTCCCACGGCGCGGAACGCCTCGGCTCGATAAAAAGTGGACTGTTGCAGCACCAGCGTTCCGCCATAGAGAAAGCGCCGCGGACTGAAGTCCGTCGAGACAACGCGGCGAACGATCCGCCCATCGGCGTTCGCCTTGTAGCCATCGCCGTAGATGGCGGCAGCCCGCGAAGATTGTGAGGCGGCCGACGCCACTGCGCGAAAACATCCCGGCAGATAGAGATCGTCCGCATTCAGATAGCCGAACAGATCGCCAGTCGCCCGCGCGAAAGCCTTGTTGAGGCCATCGGCCGGCCCGCTGTCCGGCTCGCGAATCAGCGTGATCCGGCCGGGATACAGCGCCCTGAACCTGTCAATCACCTCGGGCGTCTCATCGGTCGAGCCGGGATCGACGACCAGGTATTCGAAGTCATCCCAATCCTGGGTCAGCACGCTCTGCATCGCCGCGGAAAGGTAGCGCCCCTGGTTGAGTGCGTTCGTGACGATCGATAACTTGATGGGCCCTCCAGGACTTGGCTGGTCTCAGCTCGGTTGTGACGGGTTGCGTTGACCAGAGGAAATCAGGCGATCCAGTCGGAAGCAACGAGGGGTTCGGTAGCCGGACCCTTCGGCAACTGGTCGTAGCTCTTCAATTCGCGCCAGGTAACGATCGTGAGCGGTACCACCTGGACGAGAACCAGCGACACCACCGTTCCCAGCGCGCCGCCCACAATCCCGTAACGCTTCACGAACAGAATAGACAACGCAAGATTCACAACCGCCATCGCCAGCTGGCAGACAACCTGCACGCGGAATTTCCCCACCGCATTGAGCAGAAAATTGATCGGCTGCAGGTAGGCGTAGACGATGCACTGCGCGCCGAGAACCAGCAGCAGGCTCGTCGAAGCCTGCATTTGCTGGCCGATCCAGAGATGCAGGATGCGGTTCCCGAACATGATGAGAAACGCCGTGATCAGCACCGTCACCGCGGTCCCGCCAATGGAAATGCGCAGAAAACTCTTGCGGATCCATTTGCCGTCGTTGCGCGCCTTGGCATCCGCGTAGGCCGGCCACATGGCCACCGAAATCATTACCAGGAACCCGAGAACCACATTGAAGAGCCGCGCCGGCACCGCATAGGCGGCGACCGAGGCAGCTCCCATGATCTGCGCGATCACGACGTTGTCAGTCTGCATGCCGACGCAGTAGCCAAGCTGCTGCAGAAAGAACATGACGCCAACGTGAAGCAGGTGACGCGTCACGCCCGGCGATGACCTGCGAAAGTCCGGCGCCAGGTCGCGGTGCGAAAAGCCGAACAGCTCGATGCCGTTCATGATTCCGGCGAGAACCGGAGGGCCGGTCACGCTGAGAACCAGTACCGCCAGCCCTGCCCTCATCTCGATAGCCAGCAGCACTGCTCCGAGCGAAAGCAGCGTGCCGAATGAGGTCCACAGACTGTTCAAATAGCCCTGCTGCAGGCCCCCTTGCGTTCCGCGTACCACTCCCAGCGGTAATTGCAGCAGAAAGCATCCGAAAAAAACAGCCAGCGCCCCGCCTGCTTCGTGGATTGCCGCCGGCGTATGAACATTGAAGAGCGCGCCGGCATGGATGAACGGATAAGCAGCCGCCGCGATCACGGCGAGAACCAACGCAATGGCGCCCAGCATGCGGAACGCGCTGGCGATCGCCTCGCGCGCCGCGCCTCGATCCTCGCGCCCGACCGCGCCCGCCACCAGGTTCACGAGGCCGTTGCTGATCCCGAGGTCGGCAAATCCCAGCATCAACACGATCGACGTGATGGTGATGAAAATTCCGTATCGTTCGGGCCCCAGGTAGCGAAACGTGAGGCGAACTGTCAGGATCGACGTGGCAAGCGAGACAACTTTGCCGGCGGAGGCCGCCGCGCCCGACATCGCTGCGCGGCGATATCGCTCGCGCGAGCGGTTCTCAGCTTGTGGCATGCATGCACAACCTCTGTCAACGGATCGAAGGACTCACCGCCGCTTTGTGGTCCGCTGGAAACGTAAACGGGATGCCGCCTCAGGGGGCGGATTTAAGTTCGCAGTGAAGGCGCGAATCGTCCGCGCATCGGCATACGGCGAATGCCGGCTTCGCGTCGCAATTTCAATGCCCGCATCACCTTTTCCCCCGCTTCGAGCATATCGAGCATGATAAGAATCGCGACCGCGTCAATCAACCTGCGCGTGCTGCCGAACGGAGAGAACAGAATGTCCCAGGCCAATGAGACGAGCATCCATGCATAGATGGGGGCATTCGGCGGCCTCAGCATGGCGATTCGCGAAATCCCTTTGAGAACCATCCAGAAGACATAAATCCAGAGTGGCGCGCCCAGCACCCCAGCCTGCACCCACGCGCTCATGAGGTGCGAGTGGGCCGGAATCATACCGCCTGCGTCTTCCTGGTCGCGGAGATCTGTAGGAATTCCCTCCTCGGCTCGCATATCCGCCAGCATCTCCACATACTTGAAATCCCGTGCGTAGGAACCGTGCCCGATAAGTGGGCTGTCGATAACCGCGTGCGACGAAACCAGGATTTCAGGCCGGCCGCCGAGCAGAAGGCCGCCGGCTCCCCTGGCTTGCTCCCGATTCTTCATCTGCGCTTGTTCCCCGATGATGCCGGTGGCAGTAACCAGGCGAACCAATCCAAAAGCCGACAGCGCGCCAACGAGCGCGAAGAGAGCCAGCACAACAATCCGCCAGGCGCTGCCAACGCGCGGCAGCAGGGTAAGCCGCCCCACTCGTTCCGGGATCAACGGGATCACCAGCGCCATGGCAATCAGAACCGTGAGAACCGCGGACCGAAAATTCTCGACAAGATTGATGCTCACGACTCCCACAAGTGTGAGCGCGGTCAAGGAGTACCAGCGGCGGGAATAGAAGAAGCAGCTTGTCAGAACGAGCAGAATGTTCACTCCCGTGGAGTAGCCGAATTTCCAGGGATCGTCGGCCATGAGTTCCGGCGGCTCAAGCACCGCGGCCAGAAGCGCGCCGATTCCGAAAGCCCCGATGAAGATCATCCTGCGCCGCTCGTTATTGGCCAGCAGAATGGCGACACAAAAGAGGTCGATGGCGAAAAAAACAATGCGTGCATCGCCCCGAATCCAGTCCAGCGATTCCGTGCGCCGGTAAACGTCGGTGAGAATCTGGCCGAGCAGCCAAACGACGGTCAGGATGCTGATCAGCCTCAAGCCGGAACGATTCAGCCGCTTCCCCTGCATGATCAGCACCAGAGGCAGGACGGGAAGAAGCAGCAGCTCCGCGACCGGAATATCGCCGACGAGATGCACGATGAACGAACTGGTCACACCAATGACCAGAACCAGCACGTCAGCCGCGATCGAAGCCGGCCTCACGCCTGCGGCAATTCTGACCGCCCGGCTCGACCGGCGAGACGGACGCCAGACGCCGTTCCTGTAGGCAAGCCTATTCGGGATTCCGTTCGCCATAATACTCGTAATATTTGCGCCCATAGTACTCGGAGTACTCCGGCGCTTTGAAGTCGACCGCGTTAACCGCGACGCCGAGCAGGTGGGCTCCTGACCGTTCGAGCAGGTCGGCGCAACGCTGAACCACGTGGCGCTGAGCCGTTCCATATCGAATGATCAGCAGCGCCGCGTCGGTCAGGCGGCTGAGAATCGAAGCATCCGTCACGGCAAGCACGGGCGGCGTGTCGATGAGGATGAATTCATACTCGGTCCGCATATCGGCGATCAGCTCTTCCATCTGCTTCGAGCCCAGCAATTCCGAAGGAAGCGGCGGAACAGGGCCGGAGGTCATGATGTTCAGGTTGGGCAGATCGGGCCATTCGACGATTGCCTTCGATGGGGAGGATTTGCCGGACAGCACGGAAGACAGTCCCAGTCCTTTGGGCAACCGGAAGCGCAGATGCACCGAGGGACGGCGCAGGTCGGCATCAATCAACAGCACGCGAGAGCCGTTCAGGGCAAAAGTGATTGCCATCAATGTCGCCACTGAGCTTTTGCCTTCCGCCGGGCGCGTGCTCGTCACCATGATCACTTGCGGCGGAGCGCCGGGGCTCGAGAGGAGCACGGAGGTTCTCATGCCGCGCAACGCCTCGGCGATCCTCGACCAGGACGAAGAGCCTCGCGCAACAGCCAGTTCACGAAACTTCGAAGGAAGCAGCTCTTCCGTTTCCACCGAGGGGATGGCGGCAAGAAGCGGCAATTGCAGCGCGCGCTCGATGTCCGTCATCGTCTTGAGATTCGTGTCGAGACCCTCGAGAAGAAGGGCGATGCCGAATCCCAGGAAGAGTCCGCCTCCGATCCCCAGCGCCAGGTTCGCCGTGGTTCTCGGGCGGCTCGGGAATGTCGGAACGTCGGCGTTGTCGACCACGTGAATGGAGGAGGAATGGAGGCCGGCCATGATGCCCGCTTCCTGAAGGCGCTCCTGCAAGCCGTCATACAGCAGGCGGTTGGCCTCGTAATTCTGCCGCGCAAATTCGAAATCTGCGCTCTTTTCCCCATTGTTATACGCGTGCTGCTCTTCGTCATTCAGGTTTTTACGCAGCATGCTTTCATTGTTCTGCGCGGCATCGAATTCCTTCTGCGCCCGATCGACTTCGGCGCGCTCCGCCGTAGCCACGGTCTGTTCCAGCTGCTCGATTTGCGCCTTGAGCGCCTTGACGCGCGGATACCCGGGACCATAGGTCTGAATCAGCGATGTGTACTCTGTCTTGAGCTGCGCGAGCGTCTGCCGCGACGCCTGCAGCGAAACATCGGTGGATGCCGCGGCATCGATCACATCGGGCGATGAGCTCTTGATCGCCCTCAGGCGAGCCTCTTTCACCATGCGATCCACTTCGGCATCCGCCAGCTGCTTGTTGAGCTCTTCGAGGCTGGTCACCACCACGCTGTCTTTGGGATCCATTCCCACGATGCCCAGGTCGCGCTGATAGGCGATCATCTGCTGCTGGCTCTTGCCAAGGCTCTCTTTCAGACCGTTCAGCTGGGCATTGAGCCAACCGGAAATCTTCTCGGTGGCCGCATAGTTGTCGTGGAAGGAGCGCTCGATGTAGTTGTCGATGAGGGTATTGGCGATCAGGCTGGCGAGTGCGGGCTTGCGCGACCGCACGCTGATTTCAAGAATGCTGGTATGGCCCGAGCGGCCGATGGCGAGATGATCGAGAAACGCCTCAATCAGGATTTCGCGAACCGAGGGGCTGGTGAGGTCCCATGGGCGGCCCTTGGGCAGTGGAAGAAAATCTGGATTCGCTTCGAGATGCAGTGAGGTGATGGTCTGCAGGGCGAGGCTCCGGCTGCGAAGAATCTGCGTCTCCGTGTCCAGCTTCTCCGCATCGTCATTGCCTGAGGCCAAATCCTGAATTTGCTCGAGCCGGAACTCCTCAGACATGTCGGGAACGATCTCGATCTGCGCATACGCCGTGTATTGCTTGTGCATCAGCAAATTCACCGCGATGGCTCCCCCAAGACCCACCAGCATGGCAACCAGGATGAGCCAGCCGCGCTTTTTGAGGAACTGGACAAATCGACCAAGGGAATCGCCCTCGCCGCTGGTTTCGAGCATCGGGCCCGCCTGTTGAGGGCCGAGCTCAAGGTTCGTCAATACGGATTCGCGTTCAGGAGCATATGTCTGTTTCACGTCAGATTCCTCTTGCACCGGTTCTGTTGATCGAAAAATTGCGGGTTTGGGGACTTGAATTTCTTCGTGGGTACCGATTGCTCACGGCTGGTAAACGTAGACCAGCGGCCCGGCCATCGCCAGAGCGAACGACAACGCGCGCGCCGTGACTTCCTTCACCGTGCTCGGCGCTACGTAGACAATGTCATCTTCCTGCACCACCGGATCCGTGGTCTTTGATGTGAGCACCTTGTGGATGTCGATCTGCTCAGCGACCTTTGTGCCGTCGGCTTGCGCGCGGACCAGGAACGTGTGACTCTCCGAGGCCATCGGAGTCGCTCCGCCGGCGAGCGACAGCAGTTCCGAAAGCGTCACCTTCGGCGAACCGCAGAGCGAATAGGCTCCGGGCTTCGCAACGTCGCCGCCGATATACGCAATTCCGCAGGAACGAACCAGCACTCTGTCGCCGGGAACGATGTTCCGGTCGTAGTTGGCGGTGTTGTGCATCGTCGGATCCCAGGGAATGTCGATCTTGCGTTCAGGCCTGCGATCGTTGGAAATCTCGATGACGCGGCCGCTGGTCGCAGTCAGCCCTCCCGCGGTGGCAAGCACGTCTGACAGCAGGTGCTTGGCCGGGGGCGGATAGATTCCCGGGTTGCGCACCTCGCCGAGAATCGTGATCGCACTTGAAGCCGAGTCCACGGTCACGATCACCCGCGGGTCCGGCATCAGGTCCAGCTTTTTCAGCTGAGCCGAGATGAGATCAGCCGATTTCTCGCTGTTGAGCCCGGCAAGGTGCACGATCCCGACCGCGGGCACGGCAATGTCGCCGTCGGCCGACACCCGCATCAGCACCGAAAAATCGGGAGCGCCGAATACCAGAACATGCACCGTGTCGCCGGCAGAAATCGGCTCGTCGCTAAGTTCTCCCATGTTATTGCTGAGCGTCGAGGCCATCGCCGTTGCATTTCCGCCGGTGCCGCCCTGCACTTCCGGGACTAGTGCCGGCCGCTGCTGCTGGGCGGGAGCCTGCCCGACAGCGAAAGTGAGAAGCAACCAAATGGTTGCGAATGCGCTGGTGCGCAGAATTGCTCTGGCCTTTAAAGAGGAAACCACTTCAGCAAGCGGATGACCCATGATTTGAAATTCTCCGATTTTTGACTTCTGCTGATCCCAGGCGGATCGGCTCAAATTGCGCGCTCGCTCCAGCGAAGCGGGCATCGCGCGGCGCGAGTTACCGGCATCCTTGATGCGTTTTATTTCGACGTGAAAGTATGGTGTTGCCCGGCCGGCTATCCCGCAGTCAGCTCAAGCTGAGGCTTGATCGATTCGTAGGCGCGGCGGATTCCGTCTTCAAGGCTGGTGCTCGCCTTCCAGCCAAGGGCATTGATGCGGCTCACATCGAGAAGCTTGCGCGGCGTGCCATCCTGCCGCGACGTATCAAATACAAACTCCCCGTCGTACTCAATTACCCGGGCAATCAGCTCCGCCAGTTCCCTGATCGTCAAATCTTCTCCCGAGCCGATGTTGATCAGTGGAGGCTGTTCGTCGTTCAGCAGGCTGCCGTACGTTGCATCGGGCAGAGTCATCAGGTGGACGCAGGCCTCGGCAAGGTCGTCGCTGTAAAGAAACTCGCGCCGCGGAGTGCCGGTTCCCCACACCACGACTTCCCGCCGTCCCGCCAGCTTTGCCTCGTGGATCTTGCGGATCAAGGCCGGCAGCACGTGCGAGCCTTCGAGATCGTAGTTGTCGCCCGGACCATACAGATTCGTGGGCATCGCGGCAAGATAGCGCGTTCCGTACTGGCGATTGTAGGACCAGCACATTTCAATCCCCGCGATCTTTGCCAGCGCGTATGCGCGGTTGGTCGGCTCCAGCGGTCCGGTCAGCAGCGACTCTTCCGGGATCGGCTGCGGCGCGAGTTTCGGATAGATGCAGCTCGAACCGAGAAACAGAAGCCGCTTCACTGAACTGCGATAACTCGCCTCGATCACATTGGTCTGGATCTCGAGATTGTCGCGTATAAAATCGGCCGGATAAGTCGCATTCGCTTGAATCCCTCCAACCCTGGCCGCCGCCAAAAACACATACTCCGGCATCTCGTCGCGAAAGAAGGCGCGCACCGCGCTTCGATCGGCGAGGTCGAGTTCCGCATGCGGACGAAGAACGAGGTTGGCATAGCCCTTCCGCACCAGCGCCCGGCGGATCGACGACCCAACCATGCCCCGATGACCGGCAATGAAGATTCGGCTTTCAGGCTTCATGTGCAACTGAACTCTCGCGCTCAGCTTTCGTGGTGATTCAGCACCGAGTAGCCGTGCTTCTGCACCAGAGCGTCCTTCTCGGCGACAACCAGGTCTTCTTCCACCATCTCTCTCACAAGATCGCGGAAGCTGGTGCGCGCCTGCCACCCCAGTTCGCGGTGCGCTTTGCTCGCATCCCCGATCAGAGATTCGACTTCGGTCGGGCGATAGTAGCGCGGATCGATGGCGACAATCACATCGCCGTTCTTGCTCAAGCCTTTCTCGTCCGGGCCCGATCCCTTCCAGGTGATCTCCATGCCAAGAAAGCTGGCGGCCAGGTTCACAAAATCCCGCACGCTGTGCTGCTCGCCGGTGGCGATCACGTAATCACGCGGCTCTTTCTGTTGCAGCATCAGCCACTGCATCTCGATGTAGTCCCGCGCATGGCCCCAGTCACGCAGCGCATTCAAATTGCCTAAGTACAGCCGATCCTGCAGTCCGGCTTTGATGCGGGCGAGTGCGCGGGTGATCTTGCGGGTCACAAAAGTCTCGCCACGGTTGGGCGATTCGTGATTAAACAGGATTCCATTGCACGCGTAGATGCCGTACGCCTCGCGGTAGTTCACCGTGATCCAGTAGGCATAGAGCTTCGCCACCGCGTAGGGTGACCGCGGATAAAACGGCGTTGTCTCCTTTTGCGGCGTCTCCTGCACCAGCCCGTACAGTTCTGACGTGCTCGCCTGGTAAAACCGGCAACGATCCTCGATGCCGGCGATCCGGATGGCTTCAAGAAGGCGCAGAGTGCCGAGAGCATCGGCGTTCGCCGTGTATTCCGGCTCTTCAAACGACACCTTCACGTGGCTCTGCGCGGCCAGGTTGTAGATTTCCTCGGGCTTGACTTCCTGCACGATCCGAATCAGGCCGCTCGAATCGGTGAGGTCGCCGTAGTGCAGCATGAAATGGCGGCCTATTTCGTGCGGGTCCTCATAGAGATGGTCGATGCGATGCGTGTTGAACAGCGACGAGCGCCGCTTGATCCCATGCACCTCATACCCTTTGGTCAGCAGAAATTCCGCCAGGTACGCGCCATCCTGCCCTGTAACACCAGTGATGAGGGCTCGCTTCATTGCTGACTCCGTGGCTTGTTTGCATCATAAGCGGCCGCGCGCATTCGCCGCCGGCGGCCTGCTCACTTGAATCGGATGCGTCCTTAGACCAGCGCTTCAATGCACTTTCTGAAGTAATCCAGGCTCAGCTTCAGGCCGGTCTCGAGATCGACCTTCGGCTCCCATCCGAAGAGCCGTTTCGCCTTGGTGATATCCGGCTGCCGCTGCGAGGGGTCGTCCTGAGGCAATGGGCTATACACAATCTTGCTCTTCGATTCCGTCACCTGCAAGATGAGTTTCGCGCATTCCAGAATCGTCCACTCCACGGGGTTTCCGATATTGACCGGAAAATGCGCATCCGACCTGGAAAGCCGCAGAATTCCCTCAATCTCGTCAGAAACATAGCAGAAGCTGCGCGTCTGCTCGCCCTCGCCGTAGACCGTGAGATCCTCGCCCTTCAATGCCTGGATCATGAAATTCGAAATCACGCGGCCATCGTTCTTCTGTAGCCGCGGGCCATAGGTATTGAAGATGCGTACCAGGCGTGTATCAACACCGTAGTATCGGTGGTAGGCCATGACCAGCGCTTCGGAAAAACGTTTCGACTCGTCATAAACCGAGCGCGGACCGATGGGATTCACATGCCCCCAGTACTCTTCGGTCTGCGGATGGACCAGCGGATCGCCGTAGCACTCCGACGTCGAGGAGTGCAAAAACTTTGCGCCGTACTTCTTTGCGATCTCAAGCGAGCTGCGCGTGCCGGCTGACCCCACCATCAGCGTCTCGATCCCCAGTCGGCTGTAATCCACGGGGCTCGCCGGAGAAGCGAAGTTAAAAACGTAGTCCACGTGCCCGGGATCGAATTCCTGCGTGATATCGTGCTCAAGAAATTCGAACCGCGGCTCGCGGTCGAGATGCTCGAGATTCCTCAGCGAGCCGGTGCACAAGTTGTCCGCGCCGATCACCGAGTGTCCTTCCCCGAGCAGCGCATCGGTGAGATGCGAGCCGAGAAATCCCGCGGCTCCGGTGATGAGTACCCTCATTCGGTAGATCCCTTTCTTTGAAACTCAGGATGCGAGCGCCGCCAGAACCCCCGGCAATTCAATTCTTCGCGCGCTCCCTCGACTTGGGTACGTACAACGGATCCACCGAATCAGCGGATTGAGACGACCCCGACCGGCCTACGCTAAGGTACGTGAATCCAAGTTCCGCCATGCGCTCAGGATCGAACAGGTTGCGCCCATCGATCACGATCGGATAGCGCAAGGTGTAATGGAGCTTGGCAAGGTCAAGGTCCGCAAACTCCTGCCAGTCATTCAGAATCAGCAACGCATCGGCGTCCTGGGCCGCGCCATATGGATCATCCACATAACGCATCTGTGCCCCCACCGGAAGCACGTCCTTGGCGCGCTGTTCCGCCGCCGGATCGTACGCCGTCACCAGGCATCCCTCGTTCAAAAGCTTCTTCACGATGTCGATCGCAGGAGATTCTCTGATGTCGTCGGTTCCCCCTTTGAACGCCAGGCCCAGCACCCCGATCTTCTTCCCCCGGAACGTCCAGAGTGCCGCGCGCACCTTGTGGAAGAAGCGCTCCTTCTGGTCTTCGTTGATCTTCTCCACTTCGCGCAACAGGCTGAAGTCGACGCCGACCAACTCGGCCACATTACGGAATGCCGCAACGTCCTTCGGAAAACACGACCCTCCGTAGCCGATGCCGGCTCGCAGAAACTTGGTGCCAATACGGCTGTCCATGCCCATGCCGCGCGCAACTTCTTCCACGTCCGCGCCGGCCGCCTCGCACAGATTCGCGACCACGTTGATAAACGAAATCTTCGTCGCAAGAAACGCGTTCGACGCATGCTTGATGATCTCCGCCGCCTTGGTTGAAGTGAGCAGAATCGGCGGTGGATCTTCCTTGGTGCGCGGCCCCGGAACCGGATTCGCCTGGCCGTAATATTCGCCCCCCGTGAGAGGCTGATAGATCTGCTGCAGCAGTGCCGACGCGCGCTCCGTTGCTGCGCCAACCACGATCCGGTCCGCGTGCAGAAAGTCGACTACCGCAGTTCCTTCACGCAGAAACTCGGGATTCGACGTCACATCGAATTGATCCTTGGGCACCCCGTTGCGCTCGATCACCCGCCGAATCCATTCATTCGTGTAAACCGGGACTGTGCTCTTCTCGACAATGACCTTGTAAGAATCGATCGATCGCGCAATCTCGCTCGCCACCGCATCCACATACGAAAGATCGGCGCTCCCGGTGCGGCTCTGTGGAGTTCCCACGGCAATGAAAATCGCCTGCGCGGCCTGTGCGGCAGCACGCAGATCGGTAGTGAATTCAAGCGCCACCCCGCGATGGCGGCTCAGCAATTCAGGCAGATATTCCTCGTGAATCGGAATTCCGCCCTCACGCAGAGTCCTCACCTTCGCTTCATCGTTGTCAACGCAGATGACTCGGTGACCGATTTCAGCAAAGCACGCAGATGCGACCAGTCCGACGTATCCCGAACCGACAATGGCAATAGTGACAGGCTGCTTCATGGGGATCCTTCCATCTAATAAATAGTGAATCAAGGTTCTAGTGACTCCGTACCACGTTCTGCCAGGGGGGACGGAACCGTTCTCGGTACGGCAACAAGGCTTCTTTCCAGAAACTTTAGCACGCGCGCCGAAGACCAGCGAAATCCGGCATAAGATCGGGCAGAACGACGGTGTTCCCGAAGGTCACATGACCGAAGTGCACGAATCGCGTTACGAAGAGCCACCGCATCCTCCGGCTCGACCAAAAGCCCGGCGCCTGAATCACGTACCACCTGTGCCGCTTCGCTTGCCGCGCTCACCGACGCAATCACCGGGCAGCCCGCCGCAAGGTAAGTCACCATCTTCGACGGAAATACAATGTCCGACACCGATTTGCGCTGCGTTACCAGGCACACATCGCTGGCCGCAAGCAAACCGCGGAAATCCTGCCCGTCGAGCACCGGCAGAAACTTTACGTAATCCAACCCTCTTTGCGCGGCCCCCCGCATAACCGCCTCGCGAGCGGCGCCATCGCCCACCAGCAGATAGATAAGCGAATCGTCGTCCCGGGTCATCGCGGCGGCGTCGAGAACCACTTCAAGCCCCTGCTTCACCCCGATGTTGCCGCTGTGCGTGACCAGGAATTTCCGCTCCAATCCATATTTGCGCCGGAAAGCAAGCCCCTCGCCGGCGGCAATGTCAAACAGCGCATCATCGGCCCGCGGCTCGAAAAGCACGACTTTCTCCGAAGCAACCCCCTTCTGGACAATCTTGTCCCGCATGCCCCGCGTGATCGTACTGACCAGCGCCGCATTCCGGTAGGCCATGCGCTCCACCCCATACATCATCCGAACTGCCCACCTGGGCAGCATGCCGAGATCGGCGGCCGCATCCGGCTGCAAATCCTCAACGTCGAAAACGAACGGGACACCCCACATGCGGCTCAACAGCACGCCGCTCACCGCGAGGCCCAGCGGCGGCGAAACCACCAGCAGCACATCGGGCCGGCCGTTGGCCATCGCGCGCGCCAGCGAACCGGCGACAAAGCTGGCTTCATGCACCAGGCGCTTGAACGACGTTACGGGCCTCGGAATATAGGCATAGCTGCGCAAGATCCGAACACCATTCCGTCGCTCCGTCTGCAAAAGACGACCCCGGTATTCGCGGGCCACCTTCCACTCCGGGTAGTACGGAAACGCCGTGCACACCGCAACGTCGTGCCCCACGCTGGCCAGGTACTCGGCTCGGTACGTCGTAAAAGCCCCGATCCCGGTTTCCTCGGGCCAGTAATTAATGCTTAGAATGACAATCCGCACACCAAACCCGCTTTCATGCCGGATTCACTTTCACGATATGGAATGCTGCGACGTCGTATGACGCCGTTCGTGTCCCTCAGGCCTGGCAAAACTCCGAATAGGTCTCAAAAAGCGCATGCCCGTCTGCTGCGTCGCCGGCAAACACCCGGTCTAATGGTCCCCGGCTCAGCACGATGGCAATCAGGGTCAGCACCAGCGTTTTGGCGTTGGCGCACTTCAACTCGCGCCGGTCAACCCAGGGCTGCAGGTACCGCGCGACCACCTCAACCAGTTCGCCAAGATGCCGCCGCAGAAGCGGATCGATATCCTCACTCAGTTCCAGGGCGCTGTAGCCCAGCAGGCGCAACAATTGAGGTTGTTGCAGAAGGGTCGTCGAGATCAGCTCGAAAGTGCTCGCGAGCGCAACCCGTGCGCTCCCGGCATCAGCCAGGCGTCGGAGCAGCTCGCCGCGCAGGTGCACGCGCTGCAATTCTGCGCTCAGCACGGCAACATAAAGATCTCGCTTGCGCGGATAGTGCCGGTAAATCGTGACCTCGTTCACTTCAGCTGAGGACGCAATCTCGCGGGTGCTCACTCCGTTGTAGCCAAACTGCGCAAACAGTGCGGCCGCGGTGGCGAGGATGCGTTCTTCCGTGCCGCCTCGCGAGGTGGAATTCGATGTTCCTGCCATGTGTTTTTCCTGTGTTTATTGCTAGGATTTCTTGGGCAATGCCGGCAAGCGGGCACGACTGTCGCGCCACGAACGCGGTGGTTTTGTAACCAGGGCCCGGCTTGCGTCAGGCCGCAAATTGCAAAAATTAAGTTCGGGACTTCAGCCCGGAAGGAATGCTCGGAACCGCTTCAGTGCAACCACGCCTAGGCCGCGGTATATGCGCCCACCGGCTCTACATCCGCCTCATCCACTTCGACGGCAATGCTCTGCATGATTTGCTCCAGCGTGAGCACAACTCGAAAACCGCTTCGCCTGCGCTGGACCAGGCCCTCCATGCCGCTGAATGGGCCGGAACAAATACGGACCCTCTGCCCGATCGTCAACAACGGGTGCGGCTCAACCTTTTTCTCTATCAGCCCATGCTGCAGCGCCTCGATCACCGCGTCCGCGAGCGGCATCGGCTCCCTCGCCGTTCCGCCCACCACGGCGAGCGCGCCGGGAACACTCAGCACGCTGCCCCGCTGCGACCGCTCGATCCGTACGAACAGGTAACCCGGGAACAGCGGCAGATCCAGCGTGACTCGCGAGCCATCCCGCCACTTTCGCTGTGACTGGTAAAGGGGCAGAAAATGCTCGATCTCGCGATGGCCGAGATGCTGCGACACGCGCTTCTCGTGCCGGCTCGAGGTATAAACCGCGAACCAACGGGCCGCGCACACCGGCTGAATCAAAGGCGGAGCGGTCGCCAACCCATTTTCCATGCTTCCTGCTGCAATTTGGCGCAAGGCTTCGCCATCCTCACTTGGGTAAGGGCTTTCCCCTGTCATCTTTCAGGAAGGGGGAGCGGTCGGGTGGGCATCGGGGGAATCCGCTTGTGCGGCTGGATGAAAGCAAGTGCTTCCATCCATTGGACCTCCCTGCCAAACCCTGTTGTTGGTGACCAGTTTCAGCAACTATAGCAGTGAAATGCTCTGATTCAAATCATTTCGCCCCATCACGAAAGTACTGGTACCAATCCATGCACCGCCATGCTTGCAAGCGGTTGCTCTCATGTCCGCGGCCTTGGCTTGCCGATGAAGCGCGCTGCCTGCAGTTCGGCCTCGACAGGTCCGGCGCCCCATTTTCCGCCCTGAAATCTCCGATTTTCAGCTGTGTTACCCTCCGAAAAGAGGGCTATTTTCCGATGAATTCCGCGGTTTCTCCAGTTCGGGTTTACATGGACGCCAATGCCACCACTCCCTTGCTCCCGGAAGTGGTCGAGGCCATGCGCCCTTACTGGATGGAGTGCTTCGGGAACGCCTCATCGATCCACCTCGACGGCCAAAAGGCGAGAACGGCCGTCGACCGCGCCCGCGAAACCATGGCGGAGTTCTTCAACTGCCACGATGCCGAGGTCGTCTTCAACTCCGGCGGCACCGAGGGCGACAATACCGCGCTCTTCGGTCTTCTGCGTCCCGGCGACCACCTCATCACCACCTCCATCGAGCACTCTGCGGTTCTTCAGGCTGCGCGAAAGCTCGGCGAGCGTGGCGTCGAGACCACGTTTGTCGATCCCCAGCCAAGCGGCCTCATCGATCCCCAGGACATTCAAAGCGCCATCCGCCCCAATACCCGCCTCATCAGCGTCATGCTCGCCAACAATGAGACGGGTGTCCTTCAGCCCGTCGAAAAAATCGCCGAAATCTGCCGCGCCGCCGGTGCCTTCTTCCATATCGACGCCGTGCAGGGCGCAGGCAAAATCCCCTTCGATGTCCGCCGCTTTGGCTGCCACCTCCTCTCGATCAGCGCCCATAAAATGCACGGACCCAAGGGAATAGGCGCCATGTTCGTCCGCCGCGGAACCCCCATCGAGTCCATCATCGTCGGTGGTAGCCACGAGCGCCGCCGCCGCGCCGGGACTGAAAACGTCGCCGGCATCGTGGGCCTGGCCAAGGCGACGGAGCTGGCGACCAAAAGCCTGGCTGACGGCGTCATCGATCGGCTCGCAACCCTCCGTGACCGCCTCGAAGCCGGCGTGCTCGCGATTCCCGCAACCGGCCTCAATGGCGCCGACGCCAGCGGCAAGCCGGTGCCGCGCGCCGCCAACACAACCAACATCTGGTTCGATCAACTCGAGGGCGAGGCCCTCGTCATCGCGCTCGATCTCAAGGGAGTCGCGGTTTCAGGCGGGTCAGCATGTCACTCCGGTGCGACTGAGCCCAGTCACGTGCTCATGGCCATGGGTCTCGACAAGACCCGCGCCCGCGCCAGCCTCCGCTTCAGCCTGCTCAAGACGGCAACCGGCGCCGACGTCGACTACGTCCTGCGCGTGCTGCCCGATGCCGTCGAGCAGCTCCGCGCCGTTTCTCCCGTCGCAGCTGGAACACTCGGCTGACCGCTCACGCATGCCGCCGGGCGGGTGAGCCGTCCGCCAGAATATCTACGGCCGATCCCTTGCCGCATCCATCGCCCGGTAACTCTCCATTTTGCGAATCTTTTGATGACTTCCGGGTCGGTTCGGCTCTGTTATGATCGCGCGAGTTAGACGATTTTGTACTCAAGCCCGGCTCAACACTTCATCAGTGCTCCGGGCTCTGTTTTCTCTGGCCTTGGCTTATGGCGCCCCATGTCTACTGGAGTTTTGTCTGCCGTAATCGCGACTGCGCCCATCGGCACGACTACGCCTACCTTGGGGTCTACGGCCGCGTCCAACTGGGCGACTTGAGCATTCCGCCTCCGTTCCGCTTTCGATGCCCCGATTGCGGCGCCTTCGAAAGCTACACGCCCCTGCTCGATCTCAAGTTCCACCTGAAAAACCACGCGCCGGTTCCCGGCCAGAAGTTCATCACCTGAGCTTCCGGGCCAATGCGCCCCCTTTGCCAAGACCATCGCTTCCGCCCGTATCAAAGTCATCTCCATACGATGGACCGAATGCCGGCGACGCGTCCGGATACCAGACCTGCCCTCCAGAGAGCAACGATCCGGCATTCAACTCTGGTTTCGCGATTCCCTGTTTCCATCGCACATGGAACAAAGATGATCCGGAAGGTGCTCGCCGTATACTCAAGTTGGCGTATCGGACGCCTCCGTGTCCGCGGGTAGGGCTGAGCCCATCGATGAAGGTTCTTTCCAACATATTCAGACAATCTTCTTTGAGCCCGCCACGCGGACACCGGGCAGTGATCCAAAGGAGATCGTCATGTCCACCTCACGCCCCACGCCTGCACCTCCTCGGCGCCTTCCGCAGCAGCCCAATCTCGAACAGCTCAAGAAACAAGCGAAAGAGTTGCTTGAGCGATTCCGCGCCGGCGAGCTAAGCGCTGTTACCGAAATAAGTCAATTCGAGCGCAACCCTGATCCTTCCCATTTCGCTCTTAACGATGCACAACGCGTGCTCGCCCGTGCCTATGGCTTCGAGAGCTGGCCGAAGCTCAAGGCCTTTGTCGATGGTGCGACCATTGCTCGCTTCACCGAAGCCGTGAAAGCCGGAGATATGACACAGGTGCGAAGCATGCTCGCGTCGCGTCCTGAATTGGTGGGCATGGACCGGGCAGGCGATGACGAGCATAGAGGCTTGCACTACGCTGTGCTGAGCCGCAACGCGCCGATGGTGAAGCTATTGATGGAGGCGGGCGCCGATGCGCGCAAAGGTATCTGGCCCAATCGCGATGCAACCTCGGCGCTGACTCTGGCCCGGGATCGTGAGTACAGCGAAATTGTCGCAATGATTGAGGAGGAAGAGCGCCTGCGCCGCGAAGAGATGAGCTGCCCCAATGCAACAGTCTCCCCGGTGCAGGATCAGATCAGCGCAGCCATCCTCCAGGGCGATACGGCAACCGCCATGCGCCTGCTTGAAGAAGACCGCTCTTTGATTCAGGCGTGCGACCGTAACGGCGCGACCCCGCTGCATATTGCCGCGCAGGTGGCCGACGTGGACCTGGTGGCTTGGCTTCTGGAGCGCAGAGCGAGCGTCCGCAAGCGGGACATGAGGGGCAGCAGCGCGCTCGATCGGGCCGCGCAGTCCGCCGAGCCGCGCAATGGTTGCGCACGGCGGTTTCCGGCTGTCGCGCGGTTGCTGCTCGATCACGGAGCGGAGCTCACTATCTCGGCGGCGGTTGCGCTGGGCGATGCAGAGCGGGTGCGTGGGATGATTAAGGTCGATCCCGCTGCGTTGCGTCAGACACTGCGCAACGGCGGCCTTCTCTCGCTGGCGGTCAATCACAACCAGCTCGAAATGGTGGAGCTACTCCTTGACTTGGGTGCGGATGTGGATGAACGGGTACTGCTGCAAGAGCTGGAAGAACCGACGCTCAGCTGGGGTGCTCCGCTGTGGTATGCGGCATTGGGCAATCAGCTGGAAATTGCGCGCATGTTGCTCGATCGCGGCGCCGATCCCAACGCCAATGTCTATGCTTCGGGTTGGCCGCTGAGCAATGCATGGAATCACGAGGGCGGCGCAGTCAAGCGTCTGCTTCTGGAGCGCGGTGCACGCCTGCAGCCTCACACTGTAGCTGCAAATCATGACGTCGCTGAGGCCCGACGGCTTCTCGAGGATAATCCCAGCGACCATCTGATTGAGGAACTGCTTTGGTCGGCAGCGGACCATGGCTGTCCAGAGATCGTCGCGCTCGCACTTGCCCAGATCCAATGGCCACTCAACGAGCGGACCTCGCACTGGGTGTTGATGCAACCGATTCGAGGCGCGGGGGGCGATCCGGCAGAGAACGAGGGGCACTTCGCCAGCCTCGATCTGATTCTGCGCAAGGGTGTCGACCCAAACGTGACACGAATGGGCGCAACCACATTGCACTTCACAGCGGCACGGGGTGGTTTGGATGGTATCAGTCGGGCTCGCTTCGCTGCATTGCTCATTGACCGCGGAGCACGGCTTGATCTGCGCGACGATCTGCTGAAGTCGACGCCGCTAGGCTGGGCTTGTCGCTGGGAACGGGTCGAGATGGCCGAGGTGCTTATCGCGCGTGGCGCCCTGATCGACGAACCGGACGCTGAGCCTTGGGCTACGCCCATCGCTTGGGCCAAAAGAATGGGCCATAGTCAAATCATTCGGCTACTGGAGGCAAATTCGGTGCGGGGACACCCGTGAGTTGAGCCTATGCCGACAGTGCCGGCTCTTTGGAATGACGCGTCATCGCCAATGCGCCCCTCTAGCCAGCACCATCGCTTCCGCCCGTATCAAAGTTATCTCCGTACGATTGACCGAATGCCGGCGACGCGTCCGGATAGACCAGCGCTGCCTCCAGAGATCGAAGAGTCGGCATAGGCGAATGGGCAACCACGCACTCACGAAGCAGAAAAATCTGCCATTGCGCACGCCTTGACGACCGTGAATGAGTGCATTGCCCTATCACCGATCTACGGCTCGGTTTTCGTCTTGGCGCGCTGCTAGACCGCTTCCGTGAATGGCCCTGGCGACATCCATAAGATCCGTCCGGTTGGGCCCGAGCACCACAATGAAGCCGTAGTTTTCATCCTCCACTTGAAGCATCTGCTCCTAGGAACTCTGCTGCTGATAGAGGAGCAGGGTTCGTTCCTGCATCAGGGGAGGAATTCCGTTTCGGATTCCCGATACAGCCATATTGCGGAAAAGGCGAGGGATCGACTCCAGAAAGATTACGTTGTGATGGCCAGATGCGGGAAGTCCTGCGAGAAGTGCTGTGCCCAGTTCCGCTATCGTTGGAGGATCGGGCGGATGGGCGGTGTGAAATGAAAATCAACGGTCTCTTCGAGCGCGCACGCAAACTGGCGGGAAAAGCGCTTCCTACTTTAGCGTTCCTCTTTTCTCTGTGGTACGTTTCGCCCCTGGAGGCGCAATCATGCGGCTCGTCAGGATTGGCGGTTCAGGTGCTCGGGTCGGGCGGCCCGGAGTTGCAGGATAAGCGGGCTTCTACCAGCTATCTCATATGGGACCACGGCGCCGCACGTGTCATCGTTGATGCCGGTGGAGGCAGCGCTCTGCGCTTTGGGGAGAGCGGAGCGCAGATGTCCCAGGTGGACGCAGTTCTATTCAGCCATTTCCACATCGATCACAGCGGTGATTTCCCCGCTTTGGTGTTTTCTTCCTGGTTTGAAGATCGCAAGCGCCCTCTGCCAGTATACGGCCCTCCGGGAAACAGCTTTATGCCGTCTACCACAGAGTTTGTGCGCGATCTCTTCAGTGAACCGCGCGGCGCCTGGCGCTACCTGAGCGACCTGGTGGAGAAGGGCGCGGAAGGCAGGTACACACTGCAACCGCACGATGTCGCGGTAGGTTCCAAACCGATGCTCGTGTTTCGAAACGCCGACATGGTGGTGTACGCGGCGCGCGTCATTCATGGCGGGTTTCCCGCGCTCGCATGGCGAGTGGAAATGGAGGGCAAGCGGATCGTTTTTAGTGGAGATACGAACGGCGAAGGCGACGGACTGACGCAGCTCGCGATGGATGCAGATTTGTTCATCGCTCACAACGCCGTCCCGGAGGGCGCGACCGGAGTGGAAAGGCGCCTCCATATGCCGCCTTCAGTCATCGGAACGATCGCTGCGAATGCTCATGTCAAGCGGCTGGTCCTGTCGCACCGAATGCTGCGGACCCTCGGAAGGGAGAATCAGACCCAAGCCGAAATACAGCGTCATTTTTCGGGTCCTGTCGTGTTCGCCAATGACCTCGAATGTTTTCCTTTGAAGTGAACGAAGTATGAAAGTCTGCCCAGCTTGGTATCGGTACCGCCAAACGCCCTTCAGGTCGGCGATCCGTGTACGAGTTCTGAATGAGCACGTTATCGCCAATGCGCTCATCGAGTCAAATTGCCGTTCCGGCCAGATTGACCGAATGCCGGCGCCACGCCCGGATACCAGACCAGCACTGCACCGGGAATTTCGGCGTAGTAGCCCAGGCCTGCAAATTCCGATACACGGTGCATCAACCACCAGCAGGATCAGCATAATGGTGCAAGGCACGTAGGGACCAAGCGGCCGATAGTCAACAATCGGGCTCCTGCGATCGCAACAATCGGCAGAAAGAGAAAAAGGGGCTCGCCTGAACGGGATCTTCCGACCCGCCGTGTCTGCGGCTCTCAATCCGACCGTCACATTTTGACCATCACATCTTGACGGTCATCAGGAAGACATGTAACGCTTGACACCATGACCGACCAGAATACCGACGTCATCCAGGGCACGCTCGACCTCCTGATCCTCAAAACATTGAGTCTCGAACCGATGCACGGCTTTGGCATCGCTCGACGCGTCGAACAGGTCTCGCGCGGCGTATTCAAGGTGAACCCGGGCTCGCTTCTCACGGCTCTTCAGCGCCTCGAACGCGCCGGCTGGCTCGATTCCGAGTGGAGGAACACCCAGAACTCGCGTCACGCGAAGTTTTACGTGCTCACCCGGGCGGGCAGGAAACAACTGGAACTGGAAGAAGCGGACTGGAATCGGCGGGCGTCGGCCGTGGCGCGGCTCCTGCGGCAGGAGGCGTAACCATGTCATTTTGGCGTGAATTGACTCATGGCCTTCGCGGACTCGTGCGCAAAGGTGCGCGCGACCGGGAATTTGATGCCGAACTTCAGAATTATTTCGATGAAGTCGCCACGTCTTACCGGGAGCGCGGTCTTTCCGAGGAGGAGGCCCGCCAGGCCGCACGCCGCGAGTGCGGCAATCTGCACGCAGCCAAAGAGCAGGTGCGCTCGCATGGTTGGGAGAACACGCTTCGAAGCGTTGTAGGCGACCTGCGGTTTGCGGCGCGTCAGTTGCACGCCAATCCCGGCTTCACCGCCATCAGCATCGTCACGCTGGGACTCGGCATCGGCGCGAACATCGCGGTCTTCAGCGTGGTCAATACCATTCTGCTGCGCCCCTTGCCGTTTCGCGATTCGCAGCAGCTGGTGCGGATCGTGGAGAAGGATTCGAAAGCCGGCGAATCCGGCAGGACGTACACCGCCGACGCAACCCAGGATTTCCAGCAGCAGAACCGCTCGTTCCAGTCCGTCAGCGGCTATTTCGCCTTCACAGGCCCCAACAATTTCAAGCTCTCCGGCAACGGGCAGCCCCTGCCGGCTACCGGAATGCTGGTCGCCCAAGGCTTTTTTGAAACACTCGGCGTCGAGCCCTCCGTCGGTCGCCTCTTCCAGCCGCAGGAGTTCCTCCATCACGCGCATCCCGCGGCCTTGTTGAGTTACCCGTATTGGAAGCGCCAGTTCGGCGGCGACCCAAACATCATCGGACGCACCGTTGATCTAAGCGACAAGGTGGATCTGAACAACCGGTCCATGACCGTGGTTGGTGTCTTGCCCGAGACGTTCGATTTCGGCGCCGTCTTTTCGCCCGGAGCCAAGGTCGACCTCTTCGTTCCCTACATCATGGACGATTATCGCGATGATGGAAACGATCTGGCATTAGTCGGGCGTCTTAAGCCGGGCGTGAGCATTGCCCGTGCGCAGAACGAGGCGGATACGCTCTTTCCCGGCTTCTACTTCGAGCACAAGCACCCTGAATACGGAAAAGGCTACACGGCCCAGCTCACGGGATTAAAAGAGTACGTCAGCGGCAAGCTGCGCCGGTCGCTCATCGTGCTGTGGTGGGCCGTAGGCCTCATTCTTCTGATTGTCTGCGTCAATCTCTCCAACCTGCTGCTGGCCCGCGCCGCCGCGCGAAACAAGGAATTCGCCATGCGCACCGCCCTGGGAGCGAGGCTCGGGCGCATCATGCGCCAGTTGCTTACTGAGAGCTTTGTCCTGGCGATTGCGGGCGCGCTCGTGGGTCTCGGGCTTGCCTGGGCCATCCTCGCCTACCTGGCGCACCAGGGATCCCTTGCACTCCCGCTGCTGAGCATGGTGCGCGTCGACGGAGCCGCGCTCGCATGGACGCTGCTGATCGCCGTCGGCGCCGCGCTGCTCTTCGGAGCAGCCCCCGCACTGCGCATGTCAGCCCGCGATCTCCAGGAGGCCTTGAAGGATAGCGGCCACGGAACCAGCGCCGGACGCAAGCATGACCGCATACGCTCCGTTCTTGTCATCTCTGAAATTGCTCTCGCATGCGTGCTGCTCGTTGGCGCCGGACTGCTTTTGCGCAGCTTCCTCCGTGTTCTCGACGTCGACCTGGGATTTGAACCCAGCCACTCCGCCGCTGTCAGCGTTGACTATGACGACGGCGGAAACGCGGTGAAGCGGGCCGTAATTTGGCATGAAGTCGTGGACCGCACCTTAACCATTCCCGGCATCGAGGCTGCCGGCATCTCAGATAACCTGCCCATGAGCCGGAACCGCAGTTGGGGCATCGCCGTAAGAGGCGAGCAGAAAAAGAACGCCCTCGATTTCACTCCCATCTTCGTCTACATCGTTTCACCCGGATACCTGAAGGCCATGGGAATGCGCCTCGTCGAAGGCAGAGACATCAGCTGGGACGACATGGCCAACAATCGCAACGTCGTCGTCCTCAACGAGACCGTCGCGCAAAAACTATGGCCAAAACAGAATCCGATCGGCCGAATGGCTGTCGCGGGCGGCGCCGACGTCGAAGTGATCGGCGTGATCGCCGATGTGCACGAAAGCAGCGCGGAAGAGAGCGCACAGCCGCAAATGTACCTGCCTTCCAAATTTGGGCCGGAGGGCTCCTATCTCGTCGTGCGCTCCAAGATCCCTCCCGGCGCGCTTGCCACCAGCGTGATGAGAATGCTGCGCGAAATCAATCCCGGACAGTCGGCCTCCGAGTTCAGGCCAATCCAGGAGCTCGTCGACCACGCGACCTCCCCGCGCCGTTTCTTTGTGCTGCTCGTCGGAGCCTTTGCCGCACTTGGCTTGCTTCTGGCTTCTCTCGGCATCTACGGGGTCATCTCCTACTCCGTCACGCGCCAGAACCAGGAGATCGGTATCCGCATGGCTCTCGGCGCAACCGAAGGGCGCGTACAGCTTGACGTGATCGCGAAGACGCTCCGGCTCGCGCTGATCGGTATTGCCATAGGATTCGCCGTCTCCTTCGCCATCGCGCGGCTCATCGCTTCGCTGCTCTTCCACACCGCCCCCACCGATCCGGTCACCTTCGCAGGCATGGTCGTTTTGCTCGGAGGCGTTGCGCTCCTCGCCGGCTACGTCCCCGCGCGAAGAGCCTCCCGGGTCGATCCCATGGTCGCGCTGCGTACGAACTGAATGCGGCCTCTGCCGGCACCGATGGATACACCCCTGGGCGCTCCCGCTCGTTGCTACTCCGTCCGCAGCACCCGCATGGGCGAAACAGAAGCCGCTCGCCGCGCGGGCAGGAAACAGGCCAGGATCGCGGCGCCGAGCAGAACGGCAGCCACCGAAATGAAGGCTGCGAAATCCAGTGCCTGGACGCCAAACAGAATGCTTTGCATCGCACGGCCCACAAAATAGGCTCCGATCAGGCCGAGTCCCAAACCGATGGTCGCCAGCAGCACGCCGTCGCGAATAATGAGACTCACCACCCGGTTGCGTGTGGCACCAAGAGCCATCCGCAGCGCGATCTCATGCGAGCGCTGAGCCACCGAAAACGACATCACGCCGTAGATACCGAGTCCGGCAAGGAACAGGGCAACCGCCGCGAAACTCGAGAAGAGAATCAGCGTGAATCGCTCATCAGACATGGACTCATCGACGACTGCGTCGAGGGTCTTCGGCTCGGCAAGCGCCACGCTTGAATCTACCTGGTGCACCGCGGCTGAGATGCTGTTCAGCATCGTCGCCGGGTTCTCCGACGTGCGTACCGCAAAGCCCGCCTGCGGCCAGGGAATCTGGTAGAAGGGGATCAGCATCTCCGGGTTTTCGTCTCGCTGATCCGCCGTGTGCACGTTGTGATAGGTCCCAATAATCTGCCAGGGGAGATACCCGCCCAGCTTGGTGACCCCTGGAATCAGTTCTTCAACCAGGACGCGCTGACGAAACGGGTCCTTGCCCTTCAGGTATTTGTGCACAAAGTCCTGGTTGACCATGGCCACCTTCACAGTGGCTGCTGTGTCCTGATCCGTAAAACTTCGCCCTGAGATCATCTGAATCCCGTATGTGTTGAAGTAATCCGGAGTCACCATGCCGAACCGAGTCCCCGGACGCTGCGACGGATCTGAGTAGGTCGGTCCGTTCTCGAGCATGAACGGCATCCCAAAGCCCGGCCCATACGGTGGTTGGCCGGTCATCGCCGCGGCGTGTTGCACGCCCGGAACCGCATCGATGTGCGTGAGCATGTCGCGGTAGTAGGCCGAGATCATCTGCGGATCTTTGGAGCGGGTCTCCGGAACCGGCAAGAAGAAGGTGAGCACATGGTCGGTCTTGATGCCCAGATCGACATGGGCGAGATTCCAGAAGCTGTGGATGGTGAGGCCCG
The DNA here is from genome assembly GCA_035308825.1 of Occallatibacter sp. Taxonomy (GTDB): domain Bacteria; phylum Acidobacteriota; class Terriglobia; order Terriglobales; family Acidobacteriaceae; genus Telmatobacter. Next base: position 103,731 of record DATGFX010000086.1, on the reverse strand, counting down.
CGCCCGCGAGCAGGGCAAGCGCAAGCGCGAATTCGCCGATCACCAGAATGCGCCGCAGGAAATGCTTCCCGGCGCTCGTGCCGGCTCGCCCGCCTTCCTTGAGCGTCTCGGCCGGATCGACCCTTGATGCATACCAGGCGGGAGCGGACCCCGCCAGAAGACCCGCCAACGTGGTTGCTGCGAGGGTGAACAGCAGGATAGGAATATTGAGCCGCAGATCGGCTTCGCTGGGCAGAGTATCCCGCGGCATCGCCGCGATCAGGCCCTGCAACATCGCATAACCCACGCCCACGCCCAGCGCGCCGCCGGCGAGCGCCAGGATCAGGCTTTCCGTTAGAAGCTGGGCAAAGATGGTTTTGCGGCCGGCGCCGAGCGCGCTGCGAACCGAAAGCTCCTTCTGTCGCGCCATGCCGCGCGCCAGCAGCAGGTTGGCTACGTTCACGCAGGCAATCAGCAGCACGAACCCGACTGCGCCCAGCAGCAGCCAGAGCATCTTGATGCGTTCCTTGGGAAGAAAATCGTTCTTGAGCCCCTCGACGTAGGAACCCCAGCCCTTGTCGCTCCTGGGATACATTTCGGCGATGTGGGCCGTAACCGAATCCATATTCTGCTGCGCCTGCTTCAGCGTGACGCCCGGTTTCAACCGTCCCATGACCAGCAGCCAGTGAAAGTCATGGTTCACCTGTTCCGGCTTGAACACCAGTGGGACGGTGAGCTGTGCCTGCTGCCGATCGAAGATGCCGGGCCGCCGCACGCCCACAACCGTGTAGGGGTCGCCATCCATGCGCAGGGTCGTGCCGACGATCTTGGGATCCGATCCGAGCTTCACCCACAGCTTGTGCGTGAGGATCACCACGTGATCGCGGCCGGCCACGCCCTCTTCGGGTAGAAAGTACCGGCCCATGAAGAGCGGCTCACCCATCATTTGCGGCATGCTGTAGGTTTCTCTTACGCCATTCACATACTCCGGCTTGTCTTTGGTTGCCAGGTTGAAACTGCCGCCCGACCAGGCGCAGAGATCCTGAAACACCGTGTTCTGCTGCTTCCAGTCGAGGAAGTCGCCTGCCGCGACTCCGTTATGGTAGGTCTGAATTTTCGACCACACCATCACCAGCTGATCGGGTTGCGGATAAGGCAGCGGAGCCAGCAGCGTCGCATAGTCAACCGTAAAAATGGCGGTATTGGCGCCGATACCGAGAGCCAGGGTGAGCAAAACCGTGACCGTCAAGCCGGGGTTTCGCGCCAGCATTCGAAAACTGAAACGGATGTTCTGAAGAAGAGTCTGCATGCCTGTCTCCGCTGGTATTGTGCCGAACTTTCTTCCCAACATCCCGGCGAGAAGGTCCGGTGACTCAGTCGTTCATGGATACGGGATCAGTGCTTGAGGTGTTCTCGATGCACTGCGCTCTGATGCTGCGGCTTGACCGTTACAGCGTGTAACACAGCACCCGGCATGCCAATTGGCGAACATGAAAACAAAAGGTTTAAGTCAGGAAGATCAGCTCGCCGGTGTCCGGTAAGGGTGCCGGTGTCCGAGAATGGACATCGAGGAAATGAATGAAGATTCGAAAGGTCCGCGTCACCGACCACTCGCTCGCAACGCTTTAAATGCGCGAGTCGCCGTGATATCGCCATTTGACCGGGACCGGGTCGCCGCCTCTTCCCCCGATTGGTAGGCGATGCTAGAGCAAGCCAAGGTGGTCAGGATACTTTGCCTGCAAGGAACTCACCAGCGTTTCAAATTCGGGCACGTTTTGCAGATTCTGAAGGCAGGTGTCTTTCAGAAAAAATGGCCAGCACGCAAACCCGCTGTTGACGCTCCTCTCCAACCAATCGAATGCCACATCACGCCGTCCCAGCAAGGCAAAGATGCAGGCAATCTGATAATAGGTGTGGTGAGAGTGCCCAAAGGATTTTGCAGTAGCGCAAGCGCGCGTCACGCACCCAAGCGAGAGTTCTTCCTTCCCGGTTAATGCCCAATAGACGCCAAGCAGGCTGATGATCAGCGGTTCTTCGGGCAAGAGCTGGGTCGCTTCGTCCAGCATAGCTTTCGCGTTTTTCCAATCGCCAATCATCATGGCGGCCTGCGGACCAAGATAGATCGCGTACTTGTTACCCGGACTCTCGGCTCTCCAGGCCCGGATCTCTTCAATCGCCAAATCGAGTTCACGGTTCCAGAGATAAACCTGGACCACGCTGTGATTGATCGCGTTCCTGGGCTGGAATGGCCGGCCTCTCTCATACATTTCACGGGCACGATCGAGCAGGCCGATATGCGCCAGGATCGTGCCCAGCCGGTTGTAAGCGTGAGGTAGATTCTTCTGAAGCGCTATCGCCCTCCGCAACTCGGCGATTGCATCCAGATGCTGGAAGTTCTTCGACGGGCTCCAAAGCAGAAATGCCTTGGCCACGTGTGCTTCAGGCAACTCACGGCTGAGTTCAAGTGCTCTCGCGCAATGAAACTCAGCCATTTCCAACCATTTGTTGGCCGGCTCGATCTCAAAATAGCGAGTCGCGCACGCGAGCGAGAGAGTCGCGTGAGCGAGAGAGAACCCAGGATCGCGTGTCACGGCTTTGCTTAACCGCTGCACCGCTTCCTCCAGGTGCGCAGGATCTCCAGAAGAGCTCAGCCGATAGCCGCGAACGAATTCCGCATACGCCAGTTGGTCATTGCTGTATCGCTGGCTTTGTAGGACCTCCGGCCGCAAGGGCCGGTTCAACGCGGTCGCAATCTGTTTTGCGATTTCGTCTTCAAGCTGTGGCAGACGATCCAGATCGAGATCGAGTTTTCTTGAGAATCCGGCGCCCTGCAGATGCGTGTCGAACATCTCGAGGGCAAGACGCCATTGCCCTTTCGATTCTCGTATGGCTCCGTGGACTACAAAGCGAACGCCCAGGTTCGATCCGACATCTGACGGGCTCATCTCTGCCGGCATATTCAACATTGCCGACGTTGGCAAGACGTCGACATCCTTCAAGTTCCCGAGGCGCGACGCCAGGGCGTCTGCAAAGCCGAGACACACACCCTTGTCATCGAGAACATTTCCCAGCAAACAGAGTGGCAGAACAGCAAGGGTGGGGCGTTCTTCGCGACCGGGAACGCGCCATCTGCGCACATCAGTGGCCGGAGTCTGTACGAGGGCGGACGGCGCGAAACCTGCATGAATCACGCGCAACGGTCCGATGAATCGATAACCCTTTCCAATCACTGTCTCGAGGAAGCGCGGCTTTGCGCAGCTGTCGCCGAAGGCTTCTCTGATTTTTCGGATCACGTTATTGAGGCTGGCTTCGGTATCGACAAACAAATCCGAATGCCAAAGCTTCGTCATGATGTCCTGGCGCGAAACGAGCTGCTCCCGTCGAGATGAAAGAAAAATCAAAAGCTCCATCGGTTTCTTTTCGAGCTTCACACGTTTCCCGCGGCGTCGAAGCTCGTATCGCCCGAGATCTAACTCGAACTCATTTGCGGCTTGATTTGAATTTCGCATAGAGCCGGCTTGCGCGCATTATCCCATAAGATTGAATAGGTTACGAGGATAGATTAAAGATATGAAACCATTACCTGTTTCTGATTGAAATGATTGGCTGATCAGAGGACTATTCTCGGCAAGCGTCAATCGAAACTCGACGTTGGAGGCACAGTTCCATGAAGCATCGCAACTACCTGATCACAATCCTGGTTGCACTCGCGTGCAGTGTGACGTGTGTATTCATCATGGGGGCACAGACCGGCTCGGAAAAACATGCATTCACACCGGATTCGGTTCCATACGGTCCAGCCCCTGCGTTTGTCCCCGCAGGTGCACAACTCGCCGTTCTCGAGGGCGATCCGAGCGCGTCAACCGGGGACTACACCATACGGCTCAAGATGCCCGATGGATATCGCATCGCGCCACACTGGCATCCGAAACGGGAAAACGTCACGGTTCTCTCCGGAACCTTAAAAGTCGGCATGGGAGATCGCTTTGATGAAAGCAAAATGGGGGATTTCGCAGCAGGCAGTTTCGCTTACCTGGACCCCAACATGCATCACTACGTAATGGCGAGCGGCGAGGTAGTTGTACAAGTCCACGGAATGTCCCCAGTGCAATTCAACTACATCAATCCTGACGACGATCCAAGCCGTAAGAAGTAGTCGAACAGCCCACTCATCCCAGACGGGATGACGTCGGCTAACAATAAGCGCCCTCGAGGGGATTCGTCTGCCACATCGCGTAGAGCGGTCCTCGTTGTCTAAGCTTGGGAATGTCGCAATGCTTTGAATGCGCGAGTTGCTCTGAAGTCGTCAGTTCAGGTTGAAGCGCTCTGTCCGAAAGCGGACATCTTGGAACCCCTCCGTGACGCGCGCCATTGCCGTTCGCTCTACGGTTTTTGCTCGGTGGCGCACCTTTTGTTTCCTCTTCGCCAACACGGCCGCATTGACTCCTTCATTTTTCTCACTCCCGGCGTAACCGGAGGTGTGTTCAGTCACCGGATCAACGGCGGGGTGGATTTCGCAAACGAAATCATCATTGCCACTGGTCCAGGACCAAACCCCCGGGTTTCAGGAGATCGTCAATCCGCCGTTTGAGATGGTAGATGAGGTTCGTGTCACCTCTTCGGTTTTTTCCCCGCAGTACGGCCTCGGGCAAGGCGTCGCGTCCTTTCAATTTGCTTCGGGAACTAACGAATTTCATGGCTCCGCGTTTGAGCTCATGCGCAATAGTTCTTTGGACGCTCCGGGCGCTTACCCGATCCTCGATGCCAATGGGCACAAGGTCACGCCGGCAGACCGCGAGCATAATTTCGGATTCTCTTTCGGTGGCCCGGTCCTCATTCCGGCGATCTACAACGGAAGAAACCGGACATTTTTCCACGCAGATCTGGAGTGGTATCGCCTGAACATCGGTACAACTCAGCTCGGAACCGTGCCGACCGATGCGATGAGAAATGGCGATTTCAGCAATGACTTCTTCTTCAACACCCTCCCAAACGGTGAGGTCGTGCCGCAACAGATTCCAATCTACGTGCCGCAGGCTTGGGCCAACCCCGCCATGATTCCTCCCACGTGCAATCCCGGGGCACACGGCTATGTTCCGGGACAGCAGTTTCCTGGCAACGTAATCGATCCAAGTTGTTTCAGTCCCATCTCGCAAAAGCTCCTCGCCCTGATTCCGCGCGCCAATAATCCTCGAACTCCGAATCCCAACCAGGACAACGCATTCACCGCGGTCTCCAGTTTTCCCACGCGAGAGGTCGAGCCCGGATTCTCGATTGATCACAACCTGACAGACGCGCAGAAACTCCACGGTTCCTATTGGCGAGCTCCGTATACCGCGTTCTATCCCGGCTTTGCTTTCCCCGCAAACGATCCGCTGACACAATTGGAATCCTTGACGACATACGGCATGGGTGTCGTTCTGAATTACTCCAATCCTGAACCTGAGCGGTGTGTATGAATTGCCCATTGGCCCTGACAAGCCGCTCCTGAGCGGCGGCGGCCTTCTGAAGAACAACATCGACGGCGGTTGGCAGGTGAGCGCCATTCTCCAATATCAGAGCGGCGTACCCTTCGGCGTCACCGCCAGCGGCAATCCTTTGAACAATGGCTTCAATCGCGCCAACGTCCTTCCCGGAATCAAGCCGGTCATCTCGTGGAAAAATGTCGACAGGACCGATAGCGGCGGGAACCCTCTTCCGGTCCTCAATCCAAATGCCTTTTCCGATCCAGGACCGTGGGTGCCCGGCAACGCGCCTCGCGAACTCGAAAGTCTGCGGCTCCCGCCCACCTCCAACGAGAACATCGCTCTGGCGAAAAAGTTCTTCCTTGGCGACCGCGTGCACGCGGAGCTCAGAATCGAGTTCTTTGACCTATTCAACCGCGTCATCAGGGCTTGCATGCCCGACACAAATGTCAGTGACGGCGCCTTTGGCCTGGCGCCTCAACAATGTCAATCCAATCTCCCACGGCAAGGACAAGCCTACTTCCGCATGAGCTTTTGACACCGACCCAATCCGCCGCCGTATCAGACCGCGCGGCCCTCCCCTACCAGCCAGCGCGAGAGACCCGCTACCAGGACGCGAGCACCGCAAACCCTCCCTCGTAGCTGATAAAAACACTTCGGAAGAGCCCCGTCGGAAGCACCCCATCGATCCCGGATCGAGGAACCTCGGAGTTCTTCGCATCCGGCGCCACAAACGAAACGCCCTCCAGACGGACAGGCCCTACATGAATGTTCTGCGGCGCCAGAACTACGTAGTCGTGCGACGCTCCATCGGTGCCATGGCTTCGCAGCGACTTCGCCGCCGCCGGCCGGGCAGAACCGAAAATCCCCGCATCGAACAGCAACGCCGCATTGATGCCCGAATCGATCTGCAACAGCACGGGACGCCCGGAAACACCGGACAGTTCCGCCGGAAGAATCAGCGGCTCGGTGAACGGCATGCCACTTGCCGCATGCGGAGCGGCAACCAGCGTAAGGCGTTCGCCCTTCACCTTCTCCCGCAGAGCCTTCGCAGCATCCAGGCACACAATCGAGTGGTCGTAATCGATCAGCAGGTCGAAGTGCTCCAGAAAATTCTCCCCCAGGATCCCCCGCACTCTTGAATCGGAAATCCGGATCTGGCCCAGCGGATGAACCAGCACCACCGGGCTGCTGACCTCATACGCCCCGGTCCGCAGCGATCCCGGACGCGCGTACGAAGCCCGCGTCACAAATCCTGCCCCGGTCACACCTGCCGTTCCCTCCAGCTTGAAATGCAGTTCATCCGCAAGCGACGGCTCAATGGTGCTCATCTGCGCCGCCGTATCCAGGACAAAATCGTAGGGTCCGGAATCATTCACCATCACCGGAACAATCACAATCGAATGCTCCACAAATCGCGGGCGTATACTGGCGGCATTTCCCGGACACCGTGTTTCCGCCCGCATGGCAATCACTGTCCCCATGGCAACCGCCGCCACCACAAAGTACTTGAAAAGCGACATGTGCGATCTCCCCAGCCGGGTTGGCTTGAGGCAATGTCGCTGTGCGCGGGCGCACGGTCTTTACGGCGTTGTGACCCTTTTCTGAATTGAAATGACGGAATGATGAGAGCGCCGGAAAGCGCCGCTTTCGACTACATCGCGTCCGGGTTTGCGGCGTGAGAAACTGGGTTTCGAAGCAACAGGGGTAGACTGGCCGCATCTCCTGGACCGTGGAGTCTTCCAAAAACGACGGGCGCGCCTGTACATGCGAAGCCCGCAAGGATCCAAGAAGCCTGTGACGTAAAGACACTCGCCCTCAGCTCGATCAGCTGCATGGAATCTCCACTGTGGGTCGCAGTATCGTTCGGGAAACCCGATCTTTTTCTGACGGAGCTGGGACGGGGTGCCGGAAACCACCATTTTCCGATTCGCGGATATCGAAGTCCGGCCCGCTGAGTGGCTTCTCCTCAGGGCCGGTGCCCCCCTGCCGATTGAGCCAAAGGCCTTCCGGGTCCTCGTCTACCTGCTGCGAAATCCGGGCCGGCTGGTCTCGAAGAATGAACTGCTCGATGCCGTCTGGGACGATGTTTCGGTTTCCGAAAACTCGCTCACGCGATCCATCGCCTCACTTCGCCGCCAACTCGGCGACGACGCCCGCGAACCAAAATTCATATCCACGGTGCACACCGAGGGATATCGGTTTGTTTGCCCTGTCACGATCACTGACAGAGATCCCCTCCCGCCGCAACCTCCACAGGGTTGTTCCCGGAAACGACAACAATGGCCCTGAGAGCTGGTCGCACGATGGAAAGGCGATCTATTTCGCTTCCGATCGCACCGGCAGTTTTCAGATCTGGCGCAAAGAACTGGCAAGCGGCCGCGAGACTCAACTGACGCACGATGGCGGATTGACGGGCCTGGAATCGACCGACGGGAAGACGCTTTACTTCTCCAAACTCAGCGGCGGGGGCATCTGGGCCATCCCCGTGACCGGAGGAACCCCGCACCTTGTGACGGACGCGCTCCACTTCGGCTATTGGGGAGAGTTTGCGGTCACCGAAAACGGCATCTACCTGGTTGACTCAGATACAGACCCCGGACCAGCCCTCATGTACTACTCCTTCCGCACGAACCAGCTCAAACGGATTCTCAACCTGAACGGTCCCCCGCAGAAGGCGATTCCCTGGGGCGCCAATCTGGGTGCGTCGCGCGACGGCCGCACGGTCCTGGTCGTGCTTGCCACATTCAGGAGCTCTTTTGTCATGGCCGAAGATCTACACTGAGACATCCGGCTGACCGCGATCCCTTTGCAAACCCGGCGACGGCGCCACCCGTTCCTCGCTCTTGCACCCGCCGCAAACACCGAAAATGTGATCTGCCTTACACTGGAAGAGATGACCCAGACCGACACCATTGCCGTAGCCATGTCCGGAGGAGTCGACTCCTCGACGGCCGCGGCCATGCTCGCCCACTCGGGCCTCAACGTTGTCGGCCTGACCCTCCAGCTCTGGGATCAGACCCGCCTGGCCGGCAAGCACGGTATTCCCGACGCCCCGGGGTCCCCAACGACAGGTCCTCGTCGTTGGGGTGGTGACGCGCCCAAGGCCGGCCGCTGCTGCTCGCTCGACGACGTCTATGACGCCCGCCGTGTGGCCGAGCACCTCGGCATTCCCTATTACGTCGTCAACCAGGAAGACCGCTTCGAGCAGGACGTGGTGCGGCCCTTCGTCAGCGAGTACCTCGCTGGGCGGACGCCAATCCCATGCTCGCTTTGCAACAACCACCTCAAGTTCGACCAGCTGTTGAAGACGGCGCGTTCCATCGGTGCCAGCCGCATCGCCACCGGCCATTACGCCGTGAACGAATTCGATCCGGAGCGTGGTCGCTGGATTCTGAAGCGGCCGGCCGACCTGGCCAAGGACCAGACGTACTTTCTTTTTGGTCTTACCCAGGAGCAGCTTTCGCACACCCTGTTTCCGCTGGGCCACCTCACCAAGCCCGAGGTGCGCGAAGTGGCCCGGAGCCGCGGTCTCGCGCTCGCTGAAAAGCCCGACTCCCAGGAAATCTGCTTCATTCCCGGCGGAGACTACAAGCAGTTCCTCACCGCCTATCTCGAAGAGCAGGGCGAGGACTTCCCCGAGACAACGGGCGAGTTAGTCGCCTCGAACGGCGAAGTGCTCGGCCGCCACGAGGGCATCTTCAACTTCACCGTGGGCCAGCGCAAGGGCCTCAAAGTCGCCTCGCCCTCGCCGCTCTACGTGCTCCAGATCGACCCCGCAAGCCATCGGGTCACCGTCGGCGCCGACGCGGAGCTGGCAACCCGGCATCTGCGCGCCGGCCGCCTCAACTGGATCAGCATTCCCGGCCTGGCCGCGCCGATGCGCGTGAAAATTAAGATCCGCCACCGCCACGAGCCCGCCTGGGCCACGCTGTCTCCAGCTGGAGCCGGCGAAGTCACGGCAACCTTCGACGAGCCGCAGCGCGCCGTCACGCCCGGCCAGTCCGCCGTCTTCTATGACGGCGACGAGGTTGTCGGCGGCGGCTGGATCGTATGATGGTGCTGTGAAGCAGGCAATACAAACACAAGAAAGGCCGGGATCTCGACCCGGCCTTCCCTTTTTGCCTCCGCTGATCTAAACGAACAGGTCCTTGTCGGCCGACGCATGGGTGGCTGCCGGTTCCGGCGAGCGCGACGTAAGCGCGCCGAACATGGCCTTGGCTGCGGCTGCCAATGCACCCAGCTGCCGAATCGGAGCGCCCACTACGTCGTTGATAAACGCGCCGGCCCGATCCACCGAGTCGAGAAAGCCGGTCATCATTGAGTCGACGCGGCTCGACTGGCGCTGCACCTTCTCAAGTATCACCGTGGCCGATTCCTGCAGTTCTGCGCCTTGCTCCCGCAGGTCGTGCATCATCGACGACATGTCGGTCGCCATCGACTCGAGCTTGGGTCCAACGCGCGTGAAGAAATCACCCGCGTCGGTGACGACGGGCAGAACCTTGGTGCGCAGTTCGTCCACGTTCTCCTGCACCAGCTTCAGCGACTTCCGCATGGCGATGAACATGCCCAGCAGAACGGAGGCCTGAAGCAAAACCGCCAGGCCGGTGATGGCGACGAAGACGATCAGCAGAATGGTTTGCGTGTTGCTTGCACTGTTCATGACGAGATCTCGCACAAAGCCGCTGCGTGCTTGCTGAAATTTGGTCGAGTGATCTCAACGCAACAAGTCGAACGCAGGTCCGGACCGGGTTCCCCCGGTCCGGTCAGGGAACCTAAGTGGTGCTGGACTCACCGGGTTTGGCAGAAGCTCGATAAGCCTCGCGGCCAGCATCCACCGCATTCGCCACGCGACCGGTCTGATCGGAGACAAGGTTCTTGCCGCGCTCCACGAATTCTTCCCACTGTGCGCGTCCCCGGTCGACCACATCGCGTCCGCGGTCGACGTATTCGTTCACGCGCTCCTTGCCCTTATCCACCAGCGTGCCCACCTGCTCCATGGCCTGCCGGCTGCGGTTGCGCAGGTATTCCGTGCCTTCGCGCGCGCTTTGCGCGAGCTCCTCGCGGGTCTCGCGGCCGCTCTTGGGCGCATAAAGAATGCCGATCAGAGCCCCCACGCCGAGCCCTGCAATGAACCATGCGAGGCCTTGAGATTTGTTTTCCTGTGACATGATGAAGATCTCCTTTCAATTCCAAGAAAGCCTGAGCGTACCAGATTCCATGGTACGCCGAAAACTCCAATAAACGGCGGATCGTAACCAACGCCGGTCTCAGCCGGCCCGATCAACAACGTTCGGTTAGAGTCCGATTCAGGAGGCGGGGTTGCAACTGCGGCCGCCCCGCCCTAGCTCGCGATCAACTCGCGTGCGATGGTGTCAAGTATTCCGTTCAGAAAATTGATCGACTCAGGCGCGGCATAACGGCGTCCGATCTCCAGCGCCTCATTGATTACGATCGGAAACGGCGTGGACTTGAAGCCCATCATCTCGCCCACCGCCATGCGCAGCAGGTTGCGATCGACCGCGGGCATGCGCTCAAGCCGCCAGTGCTTCGAATGGGCGGTGATCAACCCGTCAATTTTCTCCTGGTTCGCAATGGCGACGCGGAACAGGTCTTCGGCGAAACCACGAACCTCAGGCTCCACCTGGTCCCCGGCCTTCCAGAAGGTCGCCCGTACTTCATCGGGCTTCTGCTTTCCCAGATCGGCCTGAAAAAGCATCTGCATAGCCAACTCGCGCGACTTGCGGCGTGTGCTTGCGGTCAAGCGCCACCGCCCTGCTTGATCTTGCGCGTGAGGCTCACCATTTCGATCGCAGCCACAGCCGCTTCAAATCCCTTGTTCCCCGCCTTGATGCCGGCGCGATGGAGTGCCTGCTCGAGGGTCTCGCAGGTCAGCACCCCGAAACTGTGCGGAATTCCGGTTTCCTGCTGCGATTGGCCGATGCCCCGCGAAACTTCGTTGTAGATGGCCTCATAGTGAGCGGTCTCTCCGCGCAGCAGGCAGCCGAGAGTGATGACGGCCTCAGCACGGCGCTGCTCTGCGAGCGTGCGGGCGGCGGCGGGAATCTCCCACGCTCCCGGAACCCGCACCACCTCGATGTCAGAACGTTTCACCCCGCTGCGCAACAATGCATCGAGCGCGCCATCGAGCAGGCGGTCGGTAATCACCGCATTCCAGCGCGAAACCACAATCGCAAACTTCATTCCTTCCGCGGAAAGATCGCCTTCGAACGCGATCGGCCTCCCTTTCGTCGGATCGCTCCACGCCCAGAAACTGAACGCGAATCCAGGTTCGGGCTCCGCGGTAAAGATGCGTGACTTCCAATGCGTGTCGGTGATCGCGGAAAGACGGCTCCCGGCGTCCGCGCCTCCATTCGATTTCAGCCACGCTTCGGCCGCCTGGTGCACCGCATCGAGCGACGTCACCTCCACCATGACATCGGCAACCGGCGGAAATTCGCCCTCCACGAACTCGAGATTCCCAAGGGGAGCAAGAAAAGACGCGCCGCGGCTTGTCTCTTCTTTCCAGCCCGCTCCCGGCGCGAATCCAAGCGCCGAAAAGAAGCTCGAGAGCCGGTCATAGGCCTCCGCGCTGCCAGCCGGCCGCAGGATCGAAATCCCCTTGATCATGCTCTGATTCTATCGTGCGGACGGACAACACAAAGCCGGATGCGCCGCGCAAATCCCTCTCAGCGCAAAGGCAAAGGCCGGCAGTCACAGCCGGCCTTCTTTGATTCACTGCCGTTCGGTTAGGTGGTGGGACGCGGCTTCACAGCGATCACCGTTGCCGGAACGATCCCCGATGCCGGAGCAGTCGCGTTGGTGAATACGCAGTCCGGATCTGAACCGGGCGCGCAGGACGGCAGGTTGGGACTGATCTGTTGGGTGTCCTGCAGGGTTGTGGTGTTGATGTAGTGGATCTGGTTGTCGCCCGCCGACGATACGAAGAAGAGCGAATTATCCGGGCTGAACGCACCCGCAACAGGAGCTGTCGGAGCGGTTCCATTCGTAGGAGCCGTCAGCGTAACGGTCCCCACCGTTCCCGGCGCCGGGTTTTGAGTCGTTACCTTGTAATAAGGAAGCAGGCCGTTCGAGCCGGCCGTCGGATTGTAGGTAACGAAGCTCAGATTGAAGGGCGACGTGCCGCTGCCCTGCGTGACTGCCGCGGGAGAAGTCACAATCTGGTTCACCGCGGATGCCGTCACATTCAAGCTCTGCGGAGGATTCAGCGTGGAGGTCACGGCAAGCGGACTGAGGGTCGCTCCGTTAATTGGGCATGGGATCGGCGTCGCCAGGTCGCTCGTCCCCCCCGGCACCATGTCTTCCGTCGGAATCTTGACGCTGATATCGGACAGCGAGACTGCGGTTCCTGCGAGTCCCGCGCCCAGGATATGTTGCCCATCCGTCGTGGCCGCAAGCACGTCCGTCTGAGTCGTTACCGAGTCCACTTGCGGGTAGAAGCTCATGCTGAGATAGTTCCCCACGGTTCCCGACGGGCACCATGTGTGCGCCACCGTGGGACTGCCGCTGAGATACGCGCCCAGACCCGGCACCGTGACCGCGACTTCGCGAGGCGTATGGTTCGTGACCCATTGGGCCGGCGGCGCGGGCAGCGCATAGGTCGTCCAGCCGGTATTCGCGTTGTACACGTAGAGCGTGTCGGTATGCCCGGTGATTCCCGCCGCCGCGTTATTCGCTGCGGAGGTATCGGTCACGTAGAGGGTCTTCGAATCCGGCGTCCACTGCGCCGCGGTGCCGACGCCGTTGAACGTGGTCGAGATCGTACCGGTCGAGGTATAGAGGTAAAAGACCTGGCGCACCTGGTCGTTGATAACAAGAGTCTGATTATTCGGCGACACAGCCAGAACGACGCCCGGGACCGATGGATCCTGCTTCGAGATCGTATTGGTTGAAGTGCTGTACACCATCAGCTCATGCGCCGATCCGAAGTAAAGATTGGTGCCCAGCTGGTCCATGATCATCGAATTGGGCACGTAGGGAAGCCGAACCGTGGAACCGACCGATCCCGTGAGCAATTCGACCGGAACAAAGTATTGCGATGCGCCCGGAGCCGAGAACCAAAGGTAGGAGCTTGCCGTGCCCGGAATCGTGATGTTGACCGGATTGCTCGAGATCGAAAGTCCGGTGCCAAAAACTCCAACCTGGTTGATTGGCGCCGGATTGCAGCTGCTGGGCTGGCAGATGGCGTAAACCGATCCGGAGCCCGGGAGTTGCGCCCCGATAGCGCCTCCCGCACCGGCCGTCAGCTCGAGCGGGTTCGTGGATTGGTAGTCGAGCGTGAGTCCCGTAATCGTGTGCCCGGTCGTATCGGTTACAGTCGTCGTCACGTTCTGTTGAACCCCCTGGGTCACCGTGCCGCTGGTGGCCCCGTTGGCGAGCGCGATCGAAATCTTTGCCGGTGGACAAACAGAGAAGTATCCAGCCGATGCGCCGGAACCGGCTACCGACGCTGTGATCGCAGTGGTGCCGGGTAGCTCAGCCGTAATCTGGTTGTTCTCGGGATTGATCGTCGCTACCGAAGCGGTCCCGACGGTGTAGGCGAGAGGCCCGATCGCGGTCGAGCAGTCGGGAACCGAAGTCACGCCTCCCGCCAGATTCAAACCGTTCTTGCACGAATACGCCGACAGCCCCGGCGGCGCGCAGAGTTCATATTGAGCATTATTGGGGCCTGCATAGCAGGCCTCGGAGTCAAGCTGCGCCACCGTGCTCTGCGAGTAACACTGCGCCTGCTGCGGCGTGCCTGTCAGCGCTAACGAAATCGAACTGACCGGAACGTGAACATACACCTCCACGGGATTCGACGTAATCGAATCTGCGGAAGCAGTGATATACGCCGTGTTGTACGGAAGCCCACCCGTGTTGGGCGTCGGATTCGGCGCACTGCAAATGGTGTAGTCAGGAATGCCGCCGCCCGTGTTGCGGTTCCAGGTTCCGGCGCAGATGCTGCCCGTCGGCGAAATATCGACCAGCTGATTGTTGGTGGTTCCGTAGAGGTACTGGGAAACGGACGCCGACGCTCCATGGCAGGTCTTGGCCGTCGGCGGTGTCACCTGCCGCGTCTGCCCGAAGGCCAGCGAAATGCCCGTCGTCCTCGGTTCCAGATCGATGGAAAACACCTGGGTGACCTTTAAACCGTATCCTTGGCCGTTGCAATAATTGCCGGCAGGGTTGCGCACGCATCCCGAGAAGGAAATCCCGGCTGGAACGGTCAAACACAGCAAAAAAATGAGCGTCAGATACCGCCGCATGAATCCTCCCCGTTCCACCCCAACAAACCGCGGAACGGTCTTTCCAAGTCACAAGGAAATATGGGTTGAAAGCGCCTCGTGCACATGCCCAGTGACCGGCAGCCGATCATGGCTGCTGGGGCAATCGGCCCTGTCATCGGCCGGTCGACGAAACACGCTCTGTTGTTCTCCAAAGAAAAGTGTATCAGGGCGACGCCGCGCTCCGGTGGTACGCAAGGGCTGCTCCCTCTTTTACCTCAATAGACTCCTTTTGCGGCCGATGGCGAGCAAGAGCGCTATGGAGTTGGGGGCATGTAGTGGGCAAACCATTCCACCGTCCTGTCCATCACGTCGCGACGATGAGCCGGGTCCACAAACCCGTGCCCCTCATTCGCATAAACAACCAGCTGGGTCGGAACATGCTCGTCGCGCAGAGCATGCCAGAATTCGAAGGACTGGGGAGCCGGGCACTCCCCGTCGCGGTCGCCCACCACCACCAGCGTGGGCGTATGCGCCTGCTTGATGTAGTTGATGGCTGAGCTTTTCGCGTAAACGGCGGGATCGTCGTACACCGACCCGCCAAAGTAAGGGATCATCCACTGATCGATCGAGTTTTCGCCGTAGTAGCTCAGCCAGTCCGAGATCCCGGCTCCCGACACCGCAGCCTTGAAGCGATTCGTTTGCGTAACCGCAAACATCGTCATGAACCCGCCATAGCTCCAGCCGGTAAGGCCCACTCGATTGGGATCAATGGGATACTTCGCCTCCACCGCATCCACGCCCGCGAGGATATCGCGCAGATCTCCGTATCCGAAGTCCTTCCGGTTGGCCTCGGTGAACGTTTCTCCCTGGCCGAAGCTCCCCCTTGGATTCGGTTCGAGCACAAAATAGCCCAGTGCCGAAAATGCCGTCGCGCTGAGGCCGCCGCCTCCGCCCCAGTGAGCCGTCGCCGCAGATGCGGGACCACCGTGAACCTCCACGATGAGCGGATACCTTTTCGACCGGTCGTAGCCCCTCGGCAGCAGCAGCCACCCCTGCACGTTGAATGAATCGCTTTTCCAGTCCAGTGAAACACCTTTGCCCCAGGCGGGCTCCACGCCATCATTGAAGTGAGAGACCTGCACCACGCCGGAATTCGCGACCCGGTTCGCCCCGGCCTCGTAGATCTCCGCCGGATGATCAAACGTGCTGGCATGAAAGACGAATTTGGAATGATCTGCGGTCGATGAAAGGCTCAATTCCAGCCGTCCATCCCCAACACTCCCCGGAATGCTGAAGAGCGGAGAGTCGAAACTGACAGCACTCGCCGCATCGAGATGACTGCCCTTCAGGTGCATCCGAACCAGCCGGGAATCTCCCCCCGCCAATTCGGAAACATAGAGATGATCGTTGCCGTCCCACTCAATCCACGCCGGTGATGTGGGACGCCCGGCAGTGAGGTCGCGAGGCGCGCCGCCCGCCGCAGACACCAGCCACACGTCGCCGCCCGTCGATCCCTGGTCGCTCATCAATCCGCCGATGAAAGCAATTTCCTTCTGGTCGGGCGACCAGCGCGGAACAGCGATCTGCAATCCGTGCAGTGGACCCGAAACATCGGCCGGGGCGAGAACTGCTGTCGGAGTCGAATCAAGCCCTTGAACATAAAGCTTCGCCACCCACCAGTTGTTTTCACCCGGCGGATCCGCCGCGATGTAGGCCAGCGTCTTCGAGTCGGGCGCCCAATCAAACTCGT
This sequence comes from Occallatibacter sp., assembly GCA_035308825.1. Taxonomy (GTDB): domain Bacteria; phylum Acidobacteriota; class Terriglobia; order Terriglobales; family Acidobacteriaceae; genus Telmatobacter. The sequence goes on along the minus strand of DATGFX010000086.1, from coordinate 87,307 downwards.
ACACGTGCAAATTTGCCGGACTGACTTGCGTAGGCGCGGCCAGCTCCGTCGTATTCACTTGCGCGACAGCGATGCGCTGCACCTCGATGTTGTCTTCCCCGATCACGCCCGACCACGGCTTCATGGCCGCCAGTGCGCCCGAAGGACGCGTTGCCCCTTCGACATACAGAAATGCGATCTGCTTGCCGTCGGGCGAAAATGCCGGCGACTTTTCATAGCCACTCAACTGCGTCATCCTGCGAGCCGTGCCGCCGATCGCCTGAAGATAGAGGTCATCCTGCTCGCCGGGATTGGCACAGTCAGAGAAGAACGCAATCGCCTTGGAATCAGGTTCCCAGGCAATTTCGTTTTCGCGGCAGCGCTGATCCGATTGCGCGGCAGTGATCCGCTGTGCCTGCTGCAACTCATCGACTGGCGCCGCCATGATCTCGTCGCCGGCGCGTCCGCCCTGAATCCACGCCAGCCAGTGCCCATCCGGTGAAATAGCAACCTGGCCGATCCCGCGCCCGCGATTCAATCCGCGCAACGCGTTCTCGATGTGGCTGCGTTCGGCAGAATCCGGCTGCGCCTGGGCGAACCCGCTGTTCGACACGGCGGCGAGAAGAATCAGAAAACCCGAGATAACCGGAAAAACAACTCTGCGACGAGGGCTGCGGAACATGCAGAAATGCTATCAGGCAATCGCCGGCTTATTCGTAGCGCAGCGCCTTCACGGGATCGACACGCATGGCACGCCGCGCCGGAATGAACGACGCGGCAAGAGCTACTCCGGAAAGAATGGCAGCCACCGCGATAAAAGTGACCGGATCCATCGAGCTGACACCAAAGAGCAGGCTCGACAGCAACCGGGTGACGGCGAGAGACGCCACCACGCCGATCGCGATGCCCAGGCCCGCAAGACGCGAACCCTCCACCAGCACCATGCGCAACACATCGCCGCGCTGGGCACCGATGGCCATCCGGATGCCGATTTCCTGGGTGCGGCGCGTCACGAAAAACGCCACCACGCCATAGAGACCTACAGACGCCAGCACCAATGCCGCCGCAGCGAAAAGTCCTACCAGAAGCAACACAAACCGTCGATCCGCGAGCCACCCATTCATCTGCTCCGCAAACGTCGAGAACTTGACCGGGACTTCGGGCGCGAGCTGACGGAAAACGGCGCGAGCCGGCGCGACAATCTCGCCTTCAGGTGCGCTGGTGCGCACGAGAATGGTCGGCGTTGAGTTCACATTCATCCCCCGTTGGCGGTAGTCGACGTAAATCACCGAATCGGGCGGCGCATCCAGCCCGCGCGCGCGCACGTCGCCCACAACTCCGACAATCGTGAGCGGCTTGAGATTGCCATCCATGTTGCCGAATTCGATTACTTTGCCAATGGGGTCCTGATTCGGCCAGCTGCGCCGCGCCAGCGCCTCGCTGATCAGCGCCACATTGGGAGCATCGAGGCCATCCTGCGGGCCAAAAAGGCGCCCTCGCATCAGCGGAATTCCGAGGGTGGTGAAGTAATCCTCGCCGGCAACTCCGTAAAGCGCGTGACCCGTTTGCGCATGGTTCAACGCCATGTGCCCAAACTGGTCGAAATCGGCAGGCGGATTGTGGCCGTTGAGAAGCAGAAACGTCCCCTCCGGCAGATTGTCGCCGAGCGCAACCGGCACGCCGCTTGCTAGCCCGAGGCTCTGCACGCCGGGAATGGTGCGCAGGCGAGCCATGATGTCATCGAGCTGTTGAACTTGCCTCGCGACCTCTCCCGCGTTCATGCCGCGCATTGGAACGGGAGGCGAGAACTCCATCGTGATGAGGCTCTCCGAACGAAAGCCGGGATTGGTGGAGATCAGGCGCAGAAAACTGCGGCCCAGGAGTCCCGCGCCGATCAGGATCACAAGAGTCGTCGCGATTTCGCCCACAACCAGCACGCTGCGCAGGCGCTGCGTCGCACTCGCGCCGGTGTGGCTCTGCGATGACGTGCTCATGGCCTCGCGAAGATCTGGGCCGCCGGCACGCCAGGCCGCAAACAAGCCCAGCCCGATCGCAATAAGTGCGGTTGCCGCCAACGCGAACAATAGCACTCCTGGGTTGATGGCAATCCCCTGCTGGCGCGGCAAATCGGCGGGAAGAACGGCCGGCAGGGTGCGGACCCCGATCACGGCAATCACCACGCCAAGGACTCCCGCCCCGAACGCAAGTGCGAACGACTCGGCGAGGAACTGCTGAACCAGTCGCGATCGCGCGGCGCCAAGGGCTGCACGCACCGCGAGTTCTTTGCGGCGAGCCGCGGCGCGGGCCATCAGCAGCCCCGCCACATTCGCGCACGCCACCACGAGAAGAAGTCCGACCGCACCGAGAAGCGTGAGCAGGGCGGTACGCACATCGCCCACGATGGTGGCCGAAAGCGGCTGAACTGCCGCATCGGTAAGATCGACCTCCGACCCATACTGGCTGCGGATGCGGTGCGCGATCGCGCTCAGATCGGCTCGCGCCTGCCCCACTGTCACGCCGTCGCGTACGCGCCCGATCACCTGCCAGTTGTGGCCGGTGCGGCTCGGCTCAGGCGGATCAATCGATTCGCGCGGAATCCATGCCGCAACCCCGGCAGGGTAGTCGAATCCCGGCGGCATCACGCCAACCACCTGGTAAGAGCCTCCTTCGAGATCGAGATGAAACTTCGAAAGATCAGCCGAACTCCCCAGGTAGCGCTGCCAGTATCCGTAACTCACAATCATGACCGGGGTGCCGTGAGGGCGCTGCTCACCAGCCGTAAAAAGACGGCCGCGATACGGTTGAACTCCGAATACAGGAAAGAACTGGCTCGAAACTCCAGAAATGTTGGCGCGGGCAGGCTCGCTTCCTCCAGACAACGAAACCAGGCCAAAGTCGTAAGCGGCGAGCTGCGAAAACGTCCGGTTCTGCGCAACGAAATCTTCGTAGTTCGATTCGGCCAGGTTCGGCCGGTGCCCATTCGGCATCTGTTCCCACACGCGCACCAGCTGCTCGGGACGTGGATACGGCAGAGGACGAAGCAGAACCGCATCCGCCACCGAAAAGATCGAAGTGGACGCGCCGATCCCAAGCGCGAGCGTGAAGATCGACGCCGCGGCAAATCCCGGCGACCGCCTCAGCTGCCGAAACGCGAAGCGAAGATCCTGGTACATGTATTCGAGACGCGCCCATCCCCAAGCCTCGTGCGCCTGCTCGCGAATGAGCGTGGTGTTGCCGAGCGCGCGCCGCGCCGCATAACCCGCCTCATCTTTTGACAAGCCCCGTTCCCGCTGCTCCTCAGCTTCCAGCTCAAGATCGGAGCGCAACTCGCGCTCCAGATCCGCATCGCGTTTTTTCAACTGCCACCACTTCATCTGAGGTTTCCTTTCATCCAGCGCCCACCTCGTCCCGGCAATATTTCATTCCGAACGCAGCGCCCGCACGGGATCGATCGCAGCAGCAGTCAGCACCGGACCAACCGAAGCCGCTCCGGCCGCGAGAAACAGGATGCCGGCGATAGCCAGCAGCATGATCGGGTCGCGCGCATTTCCATTCGTCCAATAGGCAAAGACGCGGCTGAGCGCGAGCGTGGCCAGCATGCCGATGCTGGTTCCAATCAGCACCGAAACACCCGCTCCCCGTGTAATCACGTCAACGATATGCAATCTCCGCGCGCCGAGCGCGATGCGCAAGCCCAATTCGCGTCGTCGCTGCGCCACAAGATACGATTGAACGCTATAAAGGCCGCTGATCGCGAAAGCCAGTCCAAGAAAAGCAAAGGCTGTGAAAAGACGCGCGGCGAGACGCTCCCGCCCAAGGCTGTCCCCTTCCAGCAAATCATTTGCCGTAACCAGGTCTCCCACGGCCTGGCCCGCCTCGACGCGCCGCACATCTTCCTTGAGATCGTGCAACAATGCCGCGGGGTTGGTTCGCGTTCGAACCACTACATCGAATCCGTCGAACGGCGACATCGAATACGGAACATACACACCCGGAAAGACCGCTTCGCCCAGGCCCCGGTTCGGTGTGTCGGCAACCATTCCGATGATCCGAAAATGTTGGTCGTCACCGGGAGCCACCAGCCGCCATACATTTCCATTCGCGATGCCATTGTTCAGCACGATAGTCTGGCCGATCGGATTCGCACTGGGCCAATAACGGCGTCGCATGGACTCATTGATGAGAGCCAAATGCGCGGCGTGCGCAATTTCCGCAGGCGTCCAAACCCGCCCGGCCAACAGGCGCGTCCCAAGCGTGGAGAAGTATTCCCGGCTTACCTGCTGCTCGCTGACATGTCCTTCGCTGCCATCCAGTCCCGGAATCGCAATGGGGGTCGAGTCGATAATCGATGGCGGCAGGTGCCCGATCGCTGCTGAGACCACCTCGGGGTCCCGTGCGATCGCGTTGCGAATCTGCTCGAAATAAGCAACACGGTCGGCCCACTCGTGATGGGAGCCCTCTTTCAGGACAAGATTCGCTGACGCCAGATTCTGCGGCTCGTACCCAAGGTTCTCGTGCAGCAGGCGTCCAAGTTCCCTCACGGTGGCCCCCGACCCCGCCAGCAGAAGAACCGTCAAGGTCACCTGCCCGGTCAGCAGCAGGCGATGCGCGCGGTAGGTGCCCTGCTTTCCGGCAAGTTTCGACGCGCCGCTCTCCGCCGCCTGCCGCAGCCCGCCCCTGCAAAGACGCAACGCAGGCCACAGGCCGCAGCCGATTCCCGTCAACGACGAAATGCCGATGCTGAAAAGCAACACTGGAACATCGAGAGCAATTTCAGCTTCAGGAGGAAAGATCGTCGGAAGCGGATGAATGAGAAACAGAACCAGACGAATGCCGGCAAATGCCAGCGCGATACCAAGCGCCCCGCCTGCCAGCGAAAGAAAAACCGATTCCGTGAGCAACTGCCGCGCGATGCGGCCGCTCGATGCCCCCAGTGCCTTGCGCATCGCAATCTCCGCTTGTCTTGCCTCTCCCCGCGCGAGCAGCAGGATGGCCACATTCACGCAAGCCAGCACCAGCAGGAACGAGACAGACGCGAAAAGGACAACCAGGAATCCTCTGAATCTTCCGATCGCCACCTCGTTGATATGCACGACATGTACCTTGAATTGCTGCGGGAAATTTGCCGGAGTCTCCTTCGCGAAGCCGTCGAGCATCGGTTCGAGTGCCTCCTCCGCCTGCGCGTCGCTCACTCCTTCGCGGAGACGCGCGTACACGTTTGCCGGCCGGCGGGGATCGGTGGAATACGGCAGGGGAACGTTGACGTCATCGCCCATCCAGGCAAACCGCTGCGGCATCACGCCGATGATTTCGTAGTCCTGGCGATCGAGTTGCAGATTTTGCCCGATCGCATTTGGTCGGCCTGCGAAATGCGAAATCCAGAAGTGATAGCTGAGAACCGCAACATTGGCTCTATCGGTGGGGCCAAAAGTCCGCCCAAGCAGGGCGGGCACGCCAAAGTAGTCGAACCCGTTCGGCGACAACCGCCCGACTTGAAGCTGTTCCGGCAATTCGGCGCTGGTCAGCGCCATCGTGTACCCGTCTTCCGCAATCGCTCCGTCCAGCACCGGCGACCTCTGAAACAGGGCAAACTGTGCGCTGTCCAGCGCCAGATCATACGGCGCGGGGTCCTTGTCATAAAGATGAATGTGCACCATCCGCATTGCGCCGCGGTATGGATAAGGATCGATCAGCACTGCCCGAACCACGCTGTAGATCGTCGTCTGGGCGCCGACCCCGAGCCCCAGCGTGAGGATGCAAATCGCCGCAAAAAGGCGGTTCTTGCTGAATTGCCTTGCTGCAAAGTGAATGTCCTGCCAGAAGTGTTCTAGAGGCGCCCATCCCCATGCCTCATGCGTCTGCTCCCGGATCAGCGCGGCATTGCCCAGCGCGCGCCGCGCCGTAAGGCGGGCATCATCCGCCGGCAAGCCCCGTTCCCGCTGCTCCTCGGCTTCCAGCTCAAGATCGCAGCGCAACTCGCGCTCCAGATCCGCATCGCGCCGTCTTAACTGCCACCACTTCATCTCGCTCCTCGCTGCCGAATTCGCCCGCCTGCTTCGCTATTCGTTCCGCAATGCATCCACAGGGTTGATCGACGCCGCTCGAAGAGAAGGACGCAGCGTCGCGACCAGAACAGGAATCGACAGCAGGAACATCGAGAGCGCATAGGTCCTCGGATTGCCGGGGGTCACGCCATAAAGCTGGCTGCGCAAAAGCTGGGTCAGAAGCAACGCAACACCGGTGCCCGTAGCCATACCGATGAAAGTGGGAAGTGCTGCCCGCTTCATGAACATCAGAGCAATCTGGGCGCGCGTCGCCCCAAGAGCCATCCGCACTCCAATCTCCTGCACGCGCTGTTGCGCGGACCACGCGACGATTCCGTAAATGCCGACGCAAGCAAGCAAAAGCGCGAGCGCTGCGAAGGACGCGATCAGCGCCATGTTGAGTCGCGGCTGGGCAACAGAGTGATCAAGCAGCTCATCCATGGTGCTCACGTTCGAGATGGCGCGCATCGGATCAACCTCGCGTACCTGTTCCCGGATTGAGTTGATCAGTTCATTCGGTGGCACTCGCGACTGCACGGCAAAGTACCGTTGCACCACCCCGATATCAGAATCCGCTGGCCAGTACACCTCGGGGCCTGGCGCCTTTGAGATCGGGCCCGTGGTTCCGCGCACGTCTCCTATCACTCCGACGATCTGGAAAGAATGCTCGTCTATCATCAGGTGTCTGCCAACCGCGTCGCCTCCCGGCAGGTACTCCCGCACCAGTTCGTGATTCACAAGAATCGTGCGGGACTCGGGACGTTGATCCTCATCGGTGAATCCACGGCCCATCAGCACCGGCGTGCTCATCGCGGCAAGGTAGTTGCCCGCGATATGGCGATCCTCGGCCGTGAATGCCGGATGATTCGCGACCCGCGGAAGCCAGTCCGCATCGAAATTGCTGCGCAGGTGCCAATCGACCGTCGGCAGTGCATCGATCTGCCCCACCGCGACGACGCCGGGCAGCGCCTCAATTCGCTGCTGCGCGTTCAGAAAGAAACTGCGGATCGCGCTCTGATCCGTTCCCCAGGGTAGGCTGATTTCAAACGTCAGCAAGCGATTTGGAGCAAAGCCCAGCGGCAACTTGATCAGGTTCCATAACGATTCGCCCAGCAACGACGCGCCCACGAGCAATACAAGCGAAAGCCCCACCTGGACTGCGATGAAACCCCCGCGCACCCAGCCTCCGCAGAAGGCGCCCGCTCGCTTGTCGCCCCGCTTCAGGCTCGCGTTCAATGCGGCATCACCGTTTCGCAAGACAGGCGCCAAGCCGAAGACGACGCCGGATACCAGTGCCACCACGCAAGCGAACCCCACGACCGGCCAGTTCATCTCCACGATTCCCTGCACGCCGAGGCGGCCCGGCAGCCTCGCTGCTGCGATGCGGATCAGCGTCCAGGCCAACCCAAGTCCCGCAGCGCCGCCGATCAACGCCAGCAGCGTGTTCTCGGTCAGGAACTGAAGACGGAGCCGTCCCTCGGATGCGCCTAAAGCCCTCCGCAACGCCACCTCGCGCTCGCGTTCTGTTGCGCGCGTCAGCAACAGATTGGCGACGTTGATGCATGCCATCAGAAACAGAAAGCCGGAAGCAGCCCATAAGACCATCAAGGCCGGCCGCAACTGTCCATACAAGCTGTCGCGGAAAGAGCGGCCGGCAAACTGCCAGTTGCCGTCCGTGCCGGCGTATTCGTGCTGGAGTTGCGCGCCGACTCGCTGCAAGTCACTTTCCGCGGCGGCAATCGTCACGCCAGGCCGCATGAGCGCAAACACGTTCAGAAAGCCGGAGCCTGCGCCACGCCACGTAAACTCGCCCGGGTCAAACTGCGCCGGCCGCCAAAGATCGATGCCGTTCGGGACATTCACCTCCGCAGGCATGACGCCGATGATCGTCGCGGCTTTCTGATCGATGGTCACATGGCTGCCCACTACGGACGGATCACCATGAAACTGTTCTTGCCAGCTTTTGAAGCTCAGCACCACGACGGGCGGAGCCTTCGGCTGATCATCGCGCTCGTTGAACGCGCGCCCGAGTAGCGGACGCGTGCCGAAGACTTTCCAGAATCCCCCGCTCGCGGTTGCGCTGCGGATCGCAGCCGGCATCCGGGTTCCCGAGATGAGGGTCACATTTTCAAAATAGAAAAACGCGACGCTCTCGAACGACTTGTTGCGGGCCTGCAGATCAAAAAATCGCGGCACACGCATGAGGCCCCCGCCCGACTGGCCCTGCAGCCGCACATCGTCAATGCGCATGATGCGATCGGATTCCGGATAGGGCAGACCGCGCAGAAGCGTGCAGTAGACCAATGTGAAGATGGCCGTCGTGGCGCCGATCCCGAGCGCGAGAGTCGCGATCACGGCAAAGGTGAATCCAGGCGAAGTCCGAAGCTGGCGCATTGCATAGCGAAGATCGAGATAGAACCGCTCAACCGGCGCCCATCCCCATGCCTCATGCGTCCGCTCCCGGATCAGCACTGCATTGCCCAGCGCGCGCCGCGCCGCAAGGCGGGCATCATCCGCCGGCAAGCCCCGTTCCCGCTGCTCCTCGGCTTCCAGCTCAAGATCGGAGCGCAACTCGCGCTCCAGATCCGCATCGCGCCGTCTTAACTGCCACCACTTCATCTCGCTCCTCCGCGAAGCCGGATGCCGGCAGGCCCATAGCAGCCTGCCCACAGCTCATAGAAGACGTTCTACCCTCATCTGGCGACGATGGTAGACATTCGACTATCGGTTGTCAAGACATCGTCGACGCGGTCATCCCAGCCCCGTCGTGCGCCTCGGTCAATTGACCGGGGGGCCCGTGCCGATCTCGACCTGCCACGCGCAGCGCTTGGCGGGACGCAAGTTTTACAATCTGGAGTGTTCTCGGCTTTGAAGGAACCAATGCCGCCTATCGCCTATCTGGAATGCTCCCGCTGTCGCGCGCATCTCCCCGCTGACGTTCCGCAAACGGTATGTACCCAATGCGCCGAGCAACCCGCGGGCTCCCTCTTTGTTCGCTACGATTTCAGCACATTGCGCGGCACCAGGCCCGACGACGTCATCCTCAACTCCCCATGCGGCTGGCGCGGCCTTTGGCGTTATCGTGCCGTGCTGCCGGATGCCGAGCCCGTTACGTTGGGAGAAGGCTGGACGCCCATGCTCCAGAGCCGGCGCTATCCCGGCGCGCGGATCAAGGAGGAAGGCGCCAATCCCACCGGCACGTTCAAGGCGCGTGGCCTCGCCATGGCGGTCACCATGGCCCGCCACTACGGGCTGAAGAAGCTCGCGGTGCCTTCCGCCGGAAACGCCGCCGGAGCGCTGGCAGCCTATGCGGCAGCCGCCGGTATCGAGGCGCACATCTTCATGCCGCAGGACGTTCCGTTTGCCAACTACGTTGAAGCGGTCGCCTATGGTGCGAAGGTGACATTGGTGAATGGGCTCATCTCCGATTGCGCGCGCATCGTGGCCGAACGCAAACAGGCCGAGGGATGGTTCGATATCTCCACCTTGAAGGAGCCGTTCCGCGTCGAGGGCAAGAAGACCATGGGATACGAATTGGTGGAGCAGCTCGGCTGGGAGTATCCCGATGCGGTCTTCTATCCCACCGGCGGCGGCGTAGGCCTCATCGGCATGAGCAAGGCCTTCGACGAACTCGAAGAGCTGGGATGGGTGCGCCCCGGCAAGCGCCCGCGCATGATCGCCGTGCAGGCCGCGGGATGTGCCCCGATGGTGCGCGCCTTTGAAGCCGGCGATCACGCCAGCCAGATGTGGCAAAATGCATCCACCTTTGCGGCGGGCCTTCGCGTGCCCAAGCCATATGGGGACGCCATCATGCTCGACATCCTCCGCGCTTCCAACGGAATCGCAATGGCCGTTTCCGACCAAGAAATTCTGGCTTCCATTCTCGACTGGGCACGCCACGAGGGCATCTTCCTTTCGCCGGAAGGCGCATCCGTAACAGCCGCCTATGACAAGCTGCTGGCCGACGGCACGCTGAAGCCCGAGGACCGCGTCGTTCTCTTCAACACGGGATCAGGTCTGAAGTATGCCGAAGTGATTGCCGAGGCCATGAAGCTGAAGCGGCCCGAAAGAGAGTTGCAGCGCGCGTAGCGCAGTCATACGCAGGAGTCAGCCCACGATGACGACCTCAGCCGTTCCTGTTTCCGCGCGTACTCGCAGCCCGCTGCACCGCGGCATCCAGGTCGCTGCCGCGTTGCTCTGGCTTGCGGGGATCGGGGCCGGCATTGCCGGCATGCGGACAACAGGAATCGCACTGCGCGTTGCCGGGCTTGGATTGTGTACCGCCACCGCCCTCCGCCGCTCTTCCCTCCTCTTCTGGACGCTGCTCGCCATGCCCATCGGTATTGAGCTCGGCATCGACGCACCGCAGGTTGCCATGCAAACGCGCTTCCTCGGCGATCTGTTTCTGCGCCTGGTTCGCATGATCGTCGCGCCGCTGCTGTTCGCAACCATTACCACCGGAATTGCCGGCCACGGGCAACTGCGCAGCATCGGCCGCGTGGCAGTGAAGGCGCTCATCTACTTCGAGGTCGTGACCACGCTGGGCCTCATCATCGGCGCCATCGCCATCGAGATCGCCGGCGCTGGTTGGGGCGTTTCGCTCGCTGCGGGTAGCGGCGCGGCTCCTCCGGTCACCGCGGCACAGCAAGGCTGGCAGCAGATCGTGCTCAATATCTTTCCCGAGAACATTGCGCAGGCCGTTGCCCAGAATCAGGTTCTGCAGGTCGCGGTCTTCTCGGTTCTCTTTGCCACGGCGCTCGCGATGCTGCCTGAGAGAAAGCGCGCCCCGCTGCTTCCCGTGCTGCAGGCGCTGGCCGACGTGATGTTCCAGTTGACGCGCATCATCATGCTGCTGGCGCCCGTGGCAGCCGGTGCGGCGCTCGCCTATACCGTTGCCGGAACAGGCCTGGGCACCCTGCTCCCGCTGGTCAAGCTCGGCGTCACGTATTATGTGGCGCTCACGGCATTCACACTTCTCGTGCAATTGCCGACGTTACTCATCTTCAGAATCCCCGTTCGCGGTTTCATTGCCGCGGTCAGCGAGCCGGCATCCATCGGCTTTGCCACCACCACCTCGGAAGCGGCTCTGCCCCTTGCGATGGAACGAATGGAGCAGTTCGGCGTTCCGCGCTGGATCGTCTCCTTCGTCATCCCGACCGGCTACAGCTTCAACATGACCGGCTCCAGCGTATATCTGTCCATGGCCGCAATCTTCTGCGCGCAGGCCGCCGGCATTCACCTCTCCATCGGCCGGCTCATCGCCATGCTTGCGATCCTCATGCTGGCCAGTAAAGGCGTCGCCGGAGTGCCGCGAGCTGTGCTGGTGGTTTTGCTCGCGACTGCAAGCGCGGTGCAGTTGCCAACCGCGCCAATCCTGCTGATCCTGGGCATCGACACGCTCATGGACATGGGTCGCACGCTCATGAATGTCGTCGGGAACTGTATGGCCGCGGCGATCCTCGCGCGCTCTGAAAACGCACTCGTCGAAGCGCAGCAGATCGCAAGCTGAGCGGCAGTTAACTCGGGCTGCTCGAACTGCTGATGTACGCGGCGGACTCCACCGGGCGAGGCACAGCCCATTGCTCCAGCGGACTCGACACGCCGCAATCAAGACAAGTCGTCACCGTGTACTGCGCCGAACAATGCGGGCAAACGGCGCGGGTTTCAAACGTATCAAAGGCCTTTCCGCAGCTTCTGCATCCCCAGTAAGGGCCGATGGGCGGAGCAGTACGGCAGCTCGGACACACAAATCCCGGACGGCGTGGAAGCTTGGCGATCCTCAGCAGCGACCGCGCATGCTGCAAGCCACCCCAGCAGTTGAGCAGCATGAATACCGCAATGGCTCCCGACCAAACGGACTTCGCCCAGAACGCAAGCGCGAAAAGCCCGATGATACCCGCGAAGCCGAGAACGGTGGCAACCAGAAGGCTGCGCGCGCGGCCCAGGACGAACCACAACAGTGAGCGCAGAATCTGCCCGCCATCTAGAGGGTAGACCGGCAGCATGTTGAAAACGAAGAGGCCGACGTCGATCGCCAGAATCGCCCGGAAGAAAACATACGCGTCGGGCAGCGTGAGCGCCCAGCCGCTGCTCCGGGCAAAGAGAAACGCGCCGAGCAGGATCGGGAAAAGCGCGACGTTCACCAGCGGCCCCGCAGCAATGCTCCACAGCGTAGCGCCTGGCCTCTGCGGCGGATTCACGTAGGCCACGCCGCCGAATGGCCAGAGCAGGATGCGGTTCGCAGTCCCGCCAACCTGCCGGCACGCCAAAGCGTGTCCAAACTCGTGCAGCAGCACGATCGCGAACAGCGCCAGGTATTCGAGCACGTTCCACGCAATCGACGAATAGCGGCCGTTGCGGCTCTGAATCTCGTAGAGAGCCACCACGAACCAGGACCAGTGAAGATAAAGATCGATTCCCGCCACCCGGAAAAGATGAATGGAACCTTGTGCTTTCGTGGGCATATTGCGATTAGCTTACTGCAACTCCAGCTGGGGCGTTGCTACGAACGCGGAATCGCCGCCGCGTGGATCGCCAGCAGCGTTTCGAGCAACGGCCTGAGCAGCTTAAGATCCAGCGCGTTCGCCCCATCCGACTTCGCATTCGCCGGATCGTCGTGCACTTCGAGAAAAAGGCCGTCGATGCCGGCAGCAACCGCAGCCCGGGTGAGCAGCGGAATGTACTCCGGTTGTCCCCCGCTGACGCCATTCGCCGCCGACGGCTGCTGCACCGAATGGGTTCCATCAAAGACAACAGGCGTCATCGCCCGCATCACAGGCAGCGAGCGGAAATCGACCACGAGCGTGTTGTATCCGAAACTCGCGCCGCGCTCGGTCAGGAAGATACGCTCATTCCCCGTCGAGCGAACTTTCTCCACGGGATGGCCCATGTCCCACGGTGCCACGAACTGTCCCTTTTTGATATTGACGGCGCGGCCCGTTTTCCCCGCAGCCACCAGAAGGTCGGTCTGCCGGCACAGAAACGCGGGAATCTGCAGGACGTCAACCGCCTCAGCTGCCACGTCGCAATGCGCCGGCTCGTGCACATCCGTCAGGACAGGCACGCCCGTATCCTTCGCGATCCGGCCGAGAATACGCGTCCCTTCAACAAGACCCGGACCGCGAAAGCTCTTCACGCTGGTGCGATTCGCCTTGTCATAGCTGGCCTTAAAAATGTAGGGAATCCTCAGGTCGGCTGCGATGCGCTGGATCGCGTCCGCCATCCTGCGCGCATGGGCTTCGGACTCGATGACGCACGGTCCGGCAATCAGAAACAGTTCTCCCGCACCCACCTGGACCGGGCCAATTTCGAACGAGGATCCCACGGTTCGGATTCTAGAGCATCCCGGAGAGGACAGCTCTCAGCCGTCAGCCTTGCCCTATGCAGCTGCGGCCGCAGATCCTAGGTCTCTCGACAACAAGAAGACTGGGCCCCGCGTTGTTTCCCGTCCGGCGTGACGCCTGCCGTCTAGGCCGGCACGCGGTTCTCGGCCCGGCTGCGCGACCACTCCCAGAGAGCCCGCTCCAGCGCGTGCAACGGCGTGTCTCCGGGCAGATCACTCTGCGGCTTCACCAGCCCGCGTTCCGCCAACCTCCGGCAGAACGCGACGTACTCGGCATAGAAGTCCACGTCGTGCCGGGCATGGCCGAGAGCCTCGAGCGTCCTGAAGTCCAGCACGTTATAGCGCTCGGGCGCAATGCAGGCCAGGATCGCCGACGCGATGGGCAGGTCGACCCCGCGCAATTCCATCAGGGCTTCCACCGCCTTGCGGGTTGTCGAGTCGGGCGCCGCCGCAACCTGCAGCACCTGCCTGATCTTCGCCTCGCTGTTCCCAATGAGGAAGTGAACCACGCGTTCCGATTTCCAGCGAACGATGGCTTCGAGATTAGCCAGCGAATACTCGCCTCCGCGAATCGCTGCCCCTGCCTCATAAGCCGCTTGTTCCAGTTCATGTTCCCGTTGGCCGGCCTTTTGCCAGCACTGCTCGGCCAACTGTTGAAGCTCCGATTCCGAGGGTTGTAATTCAAACTGAGCCATGTCTTTGAAAAGTCCTCCGTGCTATGAAAACCAACAAACAATAGGTCCCGCAAAATCCGGTTGTCAATAGCAGCGGAGTGCACCCTTTGGGGGATGCGGGAAGCGCCGGGAAAATGCTTTGAAAGCTAAGGAACGGCGCGCGGTTGCATTTGGGCCGCGCTCAGCGTGACAGTCGTCGTTTGCATCCCAATGTCCAGCACGATCTCGAGCGAATCGGCAGCGGCCTCGTTCGCAATCGTGAAGGAAACCACGGAGCTCTTGAACCCGGGAGACTGAATGAATGCCACGTATTCGCCCGGAGGCAGCTGAGCCGAGAATTGTCCATCCTGATCGGCGTACATGGATGCAGCCCGGTTTTTGCCCCCGGATCCCTTCACCACCACGTTGATCCAGGCGCCCGGAATGACCGCACCAGACTGGTCCTTCACCACTCCGCGAAACGCGGCTAGATGCTTCGTGATCGGCTGCTGTTCCGCATCGGCCAGCAGGTGCCCCAACACGGGATCGGGCCGTGGACTGATCTCCATGCGGACTTCGCTCAACGCGAGAGCATTCGCGTCAAGGACCCGCAGCGGACCGTGAAGCGTCGTCGGCACAAAATGAACAACCTCGAGCCTATAGTCGTCGCAGGGAACGATGCAGACGTCAAGCGAGTTCCGGGACGAGTAATTCGCATGGGCTGCGCTGATGGTGTACCTTCCCGGAGAAAGGGCGGGAAGGATGAACTTGCCATCGTTGTATGTGGTGAGAACGGCGATGTAGCCTGCGCGCCCAGGCTGAGTCACTTCGACCTTGGTATTTGGCGAAGGCTTCCCATCGTAGAGCACCGTGAAGCGTGCCTTTTGCATAATCGGAATCGGATTGGGCGGCAGCTCAACCGACACGTTCAGGCAGAGCAGCAAGGGCGCGACAGCCAACAAAACGGCGGCGGAAATTGTAAGGCGAGACCATCGCAACGTGGCTTGCATCGGAGATCTCATCGAGCGGGCCTCCGTTATAAAGACGCCCAGGATTCAAATTCGCTAAAGAGCGCAGCACCCGGATCCTGGAACGCACCCCCAATCCATCGCTCGCCTTCTACTGCACCATCGTGACCGCATTCATCTTTTCCCGCGCGCGGCTCAGGCGGTTCTTGTAGCTCGCGGCCACGAAGTCGCGAAAGAGCGGATGCGGCTCCAGCGGCTTCGACTTGAATTCAGGATGAAACTGGCATCCGAGGAACCACGGATGTCCCGGAATCTCCACAATCTCCACATAAGTTGAGTCCGGCGTCGTTCCGCTGATCTGCAGCCCTCCGCCTGTCAATAGCGCTTCGTATTCGCGATTGAATTCGTAGCGATGGCGGTGCCGCTCGCTGATCTCGCTGGATTCGTAGGCCTTGAACGCCAGCGAGTCTTCCTGCAGGATGCAGGTCCATGCGCCCAGCCGCATCGTCCCGCCCATCTCTTCCACTCCCAGCAGTTCGCGCAGCTTGTAAATCACGCGATGCTGCGTGGCCGGGTCAAACTCACTCGAATTCGCGTCTTTCAATCCACACACATTCCGCGCAAACTCGATGCACGCTGTCTGCATCCCGAGACAAATCCCGAAGTAGGGAACCTGCTTCTCCCGCGCATAACGGATCGCATTCAGCATGCCCTCAATCCCGCGCTTTCCGAATCCGCCCGGCACCAGGATGCCGTCGAATCCTTCAAGTTGCGATTCATAGCTGCGATCCTCAGGAGTCTTCGATTCCAGGCCCTCGGCTTCAATCCAGGTAACGTTCAGCTTCAGGCACCTGGCAATCGCGCCATGGGTCAGCGCCTCCTTGAGCGACTTGTAGCTGTCTTCGTACTCCACGTACTTGCCGACAATCGCGATGGAAACTTCATCTTTCGGGTTCAGACAGCGATCGACCAGGTCTCTCCATTTGCTCAAGTCCGATTCCGGCGCTTCCTTGTGCAGGTATTTAAGGATGAGCGCGTCGACGCCTTCCTGCGCAAATCCAAGCGGAACCTCGTAGATCGTGGGCACGGTGCGTGCATTGATCACGGCGCGCTCTTCGACGTTGCAGAATGCGGCAATCTTCTGCTTCATCTCCCGGCCCAGCGGCCGATCGCTGCGGCAGAGCAGGATGTCGGCCTGGATCCCGATCGACAGCAACTCCTTCACCGAGTGTTGCGTCGGCTTGGTCTTCAACTCCTGCGCGGCCGCGATCCACGGTACCAGCGTCAGATGAACGAACACCGTGTTTTCCCGCCCTAGTTCCTGGCGCATCTGGCGGATCGCTTCAAGAAACGGCAGCGATTCGATATCGCCCACCGTGCCGCCGATCTCGACGATGGTCACATCGGCGCCGTTCGCTGACACCTTGCGCATCGCGTTCTTGATTTCGTTGGTGACGTGGGGAATCACCTGAACCGTCTTGCCAAGGTAGTCGCCGCGGCGCTCTTTCAGGATGATCTGCTCGTAGATGCGGCCGGTGGTCAGGTTGTTGTCGCGCGATAGCGGGGCATGCGTGAAACGCTCGTAGTGCCCGAGATCAAGATCGGTTTCGGCTCCATCATCGGTCACAAAAACTTCGCCATGCTGAAAGGGCGACATCGTGCCCGGATCGACGTTCAGGTATGGATCGAACTTCATCATGTTCACGCGGAGCCCGCGGCTTTCAAGAAGGCAGCCGATCGAGGCCGCCGCCAGACCCTTGCCTAAACTGGACACAACTCCGCCTGTCACAAAGACATACTTTGCCGACATCGCTGCAACCTCTTTGTTGGAATGTGTTGATTGGCCGTACCTGGTGGGCACGATCAAGTATGACAGAAAACCGTTACTGCCGAATCAGAAAATGGATGCGCCCGCGCCTCCATGTCCAAGGCCGCTGCATAAAACACGTTTTTCCATGCGCTTGCACGAAGCAAGCGAGAACAGACGCATTGTGACCCGCGTTGTGCGTGTGGAAAAACGGGGCCTTTTTCGCATCGCGTCATCGGACCTTGCCGCATCTCAAACGGCAGGCTTACTATGCCTGTCGGAAGGAGTTCGCCATGTCCATCGCAGCCGCTATTCAACCAGTCAAACTGGGCCAATCGGGCCCGCCTGTCTTTCCTATCGCGCTCGGCTGCATGGGCATGAGCGGCGTTTACGGGCCTGCCGATGAACCGGAATGTCTCGCTACGATTCATGCCGCAATCGACGCCGGCGTGAACCTCATCGATACCGGCGACTTCTATGACATGGGCAAAAACGAGATGCTGGTCGGAAATGCGCTGCGTTTCGTGCGCGACCGCGTGCTCATCTCGGTCAAGTTCGGCGCGCAGCGCGGTCCCGATGGTGCCTGGCTCGGCTACGATGCGCGGCCCGCTGCCGTCAAGACCGCGCTCGCCTATACTCTCAAACGGCTTGGCGTCGACCATATCGACATCTACCGCCCCGCGCGCCTCGATCCCAGCGTGCCGATTGAGGACACCGTCGGTGCGATTGCCGAGATGATCCAGGCTGGCTACGTGCGTTACATCGGCCTCAGCGAGGTGGGAGCCGAGACCATTCGCCGCGCCGCCAAAGTGCACCCCATTGCTGATCTTCAAATCGAGTATTCGCTGATCAGCCGCGGCCCGGAGAGCAAAATCTTTCCCCTTCTCGAAGAACTGGGAATTGGCGTGACAGCGTACGGTGTCTTGTCGCGGGGATTGCTCTCGGGATCGCGGCCGGCGGCGAGCGGCGATGCACGCACTCGATTCCCCCGCTTTCATGATGTCAACTTTGAGCAGAACCAGATGGTCGTCGATCAATTCCGCGCGATCGCGAACGGGAGAGGCATCACCCAGACGCAACTGGCAATCGCGTGGGTGCTCGCCAAGGGTCGCGGATCGATCGTGCCGCTGATTGGGGCGCGCACGCGTGTGCAGCTTGCCGAGAGCCTCGTCGCGCTCGATGTTCATCTCAGTGAAGACGAGATCATCGCGCTCGAGAATATCGTCGCGCCAGGGTTGATCGCCGGCACCCGCTACGATGAGCGCCAGATGCACGTCCTCGATAGCGAGAAGTAAGCCGGCGAACCTGGGCAAACTGGTGGGCCGGCTCGCTCAAACGGCACCAGCACGGGCAAAACGCCTGCCGCGCGCCTTCGTCTAAACTGGAGGCGCGATGGCGGGCTCTTCACAAATGCGCTTCTTGGCTGTGGCAGGCATGGGCGTCCTGCTCGCAGCGCCCCTCGTCGCGCAAAACCACCCGGCTTCATCCGATGAGCAGACGACGGCAGCTCCCCAACACCAGAACCCCGTTCCGCTCAAGCCGGGCGTGCCGGGAACGGGATCAAACCACCGCCTCATCCTGAAAGACGGCACCTACCAGGTCGTGCGAACCTACCAGATCGTCGGCGAGCGAGTTCGCTTTCTGTCGCAGGAACGCGGCGAATGGGAGGAGATGCCCTCTGACCTGGTCGATTGGGACGCAACCAGGAAATGGGAGAACGACCACGCCCAGTCCGACGATGCTGACTCGCCGGCGATGAAAGAGGCTGAGGAACTGGACAAGGAAGAACAAGCCGCTCGTGTGGAAGAGAAGCAGCGCATGCCCGAGGTGGCAAAAGGACTGGAATTGCCCGACCAGAGCGGCGTTTTCGTGCTCGATACCTTTCAGGGCACCCCGGAATTGGTGGAACTCGACGCCCGCGAACTCGACCTGCGCAGCCGGACACGCCACGGTCTCTCGGTCCTGAATCCCATGGCCGGAGCGAAGGAAGACATCGAATTGCCCGGTTCGAATGCCAAGGTTCACCTGCACGTGGATGACCCGGCCATTTATCTCTCGCTGGACGTAAGCAGCGCTGAACCGGAGGTCGGACATGCGATCACAGTCAACACGAATGGCGCAAAACCGGTCGCCAACTCCAGGCATGGCGCACAGTCAGCGCAGTCGGGATTTGCGATCGTGAAGCTCGACGAACGGCGGGCGGTTCGGCTCGTGGGTGCCATCGAGGTAAGCCCCACCGGCAAGGTTTCGCAGAGCGAAAACGTCATTCCGGCAAATGTGGAGGTTCTGCCGGGGCATCATTGGATGAAGCTCACTCCGCTGGCGCACCTCACCATCGGCGAGTACGCGTTGGTCGAGATTCTTTCCCCATCCGATATCAACCAGACGGTCTGGGACTTCCGCGTCGATCCGCGCCTCGGTGACAACCCGGCGGCTCTCGGCCCGATTCAGAAGTAAACTCCCATCAGATCCGTCGCCTCACGGCGCTTCGCGGCGAAGGATCTTGATCCGGCGCTTCTCCCACTCCCGGCTCGAAAAGATCCGCGGCCCGACTTCGATCAGCCGGGGCATCATGTTAAACACCGCGATCCGGCTCCACGGCTTCCCCTCGCGGGTGCGGAAGCCCTTCTCGTTCAGGTCGCTCACAATACTCGAATACGAAAAGTCCTGGGCCAGCAGGTCCATCATCAGCAGCAGCACCTGGTTTTCGTGGGCATCGACCTCCAGCCGCTTGCAGTCGTCCGAGATCCTCAGCCCGTAAGGAATGTCTTCGTTGAATGCGCCTTCCGAGGGTGTTTCCGAATCAGGCAATTCGCGGCGCCACTCGATCGACATCATTTGCCACCCTGCCGCGGTGCGCTGGCGGATAATGTCCGGACTCATCGGGGCCGACACCGTATCACGGACCCGTTCGAAATAAGCCATGGCAAGCCTCCACGCAAACCACTTTGGCACAATCAGATGCAATTTGCACACCAAATGTGACGACTGCCCGCCGAGGCGCAACCAGCTCATTTCAAAATAGATGTTCCAATCGGCGTTCGCAGCGCGCATCCATGCAACTGAGCGCTTTCTCCTCGAAGCGTCCGTTCCTGTACATCCATCCGCGCCCCCGGGTCCTGCTCCGGCGACGATTGCCGCCTGACACCTGATCAAAACATGACGATTTTGCGATAGACTTTGCGTGAACTCACATTTCCCAAATGGGCCAATCCCGGTTACAATCCAACCACCCCCCTAGCAGGTCCGTTCTGTCAATCGATTCTTCCCCCCAACGAGGATCTGGGAATGTTTGATTACTACGAGTTCCTGCAGATCAGCCCGCACGCCGACGCTGACACCATCCATCGCGTCTATCGATTTCTGGCGGCGAGACTGCACCCGGACAATCCCGATTCGGGAGATGCAGAAGCTTTTCGTACCCTGAAGCAGGCCTACGATGTGCTGTCGAATCCCATCCGACGCGCCGAGTACAACGCCACCCGTATCCGGGAGATGAGTCAGTTCACTCCCCTATCGTCGACTGTCGATTTCATGGACACGGTCGACGGTGAATTGAACCGGCGGCTGGCGGTTCTCGCGGTTCTCTACTTCCGTCGTCGCGAGAACCCGCGAGTACCCGAGGTGTCGTTGGCTGAGATCGAGAAGCGAATGGGGTTTCCCCGCGACTACCTCGACTTCACAACCTGGTACCTGGTCAAGAAGGGATTCATCACCCGAGCCGACAATTCCGACTTCACGCTCACCGCCGACGGCGTCGATTTTGTCGAGACCCAGCGCACCAGCATCCCCGTGCTGAACCGATTGCTGACCAACGGAAGGATGCCGACCGCGGCGGATTTTGCAGGCGGGCAACGGTCCTCGCCCTCCTCAAAAGTCACCCCCATCGTGCTCCCGACCGAGATGAACGGCTCCGACCGGCGCGTCAACCGTGGAGATCGGCGCGTGAACCTCTATGGGCGGCGAACCTCCGACAGGGCGCAGCGCGCATAATCCCGCGGCGCTTGAAACGCCTCTCGATCTTGGCCGGCCTTTCGCGCGAAAAACCGCCTGAGCTACTCGCGCACGCTGATTCCGAGGGTCTTCATCTTCCGGTAGAGATGGCTGCGCTCCAGGCCGAGCAGCTCGGCCGCGCGGCTCATGTTGTTCCGCGCCTCTTCAATCTTCTTCAGGATGTATTCGCGCTCGTAGGCATCCCGCGCCTGCTGCAAGGTTGAAAAATCTTCGGTCGAACGCGAGCCTGCCTTGTGCGTGAGCGGCGGCAGGTGCTTGCGCTCAATGCGCAGCACGCGTGGATTGAGAATCAGCACGCGCTCGATCACGTTTTTCAGTTCTCTTACGTTTCCCGGCCAGTGATAACGCGACAGCGTCGCCAGCGCTTCCTCGCTGATCTCCATCCTGGGCCGGCCGTATTGCCGCCCAAACTCAGCGAGAAACTCCCGCACCAGCGGAGGAATATCCTCCTTGCGCTCCCGCAAGGGGGGCACAAAAAAGGGCACCACGTTGAGACGGTAAAACAAATCCTCTCTGAAGTTGCCCTTTGCAATCTCCTCCTCGAGGTCCTTATTGGTCGATGCGATCAGGCGCACATCCACGCGCAGCGGCTGAGTGCCTCCGACGGGTGTGAACAACTGATCGTCAAGCGCGCTCAGCACCTTTGCCTGCGTCTTCAGGCTCATGTCGCCAACCTCATCGAGGTAGAGCGATCCTTCATCCGCGCGTTCGAGCGTGCCGCGCTGCTCCGTGGGTCCGCCGGGCTGCACGCCATGCCGGTACCCGAAAAGCTCCGCCTCGATATGGTCCTCGGGAATGGCCGCGCAGTTCAGTTCCACAAAAACGCGATCCCGGCGCTGGCTCTCGGCGTGAATAGCCCGGGCAATCAGCTCCTTGCCGGTGCCCGACTCTCCATAGATCAGAACCCGTCCATTGGTAGGCGCCATCAGGCGGATCTGCTGCCGCAGCGCCTTGGCGGGCACGCTTTCTCCCGTCAAAACCGATCCCACACCGAATTGGCGCTTGAACTCCTGGTTCTCCGTCCGGAGGCGCCGCGCCTCAACCGCATTCTTCACAACAATGAGGGTTCGCTCCAGCGACAGCGGCTTTTCCAGAAAATCGAATGCGCCCAGCTTCGTCGCCTTCACCGCGGTTTCGATCGTCCCATGACCCGAGATGATGATCACTTCCGGACGCATTTCTGCGGCAAGGCTGTGAATGTCGCCGAGCACATCGAGGCCGTCGCGATCGGGCAGCCAGATATCAAGCAGGACAACGTCATACGGCGTGTCTTCTACCAGGACTAGGGCCTCGGCTGAAGTGGCCGCCGATGCAACGCCGTACCCTTCTTCGCGAAGGATCTCCTCGAGGGACTCGCGAATTTCTGCTTCGTCGTCCACCACCAGGACGTGATTCACCGGCTGGCTCCCGTGACAGGAGCGGGAGTATCCGATTCAGGCTTGTCCGATGCGCTGGGAGCGGGCTGCTCCATCAGCGGCAGACGCATCAGAAAGCGAGCGCCCTTGGGACTGTTGCTCTCGGCCCGAAGCGAGCCGCCGTGCTCCTGCACAATCTTGGCCGCAATCGAAAGACCGAGCCCCGTGCCCCGCTGTTTCGTCGAGTAAAACGGCAGAAAGAGGCGCTCGCGAATTTCATCGGTCAGGCCATGACCCGTGTCGGCAACGGCGATCTCGATGGCCCCGCCGTCCTCAATCAGGCCGCTGCGAACGTCAAGCACCCGCAGCAAGCTGCCCTGCATGGCCTCAGCCGCGTTGTCGATAAGATTGGCGAGAGCGCGACGAATAGCCTCGGGATCCGCAAGCACCATGGGCAAGCCGGGTTCCAGGTTGCGGCGTACGGTGATCCCGTCCAGCCGGCCCGCAAACAGCGCCAGCGCTTCATCGGCAATCTGGTTCATGTCGCAGGCGCGCGGCTGCGGGGCCGGGAACTGCGCAAGTGCTGAGAACTGGTCCACCAGGGTCCGCAGCGTCGAAACGCAACTCAGAATCACCTCGCTGCACTTCCGGATCACCGCCGGCGAATCGGGCAGGCTGCGGTCAAGATGGCGTCCAATCCGCTCCGCCGAGAGAGCAATCGGCGTAAGCGGATTCTTGATTTCATGCGCAACACGCTGCGCCACTTCCTTCCAGGCAAGTTGGCGCTGGGCGCGCAGCAGTTCCGATGTATCTTCGACCACCAGCACCGTGCCGGCCTTCCCGTGCAACAGTTCCAGCCGGGCGCTCGTGACCGCGAGGTGCATGATGCGGCCCCGCACCCGGAATTCCATCTCCGTCGAAGCGGCGCCCATGCGCTGCCCTCGTCGAATGATGCCCGCCAATTCCTCCAGGCACTCCGCCGGAATCAGCCCATCCAGCTTCTCGCCGCGAAGTCCCGCGTCTTCCGGCCGCCCCATCAGCACGGCAAATGCCCGGTTGGCCTGCAGAACATGCCCCGAAGCATCCAGCGTGACCACGCCGCTCGGAATCGTCTCCACAATCGTTTCGAGTTCCCGGCGTCGCTCCTCGAGCGCAAGGTTCGCCGCCGTAAGCTGCGCCGACGACGTCTCTGCCAGCTGCCGCGTGGCCTCGAGATCCGCCGCCATGTGATTGAACGACCGCACCAGTTCGGCCATCTCTCCCGTGGTGGCCAGCGCGACCCGGTGATTGTATTTTCCGGCAGAAATCTCATCCATAGCGTCCGCAAGCGCCTCCACCGGACGCGTGATCTGCTTTGACAGAAACAACGCCAGCCACACGCTCGAAAAGAACACCACCACCGTGATCAGCAGCAGCAGCAGAAAGAAGGTGTTTCGTATCTGCCGCCGCGTGCGGAAAAGATCCCAGTAGGCGGCAGCGCCCTCTCGAATCCGCGTGGTCGTCTGGCTCAGCCCCTGGGGCATCGGCAGAGCCGCAACCACCATCTTGCCGGAGTTCGTAGCCGACATGCCCAGCGCGTAGTCCTGTCCGCCAATGCGGAGGATCGGCTCATCGTTGCGCTGCGCGGCACTCAGGATGTTGCCCGAAAGCGGTCCCGATAAAGGAATCTCGGTCACGCTGCCGCCGCTATCGCTGCGATCGGGCATCCACGGAATAAGGTTTGCCGGGCTGGTTTCAGCAGGCGCGAGGTAGCTGGCAATCACATGACGGTCTTTGTCAAAAACGATGGCAAAACCGCCATCGAGCGTGATGCGATGCGATCCAAGCACGTTATGCAGCATGGCCGGGTCGCCGTCCGGCGCTCCCGTGGCAGCAATCGATTCCGCTTCACCGCGCGCGTTGCTGGTGACGTATTGTGCCAGTTCCAGCACCACTCGGGTGGAGTCTTCCCGCAGTTCCGACGTGTTCGGCGAGAACCAGCGGTCGATCGAGCGATTCATCAGCTGGAAGCTGAATAAGAACATGAATACCGCTGGCGCGAGCGCGATCAACACCGCTCCCAGCACCATGCGTGTCCGCAATCGTGCTCCCAGCGCGCTGCTGCTCTGATCGGCATAAATCTTCAGAATGTTCCTGAGCAGCAGCAGCAGAAGCACCATCAACAGCAGAAAAACAATCACCGTAAGGCCGGTAAACGCCAGCGTTTCTCCGGCTGTTTCGGGATTCAGATAGCGGACGTTGGAAGTATTGAAGGCCTGCAGACCTCCCAGCAGGGCAAGAATCAACAACGCACCCGTGCCGAGCAAGGCAATGGTGCGCCGTCGGGGGTCCCCTAGGAAAGTCATGCGGCGATTATAGGCGCGGACCAACCCAACTGCCAGACTGGACAACGAAACGGAATGCCTGGGGTTAAGCCGGGCCGGCCCGGCCGAAATCCTCGGCACGAGCCGGCTTGGGAGAAGCTACTTCTTGCAGCAATCGCCCTGGCAACAGGACGAGCCAGGCTGGCAGCAGCTCGACGCGCAGCAGGACCCGGCGCAGCATTTCGATCCGGGCTTGCAGCAGTCGGCCGTGATGGCCAGTGCCGACAGCGAAGACAGGGTGAGAACGAAAACAGCGAACATCTTTTTCATGGAATGATCCTTTCGGTGGAAATGCGTTGAACGCTTGCGCCGAAGCGCGAAGTCAAGCGAGACACGACACCGAAAGAGTTAAATCCTGAGATCTTCCTTAAGTCGAAAAACCGGCGGCCGATGGGGCGCGAACGCCATCGGGAAGGGCGCGCGCGAACGGACGATGGTCGGCATCCAGCGAAATACATCCGCGGCAACAACCGCTGACCTTGCGGGGATCGTCGTCACCAGTTCCGCATGCAGGCGGGCAACAACTCCGCACTGCGGATGCGTGCAGCCAATTTCGCCGCTTGAGACGGGGCAGCACGGCATCTGACCGCGGCACGCGGTCTGCACCGAAGCGATGTATTCGGCAAGCGCGGGAGTGGCAGCGAAGGCCGCACACAGCGCAACAATCAAGACGATGCGCAGACGAAGATTGCCGTGCAGCTTCACGACACCGATTCTATTCCGGACTGGACGTTAGCTGTGTGACATGGGTCACGAGCGCGGCAAAACCCAAGCCCAGAATCTTCAACCGCTGTGATCCAGCACCACTCGGATTAGATCCCGCTGGTTCTGCGGCCATGGGAAGCGTGCTCTCTCCTGCGTCTTCCCGTCAGATTCCCGCGTACCACGAATACCCGTAGTCGGGATCGACCGAACCCTGTCCGTTGCCGAACTTCCTGATGTTGTCCGTCACCGTGATGTGGGTCAGGTACTTCAGGCTCTTGTACCCAAGTTGGCGCGGCAAGCGCAGGCGCAGCGGACCGCCGAACCCAACCGGCAACTCGCCATCATTCATTCCCATCGTCAGCAGCGTATGGGGATCCGTGGCATCGGCCATGTCGATGCTCTCCCAGAGTCCCTTCTCAATCGGGTAGTAGACCACGTAGCGCGATTGCGGCAGCACGCCCGCCTCTTCGAGCACTCCGCTCAGCGGCGTGCCGATCCATTCCGCGATATACGACCAGCCCTCTTCGCAGGCCACCTCGGTGATCTGGCTGTGCACCGGCAGGCTCTTCAGGTCTGCCAGCGAGAGCACCAGCGGGTGCGCGACGGTTCCATCCACCACCAGGCGCCAATCTTTGAATCCCCCTGCCTGCAGCTTTTTGAACGGATCAGTCGGCGGCGCCACCTCATTCGCAAACGGGTTCTTCGAGATCATGCTGCGCGGAAACTCCCGGGCTGGCCTGTGGACATTGAGGATGCGCTGGCACGCGTACGTCAGCGTCTCGCCCGCACCGTAGATTCCCCCGCCATCCGGCGGAATCAACCCCCACCGCTTCGCGATGCGGTCCGCCGCTCCCAGGCCCCCGGCTCCCGCCGCCGCGGCAACCCCTCCGGAAATCAGCTTGCGTCGCGTCATCAGCTTCGACGGGCTCATCAGTCCTCCTCGGAACTTCGCGTGTATCCCGTAATCATGGCCCGCATGCGCCGCCAGAAGCCCGACACGCTCACCATCGTCACATGCACAATCAGAAAAAACAGCAGCAGCCACGAAGCAAAGAAGTGAATGGTGCGCGCCGACTGCCGTCCGCCCAGCAACGCCGCGGTAGCGGGAAATACCGCCGTGAATGACGGCGACATCGCCAGCCCTGTCCAGATCATCAGGGGAAACAGAATGAAGATCACTCCCAGGTACGAGCTTCTCTGCAGCACGTTATACGAGGTCTCTTCGCTGCGATCGGGCCGCTTGCGGCGCAGGTACTGCGCAATGCGATCCCAATACGCCCGCCACGTCCAGTCGCCGCGCTCGGGAAGCAGACGCTTTCTGAAATGCCCGCTCGCCAGGCCGTAAATCCCATACACCAGCCCCGTGAGCACCACCAGCCATGCCGCTTCAAAATGCAGCTCCCGGCCCCATCCGTTTTCGTCGGTGAGTACGTAGTGATAGCTGGTCGGAACGGTATCGCGGCTCGCCGGAATCGGCACCACGAACAACGGTTTCGTGTTCACGTTCCCCACCTCGCCCCAATAGAAGCGCGGATGCGGGATCACGATCTCGCCGCCCGAAATCAACAACCCGATGAACGCGACGAAGGTCAGCCAGTGCGTGGCGCGCACCACCCCGGGGTGACGGAAAACCTTCACGATTCGCTTGGCTTGGGAAGCCGTCGGCACGCGGCCAGAGTACCATCTCCGCCCCGCAAAAGGGCACCGTTTTTCAACGCTCCATGCCAGCCAGGGAAACGATGGAATCCGTCAAGGCCCCTCGCCTCATCTTTTTTCCATCATCTTCATTTCATTGGCAAAAAATCCGCCGCACTGTTGCCGGATAACTCTTCGCCTGTGCGCACAATGAAGGTGGAGAGCTTTGCATTGCGTCCCCCGATAACTCGGAACAGGCGGCACACAAGCGGCGGTGCGCGAGTAAGGCCATGGTTGAATGGCCGCCACATTGAAACCGGGCACATCTCCGGCAATTTTTCCCTTGTCCCGGTTGAAAATGTCGGGTCTGGTCGGTACCGTTACCACCCCCCCTCCCCCCCTTGTTTATTTGCGGTTTTCCACAAAAAATTTGCCTGATTTTCAGCGAGACATCCCGATCAAATCAGTCCGGTATCGAGCTGACTTGCCGACCAGCTGACTCGCTGACCCGCGAAATGGATTCCAGATCCCGCTATTCCTTCTCCACCGGCCTTTTCTAGTACGATCCGCTCCGCAACATCCCGCCGAACCTCAAGCCCGCCAGAACTGAATCCTCCAGCATCGTCTGACAGAGTCAACAACCTAAACCCCGGGGCCAGTCGAATATTGCTGTTCCATCAGACAGAACAAGCGCGCCAGGCCGCATCCATATTGCACGGGAGTGGTACCGCATTGCTTCGGCTTTCTCTTTCCCTTCTTTGCTCCTTCGCCTTGGCGCTCCAGTTCCTGCTCATCGTCGGGTGCGGCGGTTCACCATCAAAGACTGCCAGTGCAGGCTCCGGTGGCGGATCAGGCTCCGGTGGCGGATCAGGAAGTGGCGGATCAGGCTCCGGCGGCGGGTCCGGCAGCGGCGGTGGGACAGTCATTGGCGGATCACCGAGCAACGCCAGTCAGGGATGTGGCGGAGCGGAATCGGGATATAACAACCAAAATGGCTCGATAAGCGGCATCTGGTTGCAAACACCCGCACCCGGTGAGAATCCAGGCAACGTCACGGTGAATGCAACCGCATACGCCTCCGCCGCCATTACTCAGTGGACGGTTTGCCTCGACGGTCAAGCCGTCTATCAGGCGAATAACCCGGCAACTTCCATCTCCCAGGCGATAACCATTCCCTCTGGTCAGCATCTTCTCTGGGCGAGCGTTACAGACTCCAAGGCCGATTCCGACAGATCTGAAATCAGGCTGATTCAGGTCGGAACGCCACCCACCAGCACCACTTCGCTGCCCACCCCACCTGCAAACGCAACCGTGCAAACGGAGATGCAGAACGTTGCCGCCAACTGGAGCATCTGCAGCCAGTGCGCGGCGGGGACCAACATCACCAACAACTACACGATGACATTTGACCAGAGCGAGCCCTCGCTGAGCGGCAGCAGCCTTGAGATGTACGCCGGCGGGCCGCAATGGAGCAACGTTCTGTTCAAGGACATCATGGCGGGCACGACTTCCAATACCCATTTTTTGTGGGACTTCTGGGTCTACCACGACCCAGCCGCTGAAGCCCACTTCTGGTCTTCGGAACTCGATTTCTACGTGGTTCTGTCAGGCAAAGAATTTATGATCGGCAGCCAGTGCGACTTCGGAGACGGCTACTGGGCCACCTGGGATAGCGACGGCGCTCGATGGGTACTCAATGGGATCGCCTGTCCCCACTGGACGCCGGGCTGGCATCACGTCCAGGAGTACGATGAGCTCATCAATAATGCCACGCAGTATCGCTACGATACCCTGGTCTTCGATGGGACACCTTACGGCCTCAATCAGACCTGGAACGTCAACAGTACCACTTGGCCAGATCAGATCGGCCTCCAATTCCAACTGGACCAGGACACGAGCGGTACCCCGCTTCACGAATGGGTCGATAAGGTCAATCTGACGATGTGGTGAGGCAAAGCTGCGCGCTGTTGTAGAGATGGATGGATCTAGGGTGCCTCATAGCTGACTCCCAGGCTCATAGCTGACTCCCCGAGTCGACCGAGCCGATTCGGTCACACCCGCTGGTCTTCTGTCCGCGCGCGAAAAGCCAGCGAACCTCTGGCATTCCTTCGGTAAAGCCTGTCGAAAATTCATCACAGTTCCGATTCGCCGGTGGATGCCATCCCGTTTGATTGCGCTTGATCGGTTCAAGGAGATGGTGGCACACTCTCTGCCAGACCTGAGAGGGTGGCGAAGTTTCAGTGATCGTCGCCCGCAAGAGCGCCCGCTCCAAGAAATAGAACGGCCCGAAAGATAGAAACGGCGCATGGGTTTGAGACTTACCGGCAGAGCGTAAAGCAGGCTAACTGACAGTAAGCCGAAGCCTCAGCATCTGCGCAACGAATTCAACCTTCTTTATGGGACCTCGCCAATTCCGGCGCGGCGCGAATGGAACGTTTGCTTAGGGCAGCTGTCTTGGTAATTGCTGCCCTTACACCACGATCGAACAGCAGTATTTCAAGCATCAGATCGACCCAACACCATGCTGCTCCCAATCTTTGGAGGTAAGTCGATGCCTGCTCGTACGCTTGCTGTTTTCTTGCTCTTGGTGTCTTCAACACTCACTGCTGCCGCTCAGGGAGTTTTTCAAGTTGAACAAACCTTTCCGGTGTACCAGCCGCCGGCTGGTTGTGGTTCCAACTGCTCTTACATGCCGGTCGGCGCTGGTTTGTCGGGCGCGGGAGTCTCGGGCGACTTCAATGGCGACAACAAGCTCGATTTTGCTTATATCTTGGAGCCCTACAACGCAAACCAAACCCCTGTCCCACCAGATTACCTGGTGGTAGTCTTCGGGCAGTCGAGTGGGGCTCCCCAACAGGTGGGGACGCTGCTGACTCAATGCACCCCTCGGTTGATGGCCGCTGCGGACGTGAACCAGGACAAGAAACTCGATCTGGTCGTGTTCTGCCATGAAGGATTCCTCGAAGCGTTTCTTGGCAACGGGGACGGCACATTTCAGGCGCCGGTTCGTTCTCCGATGTCGCTCAATCCTTCTCTCGTAACTGCCATGACTCTGGCTGACTTCAATGGCGACGGGCTCCCGGACCTCGCGATTGCAGTGGAATCCGGTTATGCGATCTCGCTCAACCAGAACAACGGCCAATTCGCTGTGCCGGTTACGCAAAGCCCCGGGGTCTACGACATTGCAGCGGCCGACGTCAACGGCGACGGTATCCAGGATCTCGTCTTCGGATCGGGGTACGTACTCGGCAATGGCAACGGCACCTTTCAGCCGGAGCAACCTCTTCCCAGCGGGGTTGGTTACTTCGCATTGGGTGATTTCAACAACGATGGCTACTCCGATCTCGCCTATGTGCAAGAGGATATTTTGCCCGGAAATGATCCCACAGGTTCCCTGTATTGGATCAAGGGCAGCTCTTCAGGCCTCACATCCTCTCCCGTTGCCATCTCCGGCGACGGCTTCCACGTCGGGGCGCTGAATGCAATCCCGCTGGGAAGCAACAGCACTCCCGACCTGCTGTCCACAGTGAACTCTCTCGGCGCCGTTGACGGCTTCGAAGTTTCGAGTCTCAACAACTCCGGCTCGTTTAATCCGCCGGTCGGGTGGGCCTATGCACCCGACAACGGCTTTGTGGTCGCGGACGTCAACGGAGATGGCATTCCGGATATCGTCGCGATAGACTTCGGCGTCGGCGACAGTGAATTCACTTTTGTTGCCGGAACCGGTGGAGGAAACTTTAACACCGGCCCTTTTACGGTCGCGTCGAATACAGGCGCTGCGACAGCAGATATGAACGGCGACGGCTTGCCCGATGCAATCATCAAGAACGCGGTCTTTGCTGGAGCCCCGCAAGTTTATCTTTCCACTGGGGACGGCCGGTTCACGGCCGCTCCCACGGCGACCGGGGGCTCAACAGACAGCGGTTATCTGGTGGTTGCGGCCGATTTTAATGGCGATTCTCACACAGACGTCGTATCGATTGACCCCGGGATCGCTGGTTGTGCGGAGATTTGCGGCCCGGGGACTGCCCAGGTCTTCTCCTATCGCGGTAATGGGGATGGCACCCTCACGTTTCTCAATACTTTCACTCTTCCGCATGCCACGATTACGGGCGCCGTTTCGGGCGATTTCAACGGTGATGGCAAACAGGACCTCGTTTTCACCTATTCGGTTCCAGGTACGGAGGCCGGACTAGGAGAGGGTGGCGCGTTCTTCCTTCCTGGGAACGGCGATGGAACGTTTGGCACGCCATCGGACATTGCATTACTCGAAATCGATCCAACCGCGGTTGTTGCCGCTGATCTCAACGGCGATGGCAAACTCGATCTTGTGATCTCGGACGGGAGCGGCACGGTAATTTCCTATCTTGGCAACGGGAACGGGACGTTTTCCGCCATGACCCAGTTCCTCTCTATCTATGCCTCCAGCATTGCCGTCGCGGATGTCACGGGCGACGTCATCCCCGATCTTGTCTGCGCTACGCCTAACGATATCCAGGTCTACGCTGGGGCAGGCAACGGAACGTTCTCTGCAGCGCCTGTGTATACAAGCCCCCAGAACCTAAGCGGCCCGGTGCAAATTGGAGACGTAAACGGGGATGGATTGCCCGATATTGCGGTCCTCGATGGGAGTCCGATCTTGTTGCTCAATCAGGGGTCAGGCAACTTCACCTCTGATTCGAATCGATATGTTCAGCTACCCAGCGATGCGACAGGGTTCTTCCTCACCAAAATCAACCATAATGAAATCGCTTCCGGGAGCAAACAATATCTCGACCTTCTCGTCAGCTCAACATCCGGGCTGAGTTCTCTTCTGAATCAGAACAATCCGGCTCCGACGCTGCAAGCCACGACAACGTCTCTCAGCGCCGGACCATTGTCGGCGCCCGTTGGCACTCCCATCACACTCACCGCGACGGTTTCTCCAGCCACCGCGACCGGAACCGTCAAATTTCAGGATGGGACCACCGCTCTCGGCGCCGGCACTCTGACCGAGGGCGTCGCTACCTTGTCCGTCAGTGACCTGAGCGCAGGCTCTCACTCCATTACGGCATCCTATAGCGGGGATGCCCTGAATGCCCCATCGACGAGTACCGCGATTTCCCTGACCGTGGCCGCAGCCACACTTCAAATATTCGCGAATCCCTCATCGATCAGCATCGCTCAGGGAGGCAGCGGGTCCGCAACGATTACTGTGACCCCGGTAGGCGCTTATAACGGAACGATAACCTTTGCGTGTTCCGGATTACCGGCCAACTCCGCCTGCGCCTTCTCGCCCGCGTCGCTTGTATTCACCTCATCAAGCCAGGCTGCGCAGCAAACCACTGTCACCATTTCCACCAACGTCGCTGTGCCGCAGGCTTTGCTTTCGGTCGGCGGGCAACCAGTCCGCTACCTCGCCCTGGCGGCAGTGTTTCTGGTGGCCTTTCGGCGTCGCCGCGGTCTCTGCAAGAACCTGATCGCAGTTGTCCTTGCCACCTGCACGCTCATGCTGTGGGGATGTGGTGGTGGAGGCTCGGGCAAGACGACAAGCAACCCGACAACGCCCATTGGAGTTTCGACCGTCACCATCATGGTGGCAGGCTCGGCTACGTCGACAAGTCTTACCGTAGACATAACGCCGTGAGCTTGCGGTTCGCGTTGCCATGCGCTTCCAACGTGTCACTGGAACGCTTCTTGAATCGCCGACGATACTCCGGCACACGCTTCAAAATTGCCCCAGGTGTCGAAAGATACCTGCCCGAGATGGTCGCTGCTCGACGTCCGTTTCTGGACGTTTGGACCTCAAACCGGACATTGACTCAAGAATTTGCCCGAGCATTCATAAGCTGTATCCACAACTTAGTGACGAATCTCGATGGCACCTCATTTGCTCCACTCGCATGGGAAGATCTCCCGCATCAGAGGTCTTGCCTGTGGCCGAACACAAATCGTTCATCTTTAAATTCGAAGGCATCGTCCTGCGGGAAAGTGAATTTGCCTTTGCCCGCGACGGCCGGACCGTCAGTGTTGAGCCGACCGCCTTCCGTGTGCTGATATACCTGCTCCGAAATCCGGGCCGCCTGGTCACCAAGGACGAGATCATGACGGCTGCTTGGCGCGATGCAGCCGTTTCTGACAACTCCCTCACGCGCAGCATCGCCACATTGCGCCGGCTGCTTGGAGATGACAGCCGGGAGCCTCGATTTATCGCGACAGTGCCCACAGTAGGCTATCGATTTCTGTGCGAGGTCACCACGACAGAAGAAGGCGGGCTCACGCCGGAAGAAACCCATCTTCCACCGGCGATTGTGAGCAACGATCGCCACAACGAAGACCTGCAGCTCAAGCCACAATTTGACCCGGCGCGAAAAAGGCTGTCCGGCCTGTCCTCCGCCGCACTGTGCATCTTGGCAGTCGGATTCGTCGTAGCGGGCTTTTTGATCCGTCAGGCCGCCAGCACGCGCGATGCGCACAGGCCTGTCCTTGCACACCTCTCGACCGAGGAGCGAATCACCTCGAATCCACCTGAGGCGCCTGTTGAAGCTGCAGTGGTGTCGCGCGATGGCAAGTATCTCGCCTTTCATGACAATTCGGGTCTCTACCTTCGCCAAATCGCGAGCAGCGAAACCCGCGCATGGAGCCTGCCGAAAGACTTCGATGCCTGGCCTGATGACTGGTTCCCCGACAATATTCATCTGCTCGTGACTCGGAGAGAAGGAGTATCCGGAACGCTCAGCCTTTGGACGCTTTCCCTCCTGGGCAGCGAACCCAAAAAGCTCATCGATGATGCGGCTCAGGGAGCAGTGTCCCCGGACGGATCCCGGATCGCTTATTCGCCTGGGCCTAAGTTCGGAAGCGAACTCTGGGTCATGGACTCCGACGGTGCGAACGCACGAAGGGTAGCCTCGGCGAGAAAGGCCGACGAGGCAAGCCTGGGGGATGGTTGGATCCAACGCCCCGCCTGGTCACCAAATGGCACACATCTTGCCTACGTCGAGTCCCACCTCGAAACACCCGATCCCCCGCAGTTTGCTAACTCGCTCCTCACCCGCGATGCGAATGGTGGCAACTTGCAGGTTGTGCTGCAGGATGATTCCCGGTTGCGACCGGCCTTATGGTGGGATGCGGATGGACGTATTCTCTTCTCCTATCTGCCTGATCGAAGGAGCGAACGAGAAGATATGGGCATTCAGTCCATCGCGATGGACGAGCGTACGGGAAAGGCCATCGCCCCACCCCAACCAGTTACCGAGGGCCAGGGGTGGATTGGTGCGTTGAGCGCCACCTCGGATGGAAAACAGCTTGTGATATCGAGGGGAAATACAACTCGTCAGGTATTCATCACCGAACTCGATCCAGGCAAGCACCGGTGGAAGACGCCTCGCCGTCTGACCCTGGACATCAACGAAAGTGTGGCGACGGCATGGACCGCTGACAGCAAAGCCGTCCTTTTCGTTTCCGATCGGAGTGGAACCTGGAAACTTTTCAAGCAGAACATCGAGGAGCTCACTCCCGAGGTCCTCGTTGAAGGGCGTGGTATGCGCTTCCCGCGTTTAAGCGCGGATGGTTTGCACCTGCTCTATCTTGTCGAATCACAGCCAGGCGATCCCTCGATCCCTGCATCCTTGATGTCCAAGCCCTTGGCGGGAGGGCCTCCCCGGCTAGTTCTCCGTGACAACGGGATCACCAATTACCAGTGTGCCCGGGCTCCATCCCAAATGTGCATTTTCAGCAAACTTGTCGGATCCGAACACATTCTCGTCTCGTTCGATCTCGTGCACGGTCGAGGCCGCGAGATCACGAAAATTCCGAGTGGCCTATCCCACTGGAGTCTGTCTCCAGATGGATCGCGCCTGGCCCTCGTCGTCGACATGCATCGAATTCGATTTCTCGCACCGGATACCGGCGTCGCTCACGAGGTAACTCTGAACGACTGGCCCGTGTTTAACATCGATTGGTCATCCGATGGCTCCAGAGTCTTTGTTCGGAGCGTCACACCGGCGGGCGTCCCGGTGATCCTCGCCCTCAGTGAGGCAGGGAAGCAAAAAGTGGTCATTCAAGGGCAAAAGAATTCTTATTTTACTTTCTTCATTCAGTCTCCCGATGGGCGGCAGGGGATTTTGGAGATGCCCACTCCGGGCGATAACAATGCTTGGATGGTTCGGAACTTTTAACCCAACCTCGATCTTGGTGGTGATCATCTCGCCGGGAGTTTTTCCGGCACCGACGCCGGCTTCCCTGAAGCTGGAAGCTATCCCAGCACACTCGCCGGATCGGTCCACTCGCGGTGCTGGCTATCGGCCACCCCCCGATAGGTGATCTTGCCCTCCCATGTGTTGAGGCCCTCTGCAAATCCGGGGTCTTTCGCGAGGGCTTCGCGCGCGCCCAGATTCGCCAGCCGCAGAACATAGGGAAACGTCGAATTCGTAAGAGCCAGCGTCGAAGTGTGCGGCACCGCGCCCGGCATGTTCGTCACGCAGTAATGCACCACCCCATCCACCACGAAGCTTGGATTCGAATGCGACGTCGGCTTCGCGGTCTCCACGCATCCTCCCTGGTCGATCGCCACATCCACGATCACCGCGCCCTTCTTCATCTGCGACACCATGGCCCGCGTCACGAGCTTCGGCGCGGTTGCGCCCGGAATCAGCACGCCGCCAATCACGAGATCGGCTTCTCGGGTCGCCTGCGCGATGTTGTAGCTGTTGGAAGCCAGTGTGTAGAGGCGCCCGCCGAAAATATCATCAAGTTCGCGCAGCCGGTTCAAGTTCAAGTCCACCAGCGTGACCTTGGCGCCGAATCCCAGCGCAATGCGAGCCGCATTGGTGCCTACGATGCCTCCACCAATGATGGTGACGTGAGCCGGTGGAACTCCTGGTACCCCACCCAGCAGAATGCCGCGGCCGCCGCGTTCCTTCTCGAGATAGTTCGCGCCCACCTGCACGCTCATTCTGCCCGCCACTTCGCTCATCGGCGTCAGCAGCGGCAAAGTCCTCTGGCGGTCGCGCACGGTTTCATACGCGATCCCAATCATCTTCGACTCGAGCAGCTTGTCGGTGAGATCCGGAACCGGCGCCAGGTGCAAATAGGTGAACAGCACAAGGCCTTCGCGAAAGAATGGATACTCCTTCTCGATCGGCTCCTTCACCTTGACCACCATCTCGGACTTGCCCCAGACGTGACCGGCATCTCCCACAATCTCTGCGCCGGCGTTCTGATATTCGGCATCCTCGAAGCCCGACAATGCGCCGGCATTGGTTTCAACCAGGACCTTGTGCCCGGCCTCGGCAAGTGCCTTTACTCCCGCCGGAGTCACCCCCACCCGTGCTTCGTTGTCTTTGATCTCCCTGGGAACGCCGATGATCATCGCTGCGGCTCCTCTACATGTTCTGCTTCTTGTTGGTCAATAGGGGGCGAGGCGGCTCAAAACAAGAAGCCGCGCCGGAACTTGATTCTTGGAGGAGGGCAGATCCGGCGCGGCAAGGTCACATCGCTTCCAACTGCGTAGAATCCTACGGCGGTTTTCGCTATTAATGTGTGCAAAGTTAGTGATAGAACGTTGCAATGGGAACAAAACGTGAACAATCTGCCCATATCTCGCATGAATTGCCCGCTTTCAAGGCAGGAACCGGCCTGGATGAGCTGGATGCAGCGATCCTGCGGCATCTCGAACATCATGGGCGCGCCACCAATTTCGAAGTAGGCGAGGCCGTCGGGCTATCGGCCTCAGCCGCATCGAGACGCATCCTGGCCCTCGAATCCTCCGGCGCGATTCGCGGTTACCGCGCTCTCATCGACGATCGGATGCTCGGCAAGCGCATGACCGTCTACATTCGCGTGACGCTGGAACGGCAATCAGCTGCGGTTCTCGGATCGTTTGAGACCGCGATCCGGCGCTGCCGCGAAATCGTCAGCTGCCACCTCATGGCCGGCCAATACGACTACATGCTGGTCGCACGCGTGGCCGATATCGACGACTACGGTCGGCTCCACCAGAATGAGCTCTCGCATTTGCCCGGTGTGACTCGGCTCGAAACAAGCTTCGCGCTCAGGGATGTGCTGGAGCCCGCCAGGCAATAGCTGCGGGGTTTCGTCCTTTGCACTCCTACCCTACTGCGATACATTGGGAAGCACGCAAGACAGTCTGGCTGCAAATGCAGTGTGAACCAGCGTGCCGAAATTGCAGCGCGATTCAAATCTTCCCTTCCATCCTCAAGGAGAGCCATGTCTTCGTTGAAGCTGAGCCGTTGGTTTTGTCTTGTGTGCGCTGTTGCAGCGTGCTTCGCATGCACGGCGCAGATCGACCATGCGCAGGTGCCAACACCGATTTCGGTGCTCGGCCACAATCCAGGCGACGACTTCTATCTCGCCGACTACGAAGACACGGTCAAATACTTCCACGCGCTGGCTGCGGCCGCTCCCGATCGCATCAAGATGTTCACAGTGGGTAAGACCTCGGAGGGTCGCGATATAGAAATTGCCGTCATCTCCTCGCCGCAAAACATTGCCAAGCTGGATGAGACCAAGCAAATTGCAAAGCGCCTCGCGCACGCGACCGACCTGAATGACGACCAGGCTCACGAGCTGGCTCGCACCGCGCGCGTCATTATCCATATTGATGGCGGGCTGCATGCCGATGAAGTGGCCGGGCCGCAGCACACAATGGTGCTGGCTTACAAATTGCTTTCAGCGCAAAACGATCCGCAGATCGATGCCATCCTCGACAACGTGATCCTGGTGCTCTGGCCGACGCTCAATCCCGACGGCCAGGACATGGTGGTCCACTGGTACAGGCAGAACCTGGGAACAAAGTACGAGGTGAGCCCCATGCCGTGGCTCTACCAGGATTACGTCGGCCACGACAACAATCGCGACGGCTACATGATGAACATGAAAGAAGAGCAGGTGGTGGTGAAGACCCAGCTCGAGTACAACCCCGAGGTCTTCTA
This sequence comes from Occallatibacter sp., assembly GCA_035308825.1. GTDB lineage: Bacteria > Acidobacteriota > Terriglobia > Terriglobales > Acidobacteriaceae > Telmatobacter. Next base: position 49,511 of record DATGFX010000086.1, on the reverse strand, counting down.
CTGCCAGCATCAGACTGCTCCATTCCCTGCGCGCATCTGGATTCCGCCGTTTTCCGATCCTATTTCGAGCAACATCAGCCCATTGGTCCGCAGCTGGCTCAATTTGATCGGCGCCAACATGACCGCTTACCTGAACGCGCACGACATGCCCGGATCGATCTCTGAGTCGCGCTTCGACAACTGGTATGCGGGATTCACTGACTGGGCGCACGTCTTCCGCAATGAGATTTCCTTCTTCACCGAGACCGCGCTTTATGAGTACGCGACCCCCCATTTCTACACCGTCCACGATTTTCCCAAGGACTTCCAGGATCTGCGCGCGCTGAGCATGTACTCCACACCCTGGGAAGGCGGATGGTGGCATCTCAAGGACGCGGTCGATTACATGGTGGGAGGTTCGATGTCGGTGCTAGACCTCGCCGCGAAGAATCGCGAGACGCTGCTCTATAACCGTTACCAGGCAGCACGCGACAACATCGCGCATTTCCGCAAGGATCCGCCCTTCGCCTACGTGATCAGCGACAAGCAGGCGGACACGCCGGAAGCCGGATTGCTCGCGCAGAAGATGATCGACAACGGCCTTGACGTCTATGCAACCAAGACCGGCTTCAAAGCTAATGGCGTAGAGTATCCGGCCGGCTCGTGGGTGATTCCCATGGACCAGCCATTCTCCGCGCTCGCCAAGGAGTTGTTTGAACGGCAGAAATATCCGGATGCGCTTGCCAACGGAACCTCGAAGGCCATCGATCTGCCCTATGACGTGACCGGTTGGACGTTGCCGCTGCAATTCGGTGTCCACGTGGACGAAGTGACCGATCCACTCACCTCCGATGGGCGCGCGCTTCTGAGCAAGATCGACAAGGTGGATTTGCCTCCGGCTTCGATTGATGGTGCGGGCAATCTCTTGGCGGTATCGCACAAGGCGAACGCCTCTTTCGAAGTAGTCAATGCCGCGCTCAAGGCCGGAGCATCGGTTTCCCTCGCCGACGAGCCGGTGAAAACACCGGAAGGCCCCGAGACGGGCGCATTCCTGATTGGCGGAATCAGCCGTGCGACGGTCGAGAACCTGACGAAGCAATTCGGCGTTTCGGCAGAGAGCGTCAGCGCGCCGGCGCACATCCGGCCGATCAAGAAAGCGCGCATCGGGCTGTATCGACCATGGGCGCCGTCCATTGATGAGGGGTGGACACGCTGGATCCTGGAAAATTACGGCTTCGAGCCGAAGAGCCTCTACAACGCGGATATTCGTTCTGCCGATCTGCGCAGCCGCTACGACGTGATCGTCCTTCCCGACATGTCATCGCACCAGATGATGGAAGGCTTCGGCATAGGCGTTGTGCCCGGACAATACGCGGGTGGCATCGGCGAAGACGGCATCGATAATCTGCGCGAGTTTACTCGCGCCGGCGGAACCCTGGTTGCGCTCAACAAAACCGCCGATTCGCTCATTCCACTGTTCTCGCTTCCCGTGAAAAATGTGCTCGAAGGAGCCAAGAGCGACAAGTTCTTCTGCTCGGGAGCGCTCCTGCGAGTCAACCTTGAGCATGCCGACTTACCGGTGAACTTTGGCGAGCCGGATTCACCCGTCGTCATGTTCCAGAACGGACCTGCTTTCGAGCCAATGCCAGGCTTCCATGGCGCGATCCTGGCCAGTTACCCCAAAGAAACCAACCCACTCGAAAGCGGCCTGCTGCTTCACCCCGAGGCCATCCAAGGCAAGGCGGCGGCGATGGAACTCGCATACGGCAAGGGTCGAGTCATCCTCTTCGGATTCAAGCCGCAATTTCGCGGGCAATCGCACTCAACTTACAAGTACCTTTTCAACGAGCTTTATCTGTTCGATCATCCTGACTTGCCCATCGAACCAGGCACGTCGGCGCCGTCGAAACCCGAGAGCCCGGCTGCGCCTCCAAAGGATCACAAGAAACCTGATTCCGACGCGACAGAATAGAGATAGATCAGCACACAGTCCGCGCCCCAACCTGAAGTACCGTTGCGACCCGGCATTCGAAGCCGAAAGCGCTTGAACAGGTCGGTTGGAACCTTTATAGTCAAGCCGCTCCTGGGAGTCGCGGGCGGAAACGGGGTACATTGAAAGCATTGATAAGACCGCTGCCTCAAAGCGGTTAGGTTTCCCCGTAGACCTTCCCCCAGACTCCGAAAGGATTTTCCCATGGCGGAAACGGACCAGCCCGCTGAAAACGGTGAGTCGACCTGGGGGGTGCTGAAGGAACGATTTCAGGACGTCGTTGGCGAGCTCGAGCAGAAGAATGGCGTGGCAATCCCCGGTGTCACGAAGACGAAATCGGAGTACTTCATCCTGTACGTAGGCCTTGGAGTGCTTGCTGTCGCCGCGATCATCATCCTGCTGTTCAACCTTCCCAGGAAAAAATCGGATGCAAATGACCTCGGCCAGGGTGTCTTCAACGCATCCGGTTTGCGGGGTCACCTCGTAACTCGCTGGGCAAAAGGAAAAACGCAATACCAGCTCCAGATTCAACCCATCGATCCGCGATCGAATGCGGGGTTCGCGCTGGTTGCAGGAGATCCGCCGCAGCCGATTTTCGTGAACATGCGCATTCTGGATTCATCCGGATTTGCGCTCTGCGGCAAGCAGATCATCATGCGCTTCGATCCGTCGAGAGAGTTTCCGATGCTGCGAAAGGCTTCCCAGACGGGCGGGAAGATATCGAGAGGTTTGGCCAAACAGCAGGAAGATCTGCTCATCCTGCAGGCCGAAGAGCAAGACCGCGAGCGCGGCAAAGACATCTTTCAGAACCAGCAGGGATCCGACGGCAAAGCCAGCTCCATGTACTCCGAAGGCGTGCTGCCCTGCTCCGCCGACCAGTACAAGCACTTCGACTATTGGGATTTCTCATCGAACTTTCCGACCATGGATGAGCAGGATCGGCTCTTGAAACATCCGAAGGATCTCCTTGCGTTCAATCCTCCTGAAAAGAGCGCGAAAAAGAAATCGTCCCCAATGCAATCCGCATACTACATCGAGGGTGACGACAGGGTGCTCTCTTTCGATCCGTCCAGTGGCAGCCTCGAAACCAGCATGAACCGGAGATTTATTGTCGGCATCAAAAGCGACCAGGCGGTCGCTGCAGGCTGGGCGGCAGACGTTGCACATTTCCACTACAAGTGCGACCAGCGTTCCAATTGCGCCCTCATGCACGCGGGCACATCGGCCGTGATCTCGGCGCGGTTAAACGAATAGCGAGCCGGCCTTCTACCACGCAAAGCGCCCCGTTCGGACTCAGACAGACAACCGATTACACTCACTCCGCGTTGTCGATCTGCGCGCGCTGCAGCCTGTCGGAGTAATCGACGTAGACCGCCTTCCATGTCGTGAAGAAATCGATTGCACCTAGCCCCTCGCGATGTCCATTGCCGGTCTGTTTCACTCCTCCAAATGGCAGGTGTACCTCGGCTCCGATCGTAGGCGCGTTGATGTAGGTGATGCCCGCCTCAAGGTCGCGCATTGCTGTGAAGGCGCGGTTCACGTTTTTTGTGTACAGCGCTGTGGACAGACCGTAGTCGATGGAGTTGGCGATTTCGATTGCTTCTTCGAAGCGATCAAACTCGATGAGGCTCACCACCGGACCAAACACTTCTTCGCGGGCGATGCGCATGGTTGGCGTAACGCCGCCCATCACCGTCGGCTCAAAGAACGTGCCGTTGGCGTAGCCCTCACACTTCAGCGCGCTGCCTCCGCACAGCAGTTTCGCGCCACTCTTCACAGCAATGTCGACGTACTTCGCCGAGGTCTCGATCTGTCCTTCGTTTACCTGCGGACCCACTTCCACCGACTCGTCGAGGCCGTTGCCGACCTTGAGCGCCTTGGCGCGCGCGACCAGCCTCTCCGTGAATTCGCTCGCAATGCCCTTCTGCAGCAGGATGCGGCTGGTGGCTGTGCAGCGCTGCCCAGTTGTGCCGAAGGCTCCCCACAATGCGCCATCGAGCGCAAGATCGAGATTGGCGTCGTCGAGGACGATCTGCGCGTTCTTGCCGCCCATCTCAAGCGAAACCGCTTTAAAAGTCGCGGCCGCGCGCTGGCCTACCCATGAACCCACCTCGCTCGAACCCGTAAAGCTGATGGCGCGTACGTCCTTGTGCTCGAGCAGCGCATTTCCGGCCGCTCCACCTCCCCCGCACACGATGTTGACTACGCCCGGCGGAAGGCCCGCGTCGACGAGGGTCTGGACGAGGTTGTAGACCGAGAGCGGTGTATCGGAAGCAGGCTTGATCACGCACGTATTGCCCGCCACCAGAGCAGGAAACAATTTCCAGCTCGGGATCGCCATGGGGAAGTTCCACGGCGTGATCAGGCCGACAACGCCGACCGGCATGCGCACGCTCATGGCGAACTTGTTCTGAAGCTCCGAAGGGGTTGTGACCCCGAAGAGGCGCCGGCCTTCGCCGGCCACATAGAAGGCTTCGTCGATGGCTTCCTGCACATCCCCCCGCGTTTCGGCCAGCACTTTGCCCATCTCGCGCGTCATGTCCCGTGCGAACTTCTCTTTCCGCTCCTGGAGAAGGATCCCGGTTCGCGTCAGAACTTCGGCGCGTTTGGGAGCAGGCACCAGCCGCCAGGAGGAATATGCCTTCTTTGCCGCAGCCACGGCGCGATCCACGTCCTCGGCTTGCGAGGAGGGGAACGAGCCAACCACCTCGGAGTGGTCCGCCGGATTGAGGTTCAGGATGGTTTTGCCGCTCGCGGCGGGCATCCACTCGCCGCCAATCAGATTGTGATACGTGGGATAGGTCATGTTCGGGTCTCAGTGGTCAGTGAGGTTATAGCACCTCCGGCGGGCTTAGCGAAAACCGGAGAATCCGTCTATGATTCTCCGAAATGGAACAATACGCGCATTTGCTCATCGCAGCTGATTCGGAGTCTGTGCCGGACCCGAATCAGATGGTCAGGTTCTTCGACCTCTTGCAGAGCGCTTTCCGATTTCAATTCGTGAAATCGAAAAAGGACTGGATGCCCGGGCTGATGGCAATGACCTCGGCCGAGGAAGTTCGGACCCAGAAGAACACGTTCACTGGCGAAGAGCGCACATTCAAGGTTCCAAAGCGGATTGAACTTCAGGAAACATCGGAGATACCTGCCTTGGTCGCGGCAGAACCGAAGTACAGCGTCAGTGTGTCTGGGAGATGGTTGTCCAGTGACGCTCCGATCGAAATGCTTGTGACCGATGGGACTGCTTTCGACCAGGACCTTATCTGCGTCGTGACTTGCTCCATGCAGGCCCAGCCAGTCTGCACAGGCGATTGGTGGGGTGAGGACCGAAAGGGAGCGTGCGAATTCGGCTTTGGAAGATCGAGCCCTATTCAAACCATGGGTGTCTTTACTCACCCTTGGACAGGCAAAAGGATTGAGATCCAGCATGCTGGAAGCGCGCGTTTTTGGATAGAGCTTGAGTTTGGCAAATGGCTTATCCCTAAAATGACCGACAGCTTCGATGTGCTCCAACCAGACTTCGTCAGGGCGATGGAGGGCTGTTTCGGAATGCCCTTCCTTCAGGCCGGCCGTGCCGTTGGCTAGGACGGGGTATTTACAAATGCTCCCCCGTCTGCACATTACCAGCGGTGCTTGTAGTTGAAACCCTGAGTGGCCGTACAATACGGGAGAGGCTGAGTCAATTTTCAGATGTCATTGAACGGTTATCCTTCGCGCTCTTCGCGATCGCATGGGTTGCGCTCGCTTTTCAGCATGTTTTCGAGCGACCTGGCGATCGATCTGGGTACTGCCAACACGCTGGTCTACGCCGCCGGTAAGGGAATCGTGGTCAACGAGCCCTCGATCGTCGCCATCAACAAGAACACCGGTGAGGTGGAGGCTGTCGGCAAAGAGGCCAAGGACATGCTCGGCCGTACCCCCGGCAATATCGTCGCCATCAAGCCCATGAAGGATGGCGTCATCGCTGACTTCAAAGTCACTGAAAAGATGCTCAACTACTTCATCCAGAAGGCGCATAACCGCAAGATGCTGGTCCATCCGCGGATCGTGATTGGCGTGCCCTCTGAGATTACCCAGGTCGAAAAACGCGCGGTTGAGGACTCGGCTTACCGGGCCAAGGCCAGCGAAGTCTACCTCGTAGAGCAGGCCATGGTTGCGGCCATCGGCGCCGGGCTCCCCATCACCGAGCCGGGCGGCAACATGGTTGTCGACATCGGCGGCGGCACCACCGACATCGCCGTCATTTCCCTTTCAGGCATCGTCTACTCCCGGTCAGTCCGGATGGCCGGCAACCAGATGGATGAGGCCATCACCAACTACCTTAAGCGCAAGTACAACCTCCTGATTGGTGAACGTACCGCCGAGCAGATTAAGATGGATATCGGTTCGGCTTACCCGCTGGACAAGCCGCTCACGATGGAAATCAAGGGACGTAACCTGATCGAAGGCGTTCCTAAAACCATCAGCATCGACGACAGCGAAATTCGCGAGTCGCTGGGCGAGTGCATCGCGGTAATCATGAACGCCATTCGCGTCGCGCTGGAGCGCACGCCTCCCGAACTTTCGGCTGATATCAGCGACCGCGGCATCGTGCTCACCGGAGGCGGCGCGCTCATCAAGAACCTCGATAAGCGCATTCGCGAGGAGACCGGGTTGCCGGTTTCGGTCGCCGACGATCCGCTGGCGTCGGTGGTGCTGGGCACCGGCAAGATGCTCTCCGACTTCCGACTGCTGCGCAAGATCAAGATCGATTAACAGTGAACAGTGATCAGTCGCCAGTTTAATCTTCGCGACGAAAACCCCTGAAAACTGATCCCTGATCTCTGATCCCTGGCTGTTATGGAATCTTTCTTCGTACGCTACCGAAACATCGTGGTTCTGCTCACCCTGCTGGTGGCGCAGATTCTGGGGCTCGCCGTGCAGGTGCATCGCACCGATGCTGGACGCACGAGCCTCGATCCGAACGACAGCAGCGGCGTGCGGCTGATCCGCCTTTGGGCCAATACCATCGTTTCTCCCCCCGAACACGTGGCACACTCCTCAGGACACGGCGTGTCGTGGGTTTGGAACAACTATTTCGATCTGCGCCACGTACGCCAGCAAAATCAGGACCTCCAGGAGACGGTAGACCGCCTGCGGCTCGAAGAAGCCGCGCTGCTCGAGGACGCGCGCCAAGGCCAACGCCTGCAAGCGCTCCTCGGATTTCAGGAGAAATACATTTACAAAACAGTCCCCGCACAGGTGCTCGGCACCAGCGGCACGGACCTTTCGAGAGTCTTCAATATCGATAAGGGCAAGGATGACGGGATTGCACGCGACATGGCCGTCATCACCCCGGACGGAATCGTGGGCAAAGTACGCGACGTGTTTCCCCATTCGGCCCTGGTCCTGGCCATCAACGATCCGACCAGCGGCGCGGGTGTGATCCTGGAGACTACGCGCACCCGTGGAATTCTCCGCGGAAATGCATTCGGCCAGACGCAGATCGTGGACATCATGGCCGATCAGCGGATCAAGCCCGGCGAAGCTGCGATTACGGCGGGTGGCGACCTGATTTTTCCTCGCGGATTACCCGTCGGCGTCGTCGAAAAAGTGGTAAACGATCCGGATCGCGATTCCTTCATCGACGTTATCATCAAGCCCGCGGCGCATCTCGATCGGCTCGACGAGGTCCTGGTCATCACTTCCACCGAGCCGCGCTTCCCGTCCGAGCAGAAACAGGACATTGCCGCCAGCCAGGCGCTGAAAGCCTCGGACTTGGACGAGATGAACGCGCAGAAGAAGGCTTCGGACATCATGGCCGAGCGGCTGCCCGGACTGCTCGATCCCAATCTTCCCGCCGATCAACAGCCTCTCAAGGACGATTCGAACCCGAATCCGATCGCGCGCGTGCCGCAGCCGCTGCACCCGGATCGCTTCTCGCCCGGCGCGGGTACCGCCGGCACGGGCCAGGGTGCCAGTAAGCCGGAAGTGATCCCGGCGAAAAACGCGGCGCATCCACCATCGCCAACTGCTCCATCAACTGCTCCTGATCAGCCTCAACCGCAGAGGGAACCGTAAGCATGCCGGTTCTAATGGTGGATAGCCGACGCGACTTGGAGATTCACAAGTTCCCCCTCCTCGTCTATTTGCTGGTGCCTGTGGCCGCACTCATCCTCCAGGCCTGGCTTCCGCGCCTCTTGGGACGCTATGCGTGGTTCGATTTGCCGCTGGTGGTTACCATCTATTTTGCGCTGGGCCGGCGCAGTCCCATCCAGGGCACCATCATGGGCTGCACGTTGGGCATTTTTGAAGACGCGTTGACGCATCATGCCATCGGCATCAACGGCATTGCCAAGTCGGTCGTTGGTTTCCTTGCGGCATCGGTGGGCGTACGCATTGACGTCGAAAGCCAGATTATCCGGGTTGCTTTGATCTTTTTCCTGTCGCTTCTGTCGAGCTTGATCTACATCTTCATCTATCGCTTTCTCCTCGATCTCCCATCGGACGTGGTGCGGATGACCGAGCTGTACAAGGCTCTTGGCAACGCGGCCATTGGGCTTGTGACCTTTCCCTTCCTCGATAAGCTTCAGATAAGGGACTGAAGAGGACCATTGATCGGCTGTGCACGGATAGCGAACGTTCTCCGTGTTAAACAACAATCGCGGTATCCTGAGAGTTCAGGCAAATGGTTTCAGAGAAGTATTCACGAGGCGAGAAGGTCTCAAGCATCAAGCTGACCGCCGTTCAATACGGCATTCTGCTGATGATGCTGGCGCTGGCTGCCGGGCTTTGGCGGCTGCAGGTTCTGGGCGCCAGCAATTTCAAGGTTCTCGCCGAGCAAAACCGCATCCGTAAGGTTCCGATCCTGGCCGCGCGCGGCAAGCTCTTTGACCGCGAGAACCGCCTGATTGTCGACAATTACCCCTCGGTTTCCTGCTTCCTTGTACGCGAGCAGAACCACAACATCGACGCTGATCTGCCGTTGATCGCGACCGGGCTGCATCTTGATCTGAATCAATTGCACGCCACGATTCAGCACTATCGCAGTTCGCCGGGCTACCAACCGATCCCGATCAAGCAGGACATTACAGCGGATGAGCAGGCATTCATCGAAGCGCACCGCAATGAATTGCCGGAACTGGAAACCATCGATGAAGCGCGCAGGCTCTATCCGCGTGACGGCTTCGCGGCCCACCTGATCGGGTACGTCGGCGAAGTAAGCGAAGACATGCTCAATGACCCGCGATATGCCGCGTACGAACCGGGCGACGTGGTGGGCAAGGCCGGAGTGGAGGAGACTTACGATCAGCTGCTGCGCGGGCAGGACGGCGCGCGCGACGAAATCGTGGACAGCCATGGACGGGAGGTCGGATTCCTGGGAATCCAGCACGCCAAGCCGGGCATGGACTTGCGTCTCACCATCGACAACGATTTGCAACGCGCCGCGGAACTTGCCCTCGGCAGTCGCGAGGGCGCGATTGTGGCAATGGATCCGCGCAACGGCGAGATCCTCGCCATGGTTTCGCGTCCCAGCTTCGACCCCAATGCCTTCGCCGTCAGAATTGATCGCGCCGAGTGGAACAAGCTGATCACCGACCCACAGCACCCGCTGCTCAACAAGGCCATTCAGGCCCAGCTCGCGCCCGGTTCAACTTTCAAGATTCTCATGTCCGTCGCTGGCCTCCAGGAAGGCATCGCGCAAAACCTCAAGGTCGTCTGCAACGGCGGCTGGGGACCGTACGGTTACTACCATAAATGCGACTTTAAGCACGGCGCTGTCGACATCAATAACGCCATCCCCTACTCCTGCGATACGTACTTCTACCAGCTCGGCGACAAGCTCGGCATCGATCGCATTGCAAGGTACGCAACCGAGTTCGGCTACGGGCAGAAGACAGGAATCGACCTGCCTGGAGAGCAGTCCGGACTCATGCCATCCGTGCCGTGGCTGCTCAAGAACTTCCATCACCGCTGGTATCCTGACGAAACTCTCGACGTTTCCATCGGACAGGGCGCGGTTGAAGCGACTCCGATTCAGCTGGCACGCATCATCGGCGGCATCGCATCCGGCGGCCACATGGTCCGGCCGCACAGCGTTTTCCCCGACGAGTTGCCGGAATATTTCCGCCAGGCGCTTCTCGACACCTACCCCGGTACAGGATCGGCCTACATCCCCATCGATCCGGCCAACTGGGAGATCATCACCGACGGCATGGCCCAGGTCACTGTGCCGGCGCAGTTTCATACCGCCGGCTCCGCGCATTTGGAAGGCATCGATCTCGCCGGCAAGACCGGCACCGCGCAAGTCATGAGCCACCAGGCTCTCGACAAGTCCGGCAAGGGCCACGAGACAAATCCCAACGTCTGGTTCATCGGCGTCTTGCCGCGCCGCAATCCGGAGCTGGTCGTCGCCGTTCTCTGGATGCATGGCGACAAAAGCTTTTATCCCGCGCGTCTGGGCTCCCGGGTCGTCGCCGCCTATGTCGAGAAGCAGCGCCGCCTCGCGCACAACCTCGCTCCATCAAAGCCAGTCGAAAACAAGCCCGTCGAAGTCGGAGCCATCTGGTCGTCGCCGGATCCAGGGGGCGCAAAGCATGGCCAGCAAGTCGCGCGTCTGCATGGAGGCCATTTCTTCGTCAATCCCCCACCGGACGATTCTGTTGAGACTGCCGGCGACCAGCCAGTCCAGTTCCCGCGTCACCCAACTGCCCCGCCCGATGCACTACGCGGCCTATCGCATCCGCTCGGCGATCCATCCCAACTGGGCATCCTGCAGCCCGAACTACCCTGGAAGAAGCCATGAGCCCCGGGCCCCGCATCATGAGTCTTCGCGATTTCGACTGGGGCCTGCTCGGGCTCTTGCTAGCCTTGAGCGCCGTCTCGCTAATGGAAGTTCGCTCCACGACGGTGCACACCAGGTTCGCCAATTTCGAGACCAAACAATTCATTTGCATCGGCGCCGGCATGGTCCTTATGTTCATTTTTTCCAGGATCGACTACCACCGGGTGCTCGACTGGACGCCCTGGGCCTATGGGTTCGGCTTGCTTTCGTTGGCAGCGATTTATACGCCGCTTGGCCATAATGCGCTGGGCGGACGGCGCTGGATCAAACTCGGTCCAATCCTGTTCCAGCCTTCCGAATTCGTGAAACTGGTCCTCATGCTGATGGTGGCGCGCTATTTCGCCAATCTCGGTGGACGCAACCTCACCTGGAAAGAAATCTTGAAAGCCTTCGCGCTGGTTGGCCTTCCGATGCTGCTGGTATTGAAACAGCCCGACATGGGTACAACCCTCACCTACTCGCCCATTCTCATCGCCGGACTGTTCCTGGGCGGGATCAGCCTGCGACAGGGCGCCATCCTGATCATGTGCGGCTTGGCACTGATCGTCGGTGTATGGTCCAGCGGTAAGCTGCTCAAGCAGTATCAAAAAGACCGGCTCACCAGCTTTATCAACCCCGATAACGATCCCCGCGGCAAAGGCTACCAGGTAAAACAATCCCTGATTGCCGTTGGCTCGGGCGGAATCTGGGGCAAAGGAAACGAGAAAGGCACCCAGACCCAGGGCTACTTCCTGCCCATCCCATATACCGACTTTATCTTTGCCGCGTTTAGCGAGGAACACGGCTTTGTCGGCGCGGTTTTTGTGCTGCTGCTATACTTTCTTATATTGATGCGTTTGATTCAAAACGCTCAAACAGCCGCAGACCTGTCCGGGTCCCTGATTATCATGGGCCTCGTGGCTGTGTTGACCTTCCAGATCGCGGTCAACGTTGGCATGGTCATAGGCTTTATGCCGGTTACCGGAATCCCCTTACCCCTGATGAGCTACGGTGGATCTTCGGTGTTGTTTACCTTCCTGGCGCTCGGCGTGACAATGAATGTTCGCATGCGCCGGTTCGTAAACTAAACAGAAATTGAAAGTTTCACCTCTTGCGTTCCCCGGCGGGTCCGGCCCGCAAGAGACGATTTAAAAGGTAATTTGCCGGCCAGGTCCCCACGGATCGTTGAGCTCGGCAGGATTGGGTTCATGAGCAGGCAGAGACGGGAAGACCGCTTCACCCCGGCTACCGAAACAGGTAACCGGAGTCGCGGAATCCGCTGGCAGCGTGCACATTGCATGAGCCTCGTGGTAGCCATGAGGGAATTCGACCCCGGCCTGAAAACGAGCCGCGGTCGTGCAATGGGCTGTCCGGAAACGGCCCGGCCAACCGGTTTGGCAATGTCGGCCACAACATCTCTGCAGATGGATCATCCTCACAGAAAGTTCGTTTTGATTGTTCGGTCTGAGGTACAGGACACAGCCCGCTGGACGCCGCCAAAAGAGTCGGCCGACACCGCGGTTTCGATCAGGCGAGCAACCCGCAGGACCTTCCTTTCGCTGATTCCCATCCCTTCCGATTCCGCTCTTCTCCGTCAGACCTTGCCGCATGACCCGGCTGGCCACAGCCGCCGGGCGGAAAGGTACGATGGCAAAGGAAATTTGCATTTCAAGCACGCCGCATGAGACGCGGCTTGCGATTTTAGAAGACGATCAACTCGCGGAAATCTATTACGAACGCGAAAATGAATACACCCTCGCCGGTTCAATCTACAACGGTCGCGTAACCCGCGTCCTCCCCGGCATGCAATCGGCATTTGTCGACATTGGCCTGGAACGCGACGCATTCCTCTATGTCACTGACTTCCTGGAATTGGAAGATCAGGAAGAATCCGACGAACTGGAAAAGGCTGCGATCAGCCACCCGAACCAGCCCCCTCGCGAGGTGCGCCACGGCGGCGACCGGAATGGACAGAAGTCCGGCCATCGTCACGAGCATCAGGAAACACAAGAGCGTCATCCCGAGTCGGGAACTGCTCCGCTCAGTACAACGGAGGAATCGGAGTCAACCCTCTCCGCAGGCGAACCGGAAGACCAGCAGATCGGATACGGACACGCCGAGGGCCAGGGAGCAAAGCGCTGGCGGGGCCGGCGGCGCCGGCGCGGCGGCCGCGGGAATGAGCCTGCTTCGCACACGTCTTCACCGTCCGAAGAACCAGAAGACGCCTCGGGGACGAAGGAAATCGAGGAGGTTCGGCCCCAGGAAACAGAGGCGATGGCTCCTCCAGCATCTCGCAGTGAACGCGCTTCCGCGTCGTTTGTCCTGCCTGGCGAGTCGCTGGCGCGTTACGGGGGCACGCCGGCCGAGACTGAGTCCAAACCCGCCACCTCGGTCCCCGCCAAGCCGCACGTCACATCGAAGCCTTCGACCTTGATTGAATCGCCAATCAAGTGGGATGGCAGTGGGCTCCTGCCGGGTGAATCCATTTCGCGGCGCCGCACGCGCGAAGATGAGATCACCGAGGAACGAGCGCCCGCACCCCAGGATTCGCGGGAAGCTGCTGACCTGATCGAAGAAGAAGAACTGGTCGAAGAAATGGACAAATGGGACGACCAGCCTGAAGTCGTCGCTGCGCATCCCGAAGACCACGGCTACGAAGTCGTTACCGAGGAGCTCGAACTGCCGCCTGCGGAGACCCCGGAACCGTTGTGGCAACCCGACCCTGCTGCCGAAACAGAAGAAGGAGCAGAAGAGGCGACCGAGCTAATCGAGGAGGACCGCGAGGCATCCCACCACATCGATCCCTTGCCTCCCAGCGGTTTTCGATTCTTCGGCATCGGGGGAAAGAAGAAGAAACCCGGAGAGCAGGAACACCAGATCGAGACTGGCGAAACAGAGGCGCCGGTTGCGGCTCCGGCGTCGTCCTTTTCACCAGGTAGCGGCCTGGTCGAAGAGGAGGTCATCGAAGGCGAGGAGTTCGATACTCCGCACCACGCCCATCATCACAAAGCCGACGAACACGATCTAGACGAGTACGAGGAAGAGACTCTGCAAACGCAGATTCGCTCAGGGGCACTGGGCGAAATGCTGCAGGAAGCTCATCTTGACCACCGCATCCAGTTGGATTTCGACGAGAAGGGTACTGAAGAAGAGGCCGAAACCGAAGAGGAAGAAGAGGACGAAGAACAGGACGCAGTTGCTGCTGGGCCACCGGCCGCAGGTGTATCGCCCGCCCGGCCCCAACGGGAGCGGGATCGCGATCGCGGACGCGGCCGTCGCGGACGTGGTGCGCGCCCCGGTGATCGTCGCGGTCAGTCGCGCCGCTCGGCACAGACATCGGACCTGCCGATCATCAGCGATCTCCTCAAACCGGGACAGGAAATCCTGGTGCAGATTGCCAAGGAGCCGATCGCCAAGAAGGGCGCGCGCATCACGAGCCACATCGCGCTGCCCGGCCGCTTCCTGGTTTTCATGCCCACGGTCAGCCACGTAGGCGTGAGCCGCAAAATCGCCTCGGATGAGGAGCGGCAGCGCCTTAAGCGCGTTCTGATTCATGAACGCGGCGAAGCCTCCGGGGGATTCATTGTCCGCACCGCAGCCGAAGGCGCATCGGAAGACGAGCTCCGCGCCGATTTGCGCTTTTTGATCCACCTTTGGAACGAGATCAAGCAGCGTTCCGACAATTCGAAATCGCCCGCGCTCATCTATCACGACCTTTCCCTGATCGAGCGCATCCTGCGCGACCAGGTCAGCGCGAACTTCTCATCAATCTGGGTTGATTCCGAGGCGGACTACGAGCGGATCGTGCGCTTCCTCAACCGCTTCTCGCCTTCGTTGGTGCGCCGCGTAAAGCTCTACACCAAGGAGACTCCTCTCTTCGAGCACTTCGGTATTCAGGACGAAATCTCGAAGGCGCTGCGCTCCAAAGTCTGGCTCAAGAGCGGCGGATCGATCGTAATCAATCAGACCGAGGCGCTCGTTGCCATCGACATCAACACCGGCAAATACGTTGGCAAAACGGCCCGCCTTGAAGACACCATCGTGAAGACCAACCTCGATGCGATTCCGGAGATCGTGCGCCAGATCCGCCTGCGAGATCTCGGCGGCATCATCATCATTGACTTCATTGATATGGACGAGCGCAAGAATCGCTTCAAAGTCATGGCCGCTCTCGAAGAGGCTCTCAAGAGCGATCGCGCCCCAACCAAGGTGCTCCAGTTCAATGACTTCGGCCTCGTGGCAATCACCCGCAAGAGAGTCAAGCAGTCACTCGAGCGCACCCTCAGCATTCCCTGTCCAACCTGCCAGGCGACTGGCATGGTGAAGAGTCCGGCTACGGTTTGCAACGAGATTTTCGTCGAGCTGCGCAAGATGCGGCGGCATTTTGAAAATGCGGATGTGCTGCTGCGCGTCAATCCTGAAACCGTCAAGGTGCTCAAGGCAAACAACGCGCGCTGGCTAACCGAATTCGAGGAACTGGTGGGCAAGAACATCCTCGTAAAGAGCGACCCTGCACTTCACCCGGAGCAATTCGACATTCAGGGCTGAGTCTCGGAATTCAGGGGGAGCAAACGGCCGGAGATCGAGTTCCGGCCGTTGCCGTTTCGTCGGCGGCTTAAGCAACTTCTGGACCGTTTTGGTGTCTAACCCAATAGTTTGCAAGTGGGTCCAAGTTCTTAAATGTCATCTCGGCAAGAGTGAATGCCGAATCCACCGAACCACGAGGTCACAGCATGTCAAAATCTCAAAGCTTGCCGCTCGTGCGGCAGCTGAGCGTTCTTTCAGCTTTGGCGATCTTTTCAGTCGCCCTTGCGAGTGCCCAGTTCGTACCCTCCCCCAACTCATCGCACGATCCAAGCGCTTCTTCAAGCGACTCCAGTTCCAGTTCGAGCCAGCTGCTGGCCGATGACGGCACCGATCTGGCTGCCTTGCCGGCGGCGCCGGCAGCTGCTTCGCCAGGCGGCGGCCAAGACCGGAATGGCGGCTACAACCGCACCGGCGGATACCATTCGCACAGCCTCTGGAGTCACCTGACCTACGAAGTCGGGGGCGGCGTCAATGCCCCGGCCGGCGACAAATCCTATATCACCTGGGGCGGCAATCTGACCGTGGGTGGTGGATATCGATTCAACCAGATGTTGAGTGCGATGCTGGAATATCAATTTATTGACGATAAAATCCCCGGCGCCATCATTGCCGAGGCAGGCGCCAGCGGAGGACACGCTCATATCTGGTCCTTCACCGTCGATCCAACCGTGGACCTTTTTCCAAAGAGCACAAACGACCTCTACATCGTGGGAGGAGGCGGTTTTTATCGCAAGGTCACCAGTTTTACTGTGCTCGCGCCGACCCAATTCTGTACCTACTTCTACTGCGGAGTCGGATATGAGCCACAAACCGTTGGCCACTTCTCGAGTAACCAGGGCGGATTCAATATTGGCGGCGGATACATGCACCGCATGGGCGGAATGTACGGCGATAGCAAGATGAAGCTCTTCGCCGAAGTCCGCTACCTCGATGTACTCTCCCCCGCTTTGAGCAGTTCACCTAATGGGCTCGGTGTCACCACGGTGGCTGCCGATACCAAGGTTCTTCCTATCACGCTCGGCATCCGCTGGTAATCCCTCCCCAGACATGACGCCGGCACTTGCGATCCGTTAGTTGCGAGTGCCGCGTCATCGCATCCACGTATCAAAAAACTCCCAACGTGCGCAGCCTCACCAATCCGCCGGCGAAAACGCCGATCGGCGAGACGGCTACCTGTGCGAGCTGATACCAGATCGGCTGCTTGCCTCGACCCTGCAGCGCGCTCAGCGCGGCGAGCGCGAGGATGATGATCGCCAGAGCCAGCACATAGATGAGCGGATTCGCCGAACCGATCCAGGCCGTCACATATCCGCCCACCGCTGCAGATAGAAACGACGAGCCCAGGTTCACTAACGTATAGCCAAATCCTGGCTGTGCCTGCAGCTCCACGAGGCTGGGCGTCAGAAGCTGGAAAATCCCGCGCAAGCCCAGAACCAGGGTCATCAATGCAGCGAAGCCCGAAGCCAGCGCGACAAATGCATGCAGCATCACCACGGCTTCTTCTCCGGCTCTGTCGGTGTGCCCACCTGGCCTCGCTCGATACGAGCAAGAAATGTGCGCGCCAGGCGCTGTTCACCCGGATGGTGCTCGCCATGCATGGAGCACAGATCGAGGAACTCGTCGCAGAGGGCGTTGCGCTCTCCGGCCTGGCTCAGGATGGACTGAATCGCAACCGCCAGTTCGCGCAACCGCGCCGCCTCAGGCCATGCACGATGGCGCTCTTCATCCGTGGTCAGTTCCACGTCAGAAAACAGTCCCCGGCGCCCCCTTGCGCATTCTTCGAGGCATGCAATGAGCTGATCGGAGAAGACCCGGCTCAAGGCTTCAAGTTGATCCGGAGCGGATTCATCGTGAGTGTTCATCTCAGTGACGCGAAATTTCCGATTGTATCGAATGGCCATTTTTGGCCGTGTCCAATTCCGAAACCCTTCCCTTGGACTGACCACGGAACACTGATCACCGTCTCTTCATCGCTGCTTCCACTTCCTCGGCAGTGTGCGGCAGATCGGCATCGAGATCGATCAGCTTGCCGTCAGCTCCCACCAGAAAGTCGCACTCAATACGAACTCCAAGCTTTTCTTCCGGGATGTAGACACCCGGCTCGATGGTAAAGACCATTCCCGGCCTGAGCACCGCCGGATACTGCGCCGGATCGTGCACGTCGATCCCCACCATATGTCCCAGGCCATGGCGCCAATACTTGCCCAGCGGCTCGCCGTGCAGATCCTTTCCATGCGTATTGATGTAGTTGTAGGCAACCAGATCGAGCGAGTCCGAGTCGCGGTGATAGAAATCGTTAATCTTCGACTTGCCGGCGACGAAGGCGTCGATAGCCGCCTGTTGAGCGCCAAGCACAATGTCATAGATCTCGCGTTGCCGCGCAGTGAAGTGCCCGTTCGCAGGAACCGTGCGCGTGATGTCGGAGGCGTACATCGAGTACTCGCACGCGGCATCGACGAGCACCACGTCTCCATCCTGCACAGTGCCGGCATTGGCGGAGTAATGCAAGGTTGTAGAATTGACGCCGCTGCCCACGATGGGAGCGTACGATGGCCGCTCGCAGCCCTGCTCAAACCAGAGCTCGGTCATTCTCCCGGCAATCGTGCGCTCGGTAATTCCCGCTTTCACGACCCGCATCATGGCGCGCTGCGCTGCAACCGACGCTGCGCTTGCCTTCTTCAGCAGCTCGATCTCGCCTGCATCCTTCACTTCGCGCAATGGCATGATCAGACCCGTCACATCGTGGGTCGCCGGCAACGCCGCAATGCCCAATGTCGCCGCACTGAAATCGACCAGAGCCTTGGCCTGTTTCGCATCGGGCTGCGTCCACACGTTCTGCGCAATGGATCGATCAGACGCGATCATCTTGTTCAGTTCAGCAGGAAGCTCCGTCATCTGTTCCACGGCGTCCACTCCGGTGGCTTCGATCACGCCGGCGGCTTTGGAGTCCATTTTCGGCCCGGTATAAGTCTCTGTGCGCAGGTTGCGCGTGGGAAGGAACAGGATTTCACGGTAATTGCGGGAGTGGCCGGTTTGGTCGGAGGCGCCCACAATCATCAGCGCTGCTCCCGGTTCGTTCCAGCCTGTGAGGTAGTAGAAGTCCGAATCCTGGCGATACGGCATGAAATCAAGCACCGGCTCCTCAGCCGCGAACAGCACCGCAACGCCACCCTTGAGTTCCGCGGCCAGAGCAACACGGCGCCCGTGATACGTGCTCGTGGGTTGTTTTTCAAGTGCGCTGGACACTGTAACCAGGAGAAGCAGGACAAGGACACTACAAACCATGCGGCGCAGTGATTTCATTTTGCTATTGTCACTGGTCGGAGGGCGGTCCGCAAAATGCGATTCGTGAGGGCTTTGGCGGCCGATATTCTTAGCCCGCCAGCACAGGGGTAGAGTCCGGTTCCACGGCCCGCTCGCGCGTTCCGAGGCTCGATTCCATCGCATTCAGCCGGCGGCGCAACTCCTCAGCCTGCACGGGACGTCCGAAGAGCCACCCTTGCGCATAGATCGTTTGGCTGGCAGCTGCAAAGTAAGCGGCCTGCTCGGGCGTTTCGATGCCTTCCACGATCACGCGCAGCTTCAGCGCTTCCGCCATATTCAATATCTGCGGAAGAATCGACACCGTCACCGCATCCGTCCCGATCGCCCGCGTGAACGCTTTGTCGATCTTGATCGCGTCGACAGCGAGATCGTGCAAGTAGGCCAGGCTCGAGTAGCCCGTCCCAAAATCGTCGATATGCACTACATGGCCGCGCTGGCGCAGTCGAAAGATCGTGTCCTTCGCCGCTTGCTGGCGCGCCGTATAGCTCTCGGTGATTTCGATTCCCAGGCTTGCTGGAGAAACCTTTGCCTGATCCAGCAGCTCTTCGAGCATGGGAAGAAAATGCGGATCAGCGAGATCGGCGGCCGCAATGTTCACGTTCACACGAAAGCCTCGCTGCTCGCGCATCTGGCTGCCGAAGTCGCGCAGAGTGCGCTTCACGACCAGTCTTGTAATCGATCCGACGAAACCATTTTCTTCTGCAATCTTGATGAACACGTCGGGAGCGACTGCGAGACGGTCTTCGTCAGTCCATCGGGCAAGCGCCTCGGCTTCTACAATGCGTCCGGTGGCCAAATCCACGATGGGCTGATACACCACCGCCAGCTGGTCACGCCGGATGGCCTTGAGAAGTTGATTGTGCAGGCCCTTCTTGCGGCGATGCACGATGAAGCAGAAGAAGCCGAGGAATGCGCCTGTAACGCCGCTCAGAATGACAAATCCCCTCAGCTCGATCCGGTTGGCTCGCGTTGCTTCGGCGATCGACATATATGCCGTGGTGCAGACAATGCCGTCGCTGGAGCATCGAGTGGCATAAATCGTGGACTGTGTCCGCGCCATGCCTTCTGAAACCAGCATTCCCTCATCCAGATCCGGCGTTTCACCCACCAGCCTGCCCATCTGGTGCGTGGGAGCATCGAGGTCCGTGATGGTGTAGTGCATGAACGGAGAGACCAGGGCCTTCGCCGCAAACGGGTCGTAGACGATGTAGGAATCACCGAGCTGCACGGTAATCACGTCTTCATCGCCCACCCGGAATGCCGGCAAATTCCGGTAGATGAGCGTCCCATCTTTCTGAGTGAAATCGGGACGCAGCGGAGCTGTGGAGAGTTGGTTCCGGCCCAGCGTCGTCGAACAGGCCAGTACCCCATCACTCACTCTGCCTGCTTCTTTCAGGTACTGCGACCGAAAAACCAGCTCCCGGAAGTAAGCGATTTCAGCTTCGGAACAGAAGGGGAACGGTGAGGAATTCAACTGCGCCAAAACCTTGCGCGATTCCTCGGTCGACGTTTGACCTGACTGCACGATCCGCGACGCATATTGGTCTAGCCGGGTCTCGGACTGCCTGACCACAATGGCCACCCCAAGCCAGTTGCCGCCAAAGCCGCCGACCGCCATCCCCACTGCAATAGCGCATAAGGCGAGAAGGACCCGCTGTTTGGGGGTTCGCATCATAGGTGACTTCTTCCATGCTCGCCTCTAAAGTCATCTCCTACAAGAGCACTTTCGGGCCATATGAAGACGTTTTCAATCGCGAAAACAAGGCAGAAAATGGCGCTCCCATTGAATTTCCGAGGAATCAGCCGTATTCTAGAGATGCGAACGAGTTTGTCCGCTGCATTCGCCGTGGGTACGCCGGCTGGCGGAGAGATGAGTGGGCTCAAGGCCCACTTTTTATTTGGGGCAAATTCAGGGCGGCAGAATTGATGATAGCGAGGCTGGACGAAATCCGGACTGCGGCGGTTCGCGTCGCTGCTTCATATGGTCTGGATGTTGTAGATATTGACCTTACCGGCTCGACAAAGGAGCGAATCCTCAGGGTTTTCTTGGAGAAGAACGCCGAAGAGCGGCAGAGATTGAAGGATCAGCGGGCAGCCGCGGAGGTACCGAAAAGGCTGGCGGAGGGCAAGCTGAGCATGGAGCAGCTTTCCGGCATCACACATGAAGATTGTGCTGCATTCAGCCGCGACTTTGGGGTTCTGCTGGACGTTGAAGATCTGGTCCCCGGAGGCGAATATACGCTCGAAGCGAGCTCGCCGGGCCTGGATCGGAAATTGACACAACCCAAGGATTTTCAGCGATTTGCAGGGTGTTTGGTGAAGGTGCAGACTTTTGAACCTATTCGGAACAATCGCCATTGGCAGGGGCGGCTGGCTCCGGGGGATGGCCAGATCGTCAGGCTGGATCTTTCGGCCCTCAAGCAAAACAGCAAGAGCCGGAAAACCGGCGTCAAAACGGTCGAGATTGCAATCGGGAATATCGAGAAGGCGCAGCTGATTCCCGAGCTCTAGAACCTCCCGGTGGGCTAGCCCGACGCCGCCAGCCCTCACCGAGTCTAACCTGTCGACGAAGCCATAGCGGCACGTCGCTTAACCGTAGAGAGAGTAAGCAGAACATGGGCAGCATGCTGTATCAAAGCATTGAACTCCTGAGTCGCGAGAAGGGTATTGAGCCCGAAATCGTGGTCGGCGCCGTGGAAGAAGCCATCGCATTGGCTACCCGCAAGTATTACAAAACGCAGGAGAATATGCGTGGGGAACTCAATAAGGAAACGGGCGAGATCACGGCCTACATCTATAAGACCGTAGTCGCCGGCGAAGACGAAATCGAGGATCCGGTCAACCAGATTACGCTGTCCGAAGCCAACGAGCTCGCGCCCGGCGTCGAGATCGGCAGCGAGATCCGCATGTACCGCGATACCAGCCCCCTGGGACGAATCGCGGCACAGCTCGCCAAGCAGGTCATCTTCCAGAAGGTGCGCGAGGCCGAACGCGACACGGTTTTCAACGAGTATGCCCATCGCGAGAAGGAAGTCCTCAACGCCACCGTCAAGCGGATCGAAGGACAGGACATCATCTTCGACCTCGGCAAAGCCGAAGCACGCTGCCCCAAGCGTGAGCAGTCGCGGCTGGAGCAATTCACGGTGGGAGAACGCGCTCGCGTGGTTCTCTTGAAGGTGGACCGCGCGGCCAAGGGTCCGCAGGTGATCGTTTCGCGCGCTGCGCCGGAACTGGTCCAAAACCTGTTCCAGTCCGAGGTTCCGGAGATCTACGACAACACCGTAGTGATTCGCGCTATTGCGCGCGAAGCCGGAGAACGCACCAAGATTGCCGTGCAAAGCCGTGACAAGGATGTGGATCCGGTGGGCGCCTGCGTGGGCATGAAGGGCATGCGCGTGCAGTCGATCATTCGCGAGTTGCGCGGCGAGAAGATTGACATCATCGAGTTCAGCGAGGAGATCACGACCTTTGCCGAAAAGGCGCTGCAACCTGCCAAGGTAAGTCGCGTTTCGATTGCTGACCTGACTGAGAAGCAGCTCGAAGTGATCGTCGATGACACGCAACTCTCGCTGGCGATCGGCAAAAAGGGCCAGAACGTGCGTCTCGCCGCGAAGCTCCTCGGCTGGAAGATCGACATCAAGAGCGAAGAAGAGAAGCGCCAGGAAGTTGAGCAGCAGATGCAGGCGCTTTCTGGCGGCCCGACGACGCCGATCGAACAGGTCACAGAGCTCGGCGAGGCAATCATCCAGAAGCTGGTGGCGGGTGGCATCACCACCGTTGAGGCTCTGGCAGACATGACCCCCGAACAGCTCGAAGAAATTCCAGGCATCGGCGAAAAGACGCTGGAACGCATCAGCGTTGCCGTGCGCCACTACTTCGGGCACTTCGAAGAGGGTGAAGGCGAGCTTTCCCAGGAAGCATCGGAAGGATCCGCGTCGGAATCGGCAGCGGCCGACACCGAAAAGATCTCCGAAGGCGAGTCTGAGATACCGACGGCGGACGCGGTTGCCGCGACGGGAGAAGCTGAAACAGAAAACGCGCAGGAAGTACTCGAGGAGGCGGAGAGCGTGCGCGCGGCCGGAGCGGAAAACGACGAGCTCGCGGCTGCCGGCAGCAACACGGAATCGCTCGCCGAAGAAACCGCCGAGGAGCAGAACGAGACCGCCGCTGAACTGGCCGTGGAGAACGTTCCGCCGGCGGATGAAGTGGAAATCCCCGAGTTGAAAGCAGAAGAGAACGAGATCGGCGTTACGGAACAGGACGAATCGGATGAAGAGAGCGGCGCGTAAGATGCGCGTCGCGATTCAGGCCGATTCAAGCGATAATGGAAGGTCTACAAGCCAATGCACTGAGGTAGCTATGAGCGACTAAGGGCTTTGGGAACATTTCGAAAAGAGGCGGATGAGTAAGGTTCGAATCAACGATCTCGCGCGAGAGATGGAAGTCAAGAGCCGTCAGATCCTTGACGTGCTGGCGGAGCTCGGCCTGGGAGAGGGCAAGACCCACTCCAGTTCGATTGACGAGCACGAAGCCGACAAGGTCCGCGCACATTTCCAGCAGGGTTTGCATGCGGGAGCCCACGGTACTGCTGCGTCTTCGAAAGGGCCCCAGGGAATTCAGCCGAAAATTGATTTGTCTCACGTCTCCAAGGTTGGCGACGTGATGAAGGCCATTTTGGCCAAGAAGCACGAGGAGGAGGAGGAGGCGCGCCGAAGCCATGCGCCAGCGCGCCCAGCCGCGCCCCCGGCGCCCAAGGCTCCGGTAAGACCGGCAGCCACAGCCGCGCCCGCGAAGCCTGTCGTTGCCGCTCCGGCCAGGACGGTTGCAACGCCAC
This sequence comes from Occallatibacter sp., assembly GCA_035308825.1. Classification (GTDB taxonomy): domain Bacteria; phylum Acidobacteriota; class Terriglobia; order Terriglobales; family Acidobacteriaceae; genus Telmatobacter. Next base: position 25,994 of record DATGFX010000086.1, on the reverse strand, counting down.
CGGCCCAGCCGGAACCGCGGAAGATCGTTCCGCAGCCTCGCCCCGCGCCTGCAATCGTGCCTCCAGCTGCGCCTGCGATCGCCTCCCGTCCACCCGCTGGTCCAGTGGTAGCCAAAGCGCCGGCCGGTGCCGTGGCCGCGCGCCCGGCGGTCGCCGTGGTGCCTCCGTCGGGGGCGGTCGTCGTAAAGCCTCCTGTCGCGCAACCTCCGCGCGAGATTCCGCCTCCTGAAGTCCAGGCCGCGCCTCACAAGCAGGCCGTAGCGGCACCGGTTGTTGCCGAGCCGCCTGCCCAGCCTGTCCCAGTGCCCGAACCGCCTCCTGCAGAGGTGCAGCCAGCAGCCGCAGCGGTCGCGCACGCAGTTGAGGAGTTGCGCAAGGCCCCTCCCGCGATCGACGGCAATGCTGCTCCGCAGCCGGCGGCAAGCAGTCCGTCCCAGGTGACAGAACGGCCTCGCGAGCAGGCTCCGGCCCCGATCCGTCGTGTGGTCATGCCTCAAACCGGTCCGCGCCCGGTCTACAAGGCTCCCGTAGTCGCACCGAGCGCGAGTGCCGCCCCCGCGCAGCCCGCAGGAGGAATCCAGCGCGGCAAGCCCATTTTCGATCGGCGTCCCGCTGGTTCGGGATTTCCGCAGCGGACGCCCGGCGCGCCGGGTCAGTTCCCCACCGGACCCCGCCCCAAGCACCCGACCCGCTCCACAGCAGGCGGATTTGGCGGCCCCGGTGCTCCGCAAGGTCCCGGCGGTCGTCCCGGATTCGGTGCTCGGCCTGGTTTCGGTGGACCCCGCCCAGGCGGATTCGGTGGAGCACGCCCGGGATCGGGCGCTGTTCCGCCTCCAGGCGAGGCGCCGCGCGCCCAGCGCGCTTCTTCAGCAAAGGGACGCAGCGGCCGCCAGCAGTATCCGAAGACCAAGGAAGGCCCGATGAAGGGCTTTGTGCCGCCTCCGCGCCTCAGCGGCACCGCGCAATTCAGCAATGAGCCTTTGCCGATCACCCGCGAGATCACCGTAACCGAAGGCATCAGCGTGAAGGATCTGGCCGAGAAGCTCGACATCCGCGCCAAGGATCTGATCGCAACCCTCCTGATGCGTGGCGTGTTCGTCACGGTCAACCAGTCGCTGGATGCAGAGATGGTGAAGGACGTGGCAGCCAAGTTCGGCGCTGCCGCCAACGTGATCAGCTACGAAGAAGAGCTGGAGAACGAAGCCATCGAAGAGGTACTCGACACCGAAAAAGTCGATATGGTCGAAGTGCCTCGGGCCCCTGTTGTCACCGTCATGGGACACGTCGATCACGGAAAAACCTCGCTGCTCGACGCGATTCGCGAAACCGATGTGGCAGCCGGCGAAGCTGGCGGAATCACGCAGCACATCGGCGCCTACAAAGTGCGCTTCACCAAGGAAGGCTCGCCGGCATCAGGCCGCGAGATTGTATTCCTCGATACACCGGGCCACGAAGCCTTCACGCGCATGCGTGCCCGCGGCGCCAAGGTGACCGACATCGTCGTCATCGTGGTGGCCGCCGACGACGGCGTCATGCCCCAGACTCTCGAAGCGATCGACCATGCCAAAGCGGCAGAAGTACCGATTATCGTGGCCGTCAACAAGATCGACAAGCCCGAAGCCAATCCGGATCGCGTGAAAAAGCAGCTCGCCGATCGCGGCTTGATCCCGGAAGAATGGGCAGGCGGCGGCGAAGGCTCGACCGTTTTTGTCGAAGTGTCGGCAAAGAAGCGGCTCAATCTCGACCTGCTGCTCGAAATGATCTGCCTCGTATCGGACATCAAGGCTCCCAAGGCGACGCCAGGACGCAAGGCGGTCGGCTCGGTGCTGGAGGCTAAGCTTGATCGCGGACGCGGCGCCGTGGCCACCGTTCTCGTGCAGGACGGCACCCTGCGCATCAACGAGAGCTATATCGTGGGCAATACCTTCGGCAAAGTCCGTGCCATGTTCGACGATCGCGGACGTCCGCTCGAAGAAGCAGGGCCGTCCACTCCCGTCGAAGTGCTCGGCCTCGAATCCATGCCGGACGCGGGAGACACATTCCTTGTGGTCGCCGATCGCGACAAGGCCAAGGGCATCGCGCAGTATCGGAAGATGAAGGAGCGCGAAGCCCAGCTCGCCAAGAGCTCGCGCGTCACTCTCGAAGGCCTCAGCGAGCAGATTCGCCAGGCAGGCGTGAAGGACCTTGCCATCATTCTCAAGGGCGACGTCACCGGCTCGGTTGAAGTGCTGGCCGATTCGCTGGTGCGGATGTCGACAGAGAAGGTACGCATCAAGGTCATCCGCTCAGGCGTGGGCTCAATCACCGAGAGCGACGTGTTGCTCGCGGCCGCGTCGAACGCCATCGTCATCGGCTTCAACGTCCGTCCGGAGCGCAAGGCCGCCGATCTCGCCCAGCAGGAAGGCGTGGATATTCGCCTGCACTCGATCATCTACGAGCTTCAGGACGAGATGCGCCTCGCCATGATGGGACTCCTCGAACCGACGTTCAAGGAGAACTACGTCGGCCGCGCCGAGGTGCTCAACATCTTCAAAATTCCGAAGGTGGGCACCATCGCCGGCTGCCGTGTGCAGGACGGCGTCATCCGCCGCGATTCGGAAGTCAAGGTAATCCGCGACGGCGAACAGATCTTCAAAGGCAAAATCGCCTCGCTGAAGCGCTTCAAGGACGATGCGCGTGAAGTCACCAACGGCATGGAATGCGGCATAGGCATCGCCAACTTCGGCGACATCAAGGAAGGCGACGTTCTCGAGGCATTCTCGACCGAGAAGATGGCCGCTGACCTCGGAGCGCTGACCTCGGCCAAAGCATAAGTCACGTCAATTTCGACGCATGATTGGCCCGCTGATCGAACGCTCAGCGGGCCCCTTCTTTTCTGCCCCTCGAAAAAAATCTGAACAGTGTACGTCGAGTTCCCGTCTTAGCGAATGTACGACGCCGACCTCGCCCTGATGTAGTCTGTCCGGTTGCCGCAACATGGAGCGTGCGCGTTTTGACCATCGATCCAGACGCGGAGTTCACGGCGCTCGTCGCGCGTCAATCGCGATTCGTGTTTCGGGTCGCGTACGCGGTTTTGCTGAATTCGCATGATGCGGAAGACGCGGTGCAGGAGACCTTTTTGAAGCTTTATCGCAATCGCGGATGGCGGCAGGCAGAGAGCGAGCGGGCATTCCTGGCCCGTGTCACCTGGCGCGTGGCGATCGATCTGCGGCCCCGAGCACATTCGGCGACTCTGCCGCTCGACGAATCGGAAACCAACCTCGGTTCGGAGCTGCGCTCACCGAATCCCGGTCCCGAACAACAGCTCGCCACGGCAAATCAGAAGGCCTTCGTGCACGCAATGATTGATGCTCTGCCGGAGGAACTCCGCGTTCCGCTGGTTCTCTCGGCTTTCGACGAACTCACTTCACACGATATCGGCGCAACGCTTGGAATCCCGGAGGGCACGGTGCGCACGCGATTACAGCGCGCTCGCCAGATGCTGAAGCAAAAACTCGCTGCATTGAGGGAGTCCCGCTATGCATGAGAAGGATGAGCTTGACCGGTTGATTGACTCGGCGCTCGCCTCGTACGCCGGCGCAGAGGATGGACTCGAAGAAAGGGTTTTGGCACATGTCGCCGAGGTGGCCCCCCAACGGGCAGCTCGACGGTTGATGTGGGCAGTGGCCTTCACATTGCCGCTCGCCGCCTGCATGTTGCTTCTGATCCTGATGCCGCGCTGGCGAGGAGAAAGCGCGCCGAATAAGGGTGGGGGCTCTGGTTCAACAATTGCTCGAAACGTGCAGCGCGTGTCACCACCGCCTTCCGAGAAAAGGTTTCCGGCGTTACGCCAACACGTGCGGTCGGGATCGATGAACAGGATCGCGTCAGCGCCGTGGTCCAGCGATCGAAGATCGGCAACTCATCCCTCTCTTCCCAAACTTGACGTCTTTCCGACCCCGCAACCGCTTTCGGCAGAAGAGCAGGCATTGCTTTCATTCGCAACGCAGGCGCCAGAGCCGGATCGCAAAGCGGCCTTGGATGCGCAACAGAATCGAGATGCGCCACTCGTCATCGCATCCATCAAGATTCCACCACTCGCAACGCCCGACGAGGGCAAGAATTAGGAGAAGCCATGCGAAAGATCACCATCGGTTGTTTTCTTCTGCTGTTCTCAGCAAGCATCGGACATCGGGCCATTGCGCAGGACCAAGCGAAGTCGACCGAAACGGCCAAAACGTCCGAGATGCCCGCGCACTATTACCATCTCGACTTTGTGGTGCAGGAACTTGGCTCCGACGGAAAACCGTCGAACAGCCGAACCTACACCACGACCGTCAGCACGGAGGCGACCCGACTTAGCGAGATACGGACCAATTCCAAAGTTCCAATCACGACCGCGTCGTTCACCGATACAAAGTCTTCGCTTGTGAACACGCAATTCCAATATGAAGACGTCGGCGTCAACATCGATGTGAATCACGCCCACGAAGCAGGCCGTGGCCTTGCCCTCGAAGTAATGGCCGACGTCAGCAGCATTGCGCCTTCCGGCAATGCGCAACTCAATGAGCCCGTCATCCGTCAGAACCGCTGGCAGTCGGTCGTGCTGGTTCCTATCGGAAAAGCGACAGTGATCTTCACGTCCGACGCGCTCGACAGCAAGGGCAGCATGCAAGTCCTAGTCACCGCGACTCCGCTCTCGTAAAGCATACGACTTCGTCTCCTTCGGGCCGTGGGTCACTTTGACCCACGGTTCTGATCGGCGGGCTCAAGATCCGCATAGTGAGCTTGCACCGCTTTTTCAAATCATGAAAGTAAATAATGCGCGACCTAAGTTGAGTGACACGAATCAGACGCCTCCATAACTCACTGAAAGATTGAATCTGGACTCTTCCACAGCGATTCGCCTGGGCTTCCCAATGCGAGTTATGCTGGACCGGATGAAGAATGCGCAATCACGTTTTGCTGGCCGATGAAGACGAGCCAAACTTTAACTAAAGGGCCACGAGCTGCAGAACCGCTATAGACGCGTTTCCGTTCAGCTCAGGCGTTCAACCCCGACAACCGACCGATAGTCGATCGCTTTCACCGAACACTTTCCCGGAGACCTGCTACCGTCCCTGTGGCGGCAGCCCTTGTTTCACTTTCACTCGCACATTAGATCGGTGGTCTCATTCATGATGAAGCCATCGTCGATTGAGGACGAGAGCAATCCCACGCTTCCGTCCTCGCATCCCAGTGGGAGAAAAATCAAGGAGGGTTCTCAATGAATTCATTGAAAGGAAAAAAGATCGCCATTCTCGCAACGGACGGATTTGAGCAGGTGGAATTGACGGAGCCGCGCAAGGCACTCGAGCAGGAAGGCGCGAAGACAGAGGTGATCGCACCGAAAGATGGCCAGATCAAAGGATGGAAGGTCAAGGAATGGGGCGAATCCATCAAGGTGGATAAAACGGTGGACAATGCGAACCCGAATGAGTATGACGCGCTCGTGTTGCCAGGCGGCGTCATGAATCCGGACCATCTTCGCATGGAGCCAAAGGCTGTCAATTTTGTCCGGCAATTTGTTTCTTCAGGCAAGCCGGTGGCCGCAATCTGTCACGGCCCGTGGACCCTCGTCGAAGCAGGCGTGCTCCATGGCAAAAAAGTGACTTCGTGGCCATCGCTGAAAACTGATCTGAAGAATGCAGGCGCAAACTGGGTCGATCAACAGGTGGTTACGGACGGTCAATTCATCACCAGCCGCAAGCCCGATGACATCCCGGCCTTCAACAAGGCCATCATCGAATCGGTCAGTCACGGCGTGCAGCATCACGCCATGGCCGGCACTCATTAACAACAACAGCGAACCGGCTCCAGCCGCCATTCCGGCTGGGGCCGGCTCATGCAGTCCAGAACGGATATCTTCCGAGTTCCACGCACTGTGCCGCGACGACGCGGCTCAGGTCGGTTGTGTTCACTGGCGTCGACTTCGCAAGCCGACGCAGGATCACCAGCTGGGTGCGCAGCATATCGCCCTCCGCGCAGGCCGAAAGAATCCGGCGCGCACGTTGCTCTGCAATCGCCATGCCCTCTTCAGCAAGCAACCCTGTAACTGCGGCCGCCAGGTTGCCTGGGTGTTTTCGTGCAGCTAGTTTCTGCGCCCGCAGCAGCGATGACTCGAGCGCGAACACCTGGGTGATCATGTCAGCCAGGTCCGCCATCACTTCCTGCTGATCCTGCAGCTCGGTCATGAAGCGCTGGCTGGCAACGCCGGCGCTGAAGAGTGCGATCTTCTTCATCGTCGAAAGCGCGCCCGCTTCCCGCGCGAGGGGTTGGCCTTCGTCTGATCCGGAATCGAAGGAAGCTGGCTGCATCACTTCGTCCATCACAGCCTTGATAGCCCCGAGCAACGGAAGCTGGCCGCTCGATGCTCGCTTCATCAACCAGCCGGCAATGATGAGGCGGTTGATCTCGTTTGTGCCTTCGAAGATGCGATTGATGCGCGCATCCCGATAAAAGCGCTCTGCCGGATACTCCTCCACGTATCCGTACCCGCCCATCGTGGCAATCAGCTCATCCGCGACCAGGGTCAGCATCTCAGACCCGTAGACCTTCAGGATCGAGCACTCCACGGCATACTCTTCGATACGCTGCTGGATCTCGCGAGGCTCGTGGCGCTTCCCGCCCAGAGCTTCGAGCGCCGCCTCCATCATCCCGGCAACACGATAGGCCATGGATTCGGCGGCAAAGAGTTGAACCACCGACGCCGAAATCTTGCGCTGGATCAGCCCGAACTCCGCGATCGGCTTGCCGAATGCGCGACGTTCCTTGGCATAGGAGATCATCGCGGCAAGCGCGTGGCGGGCGCCGCCGATGCAGGCCACACCGAGTTTGAATCGCCCGACATTCAGCACATTAAATGCGATGTGATGCCCCTTGCCCGGCTCCCCAAGCAGGTTGGCCGCCGGCACCTTGCAGTCACTAAGCACCAACGGGCAGGTGGATGATCCACGGATGCCCAGTTTGTGTTCTTCCGCGCCAACGGTCAGGCCTGGCGTATTGCGCTCGATCAGAAACGCAGAGAACTTCTCGCCATCGATTTTCGCGAACACGGTAAACAGCTCCGCGATTCCTGCATTAGTGATCCACATCTTCTCGCCGTTCAGCGTATAGGTCTTGCCATCGGCGGAAAGCGTCGCTCGCGTCCGGATGTTCATGGCGTCAGAACCGGAACTGGCCTCAGAAAGCGCATACGCGCCAACCCATTCGCCGCTGGCAATATGCGGAAGATAACGCTGCTTCTGCTCTGCCGTGCCATACCAAACCAGGGGCAGCGACGAGATGCCGACCTGGGCTCCGAAGGCAGTCGAGAAACTGGCCAGCACTGATAGGTGATCCGTGATCGCCGCGGAACTCACCTTGTCGAGTCCCATGCCGCCGAATTCTTCCGGAATCTCGGCGCCGGTAAATCCCAGTTCTCCCGCCTTTCGCATCAGACCTGCCAGCACACCTGGCTTCTTGGCTTCAATCTCAGCCGCCAGCGGGAGAATCGCTTCGCGAGCAAACTGGGCGGCCGTGGCAGCCATCTGGCGCTGTTCACTAGTCAGGTCCTCTGGCACGAAGACTTCGCCAGGGGCCCGATTCTCGATCAGAAAACTGCCACCACGTGCTGCAACGATGGGGGAAACTGAGCTGGTCGACATGCGCTCCTTTATCTCCTTGGGGGGCGGGAATGAACTCTTCAAACCGTACTGCGCATCGTCAAAAGGCAGGAATGCGCCTGCGCCTCTCGCCCACCCAAGTCTCTTCTGTGCAACATTGTAGGCCCATGACGCAAAGCCCGTCCCTGCCCTCAGCCCAACGCGCTCCTTATGCCTTTTCGCTTACAATGAGCATTGTCCCAGCCGAGGGAGGCTTTGCCCTGATCGCCGCGCTCGCAGCCAGCTTGACCGCCATCGCCTGCCTCGCCGGCGGGCTGCCGATTCGGGTAGGCTCCTGGCTCGCACTTGCCCCGCAGAACGGCATTCGCCACTACCTTAAGATGCAGTACGCGGACCAGACCTTCAAAGGGCTCTACCACTGGAACTGGTTCGATCTGACCCTGCTGATGCCGTACTTTGCGGTCATGATCGTGCTCTCGATCTACGGAATTCATCGCTACACTCTTTGCTATCTCTACTTCAAGTACCGCAAGAATTACGATCCAAACCCGCCTCGCCGTTTCGATGAACTGCCCTTTGTCACCGTGCAGCTGCCCATCTTCAACGAGCAGTTCGTCATCGATCGGCTCGTTGAAGCAGTCTGCTCGATGGAATACCCGCGCGAAAAGCTCGAAATCCAGGTCCTGGACGACTCTACCGACGAGACGACGGAAGTCGCGTCGCGCATTGTCGAACGATACGCGGCCATGGGCCACCCGATCTTCTATATCCATCGCACCAATCGCCACGGTTTCAAGGCAGGCGCGCTCGATGCGGGACTGAAAACGGCAAAAGGCGAGTTTGTGGCCATCTTCGACGCCGACTTTGTGCCGCCGCCGGACTGGCTGATGAAGGTGATCCACCACTTTTCCGAGTCCGAGATCGGCATGGTGCAGACGCGCTGGACCTATCTCAACCGCGACTACAGCATGCTCACGCAGATCGAAGCGATTCTGCTCGACGGCCATTTCGTGCTCGAGCATGGCGCGCGCGTGCGCACTGGCGACTTCTTCAATTTCAATGGCACCGCCGGCATGTGGCGGATCAAAGCCATTTCAGATGGTGGCGGCTGGCAGCACGACACGCTCACCGAGGACACCGACCTGAGTTACAGGTCGCAACTCGCCGGCTGGAAGTTTAAGTACCTGCCTGCGGTGGAGTGCCCGTCGGAATTGCCCATCGAGATGACGGCCTTCAAGACCCAGCAGGCACGCTGGGCTAAGGGACTGATCCAAACCAGCATCAAGGTGCTGCCGATCATCTTTCGTTCCAATGTGCCGCGCCGCATCAAGGTTGAAGCCGTCTACCACCTGACCGCAAACCTCAGCTATCCACTGATGGTCATCATGTCGGCGCTGCTCATCCCGGCCATGATTGTGCGGTTCTATCAGGGCTGGTTCCAGATGCTGCTCATCGATTTTCCGCTCTTCACGGCCTCGTCGTTCTCGATTGCCGTGTTCTATGTGATGAGCCAGCGCGAACTCTTCCCGAAAACTTGGAAGAAAACCTTCATCTACCTTCCATTCCTCATGGCGCTCGGTATCGGCCTCACCGTGACCAACACCAAGGCGGTGATGGAAGCGCTCTTCGGAATCAAGAGCGCGTTCGTGCGTACTCCCAAATACCGGGTTGCAAAAAAGGGAGAGAAATCGCAAGCGGCGAAATATCGCAAGCGCCTGATCCTTGCGCCCTGGATCGAGCTGATTTTCGGCGCCTATTTTTTCCTCGCCATTCTCTATACCTTTACCAATGAGAACTACTTCACCGCGCCGTTCCTGATCTTGTTCGTGGTCGGCTACTGGTACACGGGATTGATGAGCCTGTTGCAGGGCAGGTTTGAACGCTGGCGGACAGGCGCGCCCGCCGCCAACGATGAGTCAAGTCCGCGGCCATTCCCAGTGGGCGTCTAGAACCCTGATTCGCGCCTTGGACCCCGGAATCCGCCGAAGTCCACCCTCCAGCCCCCCTCCGCTACAATAGACACAAGCGCCTGCCGTTCCCGGGAGTCCAGCTTCCGGGCCGCCAGGCGCATCAACGTATGACGCTAGCGAAATCTCTCCCTGAAGCCTTGACGTTTGATGATGTTCTTCTTGTGCCGGCCTACAGCGAAGTTGTGCCCATGCAGGTCAGTACGCAGACGCAATTGACGCGCAACATCGTGCTGAACACGCCGCTGATCTCGTCTGCGATGGACACCGTGACCGAATCGCGCATGGCGATTGCCATGGCGCAACAGGGCGGTATCGGCATTGTTCATCGCAATCTGACGATCGAACAACAGGCCGGTGAAATCGACAAGGTGAAGCGGTCAGAGAGCGGGATGATTGTCGATCCCGTCACCATCGGGCCGAACCAGCTGATTTCGGACGCGCTCGATGTCATGCGCCGTTACAAGATCTCGGGCGTCCCAGTCACGCGGGGGACAAAGCTGGTCGGCATTCTCACCAATCGCGATCTGCGCTTCGAGACGCGAACCGACATCCCGGTCGGCGACGTCATGACCAAGGACGACCTGATCACCGTCCCGGTCGGTACCACGCTCGAAGAGGCCGAGCTGATCCTGCACAAGCACCGCGTGGAGAAACTCCTTGTCGTCAACGATCAATACGAGCTCAAAGGTCTGATCACCGTTAAGGACATCCAGAAGAAACTGAAGTATCCCAACGCCAGCAAGGACGAAAAGGGACGTCTGCGTGTGGGCGGTGCAATCGGCGCTACAGGTGATTTCATGGAGCGCGCTGCCGAGATGGTGAAGGCGCGCGCCGATGTGCTGGCCATCGACTCAGCTCACGGCCATTCCTCGCGCGTGCTCGAAGCGGTGACGGAAGTCAAGAAGCGCTTCCCCAACGTGGCGCTGCTGGCAGGCAACGTGGCCACCTACGACGGGGCGAAGGCGCTGATCGACGCGGGCGCGGATGCGGTCAAGGTGGGCTTCGGCCCTGGGTCGATCTGCACCACGCGCGTAGTCACCGGCGCAGGCATGCCGCAAGTCACGGCGATTGCGGAGGCCTACCGGGCAGCCGCGGAACATGGAATTCCTGTCATCGCCGACGGCGGCATCAAGTATTCCGGGGAAGTCACAAAAGCCATTGCAGCAGGCGCAAGCACCGTGATGATCGGATCCCTGTTTGCCGGCGTCGATGAAAGCCCGGGCGAGATCGTCCTCTACCAGGGCCGCAGTTTCAAAACCTACCGTGGCATGGGCTCACTCACCGCGATGAGCCTCGGTTCGGGAGAGCGCTATTTTCAGAGCGGCTCAGACCAGGGTGCCGGCGATGCTTCCACCGAAAGCGTGGTGCAGCGCGAACGCAACGGACAAAACCGTCTGGCGAAGTTTGTGCCCGAAGGCATCGAGGGACGCGTTCCCTATCGCGGACCCTTGGAATCGATGATTTACCAGCTCGTCGGTGGGCTCCGTTCAGGCATGGGCTACCTCGGCTGCGGAACCATCGCTGAACTTCAGCAGAAAGCTCAATTCGTGCGCATCTCGGGCGCAGGACTGCGCGAAAGCCACGTGCACGACGTGATTATCACCCGCGAAGCGCCGAATTATCACGTTGAATGAACGGTCGCCCTGTGATGAAGCTCCTCTCCCGGCCGCGTCGTTCCATGCATCATGAAAGCAGAAACTGTTCAAGCAGCGTTTCGGACCAGCCGATCGAACGGCAGCAGAAAGGCTTCGTGGTTTGGAATCACAACCAGAATCTGGGCAGACGTTAAGGGGCTGGCTCCATGCATGGTGGCCAGTCCTGCTCGGCATTGCACTGATAGGCAGTACCTCATCCGACTGGTTCAGCGCACAACACACCAGCGGCCCGTTCCGCTGGCTCTATGAAACGCTGTTTGGCCCCGTGAGCAACGCATATTGGGCTCACTTGCATGGCCTCATCAGGAAGAGCTGCCACTTCCTTGGATATGGGGTTTTTGGGTTGCTGTGGCTGCGAGCCTGGCGCTTCACCTTCCCGCGACTCCCCTTTCTCCAGCATGCCTTGCTTTCGGTGCTCGGGGCGGGCCTCGTCGCAAGCGCCGACGAATTCCACCAAGCCTTCATTCCCTCGCGTACCGGCACTCCTAAAGACGTGCTTCTTGATTGTTGTGGCGTGATCTTCATGCAGGTCCTCGTCTACACCGCGATGCGCATGGCGAGGCCCGACAAGCTCGCCAACGCTGCATAGAACCAGCTATTCACTTCCTCCATCACTCGCCAAAATAGCCCGGTTCACATGGTGACACGTGCCTGCCTCCCATCGACAACCTCCATCCACCGCCCTCGAATCTAAGGAAGCAGCGGAAGAGAAATCTTCCAAAGGAGAGAGTAAATTCAATGACCAACAAGAGAATCGGAAACGAAACTCGCGTAGGTCTGAGACCCTACTCGTTCAACTGCTATACCGGCCACTGGAGGGAAACTCGAGCTGAGCTCGAGCGTACCGGCTGATCCGGTACCGTAAGTTGCAAACTGGTTGCCGAACCAGGTCTTCAAAATTCGGAAGGCAGGGGCGAATTCCGCAAGGGTTCGCCCTTTGCTTTTGAATGTGTATGCTAGCAGGAAAGATGACCGCTACTCCCGATATCCGAATTGGCATATCCGGCTGGCAATACGAGGGCTGGGTCGGAACGTTTTATCCCAAGGGACTATCGGCAAAGAAGGAATTGGAATTTGCCGCGCAGCACTTCAACAGCATCGAGCTGAACGGCTCCTTCTATTCCCTGCAAAAGCCGCAAAGCTTCAAAAACTGGAGCGACCAGACTCCCGATGATTTTGTGTTCTCCATCAAGGCGCCACGCTTCATTACGCACATTCGGCGCCTCAAGGACTGCGAAGGGCCGCTCGCAAATTTTTGTGCGCAGGGCATTCTGCGGCTCGGCAAGAAGCTGGGCCCGATTCTGTGGCAGCTGCCGCCTACCTTCAAATTCGACCCTGAAATCTTGGACGGTTTTCTCAAGCTGCTGCCGCACACTCACAAGGATGCCGCCAAGGTAGCAGCGAATCACGATCGATGGATGAATGCCCGTGCCTGGCTCGAGGTGGAAACCGACGCGCCTTTGCACCATGCGGTCGAGATTCGCCATAAAAGCTTTGCAAATGAGGAATTCATCGCGATTCTGCGCAAATATGGCGTCGCTTTGGTTGTAGCGGATACCCCTCAATGGCCGCGCCTCTTCGATATCACCGCCGGCTTTATGTATTGCCGCATGCACGGCAGCGAGAAACTCTATTCCAGCGGATACACACCCGAGGCACTTGATGACTGGGCAGAACGCATTCTGAAGTGGTCTCACGGCGAGGAAGCAAGCGACGGCGTGAAGGCAAGCGCGAGTGACGGTCCAAAGCTGTCCAAGCGAGACGTGTTCATCTACTTCGACAACGACTTGAAAGTTCGGGCACCCTACGATGCCCAGGCTCTCCATCAGAGGATTCGCGAGATCACCGAACAAAAATAGGGGAGCAAGGCCTTCGCGCGATGCATAATTCCAGGGCACATCAGGACGCGACCAGGTTGCGCTGAAACCTTACCTCGTGTAACTGAATGCCCCACATGGTTGCAGACCGCTCGATGCCGTTACGCGTCCAGCCATCGTTTAAGTAAAACTTCTCGGCCCGCTGGTTCCCTTCCAGCACCCAGAGAACCGCCTTCATGAAGCCTAGTTCCGCCAGCCGGACGCGCGCTGCAGACACAAGCGCGACTCCCAAACCTCGATGCCAGTAATCAGGATCCACATACAGAGCTGCGAGTTCGCCATAATCGGCACGGTCGTCATCCGGGCATGGCCTTGTTGTTGCAAACCCGAGGATGCTATCCGATTCGACTGCGACGATGGTGTGTGGATTGGCGGGGTCGCTGTGCGTGAAGTCGTATCGCTCGGCGCGGTCTTCCGCGCGCAGATTGTCGAGGTACGCATCGGGTAGCAAACCGCGGTAAGCTGCCTGCCACGAGCGAACGTGCACAATCGCTACAGCCATGGCATCTTTAGGTTCAGCCGGCCTGAGCAGCATGACCCAGTATGGCACGCGAAAGCGTACGGGATTCCTGTTGCCAAAAGGAATGGGCGCTCGCCGCAAAGCGAACGCCCATCGATTGCAGCGCTTGATTCGTTAGGCGGCTTCTTCCCCACCCTTTTCTTCCTCGTCCTTCTTGGCCGCTTCAAGCTGCTCTTCGAGCTTCTTGCGCTTTTCCGCCTTGAGCTCGGCGCGCTTCTGGGCCTTGGCTTCGAGTTCCTTTTCCGCACCCAGCAGTTCGATGAATGCTGTCTCGGCGCCGTCTCCGCGCTGGAAACCGGTACGCACAATGCGGAGATAGCCGCCCTGGCGATCTCCGTATCGCGGCGCAACGATATCGAATAAGCGTGCGACCGCCTCGTCTGTCTGGAGGAAGCTGAGCGCCTGCCGTCGTGCATGCAGATCGCCCTTCTTGCCCAGCGTGATCATTTTTTCAACGTGCGGGCGCACCGCCTTGGCTTTGGCCACGGTCGTCTCCACACGATCCCTCTCGATAACGGACGTGACCAGATTGCGCAATAGAGCGCGGCGATGACTGGTGTTGCGTCCGAGTTTGAATCCTGCATTGCGATGGCGCATGGTGTTGTTACTCGCTTTCAAAAGCTGTCGGCTGTCAGCCCTCAGCTTCCAACTCCAGCGTTCGTTCGCTGGTGACTGAAAGCTGATAGCTGGTGGCTGCTCTTAGAAGTTTTCCGTCTCGGTTGGCAGCTGGAGATCGACCGAATCCAGCGGCTCGTCCTCTTCGTCAAAGTGGCTGTAGCTCGAGGCCAGTGCCGTTGCTGGCGGAATACTCGTCGGCCCCGGAACTGCGTTGCCGCTTTCGTCGATCTTCATACCCAGCGAGAGTCCCATCTGCGCGAGAATTTCCTTGATCTCGTTCAGGCTCTTGCGACCGAAGTTCTTGGTCTTCAGCATCTCGGCTTCAGTCTTCTGTACCAGCTCGCCGATGGTCTGAATGTTGGCATTCTTCAGGCAGTTGTAGCTGCGAACCGACAGTTCCAGCTCTTCGACGGAACGATTCAAATTGTCGTTGCGGAGCAGCACGCGGCCTTCTTCTGCACGCGACTCGGCTTCGATCTCTTCCTCAAAGTTGATGAAGATGTTCATGTGGTCCTTGAGCAGCTTGGCAGCCAGGCCGACTGCATCGGCAGGCAGCACTGCCCCATTGGTCCACACTTCGAGAGTCAGCTTGTCGTAGTCGGTGATCTGGCCCAGGCGCGCAGCTTCCACCACGTAATTCACGCGGCGCACAGGCGAGTGAACCGAGTCCACCGGAATGAAGCCCAGCCCCAGATCGGCATCAAAGTTCTTGTCGGCCGAAACGTAGCCGCGTCCCCTCTTCAGGCGCATCTCCATATCGAGCCGGCCACCCTCAGAAACAGTGGCAATGTAGACGTTCTTGTCCAGGATCTCCACGTCACCATCGGCTTCAATCATGCCGCTGGTCACGACGCCCGGCTGGTCCGCGCGCAAGTACAACGCCTTGGGACCGTCGCCCGAAAGCTTGAATGGAACCTGCTTCAGGTTCAGGATGATGTCGGTCGCGTCCTCCACGACGCCTGCGATCGACTGGAACTCGTGCAACACGCCTTCAATACGAATGGCGGTGACTGCGGCGCCCTCGATCGAGCTGAGCAGGGTGCGGCGCAGGGCGTTGCCGATGGTTGTGCCAAATCCGCGCTCAAAGGGCTGGGCGCTGAACTTGCCGTAGGTATCGCTAATCGACTCCGCATCGACTGCGAGGCGCTTGGGTTTCTGGAATCCTCTCCACAACATATGTGTCTCTCAATTCCCGCACGGCGTGTACGTCGCGATGCATTTTGCGGCGGCCGCGCAAGTTCTCCTTCGTTTTGAAATACAGCTTTCGGCTCTCAGTTTTCAGCTGATCTCGCCAGAGCCAACCACGTTCTGCCTCACGAGAGAATGCTGAAAGCTGACGGCCGATAGCTGGCACCTGCTTACTTCGAGTACAACTCGACGATCAACTGCTCGTTGACGGGCAGGTTCACGTCCTTGCGTCCGGGCAGCGACAGCACCTTGCCGGACAAATTCTCAAAGTTTGCTTCGAGCCACGCCGGCACAGGATTCTGCGCGGCAAACTGCGAAGCCTGTTCGATAACGACAAACTTCTTCGCGTCATCGCGGATAGCGATCTCGTCGCCGGCATTTACCTGGTACGACGGAATGTTCACCTTGCGACCATTCACCGTCACATGCCCGTGGCGAACAATTTGACGTGCCTGGCGTCGTGAGATCGCGAAACCCAGCCGATAAGCAACGTTGTCAAGCCGGCGCTCCAGCTGCTGGATCAGCAGTTCGCCGGTGACGCCGGTCGAGCGGCTGGCCTTCTCGTAGTACTCGCGGAACTGCCCCTCAAGTGTGAAATAAATACGCTTCGCCTTCTGCTTCTCGTGCAGCTGAAGTCCGTAGCCAACAATCTTGGCCTTGCGATCCTTGCCATGCTGCCCTGGAGGGAAGTTACGCTTCTCGATGGGACACTTGTCGGAAAGGCACTTGGTGCCCTTCAAAAAAAGCTTCGTGCCTTCGCGACGGCAAAGGCGGCAGACTGCTCCGGTGTAACGTGCCATTTCTTCTCCTGACTTCGGATGACGGCCGGTTTACGTGCGACGATGCGCATTTCATCCCGGCCCAATTCTCGTTTGTCAGTGATCAGTTTTCAGTTGTCAGTCGTGTTTGCTAGCGCGCCTACTGAAAACTGACAACTGATAGCTGAAAACTGTTCCTAGACTCGGCGCCTCTTCGGCGGACGGCAGCCGTTGTGTGGAACCGGCGTGACGTCGCGAATCGACTTCACCTCGATACCGGCGGCGGCAAGCGCCCGAATCGCCGACTCGCGGCCTGAACCCGGACCGGCAACGCGCACATCGACCGCACGCAAACCATGATCGCGGGCCATTCCGGCTGCGTTCGACGCAGCCTGCTGCGCCGCAAACGGCGTGCCCTTGCGCGAACCGCGGAAGCCGAGCGAACCTGCGCTCTTCCAGCTGAGCGTATTGCCCATCTGGTCGGTGATCGTCACGATGGTGTTGTTGAACGAGGCCTGAATGTGCGCAACGCCGTACGGCACATTCTTGCGCTCGCGCTTCTTGAACTTCTTCGTCTTGCCTGCCTTCGCGGCTCCGGCCTTTTGCTCTGGTTTCGCCATTAGGTCTTCGCCGTCGCTTTCTTCTTGCCTGCAATCGTGCCCTTACGCGGTCCCTTGCGGGTTCGGGCGTTGGTGTGGGTACGCTGTCCGCGCACCGGCAGCGACCGACGATGCCGGCTGCCGCGATAGCTCTGAATGTCGATGAGGCGCTTGATGTGCATCTGGACGTCCTTGCGCAGATCGCCCTCGACGTCCCCTTCGTCCTCAATCACCTGGCGGATGCGGTTGACCTCTTCCTCACCCAGATCCTGAACCTTCTTGAACGCATCGACGTTCGCCTTCTCCAGGATCCTGCGGGCGCGCGGGTTGCCGATCCCGTAGATGTAAGTGAGCGCGATCCGAGCCTGCTTGTTGCGGGGCAGATCGACGCCAGCAATACGTGCCATTCTGATTCCTTTGCCGCTTCGGTTATGTGCGTCCGGCCCTAGCAGCCGGCGTGCACGGTTGATGCGGTGGCTCCAGATTTCCCGACAGCTCTTCTTGTCGGGTGGTTCGGGGTTCATCGCAAGCCTTCACTCAAGCTAACTAGCCCTTCACCTTAGTCCCTTGTTGGAGTTCCGCTTCTTTGCCAGACTCCACTAGCCCTGGCGCTGCTTGTGCTTTGCGTTCTCGCAGATCACCCGAACCACCCCGCGGCGGTTGATGACCTTGCACTTCGCACAAATCTTCTTCACTGATGCACGGACCTTCATTTTGTTA
This sequence comes from Occallatibacter sp., assembly GCA_035308825.1. Lineage (GTDB taxonomy): Bacteria > Acidobacteriota > Terriglobia > Terriglobales > Acidobacteriaceae > Telmatobacter. The sequence goes on along the minus strand of DATGFX010000086.1, from coordinate 8,467 downwards.
CCCCTCTCCGCGCATCCATCGACGTCGCGGTTGATTCAGCTCACACTTATCAGCCTTCGGTTGTCAGTCTTCGAGGAAGTCGAACTGAAAACTGATCACTGACAACTTACTTATACCGGTACACGATGCGGCCGCGGTTCAAGTCATACGGGCTTAACTCGACGGCCACTCGATCGCCCGGCAAAATGCGGATGAAGTTCTTGCGCATTCTGCCCGAAACGTGGGCCAGCACTTCATGATTCGTTTCGAGCTTCACCTTGAACATGGCATTGGGCAAGGTTTCAACAACCGTTGCCATCACCTCAATCGCATCTTCCTTTGACAAACCGTCTCCGCTTCTGCTCGTCGGCGCTTGTGCGCCGGTTTTGGACTGAGCCTGTTACTCAGTCAAGATCCTTGCACCGGTGTCGGTTACTGCCACCGTCTGCTCAAAGTGAGCACTCATGCTTCCGTCGCCGGTTACCGCTGTCCAGCCGTCCTTCAAGACCCTCACTTCGGGTTTGCCCGCGTTCACCATCGGCTCGATCGCGATCACCATGCCGGCGCGCAGTTTCATCCCGCGGCCCGCTTCACCGAAGTTGGGCACTTGTGGCTCTTCGTGCATGTTCACGCCAATCCCGTGCCCGACAAAATCCCTGACGACCGAGAACCCGTGCGACTCGACCACTTTCTGCACCGCGGCGCCGATATCGCCCAGCGTCGCTCCCGGCTTGACCGCCGCAATGCCCGCGCGCAACGATGCCTCGGTCACCTGCAGCAGCTGCGCCGTGTGCGGCGCGATTTTCTCGCCCACCGGCACCGTAATGGCGGCGTCGCCAAAGTAGCCGTCGACCACCGCGCCACAGTCCACTGAAACGATGTCCCCCTCTTTCAGGACCCGCTTCTTCGAAGGAATGCCGTGCACCACTTCGCTGTTCACTGAAGTGCACAGCACGCAGGGATAACCGTGATATCCCTTGAAAGCCGGCTTAGCGCCTAGTTCCTCAATCCTGGCCTCGGCGATCCGTTCCAGATCAAGAGTCGTTGCGCCCGGCTTCACGTGTCCTCGCACCAGTTCGAGCACCTCGCGTACTACCCGGCCCGCGCGCCTCATCTTCTCGATCTCTTCTGTTGACTTCAGTACGACGGCCACCTTGCATTCCAACTTTCAATGTGCCCAATGCACAGAATTCCGCTGCCGGCCGACTGGGTAAGAGCTGCCAAGATCAACCCGGCAACACCTACTTCCGCAATCGCTCGACAGCGGCAACAATTCCAGCCGCGATAGTCGCAATCGGCCCGTCGCCATCGACTTCGGCGAAGCGTCCGAGTGCCCGGTAGTGGTCAATCACCGGCGCAGTCTGTGCCTCGTACGCACGCATGCGCTCCGTGAAAACCTTCTCCGTGTCGTCGGCTCGCTGGGTCAGCCCAGCACCTTCCAAATCGCAAAAACCTGCCCTTTGGGGCGGATTCGAATAGATGTTATAGATGGTCTGGCAGACCGGGCAGTTCCTGCGCCCCGTAATGCGGCACAATAACTGATTATAATCCACATGGATACTGACGGCAACCACCGGAAGTGACTCCGGTTGCAGGCCCAGACGCCCGTCAAGCCACTGCGCCTGGGGCAGCGTCCTCGGGAACCCATCCAGGATGTATCCCCTAACCGTATCGGGAGCCTGGAGGCGGACCGCCACCATCTCATCCACCAGAGTGTCCGGAACCAGTTCTCCCCGGTCCATCCGCTCCTTGGCGGCCCGGCCGAGGGCGGTTCCCTGGGCCACGTTGGCGCGCAGCAGGTCCCCGGTTGAGATCTGGGGAATCCCCCAAACCTTGACGAGCTCCTTGGCCTGGGTTCCCTTCCCAGAGCCCGGCGCCCCCAACAAAAGAATCGGGCCGGGAACCGTCATCTTGCCCGCCTCCCGGCCATGTTCCACTTCCGCAGTCAGCGAAGTCATTTACCAAGCTTTCCTTCCGCGAATGCGACCGGAGCGCGGGGAAAAGCCATCATAGTGACGCATGATCAGCTGCGATTCGATCTGGTTAATGGTATCCATGGCTACACCCACCACAATCAGCAGTGAAGTGCCGCCAAAGTAGAAGTTCACGTTGAGACCGTGCGTTGCCCAGGTGGGCAGCGTCTCAAAAAACCTCCCAATCAGCCAAATCTTGTCAAAGCGGATGCCCGAGAGGAGGAAGGTGGGCACCATCTGGATAAGAATCAGGTACACAGCGCCGACCAGCGTAATGCGGGTCAGGATATCGTTGATGAAGTCAGACGTGCGCTTGCCAGGACGAATCCCGGGGATAAACGATCCCGACTTGCGGAAATTGTCGGCAATATCGTCCGGCTTCATGATGATGGACACGTAAAAATAGGCGAAAAAGATGATGGCCAGCGCGTTGAGCAGCACGTACCAGGGATACCCGGGTGTAATCGCCTGCATGATCGGCTGAAGCAGGCGGTTGTTCTGCACCCAATCCACCGATCCGAAGAGCAGAGGCGCCGACAGGATCGAACTGGCGAAGATGATGGGCATGACGCCGCCAGAATTGACTTTGAGCGGCAGGTGGCTCGACTGCCCGCCCATCATGCGGCGCCCAACGATACGACGAGCGCTTTGAATCGGGATCCGGCGCTCTGACCGCTCCACAAACACGATGAATGCAACCACTCCCGCCATCCCTATGCACAGCACGATGACGGCAAGAATCGTGAGTGTTCCCCATGCATTGGTCTGGATCTTCTGCAGCAGGTCGCCCACGCCGCGCGGCAAGCCGGCAACAATGCCGGCAAAGATCAGCAGGCTCATGCCATTGCCGATACCGCGGTCGGTAATCTGCTCACCCAGCCACATGATGAATGTTGTTCCGGCCGTCAGGGTCAATATGGTCATCAGGCTGAATCCAATGCCGGGATTCAGCACCAAGCCCTGCTTGGTCAGGATGGCGGCAATGCCGATCGACTGAAGCGCGCCAAGAATGACAGTGACATAGCGGGTCCATTGCGTGATCTTGCGCCGGCCCAATTCGCCTTCCTTCTGGATGCGCGCCAGCGGCTCATACACAACCGTAAGTAGCTGAAAAATAATAGAGGCAGTGATGTAGGGCATGATGCCCAAGGCAAAGATCGTCATGCGGCGCAGGTTGCCGCCGCCAAACAGATCCATCAACCCCAGGGCCGAGCCGCTCTGCGTGTTGAACATCATATTCAGCTGGTAAGTGTTCACGCCAGGGGTGGGAATCCAAGCGCCCAGACGGTACACAGCCAGGATGCCAAGGGTAAACAGAACACGCTTGCGCAGGTCGGGGATACGGAAAATATTGAGAAACTTCTCAAGCATATTGGATCATCCGCTTCAGGCGGGCTACGCCCAGTGAAACACTTCCCATCTTAAAGCAGTTTTCCGTTTCCCTTGAGCCTACCGGAGACGAAAAACAGGCACTATGCGGACGATCACACCTGTCAGCCGGAGCACGGTCCACATAGCGCCGTAAATTGAATGTTTTGAATCGCATTCTGCCCACCGGCACAGCCGCCGAACTGGCTTGGCGCTTCTACGCAGTTGCGGCTGCAGGTGCGCCGAGCACCACTGCCTTGCCGCCCGCCTTTTCGATCTTCTCGGCGGCTGACTTCGAGAACTTGTGAGCATGAATCGTAATGGCAGACTTCAACTCGCCCGAACCCAGAATCTTGATGAGCGCCCTCTTGTTCGAGACAAGTCCCAGCTTGTGGTAGTCGTCCAAACCAATCTCTTTCGCCTTCGTGCCGGCGATCCGATCGAGATTGATGACCGCATACTCGGTGCGGAAGATGTTGTTGAATCCCCGCTTGGGCAGGCGGCGGTGCAGCGGCATCTGGCCGCCCTCAAAACCGCGCATCAGGCTGAAGCCCGAACGCGAACCCTGGCCTTTGTGGCCGCGGGTTGAGGTCTTGCCCATGCCGGATCCCATGCCCCGGCCCACGCGCTTACGCCCGGTATTGGCCTTCTTGGGCGCGCGCAAATTCGATAGATTCTTTGCCATAATTTCCTCGCTCGATAACGCCGTCCGGACTAGATCCGAACGACTCGCGTTGTGATGCAGCTTTCAGCGATGAGCCGTCAGCTTTCGGCTTCTTCGTGCCATTTGAATGCGCTCCAATCAGGCACAAACAAAGCTGAGGGCTCAGAGCTGACAGCTAGTTTTCCAGGATCCTCACCAAATGCGGCACGGCTTTCACCATGCCCCGAATCGATTCCGTGTCCTCGCGCTCAACCACCTGGTTCAACCGCGTAAAGCCGAGCCCCTTGACCACGGCCTTATGTTTGACCGGCGTCGAGTTCTTCGACCGGTAGTACTGAATACGAATTTTCTTTTTTGCGGCCATGTCCTAGATCTCCTCCAATGCCTTACCGCGCATCGTGGCCACCTCAGCCTTGTCGCGGAGCTGCACCAGCGCATCGAACGTGGCCTTGATCACGTTGTGCGGATTGGGCGAACCGAGGCTCTTGGTCAGCACGTTCTGCACCCCGGCCGACGTCATTACCGCCCGCACCGCTCCACCGGCAATCACTCCGGTACCTTCGGGCGCCGGCTTCAGCAGCACCTGTCCCGACCCGTACCGCCCCAGCACCTGGTGCGGAATCGTTGTGTTGGTCAGGTTGACGCGAACCAGGTTCTTCTTGGCCGACTCAATTCCCTTGCGAATCGCCTGGGGAACCTCTTTGGCCTTGCCCGAACCATAGCCCACCACGCCTGAACCGGCGTCGCCCACCACCACCAGCGCGGCAAACGACATGTTCTTGCCGCCCTTTACCACTTTCGTGACGCGATTGATGGCCACTACCTGGTCCTTCAGGTTGTACTGGTTGGCATCGAGTTTCTTTTTCAAAGTCGTCATTTTCTCTCTCAGCTTTCAGCGATCAGATCTCAGCTATCAGTTCGCTCCTTCGCGACTTCTGCAATCAGCGTTCACCAGATGCTGAAAGCTGACAGCTGACAGCTGGCCCTTAGAATTCCAGCCCGGCTTCGCGGGCAGCATCGGCCAGCGCCTTCACGCGGCCGTGATACAGAAATCCGCCACGATCGAAGACCACCCGCTTGATGCCCTTTTCCTTGGCGCGCTCGGCAATGGCCTTTCCAATCTCCTTGGCTGCCGCGACATTCCCGCCGGTCTTCAGTTTCAGCGCCAAGGTCGAGGCCGAAACCAGCGTCTCGCCCTTCTGGTCGTCGACCACCTGCACGTAGATGTGATTCAGCGAACGGTAAACATTCAAACGCGGCCGCTCCGCTGTGCCCGAAAGCTTCTCGCGAATGCGGGAATGAATGCGTTTGCGAATTTCGTTTCTTTTGGTCTGCGTAATCATCTTTTTCTCTTCCTATCAGCGGAGCCGCCTCGCGACTCCGTTCGGGTTGTCTCAGTCCCTAAGTCCCTAGTCCCTCGCGGATATCCTTCACTGCGTTCAGGATGATCGCGCGAGGCTCACACGCCTCGTCAAGCGCGATCACTTCGCTCCCGTCTTGCCGGCCTTCTTTTTCAGACGCTCGTTGGTGTAACGCACGCCCTTGTTTTTGTACGGATCGGGTTTGCGCAGCGACCGCATATCCGCGGCCACTTGGCCCACCTTCTGCCGATCGATCCCCGTGACGGTCAAATGCGTCTGCTTGGGATCGATCGCCACCTCGATGCCCGATGGCAGCGGAAACTCAATAGGATGCGAGTAGCCAAGCGTGAAGACCACCGTTCCCTTGCCCTTCAGCTCAGCGCGATAACCGATGCCGACAATATCCAGTTCCCGGGTCCAGCCCTTGGTCACGCCGTCGACCGCATTCGAAACCAGCGCGCGGGTCAATCCATGTACCGCGGCGTACTTGTCGTCCGAGCGGTTGATGTGCAGCGTGCCATCCTTGGTCTCGAGGCTGATGCCTTGCGCCAAAATCGTTGACACCTTTCCCTTCGGGCCCTCCACCAAAACGGTGTTGCCTTCAACCTTGTACTTCACGCCAGTCGGCAAAGTGATCGGCTTCTTTCCAATACGCGACATCGATTCAATCCTTCAATTGGCTTGCGAGTCCCGAAAAACCAGTTGTCAGTGATCAGTATTCAGTGATCAGCTTCAACGTCTTTTCGTTCCACTGCAGCCCGAAAACAGTGATCAGCGGTCAGTTTTCAGTGATCAGAATTCAAACACAAACGTTGCGGCCGCTTGGCTGATCACTGACAACTGTTCCTGAGAACTGTGGCCTTACCACACTTCGCACAGCACTTCGCCACCCACGCCTTCGCGGCGCGCCTGGCGGCCGGTCATGACGCCCTTTGGGGTAGTCATGATCGAAATACCCAGTCCCCCCTGTACGCGCTTGATCTCGTCGCGGCCCACGTACACGCGGCAGCCTGGACGCGAAATCCGCGACAGGTCGCGAATGGCAGCTTCTGCCCCACCGTACTTCAGATAAACGCGCAGGATCAGCTTGCCGTTCTCTTCCTGGGTCTTGTAATTCGAGATGTAGCCCTCTTCCTTAAGAATGCGGGCAATCTCGGTCTTCAACTTCGAAGCTGGAACATCCAGCTTCTGATGACGCGCCCGAATCGCATTCCGAATGCGCGCCAGAAAATCTGCTACAGGATCGGTCAGACTCATTCCTTCTCCTTCATTCCCCGTTCGCCCGCCGCTCTTCCGGAAGGAACCTGCAGGAATGGTTTGGGGCTTGCACCCCAGTAATCAGTTTTCAGTGATCAGGTCTCAGACTTCTTGACTCGTCTGATCTCAGCAATCAGTTTCAACTGACCACTGACAACTGTTCCCTGACAACTGTCTTGCCTACCAGCTCGACTTCACGACGCCGGGGATTTCGCCTTTCAGCGCCAATCCACGGAAGCACAAACGGCACACGCCAAACTTCCGCAGGTAACCCCGCGGACGTCCGCAGATCTTGCACCGGTTGTGCTTGCGGGAGCTGAACTTCGGCTTCCGCGCGTCCTTCACTCGTTTTGCAGTGGTTGCCATAAATCCTCTTTACGCTCCCTGGCGGAACGGCATGCCAAAGTGGCGCAGCAGCGCACGCGCCGAGTTGTCATCCTTCGCCGTAGTCACAATCGTGATGTTCATGCCCTTCAGTTTTTCCACCTTCGCGTAATCAATCTCCGGAAAGATCAGCTGATCGCGCAGGCCGAGCGTGTAGTTGCCGCGCCCATCAAAACTCTTCGTCGATACCCCGCGAAAATCGCGCACCCGAGGCAGCGCGGTCGAGATCAGGCGATCTAGAAACTCGTAGGCCTTGTCGTTCCGCAGCGTGACCATGGCCCCAATCGACATGCCCGCGCGCACCTTGAAAGCCGCAATCGACTTCTTCGCCTTCGTGGTCACCGGCTTCTGCCCGGCAATTGAAGTCAGATCCGCCACCAGCGGATCCAGCAGCTTCGTGTTCTGCGTCGCCTCGCCGAGACCCATATTGAGCACGATCTTCTCGAGCTTCGGAACCGCCATCGAGTTCTCGATGCCCAGTTCCTTCTTGAGTGCCTGCTTGATTTCCTTGTTGTACTTCTCTCTTAGTCTTGCCGCCATGTCGCTTTGCTCTCTTTCTTCCGCTCTCGGAGTGGCTCGCCGCAGCGAACCGTTTACCGTTTCGGAAGGGACTCAATCCAGTTGCAGCTCTCAGCCTTCAGCGATCAGTTCTTCTTGTCTTCGCCATGCACTCACCTCTCAAGACAGAAGCTGAAAGCTGAGAGCGAATGGCTGAAAGCTTGTCTTCTACTTCTTCGTGGGCAGTTCGCTCCCGCATTTCTTGCAGATCCGCGTCCGTGTCCCGCCTTCGGTCTTGAAGCCCACACGGGCCGTGCCGCAGCTCGGGCAGACCAGCGCCACGTTCGAAATGTTGATGGGCGACTCGTGCTCCGCGATTCCGCCCTTGGTGCGCTGCCCCTGCTTGCTCGAAACCGTCTTCTTCACCACGCGCACATGCTCCACCAGCACCGTCCCATTGTCCGGAATTGCGCGCAGCACACGGCCAGTCTTGCCACGATCGGCGCCCGTCAGCACCTTCACCACATCGTTACGACGAATACTCAAACTCGGCATTCTCTTCTCCAGCTTTCAGCCCTCAGCTGTCAGCTATCCGTTCATTCTCGCCTTCGCCACACCGTCAAACTCAGCACCAACCAGCTGAAAGCTGAGAGCCGAAGGCTAATGGCTGCCTCTACACCACTTCCGGCGCCAGCGACACAATCTTCAAAAACTTCTTCTCGCGCAGTTCGCGAGCCACGGGCCCGAATACGCGCGTTCCAACCGGCTCATGCGCGTCGTCAATTACCACCGCGGCATTCTCATCGAACCGGATATAGGTTCCGTCACGCCGGCGCGATTCCTTGCGGGTGCGAACGATGACCGCCTTCACCACTTTGCCCTTCTTCACCGTGCCATCCGGCGAAGCTTCCTTCACCGCCGCGGTCACTACGTCGCCCAATCCTGCATTCGTGCCAAGTCCGCCGCCCAACGGCAGAATTACC
>DATGFX010000085.1:0-189910 GCA_035308825.1 Occallatibacter sp. | reverse complement strand
AACGGCAAGACCGGATCACTGAGCTGTTTGATAAGTACAACCTGCTGACTCTACCGGTGATCGACGCCGAGGGAAAACTCGCGGGCGTGATCACCGCCGACGAAATCATCTCATTGTTGAGGGAAAAATAATCGCGTGCTGAAACGGTTTCGTTATCAGATCGCGATCTTCTTCGCGGTCATGGGCCCGGGATTAATCACCGCAAACGTCGATAACGACTCGGGCGGCATCCTCACCTATTCCCAGGCAGGCGCGCAGTACGGCTACACCCTGCTGTGGATGATCATTCCCATTACGCTGGCGCTGATTGTGGTGCAGGAGATGTGCGCGCGCATGGGGGTGGTGACGGGCAAAGGTCTCAGCGACCTGATCCGCGAAGAATTCGGGCTGCGGCTCACGTTTGTGCTGATGATCCTGCTGGTGTTTGTGAACTACACCAACGTGGTGACGGAGTTCATCGGGATTGCGGGGTCGCTGCACCTGTTTCATGTGTCGCGTTTCATCAGCGTGCCGATCTGCGCGGCGCTGGTGTGGTACATCGTGGTGCGCGGCAATTACAAGAGCACGGAGAAGATCTTCATTGTCGCCTCGCTGGTGTATATTGCCTACATTTTTGCGGGTGTGCTGAGCCAGCCGAGCTGGCACACTGCGCTCCTGGCCACCGTGAAATTGCCGGAACGAACGATGTGGCGGGACAAGGCCTACATGTACATGGCGATCGGCGTGGTGGGGACGACGATTGCGCCATGGATGCAGTTCTATCTCCAGTCATCGGTGGTGGAGAAGGGCATTCGCGTGAAGGACTATCCGGCCTCGCGGCTGGATGTGATCGTGGGCAGCTTGTTTACGGACATCGTGGCCTGGTTCATCATCGTGGCGTGCGCGGCCACGCTGTTTGTGCACGGGATGGGGTCGATTCAGGTTGCGGCTGACGCGGCTGAAGCGATGCGCCCGCTGGCCGGCGACTATGCCTTCCTCTTGTTTGCGTTCGGACTGTTCAATGCATCGGTGTTTGCGGCGTCGATCCTTCCGATTTCGACGGCGTATACGGTTTGCGAGGGCATGGGATTTGAGTCGGGTGTGGACAAGAGCTTTCGCGAAGCTCCATTTTTCTACTGGCTCTATACGCTGCTGATTGCAGGCGGAGCGATCACAGTGCTGGTGCTGCCCGATGCCGAGCTGATCAATTTTGCGATTTTGTCGCAGGTACTAAACGGCGTGCTGCTGCCGGTGGTCATCATCCTGATGCTGCTCTTGATCAATCGCACGGATCTGATGGGAGCTCATAAAAACTCGCGGCTGTGGAACTGGATTGCGTGGGGTACGAGCGTGATCGTGATCGCGATGACGCTGGTGATGCTATGGGGGATGATGTCGGGGCATTGAAGGGCAGCTGCAAGCCGTCAGCTATCAGCCTTCAGCCGTCAGCTTTCCCGATCAGTTGGGCTGTTGTTGGACTTCGGACGCTTTTTTCGCTTCGTCGGCTTTGCGGGTCTTCATGGACCTTTGGGCCCATCCCTGCGCCGCGTCCATATCGCTCTGGCGGGCTTCGTCGTCCTGCCAATCGATGTCGGCTTTGCGCCGGTAGACAAGATTGAGGTAGGCCATGGCGTCAGCGTAGTCGGGCCGGTTGTCGAGAGCCTGGCGCAGGTATTGAAGCGCCTCTTCGACGAGGGCAGCATTCTGCGTCCTGATGGTCTCAAGGACTAAGGGTGGCGCCTGGATGTTGCCTTCGCCGTCGTCTGCCATGCCGACCGCAGCCAAGGCCTTGACGACGTTCTTGTGAGCCTCGGTCCAGTCGATGACGCCGATGGTGTAGGCGGCTTCGGGATCGCGCGGATTTTCAGCGAGGACCTTTTTCTGCCATTCCAAAGCATCGTCGAGCCGCAGAGTAGAAAAGTAGATTCCGGCAATCTGCTTGATGCTGTTCACGTCGTGCGGATTCTCGGCAAGGACTTCCTGAAAGATAGCGATGGCGGCGTTAGCGGCCTGGAGGTTTTCAGGAGTGTTGAGGCCGGGAACGACGTTTTGCGCGAGGGCGGTAGCGAGGTAGGTTTTGGCGGTCAATGATCCGGGGTCGAGCTCGAGTGCGCGGCGGAAGTGGGCGATGGCGTCAGCGTAGCGGGCGGCGCGGTAGGATTCGACGCCGAGTGTTATTTCGGATGCGGATTCCGGAGCGTCGGAGTCTCTCGGTGCGGATTGCGCCGGGGCTGCGGGCGTGCGGAGCAGCAACACTGCGAGCGAAAGGAGGATGGCGGGACTGCAGGAGGACATGAAGCGCCTCGGACGAATGATACCGCGGGGGCGGGAGGGACCCAAGTGTGAGGTTTCAATCCGATCGAGACGTGGAAGCAGCGGGTCCTTCGCTCCGCTTACCCCATTGACGACTGGCGTCGTCGATGGGGCCCCAAGCGTGCTCCGCTCAGGACGGGGTAGGTTCGCTTGCATGCGCATGTGGCCCGGCTAAAGCCGTGCCCTTGTTACAAGACGCGGGACGGGGCAGCTTCTAGAGCAGCTTGCCGGCGGCGAGATCGCGGATGAGGCCGCGATCGGCGGCGAGGAAATCGTACCCTGGCAGGTCTTCGAGCTTGACCCACTTGAGCTGCTGGAAGATGCGATTGACGAGCTCGCCGGTGAAGCTCTGGACGGCGAAGAACTGGAGGTCGACGGCGCCGCCATGGCGGTAGTTGTGGCGAATGTGGGTGACATGGGCGCCGATGGTGGCCTTGATGCCGAGTTCCTCATCGAGCTCGCGGGCGAGGGCCTGCTCGGGGCTTTCGCCCGGCTCAATCTTGCCCCCCGGAAACTCCCACTGCAGGGCCATGGGCTGGTCGGCGCGGCGCTGGCAGATCAGAACTTCGCCGCCGCGGACAATGAGGGCAGCCGCCACGTAGCGCAGAGCGGGCCCGGCCGGCCGGGCATTGGAGTTCGGTTGTGCTTCGTCCACGACTCCAGTGTAATCGCACGGAAACGAATTGAACCACGCGGCGCCGGAGGGGGAATCCGGGATGGAAGCAGTTCCCGGATTGGCACTCGTTATTCGCCGGCGACTGCTGCTTGAACCCCTTCGGCAGCCTTGGGACGGAAGTATCCCCAGCCATTTTTTTGAGCGGCTTCGAGCAAGGATGGCGAGGGATTGACCGGGAAGGCGTGGCGCGCGATCTCGAGCATGGCCAAATCGTGCGCGGAGTTGCCGAAGACCGCGTCAGGATGGGGCAAGCCGACGCGCTGGAGAGCGGCAGCCTTGGCCTCGTCGGTGGGAACGTCGACGAGTTCGCTGGTGATGATGTCCGCATTGATCTTGACTTCCGCGGCAAGCACGCGCTCTTCGGGAATGCCGAAGTCGCGTACGCCCTCGCTGACAACCCACTTGTTGGTGGAGCTGACGGCCCAGAGTTCTACGCCTGCGGAACGCAGCTTGGCGATCAGTGCGGCGAGTTCCGGAAAGATGCGGGGGCGCACGAGGTGGCTGAAGAACCGGGCCGCGGCCTCGCGCAGTTCTGAATCGTGGAGGCCGGCGTAGATCTGCACCATCTCGGCGCACATCTGGAGTTCGCTGACGCGACCGGCGAGGTACTCGCGATAGCGGGTGTCAATCCAGTCGCTGGTGGAGCGGGAGATAACGCCCTGCTCGATGGACCAGGCCATGAAATCGTAACCGGAATCACCGCTCCAGAGGGTGCCGTCGCAATCGAATACGGCTACTTTGGGTTTGCTGTTGAGAACAAGATTCTGGAATTCCGCTGCCGACCATTTGCGGATATCAACTTGCGCGGGGCTCAATGTTTCCTCACTGTATGCAAAATATGCCAACTCTAATTTTCCCTGAACGGGCCACATTTTGCACGTGAAGGTTCGAAGAAGAACCCAGATGGACAAATGGGGCAAAGGCTTGATGGCGCGGAACACTCGATAAAATGGGTCAGGAGATGAACCATGGTACGCGTTGCAAGGAAACGCGAATTTCTGATTTTCGCACGGTTTTTTCTTGCCTTGTTTTGTGCCGTCGCGCCGTGCCGGGCGCAGTTTTCGCCCGAGGCACCCCCTGGAAGCGCGCTTTCGATTCCGACGGACCAGCTGATTCAGCCGGAGGCGTTAAACCGGTTTCTGGTTGAAGCGAACTCGGTGGGTCCGGTGATTTTGCAGGTTGGATCGCGGGTGATGTTTCAGCAGGCCCACATAGCGGGGTCCGCATACGCCGGACCGGGGTCGCAGGCCGAAGGCCTGAAACTGCTGGAGAGAAAGGTGGCAGGGCTGGCGAAGGATCGATGGATCGTGCTCTATTGCGGCTGTTGCCCGTGGAACCGCTGTCCGAATGTCGGCCCGGCTTACCACCGGCTTCGAAACCTTGGATTCACCAAGGTAAAGGTGCTGTATATCGCGAATAATTTTGGCGCTGACTGGGTGAACAAGGGATATCTCGTCGACCATGGCGAGTAGAGAAGTTGTGGGCGCGCGGCGGCGGGTGAAACTGGGCGTCTTGTTGATGATGTGCATTGCAGCGAGCGCTCTGTACGCCGCAACGCCGCGGGTTTCGCTCCTGCACAAGGTGGCGCCGGGGTTTACGCGCAAGGATTTGACAGGCAGGCCGGTTGCGCTGAGCGCGTATCGAGGCAAAGTCGTGCTGCTGAATTTCTGGGCGACGTGGTGTGGTCCGTGCGAGGCGGAGCTGCCGCGCTTTGCGCAGTGGCAGAACCGGTATGGTCCTGCAGGATTGCAGGTGATCGCCGTTTCGATGGACGACTCACGAGAACCAGTTCGGAGATGGGAGCGACGTCTTCATCCGAGCTACCCGGTGGTGATGGGCGACGCGAGACTGGGCAAACTGTATGGCGGCATTCTGGGGCTGCCGGTGACATTTCTGATCGGTCGCGACGGGAGAGTGGAGGCACGGATCGCCGGAACCGCAGATCTGGATGCCATGGAAAAGGAGATCCAGCGGCTGCTGGTGGAAGGGCGCTGATGGGCTCGGATGACGCGGGGTGGCGAAGCGAACGGGGGCATGCCCTTTCAGTAGAAATATAGAAGCAGATCCTTCGCTCCGCTTACCCCATTGACGACTGGCGTCGTCGATGGGGCCCCAAGCGTGCTCCGCTCAGGAAGGCAAATCAGATAGGCGACGTATGCGGCCCGGCTAAAGCCGTGCCCTTGTTACAAGACACATGTTCCCTCAAAATGACAGGGTTTGTTTGCATGCGCATGCGGCTCGGCTAAAGCCGTGCGCATCTTACAAGGCTCTAAAACGTAAGAAACTTCGCGCCGGCCCGATGGGGCGGCGGGGACTCCTGGAGCGGCGCGAGCCCCAGGGTTTCACCCTGGGCTATTCTCGCCGGGCCCCGCTGGGCCTTCCAAATTGCATCCGAGCAAGCTCCACATAGACGAAGAACTTGCCTCGGGGGCTGAAGCCCGTCATCATCTAACGATCGTTTCGGCACGGCTAAAGCCGTGCCCTTTCAAAACAAATGCAGAAGCAGATCCTTCGCTCCGCTTACCCCATTGACGACCGGCGTCGTCGATGGGGCCCCATGCTTGCTCCGCTCTGGAAGGCAAATCAAATGGGGACGCATGCAGCCCGGCTAAAGCCGTGCCCTTGTTACAAGGCTCAAAAACGTAAGAAGCGCGGGTCCCAAGCGTGCTCCGCTCCGGATGACAGGGATCTTTTGGATTCGTATGCGGCTCGGCTAAAGCCGTGCGCTTATTGCAAGACACATGCTGCGCTCAGACGACACGAGATGAAAGGGACAAGTAACTAGGGAGTCATTCTGCGCTGGGCGAAGCCAAAACGTAACGTCTGGCCCACGGAAACAGCAGATATCCTTCGCTCCGATTACCCACGCGCTAAACCGCGCGGGTCAGTCGGGGTTTCGGAGTATGGGCAGCCGGTTCGTGCCGGACGATGACGAACGGCCCAACCAATCGTGTTGCCGCTTTTGATTCCGTGATAAACGAGGTTCGGTCATGCGGGCACTTAAGTCATGGCGGAGCGCAGCGCGGGGATAATCGACGATGTGGGCGCTCAAAACAACCTCGCGCTTTTGAGGGAGTATCAGACGTATCTCCGCGTGGAGAAAGGGCTTCGGCCGTTGACCTGCGAAGCCTATCTGAGCGACCTGAACATGTTTGCGGAGTTTCTGGAGGGCCGGCAAGGAGTGCTGCTGGCGGCGACGCAGCAGGATGTGTCGGGGTTCCTCGAGAATCTGAGGACGCACAGCGTGGACGCGCGGTCGTCGGCGCGCAAGCTGAGTTGTCTGCGCGGATTCTATAAGTGGCTGCTGCTGGACCGGCGGATCCACCACGACCCAACGGTGAACATCGAGTCGCCCAAGACATGGAAGGTGCTGCCCAAGTCGCTGGCCGAACCGGAGGTGGCGGAGATGCTCGAGCGCGCGGCGATGGCTGCGAATCATCCGCAGGCGCTGGCGACGGCGCTTAGGGATTGCGCGATTCTGGAATTGCTCTATGCGGGCGGGCTGCGCGTTTCGGAGGTGGCTGGGCTTTCGACGGGCGATCTCGCACTCGATACAGGCCGCGTTCACGTGCTGGGCAAGGGTGACAAAGAACGGATTGTGCCGCTGGGTCGGACGGCGATAGCGGCGCTGAAGCAGTATCTGCGCGAAGGGCGGCCGCACCTGGCGCGCATTGTGAGTTCGCGCCGCAAGGGACAAGCGCGGAACGATGCGGGGAAGGCGAATGCATCCGGCCGCGAAGGCTCGTGCCTGTTTCTCTCACTGCGAGGGATGCCGCTGACGCGGCAGTGGATCTGGCACCTGGTGAAGGCGTCGAATGGCGCTGCCAGCCCGCACCGGCTTCGGCACAGTTGCGCCACGCACATGGTGGAGCACGGAGCCGATTTGCGCAGCGTGCAGGTTTTGCTGGGCCACGCCGATATTTCGACCACGCAGGTGTACACGCACCTTGCTTTGGGCCGGTTGAAGGCCGTGCACCGGCAGCACCATCCGAGGGGGCGAGTGCGGCTGCAGCCAGATGAGTTTGGTCCCGACCAGGAGCCGCGGACGCCGACTTTGCACCTGGTTCAGCGCGAGGATGTAGAGGACCAACCGCGCCGCAACGCCGAGCAGAGTCCTGAGAAAGAACCGGCATGAGCGCGGCACAGCCGGGGAAGCTCAACGAGCTGGTCGCGAGCTATCTAAAGGTGCTCGCGAATGAGAGAGCCGCGTCGACGCATACGCTGCGGGCGTATGCACGCGAGCTTGAGGGATTCATCGCCTTTCTTGCGGATATCTACGGGAATGAGCTGGAACCGAAGGACATCGAGCATACGCAGATCCGGGCATATCTTGGCACGTTGTATGAGCGGGGATTGTCGAAGCCTTCGGCGGCACGCGCTCTCGCGGCAATCCGAAGCTGGTTCAAGTGGCTGGCGCGGGCCGGGCACGTAGAGCAGAATGCCGCGGCGCTGGTGGCGACTCCCAAACTGCCGAAGCATCTGCCGCGGGTTCCATCGATCGAGCAGATGAATCATGCGGTGGATTCGGTGAAGCCGAACGCGGCGAGCTGGCCCGCGCGCGACCGGGCCATCATGGAACTGCTATATGGCTGCGGGATGCGCAACGCCGAATTGATGGCGCTCAACGTAGAGGATGTCCATTGGGCGAATGAAGCGATCCTGGTGCGCGGAAAGGGACAGAAGGAGCGCTATGTTCCGCTAGGCGATGCGGCGGCAAAGGCGCTGCGTTTGTATCTTGCTGAGCGCTCAGCACGGATTGCAGCAGCGCAACCGAGGGGTCCGGCGACTCCAGCGCTGTTCATCAACCTGCAATTGCGTGGGCTGGGCAAGCCGGGCGGCCAGGCACGTTTGACGACGCGGAGCGTAGGACGGATTGTGAAGCGCATTGCGATGCTGAGCGGGCTGTCGTCGGAGGTGCATCCGCACACGCTGCGGCATGCGTTTGGGACACACTTGCTGGAAGAGGGCGCGGATCTGCGGGCGATCCAGGAGTTGCTGGGACACGAGCGGCTGTCGACGACGCAGCGCTACACGCAGCTGACGTCGGCGCAGTTGACCGAGGTGTACGATCGGACGCACCCCAGGGCGCGGTGAAGGGGAGGCGCCGGGAACATCCCGGCCCAGCCTACTCGCATCGCAACGCAACGACAGGATCGATGTGCATGGCCCGCCGGCTCGGAATGAGAATCGCGACGAGGGCCACGGCCAGCAGAAAGAGCGGCACTGAAACGAACGCGATGAGATCGTGTGTGCCCAGACCGAACATCATGCTGGAGAGCACACCGGAAGCGGCGGCAGACAGGCCGACGCCAACAGCTCCACCGATGAGAACGGGGCGTATCGCCTGCCAAAGCTCGTGGCGCATGACGTCGGCGCGTCCGGCTCCCAAAGCCATGCGGATGCCGATATCGCGGACCGACCTGCTTACGCTATAAGAGACCATTCCGTACACGCCAATCGAGCAGAGCAGCAGGGCCAGGGTGCTGAGCGCACCTGAGAGAGCCGCCACGATGCGCGATGGTGTTCGCCAGACTTCGAGGTAATCCTCGAGCCGGGTTACATCGACCAGCACTCCGGGATCGATTGCATGCGCGGCGTCGCGAATGCTGCTTGCCACATCGGTGAACCGTGTTGAATAGCGAACCAGGATGTAGGTTCGAGAATCGTCTTCCGGTCCGGAAGGGTAGTAAAGATAGTTGGAAGTGGATTCACCGAGGTGGGCTACCTGGGCATCTTTCGCCACGCCGATGACGGAACCCTCCCGGCCTGAGCTTTCGCGCAACACTTTTCCTAATGGGTCCTGATTCGGCCATAGCCTGCGCGCAGCCGATTCCGTGACGATGATTCCGGGCGCATCGTGTTTTTCTGCCGGCGCGAAGCTGCGTCCGCGCACGATGGGAATTCCAAGCAGAGAGAAATAATCGTGCGATATGTGGTTGTATTGGACGAGGACTGGCTCAGGGTTGCCGGGAATCGTGTATTTGTCGACGCTGAAGTCATGGCTGAGCGGCGCGCATTCTGCCTGAGCCACTTCGGTCACACCGGGAATTGCGCGGATCCGCTCGCGAAATCTTTGCATGAACTGGGTGGCATGCGGCCCGTCATAGCCCTGTTGCTCAAGATTGAGGAACATCGTTGCGACACCCTTGATCTGAAAACCAGGATCCAGGGTCTGTGCGTGGTGGAGGCCGCGCAGCAGCAAACCGGTTGCAACCAGGAGCACGGTGCAGATGGCGACCTGAGAACCTACCAACACGTTGAGCAGGAACCGACCGCTTCTGCTGCCGGTACCCCAGGCCGTTCCTTGACCTTTCATGCTGCCGTTGAGATCGGGCCGCGAACTGCGCAGCGCCGGCACAAGGCCGAATGCAATTCCCGTGAATAGGGATAGCAGGAGGGCGTACGCAAGCACGCGAAGATCCGGAGCGACGTTGACCGCAATCGGGGGGAAGTCGTGCGGCAGGCGCGACGTGACCAACCGGAAGAGCCAGGCAGAGGAACCGAATGCAACCAGCGATCCCAGCGCGCCACCAGCGATGGAAATAAGAAGGCTTTCTGTCAGCAGCTGGCGGACGAGGCGCCATCTTCCAGCGCCCATCGAAAGGCGGAGCGCGATTTCTCTTTGTCGCACGGAAGCGCGCGCCAGAAGAAGATTGGCGACGTTCGCGCAGGCGATCAATAGGACGAGAGCAAACGCGGCGAGAATGACCGAGGCCACGGGAACCAAATATTCACGCTGGTCGGGGCTGGAGAAGAAGGTCGCAGGGTGAATGGCGAGCGAGGTGGTGCGTCCGGGGTGGCGCCGATCGATCCGCGCGGCGATGACGTCAAGGTTGGCGCGCGCCGCCGGGATGGTTACACCCGGCCGCATGCGGCCCAGCAAAGCCAGCCAGCTCATATTGTCCTTTGAAAGCCGATCGATGCCGGGCTCCAACGCTTCCTGCATCGTCACCGGTATCCAAAAAGCGCTCGCAACGGGTTCTGTTCCGGTGAACCGGGCGGGGGCAATCCCGACGACCGTAAAGGCTGTCCGATTGAGAACAATTTCCCTGCCCACCAACGAGGGATCCGCGCCGAATCGGCTGTGCCACAGATCATCGCTTATGACCACCACCGCGCTTCCGCCGCGACTCGCGCACTCGGAATCCACGAAGCCCCGTCCCCGCGCGGGATGCTCCATCAATACGTCGAAGTAGTTGCAGGAGGCAGCGGTCCCCAGGACTTGTTGCAATCCTCGGTCTCGAAGTGTGGCCTCGACGTAAGGCTCATACGCCACGAGGCCCGAGAAGACATCGCTATGATCGCGATAGTCGAGGTATTCAGAGAATGAGAACCAGCTCGAATCGTTGTGGATCAGTCGATCGGGTTGAGTTTGGAAATGGAAGACCTGGTTGAGGCCCACCAGGTCGCGCGGCTGAGGAACGGGAAGCAAGCGAAGCGCCACGCCATTCAGGACCGAGAAAATACCGACGTTCATTCCAACGCCAAGTGCGATGGCGAGTACAGCTGCAATCGTCAACCCTGGACTGCGCCACATGGTGCGGACACCGAATCGCAGGTCTTGCAGGAGTTGCTCCAGCCACTGCACGTGCCACACTCTCCAGGTCTCCTCTTTGACGCGCGCCACGTTGCCGAACTTTCGCAACGCCGCATATCGCGCCTCGTCCGGGGACATTCCGCGGTCGATATTGTCCTGGGTTTCGCTTTCGAGATGTTCGCGAATGGCCTCTTCGAGGTCCGCCAGCATGCGTTTGCGTCGCGTCATGCTTCCTCCTGCCCGCCGGGACTGAGAATCTGCGCGATCGCGCGGGCGAGTTTGTCCCATTTGCCGGTCTCGACCGTCAGTTGCTGCCGGCCCCTGGCCGTGAGTGCGTAGAATTTTGCCCGGCGATTGTTTTCCGAGGCTCCGTCCGTGACAGAGATCCATCGCCGTTTGATCAGCCGGTGCAGGGCGGGGTACAAGGATCCTTGTTCCACCTGGAGCACATCGTCGGACCTGAATTCGATGGCCTTGGCGATGGCGTGCCCGTGCATGGCGCCGCGCTGCAGGGTCCTGAGGATCAGCAGATCCAGCGTTCCCTGAAGCAGCTCAACGCGCTCTTTCTGTTCTTTAGTAGACATTCTAGGTGACGATACCGCGCTTCCGGTAGAATGTCAAGGTGAGAGCGTGGAGCAGGTCAACATGCTTATTCTGTTCTTTTGAGTAGACATTCGGAGCAGTGCAAGGGCTCATGTGCTGCATGAGCCCTCGTTGAAGGTTGTTGCGCTCAGGGAACCGGGATTCCGGCCGGAGTTACGCCGATGGATGACAAGAGCCAATTCCCGTTGACCTTCTGAAATGAGGTATTGGTTCGGATCTTCACTTTGGCCGTCCACGGCGAAGTCGAGACGTCGTAGTAGTGGCACTCCCAATACCCCGTTGCGGCGTTACCGGTGATATCGAAGGATGTGCTGTAGGAAGGGGTCAGCACAATGAGCTTGTTTGCCACCTGGAACGATCCAGCAACCCATTTGAAGTATGTGCACAGCGTACCGCGATAGGATCCCGCTGAGCCTGTGGTTTCGGGGCACGACGACGGATCGTCCGGATCTCCCCTGCCGATGTAGTAGCCGTCAATTGCGCCGAAGCCCTGGACATTGAGCACTGCGTTGGAAGTCCATAGAGAAAGCATGTCACGGATTCGTTGTGTGATGATCTCGGACGAGTCTCCGTTCACGGGGTCGTGAACTGTTGCGTAGCGATGGAATGCCGCCTGGACCTTGTAGAGCTCAGCTGTTTGTGTATTGTCCTGGTTGCCTTGCGCCGCTGCCATGCCAGGAATTGCCAAGCCGAGCACCAGTGCGACCAACATTGATGCGAACCTGCAATTGTTTGACCTCATGTCCTTTTCCTCCTCCGCCGGGGAAAACGGCATTCTCGAAGAGCCACGCCTTGAAGAACCGGAGCCGACGCATCCCTACGAATCCGCCGACCCCGGGCCCGGTCAAGGACATGTTTTTTCGACAAATGCCGTTGCCGGCTGACACGGAGGAAACGGCAACAGCGCGTTCCTGGGCAATAGAGGTCCGGTGATGGCGAGGTAAAGATTCTATGACCGCGCAACTTCCTTTAAAATCGGCGATTTCCGTGCTAACACTGTCTGTACTCCCTCTTCACTGAGGTCCCGGGTCCCGTCCTGTGTCTGAGCCAGTATTTCAATTCGAGGAGTTCGAACTGCACTGTGGACGTTTTCAGTTGCTTCGAAAGGGACGACCGCTGCGTGTCGAACCCAAGCCTCTCGAGTTACTCATCCTGCTGGTGTCTCGAAAGGGACATTTGGTCTCGAGGCGGGAAATCGTTGAGAAACTCTGGGAAAGCGATGTTTTTGTCGATACCGATCACAGCATCAACACCGCGATCAGGAAACTTCGTCATCTTCTGCGAGACGACTCAGAAGACCCCAAATATATCGAGACTGTTACGGGAATGGGGTATCGATTTGTCGCAGCGGTTTCGGTTGCGACCCCGGTTTCACCCGTTGCGCCGGTTTCAGCGGTACCGCCCCTGCCGCCTGAGGCCACGCCCGAGCCTGGTCCGGCTGCTGCGTCGCGCCCACGGCGGAGGGCACTGCTCTGGTCTATCGGCGTCGGCGCGTGCCTCGTCATCGCGCTTGGCAGCGTAGTCCTTTATCGATGGCCTCGCCGGCGCCTCGAGGTCAGGTACACGCAGCTAACGGATTTCACGGATTCGGCGGTGGCGCCTGTTTTGTCTCCGGATGGGCACATGCTGGCCTTTATCCGCGGCGGCAATGCATTTCTCACGTCCGACCAAATCTACGTCAAGATGCTGCCGAACGGAGAAGCCAGGCGGGTGACGGATGACAGCCGGCCGAAATACGGGCCGGCGTTTTCGCCGGATGGGTCGGAGATTGCGTACACGGTGATGGAGGCTGGCCCCATGTTCAACACCTATGAGGTGTCAGCACTCGGAGGTGAGACTCAACTTCTGCTGAAGAATGCTGCCGGGCTGGTATGGCTGGACTCGGGACGGTTGCTCTTTTCCGAGATCAAGTCGGGAATCCATCTGGGGCTGGTGACGGCAACGGTGACGCGCGCTGGCCTGCGCGACATTTATTTGCCGGCGCATGAGCGGGGCATGGCTCACTACTCCTACCCATCTCCGGATCGGCGCTGGGCACTGGTGGTGGAGATGAAGGGGGATGCAGATTGGGGTCAGTGCCGGCTGGTTGACCTGGACGGGCAGCATGAGCAGCGATTGGTTGGACCGATGGGGGCGTGCACATCCGCAGGATGGTCTCCGGATGGCGAATGGATGTATTTCACCGCCTGGATAGAAGGGAAGAGCCACATCTGGCGACAGCGCCTTTCCGGAGGAGCGCCGGAGCAAATCACGTTTGGGCCAACGGAAGAGGATGGGCTGGCGGTTGAGGCTGACGGCGGGGCTCTGATCACTTCGGTGGGAGTGCAGGAGAGCGCCATCTGGATTCAGGACGGGAGTGGGCAGCGGCCGCTTTCATCGGAAGGTGAAGTGGCTAGCTCGCCTTCCCCCGCTTTCAGTCCGGACGCCAGGGTCCTCTATTACCTGCTGCGGCGGGGAGAGGGTCCGGATGCGGAATTGTGGCGCACGATGGTGGACTCGGGGAAAAGCGAGGCTGTGTTCCCCGGAATTTCGATAAGGGACTTCGATCTGTCGCCGGAAGGCAAACAGGTGGTATACACGACCGCTGCGCCGCACGGAGCAACGCAGTTGTGGGTGGCGCCTGTGGACCGAAGCCTGGCCGCGACGGAAGTGAGCATTTCTGGTGTGCGGTCGCCGCATTTTGGCCAGCGCGGGCAGATCTTGTTTCAACTGGCAGAGGGCAGCAAGAATTACCTGGAGCAGATCGATCCGGACGGATCGCACCGTTCCAAGGTGATGCCGTATCCCATCGTGGATTTTCAAGGAGTTTCGCCGGGCCGCCATTGGGCCGTAGCATTGCTCCCCAGAACACCGGAAGAAAGCTTTCCCGCGGTCATGGCAATTCCCTTGGACGGCGGAAATCCACGGCACCTTTCTACGAACTACTGCGTTCCCAAGTGGTCGCCGGACGGAAAGTTTCTTTTTGTTCCGGTGGTGGATCCCTCGCGAACCGATCCCGGCCGCAGTTTGGCGATTCCTCTCGGCCCGGGGGAAACCCTGCCGGATCTCCCCGAGGGCGGGATTCCGCCGTCGGCCGAACCGAGCGTGGTTCGAGGAGCGAAATCGGTTGCGCGAGGAGAACTGATACCCGGCAGAGACCCAGAGCACTATGCCTGGGTGAACGCCACGATTCACCGGAACCTGTACCGGATTTCGCTGCCCTGAGGACGGACTTGGGACCGCCCGTCCGGAGTGCGAGCGACCGGGGCAGGCTGAAGTGGAGAAGATTCCTGGCGAGATTGGCAGAAGCATCAGGTCTCAGAAAGCAGGAGACCGCTCGCTGCCACCGGCGATTTCGTCATGGCCGCTGACCGTCGTACCGACCTTATCCAATTCCATGGACCGCCTCCTCGTTCACCTCTTATACCCCGAAGGGCTTAAGGCGACGGACCATCCCATTACTACTAACGGTCCCTGTGATCAGAAGCTGACGCGGCGCTCGGGGTACCAGGTCAACTGGATGGTTGTGTTGGTGTCAGATTGCTGCGATGCGGGGTAGGTGGGCACGCCGGAGGGATAGATCGGCGCCTTCCACTGGTCGTAGGCGAATTTCCCGTTGATCTCGAAGTCGCGGGCGATGCGCTTTACAACCTGGAAGCTGATGTCGTTGAACGTGGTGCCGCCCGGAATGAAATCCTTTGCGACTTTCTGATTGCGGACGCCCACCTGCACCCATTCGTTGCCGCTGAGGTGGTAGGTGATCCACCCCTGGCCGCCTTTGCCTTCGCGGCCGATCCAGTCGCCGAGGAGGAAGCCTTTGTTGGTGTAGCCCTGGTGCTGGATTCCTTCCCAATACATGAAGCGGCCGGCGGTGCTTGAAGAGACGGCCGCATCGGTCCAGGCAGCCTCGGCGCGGACATCGAGTTTGGGAGCGCCGGGAACGTGAGAGAGAAAGAGTCCGGGCCGCCAGCCAGCGCGGGCGGGAGCGTCAATCGGCGAGAGGTCGTCGTGCACTTCACCGTCGCTGTAGAGCGTGAGCCAATTGCGCATGAACGGCAGGCGATAGGAGAAGTCGAACGAACCGAACCGTGCGCCGGGATCAGACGGGCTGTTCTTGACTGCGCCGTTGGGAGCGGAAAAGCTGAAAAAGCTGCGGAGGAAAGTATGCAGGGTGATGGGCTCGTGATCTTTGCCGCCCCAGATGACGCTGCGCTCGAATCCGAACTCGAGGTTCTCGGTGGGCCGGAAGCCGATTTTCTCGACGTGAATCCAAGGTGAGTTCGGATAATTGTGACCCTTGAGCGATCCGACCATGAAGTCATAACGGAACGGCCCGGTGAGGTAGGACAAGCCGGGGATGTGGAGAGGCTCGATGCGGTTGATGCGGAATGAATAGATGTTTTCAGCGTTGTTGGAATACGCCATGCCGCCGCCGAGGCCGGGACCGAACCAGTTGTCCTGCTTGCCGAACGAGATTTCGTGGTTGAGGACGTGGGTGGAGATGTAAGCCTCGACCCATCGGCCGTTGGAAACGGAAGCGATAGGCCCGACGGGGATGGTGCTTTGGATCTGCACGGGCAAAGGAGTGGTGCTGTTCAGGTAGAACTGGGTCAGGTCGATGGCGGCCAGTTCCTGCGCGAGGGGCAGGGAGTAGCCGGCGCCTGAGGCAGCGTATTGAAATTCGCCGCGCGCATAGAGGAGGAATCTGCCTGCGCCGGTGTAGCCGCTCGCGCCGCTGTAGTTATTGAATCCATTCTCGTAGGGACGGCCGTAGTCGTTGACGATGCTCTGGCCGAGGTGGAAGCTGTCGCGCAACGGCGTGCCGCTGATGCCGCGCACGACGCTATATACCGACTCGATGCGCGTGGTTCCTTGATGTGCGCCGCAGGGTCCCTGCACGTCGGGATTCAATTCTTTATTGATCGCCTCGTAGATTGATTGCGCTTCGTCGTTGAGCGGGCTCTCGTCGGCGTCGTCGATGCGCGCACCGGCCTGCTCGAGCATGTGGCTGATGCTGGCCCGGGTCCAGGGGCGCATGCCGAGGTAGACGGTGTCGATGTAGCCCATCGAATAAAGCCGCATCACCGCCGGATAAATCCAGCTGTCTACCGGGACGTAAGGGGAATCGAGAAGGGATGGCTCGCAGACAGTATCGGGGCGGGTGTTGTCGGACTTTGCAGCTGCGCCGCCATGGGGCGCTGCCGGAGACTCAGCCAATAGCGAAGTTGCGGGCGTCAGGAGAACCGCAATGAGCCAGCCAATTGCAGGAAAGCCGGCCCGGCACTTGGTTAACTTCATACCCTCACTTTATCATCCGGTTTGTTATCAAGCCGTTGATGCAGGAAAGCGGCTTTGGGTTGGATGGAATGCGACGGATTCTCTTCAGAATGATTTGGACTAATTGGTGATGATTCGGGTAGCCGTGTCGAGCTCGGGAAGGAAGCGGTCGGTGATTTTCTGGCGGAGTTCGTGACGAAAGAGGCCCTTGCCGGTGAGGTAGAGCTCCATTTTTCCAATGGGGTCGGCGACTGCGCCATTGGGGTTTGCAGCGTGATGGTCTGCGGGAGGCGCTGTTCTGCACTCGATCAGGGTGGGTCCGCGTCCGAGGCGGGCTCGGCTGAGTGATTCGCTGACGACGCGATAGACGGCGATGGCATCGGTTCCATCGACAACGATCGCGGGCGTGCTTCGTGGTTTGCGTGCCGGGCGGTTTCCATTCCTGCGCGGCGGAATGTCGAGCGCTGCCTCGTCGTGCCCGGCATCGTTGTGCCAGACAAAGAGCATGGGGAGCATGTGGGCTTCAGCAAAGGCCAGCGCATCGCGCCATGGTTCCAGTTCCGCGGACCCGTTCGCGCATGTGACGACCACGACGCGGCCATTCTTGGCAACCTTGTGGACCAGCGCCGCGCTGCGCGCGACTTCGATGCGCGCTTCGAGTTCGGAGGCCGGCGCGATCACATTGGATTGATCGTCGAAGATCATGGCGCCGTGGACGTGCGCGTGGTCAATGGCGCTTGCGCCGAGACGCGAAAACAGCTGCTCGAGCTTCATTCCCTTGATGACGCTGGAAACGAAGTCGCAGGGTGAGGGGCTAAGGGTATCTTCAGGCTGCAGGTCAACGGTGATCCCGGCGATGGTGCCTTCGCGGCCGAGCCCGGCGCGCAGGTCGCCTGTGAGCTTGCCTTGCTGTTTGAGCGCAATAGCACGTTCGGCGAGCATGCGGCTTTTGATCATCGCCGAGTACAACTCGATCAGCTTAACGTCTGAAATCAAGCAGGGAACCCTTCTCCATGTTTAGAGGCCTAACGGCGGTGGCCGGTGGCGGCGCCTGTCGAACCTGTTTTTGCAGGCGCGTCGAGCCTATTCGCCTTGCGGATTTTAGTTGGACGAGATGGCAGATGCGGTGGTTGCATCGGCGAGGGCGATTGCGGAGCGAACAGGAATTCATGGCGGAATCCTCAAGCGCTTCAGGTGGAGTAATCTGCGTTGATGTGAACGTATTCATGCGTCAGGTCTGTCGTCCAGAAGACGCAGGAACCCTGTCCCTGGTGCAAAGAAATAGAAATTGAATACCGAGCCTGCTGCAGGTAAGCATGCGCTGCGGCTTCGTCGAACTCGGCTGCGCGGCCGCCGTCGGTGCAGATGCGGAGATCGCCGAATGAAATGTCAATCCGGTTGGGATCGATCTTCGCGCCGGAGTATCCGATGGCGGCGACGAGGCGGCCCCAGTTGGGATCGCATCCGGCCCAGGCAGTCTTGACGAGCGGAGAATGCGCGATGGCCCTGGCGATGCGCAACGCATCGGGATCGCCGGCGGCGCCGTCGATGCGCAACTCGACCACGTGGGAGACGCCTTCGCCATCGGCAACAATCTGCCTGGCCAGCGACGTGCAGACCTGGCTGAGCGCCCCAACGAACGCAGCGTTGCCTGCGGCGTCGAGAGGGCCGGCAATCCCCGAAGCCAGCAGGAGCACGGTGTCGTTGGTCGACGTATCGCCATCGACGGAGATGCGATTGAAGCTGATTTCAATGGCCTGGCGAAGGAAAGTGTTGAGTTCGAGGGGAGAAATGGCGGCGTCGGTGAGTATGTACACGAGCATGGTGGCGTGCGGGACGAGCTGGGGATGGATCATGCCCGAGCCTTTGCACAGGGCGGCGATGCGGATATCGTGGCCGTCGCTACGGAATTGCGCAAAAGCGGTCTTTTCGACTTTGTCGGTGGTCATGATGGCTTCGGCGACCTGCTGGAAGTAATTGCTTTCGGAGCCGAGGCGGGATGCGAGCCCGGGCAGGGCGGCGATGAGTTTGTCCGCAGGCAGTGGCACGCCGATGATGCCGGTGGAGGAAGGAAAGACCTCCTCGGGCTTGCAGCCGAAGATCTTCGCCGCGGCGGCACACGTGGCCCGGGCCGCGTCGATGCCTGCCTGGCCGGCAGCGCAGTTGGCATTTCCGGCATTGATGGCAACCACGCGCACTTTGCCGCCCGAGGCTTGCAAGTGCTCGCCGGCGACCAACAGCGGAGCGGCTTTCACCTGGTTCGCGGTGAATGCGGCAGCAGCGGTGGCGGGCTGGTCGGCGACGATGAGGGCAAAATCGGTTCGGCCGCTCTGCTTGAGTCCGGCGGTTGTGGCGCCAAATTGAAACCCTTTTGGAATCAGAAATTGTGAAACATCGCTCATGATTTCGGGATGGTGCCGGCGAGCTACAAGAAGCTGGGCTCGAGGCCGGGATGCGAACCCAGGGGGTATTGAGTTTGGTTCTTCAATGGCAGTGTAAGTGATTCTGACTCATCTCAATCTAACAGGCGAGGCAGGGCGGGCAGCCCCGGGCATCCAGTTCTCCAATGAAGCGCATCGAAGTTAATGCCAAGTTACGCATGGGCAGATCGAGTTGTGCCCGAGCGACCGGTGTTCCAGATACGTTAGAAGCACGTCCAATAAAGAGAGAACGGAGCCCAGCAATTCGCTCAAATATCACTTGAGGAGCTGCCACGGCTGTAGGCGAAAGGCCCAATATGATCCCCACCACCGACCCAGATTTCTATAGAAGCCTGCTGGACCAGATGAGCGATGGGGTGTTTTTTGTGGACCGCAATCAGAAGGTTCTCTACTGGAGCCTTGGCGCGCAGCGGTTGACGGGGTATGCGGCTGAGGAGGTTGTCGGCCGGAAGTGCGATGACGAACTGCTGCGGCACACCGACTATCTGGGGAATCGCGCTGTGCCGGGAGCCGCGCCGATTATGGAATGTCTGCAGGACGGTCACGCGCGCGAGGTAAAAGTGTATCTGCAGCACAAGCTGGGACGGCGCGTGCCGGTGTCAGCCCGGGTACAACCGATTTGCGACAGCGAGGGCGGGATCAGCGGCGCGATCGAGATCTTCAGGGATGATTCGGCCAAATCCGACTCGCAGCGAAGAATTGATGCGATGCGCCGCATGGCGTTCCTCGACCATCTCACGCAGCTGCCGAATCGGCGATTCATGGAGATGGCGCTGCTGACCGCGCTGAACGAGTACCAGATGCATCTGGATCCGTTCGGCGTGCTGATGATGGACATCGATCACTTCAAGGGGATCAACGACACCTTCGGTCATCGCACCGGCGACAAGGTACTGCAGGAGGCGGCACGGATGCTGGCCGCATCGTTGCGGCCGGATGACCTGGTGGGACGCTGGGGAGGCGACGAGTTCATTGCCATCATTCGCGGCATGTCGCCCGACGCGCTGCATGACATGGCGATTCGCTGCGCCACGTTTGCGGCGCATTCATCTATTTCTACCGGCGACGGACGCCGCATTACATTGACCGTGTCGGTAGGCGGGGCGACGGTGCAGCCGGGAGACACGGCCGAAGAACTGGTGCATCGTGCGGACCAGCAGATGTATCTCGAAAAGATGCAGAAGCACAGTGAGCCGGAAGCGAAGGCAAGCTGACAGGGCGTTGGGGTGAGGGAACTAGGGACTCGGGACATAGGGACGAGGGAACGAGGGACTTCACCGGCAACTGGGTCTTTTCTGGCCGGTCCTCAAAAGCGAAGGATCGGGGGCACACCCTCAACGAGTGGAAGTTCCTGAAAAACGGCCATTAAAACTGAGGAGCAGTTCAGGCGTCCCATTCGGATAGAGTGGAAGACGGATGGGTTCCGACGAATCGCAACGAAATTTCTCTGAAGAGCGATCGGAGTTTCTGTTGCTGCGCAACGTGAATGTGGCGCGCGGCGACCGCGTGGTTCTGCACGACGTGAATCTCTCGATTCGCACAGGGGAGCACGTGGCGATCATGGGACCCAACGGCTGCGGAAAGTCGACGCTGATCCTGACGATCACCTGCCAGATTTATCCGATTGTGCAGGATGGAATGCAGGTGCGGATCTTCGGGCGGGACCGTTGGGATCTGACGCAATTGCGCAAGAGATTTGGCGTGGTTGGGGCAGACCTGCCGGGAGAGCGAACCGCCGTGACCACCGGGCTGGATGCCGTGATTGCCGGATTTTTTTCTGCGTCGACGCTCTGGCCGAATCTGCATGTGACCGAGGAGATGCGCGAGAGGGCTGCGGAAGCGCTGGAACGCATTGAGGCGTCGCACCTGGCGAAGCAGCTTGTGGGAGAGATGTCGGCCGGGGAGAAGCGGCGCATCCTGATTGCACGGGCTCTCGTGCATCGGCCGCAGCAGTTACTGCTGGACGAGCCCTCGAATGCGCTGGATCTTGCCGCGCAGCGCGAATTGCGCGAGACGCTGCGGCGGCTGGCGCGCGAGGACACCGGACTGGTCCTGGTGACGCATCATCTGGGCGACATTCTTCCGGAGATTGAACGGGTGATCCTGATGCGCGACGGGCGGATTGTGGGCGACGGGCTGCGCGCGGAACTGCTGACGGAACCGAGGCTGAGCGAACTCTTCAACTCGCCGGTCCGGATCGGACGCGACGAAGAGTGGCTGCACAGCTGGTGAAAGCCACCCCGCGAACGAAGACCTGTTCGTGGGGACCCCGGTGAAAGCCACCCCATGATGAAGACCTGTTCGTGAGGACGCCGGTGAAAGCCACCCTCCGAACGAGGACCTGTTCGTCTACCGCAAGGCGCAAACGCTCGGTTCCTGGGGACCGCGATTGTGCAGACCCGGATGGTGAAACCTGACACCGATCAGGAGACGGCTTCGGCGGAGGCGAGCGGGGCGCCCGGATCGAAGCGCACCAGCAGGCGCGAAGGTCCGAGCACGTGGAAGGCATCACGGGGTTTCCACGGCTCGGCGTCGGCTACTTCAAGTTTGCGCAGGCGTGAATAGAGGTCGGGCAACGCGACACGCGCTTCGAGCCGGGCGAGGGCTGCGCCGATGCAGAAGTGAACTCCGTGACCGAAGGCGAGATGCGCATTGGGATTGCGCGTGACGTCGAACCGGTCCGGCTCAGGGAAGTGCTGAGGGTCGCGGTTGGCCGAGCCAATGAGAGGGAGCACGAGCGCGCCGGCAGGAATGACCTGTCCGTGCATGGTGACGCTGGCGAGGGTGGAACGCAATACCCATTGCACGGGAGAACGGAACCGCAGAATCTCTTCGATAGCGACCGGGAGCAGATCCCATGACCGGGTGAGACGGCGCAATTCTGTAGGGAACTGGCTCAAGCTGAGAACGGCGTTGCTGATAAGATTCGAGGTTGTTTCCTGGCCGGCGACGATCAGCAGTTCGATAAATGCTTCGATCTCCTCGTCTGCAAGGGAGTCGCCGTCGACCTCGGCATGCACGAGGCGCGAGAGCAGGTCATTTCTCGGAATCGCGCGGCGCTGATCGATGATTGTTTGCAGGTAAAGGCTCATTTCCGCTTTGACCACGGCGTATTCCATCACTGCCGTGCTGGCGGCGGGGCCGGCTCCAAGGGTATGGCTGAGGCGGAGGATGACATCGCTCCATGCGCGGAATCGCGCCCACTCCGCGGGGGAAATTCCGATCATTTCGGCAATCACCATCATGGGCAGCGGAGTTGCATAGTCGGCCACCAAATCCATTTCGCCGCGGTCGATCACTTCATCGAGTAGCTCGCAGGACAGGGTCCGGATACGTTGCTCCAGGTTCGAAATGGCGCGGAGGGTGAATGCCTGGCTGATGAGACTGCGCAGCTTGGCGTGGCGCGGGGGGTCCATGAAGATCATCCAGTCGGGATTGCCGCGACCGGCATACGACATGGACGAACTGAACAGATCGGGATCGGTCAGGGCCTGTTTGACCCCGGTGTAGTCGAGGATGAGCCATGCATCGGTAGCGGGGTCGTGCACAACGGGCGCACCTCCCCGCACCTGAGCATAAAAGGGAAAGGGATTACGTCGAAGATCGGGGGACGAGAAGTCGATCACGCGCTGCCTCCGCGTGCGCAAGTAATCTAGGGAAAATCATAGGCCGGAATCGTGCCGCAGCCCAAGAGAATTGGTGAAGTTGCATGAAAGAGCCTGGATCGTGTTCGTGGAACTGCCGGATTGCGATGGTAGCGCGGGAGGCCGCTCATGTAAACTCCCGTGAATGAAACGAATTGAGTTGTTCAAGCTATCTGCATTGGTGTTGGCGACTTCGGTGTGCGGCGGCTTGTGGGCCCAGCAGACTGAGAAGATGAAACCTGAAGAGACGGAAGTATGGGAACCCGTACCGCCCGTGGTAACGCCAGGCGCGACATTCGCGGCGCCACCTTCGGACGCGATCGTGCTGTTCGATGGCAAGAACGAGGATGAGTGGGTCCAGGTGAAGGACGGGTCGCCGGCGGATTGGATTGTCGGGGACGGAGTCCTGACGGTGAAGAAGAAGTCGGGGAACATCGAGACCAAGCGGAAGTTCAAGAACTATCAGCTGCATCTCGAGTTTCGGATTCCCGAGAACATTACGGGATCGGGACAGGCGCGCGGAAACAGTGGTGTGTTCCTGGCGTCGACCGGGCCAGGTGACGATGGCTACGAGCTGCAGGTGCTCGATTCGTACCAGAACAAGACATACGTGAACGGGATGGTTGGGAGCCTTTACAAGCAGAGCATTCCACTGGCGAACTCGGCGCGGAAACCGGGAGAGTGGGAAACCTACGACGTGGTGTGGACTGCTCCGGTATTCAATGAGGATGGTTCGCTGAAGACGCCGGCCTACGCAACAGTGTTTTACAACGGCGTGCTGGTGGACAACCACTTTGAGCTGAAGGGGCAGACGCTCTACATCGGCAAGCCGTTTTACAAGGCATACGACCGGGCTCCGATCAAGCTGCAGGCACATGGGGACAAAAGCGAGCCGATCAGCTTCAGGAACATCTGGGTCAGGGAATTGCCATAAGAGGCTTTCGGGATGGACCAGGGACTAGGGACAGTTGTCAGTGATCAGTTGTCAGTGATCAGGAGAGTCGAGGGACGCGGGACTGAGGGCGCGGCATCCAGGCCTGGAATGATGGCGCGGATGTGACTGTTTGCATGAGGTCGAAGCGAGACGGGGCCGCGTTCACACGGGCGCGGTGAGCCTTGTGCTACCATTCCCGCAAATGGCCGGTCCCCGGCCCGGAGGTCTTCATGTCCCCATTTTCACGGCGCGATGTATTGAAAGCTGGAATTGCTGCGGGCGCGGTGGCAAGCGTTGGCAGTCTTTCTTTGACGGCGGAGCGCGATGCGGCGACCTCATGGGTCACGCTCGGCAAATCGGACATGAAAGTGACGCGGCTTGCCCTCGGAACGGGCAGCTTCAGCGGACGCATCCAGCAGGAACTGGGGCAGGAAGGACTGACGCGGCTGGTGCGGCATGCATACGATCGCGGGATCCGGTTCTTTGAAACGGCCGAGTCGTATGGTGAGTCGCAGCAGATGCTGGCGGTGGCGCTGAAAGGGCTGCCGCGCGACAGCTACCGGTTGATGTCGAAGGTGACGACGGATACCGAGAGCGATCCCATGCGCAAGCTGGATGAACTGCGCCGCAACTCGAACACCGAGTATTTCGACATCATGCTGCTGCACTGGCAGCACACGGGAACGTGGCCGCAGGATTCGACGCGGTGGCAGGACGCCATCGCAGAGGCGCAGGAGAAGAAGACGATCCTGACGCGTGGCGCGTCGGTTCACGGACTGCCGGCGCTGCGCCAGGTGCCGGATATGAAGTGGCTGCAGGTGGCGATGATCCGCATGAACCACAAGGGCGAGCGGATGGATACGCCGGTTGCGGATGGAGGCGGCCTGGGCAATGTGCCCGAAGTTGTGTCGCACGTGCAGAAGGCTCGGAGCGCGGGGATGGGCGTGATCAGCATGAAGCTGGTTGGCGAAGGTGTGTTTAACCGCGAGGATCGGCAGCGCGCGATGCGCTTCGCATTCAAAAATGCGGGCGTAGATTCGGTGACCGTGGGATACAAGAACACCGGCGAGATCGACGAAGCGATTGAAAACATCAACCTGGCGTTCGCGTGAAAGCGTACCTCAGGGGCTAAAGCCCCAGTTTTTGAGTTCGTTTTATGGCACGACTGAAGTCGTGTCCCTTCAAAGCGGATGGCTCCATTCCAGACGACCAGAACGTGGGGACTGAGGGGCAGTTGTCAGTGATCAGTTGTCAGTGATCAGAGCCTGGGAGAGTCGAGGGACTCGGGACTGAGGGACTAGAGAATCCGACGTTGATCTGCGCGTCGCGCCATGCGAGATCCTCGAGCGGACCCACTACAATCGGTGCGGGAGCAGACATGGGAAAGAACTGGCAATTCCCGCATCGCCGCTGGAATCCGCTGCGACAGGCGTGGGTATTGGTCTCGCCGCATCGCACGCAGCGGCCGTGGCAGGGTGAAGTCTCGCAGAAGGTTGCGCCGACGGGAATCGCGTACGATCCGGAGTGCTATCTTTGCCCCGGCAACCAGCGCGCGGGCGGTGCCGAGAATCCCAAATACGATTCCGTTTTTTCGTTCGTGAACGACTATTCCGCGTTGCTGCCGGAGGCGCCGGGCGCGGTGGAAGCGCCTTCGTCCCCGCTGCTGATGGCCGAACCGGTGCGGGGATTGTGCAAGGTGCTCTGCTTTCATCCGGACCACAGCCTGACACTGGCGCGTATGACGAGGGAAGAGATTCGGCGCGTGGTGGATGCGTGGGTGAGCGAGTACGAGGGGTTGCGCGGGCTGGGATGGATCGAGTACATCCAAATCTTCGAGAATCGCGGCGCGATGATGGGAGCGAGCAATCCGCACCCGCACTGCCAGATCTGGTCAACGGGATTCGTTCCTGATGAGCCTGCGGCGGAAATGCTGGCTCAACGCGCGTACCTCAAGAACAACGGCAGCTGTTTGCTGTGCGACTACGTTGCCGCGGAGCGCGTGTCGGGCGAGCGCGTGATTCTCGAGAATGAACATTTCATGGTGATGGTGCCGTGGTGGGCGGTGTGGCCGTTCGAGGTCCTGGTGGTGAGCCGCCGGCATTTTGCCGCGATGCCGGAGATGACAGCAGATGAGCGCGACGGCCTCGCGGACGTTCTGAAGAGAATGACGACGCGCTTCGACAACCTGTTTGAGTCGAGTTTCCCCTACACGATGGGATTTCACCAGGCCCCGACCGACGAAGAGAAGCATGATGGATGGCATTTCCATGCGCACTTCTATCCGCCGCTGCTGCGCTCGGCGACGGTGAGGAAGTTCATGGTGGGATTTGAAATGCTGGGCATGCCGCAGCGCGACATTACGGCGGAGAGTGCGGCGGAGCGGCTGCGCGCGTGTTCGGAAGAGCATTTCTGGCCGCGCGGGTGAAGGCTCCTGGATGCTAAACACGCTACGTTCAGCTACTGATCAAAAGCTGATCCTTCACCCCACTCGACCACGGAGAGGGCTTTTGCTATTTGTAAACGCCGTCGCCGCGGATCAGCTCGTCGCGATGAGCCTTTAATTCGGTCATGGAACCAAACGCCGGACCTGAGAGCGGCTGGTTCTTGATTGTCTCGGCAAGTGCGGCATTCACTTTGTCCAGTCCTTCCGGCGAAGACGTCGTGTAGATGATCCAGAAAAAGGAAGGATCGGTGGTGTGGATCGCTTCGGTATCCACCTCATACTCGAGCAAGGCGCCGTCGGAGAGCAGCTTTTCGAGGAGGGGAACGACGAGGGTCTTGCTCAGAGTGTCGACCGCGTCATCGGGAGCGTCTTTCTTCAACTGGTACGCGGCGACGTGGGTGTAGGCGTTCTTGTACGGACCAGGTTTCCAGTTGTAGTAGTGGCTGACGTTAATGCTGTCAGAGTGCGCAGTGGCGCTGGACAATGGATCGGCGGTAGTGCTGCCTGAAGCGTAGAACTGATCGAGCACTTTCAGCAGGGCGGCCATCGAGTGAGCCTCCCACCAATCGTCGTGAGTGCCGCTGTCGGCCTGGTGAACCATGGTTTCATCATGGCCATAGCCAACGATGCTTCCGTCGGCCATCGCTTTTTCGAGGATTCCATTATCGGCCTCGCTGGCTTTCTTCATTTCGGCCCAGTGGGCGCGTGGAATCGCCCAGTGCGAGACGTAGGAATACAACGCGGGTTTCTCTTGGACATCGGACGACTGAGCGCGCGACGGGATGGCGAGGATGAACAACGCACACGACGCCGCGAGGGCCCACAACGTTTTCTTGCACATGATCCTTCTCCTGGTGTGATCCGGTGAGTTTCGGGGATTTTGAGTTGGCGGAAGTCTATCCTACAACGCGGTGGATTGAGGAAGAAAAAATATGGAGAAAGCGCGAATCCGCGAGGCCAGATCGCCTGATACACAATTACAAGCGAAAAGTGCACCGTCTGATGAGCGCCGGAGACAAGGAAAAGCCGTACGATCGTTCTGCTCTTTTCGCGGAGATTGGTTGGGGGTCGACTTACTCCGAGAAGCCGGAAGTTCTTCTCGGAGGCCTCCGCCCGGCGGTCCTAAGTTATCGTTGGCCGGTAGGGTGATTTGGCTGGAATTGGCCGGGTGTGCGGCTAAGAATGGTCAAAATTGCTCAAAAAGAGGAGCATCTCATGATTCGATTTACTACTATACTGCCTAACATGAGGAGTGACGATCTTCGTATGGGTGCCTTCAGACCTCGGAGCATCGTACTTGCGAAAGCGGCTTGGCTGAGCGCACTCGCTTTCCTGGCAGTACTCGCGGCGATGCCGTTGGCCGCCGATGCTCAAAACGGATTGCCCTATCCGCCGAAGGAGCCGGGACTTCCCCCGATGAATCAGACTGCGAACCCGACGGCGGATGCCAACCGGCTCATGCTCGATTCGATGAAGCCACAAGATGATGCTAAACAGCTTGAATCCATGAAGCTGCAGCGCCGCAAGGAAATGACATCGGACGCTGCCAAATTGATTGAGCTGGCGACTCAGTTGAAGACCGAAACAGACAAAGCAACGCCGGATGCGCATGCCATGCTGGAGGTCCAGAAGGCTGAACAGATTGGAAAACTGGCGCACAAAATTCAAGACAAGATGAAGGCGCCCATTGCACGGAAGTGCCTTGACTATCTCGGCGCGCCACCGTCCGGATGCCAATGATGACCGTATCGAGACTCCGCCTCGCCTTCCGGCTCAAAGCACGGATACGTCCGGTGCGGGATCTGGCTTGCATGGCTGTCTTCGCCCTGGGATCGGTTTTGTCCATGGCAGCTCAGCAAGCGCCTTCGGGTGGAGGCCAGGCATCCGCGGCCTCAGCACCCGCCTCGGCCTCAGCCCCGGCCGACGCGCTGGCGGACACTGAGAAGGCATCCACTCCGCAGACTCCACAACAGAAGCAACTCGCGGATGACACCGCGCTGTTGCTGACCCTGGCGAACGAGTTGAAGGCAGAACTTGATAAGAGCAGCACGGACACCCTTTCCCTCGGTGTGATCAAGAAGGCCCAGCAGGTTGAGAAGCTGGCGCACAAGGTCAGAGACGAGATGAAAGCCAGTCTGCGTTAGAGCGGGTGGGGCTCGAATCGGGCTGAAGCGGGGCTGTTGCCGGAAACGCAACGATCATTTCTTTCCATTGCACATCTGCGCGCGCAGCACGCCGCGCAACATTGTGTTCCGTTCCATCACTGGTGCGAAGTGATTTGGTGATCGGCAAAGTGGGGTGAGTTGAGCCTGCATCGCGAAGATACCGGCATTCCTCGCTAGGCCGGCTTGCGTGCGCGGATATGCAGGAAAAGCGGAGCGACGCGGGTGTCGGCGATGGCGGGCTCGGCAGCAGCCTGTTCCGGTGTGGCACACGGCTCACCGAACTTTTCGATCACCAGCCCTGCGCCAACAACGAGGTCGACCCAACTGCTGAGGGTGCGATGGAACATCGGCGTGCGGAACGGCTCGACGCGGGCGCGTTCGCGGACCGGCAGCGTGGAGAAGATCCATTCATTGACAAATCCGTCGGTGCCTTCGAAGTAGCGGCCGACTTCGACCGCATAGTCGCGGCCCTGGGCGTCGCGCAGCGGGCGGCGATGCGGCGGACCGAAGCACGGATGAATGATGGAGAACTGAAGGAATCCGCCGGGATGCAAGACGCGTGTTGCTTCACGGAGAGCGCGGCCGTGGTCGGGCATGTCCATGATAGACATGAAGGCCGTGGCGAAGTCGAAGGAGCGGTCGGCGAAAGGGAGGGCCAATCCGTCGGCGACCCGGTAGGTGATGCCGAGGGGCGCGGCTTTTTCAGTGGATCGTGCGTGGCGAACGAAAGTCGGCGCGACATCGATGGCGGTCATTCGGCCGCCGAGGCGTGCCAGTTTGCGGGTATTGGCACCCTCGCCGCAGCCTATGTCGAGGCCGGCGAGCCCGCGGATCGAGGGAAGCATGGCGAGGAAGGCCGGGGTATTCAGGGCGTCACGGTAGACGTCGTATCCCGCGCGGGAAAAGCGGGTCCAGTTTTCAGCGTTGGCTTCCCAGTAGCTGGCGACTTCGGCTGGTTTCATCGGTTTCTCCCGGAACGGGCGGGGGCTCGTTTTGTGACTGAAAGGGAAGGGTTTGCGGCAAGAGTGGTGAGCTCGCTGGGAATCGAACCCAGGACCCACGCCTTAAAAGGGCGTTGCTCTACCAACTGAGCTACGAGCTCTTTTGCCGGCTCTTTCAAAACTAACACAGCACCGAATGGGACTGTAGCCGGCCCGAATTGTGGATTCGAGGGAAAAAAGGGCCCCGTTTCGCCCAAATTTCGTCTGCTTCCATATGAATAAAGAATTTTAATT
This sequence comes from Occallatibacter sp., assembly GCA_035308825.1. GTDB lineage: Bacteria > Acidobacteriota > Terriglobia > Terriglobales > Acidobacteriaceae > Telmatobacter. The sequence goes on along the minus strand of DATGFX010000085.1, from coordinate 160,684 downwards.
TGCTCTCTTGCATTTATTGAGAAAATTGATTATTGTTGCTCCTGTTGATGGAGAAACGAGGTTCAGCAGTGAGGGAAGACACCCCGAAAACAGCTTCAGACTGGCAAGACCTGCTGCGGATGGCGCAGGGCTCAGAGGTGGTCATCGAGCGGGTTCGGATCCCGGAGAAGCAGGTCGCAATTGAGGGGACGTTCACCCTGCCGCAACTGGCCCGGCTGACGCTGGAGGACCAGGTGTTCGTGGTCGCGTTTTTGCGGTCGCACGGGTCGATCAAGGAGATGGAGCAGGTGTTCGGGGTGAGCTATCCGACGATCAAGGCGCGGTTGAACCGGATTGCCGGGCAGCTGGAATTTGTGGAAACCAATCCTTCGCCCTCGCGGACCGAGGTGCTGGAGCGATTGAAGAGCGGGGAGATTTCGGCGGCGGACGCGATCCGCGAGCTGGAGGCGATGAAATGACACCGAATTTTGCTGTGGTGCGGATCGAGAACGGGGGTCGGCGGTGGGGGATTCCGATTGTGGTGCCGCTGTTCCTTTTGTGGATTCCGGCGATTCTGCTGGGGCCGTTGGTGCTGCTGGTGCTGTGGGCGGTTTGCATCGCGGTGGATGTGAGTTTCTTGAACGCGGTTTCGACGTTCTGGGGAATTGTGTGCGGGCTGCGCGGAACGGATGTTCGCGTGTGCGCGGACGGGAACCGGATCACGGTGAGGATTTTGTGAGGAGTGCTATGAGTATCGATCGGCGGACCATTTTGTCGTTGATTGCGCTGGGCCGGATTACGCCGCGCGAAGCGGAGCGGCTGCTGGCGCTGGGGCCCGATCCCGATGAGGGCCTTGTGAAACTGGGCATTGTGCTCGCGGTGGTTTTGCTGGCGCTGCCCCAGGTGCACGAAATTGCGATCGGGCTGGGGCATGCGCTGCAGTGGATTGTGCCGCAGTTGAACGCAAGCGCGCATCATGCGCTCGGCTTGATTACGAGATTGCTGGGAGGGAATGTATGAACGAGAATCGGCGTCAAATTCTGGAGATGCTGGCCGCGGGACGACTGACCGCGGATGAGGCGGAACGCTTGCTGGCGGCGCTGGAGCCGGACATGAGCGCAAGCGCGCCGCGAAGCAATGGAGGATCGACGGAAAACGCTCCGGTGCGCCAGGCGCGAGCCAAGTATCTGCGCGTGCAGGTGGAGGCGGACGAGTCGATGACAGGCAACAAGGGCCTGACCACCGTCAATGTGCGCGTGCCGATGCAGCTGTTGCGGGCAGGCGTGCGGCTGGCGAGCCTGATTCCGGCGCAGGCGCACGATCAGCTGGATGAGGCGTTCAGCCGGCATGGCGTGCCGATTACGCTTTCGCAGATCAAGCCGGAGAACCTGGAAGAACTGATCGACCACCTTGAAGATCTGACTGTGGATGTGGACGGCAAAGACGGCAACAAGACGAAGGTAAAGGTGTTCTGCGAGTAAGGAGAGGGATCAGTTGTCAGTGGTCAGTGAGGCAGTGAGGCAGAGAAACAGAGAAGCAGAGAAGCAGAGAAGCAGAGAAGCAGAGAAGCAGAGAAGCAGAGAAGCAGAGAAGCAGAGAAGGAGAGAAGCAGAGAAGCAGAGAAGCAGAGAAGCAGAGAAGCAGAGAAGACCACTCGTGGCGATTTAGTCGAGCGCCGTAAATCGAAACAACGAACGGTCAACAGCGCGAAGCGATGTGCTGCGCGCACAGGGGCGGTGTGCGCCCGGAAATGGAAAACTGAAATGGCGACGATGGCGATGCCGAAGCCGCATGCAGATCGCGGGATGGAAGGGCTGGTTGCGAAGTGGTATGCGCAGAACACCGCGGAGATGATGAAGGAGTACGTCGAATTGGCGCGGCGGATCGCGCAGGAAGTACCGCAGGGCAGTGCGGTGCTTGAGGTAGCGCCGGGGCCGGGGTATTTCTCAATTGAGCTGGCCAAGCGCGGCAACTACGCGATTACCGGACTCGATTTGAGCCGCACGTTTGTGAAGATGGCAGCGAAGAAGGCGGAAGCGGAGGGAGTGAAGGTGGATTTCAAGCAGGGGTCGGCGTCGAAGATGCCGCTCGAGACCGGCAGCTTTGATTTTCTGCTTTGCCGGGCGGCGTTCAAGAACTTTGCGGACCCAGTGGGTGCCTTGCGGGAGATGTTCCGCGTGCTGAAGCCGGGCGGGCGCGGATTGATTATCGACCTGAAGGGCGACGCGTCGCCGACGGAGATCAGCAGGGAAGTAGATGGGATGGGATTGTCGACCATGAACCGGATCCTCACGAAGTTTGCCTTCCGGACGATGTTGCTGAAGAGCGCGTACACCAAAGCGCAATTCGAGCACATGCTGGCGCAGGCGCAATTCAGCAAAACGGAAGTGAAGGAGAGCGCGCTGGGGTTGGAAATCGCGATGACGAAGTAGGCGCGTCAGCCGCGACGGACGGGCTTCTGCATGGGGACAACCTGCACCGTGACGTCACGCACTTCAGCGAGGAAGCGGTTGAGGACGGAGCCGCGGAGCAGGATGTCCCAGCGGGAGCGGGCGGATTGTCCGAAGACGACGTGCGAGATGCTTTCCTGCTGGGCGAAGCGAATGAGCGCGTCGGAAACGTTGCTGTCGTGGAGCATCACGACTTGGGCTCCAAGATCGCGCGCCATGCGCTGGTACTCTTCGAGGCGCTGGTAGGCTTCGGGATCGCCATGGCCTTTGTCGTCGTTGGGGCGAATGACATAGACCGCGTACCAATTTGTAGCGAGTCGGCCGGCGACGCGCGCGCCGACGCGAAGGAGGCGTTCGGTGCCGGGGCGCGTGCTGAGGCAGACCATGACTTTTTCGGGGATCGGCGCCTGCTCGAGTCCCTGGGTGCGGCGATACTCTGATGCGCGGTTGCCGACCTGCTCGGCGGTGGTGCGCAGGGAGAGTTCGCGCAGCATATTCAAGTTGCCCTTGCGGAAAAAATTGGCCAGGGACTGCTCGATTTTCTCGGCTGCGTATATCTTGCCTTCGCGCAGGCGCGAGCGCAGTTCCTCCACGGTGACGTCGACGTTGACCACTTCGTCGGCGCGCTTGAGGAAGCTGTCGGGGACCGTTTCCCGGATGACCGTGTTGGCGGAGCGATTGACGGCGTCGTTCAGCGTTTCGAGGTGCTGAATGTTGACGGCGGTCATCACGTTGATGCCGGCATCGAGCAGCTCGAGCACGTCTTCGTAGCGCTTGCGATGCTTGCTGCCGGGGACGTTGGTGTGAGCGAGTTCGTCGACGATCACCGTGTCGGGATGGCGGGCGAGGATGGCGTCGACGTCCATTTCCTTGAGCTCGACGCCGCGATAGGGAATCAGGCGCTGGGGGATGACTTCGAGATCGCCGATCTGGTCCACGGTTTCCTGGCGGCCGTGCGGTTCGACCAGGCCGATGACGACGTCGACGCCCTGCTTGCGCTTGATGTGGGCGTCGCTGAGCATGTGAAAGGTTTTGCCGACGCCGGGAGCCGCGCCGATGTAGACGCGGAGGCGGGCGGGTTCCTGTTGGCGTTCGAGCTGGATCTCCGGCATTTGTCAGCCCACCTCGACCGGATGACTTACCACGTCGGCGATGGCGACGGGCAGCGTAAAGCGGAACGTGGCTCCGTGTCCGAGCCGGCTTTCGACGGCGATCTGGCCGCCCAGCGACTCGACCAGGCGGCGGACCAGCGCGAGGCCAAGTCCAGTTCCGGTATCGGAGAATGCGTTAAAGCGATCGAAGATGTTGCTGAGGCGTTCGGCCTCGATGCCGCGGCCGCTGTCGCGCACCGTGAACTGGACGAAGTTCTTGACTTCTTCGGCGGCGAGCAGAATTTCGCCGTCAGGCGGAGTGTAGCGCAGCGCGTTGGAGATGAGGTTGTCGAGGATGGAGCGGACGGCGCGGCGGTCGGCATTGATTGCGGAAAGATCGGCGAAGGCGCGCACCTCGATGCGGATTCGTTTTTCGGCTGCCTCGTCGAAGTAGCGGTCGCGGGCATCGTTGAGCATGGTGAGCGGGCGCAGCCGTTCGAGATGCAATTCGCGCTTGCCGGTATCGAGTTCGGCTACTTCGATCAGGTCCGACATGAGGTCGTCGAGCTTTTCAGAATCGTTGCCGACATTGGCGACGAGCTCGGCCTGGAGCGGCTGGAGCGGTCCGCCAAACCCCTGGGCCAGCGCATAGAGACCACGCCGGAGCTGCAGCAACGGGCCGCGCAGCTTCTGGCTGGCAACGGTGACGAATTGAGTCTTGAATCGATCCGTGTCCTGGAGGCTGGTGACGTCTTCGAGGGTCGTGACGGTGCCCAGCAGTCGGCCTTCGCTGTCACGCATGGGCGTGGTTCGCAGGCGGTAGCTGCGCTCGCGTTTGCCGATGCGCATGGGAAGCATGGAAGCCTCGTCTTCGGTGGCGACCGCTTTTTGCAAGGCGACGGCATCGCGAATCGCGCTGAGAATCTTGTCGCCTCCGGGTGTGCTGCTGAGGGCCATGCGGTCGGAGGCGGCTTGTCCGAGGATGTCGGTCGCAGCCTGGTTGAGCTTGAGGATGTGACCCTTCGCGTCGGTAACGATGATGGGCTCGAAGATGGATTGCAACACCGCGTCGGAGAGCTGGAATTCCATCTGCTTGCGACCGGCTTCGGAGTCCCGGAGGTCGCGCATTCTGACGGCGATGCGGTTCAACTCGCTGGCGATGACGCCGAAGTCGTCGTGGCTGCTCCATTCGACGCGATGGTCGAGGCCTTCGGCGATTTTCCTGGTGTCACGGGCGAGCATGTGGATGGGTTGCAGGACGAACAGAATGACGGCGATGGCAACCAAGACGGCGAGGACGGGGAACAGGAGCGCAAACGCGGAGTTTCCCGCGGCAGCCAGGGCATGACGAGCGACCAGGGCGAGAGCCACGGTAATCCCGGCGAGCAGGAGACAACCAAGGATGAGGCGATGCGCAAAGTTCAGCATGGACCGGGGCTCCGCGTCGGCAAATTCATGGATCCGGAAACGGAATCTCTTTCATTCTCAATGAAGACGGGCGGAACGCGCAAAGCGCGTGGAATGCGGGGCAGTTTGGCGGACCTAGGGGATGCGGCAGACCGAGAGCGAGTCGTTGTGCCAGCGGCAATCAAGACCACCGGGCTGGGGGAAGGAGACGAGAACCCAGTCGACGCCGAACTGGTTCTTGAGGCGCTGGAAGTCGGCCGCGCGGAACCGGTTCCAGCCTGCCTGCGCGGAGCTCTGCCTTTCCCATGCGGGGCCGAGTTCGGGAACCTGCATGACGACGGATGTGTCTTTGATGGCATCGGCGAGCTGGCTGCGTTCGGCAAGAGCGCGGAAGCTGTGATAATCCTCGCCGGGAGCGGCAAGGTATTGCGGATCCATGGCGAAATAGGCATTCACAGGCGTGTTGATGCGGATCCACGCAAATGCCTGGAGCCAGCGATTGGACGTCCTCGTGTCGGGAAGCTCGAGATGCGGGCTGCTGGGGTAGAGAGCTTGCTGCGCCGCGAACATACCCGCGTTGATGATGACGAGAAAAACCGCCCAGCGCCATGCAGACTGCTTGAGGCAATATTTGCCGAGCAGGCAGCCGCCGATGAGCACCATGAAGTAATAGACGAGATGCAGAAAGCGCATGGGCTGGAGCGGAGCGAGCCGGATGAGGGCGGGCGAACCGAGCATGACAAAAGCGATGGCAAGCTGGAAGACGGAGTAGGCGAAAACGCCAAGGGCGAAACGGGCCAGCCGGGTCTCATCCTTCTTGAGCGCAATGCGCCACAAAAGCCAAAAGAGAAAAATGGGTGCGATCGCGCCGAGCCATTCGTACCACGTCCACCGCGAAAGAAAGATGTAGGAGCGCGTGTCGAGCGCCTTGTGCCAGATGCGCGTGGGGGGCTCGAAGACCCAACCGAGGGGAACGGCAGCGGCCACGGTGTTGCGCGCGAAGGCGGTTCGCCAGGAGCGCAGCCAGACATGAACGGGCTCATGCAATGCCATGGTGAGGAAGAACGCAAACGAGATTCCGAGCGCGCCCATGATGGGGTGCAGCACGAAACCGAGAAGCAGCAGCGGAACCGCCTGCAACCGCTTGCCGACCATGACACGGGAGACGGCGAGCAGGATGAGCGCCGTGGACAGGTTGCGCGGATGAAGGTGCTGGTCGGCGAGATAGAGGGCGGTGCCGGCGACGGGCAACGTGAGCATGGCTCCGACCAGCGCGACGCCGGCCCAGTGCGCGCGGGCCTCGTCGAACAAGGTGCGGGTAATGGTCCAGCAGCCGATCAGGATGAGCACGATGGAAGCGAGCTGCCACAACAATTCGGTGGTAGTGACGGAGATGTGCGTGAATTGGCAGAACCCGGCCACCCATTTGTCGAACATGGTGGCCTGAAGTTGCACGCGGAAGAATTCCGAATCGTAAGGATAGAGGGCGGGGTGAAGGTCGCTTTTGACGGCGGAGAGATATACGCTGTCGTCTTCGATGCCGGGATGATATCCCATCACCACGAAGGCGGCGATGGAGAGAATGCCGATCAGCAGGATGTTGCGTTTACGCAAGAATTCCACTCAATTAAGCCCTACCGCTCCCGTTTCATTCGCGCGCGAAGCGCATTTTTTATCGCGCGACCGAACGATGCAGGAGCAAATTCGTAGTCTGACCCGAAGCCCTTCCAGGCTCTCCAAGGCCGCAGTGCCCAATCGTGGGGAATCCGAAGGCTTTTTGCACACTATAATCCATGTGAACGAAGAGGACAATTAAAGGGGAACTCCGCGACCCATCTGCGGTAATACCAGAAACGCCTAAGATGCGCCATAAAATTCAATTGGTTAGACGAAAGATTGGCAGAATGGATAGATATGGGAGTTGAGGGATGAAGCTTAGGACGATGCGGGCTGTCGATTACTGGATCGGCGTGCCGCTCTGCTTCTTGTGCACTTTTGTGGTGCGACTCCTGGGTTCCCGCAAGGGTCCGGAGAAGCCGCGCCGCATCCTGTTTATCGAGCTCTCTGAGATGGGGAGCACGGTGATCGCAAACCCGGCGCTGCAGAAGGCCAAGAGCGCGCTGGGCGCCGAGCTTTTCTTTCTGATCTTCGAGAAGAATGCGGACAGCCTGCGATTGCTGCCGACCATTCCCGAAGACCACATCGTCACCATCCGGGACACGGGCATGATGGCGCTGGCCGTGGATTCGCTGCGCATCCTCAACTGGATGCGGAAGGCGGACATCGACACGGTCGTGGATATGGAGCTGTTCTCTCGTTATTCCGGTTTGCTGACCGGGCTCTCCCTGGCGAAGCGCCGAGTGGGGTTTCATCGGTTCCATGCTGAGGGTCTGTATCGCGGCGAGATGTTAACGCATCGCGTGAACTACAACGGCCATATCCACATGGCCAAGAATTTCGTATGCATGATCAATGCGCTCCTGGCGCCTGCGCCGGAGGTCCCGTACTCGAAGACGTGTGTGTCGGACGAAGAGATCCGGGTGCCGATCCAGCCGGTTTCGAATGAGGAGAAGGAGTTTGTACGGGGACTGGTGCGGCAGGTGTATCCGGACTACCGGCCGGAAGCCAACCGGATCGTTCTCATCAATCCCAACAGCTCGGAATTGCTGCCACAACGACGGTGGAATCGAGAAAACTACAACGCCCTGGCAGCGATGGTGGTGAAGGAGTGGGACGACGTACTGGTGCTGATCACGGGATCGCCAAGCGAGCGCGAAGAAGCATTGCGCATGCAGGAGAAGGTGGGGCATCCGCGGTTCCGCAGCTTTGCCGGAATGCACAAGCTGAAGGCGATCACGGCGCTCTACAGCATTTCGAGCGTGCTGGTATCGAATGACAGCGGGCCGGCGCATTTTTCGGCGATCTCGCCGATTCGATCGATCGTGCTGTTTGGGCCCGAGACGCCGAAGCTCTACGGGAGCCTGGGCAACACCGAGTCGGTGTGGGCGGCGCTTTCCTGTTCGCCCTGCGTGACGGCGGCAAACCAGAAGAACTCGGCATGCAACGATGCGGTCTGCATGCGATTGATTACGCCGGAGCGAGTGCTCGAGTCGATTCGGGGCGTGCTGAATGGGACCACGGCGCGATCGGATGTAGCGCAAATTGCGGGAGCGCGGGTCTAAAGACGGATCGAAAAGTCGGCTTGGGGAGATGCATCCCTCGGGGCTAAAGCCGCTGCTTTTGGGTTGCATTTTCGGCGCGACTGAAGTCGTGCCCCCTTCAAGGCTTCAAATTGCCGGGAGAAGCGAGCGCAGCAGCAGGAATGCGGCGACTCCAAGAAAGAAGACCATCGCCATGCGGATGCCGGGCTCGCGATTGACTTCGGGCACCAGGTCGCTTGCGCCGACGTAGAGCGCGACACCAGCCGACACCGGGAGGCCGTAAGGCATCCAGTGCGGCGCGAGCTCGATGACGAGAACGCCGGCGAGGGTGGCGGCAGCGAGAACCAACACCGAATAGAACGCGACCATCCGGCTGCGGCCACTGGCCAACATCACGCTGGCCATGGTGAATCCTTCGGGCGCCTTGTGCAGGAAGATGGCGAGGAAGATCAGCCAGCCGAGCTGGTCTGAAACCACAAATCCTGAACCAATGGCGACGCCGTCGAAGAGCGCGTGCACGCTGAGGCCGCCGAGCACCGAGTAGCCGGTGTGTCCGGAGACGAATTCGTCGTGGTGGGTTTCTTCGCCATAATGGAAATGCGCGTTGATGGTGTGTTCGAGCAGGTGCACCACGCAGTATCCGGCCATGATGAGGATGGGGCCGAGGCGCGGCGCGAGCAAATAACTTTCCGGCGCCATTTCGAGCAGGGCCGCGGCCATGAGGAACCCGGCGCCGAGCGCGACGAAATAGCGCAGGAAGCGCTCGATGCCGCGAGCGCGCACCAGCACCAGGCCGCCGGCTACATCGGCCAGGGCAGCCAGCAGGCCGAGCAGGATGGAGGTTTTGAGCATCCCCTGTTATCCGCTGTGACGAATATGCAATACGTCTCCATCCTGCACGATGTACTCCTTGCCTTCAAGGCGCAACGTGCCCTGGGCGCGCGCGTTGGCTTCGCTGCCGGCCGAGAGCAAGTTGTCCCAGCGGATGGTTTCGGCGCGGATGAAGTGGTGCTCGAGGTCGGAGTGGATGGCGCCGGCTGCCTGCGGTGCTTTTGAGCCGGCAGGAACGGTCCAGGCGCGGCACTCGTCTTCGCCCGCGGTGAAGAAGCTGATGAGGCCGAGGAGCTCGTAGCTTTTGCGGATGAGGCGGACGAGTCCGCTTTCATGGAGGCCGTAGCTGGAGAGGAATTCAGCGGCTTCGTCTTCGTCCATCTCGGCAAGTTCGGCTTCCACTTTGCCGCAGATCGCGGTGGCTCCGGCGTTGGGGCGATGTGCGACTTCATTGAGCTTGAAACGAGTGACAGCTTTGTCGAGATCGTCACCAAGGGTTGAGCTTTCACCCACATTAAGAGCATATAAAACAGGCTTTTGCGAGAGAAACATGAAGCCCTTGATCAGCTTCTTTTCTTCGGGTGTCATGTCGAGCTCGCGCAGCGGCTGCTCTTTTTCGAGGGCTTCTTTGGAGCGGCGGAGGAGGGCGTGCTCATGTTCGAGTTCGCTGGTGCGCATTTTCTTCAGGTCTTTCTCGACGCGCTCGAGACGCTTCTCGACCTGTGTGAGGTCGCTGATCATCAGGTCGAACTCGACGCTCTTGATATCGCGGAGCGGGTCGATGGGGCCGACGTGGGGAATGGAATCTTCTTCAAAGGCGCGCAGCACATGAATAAGGGCATCGACATTGCGCAGGCTGGTGAGAAAGGCAGTTTCTTTCAGCGCCTCCTGGCCGATGGCGGCGACGTCGACGTATTCGACGGTGGCGTAGGTGGTTTTCTTGGGCGAGTAGAGAGCCGAGAGCTTGTCGAGGCGCTGGTCGGGAACGCGGGCGATTCCGATGTGGGCCTCGCGCGGATTCGAGTAGCCGTGATCTTCCAGTTTTGCCTTGGTCAGGATTTTGAAGAGCGAGGTTTTGCCCACCTGGGGCAGCCCGATGATGCCGGTTTTCATGATCTTTCCGATGGGTCCGGGAGTAGAGGACCGAAATTCGATGATACAGGAGCGGGCAGGCTGGTCTGGAGCGTGGTAAGGGTCAGACGCGGGTGCTTTCGGCGTGGGCGAGGAGGGCGACGCTGGCAATGCCGAGGATGAGGATCGCCAGCTCCACGTTTTCGCTGCGGTTGTGAAGCTGGTTGAAGTGGATGCGGCTGGGATCGGTTGCGGGCACCGCGTCAATAGCGCCGCCGGCAGCGATGCGGTCGCGTTCCATGGCCGGGATGATGATGAATTGCGAGTAGGCCGTCAAGGCAATCATCAGGACGATGCCGCTCATGGGATAAAGCACGGATCGCGACTTATAGAGTCCCCAGGCGGGGGCAAGGGCGAGCAGCGCGAGTGCGACGATGCCGCAGATCATGCCCATGCGATGCAGGATGCGGAGGAGTTCGCCGACGATGGTGCCGGCAGTGTGGGTGTCGGAGGTGAGCGTGCCAAAGGTGATGGCGGCGACGACGGGAAAAAAGATTTCCGCGCCGAGCCAGACAATGAGTGCGAGATAAAGGAGGGTGCGAAGAAGAGTCTTCATGGAGAGCAGGGATCAGTAGAACAGTTGTCAGGCAAGCAGAGAAGCAGAGAAGCAGAGAAGCAGAAAAACCTTAGTGGCTGGTTTCAGAAATCGACTGCGCGGGGCGCATGACAATGTTGTAACACCGATGGGCGGGGTATCGGCGGTGGAAGAAAGCATTCTTCGGAGGAGGAAGCGGCGGCTTGTTCGGCGGTGTGAACGGCACGAGTAAAGGCCGCGACTTTTCAATCTGGGTCGCCCCGAAATCGTGCAGGGGCTAAAGCCCAAGTTTGCACTCGCGACATTTGCGGCCCGAGTAAACTCGTCCCCTTATTACAAGACAGGGAGTGGAACGGGTCTCGCAGCAAACAGCGAAGCGCACGCGCCTTGAAAACAGAACAGGACTGACCACTGACCACTGCCCTCGTGTTATTGGGACAGGTTTCCATAGACCGAGGGGCGGCCGATGAGACGCTCTATGCGCTTTTGAATGGGCGGATGCGTCGAGAAGAGGTTCATCAGCATTTCGCCGTTGAGCAGGGGCTGCACGATGAAGAGGTGCGCGGAGCTGGGAGATGCAAGCAGCGGCACGCGCTGGCTGACGCCGGAGATCTTTTCGAGAGCGCTGGCGAGAGCGTAGGGATTGCCGGTGAGCTCGGCGCCGGTATGGTCGGCTTCGTACTCACGGGTGCGCGAGACCCAGAGCTGGATGAGCATGGCCGCGAATGGGGCGAGGATGAGCATGAAAAGGCCGCCGAGGCCTCCGCCTTCGCGGTCGCGGCGAGCGCCACCACCGCCGAACGCGCCGAACCAGAAGGCCATGCGCGCCAGGATCGTAATGGCGCCGGCAAGCGTGGCGGCGATGGAGCTGGTGAGGATGTCGCGATTGCGCACGTGGCCGAGCTCGTGGGCGAGAACGCCCTCAAGCTCGTCGTCGGTGAGAAGACCGAGAATGCCGTGCGTGACGGCCACCGAAGCGTGCTGAGGATTGCGTCCAGTGGCGAAGGCGTTGGGCGACTCGGATGGAATCACATAGATCCTGGGCATGGGCAGGCCGGCCTTCGAGGTGAGCCGCTCGACCACGTCGTACGCGCGCGGCAGCTGCTCACGCGTGACGGGTTGCGCGCCATACATCGCGAGGGCGATCTTGTCGGAATAGAAATAGCTGAAGAAATTGGTGGCTGCGGCAATGAAAAAAGCGACCAGCGCGCCGTTGCTCCCGCCGAGATATTCGCCGGCGAGAATGAGGATCAGAGTCAGCGCGGTGAGGAGAAATGTGGTTTTGATGGCGTTCATTGATTCCGGCTTCTAGCTGCTAGCTTCTAGCCTCTAGCTTCTAGCTCCTTTTTCTATTGGACGCGAATGGGTGGCACGAAGGACCAGAAGTCTTCATGATGTCCTCTACTCGCTTCCAGCTGTCGGCCTTCATCTGGCGAGAGCCCGGACCGATGGCCAGGACACATGGCAGGAAGTCCGGTTCTCAAACTGTTTGATGAATCTATTCTCATAGCCGTCAGAAAACAGGATAGTTAGAGGATGTCTTGCAGTAATTGCGGGGGAACTTGGAAGGGGCAAATCGGCGGGTGAACTGCTGCTGCTCTACTTCCAGAGTAGTCAAACGGGACCTGAGAAACAAGGCTGTTTTTGAGTGTTCGATCGGGTAGGATCACGACTCGGTCCGATGCTTGCACCCTTGATCAGAATCATTTGTGTCAACGTTCGGGAGGCGCGCAGCGGTGCGCGGTTCCGGATGCTGCCGAGATTGGGGACGCAGCGCATCGATTTCCCATGCTGACGGAGGACTGGATGATTCCGCAGGAAAAGAACGGGGCGGTGGCCCGCGCGCTGGAGGCGGCTTTTGGGGTCAAGACATGCGACGACATTCGCCTGCTGAAGGGGGGAGCCGGGAAGCGATCTGATCTGATTTTCTGCATGATTGTGAAGGGCTCGCCCTACTTGCTGCGGATCGTGAAGCGGACGAATGATCCCGCGTGCCACTTTACCTGCATGAAAATCGCGGCTGAAGGAGGGCTGGCGCCGCATGTGTGGTTCAGCAGCGTGGAAGATGGAGTCTGCATCACCGATTTTGTCGAAGCTGAACCGGTTTCGCGAAAGGAGGCCCTGGTCCGCATGGCTGGTGTTTTGCGGAAGCTGCATGCGTTGCCGCCGTTTCCCGGAAGGGCGGATCACCTGAATACCTCGTGCACATTTCTTCTCAACAAAGGACCGGCGCTGGACGAACTGGTGAGGAGCTTTCAATCGGCGGACCTTGTGCCGAAGAAGGAGGGCGAGAGATTTCTTTCGCGGTATACGGAGCTGGCCGCGGCTTATGAGCGGAACAGCTCGGACATGGTGTCGTGCCACAACGACCTGGTGAAGCGCGACAACGTTCTTTTCAACGGAGATCGCGTGTGGCTGGTGGACTGGGAAGCAGCTTTTCTGAACGACCGCTATGCGGACCTGGCGGTGGTTGCGAACTTCGTGGCAAACACGGACGAAGAGGAAACCCGTTTTCTTGAGAGGTACTTTGGCCGGTTGCCGGATGAGCTGGAGCGAGCCCGATTTTTCCTGATGCGGCAAGTGGCCCACATGTTTTACGCAATAGCGAACCTGCTGATGGGAGCGGCGAGCAAGCCCGCGAACTGGAGCGAGCCAGTGCCGGGATTTGAGCAATTTCATGAACGCATCTGGGCGGGGGAGATCAATCCATGGGACAAGGAGATGAAGACCATCTACGGGCAGGTGCATTGGAAGCGGCTGCAGGAAAACATGGAGCTTCCGCGATTTGATGAAGCGGTGAGGACGGTGTTGGAACCGCGGGCGTGACGGGGTGGGCGGCTCATGATGCGAGGCCCAATGCCCCGGATCAGCGCAGGACGGCGGCGCTGCAGTGGATGCCGATGTAGTAGGGCCAGATGACGATGGCGAAGACGCCTTGCCAGAAGCTCAGGTGGAGGAAGCCGATGGTAAAGAGCCAGGCGGCGATCCACAGGCCGCCGGTGAAGCTGTGCTGCACGACATGAATTTTCTGACCGCGGCATCTGCAGGACTCTGCTTCCATGTACGCCTCCATTGGTATGTGCGCCGTCAAGTCTGCGGGGCGAGGCCGGTCGATTGCTGTGAGGCAGCGCACATTGTCATGTGCGGAATGAGGATCGCCGATTGCGACGAGCGCTGCGCGCAATGTTCGAAAACGGACATCGTGGAGCGCGCGCGCACAGGAAGCGACTCGGTGTGGGCGACACCTGCCATGGCTATGCCGCTGCCAGTCAGCAGCTTACATTGAAACGTGCTTTGGCGCACAGCATGCAGATGAGAATAGCAATACTCTCATTCCCCAAGAGCAAAGTTCCTATGGGAGGCGGTCATGACGGGACTGCTTCAGGATGTTCGCTTTGCCTTGCGGCAACTGCGCAAGAATCCGGGATTCACCATCACGGCGACGACGATGCTGGCAGTGGCGATCTGCGCCAACAGCACGGTATTCAGCTGGATCAACGGGACGATGCTGCATCCGATTCCGGGGGCGCGTGACGCCGGCGCTCTGGTGAGTGTGATGCGCGGGCAGTGGAACATCTCGCCGCCGCCGCCGTTCTCCTATCCCGATTTCCGCGATCTGCGGGACCAGAATCAAAGTTTGGTCGGGCTCATTGGATATCACCACGACTGGCTGACGTTGACCGGCGGAGCGCAGCCGGAGCGAATTTACGTGGCCAACGTGACGGCGAATTATTTTGACGTGCTGGGAGTGAAGCCGCTCTATGGACGCTTTTTCAGGCCGGAAGAAGAGACGCAGGGAAGAAGCGTTCCTTATGTTGTTCTGAGCTACTCGTTCTGGAAGACGCATTGCGCGAGCGACCCGGGCATCGTGGGCAAGCCGCTGGAGATTGCCCGCCACCAGGTGACGGTGATCGGAGTGGCGCCCGAGGGGTTCATCGGAGCGATGCCGGGGCTGCGGCACGACGTGTGGGTGACGCTCGATCCTCTGGGGACGGACAACTGGCGGATCACGCATCGCGGCAACTACTGGTTGAACGTGGTGGGGCGGCTGCGGCCGGGAGTGAGCCGCGCGAAGGCGACGCAGGACCTGGCGGCCATCATGGGGCGCATTGTGGCAGCGTATCCCGACGACCATCTTGGCGTGAATACCATCACGCTCGACCCGATGTGGCGGTCGCCGTTCGGCGCCAACGGATTCATGGCGCTCACGCTTCCTGTGCTGCTGGCGATCGCCGGCGTGGTTCTGTTGCTGACCTGCGCCAATGTAGCGACGTTGACGCTGGTGCGGTTTGTCTCGCGGAGGCGCGAGATCGCGATTCGGCAATCGCTGGGCGCGGGGCGGGTGCAGCTGACGCGCCAGATGACCCTGGAAGGAGTGATTCTTGCCATCTGCGCGGGAACGGCGGCGGTGCTGCTGACGACGGTAACCGCGAAGTCGTTTGCACGCTTCATTCCGCCGAGTTCGACGCCGATTGCAGTGCACGGAACGATGGACCCCGGAGTGGTGATCGTCATTGCGGTTCTTGCCGTCGTGGCCAGCGTTTTGTGCGGCGCGTTTCCGGCATGGCGCTCTTCGCATGTGCCGGCGGCCGAAGTGTTGAAAGAGGAAGCTGCCAGCATTTCAGGTTCGCACAACCGGCGGCTGCTAAGCGGGCTGGTGGTGGCTCAGATCGCGCTGTCGCTTGCGCTGCTGGTGAGCTCCGGGCTTTTCTTGCGCACGCTGAGGAACATGGCGCACGCGAATCCTGGATTTGAGCAAGATCATGTTCTGACGGCTTCGGTGGGATTGAACATTGTGGGCTATCCCGAGGACCAGGTGCCCGTGATCCGGGACAGGATTCTCAATCGGGTGTCGGCGTTGCCGGCGGTGACGGTCGCGTCGATTGCCGATTGGATTCCGCTGACGCTGGGGCGGAAGACCGCCGAGGCGTATCCCGAAGGATATACGCCGCGCCCCCATGAGTCGCTCGAAGTGGGAAGAGTGGGCGTGACACCGCGCTATTTCGAAACGTTGGGCATTCCGATGATCGAAGGACGCGACTTTACGCGGAACGATGACGAAAAGTCGCCGCGTGTTCTGATTGTTGACCAGACCGCGGCAGCCCGGTATTGGCCGGGCCAGGACGCATTGGGAAAGAAGCTCTCGATCTGGGGCCGGCTGTTTACGGTGGTGGGAGTAGTCAAAAACTCGAAGCACCTGGTGATCAACGAGCGGCCGGGGCCCATGATCTACATGTGCTATTACCAGCAGCCCGACTGGGAGTTGATTGTGCAGGTGAAGACGAAAGGCAATCCGGCGGACGTGGGGCCGGCTGTGGAGCGGGCGATCCATGAGGTCGATGGACAACTGCCCGTGTATGAGGTGCGCACGATGCGCGAGACGACTGCCATGGCCAGCGTTTTCGCGGTCATCGAAAGCACGTTTGCCGGTATCTTCGCGGTGATTGCGTTGATGCTGGCGGTTACGGGAATCTACGGCGTAGTGGCGTACCGCACCCGGTTGCGCACGCACGAGATCGGGATCCGCGTGGCGCTGGGCGCGTCGCGCTCGGATGTGCTGCGTCTGGTGCTGAGGCAGGGATTCGGTCTGACGATGATCGGATTGGCGCTGGGGCTGGTGCTGTCGTTTGCATTGACGCGTTTTATCGCCAGCTTGCTTTATGGCGTGGACGCGTACGATCCGGCGACAGTGCTGGCGGTGGTGTTGATACTGGCGGTGATGTCACTGCTGGCATGCTATTTGCCGGCACAGAGGGCGATGCGGGCGGACCCCGTGACGGCGATTCGCGAGCAGTAGGTGTGTAGCCGAGCAATGCGGATTGGAGTCCATCGCCTTGAGGTCTTTATCGAATTCAAGATTCAGGTCAACGGCGGATGAGACCTGCGGCGCTCAGTTGATTGAAGCGAGAAGCAGCTGAAACCCGGTGACGGCGGAATTCGGGTGGGATTCTACTCGCTGCGGAGAACGTCGAGCGGATCCGCGAGGCCGGCGCGGCGGGCGGGCAAGATCGTTGCCAGCGCTCCCGCCATGACAAGGATGACGCCGGATCCGATGATCGCGGCCGAATTTGCGGCCGATGAGCCGAACAGGAGATGGCGCGCCAGGCGCATGGCCGCAGCAGAGAGCAGCAGACCGGGCGCGATTCCAGCAAACAGAATGCCGGCGGTTTGGCGGACGATGAGCATGTGAACGTGACGCCTTGTGGCTCCGAGAGCGAGACGGATGCCGAACTCGCTTTTGCGGCGCGAGGTGCGCGACGACATGACTCCGTAGAAACCGATGGAGACGAGCAGCAGCGTAAGCGTCGCGTAGACTGCGGCGAGGCGAGCGAGCAGCTTGTCGGTTCCGAGGCCGTCGTTCATCTCCGTGCTGAGGGGCACGATTTCGCTGATCGGCAGATCGGGGTCGATCTGGCGGATCGTGGTGCGAATTCGATCAGAGATTGCTTGCGGGTCTCCGGTTGTACGGACTTGGATGGTGTGAATCGGAAAGGGATTCTGGTTGATGCTCATGTAGACCACCGGCGGAGCCTCGTATTGCGGTCCGTCGACATGCGCATCGGCGACTTCTCCGACAATGAGGAACTTGTGGTCGTTGGGTGCGGGCTCGTAGCCGACTCGGTGCCCGATGGGATTTTCGTTGCCGAAGAGCTGGCGCGCATAGGAGCGGCTGAGGATGGCGACCGTTTGCGACTTGTCGGTATCGGTGTCGGCAAAGTCGCGGCCGCGAAGGAGCGGGATTCCGATGGTCGAAAAGAATCCGGGGCCGACGTGGTCTTCCTTGCCGTGTACCTGAACATTGGACTGATCGCTGCGCCCGAAAACATAGAGCGCGGTGTTCCATCCGCAGTCGGGCATGGAGCACATTTCGACTGACGCAGCCCGCACCTGGGGCAATGCTTCGAGGCGGGATTTGATCTCGCGATAGAGGCCGGTCCAGTCCGGATGACGGCTGGCGTATCCGGTCCTGCGCATATCGACGTCGACCGAGAGGACGTGATCGCGATCCATGCCGAGGTCGATGGTTTCCCAGTGCACGAGCGTAGCTGCGAAGCAGCCGGACATGGCCGTGAGCAGGAGTGAGAGGCTGACCTGCGCAGCGAGCATCGCATTGGCGCGCCAGCGCTGCGGGCCAGTGTGCGCGAGGCCGGAGATTTTTGCTCTTGATCCTGCCGCCTGTGCGAGGCCCGTGCGGATGAAGACGATTGCCGGCATGATGCTGAAGGCGACCAGGGCGAGCAGCATCAGGGCGACTCCGACGGCGATTACCGGCAGGTTGGGATGCAGGTCGACGTTCAGGATCCAGTCGCGGCTTGACGCCCAACGGATGAGGATGGCGCTCGCAGTTCGTCCGACGAGAAACGCGGAAGTGCCGCCGAGCAGGACAAGAATCGCGTCCTCGATGAGGACCTGGCCGATCAGGCGCGAGCGGTTCGCGCCGAGCGCCATGCGAATGCCGAACTCGTGCGCGCGCGTGCTGAGGCGGGCAAGCTGAAGATTGGCGAGGTTGAGACAGCCAACGAGGAAAATGGATGCGGACAACGCCATCAGCAGATAGAGAGGATTCGAGGACCCCCGGCGGATTCCGCCGATGCCGTGATCGGCGGGAACCATCTGAAGCGTTGCACGCAGCAGGGAGGATTTGACGCTCGAGTCAACGGTCGCGGCGGTCATCAACTCGCGATCCGGCTGAAACACCTGGTTCCACTTTGCGGCAACGAGCGGACGGCGATCCGCCGGAATGCGCGCAACGAGCGAGAGCCAGAAGATCGTAGGCTGATTGATCCATGGCTTATCGAGATTGACTCCGTGGCCCGGCCCAAGCGAGTCGAAGGCGATGCCGAGGTGCGTGCTTTGCGCTTCGAGAGGAAGCCAGAAGTCGGGCGCATATCCCGTGACCAGTCCTGCAAATCGAGGGTCGGCAACGCCGACGATAACCACGGGGATTCCATTGAGTTGGACATGCACGCCGAGGGCCCGTTGCGCGGAGCCAAACGTGTCGCGGGCGAAATCGTAGCGCAACACGGCCGGCCACTCACTTTGTCCTGGGGCGGCGTCGGATTGGATGAAGAGCCGGCCCGCAGCGGCGCGCACACCGAGCACGCTGAAAAAGTTGTCGGAGATGAGCTCGTAGACTGCGTTCGAGGCGTCATTGCTCGTCCGCTGCAGGATGGCGGATCCAAAGCCGGTGCGAGCGCCGAGCGGTGCGTCGGCACCTGTGGATGCGCGCAGCCGCTGAAAGGCAGCGTAGGAAACCATCCAGGCCTGATCGAAGGGAGTCTTTGCAGCCTGAACGCTGACGATTTCGTCGGGATGCGGGATGGGGAGCTTGGCGAGTATGACGCCATGGACAAGCTGGAATACGGCAAGATTCGCGCCTATTCCTATGGCGAGCGTCAGCAGAACCGTGATGGTGAAACCCGGCGCACGCCGAAGCTGGCGCAGAGCATAGCGGGTGTCGTGGAGAACGTTCTCGAGACGAACGATTCCGCGGCGGGTGCGCGTCACGTCCTGAATGAGGGAAAGGTTGCCGAGCTCGCGTATGGCGGCTGCACGCGCTTCGTCCGGAGTTTCGCCGTTCGCAATGCGTTCCTGGATGGCCATGAGGAGATGAGCACCAGTGAATCGATTTTGATTACGAGTTGCGCTTGAGGGCGCGCTTGAGGACGATTTCGAGCGCGGGTTTCACTTCGGCGTATTCGTCGGCGGTGATGGTGCCGTGAATCTTCTCGCTCTCGAGCGCGAACAGTTCTTCCTTGAGCGCATTCAAGAGCGCTGAGTTCTTTGCGGCCGGTGTAGAGGTTGCAGCGTAGGTCTGCGGGATCGGCACGGTTGGATCGAACGATGGAGCGGAGCCGCCAGGCACTGCCGCTGCGGTTGCTGTCGGCGCCTTGCGCAGCAGGAAACCTGCGGCCGTTGCCATGAGCAGCGCGAGCGCGGCCAGGATCCACCACTTGTATTTGCTGAGCGGGTCGGGCGTGTTGATGGGAGCGCCGATGCCGCCTCCGGGCTGATTGCCGGGCGCACCGCTTGCGGCCTGGGCTCCATTGTCGGCCTGCGTTTCGCGGGGCATGGAGCCGGTTCCGGAGACAGTGAATTCAAGTGCCGCACCGGGATGCGCATTCTTGGCGACGTAGGTCTGGATGTTGGGGTCCTGCGGCACGGACTGGAACGTCGAACCGGAGCCGGCGGCGAAGGTCATGCTCTTGGGCAGCAGGATGCCGACACTCTGCGCGGGCAGCGAGACGGTGGGGTGGAAAACGAATTTTCCAGCACTGTAGGGCAGCGTGTAGTCAATCTGGAAGAGCGTGTCCTTTTCGCCTTCGTCGGGCTGAATGGGGAAGTTGAAGGAGTACTGGCCCTTCGCTCCCGCGGGGTCGAGCTTGACGCTGGTGGGCAGGCCGGTGGGGCGCTGCGCGGCGACGCCGGCAACTGTCGCTTCGGGCGGTAGGGCGACGTCGAAGGTGCGCGGGCTCCACTCGGTGCGCGGCGGATTGCTGGTGTTGTGGACGAAATAGCGTTCGGTGACGCGGAGTTGGTTGTTGTCGCCTTCGATTTCGAGCACGTCGGCTTCGATGTAGACGCCGTCGACCTTGGCGGCGACGTCGTAGACAGGGATGTCGCCGCGGGCATCGCCCTGTGGCGCGGCGATGAAGTATCCGGCGCCCTGGTGCGTCACGCGAATGAGGTAGGGTCCGCTGCCGGGCTCGCTGAGCGTGTAGCGCCCCTGCGCGTTGGTGGTGGCGTGGGCTACTTCGCCCATGCCTGCCTGCACGTCGACGAGTACGACGGAATCGCCCGCGGCGGGCTTGCCGGTGGTCTTGTCGGTGACGGTGCCGGTGACGGATGCAGCGTGGGCCAATGCGGCAGCGAGAAAAAGGGTCGCTGTCGCGGAGGAGACAAAAGGTCGTGAGGCGTTCATGGGGTCCTATTCTGTGTGAATCCCTGACTGGGGGCTAAAGCCCCAATCATTCTTCTACGTTCTTTGCGGCCCGACTCAAGTCGTGCCCTTGTTACAAAACCGATCTGGCGCCTTGTACTCAATCCTCAGACAAGGTGCTCAATCATTCGAACGACAACCGCAGATTTTTCGACTCGTCGCCCGGGCGACTCGCTCAGGATGACATTTCGAGAACTCATATCGCTCGGGTTGACATCGTGCGCCGCGGATGAAAGCGCTTCAGGCATGCTGAAGGTGCTCGATCTCGGCGAGCAGTTCCACTGTCTCGCGTTCCAGGTGCTCTCTCTGAGTGAGGAAGTCTTCTTCGGGATACTTGCCGGCGCGGTACTCGAAATTGAGATCGCGGAGGTTCTCGTAGAGCTGTTCCTTGCGCTCGAGCAGGTAGTCGAGGCGCGTCTTCTGGCGCTGGCTGGCGAATACATTCTCAGGCCAGAAGGTGTAGATTCCGAGTGCGAATGCCAGCATGAGGCCGGCTACCAATCCCTGGGTTTCACTCATCGATCAAGGCCTCCATCGTCCGCGGCGGTTTCGCGGCGGATTTTTTCGCGAAGGGCATCGTACTCGGCGTTTGTGCCGGTCGCGGGCTGAGGAACGGACTGGGCGCGGCCGACGCTCCACTGGCGCACCAGCAGAATGGTTCCCAGCAGCGCCGCGGCGAATACGGCGATGGGCGCAATCCAGGCGACGAGGTCGAAGCCATGTGTCGTGGGTGCGGCGAGAACGGTTGCGCCATACTTGGCGGCGAAGGTGTTCAGGATCTGGTCGTCGGTGGCTCCGGTTGCGATGGCAGCGCCGAGTTCGGACATTTCCTGGCCGCGCGATGGGCAGCCTGCGTGGTCGCACTCGCCGAGGACCTGCGCGCATCCGCAGGTGCACATGAGCTTGTGGTCGACCTTCTCCATGCGCGCGCCGGAGTCGCTTGCGCCGAGGGAGAAGCAGACGGCAACGGCGAGGAGGAGGGCCTGGGTGGATTTAAGGATCATGGACAATTCGAGCCGGTTTTTCCCAGGTTTCAACCTCGAGACCTGGGGCACACGGCTCCGCTCAGGATGACGAGAAAGGCCGAACATCAGTCGCCTCCCTTCAGCACCGGTTCCTGCGGCGCCATGCGAACGGCGGGAACACGCAAGGGAGCGGTTGCGGGCGAGAGGCTGGGAACGAGCGCGGCGAATGTGCCGATCACCATGAGGACGACGCCGGCCCAGATCCAGCTGACCAGCGGATTGAGAAACGCCTTGATGATGGGCTGATTGGTATCGGGATTGACGCCTTCAAAGACGACGTAGAGATCCCAGCCCGGAACGGAGTGGATGGCGACCATGGTCTCGGGTTGACCGTCGGCGTGGTAGACGCGCCGCTCGGGCGTCATCTGGAAGAGCTTTTTGCCGTTGCGCGAAACGTCGAGGACGGCGAAGTTCGAATCGTAGTTGTCGTTCGAGTCCTGGTCGAAGCCGGTGCACTGGAGGGTGTAGGGTCCGATGCCCATGGTGCCGCGGACGGGCAACTCGCTTTCAGAGCTGCGATTGAAGGCCGCGCCGGCGAGTCCAATGATGACGATGACCACGCCGATGTGGACCATGTATCCGCCATAGCGGCGCTGGTTGCGGCGAATGAGCAGGTACTGAGCCGCGAAGAGATTACGGTGTGTTTGCCTGGCGATGACGGCGGCGCCGCGCAGGAATTCAGAAAGAATCGCGGCGAGCACACCGGCGGAAACTGAAAACCCGACGAGCGAATAAAACGCGCCGGAATCGAATGCACCGTCTTTCCAGGGACGCACGCCGGCAACCAGGCAAACGATGACGGTGGCCCAGAGCGCGATGGAGGGGATGACGAAGTTGCGGCGGATGGCGCGGAGCGATGTGGCGCGCCAGGGCAGCAGCGGTCCCACGCCCGTCAAGAAGAGAAGAAAGAGACCGATGGGAATGGCGACACGGTTATAGAACGGCGGCCCGACGGTGACCTTGGTCCCCTGCACATATTCGCTGAGGATGGGGAACAGCGTGCCCCAGAGAATGACGAAGCAGGCAGCGAGCAGAACGAGGTTGTTGAAGAGGAAGCTGGATTCGCGGCTGACGAGCGACTCGAGCTGGTGTTCGCCCTTGAGGTGGTTGCGCTGCAGGATGTAGGTGAAGATGCAGACCGCGAGCACGATGGCCATGAAGGCCGTGAACCAGCTGCCGATGGAGGACTGCGCGAAGGCGTGCACGGAGCTGACGAGTCCGGCGCGGGTGAGCAGCGTGCCAAGCAGCGTGAGCAGAAACGTGGAGAAGATGAGCCAGACATTCCAGCTCTTCATCATGCCTTTCTTCTCCTGCATCATGACGGAGTGGAGAAAGGCGGTGCCGGTAAGCCAGGGCATGAAGCTTGCGTTTTCAACGGGATCCCAGCCCCAGTAGCCTCCCCAGCCGAGCACGGCGTAGGCCCAGTGCATGCCGAGGAAAATGCCGCAGGTCAGAAACATCCAGGTGACCATCGTCCAGCCGCGGGTGATCTTGATCCATTTCTCGCCGGGGTAGCGCATCATGAGAGCGCCGAGCGCGAAGGCGAAGGGAACAGAGAATCCCACGTAGCCGAGGTAAAGCATGGGCGGATGGATGACCATCTCGGGGTACTGGAGGAGGGGATTGAGGCCGTTGCCGTCGTCGGGAATGGCGCCCTTGAGCAGCGCGAACGGCGGCGCGGCGAAGTTGATGACGGCGAGAAAGAAGACCTGGATCGCTGCGAGAATCGTGCCGGCGTAAGCGTAGAGCTTGACGTCGTTCTTATGGGTGAGGCGAAGGACGAAGCCGTAGGCGCCGAGCAGCCACGCCCAGAGGAGCAGGGAGCCTTCCTGGCCGCTCCACATGGCGGCGAACTTGTAGGGCGCGGGGAGGGCCCGGTTGGAGTGCTCGAGGATGTAGGTGATGGAGAAGTCGTTGGTGAAGACGGAATAGAGCAGCGCGAATGCGGCGCCGGTGACGGCCCAGAAGCCTGCGATGCCGGCGCGGCGGGCCGTATCGGCCAGGCGCTCGGGCGAGATAGCCGCGGGCTGACCGGTGGCGATGAGCCGCAGCGCGACCGCCCCGGCGAACAGGTTGTAGGCGGCCAGGGCCAGCGCGATGAGGAGGGCGAAACTGCCAAATGCTGCCATTGGATCTCCAAGACGATTTTCGCACGCAGGGGGCACGAGCTATCGCATTGCCAGCGAGGTCATTGTCAACCCATGATAGGCGTTTGCAATGTGATTTACCTCACACCATGGATGGACTCCGCGGAGTGGGCAGGAGAAGGGGATCGTGAATGGGGAGAGGTGCTTGCGTTGGGGCGCTAGGTCAGGGCGGCGGGCGCACGGCGAAAGTGACTCGGTTCTGCGAGTGATGAGAATCACGCGGTTGGATAGGGGGATTTCGAAGTTTCAATCCGTGAACGAAGACCTCTCGGCGGATTGATGCTCCCCGATGCCGGGAGCGCGCGTCTTTCACGAGGCGACGGGGGTCATACCGGAAAGAAGAAACATCCCTGTGGATGTGGGACGCAACAGATTTGGTGCAAAGTCGTGAAATCCAGGGCGAAGAGATTTCAAGGTTCCGAATGGGCGACGATACGGAAACAACACGCCTGCGGGTATCGCAGTTGGGCTATGATCGGCTTGCCACGCCATGTCCATAACAGCGGGGGGATGATCGCTGGGGCGTAAGGAATCTTTGATGCCCGTAAAACCC
Organism: Occallatibacter sp.; assembly: GCA_035308825.1. Lineage (GTDB taxonomy): Bacteria > Acidobacteriota > Terriglobia > Terriglobales > Acidobacteriaceae > Telmatobacter. Next base: position 136,434 of record DATGFX010000085.1, on the reverse strand, counting down.
TTTCTTCTCGGAATTGCCTTGAGCATTGCTATGATGCTGCTGGCCTGGCTACTGTTCCGATCAATTCAGGTCGACTGGTTCGGCGGCCATCTTCGCGGCTTGCCTGTTCGCCGTCTCAAATATCTCCTGGCAGCGCGATTCCTTCGCATGGCCTCCGTTGGCTTTCTGGTGGATCTCTGCCTTGGCGGGAGCATGTCGCGGCCTCTCGTTTTGCTGTTTGCTTTGCTGTTCGGCCTCTGTGGCCCGGTGGTTCTCTTGCTTCGTCAGCGCCCAGCCATTCAGCGGTTGCTGTTTGTTGCACCAATCGTTTTCACTCTTTACGGAATCGCAATGATTCAAAGGCGCGGTGCGGCTCTGCCCCCCTCCACCGTGGTTGCGTCCTATCGCTTCGACGCTCTCTTGATCTTTGCCACTGCTCTGGCGAGCGCATTCCTAACGACCAAGCACATCAACACGGAGGGGGCCCGCCAGCTTCGCGCAGAAACTGAACTGGAAGCTGCCCGGGCAGTGCAGCAGGTGTTAATTCCCGACGAGATTCCTACTCTTCCTGGATTCAAGATTGAGAGCGTGTACCGGCCTGCCGGCGAGGTAGGCGGAGATTTTTTCCAGATTCTGCTTACAGCGCACCGTGGGGCTCTCATCGTGATCGGCGACGTGAGCGGCAAGGGCATGCCAGCAGCCATGACCGTGTCTCTGCTCGTTGGCACGATCCGTTCGCTGGTTCATTACACGCAGAGCCCGGGCGAGATTCTTGCTGCAATGAATCTTCGCATGCTCACGCGCAGCAATGGCGGCTTCACGACTTGTCTTGTCCTCCGCGTCGATCCTGATGGCAAACTCACGGTGGCCAATGCCGGGCATCTCGCGCCGTATCTTAGCTGCGCGGAGTTGAAACTTCAGAACGGCTTGCCCCTGGGACTTTCTGGTGATAGCGCCTACACTGAGTCCACCCTTCATTTGGCGTTGGATGAACAAATCACTCTTATGACCGATGGCGTGGTGGAGGCCCGTAACAGGATGGGCGAACTTTACGGGTTCGAACGAACCGCTGCGATCGCCTCGCATACGGCCGAATCCATTGCCAAAGCCGCGCAGGCTTTCGGTCAGGAGGACGACATCACTGTTGTGACTATTGCGCGGGTTGGTACAAACGAAGCGCAAGCGGTTCCAATGTCGTCCGAACGTGCCCTCTGAATCGTCTGTCAATTAAATCCAAGCCATTTAGGCGCTCAGACAGGTCAGTTTATCCGGGTTCTGGGCGAGCTACCGGCGAGTCGGAACCTGGAAAATTTTGGGCGAGTTGGCGCGGGAGAGTCGCTTGTATCCCGGTCTCAGATTCGAGACCCTTCGACTTCGCTCAGGGCGGGCTCGGGGCACTCGGCTGGGCGGTCGCCCACTCAAAACGCAAAAAGGACGTTTTGAATGGGGCACAGACAACCACACGATCATGAAGCATTGGCGGGCCACCTGCCGCGGTCCGAACTGGCGAGTAGCCGCTCAGCCGAAGAGGAATTCCTTGTCGCGGAGTTCCTTGATACTGTCGCGGAGCCTGGCGGCTTTTTCGAATTCAAATTTGCGGGCGGCGTCGCGCATGTCGGTTTCGAGCTTGGCGATGTAGGCGTCGACGTCGGCCTGCGAGGTGAACTCGGGCAGCGCGGCCACTTCTTCTTCGACCACTTCGCCGTATTCGGCCTTGAGGATTTGCGCGAGGCCCATATCGGCGGAGCTGATGACTGATTGCGGCGTGATGCCGTGTTCTTCGTTGTAGGCGCGCTGGATGGCGCGGCGGCGGTCGGTTTCGCCGATGGCCTGGCGCATGGATTCGGTGACATGGTCGGCGTAGAGGATGGCGCGGCCTTCGATATGGCGCGCGGCGCGTCCCATGGTCTGGATCAACGAGCCGGTGGAGCGGAGGAAGCCTTCCTTGTCGGCGTCGAGAATGGCGACCAGTGAGACTTCGGGCAGGTCGAGGCCTTCGCGCAGCAGATTGATGCCGATGAGCACATCGAACTCGCCTTTGCGCAGCCCGGCGAGCAGCTTGACTCGTTCGAGGGTTTCGATCTCGGAGTGCATGTAACGGCAACGCACACCAACCTCGGTGTAGTAGCCGGCGAGGTCCTCGGCCATTCGCTTGGTAAGGGTGGTGACGAGGACGCGCTCGTTGCGCTTGGCGCGGTCGCGAATCTCGGCGAGGAGGTCATCGATCTGGCCCTTCACGGGACGGATCTCGACTTCGGGATCGACGAGGCCGGTGGGACGGATGACCTGTTCGACCACGACGCCGGCGGAACGGGTGAGCTCGTACGGGCCGGGCGTGGCCGAGACATAGATGCACTGCTGGACGCGGTTCTCGAACTCGTCGAACTTGAGCGGCCGGTTGTCCATCGCCGAGGGCAGGCGGAATCCATAGTCGACGAGGGTCTGCTTACGGCTGCGGTCGCCGTGCCACATGCCGTGAACCTGCGGAACGGTGGCGTGGCTTTCGTCGATGAAGAGCAGGTAGTCACGCGGGAAGTAGTCGAGGAGCGTGGGCGGCGGCTCGCCGGGCAGGCGGCCTGAGAAGTGGCGCGAGTAGTTTTCGATGCCGTGGCAGTAGCCCATCGACTTGATCATCTCGAGGTCAAATCTCGTTCTTTGGTGGACGCGCTGCGCCTCGACCATGCGGCCCTCGGCCTCGAGCTTGGCCACCCAGTCGTTGAGCTCGGTGAGGATGGAATGCATCGCTTCGCCTTTGCGACTGGGCTGGACCACGTAGTGCGACTTGGGGTAGATGGGCAGGCGAGAGAATTTCTGTTTGACCGTGCCGAAGAGGGGGTCGATTTGCGCGAGCGACTCGATTTCGTCGCCGAAGAGCTCGATGCGGTAGGCCGATTCGTCGTACGTGGGGAAGACTTCGATGATGTCGCCACGAACGCGGAAGGTGCCGCGGCGGAAGTCAGTGTCGTTGCGGTCGTAGAGGATCTCGACGAGGCGGCGGGTGATGTCCTGCCGGCTGATCTTCTGGCCTTTCTCGAGGAGCAGCAGCATGCCGTAATAGGCTTCAGGCGAGCCGAGGCCGTAGATGCAGGAGACGGAGCTGACGATGATGGAGTCGCGGCGCTCGAAGAGAGAACGGGTTGCGGAGAGGCGGAGCTTGTCGAGCTCCTCGTTGATGGTGGCCTCTTTCTCGATGTAGAGGTCGCCGGCGGGAATGTAGGCTTCGGGCTGGTAGTAGTCGTAATAGCTGACGAAATATTCGACCGCGTTGCCGGGAAAGAACTGCTTGAACTCGTGGTAGAGCTGGGCGGCGAGGGTTTTGTTGTGCGCGAGGATGAGAGCCGGACGGTTGGACTGCTCGATCACCTTGGCCATGGTGAAGGTTTTGCCGGAGCCGGTGACGCCGAGAAGAACCTGGTGCTTTTCGCCAGCGGCAAGGCCTTTGACCAGCTCATCGATGGCGCGGGGCTGGTCGCCGCGGGGCTTGTAGCTGGTGACGAGCTGAAAATCCATTCTGGGATTGTAGCAGAAAGGCGAAGATGAGGCGAAAGAGTCGAATCAGGGGAAAGCACAACGGCGAGGGGCTGAGGGACGCCGGGACGAGGACTGAGGACGGCGCTGTGAGAGTGATCGGGAGTTAGGAATCAGGGGTGGGATGACTCTGCTTCGGACTTATTAAACTGGGCACAGGGATAGCGGATGAGTCGAGTTGTCATTGGGGTTGGGGCGGTGATCGCAGTTCTCATCGGGGTCGTGGCGTTCAATGTCTGGCGGGCTGAAACGGCACCTGTGGTGAAGACGCCGGGAATGGTCGAGCAGGGGCGCCAGGATCTGCACGCGAAATTGATGGCGCAAGAGCAACGCGAGGCGCAGACCGAGAAGCTCTACTGGAATTCGCCGGACCAACTGAGGCTGCTGATTAAGTCGCACCAGGATCGTATCGACCAACTCAAGGGCAACCTCGCGGGGGCGGAGATCGTGGCGCACGACAAGGACGCGATTGCACGGCTGGAGAAGCGGATCGGCGATATCGAAGCGGAGCGGGAGGCACAGGCGAAGGCAGCTGAAGAGGCGAGAAAGGCGGAGAAGAGCGAGTAATCTTGTCAGTGATCAGTTGTCAGTAAACAGCGGTCAGGGATCAGGCAAAAAAGGACTGAGGGACTAAGGACTAAGGGACAAGGGAACAGCCACCGGGGCTCCAGCGGAGTAGCTCAGGCGGATTCGCTGTGGCCGGCACACTGCAGCACACCGAGAAAACGGCTCCATGGGCCGACGGCCTCGCGATACTGGTATGCGATGATGCGAGCGATCTGGTGGAGGTGGGTCATGTCGTGCGCGGCCCACGTGGCGAGCAATTGCGACAGCGTGACGGTGCCAAGGGCCGGATGCGTTCCGCGCAACGCGAGCTGGTCTGATTGAAGATTTAGCGTTCGCAGGTCGCGCAGATTGGCCGAGCGCAATGCGGCAAAATCATCGAGAAGCTGAGGGAGAGATTTGCCTTCGCTCTCACGGAATTGCGCGAGCCGGTCAAACGGATCGAAGGGGCGCGACTCGCCGAACTCGAGAATTCTGCGAGCGCGGGCCATCCAATCGCTGCGCTCGGCGTGATTCAGATGGCCGATGACGTCGTAGACGGTCCAGGTGTTCGGGCCTTCGTTGCGATGTGTCCAGCTTTCGGGCAGATCCCGAAGCAATGTGTTGAGCGCGGCGGGAGTGCGAGCGAGCAGAGCGATGGTTTCGTCGAGATTCTGTTCCATGGATGACCTGTGCGGTGCGCTATTTGAGAGCGGCGCCGATGTGAGCGTGGATGGATGGGTTCGAGGCGGTTCCGGTGACCGTAATGGGAATGCCGTGTTTGGCAGGTGCAGCTGCCGGCTTCGCTTTGCCGTGCATCAAACCGCCGACGAGTCCGCCGACACTTCGCTTTTGCATGGAACCTCCATTGGGCGTGCAGAGATTCGTTTGCATTCTATCGTTCGATGGATGCGGGTGGCGATTTGGGATGCTCTGGTTCTGGCCAGCGCGATCAGGTGAGCGCGAAGCTACTTTCGCGGTCAGGTTGCAAGGTATGGAGCTTTGCGGATCCAGGCCGGGTCAGTGAGCTGGCGCAGCATGAATTCGGCGACGTCGGTGCGGGGAACGGTGAGACCGCCGGGAGGCAAGCCATCTTCCTGCACACGGTAGTGGCCGATCGCGGGTTGGTTGAGCAGTCGAGGCGGGCGGACGATGGTGTATTGAGTATCGCTCGCGGCGAGGAGCCGTTCCTGGTCTCGCTGCGAACGGAAGGGTTCGCGCAGCAGGGTCGATCCGATGAGTTGAAGGAATGCGCGCGTGCCTGAGCCCTGATGTTTTCCCGCGCCAGGAACCGCTCCTGAGGCGCCGAGCACGATGATTCGACGGACGCCGTGGGCCTTCATGCCGGCGAGAATGTTGCGAATCCCCACTTCGAGCACGTCGGAATGACCAAGATTTCTGGCACCGAGAGCAGATAGGACTGCGTCGTGGCCGGCGATGGCGGCGGATACGGCGCCGGCATCGTGGATGTCTCCCGTGACGACCGTGAGGTCGGGAGCAGGAGCAGCGATCACCGATTCCGGACGCCGGGCGAACGCGGTGACGAGGTGGTTCTGGGCGAGCGCCTGCTGAACCAGATGCTCGCCGGTTGCACCGCTTGCGCCGAAAATCACAAGCCTCATAGCTGCCTCAACGAAGGTGCCTACGGCTCACCAGGGGAGGGCCTTGCCGAGATGGAAGTAGCCGCCGCTTGGCCCATCCGCAGAGAGTGTAGCAAGTGCGGCGCTGGTCTTGCCGCCTTCGCTGATATCCATCGGCGCATTCTGGCCGCCCATGTCGGTCTTGACCCAGCCGGGATGCGCGGAATTCACCTTGATGTTGGTGTCGCGCAGCTCGTAGGCGAGGTGGACGGTGAAGGCATTGAGCGCGGTCTTCGATGCGTCATAAGCGAAGGACTTTGCGTGATAGATGGGTGATTTGGGATCGGCCTGGAGAGTGAGCGAGCCAAGAATGCTGGAGAGATTTACGATGCGTCCCTCGGGGCTTTTCTTGATGAGAGGGAGCAGTGTCCTGGTGAGGGCGACGGGCGCGAAGAAGTTGGTCTCGAAGACACGATGCAGCACATCCATAGAAACACCGGCGGTGGAGTGTTCGGGGCCCGGCTTGCCATCGCCAAAAGGTCCGGCCGCAACGCCTGCGTTGTTGATGAGGATGTCAAGATGACCGTATTTGGAGTTGAAGTAGTCGTACGCGGCTTTGTGATCCGCTGGGTTGGTGACGTCGAACTTGAGCGAGTCGGCATCGACGCCGGCAGCGCGCAGCCTTTTTAGAGCCGCTTCGCCTTGGGCCGCGTCGCGGGAACCGATGACCACCTTCACGCCGGATTCCTTGAGGTCGAGCGCGGTTTGGAAACCGAGTCCGCGATTTCCACCCGTGATGAACGCAATTTTCTGAGACATTGGGGAAAATTCTCCTGTGGGTGTATGGATTCACGAAGCGCCCGGGAGGGTTCAAGAGTTGCGTGCGGCGAGGAGTGGACGTGACAGGTATCACGTGGGTCATGATTTGCACCCGGCCGCTGGTTGCGGCCTTGCAACCCCGGGGAGTATCTTCCGTCTAGGTCACTATTCAAAATGCGCCCAACTGATTCCCCGGATGAGGACGCAGCAGTTAGCGCGCTTGGAGCCAGCCAGGCTGATTTTACCCAGGTTGCCCTGGCCAACTTGTTCGCCGTCGCTCCGATCGCGATCTTTGTCACGGATGCTCAGGGAGTTATCCGGAACGCGAACCCGCGCGCGACGGAGTTATTCGGTTACACAAATGCGGAGTTTGTGGGACTCCGGATTGAAGACCTGGTTCCCGAGCGTTTTCGCGCATCGCACCCCAGTCATCGCGAAAATTACAGCGCCCATCCACGGACGCGTCCCATGGGTGCTGCGATGAACCTGTTTGCATTACGCAAAGACGGCAGCGAGTTTCCGGTGGATATCATGCTGAAGCCGATGCAGTCGCCGTCGGGTCTGATTGTGCTGAGTTTCTTGCGGGACGTGTCTGAGCAGAAAGCGGCCCAGGAGGCGTTGCGGCGGAGCGACGTCCAGCTTCGCTCGATCGTAGAAGGTGTCAGCGACTACGCCATTTATCTCGTGGATAAGGACGGGTGCGTGATCACGTGGAATCCGGGAGCCGAGCGGATAAAAGGTTACAAGTCCGACGAGGTGCTTGGTTCGCACTTTTCGCGTTTCTTTACCCAGGAAGACCGAGATCGGGGGCGCCCGGCGGAGTTGCTGCGGCTGGCGGCGCAGCGCGGCCGCATCGAGCAGGAGGGCTGGCGGGTTCGAAAGGACGGCTCGCGCTTCTGGGCCAACGTAGTATTGACCGCGATTCGCGACACGACCGGCGAGCTGACCGGCTACGCGAAGGTGACGCGCGACTTTACCGACCGGCAGCGGGCGGAAGAAGCCGTGATGCTGCAGTTGAGCGGCGCGCTGCTAGCGAATATGGATGTCCTGAAGCTGCTGGATGCCATCTCGGCGAGCTTGCGGGAGGTGGTGCCGCACGATCGGGCGACGCTGAGCCTCTATGATTCGTCGAGCGGCAACCTGATGGTGCAGTTTCTGGATGCGGACGAGTCGGGATCGCGGCGCGGTGAAGTGCGGGTTCCGCTGAAGGGGTCGCCTGCGGAAGAAGCATTTCGGACCCGCGAGCCGGTGGTCATGGACCGGATGCTGGGGTCGAGGTTCGCGCCCGACAGCATGCGGCATCTCACGGGACTCGGGATGCAGTCGGCGTGCTGCGTACCCCTGATCCATCGCGGGGAGACGATTGGAACCATGGCGGTCGCGAGCCGGCAGGAGAACGCATTCTCGACCCACGACGCGCAGATGCTGGCGCAGGTTGGGGTGCAGGTGGCGATGGCGGTGAGCAACGCGCTGGCGTTCCGGCAGATTGCGGAACTGCGCGACCGGCTCACGCAGGAAAAGCAGTACCTGGAAGAAGAGATCAATGTCGAAAACCAGTTTGAAGACATCGTGGGCGAAAGCGCCGGCCTGCGGCAGGTGCTGAAGCAGATCGAGACGGTGGCGCCTACCGATGCGACGGTGCTGATCCAGGGAGAAACGGGGACGGGCAAGGAACTGCTGGCGCGCGCGATTCATCGGCTGAGTTCGAGGGCGAATCGCACTTTCGTAAAGCTCAACTGCGCGGCGATTCCGGCGGGATTGCTGGAGAGCGAACTGTTCGGGCACGAGAAGGGCGCGTTCACCGGCGCCATTGCGCGCAAGATGGGACGGCTCGAATTGGCGCACGAGGGAACGCTCTTTCTGGATGAAGTGGGAGAAATGCCGCTGGACCTGCAACCGAAGCTGCTGCGCGCGCTGCAGGAGCGGGAGATCGAGCGGCTGGGCGGGAACCGGCCCATCCAGGTGAATGTGCGGTTGATCGCGGCCACGAATCGCGACCTGGCAAAGATGGTCGAGGAAAAGCAGTTTCGCAGCGACCTTTATTACAGGCTGAAGGTATTTCCCATTTTCTCGCCACCACTGCGCGAGCGAGCCGGGGATATTCCGGTGCTGGTGCGGCATTTTGTGTCATCGCACAGCCGGCGGATGGGCAAGACGATCGAGACGATCCCGGACAACTTGATGAGGGCTCTGTCGCGGTGGCCGTGGCCCGGCAATATTCGAGAGCTGGAAAACTTCCTGGAGCGCTCCGTGATCCTGACGAAGGGAACGGTGCTGTATGTGCCGCTGGCCGAGCTCGAGACGGAAGCCAGCAAGAAGGAAGAAGAGCTGGACGCGAGTCCGACGCTGGAGGCGGCGGAGCGGGAACATATTCTGCGGGTGCTGCGGGAAGCGAAGGGACAAATCGGCGGGAACGACGGGGCGGCGGCGCGCCTGGGATTGAAGCGAACGACGCTGAATTCAAAGCTGAAGAAGCTGGGGATCGAGCGCAGTGACTACATGACGTCTTAGTGACGGGATTTCGTCATCGTCACTTCGTCATGCCTCGTCGTCACCTGCGCGTCGCGAAAAACCTTGCAGGAATAACTCTTTTCAATTGAGTGATTGTGGCGGCTGTGCGGACTCGCGACGAGTTTGGCACGGCGGATGCATTAGGTATGGCATCGGCGCAGGAAGAGCCACAGTACGTTGAAGATTTCCATTCACGAGGATGCAGCAACGGTGGCGATCACGCTGGAAGGCCGAATCGCAGGTCCCTGGGTTTCGGAGTTAAGCCGGGTCTGGGTGGAAACGGCACCGCGCCTTGCATCGAGGAAGCTGTCCATCGATTTGCGCAATGTAACGTATGCGGATGTTCGTGGCGAGCAGGTTCTTCGCGATATGTGTTCCCTGGCGAGAACCGAGCTGGTTACGAGCACTCCCTGGACCCAGTATCTTGCCAATGCGGTGAACGGCAGCAACGAAGAAAAGATCGAAGTGGAGGCGGGAAATGGCTACGAATCGTAATGTGGTGAGCGGTTGCAAGGCTGAGCTGGAACGGACAGGCGAATTCTTCGGCAAGCTGTCGCCCGAGGCGTTCAAGGATTTTGCTGCGCTGCAGATGCCGCTGACGTATTCGCCGGGAATGATTCTTTTCTCGGAAAAGGAGCCGTCCCGCGGAATCTTCGTGGTTCTCGAAGGCGAAGTGAAGCTCTCGATCAACTCAAGCGAAGGCAAGCGCCTGAGCCTGAGCATCGCCAAGAAGGGCGACGTGCTGGGCCTGTCTTCGGCTCTGTCGGGTGGCGCCTATGAGATGACCGCGGAGGTGCTGTATCCCGCGAAGATCGCTCCCATCGAGCGCCAGGATTTTATGAAGTTTGTTGCGCGGCACCCGGAGGTCTACCAGGTGCTGATGCAAGAGCTGAGCCGGCAGTATGGCATGGCGTGCGAGCAACTGCGCACGGTGGGCCTGGCCTCGACAGCGCCCGTGAAACTGGCCCGGCTGCTGCTGGATTGGAGCGAGTCAGGGCAGAAGACCGAGAACGGCATCCGCTTCCGCTTCTCGCTGACGCATGAAGAGATTGGGGAGTTTATCGGCGCATCGAGGGAAACCGTGACTCGCACGCTGAGCACGTTCAAGACGCGTCACCTCGTGGCTTTCCAGGGCTCGATGCTGACCATTCCAAGCCGTGGAGCGTTGGAGCACTACGCCAACGTGTAAGGGGTGAAGCAGAGAGACAGAAAGACAGAGAAACAGAAAGACAGTGAAACAGAAAGACAGAAAGACAGTTTGGGTTTATTCACGAGAAGAGCGCTGGAAGGCAGGCGCCTCGCAGTCCGCAGTAGGATTCATACGTTCATGCAGCCCTTGATCGCCGGCGTTGTCGCAACTGGCATCGGATTATCCGGCGATCGCAAGAAGCAAGTCAGTGGTCAGTAGTCAGTTATGAAGCAGAGAAGCAGCAGACAGAGAAGCAGCAGACGTTCTCATCAGCAACCGTAACTCCTCCTAGCCCTGCGGCAGTTCAGCACCGGCTGGCGCACGACCAAAACCGTCGAATCACCGAATTTCCTCATCTAGCCTCCACGGTACAATGGCAACCACTTTGTATCGTGGAGGTTTTTTATGCGCAGCATGATTCGCGCGATGGGGGCGTTGGTGTTTGCGGCGATGATGGTTGTGCCGGGGTGGTCGCAGGGAGCGCCGCCGCAGGGCGCGGCTGGCCAGCCTTACTCGGTCGAGTACTACTACAAGTGCCAGTGGGGCCATCAGCAGGAATTCCTTCAGCTCTTCCTCAAGAATCACTATCCATTGCTCAAGAAGATTGTTTCCACCGGCCGGATGCTCTCGGTGAAGATCGAAACGCCCGCGTACCACACGACCGAAGACGGGAGATGGGATTTTCGGGTAACGATCCGATTCAAGAACTCGACGATGGCGACGACCGCGAATCCTGATGAAGAGAAGTTCATCAAGGAGCTTTGGCCTGACCAGGAGACCTACAAGAGGGAAGAGCAAAGACGATTCGAAATCCTGCTTGCGCACTGGGATCTGCCGGTCACGGACATCACGCCGTAGAGACGAGGGGCGTAGGGACTGGGGGGCAAGGGACCGAGCACTGATTCCTGACCACTGATAACTGATGCCTGATTACTGTCTTTGTCGCCACTGTGCGACGAGATCGCGCGCGGCATCGGGCCAGGCGGGGAAATCGAATCGGAAGCCGGCATCGAGCAGGCGGCCGGGCACGACGCATCGGCTCTTGAGGACGAGTTCCGACTCGGTACGCAGAAGAAATGCGGCGAGCTCGATGAGCGGCGAGGGCGCGGGAAGGCCGTTGGGCATGTCCCACGCATCGCGCAGGATGGCCATGAATTCGCGATTGGGCAAGGGATTTGGCGAGGCGATGTTGACGGCGCCTTCAAGGTCATCGCGGGCAATGAGGAACGCAACGGCGCGGGCGAAGTCGACTTCATGAATCCAGGAGACAAGCTGGCGGCCGTTGCCCTGACTGCCTCCAAGGCCCATGCGAACGAGACGTGACAGGATCGCGAACGCGTTGCCGGGCTTGGGGCTGAGCACGATGGCTGTGCGCATGGCGACTTTGCGCGTGCGTGGCGTGGGCGTCTCGAAAAAGGCGCGCTCCCAGTCCTTGGCGACGCTGATGGAGAAGTTCCACGTATCGGGCGCGCTGCGGCGAGGAGAGATCAGTTCATAGCCGCCGAGTTCGCCGGTGGCTTCGTCCATGGCACGATCGAGGGCATGCCGGTAGATGGTCGCCGTGGATGCATTGAGCCAGATGCGAGGCGGGTTCGCGAGGGATGCGATGACCGTGTTGAGCAGGCGCGTGGTGTGGATGCGCGAGTGGTAGATGGCGAGGCGATTGGCAGCGTGATAGCGGCAGTTGATGCTGCGGCCCGCGAGATTGATGCAGACGTCGGCGCCTTCCAGTAACTCGGCCCAGGGACCGACTTGTTCGCCGTCCCAATGCACGGTTTGCCACGGCGCGGTGTAGGGGCTGCGGGTGAGGACGGTGACGTGATGCCCGAGTTGCTGGAGATACCAGGCAAGCAGGCTGCCGACCTGGCCGCTGCCGCCGGGAATGAGGATGCGAAGACGCGGGCCGCTCATCGGCGGCGATCAGAAATGCGGCTGCTGCGGCGGATACGGCGGATGCGGATAGTAGTAGGCCATCTGACGCCGGCGCAGGTTGCGCACGAACTGAACGATGAAGATGACGATGCAGGAGATGATCGTGATCGGGATCCAAAGAAGCCAGGCAGGCTCAAATACGGAGTTACCGACGACAGAGACGGACTCGGGCGCCCGGAGGCTGCTGAACATGGCTACCATGTCGTTTCCGACAACGACATTGTCTCCGAGTCGGACGGATCCGAAGATGTTGACGAGGTCGTGGGTGATGGCGGCGTTGTTGTCGGCTTGAACGCGGCCAAAGAAGTTCACGACATCGTGATTGGCGTGGCTGGCGATGTGGACGTCGCCGAAGAAGACGACAATATCGTGATCGGCCGTGCCTTCGACATTCACGCTGCAGAAGAAACAGACCGCGTCGTGCACAGAAGAGCCCTGCGGCACGTTGATGTCATTGAAGAAGTGGACGGCATCGTGGTCGGCGTGAGCGGGGACGGCGGCAAACACAAGAACAGCGGTGAGCAGCAGGCTCGAGAAAAAGCGGTGGCTCATCATGGGCGCCTCGTCTGGTTGTACGGAGGAGGGGGGAGAAAAGTTCCGTGGGCAAAACGGACTTTTCGGCCCCGAACAGATCGTACCCCATCGGAGGGCCGCCTCGGAGAATTTCATCCCGTTCCCGGGGCCAGGAGGGAGAGAAACAACCGCAAATCCTCGATCTACCTGGCGGCCGCGGAAGAACGATCGGGATGACACGCCTGATCAACGGGCGACTTTAGAACTCGAAACGCATGCCCATCTGGAGGCGGCGCGGCGGGTTGACCCCGACCACGTCGCCGAAGTCAGGCGAGGACTCAACCGGATCGATGGCGGAAGGATTGTCGTGGTTGAGGAGGTTGAAGGCTGCGGCCGAGAAGCCAAGGCGGGGGGCATCCTCTTTCTTGTTGGGCGTGATCGCGAAGTCGTGGCCCCAGCGCAGATCGAGGTCGACGTAGGACGGAGCGGTTTCGGTATTGCGGGCGACGCCGTCGGGGCGGGTGTTGAAGAGCGAGTCGCCGTATTCGTCGGTGCCGGTCAGGATGGTCCAGGGACGGCCGGTGTTGGCGAAGATGCCTGTAGAAAGATTGAACACGCTTTCGCGGTTGAACATGGCATACATGCCGAAGCGCTGGCGGCGATCCCAGGAGGCGTTGGACCATTCGTCATTGGGGTCGTACTGATTCTGCGGGAACCAGCCGATGCCGCCGGTGTTGGCTTCATAATGCGACCAGGTGTAGCGGCCGAATCCGCTGAAGTACTTGTTCCATTGGCCGCGGTAGGAAATATCGAGCCCACTGCCTTCCCAGAAGCCCTCGGGCTGCATCTGGCGAACCAGGCCAAGGTCTGGATCGGGGCGCTCGGAGTATCCCGATTCGGGCGTGGGCGCGTTGACGTCGACGGAGCGGAACTCGTCGATGCCGCGCGCGGTATAGGCGCTGATAATTCCGGTGGCACGCTGACCCAGTTGGCGCTCGATCGAGAGACCGTACTGGATCTGGTAAGGCAGCTTGGCGTCGGGCTCAAGCTCGGCCAGGTTGGGTGGCTGGGCGGCGACGGTTTCGCAGTCGGTGATGGGTACACACCCGCCGTCAGGCTCAGAAGCCGGTTCCAGCGAGAACTGGATGGAACGGCGGCGGGCGTTCTCGTAGCGAACCAGGTCAAGCATGGGGCCGGAGCCGAATCGGTCGTAATAAATGCCGCCACCGCCGCGCAGGACCACCTTGGCGGCGGGATCGAGCACCCACGCGAAGGAGACGCGGGGTGCGAAGCCAAGCCGGCGGTCGGCCAGGAAATTCTGCCAGTCATAGCGGATGCCGGGCGTGATGGAAAAGCGCTCGGTGAGCTTCCACTGGTCCTGGATGAAGGCGCCGACTTCCTGCTGGTGATAGATGAAGTGCACGTCGCCGGTGTTCTGGGTGAATCCGGAGGGGTGGTTGGCCTGGTAGTTCTGGAGAGCGGTTTCGAGAACCGTGACGCCGTCGGCGGCCAGCGTAGGGCCGAAGGTATAGGTACCAAGGGAATTGGTGTTGTCGTCGAAGGCGCGTCGGCTCATGTGCGGGATGCCGATGCCGGCCTTCACCATGTGCTTGCCGCGGGTCCAAGTGACCATGTCGTTGAGGCGAAAGTTGTATTCGGTGCCGAGGGAATCGCCCTGCGCCGATCCTCCATTGAAATCGCCTGAAACGGAGATGCGAGGCGCTTCATCCACGTTGACGTGGCTGCTCGAGTCGTGTTCGCCGACGACGGAAAACTGATTCAGCATCGTTGCGGAAAGCGTGGAGTCGAGGTGGATGACGGTGTCGTCTTCGCGGTATTGCTGGTTGCTTCCGCCTTCGGCGAGGGTCTGGTTGCCAACGCCCTGGTTCTGGCCGGTCCAATCCTGGAAGCTGTATTGTGCGTAACCGGAGTGCCGGTCGCCGAACTGGCGAGCGGCGCGCACGCTGAATTCGGTGTCGCGGGCGGGAGCCGGCACGTTGGCCTGGAACAGGCCGGTGGGATTTTCAGGTGTGGGCACGATGGTGGCGCTCACCACGGAATTCAGGTCCTCTTCCGCGCGATTCACGGTAGCGAGAAAACTGCTTTTCGCGGAGTGAGGGATGGGGCCGGTGACGTGGCCTTCATAAACACGGCGCTGCTCGAAAGGCTTGGAAGGCGCGAGGGCGTTTTGCGCGTTCAGTGCGTTATCGCGAAAGAGGAAGTTGAACTGGCCGTGGTAGTGATCGGCTGCGGAGCGGGTGACGATCTCCATCTGGCCGCGGCCGGGCCAGTAGTATTGCGCCGAGTAGGGATCCTGATTGATGCGCACTTCCTGCACGGCGGAGGGAGAGACAGTGGCGCGATTGGCTTCGACGCCATCGACCAGCAAGCCCGAGCCGCCGGTTGCCGCGGCGCTGTCGTCAAGGAATGCGCTCATGGCAGTGGCGTAATCGTTATCGAAGATCGGCATGGTCTTCAGATCTTCTGAAGTCATGACCGACGAGTCGTGGTTGTCGTCGGGGGCGGTCAGGTCCTCGCTGGCATCGGCGCTGACGCGCACGTTGGTGGCGACAGCGGCAATGGGAAGCACGATGTGGAGCGGGGCAGCAAGGGCGTGCGCTGCTGGAGCGACGGTCGCGGCCGCGGGCGGAGGAACGACAACCGGATTGTGCACGGTTTCGAATCCCGGCTCGGAAACGACAAGGGTGTAGCTGCCGCTATGAGGCGCCTTCAACTGGAAGCTGCCGTCATCGCTGGAATGGACGCTTCCCGCAACGGCGCCGTTCGCGTCGACGAGATCGACTTCAGCGTTGGGAACGATCGCGCCAGTGGGATCGGCAACGACACCTTGCACGGGGGGCGGGGCGGGTTGCGCGGAATTCGAAGGGTTTGCGGCGAAAGAAAATGCAGGTACACACAACAGGACTACCAAAGCAAAAGAGCGCATGATGCGAAGTCTCCGATAGCAAACGTAGATCGAGTGACAGACGAGCGGATCGTACGTTCGCGTGAGAAAAGTCTTTCTCTTTTAAGGACGGACGTGCGCGGCCAGATGGACGCAGTGAAATTGCGAAATGCCTGCGGTTGTATACCTCCGCGCATGGAAGCTGGCGGAGATCGGTTTGTTCAACTTGCATGGCTTTCAGGCGGCCTGGCAGGCTGCCCTAAATCGATTTTCGCAGGTGTGAGGGCATCCGTCCAGTCGGAGGGCGAGTCGACGAGCACATCGGGCGGAATGGCTTCAAGGCTGCCAGGCGCGAGACCGAAGGTGCAGCCGATCGACCAGGCCCCGGCATTGCGCGCTGTCTGCACGTCGACCTGGCTATCGCCGATGACTGCGGTTTCTTCAGGGCGGGCGCCTGCTTCCTGCATCAGCACGAAAAGGCCTTCGGGATCGGGCTTCTTGGTATTGAAGCTGTTGCCGCCATAGATGTTGAGGAAGTAGGGCGCAAGGCCGAGGGCTTCGCAGATGGCGCGCGCGGGACGCACCGGCTTGTTGGTAAGGACAGCCATGGCGCGGGGCGTTGCGCCGGGCTCGTCGTGGACGATGCGCAGGGCAGCGAGCGCCTCGAGCACCCCCTCGTAGGCATAGGTGTAATCCAGCTTGTGCTCTCGGTAGTAGTCGAGGAAAAACGCGTAAGCGTTTTTAATGGTTTGTTCATCGGGCTCGTGACCGTCGTCCTGGATGAAGGCGCGGCGCACCAGCATGAGAGCGCCGTTGCCGATGTAGCGGGCGATGACTTCGTCGGCGAGGATGGGACGGCCGAATTCGGTGAGGGTTGCGTTGACGCTATTGCAGAGGTCTTGCGCGGAGTCGATCAGCGTTCCATCGAGGTCGAAAACAAGCAACTTGAGCGATTCGACCGGGATGGGGCGCAAGATGCGGATCATGAACTCCAGTTTACAGACAGAGAAGCAGAGAAACAGAGAGACAGAGACGCAGGGACGAGGGAACAAGGATGGGGGAACAAGGACGGGGGAACAAGCACGCCGGGCGGCGTTTTTACATTCCATTCATATAGCCGATCTGGCGGAGCCGGTTAAAGTGAGGAAGCCCCTGCATGCGCCTGGTAATTAAGCTCTCGATCCTGCTTTGCTGCGTCCTGTGGGGTGCGGGGACTGCCATGGCCCAGATGCCTTTCTATACGGACAATGCGGACGTGACCGACCAGGGAACGCTGCACTTCGAGTTTTTCAACGAATTCGACGGGCTGCAGTCGGCTCAATTCCCCGACCTGCGACAGAACACTTTCAACTACAAAGTGAACTATGGTCTGCCGCATGGCCTCGAACTCGACGTCGATGCGCCGTATCTTGCCATTTACCGCGCTTCGGGGTCGCAGACGTCCAACGGACCCGGGGACACCGACATGGGCATCAAGTGGAATTTCCATAAGGCCAGCCGGCCGTTGGCAATTCCGTCGCTCTCCGCCAGCCTGTACATTGAATTTCCAACCGGAGATGCGAGCCAGGAACTTGGCTCCGGCCTGACCGACTACTGGCTCAACTCGATCGCACAGGAAGCAGTGTCGGATAGGACCCGATTCAACGCGAATTTTGGATACCTGTTCGCGGGCAATACCAGCACCGGAGTTCTGGGGACGCAGAACACGCGCGGTCACGTGTACACCGGAGGCCTCTCGCTGACGCACGACTTCAATTCCCGGATCACGCTGGGTGCGGAAGCCTATGGTGCAAATGCGGACAAAAGCAGCCTGGGCAAGGACGAACTCCAGGGCCTGGCTGGGGGCTGGTACCAGATCACCAGCCGCATGGCCTTTACGTTCGCTCTGCTGGCAGGCAGCCACATCGCCAGCCCCAGGGTTGGCGGGCAAGTTGGATTCGAGATTGACTTTCCGCTTCGCAACGCTTCACCCTCAAAGCAACTTGCATCAACATCCCCGCAATGGAGAACGCCATGACTTGCAAGCCGGAAATGCTCAAGAGTGTTCCGCTGTTTTCGTTACTCGATGACGACGAAACGGCAGTTCTTGCCGCACAAGTGGACGTGAAGACATTTGCCCCACGCGAGCGCATTTACAAAGCCGGAGAGCCGGGCACACAGGCGTACGTGCTGGCCTCGGGCAGAGTGCAGGTGACCACCGTGGATGAGGATCAGCAGGACGTGGTTGTGGATGAGCCGGCGACGGGCCAATTCTTCGGTTTCGCGTCGATGCTTGAGCAGACGCCGCATCAGACCAGCGCCGTTGCTCTGGAAGAGAGTGTTTGCATTGAGGTGTCCCGAGACGATATCGCTATTCTGCTTGAGCGGAAGCCGCACGCGGGCATGGACCTGCTGACCACCCTGGGTCATCAATTTCATGCCGCGCACCAGCTGGTGCGGTTGCGCGCGACCCGAAATGCAAACGAGATCATCGAAAAGCAGGAGACTGTCGGCGAGCACATCGCGGACGCCGTGGCAGGTTTCGGCGGATCGTGGACGTTCATTATCCTGTTTTCAGTCGTTCTGACCGTTTACACGCTGATTAACGTCTTGCTCGACAAAAAGGCCTGGGACCCGTATCCGTTTATCCTGCTCAATCTGTTCTTGTCGATGCTCGCTGCCATCCAGGCGCCGGTGATCATGATGAGTCAGAACCGTCAGGACTCAAAGGACCGGGTAAGGAGTGAGCTCGATTTTGACGTGAATCGGCGCGCCGAACTGGAGATCCAGGGTCTCTCGCGAAAGCTTAACCTTCTGGATGAGAAGATCGGCGACATCTACGAGCTGCTGAAGGGAACCAGCGTTCCGAGCCTGGAGTGAGACAAAACGAGAAATAAGAGAAGCAGGGGTTAGAGTACGAAGGCGCTTCAGCGATAGAAGACTCCATCGATTTCGACCGTGGAGCAGGAGAGGCAGAAGCGGATGGAACGGTGTGTGGCGATGCTCGTGTAGTCCGGGACGGCCCAGCGGTGCAGTCCGAGAAGACAGAGGAACGCGCGCCATGTGCCGCCCTCATGTTTGCGATGCGGCCACAGCCTCTGCAGAGTGCGTGCGAGCTGCTCGTCGGGCGAGGGAAGCGACGATTCGGGAAAATCGGCCATGACAATGCGCCTCCTTTAGTTTAGACACCGGGCGGGAAGAAATTGTTCGCGAGGAAGGCCGTGACGCCTGGCAGGGCGATGACCAGCACGCTTGAAGCGCGCTGGTCATCGGCGTGGTTCACTCGCGGAAAGAAGTGGTTGCGGTTTGAGCCGTCAAATCTGCCCGTTTTGAGACAGCATTTCTTGAAACCTGAGGCCTGATCCGCAGGGACACAAGTCTTTGCGACCGAGCTTTTCGCGCAGTTCTTTGTTGCCTCGCACTATGCGAAGTCCGCGTTTCACCTGGGTTTCGGAGGGATAGCCCCTGCGCCGCTTACTGCTGCGCTCGAAAGCAGGAGAGTTCTTCAAATTGATCGGCCATATGGATTCTCCTGGGTTGGAATGGTTTTGATTCTACCAAAGCGTCATCTGAAGATCGCGTTGAATCGGTCTTGTAGACTTGGCCTTTGCGTATTTTGAGGGAGGATTCGATCTTGCCGAAGCGGATTCACTGGTTCGCGGTGCTGGCGGTGGTTGTTCCGGCCGCGGCGGCGCAGCAGGGGGCGCCCCGTTTCGCTCCGGTAGCTCCGGGCGAGCGGATCGTGAACCTGGACACGCTGCGGAGCGAGCTGAAGCAATATCACGAGTGCACCTGCACGTGCGGGTGTTACGCAAGGGATCTTGATCTGCAGGCAAGTCGGGCGATTGCGTTTTTGCGCCGCCGCGCTGCGCAGAAAGACGGGCAGGCGAAGCTGGCGGTGGTGCTCGACATCGACGAAACCACCCTCTCGAATTATCCGGAGATGCTGAAGGCGGATTTCGAGTACGATGCGAAGGCGTTCGACGCGTGGGTCAACTCGGCGCAGGCCCCTGCAATTCCGGGCACGCGGCTCATCATGAAGGAAGCGCGGAAGCTCGGAATCGGTGTATTTTTTCTGACGGGCAGGCCGGAGTCGCAGCGCGCCGCGACGGAGAGCAATCTGCGGGCGCAGGGTTTCGAGGGATGGAAAGGGCTGATCCTGCGTGCTCCAAATGAAGCCGGGCTGAGTGCGCTCGACTACAAATCTGCTGAGCGGGGAAAGATTGCGGCCGATGGGTATCGCATTGTGCTGAACGTCGGCGATCAGTGGAGCGATCTGCGCGGAAGGCCGGAAGCGGAGTACTCGGTCAAATATCCCGACCCGTACTACTTCCTCAAGTAATGGAGGGCAGTAGCCGAGTTGAGATCTTTATGAGGCTTTCCTCCGAGGCAGGAAAGATTGCTGCCACGAGCAAGATCTACGACGGCACTTGAATGCTGCGTGGCAAATGCCGGACCTGTTCAGCCGGGTGATCACCTGGATCGGGAGCTACACATCGATCCAATGGAAAGAGGATCTAGCGAATCCCGATGGCGGGCGGGATTATCCCGAAAAAGTCTTGCGCGAGCCGAAGCGGAATATTCGGGTATGGCTTGAAGACGGCGCGAATGATGAGGAGATCGACCACTTCGGGTTCCATCGTTACGGAAGCTGGCCGCTGGACAACATCAGCATGGCGAATTCGCTGAAGGGGATGGGATACGACTTTCATTTCAGCTTCGGAAGGGGAACGCACAATGGGGCGGGAGGCGCGGCGGAATTTCCGGAGGAGATGATCTGGCTCTGGCGGGGTTATGATGGTGCGAAGACAGAGGGGGAGTTCACGCAGGATCCAGCGGAGAATGACGAGCCGCTGTTCAGGGTCCAGGTCGTGAGCCGAACAACCAACTGAGCGGTTGCCCTGTCATCGGTTGCGTCAGCCACGGCGCAAAAAAGGCAGGCGAGGTCCTCCCATGGAGCGCTTTAGGACCTCGCCCGAGGAACAAAGGGTGAGCCCGGCCTCTTAAGGGGCCGCGGCAAACTTAGTGAATGCGGACGTCGCCCGATCCGGTTTCGATTCGAACCGTGGGGCCGCCGCCGTGAACTTTCCCAACAATGTGGTGACGATCGAACGATCCCTGTACGGACATTTCGGGATCGCTGTGCACCGAGCCCGATCCGGTTGAAGCGTCCAGCGTGAAGCCCGTGTTGCCGGGCGAGAAGTCGATGCTGCCCGATCCGGTTTCAAGCTTCCAATCGGTTGAAGGCGAACCCGCAACCTTGATATCTCCTGAGCCGGTGCCGGCGCGCAGACCGCCATGGATTTCGCGCAGCTCGATACTGCCGGAGCCCGTCTGCGCCTTCACATCGCCCTCGCCGGTCTGGTCGGCAACGATGTCACCGGAACCGGTGTTAAGAGTGAATCCGCCGTGTAGACCCGAGGCATGAATGGTTCCCGAGCCGGTGGAAAGCTTGGCATTGTCGCCCACACCTTCCACGGTGATGTCTCCCGATCCGGAGCCGCCATCGAGGAAGGAATTGGCCGGAGCCTGGATGTCGTAATCGATGCTGATGTTGTGCCAGTTCTCGTGATGGGTGCCGATGCGGATGATGTTGCCGGTCTGCTCGATGGGCGGATTGTTCGCAATCTCATGAACGCGTTGTTCGTTATCCGATCCCCAGCTGGATTTGACCCGGCCGAAGATATGGACCTGCGAGTCGGAGCCGCGCGTGACGTGAATATGGCCGGAACCGGTATTCACCGTCAGCTCCACGTGTCCGTTGACAGAAAGGTTGCGCTCGAAGGTGGCTTCGGCCGCCATCGCGGGGAGGGCCGCAATCGCCAGAGCCGCCACTGCAAGAAGAAGATGCTTCATCGTGTTCCTCGATTCGATTGCATGTTGGTCGATCATGAATCGGGTTCGGGAGCGCTGAGCATTCGAAAAGCCTGCGCTCCGGTCTACGGGTTGAAGTGCATTCCTCAGGCCAAAGTGCTTGAGTGATAAACCTCTGTAGATTCAGCGACAAGCGAGCATCTGTGCGATTCGGCGCCGGAAGTTCGATGTCCGATTGCGAACACTGTGTGCGCGGTTGAACGCTGGGGGGAAGTACGCAGGATGCGCGGAGATGGTTCCGTGCGTGAGATGTGTCGCTTCGAATCGGAAATGGAATGCCGTTCTTTCTTTTCGTTCCCAGAATGGCTTTTCCAGTTGACATAAGATATTACTTATATAAGGATTAAATTATGCAAACGGCGCTGAATCTCGATGTTGCTTTCTCGGCCCTGGCCGATCCGACGCGGCGCGCCATTCTTGCTCAGCTCGCGAAGGGTGAAGCGACCGTGATGGAGCTGGCAAAGCCATTCAAGATGACGCAGCCGGCGATCTCGCAGCACTTGAAGGTTCTGGAGCAGGCAGGGCTGGTGACGGGGCGCGTTGATGGCGCGAGGCGGCCGCGGCGACTGGCGAAGAGCGGCATGGATGCGATGGACCAGTGGCTGGCGATGCTGCGCAAGGGGATGGAGAAAAGTTATCAGCGGCTCGATGCCGTGCTGGCCGAGATGGATCAAGGCAGCAAGAGAGGAGAAAAACGATGAGCAAACTGATGATGAAGACCGAAGGCGATACCACGATTGTTGCGACGCGGCGATTCGCGGCGGTTCCTGAAGCCGTCTACAAGGCGCATACCGATCCGAAACTGATCCAGCGATGGCTGCTCGGCCCCGATGGCTGGACGATGCCGGTGTGCGTGAACGAAGCGAGGCCGGGCGGCGCGTTTCGCTATGAATGGGTGAATGGCAAAGGACAGGGATTTCATATCACCGGCGAATTCATCGAGCTGGAGCCCTACAAACGCATCGTTCATGTGGAGCGGATGTTTCTGCCGGATCGAACGCCGGACAATCATGTGGAAACGAGGTTCGAGACAGACGGCGCGGGCACGCTGATGACGATCCGGATGACGCTTCCGGATGAGAAGACGCGGGCGGCGATGCTTGCGACGGGCATGGAACACGGCATGGAGGCCAGCTATGCGCGGCTGGAAGGCATGATCGAGTGACGGCGGGCCGCATAGAGAGACAGAGAAACAGAGAAACAGAAGACAGAGAAACAGAAGACAGAGAAACAGAAGACAGAGGAACAGTGGTCAGTTGTCAGTTGTCAGTAGTCAGTGATCCGGCCGACGGAAAACTCCGGCGCTAGTCCTTCAGCGCTTCAGGCAGTTCGAGCGCGCCGGTGAGGGTTGAGACCTTTTCCACGTGGTGGCTGCGGCACCAGGAGGCGAGTCCGTTGGCGAGGCGCTCGACGGCGCGGGGATCGGCATAGCTCGCCGTTCCCACCTGCACGGCGGTCGCGCCGGCCAGCAGGAACTCCACCGCATCTTCGGGTGTGACGATGCCGCCCATTCCGAGAATCGGAATGGACACGGCGTGCGAAGCTTCCAAAACCATGCGCAGTGCGATCGGCTTGATGGCCGGGCCTGAGAGGCCTCCGGTCACGTTGCTCAGGCGCGGCTTGCGGGTTTCCGAATCGATGGCCATGGCGAGGAAGGTGTTGACGATGCTGAGCGCATCGGCGCCGGCGTTGGCGGCGACCTTGGCCATCTGCGCGATGGAGGTGACGTTGGGTGAAAGCTTCACGAGGACGGGCCGGAGAGAGACTGAGCGGGCCAGCTTGACCAGGTTATCGAGCGCAGCTGGATCGGCGCCGAAGGCCATTCCGCCCGCGCGCACGTTGGGACATGAGACGTTGAGCTCGTAGGCCGCGATGCCGGATGCGCGATTGCATTTTTCGATGACTTCAAGATATTCGCGGACCGAGCAGCCGAAGACGTTCACGATGACCGGGCACTGTGGATAGCGGGCGAGGGCGGGCAGCTTGCGCGCGATGAATTCGTCGACGCCGATGTTTTGCAGGCCGATGGCGTTGAGCATTCCCGAGGCGGTGTGTAGCAGGCGGGGGGCGGTGTTTCCTTTGAGCGGCTGGATGGAGATTCCCTTGGTGACAAATCCGCCGATGCGCTCCAGCGAAACGATCTCTTCGAATTCGATTCCATACCCGAAGGTGCCGCTTGCAGCGACGATGGGGTTGACGAGCTCGAGCCCCGCGAGGCTCACTTTCATGTCGGGTTTCACGCGCAGCGGTCTTCCTTGGAGGGTCAGGCTCTTCAATAGAGATTTTAGAGGGTTTCGGAGAGCTCCGGCACATTCCGGGCCAAGGTTGAGCGCGTTCTGTTACCGAGATGGATACTTTTCCTGAGGGAGGAAACCGACCGGCACGCGCTAGCCGGCGAATGAGCCACTGATTTGAGCAGGCGCACCCATGGGCACTTCCGAGCCGCGCACGTGACGACCGATGCTAAGAATTGAAGAGGATGGAGACCCGCAATGAAGCCAAACGACCCCAGTCGCACTGCCCTGATGATTGCCCGCCAACGAGCTGCTCATCAGGTGCTCGATCATGGCTCCATTCTGCACGATCCATTTGCCGTGAAGATTCTGCTTGAAGACGAACAAAACGTTCTGCAATTTGCCAGCGCACACCCCGCGGCCAGCATCGGGCGTCTATTCACCACCGCACGGAGCCGGATTGCGGAGGACTTTTTGTCGATCGCGGTCGCAAAAGGGGTTCGGCAGATCGTGATCCTGGGAGCGGGACTGGACACATTCGCCCTGCGGAACCCCTACGCTGCACTCGAGATGTGTATCTATGAGGTGGACCACCCAGCCACGCAGGAAAGTAAACGGCAGCGCATGGCGGAAGCGCAGCTCGCAGTTCCGCCGTGGCTGATTTTTGTGCCGGTCGATTTCGAGCGGGACGATCTTGGAGAGAAGCTCGCTGCCGCCGGCCTTCAGCAGAACTCGCCTGCGTTTTTCACATGGCTCGGCGTGACACCTTATCTGACGCAGGAGGCGATCGGCAGCACACTGGACCACATCGCGTCCATTCGGAATTCGGAAGTGGTCTTCGACTACATGGAACCCGCAGCGGGATTCTCAGAGGAGCTAAGGCAATTGGAAAAAGCGCGGGACGAACAGCTTGAGAAAATGAATGAGCGTTCGGTTAGCCGATTCGAGCCGGCAGGCATGGCCGCGCTTCTTCGCGTGCATGGCTTTTCTGATTTCGAAGATATCGATTTTGAGGAAATCAGGTCCAGGTTTGGCGGCGCCGTTCAAGGACTCGCGCCGGGACATGCCGGTGTCCATGTGGTCCACGCCACCGCTCCGGCGTAGTCTCCGGCTCGCATCGATGCATGGTTTGCTGTGGAATCGGCTTAACATGCTGCAAGCGCCAATAAGATTATGGAAACGCGTGGAGGTCCTGGATGCTGTGGTTCTACGAAGGTTTCTTTCCCGTGGTCTGGATCGCTTTTCTTGTCTATTGGCAGATCAAGGCGGTCCACACCAAAACCACGACGCGCCTGGAGCCGGCTGCGTCGCGCATCGTTCGGGTCCTCGCATTCGTGATCGTGATCGTTCTGCTTTCGACGACTCGCATTCCGCTTCCCTGGCTTTATCGCCAGCTCTGGCCGGTTGGGCTCTGGCCGTTTTGGCTCGGCGCCGGGATCACGGTGGCCGGCCTTCTTTTCGCTGTCTGGGCGCGGGTACACCTGGGCAGGAACTGGAGCCGGTCGGTGACCATCAAGGAAGACCACGAACTGATCACCAGCGGTCCCTACGCCCTGGTTCGTCATCCCATCTATACCGGGATCCTGGCGGGCTTCGTTGGCACCGCAATTGCGCTTTCCGAGGTGCGGGGAGTCATCGTGATCGCCCTCATATTTCTCGTGTTCTGGGCCAAGCTCAGAATGGAGGAGGAGTGGATGCGCTCCGAATTTGGGGAGACGTATGCGGACTATGCCGGCCGGACCGCCGCCCTGGTGCCGTACCTGTTCTGATCGTTCCATCCCAATCCATCCGGATGTTCCCGAGGCTCCCGCAGGTGTGCGAGACGACGCGGAGGTTGTGCAGTCGTGCGGCTGCGAATCAGCGGCTGAAGGCCAGGAGTCCTCGTTGCAGGTCCACCGCGACCTGGGATATGCCGAGCGCCGCCGGGCTGATCAGGCCGTCGTAGTCGAGCTGAGAGGGTTTGGGATTGCGGGTCATGAGCGCCGGTTTGCGGCGAAACTCCTCGGGGCCCAATTTGAGTGTTCGCAGCCAAACGTGTTTGCTCTCGAAATCGCCGACCTTCTGCGTCGAAAGGTTGATGTTCTGCGCGTTGGGATCCTGGAGGGCGGTCTTGTCGAACAGAATGATGGAGCCTGCGCCCGTGTCGAGGAGAAGATGCTCGGGCGTGTGATCGATGTCGACCTCGAAGACCGCCATCCCGTGATCGAGACGGAGGGGAACGGAGACGGGCAGGACCGGAGTCGATCCAAAACGAATGACGCGGGCGGAGTAATCGATGACAAAGGGTTCTTGCCCGAGCACATCAATGCCAACAATCGCATCGATGCGGACCGGGAGAAACTTCTCGAAAAAGGAGAGGTCGGTTGTCACGACCGGGAGATTGGATCGCTTGACCGGACCAAGTTCGACCGTGGGCAGGCTCACGAATTTGCCTTGGGTCTTGCCGCCCAGAACCAGGATGCTGGCGGGTTCCTCATTGGGGAGATCGAGCTTCCTGGCGATCCGGGCATCGAGAACGGCAGGGGTGGTTCCCGTATCCACAAAAAAGTTGAGATTCTTGAGAGGACCGATGGACCCGCGTGCCACGATGAAGTTTCCCTGATAGAGATCGAACGGGACGGTTCCGGCGATTCGGCTGGTGCCGGGAGGCGCCACTTGATGCGGGAATTTGCCGGCGTGGGCCAGGGGCGCCCAGAATAATAACGCCAGAAAAACGAACAGGAATGGGGAAGGGCGGTTGCGCATGGACCTCCTCGCTTTCTAGGGCGAGAGTGCGCGGGACCCGCAGGTACCTCAATTCACCAGGGCTAAACTGAACCTAGAGTGTGAGTTTTGCTTGAGGAGACAAACTGGAGAGCTTCGGGAGAGGAAAGTCTCCTGGCAAAATAGTTGAAGACAGCGCGCGAAATGTGTCATCAAGTAGGAGGTAGCCCTCATCATGCTGGAACTTCCCCAGAACGGAGCCTCACCGTCCAACGGGTTCCATAAGGTCCGCTTTGGGGAGTTTGAGGCCGACCTCGGTTCCGGCGAGATTCGCAAGGCGGGGAGCCGGATCAAGCTTCAGGACCAACCGTTCAAGGTCCTCCAGGTTCTGCTCGAGAACCCCGGCGATATCGTGTCGCGCGAAGAACTGCAGTCGCGCATCTGGCCTGACGACACGTACGGAGACTTCGATCACGCGGTGAACGTTGCGGTGGGCAAGTTGCGCACCGCGTTAGGCGATTCCGCCGACAACCCTGTGTTTATTGAGACGGTGCCCAGGCGGGGCTATCGTTTTGTGGGAGCCGTCGAGGCGCCGCCGGTCGTGGTTCCACCGGCTGAACTCCCGATTGCAGCCGGTGCGGCGGGTGGGGTGGGATCTTCAGGCGTTCCCAAATGGAGAGGTCTACTCCTGGTTTTGCTGGCTCTGATTGCGTGTGCCGGGCTGGTGGCAGGAGGCGTATTGCTGGGACGCCGCAGCGTGAGGACGCAGCCGGCGGAGATCGAGCGGCTGACCATCAATCATGGAACCATTCATTCTGCGCGGTTCGCACCGGACGGCCGGAATGTTTTCTATGCGGCGTCGTGGGAGGGTGATTCGGTTCAGGTCTTTTCGACCGACCTGAAATTTCCGGGATCGCGAACCCTGGGCTTGACCGCCAGCGACCTGCTGGCCGTGTCGTCTGCAGGCGAGATGGCTGTGCTGCAGCCGGCGCAACCGGAGTTCATGACGGGGATGATCGGGACCCTTGGCCAGGTGCCGCTCACCGGTGGTACACCGCGGCAGGTAGCCGAGAAGGTGGAGTGGGCCGACTGGTCACCGGATGGAAAGTCGCTGGCGGTGGTGCGGAATGCCGGCGGCAGGGTGCGGCTCGAATACCCGCTCGGCCATGTTCTCTACGAAACGTCGGGCTGGATCAGCCATGTGCGTGTCTCGCCGAACGGCAGCCAGATCGCATTTCTCGATCACCCGACTTACAGCGACGATGAGGGAGGCGTTTCTGTTGTTGATCTCCAGGGACGCAAGACGGTTCTTTCCGACGGATGGGAGAGCGAGGAGGGGCTGGCATGGTCTCCCAAGGGGAATGAAGTGTGGTTCTCAGCCACGCACGCCGGATTGCAGCGGCAGATTTATGCCGTTGACATGGCGGGTCATCAGCGTCTCGCCTTTCGCGCCCTGGGAGGAGTGACGTTGCAGGACATCGCTCCGGATGGCAGAGTGCTGATGACGCGCGACGAGCAGCGCGCGGGAATTCGGGGCAGGGCTCGCGGAGAAACCAAGGAAAGGGACCTTTCCTGGCAGGACTGGTCGCTCCTCGTGGATATTTCGCGCGATGGCAAGACGCTGCTCTTTGACGAGCAGGGGGAGCAAACGGGGCCGAATTATGCGGTGGCGATGCGCGATTTGACCGGCTCGCCGCCGGTCGCCCTGGGGGAAGGAATGGCCGGCGATTTCTCTCCCGATGGGAAGTGGGTGGCCGCAAGCGTGTCTTACACGCAGCTGGTGCTGCTGCCGACCGGAGTGGGATCTGCCAGGCGGATCGACCGCGGCAACATTGAGCGCTACGGGCACGAGATACACTGGCTTCCCGACGGCAAAGCGCTTCTTTTTGGCGGAGACGAGCCCGGACATGCGGCCCGGTGCTTCGTTCAGAGCATCGACGGCGGCAAGCCGCGGCCGGTCACGCCGGAGGGAGTCGGCTTCTGCCGGATTTCTCCCGATGGAAAGCTCATCGCCGCAAACGGCACGAAGGCCACTCCGATGCAGTTCTATCCCATGGATGGGAGTGCGCCGCGCCCGATTCCCGGATTGCAGCCCGGCGAATCCGTAGCATGGACATCGGATCCCAACGTGCTGTATGTCGCTCAGCATGAGAAGGCATCGATCCGGGTTTTTCGCCTGGATCTGCGCACTGGACAAAGGAAGTTGTTCCAGGAGATCTCGGTGCCGGATGGACCGGGCATTTGCGACATGACTCATGTTCTCTTCAGCCCTGACGGGCGGGCGTACGCGTACGGCTATACGCGGCTGCTTTCGGATCTGTACATGGTAGCGGGATTGAAGTAGAGAGGCACTGCTGCTATTCCGTTTGGGGAGCCTGTTTAGGATCAAGCCGTGACGCGATTTCGTGATTGGCGAAAAGGGTAACTGGCGGGGTCACTCCATGAGCCAATGTCTTGCGTCCGCACATCTTTCCTGACATAATCCTAGACTTTCAGGCCGTCTGCCGCAGCGACCTCGCGGCTGACGGAGTGTAGCGCACGCACGAAAGCTCGCAAAGGGGCTAAGTTTACTCGCACGACCCGGAAGTTGCTGTTCAGCGCGTTTTTCCGGACAGCAAAGCGGGCAGAACGAACGAAACCGTTCATGCCGGGACCTCGTGAGCGAAACCTCACAGTATGCAAGTTGCAAGTGGCTTCATCGAAAGCTCATGTCAATTCCTGTTTTTGGAGGATCAGCATGGTGCAGCGAAAACAGCTCTTGCCGATTTTTATGCTTTTCTTGCTGCTGGTGCTGGGCGGCGCACCGGCACTCCGCGGTCAGGCGGTAACCGCGACTCTGGTTGGAACTGTGACCGATCATACGGGCGCGATCGTCCCGAAGGCGTCGGTGAGCATTCTCGAACAGGCCACTGGAATTACCCGCGTCGATACCAGCAACGACAGTGGTAATTACACGTTTCCTAACTTGTCGCCCGGCATTTATACCGTCACGATTTCGGCCTCCGGCTTTAAGAAGGAATCGCGTGCGGGCATCGATGTCGCGGTGAATACCACCACGCGCGTGGACATTTCGCTTCAACCCGGCGATGTGACAGAAACAGTTACCGTGACCGGGGCGCCTCCGATCATGGAGACTGATCGTGCGGATGTCAGTACCAATCTCGAGGCGCAGACGCTGAGCACCATGCCGGTCATGGTCAACCAGAATTTTCAGTCTCTTCTGACCCTGGCTCCGGGTGTAGGTCCGCCGGTATTCCAGCACTCGCAATTCTTCAACGCCGCCAGTTCGATCCAGACTGAGGTAAACGGGCAGCCACGCGAAGGCAACAGCTACCAGATCGAGGGAGTGGACGATGACGAACGCACCGGGCTGCTGCAAATCATGATCCCGCCGGAACAGGCGATCGATACCGTGGACGTTGCGACCTCGAACTATGAGGCGGAACTGGGGCGCGCCATCGGCACTGTCAGCAACGTGATCCTCAAGTCGGGCTCCAACCAGTTTCACGGGATGGCCACCGAGTACGTGCAGAACAGCGCAGCGGATGCGCGTGCCTACTTCAATCCAACGGTGGGGCATATCGCCTACAACTATTTTGGCGGGGCCGTGGGAGGCCCGATCAAGAGGGACAAATTGTTCTTCTTCGGCGACTTTTTCCGGTCGCCCGATCACGAGGCGAACTCCAACGTGCTGACGATTCCGTCGCCTACCTGGTACACATGTAGCGCCTCCGGCTACATCGACCTGAGCGGAGCGCTCGCCTCGGGCGGCAAGGGGCAGATCTACGATCCGAACACGGGCAACTCCTCCGGACAGGGACGAACTCCTTACCCGAACAATCAGATTCCGTGCACGGCGGGGGCCGCGGCCAGCCAGGGCACGACGACCTACGTGGACCCAGTCGCTTTGAACCTGATGGCGCTGCTGCCGGCCCCGAACCAGAACCTGGCGACGTCCGCAATCAGCGCGGTCTCGAACGATTTCTCGATTAACTTGCCTTTCCAGAAGACGACCGACCGCTACGACATCAAGATCGATTATCAGATCACGCCGAAGAATCACCTGAGCTACCGTTACGAACGTGAGAACGTCACCACGTTCCAGGCGCCGGCATTCGGGCCTGCGGGCGGCGGTCCCGCGCAGGGCGCCTTCGCAGGAACGGGAACGCAGAAGGTATACAGCACCGGCCTGAATTATGACCGGGCGTTTTCGAGCACCCTCCTTACGGAGGCGCGTGTCGGCGTGGCTCATTATGGCAATGCCGCCAATCCAACTGACTATGGTTCCAGCGATGCGACCACCATCGGCATCCCGGGCGTCAATATCAGCCAGTTCACCAGCGGCCAGGTTGGAGTGTTTCTGTCCGACTTCAGCGGCAACCCGCTCGTCGGCTATTCCGCATCGTTGCCCTGGGTACGCGGTGAAACGAACGTGGATGTGGTCAACCACTGGACAAAGATCATTCGCAACCACACGTTCAAATTCGGCGCAGATGTGCGCCGGATTCATGACAACCTGCTCCAGGACCAGACCTACAGCCCGCGTGGCGCAATCGAATTCTCAGAGAGCAATACCGCGTGCAACGGGTGCGGCACTGCCACGAACATCGGGAACCAGATGGCCAGCTTCCTTTTGGACCAGCCCTACCTGGTGGGTCGCGACATCAACACCTATTTCCCGAGATATCGCCAATGGTGGATTTTTGCCTTCGGCGGCGACAAGTGGCAAGTGACACCCAAGCTGACCCTCGATCTGGGGCTGCGCTGGGAACTTTATCCGCCGGCCACGCCCGGAACTTCACAGGGATTCTCCAACTACGATCCGTCGAACAACACTCTCGTCATCGCGGGGGTCGGTGGGAATGCGAATAACCTGGGAATGAAGACGAAGTACGACTACTTCGCTCCGCGGGTGGGGTTTGCTTACCGCATCAGCGAAAACACGGTTGTGCGCGGAGGGTTTGGCATCAGTTACACGCCGTTCGAGGATAATACCTACGCATACAACTATCCGGTTCGCGCCAATAATTCCTACCAGCAGCTCAATTCCTACACGCCGGCGTTGCTTGCCAGCGGATCACCGTTCACCTTCGCAGGTGGTTTTCCGGGTCCGGTTCCGGTCGCCATTCCCAGCAACGGCATCATCACCGCCGACACCCCTCAACTCCTTGCGCAGGCGGAATTCATCATCCCGGTCAATTATCACAATCCGTATGTGGATTCGTGGAATGTAGCCATTCAACAGGCCTTGCCGATGCAGTTCAACATGCAGTTGAACTACGTGGCAAATCACGGCTCGCATATCGGTGCGGCCCAAAACATCAATTTAGGCACGGCCCTGAACCAGGGAGCGTCCGGTTATCCGCTCAAAATTGCATATGGGAAAACGGCGGCAGCGAACCTGTATTTCTTAGGTTTTTCGTCGAATTACCAGTCTCTGCAGGCCCAGCTGAATCGCCACTTCACCGGCAACCTGGGTGTAACCACGTCTTTCACCTGGGGCAAGGGCCTGGGATACCAGCAGGACGACGACGGCGGTCTTCTCTTCTGGCTCGATCAACGCCACAACTATGCGCCGAACGACTTTGATCACCGCCTGAATTTCGAGGAAAGCGTCGTCTGGGTTCTCCCCTTCGGGCCGCATCAGAGGTGGTTGAACTCCGGGCCAGTTGCCTCGATCCTAGGAGGATGGCAGCTCTCGGGCATCCTCTCGATGTATACGGGCCTGCCGTTCAACGTGACCGCCAGCGGGACCAGTATCAATACCTCCGGCGAACAGCAGATGGCGAATAACAACGGCAGCTTCAAAAAGCTGAAAGGGATTGGCGCCGGTCACGACTGGTTCGATCCCACCGTCTTCTCGCAGCCCGCTGGTTGTACCGGCGCGGTGGGAACGCCATGCCCGCTGGTCTATGGGACGAGTGTCGGCAACGTCAGCAGAAACCAGTTCTATGGACCGGGGTATCTTCAGGACAACGTTTCGCTGTTCAAGATCTTCAAGCTTCGCGAGAGCTGGCAGCTTGAGGGGCGCGTTGACGCGTTTCAATTGAGCAATACGCCGCAGTTCAGCAATCCGTCCACTTCGATCACGAGCGGGACGTTCGGACAAATCACCAGTACGGTCGGAAGCGGAACCGGGATCAATGGAATCGGCGGTGGCCGTTCCCTGCAGCTCTCAGGCACGTTGCGTTTCTGACGCGCCTTGGCTTTTGCTCCTACAGACAGGGCCGGGAGTCGGGCTTCCTTGATAGCTCCGACGCCGCGAGGAAGAAATCGCAGCTGAGAAGTTGCTGCAACGTCAAATCAAAGGCGGCCCGGTTGAGGCCGCCTTTCGTTGCTGACTCTATTCCATCCTCAGGACCTGCATTGGATCGAGCCGTGACGCGCGCCAGGCGGGCAGGGCGCAGGCTATCGCTGCCACCGCAAGAAGCATGGCGCTCACCGCGGCAAAGATGGCCGGGTCGAATGGCCTCGTTCCGAAGAGCATCGACTCGATCAGCTTGACCGATCCAGCGCTGGCTGCAAGACCGAGCAGGAGCCCGAAGAGAGCCGGCCGCAGCCCGTCCATCAGGGTCATCTGAAGAATGTGCGCGCGTTTTGCGCCGAGCGCAATACGAATGCCGATTTCGGTTGTCCGCTGGGCCACGATGTAGCACAGGACTCCAAACAATCCCACCGCGGCCAGCAGCAACGACAATCCGGCAAAAACCAGCAGCAGCGCCGCATCGAAACTCTCTTCGAGTGTGTTGCGGCCGAGGACCTGGTCCATGGTGAGCACATTCGAAACGGCAAGATTCCGGTCCATGCCCGCAAGAAGACGCTGCACGGGCAACACAAGCTGCGTCACGCCGCCTTCGGAGCGAATCACGAGGGCCGCCGAGCGGATATATTCCGTGCCGGCGACGATGGGGAAGTACATGATCGGATGCGCGAGCTCGCCGGGATCAGTGCGCGTATCGCCGACGATGCCGATGATCTGGGAGTTCGTCTGGTTGAAGGTTGTCATGTGCTTCCCGATCGGATTCTCGCCAGGAAAGAACTGCCGGGCAAACGCTTCGGAGATGATGATCTCGGTCGAGTGGCCGGGGCGCTGATTGCTGCTGAAATTGCGGCCCTCGAGAAGCGGAATCCCGAGCGCCGCGAAGTAGCCGGGATCGCACCAGCGGTTGACGGCGATGTTTGATTTTCCAAGGGGCAGCGGCGGGTGCTCGATGATGACGAAGTTATCGTCGGAACCCTGTCCATCGCCCGGCACAACGGGAGCGATCAGTGCGGCCGCCTGAATGCCCGGGATGTTGCGCGCGCGGGCGAGAAACGACGAGAAGAAATCCGCCACCGTTGCGGGTTCCTTATAGGTCGCGATCGGTAGGGAAAGATCCAGCTTGAGCACGTTGTCGGTTATGCAGCCGAGATCGGTGAAGCGCAGTTGCGCGTAACTTTTGAGCAGGAGGCCCGCACCGATCAGGAGCACCACTGTCAATCCCACTTCAACGGCGAGCAGAGCCGAGCGAAGACGGGTCCGAGCCATGCCCGCGCTTTGCGCGCGGGACGATTCGCGCAACGCTTGCAGCACCTGGTCGCTGCGCATGGAGAGAGACGAGATGAATCCGGCAAATGTGGCGCACAGAATGACCAAACCGAGCGTGAAGCCTGCGACGACGCCGTCGACGACGATTGAATCGGCGCGAGGAACGTCGTGCCGGGCAGCGGCGAACCAATGCAGGACACCCACGGCAAGCATGAATCCGATCGATCCGCCGGCAACACAGATGAGGAGGCTCTCCATCAGATGCTGTCGGAGCAGGCGGCGCTTGCTGCCGCCAAGCGCGGCTCGAATCGCCTGTTCCCTGCGCCGCGCCGCCGCTCGCGCCACCAGCAGGTTGGCCACGTTGAGGCACGCGATCAGCAGCACGCAACAGGTGGCGGAAAGCAGCGCATACAGAGGCGTCTTGATCCGCCCGACGGCGGCCTCAAGCAGTGGCCGGCTGTTTGCGGCAAAGGCTGTGAATGGCTGATCGAGGTGCCGATCATGGATGCGGCGCGTGATGACCGTGAGATCGGCGGCTGCTTCAGCTCCCGTGATGCCCGGCTTGAGGCGGCCGATGACCCTGAACTCATGCTCGTCGATCATGCTCATCAGTTCGGGCTTTTTCGCCTGGTAGATCGGCGTCCAGAGCTGGGGGTTGCCCGTGCCTACAAGCGAAAAGGAAGCCGGAAGGACGCCGATTATCGTGTGGGGTACGGCATCGAGCAGAACGGTCTTGTTCACGATCGCCGGGTCGCCGCCGAACCGCCGCTTCCATAGTCCCCAGCTCAACAGGACGGTGGGATTCGCCGACGGTTTATCGTCGGCGGCCGTGAAGTCGCGCCCCAGTGCAGGCCGTACGCCCAGCAGGGAGAGCATGTTCCACGAAAAGCTTCCGCCGTGGACCACCTCGGGCAATTGTTCTCCTGCGCTTGAGACGTTGTAGTCTGTCCAGCCGAGGATGGACATATCGGCAAGGGTCTGGTTGTGCTGCTTCCATTCCGCATAGGTGCCGGCCGCGCTCGGACCGTAGGGAATTTCTTGTCCGCCGACGGAGATGTTCTCGTAGAGCTGCACCAGGCGCGAGGAATCGGCATAGGGCAATGGATTGAGGAGAACCGAGCGGACGATAGCGAACAGTGCAACGGTGGCACCGATGCCCAGCGCCATCACCAGGATCGCAATCGACGCAAACCCCGGGGTTCGCACGAGAGTCCGAGCGCCGAGGCGCACATCGTTCAGCAGCAGCTCCATGCCGCTCCAACTCCAGGCATCGTGCGTCTGGTCGCGAAGGGCCCCGTGGTTTCCAAAAGCACGCAGCGCGGCGAGGCGGGCTTCTTCCGCATCCATGCCACGGGCCAGGTTTTCTTCGATCTGCCGGTCCACGTGATCGCGCAGCTCTTCTTCCAGATCCGCATCGAGACGGTCGCGGCGCACGAGCGAACGTACTCGCAACGGAATTGTGTAGAGCCAGTTCGCGAGCCGCACGCTCACACCTCCGTCAGGCGCACGACGCCTGAAATGGCCGCGGAGATGCGCTCCCAGTTGGCCGCCTCGCGTTCGAGGTGGCGACGGCCGAGTCGCGTAACCGAGTAGAACTTCGCCCGGCGGTTGTTCTCTGAAGGCTTCCACTCGGAATGGATCCAGCCCTGGTGTTCCAGCTTGTGCAGCGCCGGATAAAGCGATCCATCGCTGACCTGCAACACCTCGCCGGAAACCTGCTTGAGCCGTTGGCTGAGGGCCCAGCCATGAAGCGGCTGAAGAGCGAGAATCTTGAGAATCAGCAGGTCTAATGTGCCCTGGACGAGATCGGATGGTTTGCTCATGAGCCGCTCCTCACGGTTACCGAGGGATGATAGCGCATCTTCTCTCGGTAAGCAAGAGGAGCGCTGCGGGCAATGAGCCGCCGTGTCCATGGGAATCCTTCCGCGAATGGACGAGCCGAGATGAAGCGAGGCAAGCGGGGCAAAAGCAAAGGCGGCCTGCGAGAGGCCGCCTCGGTTCGAGATCCGAACCAGTTATGCCGTTACCGGCTCGCTGGCGTTTACTTTGACAGGGGTTAGCCAGCCGAAGCGGTCCGGCTTGAGGCCGCTGGCGACGGCGAAGAATTCGTCGGAGATTTTCTGCGTGATCTCGCCCGTCTTGCCGTCGCCGACGATCACCTTGTCGATGGAGCGAATGGGCGAAACCTCGGCGGCGGTGCCGGTGAAGAAGACCTCGTCGGCGATGTAGAGCATCTCGCGCGGAATGGACTGCTCGATGACATTGAAGCCGAGATGCCGGGCGATGGTAAGCACGCTGTCGCGCGTAATGCCTGAAAGCGCGGAGTTGGCGAGCGGCGGGGTGTAGAGAACGCCGTTACGCACCAGAAACACGTTTTCGCCGGAGCCTTCGCTGACCAGGCCGTTCACGTCGAGGGCGATACCCTCCGCGTAGCCGTTGGCGTCGGCCTCCATGCGGATGAGCTGCGAGTTCATGTAGTTGGCGCCGGCCTTCGCGAGGGCGGGCATGGTGTTCGGTGCGAGGCGGTGCCAGCTGGAGATGCAGACGTCCGCGCCGCCGTGTCCCGCAACGTATTTTCCCCACGGAAAATTGGCGATGTAGACGTCGATGGGCGAGCCCTTGGGGTTGACGCCGATTTCGCCATATCCGCGCAGCACGATGGGCCGGATGTAACAGGGGGCGACGCCGTTGGCTTCGATCAGGTCGACGACGGCCGCGCAAAGCTCATCGAGGGTGAAGGGAAGCTCCATGCGGTAAATCTTGGCCGAGTCGAGGAGGCGCTGCATGTGTTCGGGAAGGCGGAAGACCGCCGAGCCTTGCGGCTGTGCGTAGCAGCGGATGCCTTCGAACACGCTGGAGCCGTAGTGCACGACGTGGCTCATGACATGAATGGTTGCGTTTTCCCAAGGGATCAGGTTGCCGTTATGCCAGATTTTCGAGGTTGTTTGGATAGGCATGGAAGTCCCGGAGCTCCTTCATCGCGTACCTGAGCGACTAACCTTCAGCCTACCGCGATTCGGATGCGGCTGTCACGGTCCGGGCCGGTGCGCGGACGCCGAGTTTCCACAAAGGTAACGGTTGGCGGAGATTGCAGTCCCAGACGCGAGGGCGAAGGAGCGAACGGTTGTGTCTTGTATTGTGGAGTTGGTTGCGAGCTGGAGGGCGAGATGATCACGAATCGTTCTGTCCCGCCGGACATCCTGATGCCGCACATCTCCTACCAGGATCTCGGAAAGGCGATTGACTGGCTCGGCCGCGTTTTTGGATTCGAAGAGCAGTATCGTTACGGGGATCCGCTGCGCGGCGCGCAGATGCACCTCGGTCATGCATGGATCATGGCGATGCAGGCCGAGGAGGGGAAATCAAGCCCGAAGCAGCTGGGGTATGGAACGCAGTCGCTGACGGTTTTTGTCGAAGCGATCGAGGCGCACTTTCAGCGGACGAAGGCGGCCGGTGTCACCCTGGTGGAAGAGCTGCACGAGACCGTGTATGGCGAACTGCAATATGCGGTGCGAGATCTCGATGGGCATCTATGGCTGTTCTCGCGGCATGCGCATGATGTGGACCCGGCGAGCTGGGGCGCGAAGATAGCGCAGTCTGTCGCGTTTCCGCCGCGGATCGCGCCGATGCTGGCGGTTAGCGACGGGACAGCGGCTGTGGATTTTTATAAGGCAGCATTCGGGGCCGAGGTGTTGTGGCAGCTCGGAGCCGGGGCGGACATTGTGGCGGGGCTTGCGATCGGAGGATCGCCATTCTTTCTGGCGCATGAGTCTCCCGATTTCGGGACGCGCGGTCCGGCTGCGATCGGATGTACAACGGTGCGGATCGAACTTTTCGTGGACGATCCGGTCGCGGTGCAGCGGAAGGCCATTGCCGCAGGCGCGAAGGAGCACAGCCCCATCGAGCAGCACGAGCACGAGACGAGCGGACCGAGACCGATTCGCCGCATGCTGCAGGGCGCCGTTGTCGATCCCTTCGGGCACATGTGGCTGATCGGGAAGTTCCTCGAGTAGGAAATGCAGATCGCGAGAAGGGGCGCACACGACAGGCTGCCGGGATTGAGTCCGGCTGGCGGATTCACGCTTCATCCCTTTGACAAGGCGCATGGCGTGCGGACCAGCGGGCTGATTCCAGGAAGGCATCTCAAAAGCGGCCATCGCCACGACCGGCATGCAACCGCCTATTTTGGCGTGGCTCCCTCGGTGTTCAGGTCGGTGCTGGGGCTATGGCGGAAATCGAAGCCGTCTGCGCCGCTGCAACAATTCACGTTTGTGGATGTGGGATCGGGAATGGGCCGGGCGGTTTTGCTGGCTTCTGAATATGAATTTCGCGCCGTGACCGGAGTGGAGCTGAACC
Source organism: Occallatibacter sp. (assembly GCA_035308825.1). GTDB lineage: Bacteria > Acidobacteriota > Terriglobia > Terriglobales > Acidobacteriaceae > Telmatobacter. The sequence continues at coordinate 98,261 of DATGFX010000085.1, read as the reverse complement.
CGACGCTGGCGCGGATTGCACGGCGGAATGTCGGGACTTGGAAGAAGCAGGGGCGAGCGCGGACGGCTATTTCGATTTCCTGCTGCGATGCGACCCAGTATAGGCTGCCGCCTGGACCGTGTCTCGTGTTTCTCTTCAATCCTTTTGGCGCAACCGTAATGAAGAGGCTGCTGCACCGGATTCAGGCACGATCCGGGGAGCGGTGCGGTCCGCTCGATTTGATTTATGTGAATGACGAGCAGGCCGCGGTTCTCAGGGTTCATCCGAATATGGAGAGGCTTTTTCGCGGCCGGGTTCGGCGGTCGCGGGTGGATGCAATTGCCGACTGCGCCGTGATGGCCAATCAGCCGGAGATTGAGTATGCCGCGGACGATTATGAGGATTGCTCGATCTGGAGATGGATCACGCGCGATCCGAAGCATCTGCGCCGGCCGAGCGCTGAGTCCGCGGTGTGATTACAGCGCTCAAACCTGCCCGGCGATTACAATGGCACATCGGATTGCGATCCGGTACGGCCATGGCACCGGCCCGCACGCACAGGAGAAAGTTTCTTGAGAGAGCCGCGCCTGATCCTTGGAATTGGGGAGTTGTTGTGGGACCTTTTGCCCGAAGGTCCGCGCCTGGGCGGAGCACCGGCAAATTTCACTGTGATGGCGGGCAGACTTGGAAATCACGCCGCCGTTTTGAGCCGGATCGGGCGCGATGACCTGGGCCGCAAGGCGGTGGAGACGCTGGATCCGCTGCCTGCAGACACCAGCCACTTGCAGATTGATCCCGCGCATGAGACGGGCAGCGTTACGGTTGCATTCCACGACGGCCAGCCGGAATACGTGATCCATCAGCCGGCGGCCTGGGACTCGATGGAATTGTCGGACGAGTGGGTGCAGCTGGCCGAACGGGCCGATGCCGTCTGCTTTGGCTCACTGGCGCAGCGCAGCCGCGAATCGCGCCAGACGATCCAGACATTGGCGGCGCAAACGCCCGCTACCTGCGTGCGCGTCTTTGACGTGAATCTTCGCGCGCCGTTCTATTCGAGCGAGGTGCTGCAGGAATCGCTGGAGCTTGCAACGGTGATGAAGATGAACGATGCGGAGGTGGTGCTGGTGATGTCGCTGCTGGGGCTGCCTGCGGATGCTGAAGCGAGCGGCGAAACGCTGCAGCAATCCTGCGGCCGATTGCTCGCCGAGTTTCCGACGCTGCACATGGTCGCGGTCACGCGCGGCTGTCACGGGAGTTTCCTGATGACGCGCGACGAGTGGAACCAGCATCCCGGCGTTCCCACCCGGGTTGCGGACACGATTGGAGCGGGTGATGCGTTTACAGCGGCCATGACCCACTACATGCTGCGCGGCGCAGATCTTGAGACACTGAACGAGGCCGGGAACCGCTGGGGTGCATGGATCGCTTCGCAATCGGGCGCGATGCCGGATATGTCGGAGCAGGTGAGACTGAGCATTACCTCTGCGATCGAAAGCCGGGGCTAGGCTGGCGGTACTGCAGATGTCATGTAAAGGAGCGGGATGCCGGGACCACGCACATCTGCAGGCAAACTGACGCCTCCGCCGGAGCCTGAGAACGCGTCCCGGCCGGTGACCAAGCATCGGCGCGTCTTCGATCATTTGCTGGCCAGCATCGAATCGGGCGAATTGAAGCCCGGCGACCGGCTGCCCAGCGAAGCGGAACTGGGCAAGCTGTTTGGCGCATCGCGCATCACGATTGCGAAGGCCGTCCTGGATCTGCAGGGAATGGGGCTGGTCACGCGACGCCCCGGGGCCGGTACGCACGTGGCGAGTCCTCATCCTGTAACCGGGCGAACCTTCGGCCTTTTGATTCCTGAACTCGGAATCACGGAGATCTTCGAGCCGATTTGCCGCGGCATGATGCGCTCTTCGATCGCGCTGTCCGACTCCCTGCTTTGGGGCAACGCCGCGACTTCTGCGCAGGAGGCTGCGAAAGAAGCCGAGCAGATGGCCCAGTCGTATATCGCACAGAAGGTGGCCGGGGTCTTCTTCGCGCCTCTGGAACTGAACCCCGAGAAGGATGCGATCAATCGCCGGATTGCGCGGTCGCTGGAGCGCGCGCAGATGCCGATGGTGCTCCTGGATCGGTGCTACCTGCCCTGGCCGGAGCGGTCGGCTCACGACCTGGTTGGCATCGACAATCGCCGTGCGGGATACATGGCAACCAATCATCTGCTGGGACTCGGGGCACGCCGGCTCGTCTTTCTGGGCGAGGAGAATTCGGCTAACACCGTCGATGCGCGCATCGCCGGATTTCATGAGGCGCTGCGGCTGTTCGGAGTGAAGCCGGAGCGGGACCCGGTGTGGAGGGGGAATCCGCTTGATGAAAGCTTCATTCAGGCAAGCCTGGATGCGGCGCATCCGGAGGGAATCGTCTGCGCCAACGACCTCACAGCCACGCGGTTGATGCAGGTGCTGACGAATCTTGGCGTGCGCGTGCCAGAAGAGATGGGCATTGTGGGGATGGACGACGTGAAATATGCGAGCCTGCTTCCGGTTCCCCTCACGACGGTTCGCCAGGATTGCGCCGGGATCGGGGCAGCGGCCATGGCGACGATGCTGGAGCGGATCGATCACCCCGAATTGCCGGCTCGCGATGTGCTGGTGCCAACGAAGCTGGTGGTGCGCAAATCCTGCGGAGCGTATCTTGCGAAGGCTGCGCGCAGCCGTGAATCCGGCCAATCGCCTGCATTAGAGTAAGAGCACGGTGATCATCAACCTGGCCAGGCGCGCGCACGACCACAACTGGGAGCTCGATCCCATCACGCGATCGCTCTTGGACACCGATTTTTACAAGCTGCTGATGCTTCAGTTCATCTGGAAACATTTTCCGAAGACACGCGCGACCTTCACGTTGTTCAATCGATCGACGGCGATCCCCCTGGGCCGAATCATCCAAGTCGAGGAGCTTCGCGAGCAGCTCGAATCGACGCGGAGCCTGCGGTTTCACAAGTCCGAACTGATTTGGCTGGCCGGCAATATGTTCTATGGCAAGCGCGGCATTTTCGAGCCGGGGTTCCTCGATTGGCTGGATCATAGCTTCCGGCTTTCCGATTTCGAGCTGTCGGCCGATGGGGAGCAGATTTCGCTGCGGTTTGACGGCCTCTGGACCGAGACCACGATGTGGGAGATCTATGCGCTTTCCGCGATCGACGAGCTGAGAACCCGCGCCAGCCTGAAACGCCTCTCCGAGCTTGAGCTCGACATTCTTTACGCCCGCGCGAAAACCCGGCTATGGGAAAAGATGGAGCGGTTTCGAGGGATTCCTGATCTGAATGTCAGCGACTTCGGCACGCGCCGGCGCCACAGTTTTCTCTGGCAGGAGTACGTGGTGAAGGCGATGAGCGATACGCTCGGCCCGGGATTTGTCGGCAGTTCGAACACGTATCTCGCGTATATTCACGACCTCGAGGCGATCGGCACCAATGCGCACGAACTGCCGATGGCAATGGCCGCGCTGGCTGACAGTGAAGAAGAAGTGAAGTCGGCCCAGTACCGCATGCTGGAGCTGTGGCAGCAAACCTACCAGGGCGAACTGCTCATCATGCTCCCAGACACGTTTGGCACTACGCAATTTCTGCGCGATGCACCCGGCTGGGTGGCGCGCTGGACCGGGCAGCGCATCGACAGCAAGAATCCGTTTGCCGCAGGCGACGAATACATCGGGTGGCTTAACGAGCGGGGTGTTGATCCCCGCAGCAAGCGCCTGATCGCATCGGATGCTCTGGATGTCGATTCGATCCTCGCGCTGCATGCTTACTTCGCGGGCACGCTTCGGAATGGCGCAACGCCACAGGATTTTCGGAATGCCGGCGATTTCAAGGACGAACGGAAGTGGCGGCCTGACCGGCGCATTCGATTCAGCGCAGGTTGGGGCACTTACCTGACCAACGATTTCCGGAATTGCAATCCGAAGGACGACGATTCCTTCGATCCTGTGAGCCTCGTCTGCAAGCTCAGCGAAGTCGATGGCCGACCCACGGTCAAGTTGTCGGATAATTACTCGAAGGCGCTCGGCCCCCCCGCCGAAGTGGAACGCTACCGTAGAATCTTCGGAACGGCCGGCGTGGCCGATCTGCCGGTTCAGGTATAACCTATCTGTTCACGCGAGAAATGCAAGGCACTCAAGGAGACGCAGGATGAAACTGTTTCTGTTGGCAGCAGCGGTCACGGTCTGGGCTCTTCCCGGACAGCAGGCAGCAAGTCCCGGACAACAAGCGCCAGCCCCCGCGCCGCAAGCGGCAACAACGCAAAGCGCAGGCGCGCTCGACGGCAAATGGCACTTTGTGTTGGACACGCCCGGCGGGGATCGGGAAATGGACGCGGAATTCGCCGTGGATGCGGACGGAAAGGTCACCGGGAAATTCAACGACACGGCGGTTGCCGGCACGTACAAAGACGGCCAGATGAACCTCGAGTTCACGATGACCTCTGAGGAATCGGGCGAGACGGCTCCGTTAAAGCTGACCGGCAAGCTTGGCGATGACAACGCGCTCTCGGGCGATTGGGCGTTTTCGTCCTATAACGGGACATTCAAGGCGAGCCGGCCGAAGTCATAATCGGTCCTCGGCCTGGATTTTCGACGAAATCCAAAACGATTCTCCCGCGGCTGCATTGGCATTGAATGCGCGCGTGATTTTTGTTTTGGAGTGCGCGAAGTCGTGCTTATAATCAGGAAAAATCAAAACCCAAAACCTGATGGGATGCGTCTGCGGTCTTTGTTGCGTGCCGGTGGTTTCGGGACGAAGAGAGCCTCATGGGTGTTCTGTCCCCGGGCCGATCCCTGCGATGGATCGGAAGCATACTTCTGACGACCTGTGTCCTGATGTGGCCGCGAGCTTCTTTCGGACAGGCCGCATGCCCGGCATGCTCGCGCTCCGCGACCCCGCGTGCGGAGCAAGGGGAAATGGCGGACCCGTTGCCGATGCCGGACGCGCAGAACCCGACTGTGCCCGCGAATGCCGCGGAGAACTCCAGCACGCAGATGAAGCCGGTTCAAAGCACTGTCGAAGTGCATGCGGAGGCGCTGGCAGCGCCGGTCGAAACAACTGGGCACCAGGCATTCCGTGGCGAGATTCAGGCCTCCGCCGGCACCTATGGGGATTTCAGCCGTTATCTGCAATTGTTGCCCGGCGTGACCAAAACGTCCGACACCAGCAACGACGTGCTGGTTCGAGGCGGATCGCCGGCCGAAAACCTCTACGTGGTCGACGGATTTGAAATCCCGAACATCAATCATCTCGCGGTGGAGGGATCGAGCGGCGGCTTCACCACCATGATCGATACCGACACGATTGACAGTGTCAACCTGGAAAGCGGTGTCTACGACGCGCAGTACTCGAGCCGCCTGTCGTCGATGATTGGGATCGAAACGCGGGATCAAAGCAAAAATGCGCGTGCCGGCGAAATCAACTTCGGTATCTCGGGAATTGGTGGATTCTGGGAGCGGCCCGTGGGGAAGCACGCCAACGTGCTTCTGTCGGCGCATCGCAGCCTGCTCAATCTGGCAACCAGCAACATAGGTCTGAACGGGGTTCCGATCTATACCGACGGGCTTGCACGGTTTGAGTGGTCGCCCCGCCAGCAGGATCACGTTTCTGTGCTGAGCCTCGAGGGTGTCGATTCCATCAACATCAGTCCTTGCGCCGCGGACCCGTTCGAATCGTTGACATTCGACACCCAATACAGCGGCTCACGCTCGACGAACGGGTTGATGTGGCAGCACATTCACTCGCCTGAGGAAGTTTCCAAGGTGACGGCGAGCTATTCAACGCAGCGTCAGGAAATCGATCAGCAGGACCAGTTCTCGAATGGCGCATTCGTGTGGGGTACGACCACCACCAATTGCCAGGCCGCGAGTTTGGCCGCTGTTTATTCCGAATCGAGCCTGGACCGGATCAGCTCGCTGGGGTACAACCTGCAACGCGACCTGCACGGATGGATGCTCTTTGCCGGAGAGACGAACCGGGTTGTGCAGCTGAATTACGCGGTCAACCAGTTCGCCGGCGGACCATCTCCATTCAGTACGAATCCAGGTTGGACGGACGCAGATTCGTTCATTCACAACCCCCTGCTGGTGCAGACGGGGAGTTTCGTCGAGGCGACAGGATCGCCGGCGAATCGCTGGACGATGATGGCCGGCCTGCGCATGGAGACGTACAGCTTGCCCGAAGCATTTGCGTTCCAGCCGCGCGGATCGGTGGCGTTCCGCTTGAACAAGCACCAGGCAATCAATATTGCGTATCGCCGTTCATCGCAGCTTGCTCCCTACATCGATCAGCTGAGCTATCCGGACAATAAGCTGCTGGCCCCCATCGATGTGCACCAGGTTTCTGCGGGCGGCGACCTCTGGCGCATGAGTATGGCCACCCTGAGCGTGGAGGCATATCGCAAGATTTATTCGAATGAACCGGTCAGCACCGAATACCCCAGCCTGATGCTGGCCAACATGGTTGACACGCTGGGACAGCAGTTCATCTGGCTGCCGCTCAAGACGGGAGGTAGAGGAAGCGCGTCGGGAATCGAACTGATGGCGCGGGGACACATTCGCAACCGCGCGCAGTTGCTCGCGGGAGTCTCGTACGCACGCACCGCGTACGCTGCCAGCGACGGTATCCTGCGCAATGGGAACTATGATGTGCCTTTGACCGGAAATGGCATGGTCACATTGGAACTGCCGTGGGCGGTCGAGTTCTCGTCGCGCGACAGCTACGCGAGCGGCCATCCTTATACGCCGTTCGACATCCCGCTTTCATTGGCGCAGCAGCGCGGGATCTACGATCTTGCCCGGGTGAATGGGATGCGAGGGCCCGCCTACAATCGCGTTGATTTCTCGCTGGACCGGAATTTCCATCTCAAACGCGGAATCCACGGAATGCTGAATGTGTATGGGGGAGTGCAGAACGCGCTGAACAGGCAGAACTTTCTTGGATACGTTTGGCTCGACCGGTGCAGCAGCGTGCCCATCTGCGTCCAGGACTTCAATGGCCCTCCGGAAACACAGGTATACCAGATGCCGGTTTTTCCCAGCGCGGGAGCACGGCTCGAGTTTTGAAGCCGGGTGGAGCACTGAAGGGGCATCATTTCAATCGTATGAAAAAAGGCTTGCATTTTGCGGATAATCGGTTTACTTTATAGATGAGTGCTTACGCGCTCATTTTGTCGAGCAAGCAAGACGGAGGTCTCCGATTGGCTCGACCCAAAAGCGAAGACAAGCGAAAAGCAATTCTAGATGCGGCGTTTCGGCTGTTTGCCGAGCGAGGGGTAGGGAATGCGCCTACTTCGGCGATTTCGGCTGCGGCGGGAGTGGCGGAGGGGTCGTTGTTTACCTACTTCGGCACCAAAACCGAACTGATGAACGAGCTGTACCTGGAAATGCGGCGTGGCTTTGATCGCGAGATGCTGGACTTTCCCGTCAAGGCCGATGCCCGCACCCGCCTGCGTTACATCTGGGACAAGTTCCTGGACCTGGGGCTCGAACAGCCGGAACGTTTGACTGTCTTAAGGCAGATCCGCGCAAGCGGAAAGCTGCTGAAGGATAACGAAAAGGCCGGGGCGATGGTCCTGGAGACGCTAGCCGCGGTGCGGGAAGCGGCGATGCAGGGAGATTTTCACTCGGCGCCGCTGGAGTTCCTGGTACTGCAGTTGCGGGCACAGGCCGAGGCGACGATCGAGTTCATTCTCGCGCATCCTGAGCAGCACCACGCCTGCCGGGAACTCGCTTTCGATCTGCTGTGGAGAGGTATCACGGGCTAAATTGTTCCGGTTTTAGATGAGTGCAAGTCATTCATGGGAAGCGGAGTGGTGAGGAGTTCGAGGCAATAAAAGATCGTCATTATTTTCCCTTGCATCACTGGTCAAAGGCAAGCATTCCACCTCAATCAGGCAGATTGGCCATCGTCACCGGCGCGGCCAGCGGAGTTGGCTTTGAAACGGCACTGGCACTGGCGCACGCCGGAGCGGATGTAGTCGTTGCCGATCGCAACGAGACCCTCGGGCTGCGCGCAATCAACAGAATCAGACCTCTTGCGCCGGCCGCACTGGTGCGCTTCGAGTGTCTCGACCTGGCCAGCCTCGCGTCGGTCGCCGATTTTGCCCAGCGAATTGTCCGACTGGAGCGTCCGCTCGATTTGCTGATCAACAATGCCGGGATTCTGGCACTGCCGGAGAGGCAATCGACTGTTGACGGATACGAGATGCAGCTCGCGGCAAACTATCTTGGTCATTTCGCTCTGACCGGGCTGCTTTTGCCCCAATTGCGCGCGGGGATGGATCCGCGGGTGGTGCATGTGGGCAGCGTCAGCCATCGGATGGGTGCGATTCATCTGCACGACCTGCAGCTGGAGCAGGGCTACACGCCATGGAGAGCCTATAGCCAATCCAAACTGGCGCTCATGATGTTTGCTCTGGAACTGCAACGAAGGAGCGAACTGGGAGCGTGGGGGTTGCTGAGCCTGGTGGCACACGCAGGCCATGCGCGGATGAGTCTCGAGGATTCCGGTGAGATCAGCCTGCTCGGCAGGTTGCGGCGGATCTTTGGAGCGCTGTTCAGTCATTCAGCCGCCGACGGTGCGCTGCCGATTCTGTATGCGGCTACCTCGGCCACGGCAAGAGCGAATGAATACTACGGTCCGATGGGAGCATTTGAACTCACGGGACCGCTGGGCCTGGCGGAAATCGGGAAGCGCGCCCACGATACGAACCTCGCGGGCAAGCTGTGGGCGATCTCGGAAGAACTCACCGGGGTGCGCTGGCCGTTGGCCTATGCGCCGGCCTCGAAGTATCCCTGGCCGAGCGCCTATCGCTGAGCGCCGGCCGCGGCGGGCGGCGGAACAGGGCGATGCTTTGCGCGCAGGTAGTCGATGATCTGCGCGATCTCGTCGTCGGTGAGCGAGTCAGCAAACGGCGGCATTTTCTTTCCGCCATTCATGATCTGATCCTTGATTTTGTCGGGCGGCCATTGCTTGTCGGTGCGGACATTCGCCAGCGCCGGCCCCTTCGGCGTGCCGGCTAAACTGGCGCCGTGGCAGTGCGCGCATCCTTTGTCGCGGTAGAGGACGGCGCCCGCCATTTCGTCGGATTGACTGTCGAAGGCCCAAAGAGAGCTGGCGGTGAAGGCGATGGATGACACGAGAATGAGAGCGGAAGCCAGGGAAAGTGAGCGGGTTCGATTCACATCCAGTATTTTCGCATTTCCGGTTGGTTGTTTGGCTCCATCGCGGGATGGAGCGCCGAAGCTCCGGCGGACATCGCCGCAGTAATCTGAGATCGCGATGTCGATTCGCGAGTGTCCCTATGCCAGCCAGCTTCGGCTGGAGCTTGGCCTCCGAAATCGCAGGTATGCGCGCGGCCGCGCCCACGTGGAGAGCTATGGAAATCCGCCGGTGATCGTGTATGCGCCGGAAGAGGGCCGGCACGGGAATTTTTTCGACTCGGCCTATTGTGCGATCTGCGCCCATCCGGCGTGGCTGCAGCGGTTCGAAAAGATTCATGCGCAGGGCCGTCGTTCCCTGCCTAAACCCGAATCGGCTCGGCGATGGAGGGAACTGGACTCATCGATGAGTTCGGACGCCCTGCTGATGAACGTGTTCTGCACGCCTGAAGTCGCGGAGTCGGACGCGGTGCGGCGGATGATGGAATATTGAGCCGGGGCAGGTTCCGGATTTTGGGTGGAAGGCGCGCGTGCCACTGGGGAGCGGCCGCTTCGATCGAACCGAAGTCGATATGCGGTGGGGAGATCTGCTGGTCGAGGCCAAGCTGACGGAATCGGATTTCCAGGTGCGCGAGGCGGCGGTTGTCGAGTCCTATCGCGATCTGGATGCGGTCTTCGAGCGGGATGCATTGCCGCGGGTTGGGATACCGGTGGCGCGACGCAAAGAAGCGGCGGAGTTTCCCGAGGAGTACACGCAGGAAGAAAAACTTGTCGCGCCAGAGGAGTGGGAACCGACTCTCTTCGAGCCTGTGCAGGAGACAGCCGAGGGTTATGCGAGCTACCAGCTGATTCGCAATGTGCTGGCGGCCTATGCGCAGAGCGCAAGTTTCTGCGTGATCCACGATGCGCGCCGGCCCGACCTGCGGGAAGCATGGTTCGAGGTGATGGCGGCGGTGAAGTCGGCTTCGATGCGGTCGCGGCTGAAGGTGCTCACCTGGCAGGAACTGGATGCGGTGCTGCCGCCAGAACTTCAGGAATTTCTGGACTTGAAATATGGGATCGTGCCTCCCGGCCAGACGCCGTCGCCGGTTGATGTGTGATAGCCCTGAGGGCGATTGGCTCAGTCGTTGGGTGAAGACGACGGCGCGGGAAGATTGAATACCTCGATCGACGCCTCATTCAGGATGGCCACGCGCTTTCCCGAAGGCGAGAAGGCCACGTTGCCGCCTGAAAGCAGCAGCGGCTTCACCGGAACCTCGAGCATCAAATTGCCGTTCGTCGCATTGATCACTCGAATCAGCTGACCCCGCACGTCCTGCATCGAGTAATGCTTGTTGTGGCCGTTCAATGGATGATTCAGGATGAGTGTTTCGCGCGCGATCCAGGATCCGTCGGGGGACATGACCAGCAAGGGCCAGATCCCGTTTGTGGACATGTTCTGCGTCCACCGGTACCAGCCATTCACCATCATTGCGATCAGTTTCCAGCCGCCCAGGGGATCGCAGGTCGTCACGAGCATTTCACGGTGAGATATGTAGCGTCCTTGCGGAGCGCAGGTGGAAGGCACCGAGGCGATGACGTGCCCGCCTCCGGCAAAGTAGCTGAGATTGAGACTCCATTTCCTCTTTCCCGCGCCCTTGACTTCGAGATAGCCGTCGAAATTCATCGGCAGATCGGAGGTCTGATAGGTCCATGGCACGCGGCTCGTGCGGAACACTTCTCCCGAAGGCAGATTGAGAGTCCGGATTGTGAGGGTTGCCGGTGGATCGCCGGAGGCACTGGCCGAAGCGGATTCCGCGGCGTCTTTGGCAGAGACCGGCGCAGAAGCAGGTTCGACTGAATTGGTCATGAGGAAGTGCTTTGTCGGATCCATCTCCAACCACAGCAGGTGGCCATCGAACTGAACGAACGGTTTCAGCTTGAGGCTCGCGTCACCTTCCTGAAGGCCGCCGGCGTCGCGCAGCAGGAAGTGGCCATCGCGGAGCATCCAGAGATAGCGCAATCGATCGTGCAGCTCCCAGGTTTCCTGCGCTTCGATTTTTCCGCTCGGAAGCGACACCACGACCGCTCGGATATGACGCTCGCTCTCTTCGCTTCCCGGAGAACTGCGCTGCATGAGGCCGCCCGGCACGTGAAAGGTGAAGAGCAGATGGTCTTCATCGAGAAAATCGAGACTGACCAGGGCGTCAAGGCGGGTTTCATAGATGGGTCCGGGAACGGAATAGCCCAGGGGGGAGGCGGGAATCGAAAACACCGGATTCTGGCTCGGATGATCGGGATATTGATCGAAGAGATTGTGGGATTTATCCAAGCCCGGGACAATCTCGGGGAGCTGGATGCCAGGGTCCTGGGCCACGGCCGGAATCGTGATTGCAAGAAACGCAAGGACCAGGCACGCCGGTGCAGTTCTACGGGGAGGGTTCGCCATCAGAGCCATTTTCGCTGATCCGGCGGTTTTGCGAACGATTACGTTCGCGCCAGGGTCCGACGCGCGTATCCGCTCATGCATCTTTGCAAAATTCAACGGGCGAAGGCGGTGATGCCGATGAGCCGGCCGTCGGGAGTTCCATCGATCCGGATTGTGGCTGGCGGGCCGCTGAGAGCTGAAGCGAGTGCTCTCCGATTCACCGGGACCTTTCGGCAGTGCCCCTTCAGAAATTTAAATAATTCGGTACAAGGTACTTGACATCATACACTGTGTGAAATACAGTATGTGAAGTACAGTGTATGGGGCACAGCATGACATTGGCTGAAAACCTCTTTGAGAATCTTCGACTTGAGCTTCGGCGGGGGTGCCTGACGCTGGCCGTTTTGGCCCAGCTTCGCCAGGAGCATTACGGGTACACGCTGCGCAAGTGGCTGGCTGAGCGCGGGCTGGCGATCGATGAAAGCACTCTTTACCCGCTCTTGCGGCGGCTTGAAACGCAAGGGCTCCTGGTGAGCGAGTGGCGCGAAGAAGATAAGCGCAACAAGCGTTTTTACCGGCTTTCGAGCGATGGGGAACAGATGCTCAATCAGCTGCTGCAGGAATGGAACGCGATCAACGCGTCGATTCACAACATTCTTTAACGGAACAAGGAACAAGCCATGGAACTTCTCGATCGATATCTGCAAGCCGTCAAGAAGCATCTGCCGTTGTCGCGGCAGAACGACATCATCGCTGAGCTTCGCGCCAACCTCGAATCTCAGCTCGAAGACAAGGAGGCCGAAGCGGGACGGCCTCTCACCGACAAGGAAGCCGAGGAGTGGCTCAAACAACTCGGACCGCCGCTGATTGTCGCAGCGCGCTATCAGCCGCAGCGGTACCTGATTGGTCCCGGTCTGTTTCCGGTCTGCTGGTACGTGATGAAGATTGTTTTCTTCTGGTGCCTGATCATCTATGCGTTTGTCAGCCTGCTTGAGATTGCGGCGGTGACGCCGCCCAGCGGGACGACGGTGGCGGCGGCATTGATTCGAGCTCCCGGCGTGTTGCTGACCACATTCGCGTGGGTCACGCTGGTTTTCGTCGCTATCGAGTATTTTGTGACACGCAACCCGGAGAAATGCCCGGCATTTGCCGGCTTCGCGCCCTCGTGGTCGCCCGCCAGCCTTCCGCCGCTCGAAAAGGAAGGTCCAAAAGGGAAGACGGGGAGTTTTGCGCAAGCGGTTGCGGAAGCGATTTTCGCGTTTTTGGCGCTGATCTGGCTGCTGCTCGTTCCTGAAAATCCGTACCTGCTTTTAGGGCCGGGGGCTGCCTACCTGAAATCCTGGCCGTATCAGCTGGGTCACGTCTGGACTACGTTTTATTGGTGGATCGTGGCGCTGACTGTGATGCAGCTGATCTGGCAGTGCGTGGACCTGGCGCGCGGCTCATGGCGGGAACATAGCGTGGTGAGACATCTCGTAACCAAGGGGTTTGGTCTGATTCCGATGGGCATCGTGCTCTTTGCGCCGAGCCACGCCTATTTCACGCTCAAGAATCCGGCGGCGGCTCTGCCTGCGAGCGTTCCGGCGCTGCAATCGCTCAACAACGGAGTTCACCAGGTGTTTGGGGTGATTGCAGCCATCGTCGTGCTCCAGTTCCTGTGGGATGCGGGACAAGCCTGCGTGCGCGCTTACCGCGCGCACAAGGCGGCGTGACAGCGCCATGGTTGTTGGTGGAGCGAGATCTACGACAGAGGCAGGGAAGCGAGAGGCGATGGCTCGCCCCTGGTTTCCGATGCGGCCACATCCGGTGCGGGCTCAGCAGCAGATGATTCCGCCGGCAGGAAAACGGAAAACACGGTGCCAGTTCTGCCGGGAGCGGTGGAGCTTCGCACCTGGATCAAACCATTCTGACTGTCGACGATCGACTTGCAAACCCACAATCCAAGTCCGGTGCCGGTTCCGGTCTTGGTGGTAAAGAAGGGCTCGAAGAGCCGCGGCAGGGCCGAGGGCGAGATGCCGTAGCCGGAATCTGCGACGGCGATACGCACTCCGGGACGGCGTCCATCTCTCCATCGCATGGAGCCGGACACGCGAATCCGCACCTCGCCACCTGAATCGATTGCGTCGATGGCATTGCTGACCAGGTTCGCGACCACCTGGCGGATCTCTCCCGGCACGGCGCACAATTCCAGCTCGTCGTTGATCTCGGTCCGAATTCTGATCCGCTTGTTGCGCGCCCGGGACGCGAAGACGGTGAGCACCGACTTGACCAGCGCGCCGATGCGAATGTTGGTGGCGCCTTTGGGCTCGCGATACAGATTGAGCGTTTGCCGCGTCAGGTGGGAGACACGATCCAGCTCCTCCTCGGCCAGGTCGAGGAATCGCTTTATCTCCGTCGCGTCGTCGCAGTTCCTGGCGAGGTAAATGAGATTCACGACTGACTCAAGCGGGTTGTTGATTTCGTGCGCGACGGTGGCGGCCAGACGGCCGACCGACGCCAGCCGCTCCGATGTGCGCAAGGCGAGTTCGGCTTTCTTGCGCTGGGTCACGTCCCGCGCGATCTTGGCTGCTCCGATGATCCGGCCTGCTTCGTCCCTGACGGGAGAGACGGTGATAGACACCTCGATCGGCTCGCCATTTTTTTTCACTCGCACGGTCTCGAAGTGCTCGATGCGCTCTCCGCGCGCGATGGTAGAGAGAATGCGGGTCTCATCGTCCTGCAGATCAGGCGGGATGATGGTGGTGATAGGCTTTCCGATCATTTCTTCCGCCGTGTAGCCGAACATCCTCTCAGCGCAGCGATTCCAACTGGTTACGATACCCTTCAGGTTCTTGCTGACGATCGCATCGTCAGACGATTCGACAATGGCAGCCAGTCGCCGGGCCGCTTCCTGCTCCGTTTTGCGCGCGGTGACATCCTGAACGATACCCCTGAGATGCAAATCGCGGTGCGCTCGACGGCCGCTGCAGTAGAACCAGCGCAGCCCATCCTGGGGATGGAAATACCGGTATTCACACTCCATGATTCCGGTTTGAGAGCTCTTCTCCAACTCCTCATGCAGTCTGAACCGGTCCTCCGGATGAACCCGCCGGGCCCATTGTTCCGCATGATCCGGATCAGCGGGGTCGGTGCCGAAAAGACGATGCAACTCGGGCGAAAGTTTGCTGGCGGAGTGACCAGGGTCCCACTCCCAAATGCCGATTCTCGCTGAGGCTTGCAGCAGCTGAAAGCTCTCAGCGTTTTCTTCCAGCACACAGCGCGTGAGTTCTCTTTCGGAGGCGTCCGCGACATGCACCAGAATGCCGTCGACGGTGGAGGGGGAATCGCGGAGCGCCTGGAAAACAAAATCGACATAGAGTTCAGGCGATTGGCCGCCGGCAGAATGGATCGGCGCGATCTTCAATCCACGCGGGGAATATGGTTGGCCATCTTTCCATGCTCGATCCAGGTCCGCCGGAAGCGTGGAAGACGCGATCTCCGGCAAACTTTCATCTATTGATTTTCCAACGAAATCAGCAGAATCTTTGCGGCCGGTGATGCGCACGAACGCGGGGTTGACATAGGTCCAGACAAGTTCCGGCAAGCGGAGAAAGCCAATTCCCGCGGGAGCCTGCTCCAGAAGAGCCTGGAATCGGGAAAACTCCGGTTCTGTTTCTTCAACCCGCCTGGTTGCGTCGGGATCGGTGGTACGGATGAACCTGGTTTGCATTCGTATCCTGGTCTGACCGGCACACTGAGGACGCAGTGCAGAATATACACGGCATCGTGCTGGTACAAACCTCTCTTTTTTGAGACGCCGCAAAATGCCGCGAGCCAGCGTGTCGTCCCCGGTTCAGACTCGCGTATCTCTAGGTTAGAGATTGGATGGCGACGTCGAACGGGGAGGTTGCCTGAGCAGGCTACTGGGAGATAACCATCTGGGACGTGCTGCTCAGATTGAGGGTGCCGCGCGCGAAAAAGGGAACGCCAAGCGGGAAATTGTAGGTGACCACCACGTTCACAAGGTTGCCGGGATTATTGCAGGGGGACGAGGAGGGATAGCAGGTTACCCCGGTGGTGGGCCAGGTGGTCGTCACGGTGAGATTGTTGGGATTGATGCCGGGGAACCCGATCCCACGGACCCAGGTCTGGATCTCGTCGCCGGTGGCATTGCAATTAGTGAGATTCGGGTTGTTATTGCAGGACGACGATCCACGAACGATGGCGTACCGCGTGGCCTCGCGCGCAACATCAGAAACGTAGTGGTAGGAATAAAGAGCAAGGGCTACTTCGAAGGTCCCGATGAGCACGCACATGAATACGGAGAAACTAACACCAGCTTCTACCAGCGTGACACCCTGATCGTCTCGCAGCCAACGCCAGCCTGGGTGCGGCAAGTGACGAACCGCCCGGCCGGCGAATCGACGAAGGGGGTTCGTCTTTGGGGCGCGTATCCTCATCAGTAATTCAGAACTTTCTGTACGGCCTGGCCCTGCAGGTTGAAGGAGCCGCTCCATCCCGGAATCTGAATGATCGAATTGAACGTTGTCGAGGTGTTCACGGTGAGGACGGTTTCGATGTGAGAAGTGGAGCAATCGGTCGCTTTGCAGGTTCCGGCTGTGCCGGTGCATGCGTTTCCGTTGGAGCAGATCCCTGTTGTCGAGATGGTGGTTTTCAGGCTCGACAAGTTCGCGGCGTCATTGGATGCGGCGCTCTGGATGCCGGTGAGATCGGCAGCCGTCGCGGTGTTCTGCGCGCCATACTGAACCGCGGCTTTTGCCGCATTCGAGACTTCGATGGCGGTGTACGCGGCGCGAGCTAACTCAGCCGCGCCGAGCAAAACAAGAAGAATGAATGGGACGGAAAAGCAGGTTTCGACGAGCGCCTGGCCCGATTCGTTCCTGATCCGTTTTGAGAACCTGCAGAAGTGAGGAAAAGTCATCCGGGTGTCTCCTATTCAACTAATGCAACTGCTCTAAGTGGGGTGGTGCTTGGATAAACTGCGCTATAACTCGTGATGGTAAGTGTCGCGGTCTTATCAAAGAGCTTGTCGACGATCAAATCGGTGGTGAGTGTGATTCCTCCGCTGGAATCGCCACCGCTGTCTTGCAGGTACAACTCTGCGCCGGGGGCGTAAATGATGCCCGTCAGGCTTCCGGTCGCGTTGCCTTTTTGAATCGTGATCTGACTGCTGTTGGAGGAGGGCTCCATGATTGCGATTCCGTTGGTGGGTCCCGCTGTCGGAGCGACCAGATTCAATACCGTTCCAGAATTCATGGTGAGGGAGCCGCTATAGATATCGAGCGTGGCGCCGCCGGCGCCGGAGTTGATATTGCCGCTGGTGGTCGCGCCTTTCTCAAACACATAGATTCCCTGACCCAGGGTGACATTGCTCAAGGAGACGGCATTGGAGAAACAGATTGCCAGGCCTGCGCCGGGCCCAGGGATCGTGCCCGTAAGTGACGTGGACGTGCTCGTGGTGCTGCAACCACCCGGCGGCACGGGGCCGGAAATATTAATCGGGTCATTGGCCGGAGCCGCGCCGGTGATGGGCGTCGGAGTGCTGTCGCCGGTTTGTCCGCCGTCGCCGCCGACCACGGAAACGGAACCCGCGGTAAGAGAACCGCTGGAGCCGGTGAACTGCAGTGCATCAGAAGCGTTGGAGTCAACCACAACACCGCAATGAGAAACAGAGACGTCAAAGGATCCCTGTAACTCCATCGCATCGGACGCCGTGGGATCGAGCACGTATACACAACCCTGGCTGGCTCCCGGAGTGCCGGCAACGGCGCGCGCGGCAACCGTTATGGAATGGAATCCGAACATGCTCATGAAGATGGTTGGATTGGGCTCACTGACAATTGCTTCGACGTAGCCGGCGGTGCCCATGTTCGGGCCACCCAGCGGGGGAATGTTGACGGTGACAACCGCTCCGCCAGTCCCGTTCGTGACGCCATTCGACGTGGCCGCCGCCTGCGCTGCCGAACCGGCGGAAGTTGTCGATGCGTTGTAGTAGTAATCGAGAGCCCCAGCCGTGGCAGCCGCATCGGCGACGATCTGCATGTTGCGGCGGGCGCGGAACAGCAGCCCGACGTCGATGGAGAGCGCCAGGAGACCGCAAAGCACCATGGTGCTGAACGACGCGACGATCAACATCTGTCCGCTTTCATCCTGCCGGCGCATCATCGGTGAGCCCCTTCCGGCTTTGATCTGTAGTTGACTGATTTGATAACATGGTAACCATTTGTAGAAACTTTGGAATACCACTTCAATGTTACCGGCGAGCTATCCGAGTTCTGGCTCGTTCTAAGACACTGGTAACTCAGGCTTTGGGGAATGGGAAGCGCGCGGACGACCGCAGTACTCGCGGGGTCGCAAAGGATCATGTCGACGACATTGGGAATAAGGACTGACGGCAGAGCTGGTCGGGCAGAAATCGAGTTCGGCTTTAGCGCCCGGCGCCGGGGATGTAGTGGTATTCGATCTTGGAGGGGTGCTTGACCGGGTCGCCCGTCAGGTCGTGGATGTGCCATGCGACGCTTTCCGAAGCGACTTCAGGGTGCTTGCCGAGAAATTCGAGCGCATAGACGCTGGCCGGAGGATCGTCTTTCTCGTCGGCATACTTCGCCGACTCCATCGCAGACTTCTGCTTGTCGCCGGTGCGTCGATAGATGATCGCGAGGGCGTAGTGGGCGGAGAGGTCGTCGGGCTCGATGGCTTGCAGGCGCAGATAGACGTCGCGGGCGTCGACATAATCGTGCTGCTGGAAGTAGCTGAAGCCGAGCTCGCGCAAGCCGTCGACGTTCTGCGGATACTTGGCAAGCTCGGCCTGAAAGTCGGCGATGGCTTCCTTGACCTGGCCGTTGAACCGCTCGACCAGTGCGCGGTAATAAATAGCCCGGGAATCGCCGGGTAAGAGCTCAAGCGCTTTTGCCAGATTGGCGCCCGCATCGGCGTACCGCTCCCAGACAATCTCGACGACAGCCTGGTTGGTGAAGGCGTCAGCGTAATCGGGGCGCAGAGTGGCGACATGCTTGAATGCGTCGACGCTTGCCTGGTATTGCTGCGCATCGAGCAGGCTGATGCCGTAATTGTTCCAGCGCATCCATTCGGGATTTTCACCAGGGGCCGGTTTCTGCGGTTCATTCGCGCCGATTTTGAGTTCGCGGGTCTGCGAAGCGATTTCGATCACTGGTTCCGGATACTGCTTCTGATCCATCGCGTAGTCGATGAAGTGCTGGTTGAAGCGGCGGTATTTCACGGTTGCGGTGATCGAGATGCCGCCCGAGGCTGATTTCGGCAGGCGGAAACGGTAGCGAACCAGCTGCGAGCGGCCCGACTGGATCGTGTTGTTGTAAGCAAGCACACGGTTGTGCCAGATCTGGTGCAGGTCGTTCAACTCGCCCTTGTCGTTGATGAGCCGGCTGGTAAACGAGTGCGCCGAAGGATCGAGATAGCCATCGGGCTTGATAAAGCCGCTTTCGATGAGGGTTTTGCCTGAGCTGTCCTTTACCGTGAAGTCGACCCACGACTCGTAGAAATCGCGCTGCTCGGGAATCAGCGAGTGTGCGATGCCCTTGTTCTGAATAACCACATCGGCGACGAGCGTTTCTCCGGCAGTGAGCGAAAAGCTGGTGAGACCGAGCGGAGCGACAAGATCCGCATCGTTCTTTTCGGCGTCGAAGCCTTCTTTTTCGAGGGCGAAAATATCGACGTTCAAAACACCTTTGCCGTCGGCGCCGTTCTTGAGGAAGTCGGCTACTTTGCGGGCTTGCTCGTCGAAGTGGTAGTAAGCGGGGATGAGCGTGTTTCCGCCCAGCCATCGGTGGCTCATGAACTGGCCGTTCTTGGCCCCGGGTTCGGTCACGCCCGAGGGCACTCGTTCCGATGCCATGTGGCAGGTCTGGCAGGTCGAGACGGCATCTTTGCGGTAGAAGGGCAGCGGCGACTGCTTGGTGAAACTGGCTGCCTGCCACTCGTCGTAGAGGGGAATGGCGCGCAGCCACTTGTATTCGTCGAGGTCACGCGGGATCGCCGCCTCATGGCAGGCCGCGCAGAACTGCGCGGTCTTATACAGAGGACGCATGACGGCTTTGTCGTGCCTGTCGAGGTGGGCAAGGATCTCGGCGTCGGAAACGGCACCGGTGATGGGCTTGCCATTTTCATCGACCAGGACCGCGGGCGTGCCCATGATGTAGCTGCCTGTGCCGGTGGTATCGGTGGAGATGATGGAGTGACAAGTGGAGCAGGTGACGCCTTCATCTTCGAAGGGTCTCTTGGATGGCATGCCTTGCGTGAGATCGCCCGAGAGCAGCGCGACAGGGTTATGGCAACCCTCGCAGTGTCGGGAATACTGCACTCCCTTTTCGGCGATCAGCGAATTGACGTTCTTGAGATACCACGGGGCACGGAAGCTGTTGGAGTGAGCGGTCTGGCGCCACTCCGTATACGCCTGCTGATGGCAGTGACCGCAGTATTTTGCCGTGTAGAAACTGCGAGGGCTGAGGAACTGGCCGTTTGCCGAGGTCGCATTCGATGGATAAAACGGAGTTTCCTTGCCGAACGCGTAGTTGTAACGCGAGGCGACGGATTCGTGAAACTGCGTCAAGTCACCGGAGATGGGAACGTGCGTTGCGTAGTCGGCGATGGGACGGTCGGAACTGTTGGCGGGTGCTGCGGCTGTTGAGTTTGCGTTGTTTCCGGCGGGATCGGTGGCAGCGCTCACTACCCATGTCGCTGTAAGACAGAAGACATAGATCAGCACGAACAACAGCCAGCGGCGCATTGCGCGATCTCCGGGGAAGCCCTGCTCCCGCAACCGGGTGGAGTGGATTGGCGCGGGAGCTACAAAACAAAGGTAGCAGATGGCGGATGCAGCGTTCTCCATCGAAAGATGGAGTCGATTCGTCATCCATCGGACGGTTCACAGGGTGGGATGAACGGCAGGAAAACGAGTCTTAATGGTGTGTTCCAGCTCACATCCTCTTAGCCAATCCGGGGCAGAAACTGTTACCGTTGAAGTGGTACGAACCGGACCGAAATGGCGCAAAGTCCATACTTTTCACTGGTTGTCCTGTTTCTGGCTGCCCTGGGTTTTGGCTTAACTCCGCTGGGACTTGCATGGCTCTGGGGGAAGGTGTTTTCGCCCGCCAAGCCCAACGCACTGAAGAACGCCATCTACGAGTGCGGACTGGAGTCAAAGGGCGACGCCTGGGTGCAGTTCCGGTCCGGCTACTATCTTTACGCGATCATCTTTCTCATATTCGACGTGGAAGCTGTCTTCCTGCTGCCGTTTGCCGTGGCGTTCACCGGACTCGGCGTTTCGGCCTGCGCGGCGATGCTGGTGTTTGTGCTGCTGCTGATTGAAGGATTGGCGTGGGCCTGGGCAAAAGGCGTGCTGACGTGGACGTAGAGGCGGGGACCAGAGATCACTGTTTGCGCACTGACCACTGATAACGGATCACTGTTTGGAGCGAAGCGACTCAATGGCCGTGGACGAGAACCTGAAAATCGAGATGGGCAAGCAGGGTGTCTTCGTCACGACGCTCCAGGAACTCTATAACTGGGGCCGGCGGAGCTCCGTGTGGCCGATGCAGTTCGGGTTGGCGTGCTGCGCGATCGAGATGATCGCGACCACGATGGCGCGTTATGACCTGGCCCGCTTCGGCGCCGAGGTGTTTCGTCCGTCGCCGCGCCAGGCTGACCTGATGATTATTTCGGGAACGGTGACCAAGAAGATGGCGCCTCAGGTGGTCCGGCTTTACAACCAGATGGCGGAACCGCGCTATGTGATTGCGATGGGAGCCTGCGCCATTTCCGGTGGCCCCTTCAAGCAGGGATACAACGTGCTGAAGGGAATCGACCGCTACATTCCTGTCGATGTGCACATTCCCGGATGCCCGCCGCGGCCCGAGGCGTTGTTGCAGGCTTTCATGACATTGCAGAAGAAGATTGATGGGCAGCCGCTGACTGGCGAAGGACGGCCGAGGCATTTGGACGCGAGTGCGCCGGGCGAGTTTCCGGTGCCGAAGCAAGGCGAGCACGACCTCGAACCGCCGGCAAATCCCGGCGTGTGGCAGCCGCCGCTGGTGGTGATCAAGTAGCGGAGAACGAGGGACTGGGGACTAAGGGACTAAGGCACCGAGAACCTGACTGAAAGGAAACTCGAAGCTGACAGCTGAGGGCTGATAGCTGAAAGCCAGGAACTGAATTGAAGACCATCGAGGAGATCAAGTCGGCGATCGAAGCAGCCGTTCCGGGCGCCGGGGTGCAGATCGTGCGGAATCCCGGTCCGGCGGCGCAGCACTCGCTGCTGGTCAAGCCGGAGAGTGCGGTCGCGGTGGCGACCTTTCTGCGCGACGATGCGGAGCTGGCTCTTGATTTCCTGTCAAATGTGACCGGCGTGGACTGGCTCGACAAGGAGATTTCCGAGAAGGTCAAGGTAACGCGACCGGTCACGAAGACTGTCGATGGCGTGGAGCAGACGGTGGACGAGACCGTGGAGGAGACGCGAAAGCGCGTCGAGCCGGGCTATCTCGAAGTGGTCTACCACTTGTTTTCGATTGCGAAGAAGTCCGCCACACCGGTGGTCATGCGCCTGCGGACGGCGAATCGCACGGATCAAGTCGAATTGCCGTCCATGACGCCGATCTGGCGATCCGCCGAGTTCCAGGAGCGCGAAATCTTCGACCTGTATGGAGTGGTATTCAAGGGCCATCCCGATTTGCGGCGCATCCTGATGTGGGACGAGTTCAAGGATCATCCGATGCGGCGCGATTACGTGGAGCCCGACGACTTTGAATATGAGCCGACCGCGCACGATGAAGTGCTCGCGCGAGCGCAGGCACATAAGGCTGCGGAACAGGGATCAGGGGTCGGGAATCAGGTGTCGCCCGGCGCAGCCTCAAGCGGAGAAGGCCGATGAGCGTCACAACCGACATCTCGGTGAAACTCGCGCGGCAGGAAGGCTGGAACCGTCCGCCGGTTGTGGAACCGGAAGGCGAGGGCGAGCTGCTCGAAGTCGCGATGGGGCCGCACCATCCCTCGACGCACGGCGTCTTCCGCATGGATGTGGCGCTCGATGGCGAGCGCGTGGTGAAGCTGAAGCCGGTCTTCGGCTATCTGCATCGCAACCACGAGCAACTCGCCGAGCGCCAGACGTATCTAGCGTCGATGCCCTACACGGACCGCCTCGACTATTTTTGCTCACTGAGCAACAACTGGGCCTATGCGCTGGCAGTCGAGAAACTGGCGGGGCAGGAAGTTCCCGAGCGTGCCGAATATCTGCGCGTGATCCTGGCCGAGCTGACCCGGATCCAGAATCATGCTTCGTCGATCGGCTTTCTGCTGCAGGAAATGGGCGCCAGCGGAACGCCGCTGATGTATGCCTTCCGCGAGCGCGAGAAGATTCTCGACCTGTTCGAATCGCTCACCGGATCGCGCATGATGTGCAACTATCTGCGCTTCGGCGGCTGCCGAGTGGATGCGTCGGCGCATTGGCTCGACGCGACGCGCAAGGTGGTCGCCGGATTGCCGGCGTTTGTCGACGAGTTCGAGGCGTTTCTGCGGAGCAACGAGATCGTCATGGCGCGCACGCAGGGCATGGGCATCCTGCGGCCGGAGCTGGCTGTGAATGCCGGCGTGACGGGTCCGATGCTGCGCGCGTCGGGCGTGAACTACGACATCCGGAAAGTCGACCACTACGGGATTTACGATCGGTTCAAGTTCCGCGTGCCGCTTGGCGATCACTGGGATATCTACGATCGCTACATGATCCGCATGCTCGAAATGCGCGAGTCGATCGGAATTCTCGAGCAGGCGCTCAAAGATGTTCCGGGCGGACCCGTTATGGATCCGAAAGCGAGGATTCGCAACTTCAGGCCCAAGGCGGGAGAAGCATACGGGCGCATCGAAGCGCCGAAAGGCGAACTGGGCTTTTATCTGATCAGCGATGGAGGGCCGAATCCGTACCGGTATCGCGTGCGGCCGCCCAGCCTGATCAATCTGACGATTCTCGAAGACATGTGCCTGGGACAAAACGTCGCCGACGTGGTGCTGATCTTCGGAAGCGTGGACATCGTGCTGGGAGAAGTGGATCGGTGAACTGAAGCCATCAGCTGTCAGCCTTCAGCTTTCAGCTGGTTTGCGGCGAATGGGCGGTATGCCAAGGCGACACAAAAAGCTGACGGCTGAGGGCTGATGGCTGGGAGCTCGACTGAATGCTTGGTGAGGGAATATTACGGGGACTGGCCGAGACGGCGAAGAATTTCGCCGGCAGTTATGTCTCAAAAGAACGGCTGACGACGGTGCAGTATCCCGAAGAGCGGATACCGGCGGTGGAGAACGCGCGCGTCTTCCCGTTCCTTGTGTATGACGGGAACGACTGGGAGGCCGGCCTGCGCTGCGTGGCCTGCCAGATCTGCGAAAAAGAGTGCCCGCCGAAGTGTATCTATATCGAGAAGAGCAAGGACAAGAAGCCGGACTACGTGGGCAAGCAGCAGTTTTATCCGACGCGCTTCGACATCGATGTGTCGGTGTGCATGAGCTGCCAGATCTGCGTTGAGGTGTGCCCGTTCGAAGCCATCAAGATGAATACCGACTTTGAACTGGCCACCGACGACCGCTTTGGCGGATTGCTCCTCGACCGCAAGCAGCTCGCCGAGTCGAACGAGTACTACCACAAGATTCATCCTACGGAAGCCGCGGAAGTGGACGCCCGGCTGGCGGAAGAGAAAGCCAAGACCGAAGCGAAGGCGAAGGCCGCCGCGGAAGCTGCAGCTGCAAAAGCTGCAGCGGCGAAGACAGCTGTGCCTGCTCCGGCTGCCGCTGCGAAGCCGGCTGAATCGGCCGTCGCCAAACTCGCGGAATCCGCCGCTGTCAAACCGCCTGAGCCACAGCCCAAGCCGGCCTCGCCCGCTCCTGAAGCCGCGAAGCCGGAAGACACGGAGCCAAAGCCGGGCGGAGGGGGACAGTAAGAATGCTCGAAAGGCTTGACCAGGTCTTCGTACTCCTTAAGAACTGGCTGGTTGGTTTCCTGCCCGGCGGATGGCAGGGCATCGTCGGCGTCATCCTCTGCGTTGTGGCGATCATCGCTGTGTATCCGACGTTGTTCGCGCTGGCGGTGCTGATGGAGCGCAAGGGACTGGGTCGCATGCAGAATCGTTACGGCCCGAATCGCGTGGGCCCTTTCGGCGTGTTGCAGCCGATTGCCGATGGCATCAAGTCGCTCACCAAGGAAGACATTATTCCGCTGCGCGCCGATGCCGTGGTGCACTTTCTTGCGCCGTTGGTGCTGGTCGTCGCGGTATTCATGGGATTTGCCGTGCTGCCCATGGGACGCAACATGGTGCTCGTCGATCTCGATTCGAGCCTGTTGTTTTTCTTTGCCATGATGGCATCGACTGAACTTTCGGTCTTCATGGCTGGCTGGTCGAGCCGCAACAAGTATTCGCTGATGGGCGCGATGCGCGCCGTTGCGCAGATGATCAGCTATGAAGTGCCGCTGCTGCTGTCGAGTATCGTGATCGTGATGATGACCGGTACGCTCTCCCTGGCGAAAGTGGTGGACGCGCAGAATCATTTCACCGGCGTTCTTCCCAACTGGCACGTGTTCACGCCGTGGGGATTCGCGGGATTCCTGATCTTCGTGATTGCATCGACCGCGGAAACCAACCGCTCCCCGTTCGATCTGCCGGAAGGGGAGTCGGAACTCGTCGCGGGCTACTTCACTGAGTACTCCGGCTTCAAATTCGCGCTCTTCTTCCTGGGCGAGTATGTTGAGATGTTCGGCGTCGCGGGGCTGGGTACCACTCTGTTTCTGGGCGGATGGGCCGCGCCGTTGTCGTTCCTGAGCCGGATGCCTTCCTGGTTCTGGTTCTTCGCCAAGGTTGAGCTATGGATCTGTTTCTTCATCTGGGTGCGCGGAACGTTGCCGCGCCTGCGCCAGGATCAGTTGATGAATTTCGCCTGGAAATTTGTGCTGCCGTTCACGCTGTTTAACCTGCTTGTGGCCGCCGCGTGGCGCTTCATGGGCGAGGGCTGGCTCAGATGGCTGGTGTGCTGGATCGTTGTTGTGGGTGTGTACGCCCTCGCCGGGCTGCTGGGCATGCGCCGCGAAAAGTTTGGGCCGAGAACGTACCGCTATGCCGAGTGATGCGGCGGGTTGTTGCAGAACGGGCCGGTTTGCGGTCCCCGATTCGAGAGCCGGAGAGAGGATAAACGGCCGATGAGTTTTGCGTTTTGGGTGGTGTCGGCGCTGACGGTGGCCGGAGGCCTGGCGGCGGTGCTGCTG
The DNA here is from genome assembly GCA_035308825.1 of Occallatibacter sp. Classification (GTDB taxonomy): domain Bacteria; phylum Acidobacteriota; class Terriglobia; order Terriglobales; family Acidobacteriaceae; genus Telmatobacter. The sequence goes on along the minus strand of DATGFX010000085.1, from coordinate 72,414 downwards.
AAAAACCTGGTGCATTGCGCGCTGGCCCTGACTATTGCTTTTGCCGGGCTCGCCTTCCTGTTCCTGCAACTCGACGCGCAGTTCGCGGGATTCGTACAAATTCTGGTCTACATCGGAGCGGTTGCGATCCTGGTGGTGTTTGCGATCCTGCTCACGCGCAGTTCCGAGACTCAGGCGCAGGGAGGCATCTTCAGCCGCACATGGCTGTCCGGTCTTCTAATCGCGGCCGCGGTGTTTGCCGTGCTTGCCTGGGCGGTGCTCGGCAGCACATCGGGATTACCTGCCTCCACAACGGCGCCAACCGCGACCGTGATGCAGATCGGTAATGCGCTCATGGGCCGTTACGTGTTGCCGCTCGAGATCCTGGCATTGCTGCTGACGGCTGCGCTGATCGGCGCGGTCATCGTGGCGATGCACGAGAAAGAGAGTGCCAAGTGAATCCGCTGGCAGGCTATTTGCTGGTGGCCGGGCTGCTGTTTGCCATCGGCCTTGCGGGCGCGCTCACGCGGCGCAACGCGATCCTCGTGCTGATCGGCATTGAACTGATGCTGAATGCAGCCAATTTGAATTTGATTGCTTTCTGGCGCTACGGACCGCATCCCGAAGCGCTCACTGGCATGATGTTTGCGATTTTTTCGATTGCCGTGGCCGCCGCGGAAGCCGCGGTTGGACTTGGCCTCGTCATCCAGATTCATCGCCACGCGCAAACGACGGACCTGGACGAGATGAACAGGATGAAGGGGTGACAGATTGATGCAGGAGACCGTTTCTTCGTTCACCCCGCAAGTGGTGCCATCGCTGATCGCGCAAATCCTGTGGCTGATTCCGGCGGTTCCAATTGTGATATCCGGCGTCATCGCTGTGATGAAGCAGCCGTTGCGCAAACCCGCCGCGGCGCTGGCCATCGGTTCGCTTGGCGTTTCTCTGATCCTGTCGATCGCGGCATTTGCGCACGTGATGACCGGATGGTCGCATGGAATGGCCGTGCGCGAAACCGTGAACTTCACCTGGGTGCAAGTCGGCGCGGCACACGTCGATCTCGGATGGGTGCTCGACCCGCTGGCGGCGGTGATGCTGGTGATGGTCAGCTTCGTCGGGCTGCTCATCTTTATTTACTCCGTCGGCTACATGGAGCACGACGAGAACTTCACGCGCTTCTTCTGCTTCCTGGCGCTGTTTGCGGGCGCGATGCTGGGCGTGGTCATCGCCAACAGCATTCTGCTGCTGTTCATGTGCTGGGAGATCGTCGGGCTCACGTCGTATCTGCTCATCGGGTTCTGGTACCAGAAACCGTCGGCGGCAGCCGCTGCAAAGAAGGCGTTCCTGACCACCCGCGTCGGCGATGTGTTTTTCCTCCTCGGCATCGTGTGGCTGTTTGCGCAGACCGGAACGCTGCTCTTCTATAACGGCGGCACGGGCGCATTGGAACCGCTGGCGCTGGGCACGATGCTGGCAACACCGTCCGGTTGGGGGCTGACGGCCGCAGGCGCGATTGGGCTGCTGATCTTTGCGGGAGCGGTTGGCAAGAGCGGCCAGTTGCCGCTGCATGTGTGGCTGCCCGATGCCATGGAAGGCCCGACACCGGTTTCCGCCTTGATTCACGCCGCGACGATGGTGGCTGCGGGCGTTTATCTTGTCGCGCGCGTGTATCCGCTGATGCAGGCCGGGGCCGAACTCGGCGGCAGAACAACCGCGCTGACCACGGTCACCTGGGTGGGCGCCAGCACGGCAGTCTTTGCTGCGCTCATTGCCGTCGCGCAGAACGACATCAAGCGCATCCTGGCCTATTCGACCGTTTCGCAACTTGGCTACATGATGGCCGGTCTTGGCCTGGGCGGCGTTGCGGTGGGCATGTTCCACCTGATTACACACGCTTTCTTCAAGGCGCTGCTCTTCATGGGCGCGGGCTCAGTGATTCACGGCACGCACGAAGAGCAGGACATCCGGCGCATGGGCGGATTGCGCGCTGCGATGCCGCTGACATTTCTTACCTACGCGATCGGCATGCTGGCGCTCTGCGGATTCCCGATCTTCTTCTCCGGCTTCTGGAGCAAGGACGGAATTCTTGCCGCGGCAAAGCACGCCGAGGAGGGCATCGGAGCCGGACCGTTTTTCCTGCTTGTGTTCGGCGCGTTTCTGACGGCGTTCTACATGACACGCCAGGTCAGTTACGTCTTCTTCGGCACATGGCGCGGGCACGCGCATCCGCATGAAAGCCCGCGGGTGATGACGATGCCGCTCGCGATTCTCGCGTTCTTCGCCATCTTCCTCGGCGCCATCGGGACGCCGGCATGGGAGTGGTTCAAGGGATTCCTTGACAATGTGCCGGCGCCTTTCAGTTGGTCTGGATTTGCTGAGCCGGGCCTGGCAACCTTGATGGTCACCTCATCGCTGATCGTTCTCATCGGCATCGGCCTTGGCGGGTGGATTTACGGAAACAAATCGCCGCAGCCCGAGGCGCCGGATGCAATCGAGAAAGCGCTGCCGCCGGTATGGGCTGTGCTGCGCGATAAGTTTTACATCGACGAACTCTATGGCGTCACGGTGATTGCGTTCTATTACGGTTGGGCCCAGGTTGCGGACTGGCTCGATCGCTACGTGTGGGGCGGAATCGTCATCGCGGTCACATGGCTCTTCCGCGGATGGGCGCACATGAATCGTCTGATTGACGTCTACGGGGTGGACGGCGGATTTGATAAGAGCTGTGAAGAATTGGCGTCGGGTGGCGGGCTGCTTGCGCGGATGCAGACCGGGCGCGTGCAGACGTACCTGCGATTGCTGGCGCTCGGATTCGTGGTGCTGGCCGCGATTTTGATCTGGAGCAGCCGGGGATGAACGGAATTCCTCTATTGACCTTGTTGACCGTGCTGCCCGTGGCGGGAGCGGCGATCGCGATTTTTTCCGGCCGGCACGCGCGCCTCGTGGCGCTGGTAACAACGCTGGCAGGGCTGGCGTTGGCCTTGGCCATCTGGACCAAGTTGCCCGCCGACGGAACCATGGGATTGGTGGAACGCGCAAAGTGGGCGCCATCGCTGGGCATCGAGTACCATCTCGGCGTCGATGGCCTGGGCGCGCTGATGCTGGTGCTTTCCGCCATTGTCACGCTGATGAGCGTGGATGCGGCGCACCGCGTACATCGCCAGCCGGGACTCTACTTCGCGCTGGTGCTGCTGCTCGAGTCCGGACTCTTCGGATCGTTCACCGCGCTGAATTTCTTTCACTGGTTTCTGTTCTGGGAGCTCAGTTTGATTCCGGCGTTCTTCCTCATCAAGTTGTGGGGCGGGGCGAAGCGCGGCCCGGCGGCAACGCAGTTCCTCATTTACACCATGGCTGGATCGGTGGCGCTGCTGCTTGCCTTTCTCGCCCTCTTCCTCGCCACGCGCAGCATGGACTTTGAGCAGTTGACGCAGATGGCCGGAACGGGACGCCTGGAAGACCTGGTGACAGCAAACATTGGGCCGGTGATGAAGTGGCTTGCGATTGGCGTGCTCGCTGGCTTTGCGGTCAAGGTTCCGATGATGCCGTTCCACACCTGGCTGCCGAATGCGTACTCCGAGGCGCCCTCGCCCGTGACGATGCTGTTGACCGGCGGGATGTCGAAGATGGGCGTATACGGTCTGCTGCGCATCGCGGTGCCGATTTTCGGGCACCAGATCGCACAGATGCGCACCGCACTGCTGATCCTTGCCGTAGTCACAGTCGTAATGGGCGCGTGGGCCGCGGCGGCGCAGCGGGATTTGAAGCGCGTCTTCGCCTACTCCTCGGTAAATCACCTCGGCTATTGCCTGCTGGGCATCTTTGCGCTGGCGGTTTCGGATCCGAGTGCGGCGACACGGGCCAGCCAGGCAGCGGCGCTGAATGGCGTCATCCTGCAAATGTTCAATCACGGCGTGACAGCGGCGGCACTCTTCTGGTTCATCGCCATGCTGCAGGAGCGCAGTGGCGGCGAGCGCTGGATCGATGACTTTGGCGGACTGCGCAAACCGGCGCCGGTTCTTGCCGGCATGATGGGCATCGCCCTGTTCTCGTCTCTGGGTCTACCGGGGTTGAACGGATTTGTTGGCGAGTTCCTGATCTTCCGCGGCGTCTTTCCGCTCACCTGGCTTTCGGCGACCTTCTCAGTGCTCGGATTGCTCGTGACAGCCGCCGTCATCCTGACCGTGATTCAGAAGGTCTTTACCGGTCCGGTGCCGGAGAAGTGGGCTGGCTTTGCCGACATGCATGGCGGCGAGCGCCTGGCGATGGTGCCAGTGATCGGTCTGATGTTCCTCATCGGCCTTGTGCCGCAACTGATTCTGGGCAGCGTGAACCCGACGGTGGTGAACCTGCTGGCGCACTGGAGATTCTAGATGCTGGCGTGGACGATCTATCTCTCGTTTGCCGGGGCGCTGCTTGAGGCCTTGCTGCCCAGGGGCAAGAACGGGCTTGCACGCTGGTTGGCGCTTGTCGTAGCGCTGGCCGGACTGAGCCTGGCGTTGCTCGGATTTGCTGCCGGTGCCGAGGTTCACTATGCCCGCGCCGTGATTACCGATGCGGAGTGGATCCCGCAAATGGGCATCCGTTATCTGCTCGCGGCGGACGGCATCAGCCTGGTGCTCGTGCTGCTTACCGGCCTGGCTGCGGTTGCGGGCGTGCTCTTCAGCTGGAACATCGAAGACCGCACCAATGAGTTCTTTGCGTTTTACCTGGCGCTCATTGGCGGCGTGTATGGCGTGTTTCTCAGCGGGGATTTGTTCCTACTGTTCGTGTTCTACGAGATTGCGATCGTGCCCAAGTACTTCCTGATCTCGATCTGGGGCTCGACGCGGCGCGAATACGGCGCAATGAAGCTGGCGCTCTATTCCTTTGTCGGATCGGCGATGGTGCTGATCGGACTGCTCGCTTCGTATGCGCGATCGGGCAGCCATTCAACCGGCCTGATCGACCTCGCCCATGCATCCCTGCCGGTGAGTTTTCAGATGTGGTGTTTCCCGCTGGTCTTCGTTGGCTTTGCAATTCTCGCCGGCATGTGGCCCTTCCACACCTGGGCGCCTACCGGACACGTGGCCGCCCCGACCGCTGCGTCAATGCTGCTGGCAGGCGTGGTGATGAAGCTGGGCGCATACGGCTGCCTGCGCGTCGCGATGGCGTTGTATCCGCGGGGCATGGATCCCTGGGGATTTTCGGTGAACGGTCTTGGTTCGTGGCGCGACGTGTTTGCGCTGCTGGCGGTGATCGGCATTGTCTATGGAGCGCTGGTGGCGCTGGTGCAGACCGACTTCAAGTTTGTCATCGGCTACTCCAGCGTGAGTCACATGGGATTTGTGCTGCTGGGACTGATGACGCTCAACCAGATCGGCATCACGGGCGCGGTGCTGCAGATGTTTTCGCACGGCGTGATCGCGGGACTGCTCTTCGCGATTGTGGGCCGCATCGTTTACGAGCGCACGCATACGCGGCAACTTGCCGATCTTGAAACCATGCATTTGTCGAAGCGGCTTCCGTTTGCGGCGTGGGCGTTTGTGATTGCCGGCATCGCGTCGATGGGGCTGCCGGGATTTTCGGGATTCGTAGCGGAGCTGCAAGTACTGATTGGTGCCTGGATGGCGAAGCCCTGGTGGACCGTAGCCGCCGGAGTTGGCATCGTTGTGGGTGTGGCCTATACCTGGCGAGCGCTGCAGAAGGCCTTCTTCAGCGATGCGCATCCGGCGGCGCACCTGCACGAGCACGGGCACGAACTGGCACCCATTACCTGGCCCGAGGTGGCGGGCGTTTCGTTGCTGGTAGCGGCTAGCTTGTTTGTCGGGTTGTATCCGCGAATCCTGCTGGAAGCGATTGAGCCGGCGGTCAAGGCAATGCTTGCGGGAGGAATGCAATGAACTACGCAGACCTCTTTCGCGTGACGCTGCCTGAATCGGCCCTCGAAATTGCCGCAGTGATCGTGCTGGTTGTGGACCTGGCGTTCCTGCGCAAGGCGACGTTGCAGGTTCGGGCGGCGGTTGCAGCGAATCTGGGCGTGCTCGGCTGTCTTGCGGGACTGGGTGCACTGTTCTACGTGGGCGGGACCGGCCTGGCTGCGGCAAACGGCGACGTGTTGCTGGCTGTGGGCGGTTCGGCATCGGTTGCGCAGGTGGGCATCCTGGCGTTGACCGCGTTGACGCTACTGCTGCTCAACGAATCGGAGTTTACGCGGCACGTGGGCGAGTTTGTCGCGGTGGTGCTGATGGCCGCGACTGGCGGCCTGGTGATTGCGGCGGCCCAAGACCTGCTGGTGATTTTCATCGGCCTCGAATTGCTTAGCCTCGGCTTGTACGTGTTGACAGCGTTTGCCAAGCGATCGGCGAAAAGCGCCGAAGCGGCGATCAAGTACTACCTGTTCGGCGGCATGTCGGCTGCGTTTCTGCTGTTCGGTTTCAGTTATCTTTACGGTATCTCCGGATCGACGAACCTGCACCGGATGATGCGGGGTCTGTACAGTGGGAACGCGGTGCACGCCGCGCCGCTGTTCTACGTGGCGCTGGTGATGGTCGCGGCTGGTCTGGGATTCAAGATTGCAGCGGCGCCGTTCCACCTGTGGGCGCCGGATGCGTACGAGGGCGCGCCTGCACCGGGCGCGGCATTCATCGCTTCCGTTTCCAAGGTGGCGAGCTTTGCGTTGCTGATTTCCATCGGCACGGCGGCATGGCATGTTTTCGATGGAATGCAGGGTCGCGTCGTCGTGATTGCGAGCAACCATCCGCAACCCATGCCTATGTATCTCGGATTCCGGTCAGCGTGGATGGAGCTGCTGATGGTGCTGGCCGCGGTTTCGATGGTGCTGGGCAACCTGGCGGCGCTGGCGCAGACCAGCGTGCGCAGGCTGCTGGCTTACTCGGCCATTGCGCACGCCGGTTATGTGCTGCTGGGGCTCGCGTTCTTCTCGTATAGCTCGCGCAGCGCCGAGGCGATTCTGTACTACGTGCTCACTTATGGGCTGACGACGATCGGAGCCTTCGGCGCAGTCGGCGTGGTGGAGCGCGCCACGGGCAGCGATCGCATGGAAGCATTTCTTGGCCTGCACAAACGGAACCCGGTGCTGGCTGCGGTCATGCTGGTGCTGTTCCTCTCGCTCGCGGGGATTCCGCCCCTGGTCGGCTTCTGGGCCAAGTTCAATTTGTTTGCGGCGGTGCTTCAGGTCTATCCCGTGGGGGCTGGCCTGGGGCTGGTGATTCTCGCCGTGGCGATGAGCGCGGTTAGCCTCTACTACTATGTGCAGGTGCTAAAGCGTGTCTACGTGCTGCCCGCAGCCGATTCGTCGCGTATCCCGGCGCATCCGGTCACGACTCTGGTTCTGCTGCTGATCACCGGGGCCGTGGTGGTGCTGGGATGTTTGCCGGCGCTGCTGCAGGGCTGGATTGCCGGGTTCTACGGCAACTAGGCCGCAGTGAAGCGTCCGGGCCCGGACGCGCGCAATCAAATCGCCGCCGTCAGCCGCGCAGCCAGTCTTTGACTTTCTGGGTGAGCACGTCGCGGCTGATATCCGAGATCGCGTTGGTGAGCGGGATCTGCTTGGGGCAGACTTCCACGCAGTTCTGCGCGTAGCCGCACTCCTGCACTCCTCCGTCCCCGGCCAGCGCGCGCAGCCGTTCCTCTTTGAAGACTTTGCCGGTGGGGTGATTGTTGAAGAGCTTGACCTGCGCAATCGTGGCTGCGCCGACGAATCCTGTGGCCTCGTTGAACTGAGGACATACCTCCATGCAGCAGGTGCAGGAGATGCAGTTGGAAAGCGGGTAATTGGCTTCCTGCTGCTGGGGGAAGACGCGCGGTCCGGAACCGAGATCGTAGGTTCCGTCGACGGGAACCCAGGCCTTGACGCGCATGAGATTTTCAAACAGAACGGAGCGGTCGACCTGGAGATCGCGCACCAGCGGGAACTTCGAGAGCGGCTCGACTTTGATGGGCTGCTCCAGGTTCTCGACCAGCGCCGAGCAGGCCATGCGGGCCTTGCCATTGATGCGCATCGCGCAGGAGCCGCAGATTTCTTCGAGACAATTTGAATCGTAAGTGATCGGCGTGGTGGGCTTCCCGTCGGCGGTCACAGGGTTGGCCGCGATTTCCATCATGGCGGAGATGACGTTCATGCCGGGACGCCACGGAAGGTCGAATTTTTCCCACACAGCGGGCGCCTCGGGACTTGCCTGGCGCTTGATTTCGAAATGTACGGTCCTGTCTGCCATGTTCCCTCAAAAGCAGCTTTCAGCTGTCAGCCTTCAGCTTTCAGCAAGAACTTCTTGCAACTTCGAATCTCAACCGACAACCGCGGATCCTTCGACTCACTTCCACCTCGCTTCGCTCGGTGGTTCGTTTGCTCACTTCGCGGCGTCGTAGCGGCGCGGACGCGGCTTGATGTATTGAATGTCAACGTCTTCGAATTCGAACTTGGGACCGGTGCAGACGCCGGTGAAACTTGCCTTGGTCGTTTTCAAAAACTTCTCGTCGTTGCGTTCCGGAAAATCGGGCTTGTAGTGCGCGCCGCGCGACTCGTCGCGCAGGATCGCTCCGCGCGTGATGGTGCGCGAGAGCTCGAGCATGTTCTTCAACTGGCGCGCGAAGGCGAAGCTGGTGTTGGCCCACTGGCTCTTGTCGCTCAGGTTCACCTTCTTGTAGCGATCGAGCAGTTCAACAACTTTCGCGTCGGCCTCTTCGAGTCCCTTGTTGTAGCGGATCACGGTGCAGTGCTTGGTCATGTTCACGCCCAGCTCGCGCCACAGCTTGAAGGGATTCTCGGTACCCTCATTCTTCATCAAACCCTGGTTGATTTCAGCCTGGCGCTTCAGCTCGGCGGCAGAACCGTCGTCGGCTCCGGCGCGCTCAACGCCTTTGGCATACTTCAGCGCATTCGGGCCGGCCTGGAATCCGCCGAAGATGCAGCTGACCAGCGAATTGGCGCCCAGGCGATTTGCGCCGTGGTATTGATACTCGCACTCGCCGGCCGCGAAGATGCCGGGGACGTTGGTCATCTGGTCGAAGTCGACCCACAGGCCGCCCATGGTGTAGTGCATGCCCGGAAAAATTTTCATCGGCACTTCGCGCGGATCGTCGCCTACAAACTTCTCGTAGATCTCGAGAATGCCTTCGAGTTTGCGATTCAGCGTGGCGCGATCGATGTGGGTCAGGTCGAGATAGACCATGGGCTGGCCGTCAATACCGAGGTGATGCTCATAGACGACCTTGTGGATCGCGCGCGTTGCAACGTCGCGGGGAACGAGGTTGCCGTATTTCGGATACCACTCTTCGAGGAAGTACCACCGTTCGGCCTCTGGAATTTGTTTTGCAGGGCGCTTATCGCCGGCAGTGCGCGGAACCCACACGCGGCCGCCTTCGCCGCGGGCCGACTCGGACATGAGTCGCAGCTTGTCTTCGCCGGGAATCGACGTGGGATGGACCTGGATGAATTCGCCATTGGCGTAGTAGACGCCCTGCTGGAAGACCGCGGATTGCGCGGAGCCGGTGCAGACCACGGAGTTGGTGCTCTTGCCGAAGATGGCTCCAATGCCGCCGGTGGCGAGAATGATCGCATCGGCTGGAAAGGAGCGAAGCTCCATGCTGCGCAGATCGAGCGCCGTGATGCCTCGCGCACGGCCGGTCGAGTCGATGATGGCGGAGAGAAATTCCCAGCCCTCATACTTTTTGACCTTGCCGTCGGACTCGTGGCGGCGAACTTGTTCGTCAAGCGCGTAGAGGAGCTGCTGGCCGGTGGTGGCTCCGGCGAATGCGGTGCGGTTGTACAGCGTGCCGCCGAAGCGGCGGAAATCGAGCAAACCCTCGGGCGTGCGATTGAAGGGAACGCCCATCCGATCGAGCAGGTCGATGATTCCGGGAGCGGCCTCGCACATGGCTTTGACGGGAGTCTGGTTGGCGAGAAAGTCGCCGCCGTAAATCGTGTCGTCGAAGTGCTTCCAGGTGGTGTCGCCTTCGCCCTTCAGATTTTTAGCGGCGTTGATGCCGCCCTGCGCACAGACCGAGTGGGAACGCTTGACGGGAACAATGGAGAAGAGGTCGACGGTGCCGCCGGCCTCCGCGATCTTGATCACTGCTGCGAGCCCGGCGAGGCCTCCGCCAATCACGATGATTCTGGGTCCTGCCATTCTCTTTCGAGTCCTTTCAACGGCCCAAGCCAAAAACTGGGCGAAGGCGTTCTACGCATGCGCGGCTTGATGGGCGGGTTCGATTGGGTGACGCGGAATGGGCGGTGCGTACTGAAAGGGCGCGGCGATGCGGTTCCATGTATTGATGACGGCGACCGCAGCGCTGAGCCAGGCCAGCTCGGATGGAGCAAAGTGAGCCGATACGGCCGCATAATCCGCATCGGAAACATGATGCTCTGAGAGGCGCGTCAGCAGCTCCGTCCATGCCAGAGCGGCCTTTTCGCGTTCTGAAAAAATGCCGGCCTCGCGCCACACGGCAAGCAGGTCCAGCTTGGGGGCAGCGATACCCATATGGCGTGCCTCGTTGAGATGAAGCTGGGTGCAGAAGGCGCAACCATTGATTTGCGATGCGCGGATCTTGACCAACTGCTGCAACTCGGGATCGAAGCTGGAAGCGCCGACAACGCGGCTCAACTCGACGATTGCGTTGTGAGCTGGGCCTGCGAATTTCTGGAATTCCTGACTGGTAATGCGCGATTCTGGCATGAAGACCTCCATCTAGCCTGCGGGATGAGCCGGGGTGTGGATCTGGGTGATGGCCGGCGTAACGTCGTCTGGCGTGTTGGCGTACTTGGGCGAGACGAACGCCCAGATGCTGGCAATGCCCATGGCCGCGAGGATCACCCCGATGGCCACGCACACATAGCCGAAGCGCTTGCGCGCGGTTTCGCCGGGCGTGATGCCCCACTTGGCGGCAAAGAGCCAGATGCCGTACGCGAAGTGCCAGCACACGGCGATCATGGCGATGACGTAGACGGCTAGCATCCAGGGATTCGCGAGCTCATGCTGCACCTTGGCGAAGGCGGCGTATGGATGCTCGGGCAGGCTGATGCCCATGAAGCGCTGGCGCAGCACGTGTTGAAGGATGTAGGCGAATGCGATGAGGCCGGTGTACCGCTGCACGAGGTACATCCAGTTGCCGGCCCATGGATAGTAAACGATGTTCGATTTGCCGCGAACCCAGATGTAGACGCCGTAAATGCCGTGATAGGCGATGGGAATGAAGATGAAAACCCATTCCAGAACGCGCACGACGGGCAGCGCATTGAGGAACTTGACCTGGTCACCGTAGGCGAGGGGGCCTTTGAGCGCTTCAAAGTTCGAGAGCAGGTGCTCCAGGAGAAATGCGCCGATGGGAATGATGCCAAGCAGCGAATGGAGCTTGCGCCAAATGAACGAATTCCCTTGACCGGCACGCAAAGGCCTTACGCCGGGACGCACATTGTGCGCGGAAGGATGTTGTGCGGTTGCCATGCGTTTTGCAGCTCCTGATGCCTTGAATCGAGGCCACTTCGGCCTCAGAGGAGGGATTTCGCTGATCCTTACTTATTATTCGGGTCCGAGATTGGCAGCGTCAAGGAAGGCCGGGTGGAAGTGGGACGCGGGAGGCCGGGCGTTTCAGATGTTGAGAAGGGAGAGGAGTGCAACAAGTGCACGTCCGCGATGGCTGAGCGAAAGCTTGGTTTGCAGATCGATCTCGGCCATGGTGCAGTTGAGTGCAGGCAGATAAAACAAAGGATCGTAGCCGAACCCGCCGGTGCCGCGCGGTGCGTCGAGAATGATGCCTTCGACCGAGCCCTCTGCCGTCTGCACGAGGTGTCCGTCGCGCGCGGCCACGAGCACGCAGCGATAGCGGGCGGTGCGGCGCGACGCGTCGATGGAGCCGAGGCGCTGCAGCAACAGCATATTGTTCCAGACGTCGGTGTTGTCATTGGCGTCGGGTGAATCGACGAGGCCGGAGTCGGCGGCGAAACGAGCCGAGCGCACACCGGGAGCGCCGCCCAACGCGTCGACTTCGAGGCCGGAGTCGTCGGCAATGACGAGCTCGCCGGGCGCGAAGCGCGAATAATGCGCTGCCTTGATCATGGCATTGGCGGCGAAGGTGGCCCCGTCTTCTTCGGGAACGGGGATGGTATCGAGACCGGGCAGCGGCTCGAGAGAAACGGCGTGGGTTTCGGCAGCGGTCCGGAAATCGCGCAGCTTGCCCTGGCTGGTGGAGGCAACGTAAAGCCGAGTCCCCATGATGAGAGTGTACCGGGGAACTCCGATGCGAAAAATTCAATACGAAAACCATTTCCAGAGTTCGCGCCGATGCTGCACAATGGACGGGTTCAAGTCAGTGTGGATGGGAGAACGCGAGAATGCGGCACAGCGCGCAGGGGATTGCCTGGGGGTTGATGTTGTCGGCTTCAATCGTGATCGCACAACCGCAACACGTACCGGGACCGGAGATGTTGCGCGTCGACGATCTGACCATGCCGCTCGGCATCGACGATCCGGCACCGCGCTTCTCATGGCAGCTCGACGACAGCGCCCGCGGAGCGAAACAGACAGCGTACGAGGTGTGGGTCGCTGCGCAGGCGCCGGATGAAACGCAGAATAGCCGGAAAATCTGGGATAGTGGTCGCAAAGCATCGGACCAATCGCTGAATGTGAAATATGAAGGGCCCGCGCTCAAGCCCTGCACCGGCTACTTTTGGTGGGTCAAGCTTTGGGGCGCAGACGGTAAGCCGTACGCCGAAGGCAAGGCGGGTTGGTTTGAAACCGGATTGATGAGCCAGGATGCGTGGAAAGGGCAGTGGATTGGTTACGAAACAACGGAAGAGGCGGCAGTGCGACATGCGGCGGCTGTGTGGATCGCGAGCCCCGACGCGCATGAAGTCTCCGCGGAGAGGAGCAAGGAAGAACGGGTTGCATATCGCGCCAGCGTGAACGTGACCAAGCCGGTGCGGCAGGCGACCTTCTACGCTGCCGGCGAAGACACGGTTTCGGCATGGGTGAATGGAACCCAAATCCTGACTGAAGACCCGCTGCCGCCCTATGGGCAGATGCCGTGGAAGAAGTTTGTCGCAGCGGATGTGACGGGCAAGCTGGCTGACGGCGCAAACAGCATGGCAATCGAGACGTTGCGCTACGAAGCCGATCCCGAGCGCGCAGCCAACGAGGAAGCTGCTCCCATGATCGCAACGCTGTTCGTCGAGTACACCGACGGAACCACGCAGACCTTCGCCAGCGACACGTCCTGGAAAAGCGCGATCCATGCGGCTGCCGGATGGGAGCGGAAAGGATTTGACGATTCGGGATGGAAGGCCGCTGCCGAGTGGCAGCAGCCTGCCGGAGCAAGGAGCACACCCCTCGGTCATCCGTGGATTCCGGACTCAGTCAAGCAGCTTCGCCACGGATTTGAACTCAGAAAGCAGGTGAAGTCGGCGCGGCTGTATGCGACGGCGCTGGGCGAGTACGAGGTGTTTCTGAACGGCAAGCGGGTCGGGAACGAAGTGATGGCTCCGGGCTGGACCGACTACCGCGAGCATGTCACCTATCAGACCTTCGACGTCAGTGCCCTCGTGAAGCAGGGCAAGAACGCGGTCGGTGCGCTGCTGGCCCCAGGCTGGTACGCTACGCCGCTCGAATGGTTTCAGCAGCCCAACAACTATGGCGATACGCCGCCAGCCCTGCGGGCGCAGCTCCGTGTGGAGTATGCCGATGGCAGCATCGACTGGGTAACGACAACCCCGGAGTGGCAGGCGAAAACTTCGTATATCGAGCACGCGGAGCTCTACGACGGCGAAACGCAGGATGCGCGATTGCATGAGCCGGGATGGGATACGGCGCAATTCGCTGCGTCCGGATGGAAGCAGGCGATTGCGATTGAGCCGAAGGAAATTCGCATCGAGGCGCAGGCCTTTCCGCCGATTCGCGTCGAGCGTACGCTTCAGGCTGTATCGATGAAAGAACCGAAGCCGGGCGTCTACGTGTATGACTTTGGCCAGAACCAGGCCGGTGTGGAGCGGGTGCGTGTCCAGGGGCCGGCCGGAACGAAGATCCGCCTGCGATTCGCCGAAATCCTGAACGCCGATGGAACCCTCTACACCGAGAATCTGCGCACCGCCAAAGCGACCGACTCCTTCACCCTCAGCGGCAAAGGCGTAGAGGAGTTCGTTCCGCAGTTCACGTATCACGGCTACCGCTATGCGGAACTGACGGGAGTGAAGACTCCGCCCGGCAAAGATGCCGTGGTCGCCGAAGTGTTTCACACGGACGCTCGGTTCACGGCGGAGATGAAGACCGGCAACGAGATCGTGAACAAGCTGCTGAGCAACATCGAGTGGGGCCAGCGGTCGAATTTCATGAGCGTGCCAACCGATTGCCCGCAGCGCGATGAGCGGCTCGGCTGGATGGCCGATGCCCAGGTATTTTGGCGCGCCGCAAGCTACAACATGGACCTGACGGCGTTCACCCGCAAATTCTCCGCGGATATGCGTGGCACGCAGATCGATACGCGGTATTACGGGATCTACTCACCCGGCACCGTGCGCGAGAATGCGGGATACGGCGCGGGCTGGAGCGACGCAGGCGTGATCATTCCGTGGACGTCGTGGCTCCAAAATGGCGATACCAGCGTGATCGAGGAAAACTGGGCCGCGATGGAAAAATACCTTGCGGCGATCGAGGATTCGAATCCCGATGGATTGTGGAAGAATTCGGGCATTCCGTTTGGCGACTGGCTTTCACCGGAAGGCCGCACCAACCAGGTGCTGATTGCGACCTCTTCCTGGGCCTACGACGTGACGCTGATGCGCGAGATGGCGCATGCCACTGGTCGCAGCGCCGACGAGCACAGGTACGCGCAGCTCTTCGAGAAGATTCGCGACGCGTTTCGAAAGCAGTTTGTGCATGAAGACGGCTTTGTGGCAGGCGCGGACACAGGCGATTCTCCGTTTGGCGAGCGCACAAAGACCGGAACGGAAGGCGTCGGCGACACGCAAACCGGTTATGTGCTGGCGCTGCACATGAATCTTGTCCCCGAATCAATGCGCGCAGCCGTGGCGCAGAAGCTCGTCGCCAAAATCGAAGCCAATCACGGATTGCTGGGGACGGGCTTCCTTGGCACTCCTTATTTATTGGAAGAGCTGACCAAGACTGGCCACGCTGATATGGCCTACCACCTGCTGCTGAATACGGCGTATCCATCGTGGGGATACCTGGTAGAACATGGCGCAACCACCACCTGGGAGCGCTGGAATGGCGATCAGATGAAGAGCGATCCCAGCATGAACTCCTATAACCACTACGCGTATGGCGCGGTGGCTGACTGGATTTACCGCTACGTCGCCGGCGTGGACGCGACCTCGCTGGACGCTGGTTTTCATACCATCGTGCTGCATCCGCAATTTGACGCGCGGCTTGGGAGCGTGGAGTTCAGCTATCCTTCGCCGTACGGCGTGATCAAGTCGGATTGGAGCATTCATGGCAACACGGCGACGTGGCACGTGACGATTCCGGCGAATGCCGCGGGATGGCTCGGCGACGACGCCGCTCAAGGCTGGACCATTCAATCGGTTCAGAAATACGACGGCGATATGGAAAGCGCAACCGGTCCGAATGGCGAGCATGGGGTCAGGCTGGCGGCGGGAAGCTACGAATTCACAGCGAAGCCAAAATAAGGCAGGCAAGAGGAAACGCATGACCTCAGTGATTGCGGGGATTGGCTGGCACGTGGTCGGGGCAGGCATGGCTGCCTCGTTTTATGCGCCGATCGAGAAGGTGAAGAAGTGGTCGTGGGAGACGACGTGGGCGCTGGCCGGCGTCTTCTCGTGGATCCTGCTGCCCATTGGCGTGAGCCTGTTTCTGCTGCCGGATTTCCGCGGCTTTTATGCGTCGATGGGACCGCACCTGCTGCTGAAGGTTGCTCTGTTTGGCGCAATGTGGGGCGTGGGCAACGTGAGCTACGGGCTCACAATGCGGCACCTCGGCATGTCGCTCGGCATCGGCGTAGCCATTGGGGTGACGCTGATCGTCGGAACCCTGGTGCCTCCGCTGATGCACGGTCAGGGAGCGATGCTCTTCACCACGAAGAGCGGATTGCTGACCATGGCCGGCGTGATCGTAGCGCTCATCGGCGTCGCCATCGTGTCCTACGCGGGGCACCAAAAAGAACGGCAACTCCAGGGCGAGATTCAGGAGTTCAATCTGTCGCTCGGCCTGGGGCTGGCCGTGATGTGCGGTATTTTTTCTTCAGGCATGTCGTTCGCAATCGACGCTGCGAAGCCGATGGAGGCCGCGGCGCTCCACCTGGGCGTGAATCCTCTGTATGCTGCGCTCCCAAGCTACGTGTTCATCATGGGCGGTGGAGCGGTCATCAACATGGCTTATTGCTTTTTCAGGCTGGCGACGGTTGAGAAGCTTTCGCTGCGCAGCGACCTGGCACAGCCGCGACCCACGTTGATAAGGAACGCGGCGCTCGCTTCGACCGGCGGCATCATGTGGTACCTGCAGTTCTTCTTCTATGCGTGGGGCGCATCGAACATCCCGCAGCGGCTCAGCTACGTGAACTGGATGCTGCACATGAGCATTTATGTCTTGTGCGGAGGGCTGGTCGGGTTGGCGCTGGGCGAGTGGTCTGAAGTGGAAGGCCGGCCCGTTCGACTGCTGTGGGCCGGCATTGTGATCATTATTGCCGCGGCGAATCTCGTCGGGCTGGGGATGGCGTCGTAGAACCTCCGCCCTTCAGCAGACGAGCCGCGAGCGCGTCAGCTTGATTCCATCCAGCCGGCCGAGCAGCGTGACGGCAATCCGGTTGGGATCGAAGAGGCGTTGCGCCATCGATTGCACCTGAGGAGCCTCCACCGCATCGAGCCGGGCGATGATTTCTTCCACCGTGAAGAACTGCTGGAAGTACATTTCCTGCCGGGCCAGATTCGCCATGCGCGAGTTGGAGCTTTCGAGCCCCATGAGGATGTTTCCTTTGACCTGGTCCTTGGCGCGCGTCAATTCATCGTCGCTGAGCGGCGTGTCCTTGAGCTTCTTGAACTCAGAGAGGATCAGATTGATGACTTCGAGCGCCTTGCCTGCCGAGGTGCCGGCGTAAACACAGAGCGTCCCGGTGTCACGATACGGATTCAGATCGGAATAGATGGAGTACGCCATGCCGCGCTCTTCGCGAATGGTCTGGAAGAGGCGCGAACTCATGCCGCCGCCAAGAACGGTGTTGAGGATCAGCGTAGAGTAGCGATTGTCGTCGGTGATGGGCGGTGCTGGCACGCCGAGACAAATCTGCACCTGCTCGAGAGCCTTCTTGTTGCGGAGCAAGATGCGCGCGCTGGCTTCGGGGGCAAGCTCTTCGCGCACCGGCCGGCCCACGCTCAGCGGAGCGAACTTCTCTCCGACGGCCTTGACGAAGCTATCGTGTTCGAGGTCGCCGGCGGCGGAAAACACCATATTGCCGCCGTGGAACCGGTCGCTGTGGTAACCAAAGAGCTGTTCCTGGTCGAGCCGGCCCACCGTCGCCGACGTGCCGAGGATGGGCTTGCCGAGCGGATGATCTCTCCAGAAATTCTGCGTGAAGAGTTCGTGGACGAGCACATCGGGATTGTCTTCGTCGATCTTGATTTCTTCGAGAATGACGCCGCGCTCGCGCTCGATTTCTGGCGACGCGAAGACCGGGTTCAGCACCAGGTCGGCGAGAACGTCGAGCGCGATGGGCACATGCTCGGCCAGCGATTTCACGTTGAAGCAAATGGTTTCCTTGCCGGTGAAGGCGTCAAGGTTGCCGCCGATGGAATCCATTTCGCGGGCGATATGCTGGGCCGATCGCGACTTGGTTCCCTTGAAAAGCATGTGCTCGACAAAATGGGATATGCCGTTGGTCTCGGCAGGTTCACAGCGGGAACCGGACTTGATCCACACGCCCATCGCAACGGAGCGGAGATGCTCCATGCGCTCGGTCAAGACAATCAGGCCATTCGGCAGGACGGTGCGGCGAAGGTTGCGCTCAGTGCTGATAGTCATCTTTTATATCGATTCTTCGTCGGTCTTGCAGGACTCAACCGGGCCTGTCATAGAACCAGGCTCGAGAAAATACTGGGGAAAACAGGTGCCCGGCGAGGCAGACACTGGCAGCAGGAGAAAGAGAAATGCACTATGCTGGGCCCAGCCGTGACTGCGCACTCCAGCCAACTCGTACGATTAGATACCAACAAAGCATCCGAGGGAAGCCTGAGGGAAATTTTCGGTGTTTCCGGGACCGAGTTGAGCGGCCTCGCGTCGTCCCTAGGAGAGCCGGAATGGCGGGGGCGGCAGATCGCAGAAGCCATCTATTCACAGAGAGTTACAGAGATTAGCGAAATCACCACTTTACCTAAGACGCTGCGCGTGAAGCTGGCTCAATCCTGGGTGGTCGGGCGTCCCAGGATTGTACAGACTTTCATCTCGGAAGATGGGACGGAGCGTTACCTGGTGGAAGGCCAATCGACCGCCGAGGAGAGTGCGCAAGCCGCTCCGCCGGGAACAGTCGAAACGGTCTGGATGCCGGATGGGGATGGCGGCGAGGCGGGCGACGGCAGCGACGCGGACCGTGTTGCGCCACAGTTGTTAACCAGGAAAAATTGGGATCGCGCCACGATTTGCGTTTCGAGCCAGATGGGATGCGCGGTGAATTGCCAGTTCTGCCTGACCGCGAAACTAGGCCTGCAGCGCAACCTGACGCGGGGCGAGATAGCAGGCCAGGTGGTTGCCGTGATGGACCGGCACGGCGTCGAAGTGGGCAAAGATCGGCTGAATCTCGTATTCATGGGAATGGGCGAGCCCCTGCTGAACTACGACAACTGGATGGGCGCGGTGCGGCTGCTGGTTGAGGAAGTCGGGATCAGCCCGCTGCGCATGACGGTGTCGACGTCGGGCATCGTACCCGGTATCGAGCGGCTGGCTGCGGAGCCGCCGGAGATGCGCCCGAAGCTCGCGATCAGTTTGAACGCGCCGAACGATGCGATTCGCAGCGATGTGATGCCGGTGAATCGCAAATGGCCCATCGATGCCATGCTGGCCGCGGTACGGGAAGTGAAATTGCGCGCGAAAGAGCGCATCACCTTTGAGTATGTCCTGCTGGGCGGCGTGACAGACCGGCCGGAGCATGCGCGCGAAGTCGCGAAACTGGTGCGGCGCGCTGGATTTCCGGTGAAGGTGAACCTGATCGCATGGAATCCGGGCCCCGGCATTCCCTACGAGATGCCGCATGCTGGAGCGGTCGAGCTGTTTCAGCAGACACTTCTAGCCGAGGGAGTGCCTGTTTATCTGCGCCGGCCACGTGGGCGCGACATCTTCGCGGCATGCGGGCAGCTCAAAAGGACGGAACAGCAGGGAACCCGGGACCAGGGCTGAAAGATTGAGGATTTGAACCCGGCAATCCGACTGACTGGGTTCTCGGGAGTCTGAGTTCTTGGCGGTCGAATCAACGATCGAATCAACGCTGATTGACAACTGATCACTGACCACTGCATTCCAGAAGATTATTCTGAGATGTGACTGCACCCCTCGATACTGCGCCTAACACGAGGTCGGCTCGAAAAGCTTCGTTCGTCTTTTTTCTGCGATGGCTTGGCCTCTGCGTAGCGGGCGTGTGGTTGTTTGCCGCGCTGATGCTTTTGTCACTGCGGTGGATCGACCCGCCGACCACGGCCCTCCAGATGGAGAGACGCCTTCAGTCCTGGATTCATCGCACGACGTATCACAAGCGATCCAGCTTTGTTCCGTTGAGCCGGATCTCGCCCAATCTGCAGCACGCGGTGATTGCCGCGGAAGACGCGCGCTTTTACCAGCACCACGGCTTCGATTGGCATGCGATGGAGATCGCTGCCGAAGGCGATATGGAGGGCGGGCGCATTCGCGGAGGCTCGACCATTACGCAGCAACTGGTGAAGAACCTGTTTTTTGGGACCGAGCGATCGCTTCTGCGCAAAGGCGCCGAGTTCACGCTGGTTCCGGTTGCCGAATTCGTGCTCGGCAAGCAGCGCATCCTGGAACTCTATCTGAACGTGGTGGAATGGGGTCCCGGCGTTTATGGCGCGGAGTCAGCGTGCCGTACCTACGACAGGACCTCGGCGCGGAGCGTCGACCGCGAAGAAGCAGCGCGGCTCGCGGCGATACTGCCGGCCCCGCTCAAACGACGGCCCGATCGCATGAATCGCTACAGCGGCATCATCGAGGAGCGCATGCGGGAAATGGGCTGGTAACTTCCTATTCGCGCGAGTGGATGGAGTTGCGGCCGAGTTCGAGAAGGGCATCGGTCAGGCGGGCGGAATTGTGGCGGACCGGGTGATCCTCGCCTGCGAACTCGCCGAGGATGCAGCGCACGCCAAGAGCCTCGATGCGCTCGATATCGGCCTCGATCGGCTGGGCGCGTTGTGCCGCGTAACGCGCGACCGTCTCTTCGGAGAAGGGCGCGGTGTTGACGATGGCGTAGTCGAAGATGGGTGCGCGGGTATGTTCGTAGATGCGCTCGATATGCTCTGAGGCGGTGAGGCCGAGGCTCTCATTGGCCTGCGTCATGAGATTTGCGATATAGACGCGGGTGCCGCGAGCGTTGGCCAGCGCTGTGGGAATACCCTGCACGAGGAGGTTGGTGATCAGCGAGGTATAGAGAGAGCCGGGCCCGACCGAGATAAGATCGGCACGCTCGATCGCTTCGATGGTCTCAGGCAGAGCCGCCGCATCGGGCGGATCGAGTGTCAGCTCTTCAATGTGCTGGCGGCTGGCGGTGATGTCGGTTTCACCGCGCACCAGAGACCCGTCGTCCATGCGCGCGACGAGCGTGGCGTTGGCAGTGGTCGCGGGATAGATGCTGCCGCGCGTGGCCAGGATCCGGGATGCGAGTTGGATCGCGTGCGCGAAGTCGCCGGTGATCTCAGTGAGCGCCGCAACGAAAAGATTGCCGAAGCTGTGCCCATTTAGCCCGTTGCCACCTCGAAAGCGGTGCGCGAAGAGCTGAACAAGCACGTCTTCTTCTTCGCTGAGGGCGACCATGCAGTTGCGCAGGTCGCCGGGGGGAAGCATGTTGAAGTCTTTGCGCAGGCGGCCGGAGGATCCGCCATCGTCGGTCACGGTGACAACCGCGGCGAGCTCGGCAATGGGCAGCGGCTCGCCGGCTGATTGGCCGGGGACCTTCACATGACGGCGCAGGCCACGCAGCAACGTTGAGAGGCCGGTGCCTCCGCCGATTGCGACAACGTGAAGGGCCTGCATAGACGTATCGGGTCCGTCGTCCGGTACGGTGGAACAGGCTGGACAGGACCCGGAGTTAATTGGGGGAGTCGTTGATTTCACAATCAATGCCGAGGGCCTGCGCTCCTACGTTGAGGCAGACCTACGGGATTTCAGGATACAGCAATTCGGTGAAGCGGGGATCGTCCACCATGTTCTGGAAGTCATTGTCGGAGCGTGCCTGGAGGCGATTCTTCTGGTTCAACTCAATGGCTTTGGCGAGGTTATCGAGACAGCCCTGAGTCCGGCCCGTAATCGAGTCGATCACCGCAAGGCCGTAGTAGGCGTAGTCGGCCTCTGGATGATCGCCCAGGATGCTTTTCAGTTCGTTTGAGGCTTCTTCGAAATAACCTGAATTCAATTGCGAAACCGCATAGTCGAACCGTTCCTCAGGAGTAAGGAATTTGAGCCCCGCCTTCTCCAATTGCCGCCGGCAGGTTTGCATATACATGCGGCAGCGCTCAATGATCTCGACGGGCGCCGTGGGAAGCAGCTTTTCAAAAGCGGCGAGCGCTTTGTCGTACTTGGCCTGCTGCACGAGCTGAACCGCTGCCTGGTACTGCTGAAAAGCGGCCGACGAAGCCGCTGCCGAGCGGCCACCCGACTTGCTGGCGAGGGAGGGAGCTTTCTTTCTACTTGCCGCCGAGGTTCTTGCCTCTTGCATCATAAGGTCTGCCATGAGCGTTCAATATTGTGAGAACGAAGTCAATTCTTTTCGAGTCACACACATTCGACGCGCGCTACTTGAGCCACTGTTATACCGGCAACACCGCTTTACGTCAAATGGACGAGGCTCAGTCGCACTTGTCCGGCGTGTTGAGATAGATGGCAGGGTTCAAGGTCGGATCGTTATACATCTTCATCTGGCGGTAAATCTTGAACCGGCGGCTTCCATCGAGTGTTTCCCGCCACATGACATCGAGACAGTGCGCCAGATCGGCTCGCTGTATCTCAAGGATTTCAAGGCGGCCCTGGTTGCGATTGGCGTGACCCGGCGGGGCGTCGATGCGGAGAGCTTCTTCGCGCGTGTGATAGATCTTGAGCGCCAGAATCGAGAGGCGGTCGATCATCAGACCGGGTGACTCGGAGTGCAAGGGAGCATCGGCATCAGGGAGCAGCTGGGGCTCGAGATAATCGAGCAGGGCCTGGTCTAGCTGTTCCATCAGGTCGTTGCGAAGCTGGTTGGTGGAATCGATGCGGCGCTTCACCTCGGCGAGCTGTCCGTCAGAGACGCCGGGGGTGCGGGCTTCGTCTTCGATGTGCCATAGATCGAAATTCGCGCGATGGTGGCGCGCGACGCGGGCGAGCCATTCCGTCGATTCGGGATCGACCGGATCGGCGGGGTCGTCATGCCAGGCGCGCGTGAGCTCGTCGTGAAGTTGCACGATTGCGTCGGATGTAAGCATAGGGAGAATCGGTCTGGGCAGCACCAGGGAACCGCTCCGCGATTCACAAAGACTGCCGGCGGCCCCGCAGAATTCCGCTGATGAGCTGGCCCAAAATCCAGCATAGCAAGAAGTAGAAGGCGAAGTTGACAATCGCCGCGATCCAGAGATGAAAGCCGTGTCGCGGGTTGCTGAGGATAACAGCGGAAAGCAACCCCGGCGACTCGAGATAAAAGAGCAGCCAGAATATGTGTATACCAGGAGACAAGGCCGTCGTTGCGGGCAGCCACCCGGACCAGGTCGACAGCGCGATCGCGGCTGCGGGCAGCAGCGCCGCCACTACCTTGATTCCACCTGCCGATTCCTTCCTGTCCATGCGAGATGCCCTGGGTGGTGCGTGCGGATGGGGAGGGTGATCGCGCCTATGGTAGAACTATCCTACCTTGAAGCCGCCGCGCGAGGATCACATGGCCGACACAATCCAACGAATTCTGTGCATATCGAGCTACGAAAAAGGGCAGGATTTTTTGCGCCAATGTGCCGAGTCAGGCGTGAAGCCGACCCTGCTCACGGTGGACAAGCTCCGCGACGCAGACTGGCCTCGCGAATCGCTGGAGGACGTGACGACGATGCCGGAAGGATTGAACCGCCAGCAGATTCTGAATACCGTGTCGTGGATGGCGCGGGGGCGAAAGTTCGATCGCGTGGCGGCGCTGGATGAGTTTGACCAGGAGACGGCCGCGGCAGTTCGTGAACACATGCGCCTGCGCGGCATGAACCTGAGCACCACGATGAAATATCGCGACAAGCTCGCGATGCGCACCAGTACACGCGATGCTGGCTTTCTTGTGCCGGAATTCTGTGGAGTGTTCAATTATGACGATCTGCGATCGTACATGGAGCGCGTGAAGCCGCCCTGGCTGCTGAAGCCGCGAGCGGAAGCGTCGGCGCTCGGCATCCGCAAGATCCACGAGCCGGAGCAACTGTGGCGCCTGCTGGATGAACTGGGCGATGAACAGACCAATTTTCTGCTGGAGCAGTTTGTGCCCGGCGATATTTTCCACGTGGACTCGATCATCGACGAAGGCAAAGTTGTATTCGCCGCGGTGCATCAGTACGGACGGCCGCCGATGCAGGTGATGCATGAAGGCGGCGTCTTCACCACGCGCACCGTGGACCGCACCAGCGGCGACTGGAAGGAATTGACGGGGCTGAATGCGAAGCTGGCGCCATCGCTCGGCATGATGCGCGGCGTCACGCACGCCGAATACATCAAGGCGCATGCTAACGGGCAATTCTATTTTCTTGAGATTGCAGCGCGCGTGGGCGGCGCATTCATCTCCGACCTGGTGGAGACTGCGACAGGCGTGAACCTGTGGCGGGAATGGGCGAAGCTCGAAGTGGCCGATCTGCGACGCGGGCCCTACAAGCTGCCCGCGACGAAGTCGAGTTATGCGGGAAGCGTGCTTTGCCTGGCACGAACTGCCGAACCGGATACGAGCGGATTCGACGCGCCGGAAATCGTCCACCGCATGAAGAAGCATCATCACGCGGGGCTGATTGTGCGGGCCGATGACCCGGCGCGGGTGAAGGCCCTGGTGGAGGAATACGGTGCTGCGTTTGCACAGCGCTTCCTGGCGCAGATGCCGGCTCCGCTGAAGCCGACAGCTTAGCTGTCTGGCGCTGATGGAACGAGAGACAAATACAGGTTTTGAAGAATGAAAGGACGGCTTGATAGTGTACCTACTAGTGGGTACATTAGACGTGTTGGAAACGGAAGGACCTCAATGCCTGTCCTGGAAGCCCGGCACGAATCGAAGAAACGTATTCTGGATGCCGCACTGCACGTGATCCGCGCGAAGGGCTACTCGGCAAC
This sequence comes from Occallatibacter sp., assembly GCA_035308825.1. Lineage (GTDB taxonomy): Bacteria > Acidobacteriota > Terriglobia > Terriglobales > Acidobacteriaceae > Telmatobacter. The sequence goes on along the minus strand of DATGFX010000085.1, from coordinate 47,950 downwards.
GCGGGTGGAGGATGTGTGCGAAGCTGCGGGACTGACGAAGGGAAGCTTCTTTCATCACTTCGACAGCAAAGAAGAACTGGCGATTGCGGCAGCCGACTATTGGAGCGAAGTAACCGCAGCGGCATTTGAGACAGCGCCCTACCATGACCCCCCCGATCCGCTGAACCGTCTGCTGGCATACATCGATTTCCGGAAGGCGCTCCTGCAGGGGGAATTGCCGGACTTCACCTGCCTGGTCGGCACGATGACGCAGGAGGTCTACGACACGCACCCTGCGATTCGCGAGGCATGCGAACGCTCCATCAGCGGTCATGCAAAAACGCTGGTTGCCGACATTGACGAAGCGATCCGCGAACGCGGCATGAAGCCGGACTGGACCGCCGAGAGCCTTGCCCTGTATACGCAGGCCACGATTCAGGGGGCGTTCGTCCTTGCAAAAGCGAAACACGGAGTGAAGGTGGCCGCGGACTCGATCGATCATCTGCGACGCTATGTGGAGATGCTCTTCAGCCAGCCCGTGCCGAGGCAACGCCATGAACCGGACTGAGATGCCCGAAGTGATGAGCTGGCCTGAAACGCACGACATCTTCATCGAGAGGGTCGGCCGATACCTGCTGAATTACCTCAATGATCCGCGAGTTACGCCCGAAGATCAGCTGGTGACCGAGATTCTGGTGCCGACGGCGTAAAGTCGAGCATGAGACAGTGAATCCCCACCGCCGGAAACACGGTATCCAAACCTAACTCTGACCGTGAAGGAGGTCAACCGATGACATCAGAAGCAATGAGCAGAGGCGGATGCGCCGATGCAATGCAGCCCGGCACGGCGACACGGGCCAGCGGGAAAGGGAAGCTGTGGACGGGACGCGTGCTGAGCGGGCTGGCAGTGGCGTTCCTGCTGTTCGACGCGGCGGGAAAGCTCGTGGTGGCATCGTTCGTCGTGGATGCAATGAATCGGCTCGGATTTCCGGTGAACCAAAGCGTCGGCATCGGCGTCATCCTGACCGTCTGCACGCTGGTGTATGCCATTCCTCGTACGGCGGTGCTGGGCGCGATCCTGCTCACCGGCTTCCTGGGCGGAGCAGTGGCGATTCAACTGCGTGCCGGCAGCCCGATGTTCGAGACAATTTTTCCGGTGCTGTTCGGGATCCTGGTATGGAGTGGCATCCTGCTGCGTGAAGGTCGGCTGCGCTGCATCTTTCCGTTGCGTTAAGCGCCCTGGCTGGGTGGTGTGCAGAAGCGGTCCGATGCGAATGCCATCGGGCCGCTTTTGCATTTTCAGGCGCTTGCGGCGGCGTTCTGTCGTTCAACAGTGGCCGGCGATTTCGCGGTGAGGATCGCCATGCCAAGAGCTAGCGCGATCAGGATCTCGGTGATCACCGGAGCAAGGAAGAAGTAGAGAAGGGAATTCACGGCGAATGCGAGATAGCCGAGGAGGAATACGGCAAGGATCGGGCGCAGCCGCGCGGCGTCGGTCTTGGCGAGCGAAGCGAGCAGCCAGAACACGATTCCCTCGGCGGTGAGAAAGATAGTGATCCCGAGACCCATGCCGCGATAGAACTCCGCATAGGTGCGCGTGACTCCCATCATCGGGAAGGAATTTGCCTGCATGGTTGCGACAACTTGCGCGGCCGTGCTGTTCACGGGGCTCCCATAAACGCCACCAACCGTGTGCAGGATGGCATGCACGAGTGTGAGTACCGAGGCGATTCGCAAATAGATTCTGGCAGTCATGGCATTTATCCAGCGGAACCGCTGTCGGGCTTTGCGCCTGGAACACGCTTGCGCAGCATGGCGACCTGGCCGGTGTGATGCGCTTCATGCTCGCAGACGTGAAACCACTTTGCGAGGTTGTTGGCCGGGCCCCAGTCGGGATCGTTCAGTTCTGCCAGCAGCCACTTGTCATCGCGCTTTTTGAATTCGGCGAGCGTCTCCTCGCGGACTTCGTGGAGGATGTCGACGTAATACTGGCGGTCGCGGCCCTTGATCGTGGCGCGGCCCGCATCGCCGAGGTCCATGGCCGCATCCCATTGTTTCTTGATGGTGTCGGACCACGATCCCCACTTCATGCCGCCAAAGGTGTTCATGCCGTAGTACTTTTCCGTTGCGGCGAGGTGGAGCATGAGCGCACCGATGGAGTTGGCATTCTTGTCGAACAGATAATCGAGATCAGCCTGGGACAGTTTCTCTGTTGCGCGCAGGATGCCGTTCTGTTCGCGCATCCAGGTGAGCTGCGAAACGAAGGTGCCGACCGCCGGCGAGTAGCCGGGCAGCGGGCCGAGGATATTGGGACCGGTGGTCTCGGCGCCCACGGTCGGCGAAGAGGCGAGGGCATAGAGGCCGGCGGCGAGCATGCCGCCCTTGCCGAGAAAGGCGCGGCGATTGAGCAGGGAACATGAGCGGGAGACGGGGTCTTGCATGGTTGTCGTTCAACCTCCGGGTTGCATGGAGAGCGCTGCGGAGAGGCAACGCTTGGGCGACGGCCAGTATACATGGATGACGAGCCGGCAGTGCGGTAATCTGGCCAGCCGGCGTGTAGTCTCTTCTTGAGGGTCGAAGATATTGATGACGCAGCTGACCAAGGAGGCGCGAACCGAGGCGATCGCTTCGATCAAGCGCTACTTCGAAGAAGAGCTGAGGGAGCCGATCGGCGACTTGCCCGCGGGACTGCTGCTGGATTTCATGGTCGAGGAGATCGGCCCGGCGATCTACAACAAGGCCATCGCCGATGCGCAGGCGCGGATGCTGTCGCGGGTCTCGGATCTGAACGGGGAATTGTTCGCGGACGAGTTTCAATACTGGCAGCGGCGCGACAGCAAGCGAAAAGCGAAACGGTAGAGGTTGGCTGGAGGCAGGATGACCAGGGGCTATGGGTGTTCCGGATTGCTGATCGCGCGAATCTTCATGACGGCGCTGCTTGCTTGCGGATTCGAGATCGCCGCCGCAGGCCAGCAGACGCCGCGAAACGAGATGGTCGCACAAGGTCTGCAGGAGTCGGCCGCAAAGAATGTGGCACTGCCCACGTTTGCCGTGGCGACGGTGAAGCCGGCGAAGAACGAGGTCATGTCTTGGGGGTGGAGGTACACGCCGGACGGCGTATCCCTGACGGGTGTGCCGATGCTCTCGATTGCATGCTTCGCATTTGACAGGGAAGCTGACCGCATTATTGGTCTTCCCAACTGGATCAAGGATCAGCGATTCGACATCGAGGCCAAAGTGGACCCGGCAGATGCCCCGAAGCTGAAGGATTTGAACTACCACCAGCGCTACGCGATGCTGGTGCAAGTGCTCGTGGAGCGATTCAACCTGAAGTTTCACCATGAGACCCGGGTGCTTCCGGTTTTCGACCTGGTGGTCGCCAAAGGCGGTTCGAAGCTGACGGAATCGAAACCAGACTCCGACGGAAAAACCAAGGATGGCGGCTGGAGTATGGGAAACGGCCGCATGGATGCGACCGCGACCACGATCGATGCATTGACAGCAGCGTTGACCCAGCAGGTGGAGCATCCCGTGCTCGATAAGACCGCGCTTACAGGCCACTACGATTTCAAGCTGCGCTGGACGCCGGACAATACGCCTTCGACGGCGGGCGCGGATGGAACGAGCGCGGCCTCCGATAACTCGGCTCCGGACTTGTTCACCGCGGTGCAGGAGCAGCTGGGATTGAAGCTCGAATCACGAAAAGAGCCGCTGGACGTGGTCGTGATCGATCGTATCGAGAAGCCGTCGGAAAACTGAACTGAATCTCGACATGGACGGACGCGAAATCGATCATGGAAATCTGCGCACGGCGAACGGGCTCGCTTCTCCGAACGGCCGATGACCAGCGGGCGTCCAACCCAATTCCTTCCATCGGCTATACTTGACAGTCGCTCCAGTTCCTTGAGGAGGCGCCTTGCGAGTCGGCCTGTTCACCCGTGAGTATCCACCGCAGGTCTATGGCGGCGCCGGCGTGCATGTCGACTATCTCAGCCGCGAACTCGCCAAGCAAATCGAAGTCGAGGTCCATTGCTGGGGACCCCAACACTCCGACAACGGCAATCTCCACGTGCGCGGCGCCGAGCCATGGTCCGAAATCACCAATGGCACCGAGGCAAAATTCAAAGGCGCGCTCGAAGCTTTCAGTCTGAACCTGACCCAGATCAAGGCTCTCGAAAACATTGACGTCGTCCACACGCACACCTGGTACGTCTCGATGGCCGGCTATCTCGCTAAAAAACTCTATGGCGTGCCGTTCGTTCTCACTACGCATTCGCTGGAGCCGCTGCGCGCGTGGAAGGCCGAGCAGCTCGGCAGCGGATACGCGATGAGCTCGTGGATGGAGCGCACCGCGATCCTCGACGCCGACGCTATCATCGCCGTCTCCGCCGGAACCAGGGCCGACATCTTGCGCGCCTATCCCGACGTCGAGCCCAACCGTGTCCACGTCATCTACAACGGCATCGATCTCGACGAGTACCAGCAAACCACCGACACCCAGGCCCTCACCGACTACGGCGTCGATTCCAATCGCCCCTACGTCCTTTTCGTCGGCCGCATCACCCGACAGAAAGGCGTGACGCACCTCGTCGACGCCATCCGCTACCTCCCCTCCGACACCCAGGTCGTGCTCTGCGCCGGCGCTCCCGATACGCCCGAGATCGCAACCGAACTTCGCGAAAAGGTTCAGACCGCCCGCCGCGATCATCCCCACATCGTGTGGATCGAAAAGATGGTCACGCGCCGCGAGACGATCCAGCTCTACAGCCATGCGCGGCTCTTTTGCTGCCCATCCGTCTACGAGCCCTTCGGCATCATCAACCTCGAAGCCATGGCCTGCCGCGCGCCCGTGGTTGCCAGCTCCACGGGCGGCATCAAAGAGGTCGTCGTCGATGGCGAAACCGGCTATCTGGTGCCATTCGATCAGGACCCCGTCACCAGCTTTCCGCGCAATCCCGGGAAATTCGCGAAAGACCTTGCAGCCCGCGTCTGCCAGCTGCTCGCGGATCCGGCGCTGTGCAAACGCTTCGGCGATGCTGGCCGACGTCGCGTCGAAGAGATCTTCAGCTGGACAGCGATTGCGCAGCAGACCATCGAGCTCTACCGCCAGCTCATCGAACAACGAAAGGCGTCGCACGCACAATGACTCCGCCAACCACCAGGAGCCCGCGCACCACCGCTGAAGTTCGCGAACAGCCCAAGGCCGCCGCGCCCGAGACCGATCATTCCGGACGCCATCGCGTCATCATCGAAAGCATCTCGCCGGAGGTCGATGGCGGCCGCTTCCCGGCCAAGCGCACCGTCGGCGATCTCGTCCGCGTCGAGGCCGATGTATTCACCGACGGCCACGATGCCATCGCTGCATCGGTCCTTGCGCACAAAGTCGGCTCCGAGGGCTGGACCGAGATTCCCATGCGACCGCTCGTCAACGACCGTTGGGAAGCCGCGTTCCGAGTCGGCGAGCTTGGCCGGTACGCGTTCAAGGTGCAGGGCTGGGTCGATCACTTTGAAACCTGGCGGCGCGACCTGCTCAAGCGCATCCAGGCCGAAAGCGATGCGCTGGTCGACTACCTCATCGGCGCCGACCTTATCGAGCTAGCCTCCCTGCGCGCGACCGGTGCCGACTCGGGCTGGCTGCGCGATCGCGCCGCTGTGTTGCGCGGCGGCAAAGAGCCCGCGGCGCTCCGCACCCACGCAACCGATCCTATGCTGCACGAACTCGCGCTGCGCTATCCTGACAAGCGCTTCGCGACCGACTCAGACCGCGAACGGATCATCGTGGTCGATCCTGTGCGCGCCCGCTTCAGCTCCTGGTACGAGATGTTTCCCCGCTCCACGGCCGCTGAAGCCGGCCGCCACGGCAGCTTTGCCGATTGTGAAGCGCGCCTGCCTTACGTCGCCGCCATGGGATTCAACGTTCTTTATCTGCCGCCGATTCATCCCATCGGCACCACCTTTCGCAAAGGCAGAAACAACTCGCCGGAAGCGCAACCTGGAGATTGCGGAAGTCCGTGGGCGATCGGCTCGCCCGAAGGCGGGCACAAGTCCATTCATCCCGAGCTCGGAACCGAGTCCGACTTCCGCAGGCTGATCGCCAGGGCCGCAGAGCACAAGCTGTCCGTGGCACTCGACATCGCTTTCCAGGCCGCGCCCGATCATCCCTATGTGCGCGAGCACGAGTCCTGGTTCCGCAAGCGCCCCGACGGAACCATCCAGTATGCGGAAAATCCACCCAAGAAGTACCAGGACATTTATCCGTTTGACTTCGAGAGCGAAGACTGGCGCGGGATGTGGAACGAGTTCAAGAGCGTCTTCGACCACTGGATCGGCCTCGGCGTCACCATCTTTCGCGTCGACAACCCCCACACCAAGGCGTTTCCTTTCTGGGAGTGGGTGATCAACGAGATCAAGCGCGAACATCCTGAAGTGATCTTCCTCGCCGAAGCCTTCACGCGTCCCAGGATCATGTACCGCCTGGCCAAGCTCGGTTTCAGCCAGTCCTACACCTACTTCCCCTGGCGCAACGCGAAGCAGGAGATCACCGCCTATCTCACAGAGCTCTCGCAGACGCCCGTGCGCGAGTTCTTCCGCCCCAACCAGTGGACGAACACGCCCGACATCCTGACCGAGTTCCTGCAAATCGACGGGCGCGCCGGCTTCGCGATCCGCCTGCTGCTCGCAGCCACGCTCGGCGCCAATTACGGCATCTACGGTCCCGCCTTTGAACTTCTCGAAAATCGCCCTGTGCGCCACGGCAGCGAGGAATATCTGAATTCCGAGAAGTACGAAATCCGCCACTGGAATCTCGACCAGGCCGACAGCCTGCGCCCACTCATCGCGCGCATCAACGAAATCCGCAACACCAGCCCTGCTCTGCAAAATGACTGGTCGCTGCGTTTCCATTCCATCGAGAACGAACAGATCCTCTGCTACAGCAAAGAGTCCGACGACCGCGACAACCTCATCCTCGTCGTCGTCAATCTCGACCCTCATCACACCCAGAGTGGCCTCGTGAATTTGCCGCTGAATGAACTGGAAATCCCGGCCGATCGCGGCTATGAGGCGGAAGACCTGCTCACCGGCGAGCGCTACCTGTGGAACGGCCCTCGTAACTACGTGGAGTTGAATCCCTCGCGGGTTCCCGGGCACATTCTGCGCATTCGACGCCGCATCAAGATCGAAACCGACTTCGATTATTTCCTCTGAAGCTTCGGGTGTCCCGTTGCTGGTTTGTTAGGGCGGGGGACGATCTTCACGGGAGAATTGCGCCACTCGCTTTCGCTTATATTTCGCATCGGCTCCGGGCCTTGGATCATCCCATAGGCAATGCACGGCGCGCATCTGCTCGACAATCCCATTTGGAACGCACTCAACACGGAACATGCATCGCTCGCTCTCGGCGACCGGCCTGCCCGGCGCTACCCGCCCGCGATCGGCCCTCTGAGCGGAACCGTGGACCAGACCGAGGCAAGCTTCGAAGCCCTGCGCCCGCTCGCCGGACCCAAGGGCATCGTCGTCCTGTTCCTCACAGAGCCCTCGATCCCACGTTCCGGCTGGACGGAGATTCGCGGCGGCGAGCTGATGCAGATGGTCTGCACCCCCGATGGCGACTCCGCCCCGGCGCCCCTGTCAAAAAACGCAACCATGCGGTTGCTTTCGCGCGACGACGTCCCCGCCATGGTCGCGCTCGCCGAACTCACTGAACCCGGTCCCTTTCGCGAACGCACCAGCGAACTTGGCATTTTCGTCGGCATCTTCGAAGGCCAACGCCTCGTCGCCATGGCCGGGCAGCGCATGCACCTTCCAGGATTCGTCGAAGTCAGCGCCGTCTGCACCCATCCCGATGCGCGCGGCCGCGGGTACGCACGCGTTCTCATCGCCGAGGTGATGGCCGAGATCCGCCGGCGCGGCGAAACTCCGTTTCTCCACGTCCTGCCCGATAATCCAGCCATTCGCGTCTACGAAGGCCTCGGCTACGAGCACCGCCGCAGGCTGCATCTCTCCGTGATCCGCAACGACCGCTGATCTCGCGCAACCCGCGTCCACTACCATCAATGCATGCCGGCCAAGCCAAAACTCGGCCAGAATTTTCTGCGCGACACCCAGGCCATCGAGCGCATCGTTGCGGCTCTCGGCGACTGCTCCAGCCATACCGTTGTCGAAGTCGGTCCCGGCCGTGGCGCGTTGACTCGCATCCTCGCCGCTCACGCAGCTCATGTGCTCGCCATCGAGCTCGACGCCGAGCTTGCATCCGAGCTCCAGTCGGAATTCCCGCCAGATCGCGTCACCGTCGTCAACGAAGACGTCCTCAGCTTTCGCTTCACCGAAGCCGCTGCGCAGACCGGCCAGCGCCTTCTTGTCGTCGGCAATTTGCCCTACTACATCACCTCGCCCATCCTGCTCAAACTCGCCGCCAATCACGCGGTGCTCGATCGCGCGGTTCTCATGGTGCAGCGCGAAGTGGCTGACCGGGTCGCGGCTGAACCCGGCTCGCGCGATTACGGCCTTCTCACGGTTACAACGCAACTCTATGGTTCGATCGAAAAGCTCTTCACGCTGCCGCCATCCGCCTTCAGCCCACCGCCTGAAGTCCATTCAACTGTTTTTCGCTGGCGGTTCGCGCCGCGGGTTCGCGAACTCGACATCGACGAAACAGGCTTCGTCGCCTTTTTGCGCCGGGCGTTCGCACAAAAACGCAAGACACTGGTCAATAATTTGCGCGCTGCTGGATTCGCCGCCCCTGTCATCTCGGCCGCTCTGTCCAGCGTGCAGCTCAATCCGCGGGCGCGGGCCGAAGAGCTGGACCTCGCCACTTTCGCAGCGCTCTTCCGCGCTCTGAACGCAGAAAGGGCTGCTCCGCAAAACGAAGCAGCCCGATCCGTACCGGATTCCAGTTCTTAGTGGTGCGCCGATCCGCCGCCACCGCCTCCACCACCGTGCGAGGCGCCACCACCGCCTCCTCCTCCACCGCCGCTTGCATGCGGAGCACCCCCGCCTCCGCCACCACCGGCCCGCGGAGCACTTCCGCCACCGAACCCGCCCGAGGGATGCGGAGCCGATCCGCCGCTATATCCGCGGCTTGCCGAAGGCGCCGAAGGCCGCGCGCCGAATCCGCCATAGGAATAGGCCGGCGCCCGCGCTGGGCCGCCCGATGGACGCGCATAGGTACCGTAATTCCCGTATGCACCGACCGCCGGCATGGTGTTCCGCACTCCATAATTCGGAGTCTGCCCGGATCCGTAGCGCACGAACCCGGATGCCGAACGACCCGAAGCCGAAGCAGCGGTTCCGCCGCCGCGATAAGACAATCCGCCGGGATAGACGGGCCGCGGCGAAATGGGACGCAGCGGCTGTACGTTGTTACCTGCAATCGTGATGGGGCCGCCCTTTACGCGGACGGGTTCGCCATACGTTCCGCTATGAATGCGATTGACTGCCAGGACCGGGTAGGGTTCAAAGCGTCCGCCCGGATGAATTGGCGCAATCGGGTGTACCGGTCCGCCGCGAGGCCGGTTTGGCGGATGGTAATGGACCGGGACCCGGCGAACATTGAATCCCCAGTAGCCCACGCCCCACCACGGCGAGCCGCCAGGGCACCATCCCCAGCCGAACCCGTCATAGTAATCCCAGTAACCGGACTCGTAGGGCATGTAGCCCCATGACTCGCACGACGCCCAGACATATCCGTAGCCGGGTTCGTAGACCCAGCTGCCGCAGCCATAGGGGTCCCATCCCGAGTTCGACGCGTCATAAGGCGACCACACATAGCCCTGTCCGGGCACGTTGTACCAGTTGCCATTGGCGTCCAGGTCGCTCCACGCCGGATTGTTGCTGTTCGGTTCGCTGGCCGTGGCCTGGGTGCGCTCCGCCTGCTCCGAGGTCAGAACCTGGTCGCGATCGGAGTTCCACGCATCCCACGAATCCGGCTCGATCCCTTCGCTCAGCGCCGAGGCGGCAGGATCTGCGGCATTCAGCTTCACGCTTTCGCCGCCGTGTAAATCCGCCGCAAAGTTGCTTGCGCCTTCAATGTGGGCGCTGCCCGAGAAGACCGAAACTTCGCCCGGCGGATCGTCCATGTCGACGCGGATGACGGAAAACCCGCTCGTGGTGACGGTCGCGTCGCCAAACCGGATCTGGTTGTGATCCGCATCGGTGTCACCCTGGATCTCGAAGTAACCCAGACCGCCGTTCAAAACAATCTGCGTGTCGGCCCCATTGCCGGCCTGCCGCAGCACCGCGAGGGTCAAAGAGCTGTTCGGTGAAATGCGAGCGACGCTGCCGTCTTCAAACTGCACTTCGGCGCGTCCGTCTTCGCCGGTCGAAAGCTGCGCGCCTTCCAATAGCGGAGTATTCACGGCCGCCCGGGAGGCAAGCACGGTGCTACCCTGGCTCAATTGGACTTGCCCGTCTACATAGCTCAATCGAACGGCGCGCGCTCCTGGATTGGGATTGCCGCCAGGTTCCGGGCCCGGTCCGGCGCCTTCCTGCGCATGGACAAGCAGGCCAAATGCCAGCGCCCCGGCCAGAATCGTTGTAATTCTAAGTATTCCTGCCCCTGCTCTAAATCCCGAAGTCCCCATGCCTTTCATCGCGCCCCCACCCTTTCACGACTCACGACACCGGCGTCATTCAAGCCTAACGGAGGTCCACATCCATTGGACACCCCCGAGGTTGGGAAAGTCGCGCCGAAGTACCGGGGGAAGGACCTAATTTTTGTCTGCCTGCTCGAGCAGCATGCGGGCGCGCCGCCGTACCCGGTCCATGACGGATGGATCGTCTTCCAACTGCTTGAGGATGCCGCTGATTGTGCAGACCTGCTGCAGGCGGCCGTCGCCGCTGCCCTCGAGCAGGAACTGCATTTCTTTGTCCAGTCCGAGTGGGTCGTGCTGGAGGATGAGCTGCAACCGGGCTCCCTCATTCACCGTGGCGGCAACCGCAACCAGCGATTCGCCCATGTTCTCGATTTCGTGGTCCTTGGCAAAGTTGAACTCGCAGGTGCCCTGCCCGTCAGGCCCGCTGTAGCTGATCTTCTTCCATCCCTGGAAAGCCACCTTCATGTGGCTCTCGCAGGACGCCTTGAACAGCCTGTGACGGCGAACGATATCGAACATGTGCGCCGCAAACGACGGTTCCAGCTGGATATCGCGATCGATCGATCCCGGCTCCATGGTTTCCAGCCCATCCACCGGCGCATTGTTGCCGCGCTCTGAGTGAAAATGACCGGTCCCGTCGGGATGAAACTCAAGCACCCAATGCGATGGCGTCAGGCCTGGATTGGAGTAGTCGATCTTGAGATCCGCGGTATCTTGAGAAAGCACCGGCACAACAGCCAAAAGCAGAGCGGCAACCACTGCCACCTGGACCCTCATTGCAGGGCCCCCTGCTGCAGAAGCGTTTGCGCGGTGTGGATATGGCAGATGGCGATGGCCAGGGCGTCGGCGGCGTCGGCGGGTTCAGGCACTTCTCTCATTTCGAGCAACCGGGCAACCATGAACTGAACCTGCTCCTTCTTCGCCAAACCGTATCCTACTACGCTCGATTTGATCTTCAAAGGGGCGTACTCGGCCACCGGCAGATGCCGATCAGCAGCGGCCAGCAGGGCCACGCCGCGTACCTGCCCCAGCTTCAATGCCGACTTCGCATTCACCGAGTAGAACACTTCTTCGATGGCGACGACCTGTGGTTCCCAGCGCTCGAGTGCGGCGGTTAACTCGCGATAAACCTCGCTGAGCCGCTCCGGCAATGGCCTCGTCCTCTTCAGCCGGATCGCACCAAGCGCACAGCAACTGATCCGCGCCACGCGGCCGGTATCGTCGGAGTCCACAACACCGTATCCCGTGACTTCCGTCCCGCAATCGATTCCGAAGACGCGCATTTGCGTTCAAGTTTAGCGCAGGCCGCCGTTCATAGGTCAGAGATCAAACGTCAGGGATCAGGGGTCAGATTTCGGGGATCAGAGACTTCGGCCTTTGAAAAGGGCACGGACCTATCCGTGCCGAGAATTCAAGGAAGCAAATCGATGGCCGGCCGCGCTTATACTTCCGGCATGGGATTTTTTCTGACCGTCCCGGGACTGCTGCTGGTTGCGCTGGCCGGGTTCGTCTTCTTCGGATGGATGGGGCTGCGCGAACGCCGCTAAGCCGCGGCGCTCCCCGCAGATACGTCCCTCCGCGGCTAAAGCCGTCATAACTTTGGGCGCGCATGCGGCACGGATGAATCCGTGCCCTTTCAAAGCCACGATGACGGATCACTGACAACTGATCCCTGCTTCTCACGCTCCCTGCGGCAGCACTTTGGGTACGTCGATGCCAAGGGCCGTGGCCAGGTCGTGCTGGTGTTCCTGCTCCTGCGAGATGATGGTGCGCAACTGCTCGGCCAGGGCGTAGTGGCCCAGCGCCTCCGCCTGCCGCACGCGCTCGCGGTAGTTCTTGATGGTCTCCGTCTCGTTCTCGAGGTCGAAGCGGATCATTTCCTCCGGTTTTTCGGAGAGCCGCACCCGCTTCGGTGTTGCGGTAGGCATGCCGCCCAGGTAGTCGATCTGGTCGGCAACGATGAGGGCATGCTGCAGTTCCTGCGCGGCGTGCAGCTTCAGTTCGCCGGCGATGTTCATCCACTGCGCGCCCTTTAGCACGTTGCTGTAGATGACGTACGAAATGATGGCCTGGTACTCGCGCGCAAGATCTTCATTGAGTGCGTTGATCAAATCCTGGACAGCCTTGTCCTGCTGCGACTTCTTCTCGGTCATCGATCCAATCCTCTCTTCGAGTGCCAGTCGGCACCCGTCCACAGAGGTTGGGATGCAAAACCCGCAAAACCTGTTGGTTGCGTGTCATAACCCTCCAAGGTCGAGGTGACCCGCAGCCGAAGGGAACGCTCATTTGGCTCTCTTGTAGAGCGCAGGTGCGAGATCTGAAACCGGCAGAGTGATATCGCGATCGATGTTTTTCTTCTTGCAGGGAGCAGACACCCCGGCATCGTAGTCAAGCCAGACACCGCCGGAATTCGGGCGGGAATAAACGCTCAGATGCAAATGGTCGTTGGCATTTTCCACGGCGCGCGCGTCTGAATACCCACCCTCTTGGTTGTGTCCACGGAATTCGTAGCAATAGGAAACAGCACCGTGTTTGTTGGGCTTGGTTATGTATGCCCTATCCAGCAAAAAGGACGCAGGATCATTCATCTCGTCATGGATGTGCGCGACGGTTGCCGCCGCGTGCCTGATGGCATCATTGTTCGGCGATTGGGCAGCCGCCGTGGCGATCAACACAGAAAGCGCAACAGCGAAAAGCCTCTTCATGTTTCCCTTTGCGACGTGGCTCCCCTACGCAACAACGGCCCGGGACCACCCCAGGCCGCTGCCGGTGATCAATTGCTATGCCGATTTCAGTGAAGCCATATCGATCGAGAAGCGGTACTTCACGTCGGACTTCAGAAGGCGTTCGTACGCTTCGTTCACCTTCTGGATCGGAATGACTTCGACGTCGGCGGTAATGTTGTGCTTGCCGCAGAAGTCGAGCATCTCCTGGGTTTCAGGCAGGCCGCCGATGATCGACCCGGACAGGCTGCGGCGTCCCATGATGATGCCGAACGCAGAAACCGCCATGGGCTTTTCCGGCGCGCCAACCAGGGTGATGTTCCCGTCTCTGCGCAGCAGGTTGATATAAGCGTTGATGCCATGGTCGGCAGCGACGGCGTCGAGGATGAAGTCGAAGCTGCCGGCGTGTTTCTGCATTTCATCCGCGTTCCGCGAGATCACCACTTCGTCGGCGCCCAGTCGAAGAGCGTCTTCTTTCTTGCCCGGCGACGTGGTGAAGACGACGGTGTGCGCGCCAAGCGCGTGAGCGAACTTCACACCCATGTGTCCCAATCCGCCCAGGCCCACCACACCCACCTTCTTGCCCTTGGTCACACCCCAGTGATGCATGGGCGAGTACGTAGTGATCCCGGCGCAGAGCAGCGGAGCAGCTCCAGCCAGATCGAGGTTCGAGGGCACACGCAAAACGAAACGCTCGTCGACCACGATGCCGTCCGAGTACCCGCCATAGGTCACTCCACCGAGGTGCTTATCGGGAAAGTTGTACGTAAGGGTGAAGTTGGGACAGAACTGCTCGAGTCCGGCCCGGCACTCCGGGCAGGTGCGGTCAGAATCGACGAGGCAGCCGACGGCAGCAAGGTCGCCAGGCTTGAACTTCTTCACGGCTGAGCCGACCTTGGTGACGCGTCCGACGATTTCGTGACCGGGCACGCATGGATACACGGTGGGCATCACGCCGCTCCACTCGTTACGAACCTGGTGGAGATCGGAGTGACAGACACCACAGAAAAGTATCTCGATTTGGACGTCGCTTTCTTTCGGATGGCGGCGCTGGATGGTGGTACCGGCGAGACCGGACGTCGCGCTCTGGGCTGCGAATGCTTTCGAGGAGAAGGTACCAGTCGTTCCCTTTTCAGGTGCTACTTGAGTTGTCGCCATGGTGTACTCCTGTGTATTGCGGGGTTTCTGGGAATATCGGATCGGGTTGGGGGTGGCCAGGAAAGACGGGCGGCGGACGGCTCGCCGGATCGGCACAGGATATTTTCCGGCGACTTCCCAGTCTATACACTAATCAAACCCCCGCTTCCGGCGATACCCTTACCGTTAAAATCTCACTCGGATTCCCTCGACGCTGGCGACACAGAGCCTGCCCTGGGCAAAGTCGAAGGGTCTCCTGGTATGTCGCGATCCATGTTTTCTTCTTCTCGAGGTTCGCGCGAGGACTTTCGCGAGAACTTCTGGACCCAGAGTTGCGTAATACGATCGTGAAGAACTCAACTTTGATCGAGGCTGCTCATGGGAAATCTGACCGAGGATCTTCGGTATGCGATGCGGACCCTTGTCCGGGCTCCGGGTTTTTCCTTCATCGTCATCATTTCCATTGCATTAGGATTCGCCGCCAATGCCACGGTGTTCAGCGTGGCAAATGGGCTCCTCTGGGGCTTGCTACCGGTCAAAGACCCGGGACGCATCGTGATGTTTTCGGAAGGCCAGTCCTACTCCTACCCTGACTACTTGGATTACCGCGATCAGAGCGCGGACCTGTTCGAGGGCGGAGTAACGGGACACTTTCCTCTGATTCCGGCAAGCATCGGCGGCAACGGACAGCCGGAGCGGGTGTGGGGCCAGGCGGTCACAGGAAATTTCTTCCCCAGTCTCGGCGTGCCGATGACGCTTGGCCGTTCCATTGGACCGGAGGATGACCAGACAGGGGGTCATAACCACGTAGTCGTCCTGAGCAATAACCTTTGGCGGCGCCGATTTGGCGGCGCCGCGAATATTCTCAATCACGATGTTGCGCTCAACGGCCGGTATTACACCGTGGTAGGAATTGCACCCGCCGGTTTCTACGGCGTGGACCGCGGAATCGTATCTGAGTTCTGGGTGCCGCTTGCCGTGGCGGCGGAGGTCATGCCTGATCTCGCGACCGACGGAAGCATCACAACAAGGCGCGACAATCAATGGCTGATGATGAATGGCCGTCTCAAACCCGGCGTTACCCGCAAGCAAGCGGAGGTCGAGTTGAATGTCATCAAGAAGCGCCTCGACGATACCTATCGCAAAGACGAGAAGCGGCACGATACGCTGACGCTGCAAACGGCAGGCGGCCTGATCGCCGGATCCGCAACGCCGGCATTCACGCTGATGGCTGTGTTGATGGTGGTGGTGGGGCTGGTGCTGTTGGTAGCATGCGCCAACGTGGCCAACCTGCTGCTGGCCCGTGCCATCGGGCGGCAGAAAGAGATTGCCATACGCCTGGCGATGGGCGCGGGGCGCCGGCAACTTATACGGCAACTTCTCTTCGAAAGCTTTATTCTGGCGCTGACGGGCGCAGGCGTCGGCTTCGTGCTGGCTGCGGGGGCTGCGCGGGCCATTTCGAATTTTCAGCTGCCGCTGCCCTTCCCGGTGGTGTTTGATTTCAACGTCGATATGCGCGTGGCGCTGTTCACTCTGGGGCTTTCGATCGTCACCGCTCTGCTCTTTGGACTGGTTCCAGCGATGCGCGCGTCGCGGCCGGACCTGGTTGGCGCGTTGAAGGATGGCCCCGCATTATTTGGCCGCGTGGGACGTTCGCGCCTCCGTAATACGCTGGTCGTCGTGCAGGTCGCGCTGTCGCTGGTACTGCTTGCCACCGCGGGGCTGTTCTTGCGGAGTTTGGGAAACGCCTCGTCGATCGACATTGGTTTCAACACCGGCAACCTGCTGATGATGACGATAGACCCGAAGCTGCAAAGCTACTCGCATGACAAGACGGTGCAGTTCTTGAGTCAGGTGCGAGAGCGGGTGTCTGCGTTGCCCGGAGTGCGTTCCGTGAGTTTTGTAGGCGTGGTGCCACTCAGCATCGGCTCATCGAACAACAGCTACGACGTGGATGAAGTACAGGGTCATCCGAAACAGAGCGTCAATGCCGACACCAACAGCGTTGGCAGCGGATACTTCAAGACAATGGGGATTCCATTGCTGAGGGGACGGGACTTCGTTCCGTCAAGCGACGACCAGCATACCGCGATCATCAACGAGACCATGGCATCTCACCTGTTTCCCGGCCAAGACCCGATCGGCCGCGTGATCCGGCAGGACAAGGACGAATACACCGTGATCGGCGTCACGCGGAATTCAAAGCTGCGCACGATTGGCGAGAGACCACTGGATGCCATCTTCATGTTTCTTAATGCTGCTCCGGAAAAGGCGAACAGCTTCTTTGGGACAACGCTGCTCGTCAAGACAACGGTTACGCCGGAGGCAATGGAGCACTCGGTGCGTCAGCAGATTGGCGCGCTCGATCCGAATATGGCGGTGTTCAACATCCAGACCATGCAGCAGCACGTGGACAAGTCGCTGCTGCTGCCGCGCATCTCCGCTTTGCTGCTGGGAATCTTCGGTACGGTCGGTCTTACCTTGGCGGCGATCGGGTTGTACGGCGTGATGAGTTACTCGGTCCGCAGCCGGACGCGCGAAATTGGAATTCGCATGGCGCTTGGAGCCAAACCGCAGAGGGTTCTGCGCATGGTTCTGCGGCAAGGGCTCATCCTGACGGGCATCGGGCTCGCGATTGGTCTCGCGATTGCGCTCATTGTTGGGCGGTTCGCGGCCAGCGTTCTGTATGGCACGAGCGGCTCGGACTTGCTCACGTTTGCAGTCGTATCAGTGGTTCTGGTGACGACGGCAGCCGTTGCGGTGCTGATTCCCGCGCTTCGGGCGGCACGCGTTGAGCCAACAGTAGCGCTGCGGTACGAGTAAGTTCCCACCCACGTCCGCCTTGGTTTTCTTCCCCTGTGCTGCCTTCTTCAGCTCATCGGCTGACTGCCCCCTGCTCCATTGCCTTTTTTTCCGCGAAAAGGCGCACAAAAGAAATAGAGGGTGTTCTGCTCCGGCAGACGCCCTTTTCGCTTTCCGGCACACGGCCAAGGCCGTCCCCATTAATACGCTGAAAACAAGGAATTTAACCCCCCTAGATACCCCGGGGGTGCCGGCGGGCAATATGACCGGAAAAGCCGTGCAAGCCCCCAAACGCAACAACGGCCCGGGATCGCTCCCAGGCCGCTGCCGGTGATCTGTTGGGATTGGACTAAGGCCATCGCGCTGCCGCGAGTGCCAGTGACCCGGCCGGTAAATCTTCGCCGCCGGGGCGTACTGTGGACTGGGGCGCGATGCCCTAGGCCTCAGTCACCTCACGTAGGGTACAACTGAGCAATTCAATCTTCATTGGCTGGATCAACCTCCTTTCCCGTGTATCCCCAACCTAAACCGGAGCAAGCAGCGAGTCAAGAAGCAGGCGGCAAGACACGGGACTCTGCGGAAGTGGGAAGTTCGCGAACTCCGTCAACCCGGCTCGCTCCGCTGCATATGTTCTTCGCCGGGAAGCGACGGGCCGTAGCGTCGGCGGATGATCCAAAGCACCGGCAGGCCGAGAAGGATGAGGGAGGTTCCGATGACCGAGCCTTCGAGGTTGCCGGCGTAGCTCCAGACGAGAACGGCAGCGGCGCAGACGACGAAGATGGCGGGAAGCACGGGGTATCCCGACACGCGATAGGGGCGCGGCAGATCGGGCCGTCGGCGACGGTACACGAAGACGGTGGTGGTGGTGAGCATGTAGAACAGCCATTCGGCGAAGATGGCGAGCTCGAAGTGTTGCTGAAATTGCGAAAGGAAGAGCAGCAGGACAGTCGAGAGCGTCCCCTGGATGATGAGCGAGGTCGATGGCGACTGGAAGCGCGGATGAACGTGCGCGAACTGGCGGAAGAAGAGGCGATCGCGCGCGGCGGCGAATGGGATGCGCGCGCCCGACATGACTGTTCCGTTGAGGGCAACAAAAATCGAGAGCGCCATGGCCGCGGCGACGAACCCTGCGCCGTGCGAGCCGGCGACGACGGACAGGGCTGCTACGGCGGGGCGTTCGCTCGCGGCAATCTGCGATGCGGACAGGATGTATTGAATGGCGGCGTTGGTGGCCATGAAGAGGATGCCGACAATGAACAATCCTCCGATGAGGGCGATGGGGAGGCTGCGCTCGGGGCGGCGCACTTCGCCGGCGACCATGGTGAGGTCATTCCATCCGTCGTAGGCCCAGAGGGTGGCGATGAGCGCGAGCATGAAACCGCCGAATCCGCCGATGGCGTGCGGCAGCGATGTGCCGAAGTTGGACCACGTGCCGGTGGATGCGGAGAAGCAGAATCCCACGACGATGAGAATGAGGACGCCCTTGAGAATGGTGAAGACGAGCTGGAAGTCGCCAGCCTTTTTGATACCGAGGTAATTGAGGCCGGTCATGAACCATGTGACGGCGATGGCGAAGACCTGGGACCAGAGCAGCGGAGTTCCTGCCACGTGGGTCGTGAGAAAGCCGAGGGAAGGAAAGAATTCGAGGGTACGGGCAAGGCCGATGGTGACGGCGGCGATGGACGCGGGTTTGGCGACGGCAAACCAGGTCCACATGTAGAGGAAGGCGGGCACATCGCCGTAGGCACCGCGGAGGTAGACATACTCGCCTCCGGCATAGGGGAGCATCGCGCCGAGTTCGGCGTAGGTCATGGCTCCGAAGAGGGAGAGCAGGCCGCCGACGATCCAGGCCAGGTAAACGAGCGTGGACGAGCCGGTGTCCTGCATCATTTCGCGGGGCACGAGGAAGATGCCGCTGCCGATGATGGTGCCGACCACGATGGCAGTGGCCTGGCTGGCGCCGAGGACGCGGGGCAGATCGGGCGATGTCTGGGAGGATTTGCCGGCGGGCGCGGAGTGGAGCTGGCTCATGCGGTGATGTGAGGGTAGCACGCGTCGGTACGTTGATTGCACGGGACTTTGATGAGGTGAATGCAAGGCAAAACCGGACCTACTTACGTGACTTCCGGCACTCCGACAGATCATTTCCTCCGTGTACAATTTTGAAAATCGGTTTCAAAATTCCCCCAGGAGTCCAAGAAATGCAACTGGAACATAAGCACTTTTTGCGTGCCGCGGCGGCCGCTGCGCTGGTTCCGCTCTTTGCGGTTCCACCGAGTATGTTTGCCCAGGCACCGGAACACGTCGTCAGCCCCTCTGACCTGCAGCAGGCGACCGTCGACGCGAGCCAGGCACGGCAGAAGAACCTGGATACGCTGAACCAGTTCTTCTCGTCGGACCAGGCGCAGAAAGCTCTCAAGGAAGCCCGCATGGACCCGCAGCAGGTGAAGACCGCGGTTGCGGGGCTGAACGACCAGGAACTCGCGCAGATTGCGGCGCGGGCAAACAAGGCGCAAAACGATTTCAAGGCGGGCACGATGAACGATCGCGACCTGCTGATCATCCTCGTGGCTATTGCCGCCCTGATTCTGATTATTGTTGCGGTGCGTTAATGAAGAATTTGCTGTTGCGTCGTGTTCTCATCGGGGTTTTGTACGCGGCATCGTGCTGCGGCGTTCTGGCCGCGACCGGGCTGCCCGGTGTATGGCTCGACGTTCCTTTTGTGAAACAGGACAAAGACGGATGTGGCGCTGCCAGCATTGCCATGGTGATGCAGTACTGGCAGCGGCACCAGAGCGTGCAGGCTGTCAACGCTGACGCGCAGTATGCGCACATTGAAAAGGCCCTGCTGTTCGGGGATGAGAAGGGCATTTTTGCCTCCGACATGACCGATTATTTTCTGCAGCATGGGTTTGCCGCGTTTACATTTACGGGTGATTTGAGCCTGCTGCAACACCATCTGCACGAAGGGCGGCCGTTGATTGTGGCGTTACGTCCGGGCTCCCATGTACCGTTGCATTATGTGGTGGTGGCGGGAGTGAACGAGGGAGAACATACGGTGCTTCTGAACGACCCGGCGCAGCGCAAGCTGCTGAAGCAGGATGAGTCGGCGTTCGAGAGGGAGTGGAAGGCCACGGGAAACTGGACTCTGCTGGCGGTTCCCGAGGGTAATCCGCACTGATTTCTTTCCGCGCTTCGCGAAGGTCCATGCGCGCGATTGGATTCCTGACAAGTTTGGTTGTGCTGGTTGGCGGGGCACAGGTTTGCGCCGCGCAGGCGGATTCGTCCGCGCGCGTGCAGCAGGCGGAGCAGCTGGCTGCGCAGCATCGGTGGCAGGCGGTGGTGGATCTGCTCGGGCCGGTGCAGAGCCGGTCAGCGGATGAGAACTACGACTACGGCACCGCGCTGGCGCGGCTGAACCGCTGGGACGATGCGCGCCGGGCGTTCGACGCAGGGGCGAAGCTGGCTCCGCGCGATGCCCGGTTTCCGGTGGAGTTGGCGGGAATTGCATTCACGCAGAAGCAGTATCCCGAAGCGGTGCGGCTGCTGCGACGAGCGGTGAGGCTTACGCCGCGGGACACCTATGCCAACGATTTTCTCGGGACCGTGTACTTTCTCGAAGGAAACACCGAGGCGGCGCTGAAGTTCTGGAACCGTGTTGGCAAGCCGCAGGTCGCGGAGGTGCGGTCGGAGCCGAGGCCGCAGGTTGCGCCCGCTCTGCTGGATCACGCGTTCGCATTTGCGCCGGCGGCGACGCTGCAAATGCAGCAGTGGCTGGACAGCGATGAGCGGATCTGCGGGCTTAGCATTTTTCCGCAATACCACCTGGACCTGAATGCACGGGATGATGGGAAGTTTGACGTCGTGTTTCGAGGACGAGAACTGGATGGGTTTGGCGGTTCAAAGCTAGCAGCACTGTTTCTGCTGTTGCAGGGGCTGCCCTTCCAGAGCGTCGAACCGGAGTATTTCAATTTCCGCCGCGAGGCGATCAATTTCGCGTCAATGTACCGCTGGGATGCGCAGAAGCGGCGGGTTGTGGCGGAAGTGTCGGGGCCGCTTGAGCAAAGCGCAAAGTTTCGAGTGAAGGTGGGGACCGATCTGCGCGATGAGAACTGGGTGATACGGGATTCGTTTATAGGGACGGCTCCGCCGCTTGCCAGCCTGAATCTACGCACGGAACGGGTGGATTTCGGACTGGCATCGTTTGCCAGCGGACGATGGAACTGGAGCGCGGGAGGCGAATTTTCGCACCGGAACTTTCGCAGCGTGGCGACCGGTACGGTTCTGACCCCAGAGTTGCTGGCGAGCGGCTACACATTGAAGCAAACGGCGGAAGTGGATGCAACCTTGCTGCGCGTGCCCGAGCGGCGATTCCGGGTCGACGCGGGCGTTTCTTCGCAGGCTGGGCGTTTGTGGTCGCAGAGTAATGAGTCGTTTGAGAAATTGCAGGGCGCGGCCGGCTGGCACTGGCTGCCGCAGGCCAAGGGAGACGACTACGAGATGCAGCACGAGGTGCGCGCGGGAAAGACGTTCGGAAAGATTCCCTTTGACGAGCTTTCGATGCTGGGCCTGGAGCGTGATAACGATTTGCCCATGCATGCGCACATCGGAACCCGCGACGGAAAGAAGGGAAGCGCGCCGCTGGGGCGAAACTATTTTCTTTCGAACTGGGAGATGGACAAGAACCTGTACGGGAACGGAATTGTGGCCGTGAGAGTGGGGCCGCTGCTGGATATCGGGAAGATCAGCGACCCATCATCCGGGCTCGGGTCGCACGAGTGGATTTTCGACACGGGAGCACAGGCGAAGCTGCGGGTTCTGGGCAGTGGAGTTGTGTTCTCGTATGGGCGCGACCTCAGAACTGGCAACAACGCCTTCTACGTCGATGTGCTGAAAACAATGGGAGGCAGGACTAAGCCTGCCTCCGCGCCGTAAATTCTTCTGTAAAACTTCGCCTCAGGCGCCATTCTCACTCGAAGGCTTCGTGGACTGTACGGCGATCTGGTTCACAACATTCTGGACGTCGGGAACCTGCTTGGCCAGTTTGGCTGCTTCCTCTGATTCGGACTGAGTTTTCACCGTGCCCTTCAGAGTAAGTGTGCCATTGCTCGCCGAGTACTCGATGTGCTGCGACTTGAGGTTTTTGTGCTTGTCGATGGTTGCCTGGTAGTTGTGCTCGATGGCGAGGTCCTGCGGGCTCTTCGCCGCGAGTTGCGGCGCGCTCGGCTGAAGGTTCGATGTCTCGACCTGGATCTTGTTGTAGATTGTGTAGCCGGGAGCGGCCTGCTGGGCGAGAGTCAAGGCCTGTGCCTTGTCATGGTCGCTGCCGACGATTCCGCGCAGCGTAATCTGGCCCGACTGCTGATCTTCTGAGACGGTGACGCTGCGCAGGTTGTTTTTGTTGAGATTGCTGTAGATTGCCGCCTTTTCATCGGGATGTGTAGCGCAGCCTGCAATCGCTAGAGTAGCTGCCAGCAGCGCCGCTGCTCCCGGCAGATAGATGCCACGTATTTTCATCATCAGAACCCCCGGGGATACGGATCGTTCTCCATATTGAGTGATGCGCGCGATCGGGGACACGGTTGTTTGCGTTGAAGCGGCATGGCGAGTGCAGTTGCGCCGCTCGCCGATGAGCATTCGAAGTTGAGTTTGTGCACCGATGGAGGCGTTGCTGGGGGCAGGGTGCCTCGATCGTCCAGTCGCGGGCTGAACTTCGTTCAGGAACATGGAAGGAGGCCCCGGTGTCTAAGATGAAGGGTGCGGCTTCTCCGCGGCGTGGCTTGCGTGTGCACGCCCGTGTGCGCATCGGGCCCATCGAGAAAAATAGAGAAGGGAAAATCGGTGATCAGAGCATCCAGGCAGATTCTGCTGTGTCTTGGCGTGCTGTTGTGGACGGCGTATGCACAAGGCACGGTATCGGGGCAGCAGGATCCGGCGCCGGTTGCGCCGGGAGGGCAAAGCGCGCCGCCCGTGCCGGGCGGGCAGAATGCGGTGGCGCCGGCAGCAGCGCCGAGCACCGATCCTCCGGCCGCATCGCCGGGCGAGATCTATAAGGCTGCCATGCATCCGCTGGAGGTGGTGCGCGGGGCGATGGAGAACTGGTCGGACCCGGAACTGGGGGCGTTGGCGGTTGGCATCCACAAGGCGCGCGAGTCCTGTGAGCAGATGAAGGCGGAGAGCTTCGCGGGCGATCAGCTCTACGACCTCGCGAGGCTATGTTCCTTCGGTCAGGACTGGAACGACGCGAACAGCGCGGCCGTGCGCTACATGGATTCGCGGGCCCAGCCGCATCGAGCGCAGGCATTTGCGCTCAGCATCAACGCACTTGTGCATCTGAACGGCGTGGATCTTGCGATTCAAAGCTCGCAGGTGCTGCTGCAGTCGATGCCGTATGACGCGGAGGTGGCCTATGCCGTCCGTTACATGAAGGATTACCTGGAGCAGGCGGGGAATCCGATGGCGCGCAAGCTGGCCGAGGATGAGCACGAGGCGATCGTGCGCGCGCTGCGGCAAGGGACAGCACTGAAGGCAGTCTACGGCGATGCCGTGATGGGATACGGGCTGCTGTATGACTCGGCGATGGAGTTGGCGTTTCTGGAGCGGTTTTCCGGCATGGATGAAGAGGCCGCGGCGACGGCAGCGGACTGCGATGATGCGGTGCAGGGCGCGACGGCATTGACAGCAGAGGACCGGCAACGGATTGAGAGCGTTCGGCTGCAATTCCGATTGTTGGGGAAGAAGCTGCCCGATGTGCCGGTGACGCGTTCGCTGCTGTCGGCGCAGGCCAAGGCCCAGCTGCCGCCGGGGTTCGGAGAGGGAACCGTGCTGGTGGTGTTTCCGGACTGGTGCGCGCAGTGCCGAACCATGATGAAGACGCTGACGGAATTCGGGAAGGTGAATGCGACGACGCCACTGCATGCTTATGGACTGATGTTCCATGAAGACGTGGACACGCAGGGACAGACGACCCCGCACGCCACGAACTTCAAGGATGTGCAGGGAACGGAGACGTTCGTGGTTCCGCCGTCGACGGCGCAGACCTTCGGGGTTTTGGATTATCCGACCGCGGTGGTGGTAGATGGCCATGGCGTGATCCGGTTCATCGGGATGCTGCCCGCGGATGCGTTCAACGGCGATGGCTATGTGAGCAAAGTGATTCAGCGCATGGTGGCGGCGGCACAGGCGCGACGGGGCGCACAGCCGACGGGGAAGGGCGGATGCCCGGCGGGAGCGAGCGCGGCGAACCAATGCACTTGAAGGCGCATAGGGCGGGTCGGGACAAGGTTCGCTTCATCTGATCGAACGAGAGACCGAGTCTGCGGATTCGTGGAAGTGCTGCCAGATGGACTCGGCGGTTTTGCGGGGCACCACCGCCGCGAGAGATTCGGCGGTGGCCTGCTGCACGTCGCGCAGGCTGCCGAAGTGGGTGAGCAGGCGCTGGCGGGTTTGCGCGCCGACTCCGGGAATATTGAGCAGCTCGGAGCTGCGGTCGCGCATGGCGCGGCGCTGGCGATGGTAGCCGACGGCGAAGCGGTGGCTCTCGTCGCGAATGAGCTGGATGAGGTGCAACACCGGCGAGCGGCGGTCGAGAACGATGGGCTCGTCTTCGCTCCCGTGGAGATAGATTACTTCTTCTTTTTTGGCGATGGATGCGAGCGGCTGCGAGGTGAAGCCGAGGGATTCGAGGGCTTCGGCGGCTGCGTGGAGTTGGCCGAGTCCGCCATCGATGAGGATGAGAGACGGCATGGTGGTGGGCTCTTTGGAAGATTTTTCTTCGGGGGCTAAAGGCCCTTCACCCGCGGACTCGTTGGGTTCATCGCGATCCGGGTTCTGCCGCCCCTCCGGGGCCTGGGATTTCATTTGTGCTGTCAACCCAGGCCTTGCGCCCTGGGCTATTGTTGCTATGCCCCTATGGGGCACGAATGGATCGCCGGCCTCGCTCGCATTGTGCGTAGAAGTCTCGTCAAAGCCGCCGGAAGAAGGACTGTTGGAACTGTCGCGGATGCGGCGGTAGCGGCGGAAGACCACCTCGCGCATGGCCGCGAAATCATCGACGCCCGAGACGGTGTTGACCTTGAATTTGCGGTAGGCGGATTTGTTCATCTTGCCGTCCTGCCATACGACGAGCGAGGCCACGGTTTCGGCGCCCTGGATGTGCGAAATGTCGAAGCACTCGATGCGGCGCGGAAGTTCGGGAAGCATGAGAGTGTCGGCAAGAGCTTCCTGGATGGCCTTGCGCGATGGCTCGAGTACGCGGAAGCGCTGCACGTAGGACTGCTTTGCGTTTTGACCGGCGAGGTCGACGAGGGAGCGTTTCTCTCCACGCTGTGGAACGGCGATTTCGATGCGGTGGCCGGCGCGTTCGCTGAGGAGAGCGGCCAGAGCTTCGCGGTCATCAAAGTCGACGGGGACGAGGATCGAGCGCGGAACGTATTGCTGGTCGATGTAGAGCTGCTTGAGGAGCGCCGAGAAGACTGCGCCCGCGTCGAACACCTGGGGGTCCTGTCCGTTCCGAGAATCGTCGCGCGCATCTTCGCCAATGCTTGTGGCGAGTGCTTCCATGAGCTCCGGCAGGTCTTCCCAGAAAAATTCGCGGCGGTCGACGATTTTGCCGGAACGCATGTGGAAGAGATTCACTGCCAGGCTGCCATCTTCAAAGTGATAGCCGAAGACGTCGGCATCGTCACTTTGCTCCGAGGTGGCGATGCGCTGCTTTTCCTGCAACTGGTGGACGGTCGAGAGCTGGTCGCGCAGGCGCGCGGCAGCTTCAAACTGCTGCGACTCGGCCGCGGCCAGCATGCGCGCGGTGAGCGAGCGCTCGAGCTCGGTATGGCGGCCTTCGAGAAAGAGCTGCGCATCGCGGACGGCCTGGGCGTACAGCTCCGGCGTAGTGAATCCTTCGACGCAGGGACCGAGACAGCGGTGGATGTAGTACTGCAGGCAGGCGCGCGGATGGTAGCGCGATAGATCGACCTTGCAGCTCGGGAGCAGGAAGCTGCGGTGGATGAGCTCGACGACGCGGTACGCAAGGTTGCCGGGGAAGTAGGGCCCGTAGTAGGCCGAGCCGTCCTTGCGCAGGCGGCGTGTGACGAAGACCTTGGGGAAGCGGTCCGCGAGCGTGAGCTTGACGTAGGGATAGGTCTTGTCGTCACGCAACAGGATGTTAAAGCGCGGCTTGCGCTGCTTGATCAGGTTGTTTTCCAGTGCCAGCGCTTCGTGCTCGTTGGCGACAAGGATGTAATCGATGTCGATCGCCTCGCGCATCAGCGAGCCGGTTTTGGCGTTGGCCTGCGAGGCTTCGAGCAGGTAAGACCGCACCCGGGAGCGCAGGTTCTTGGCCTTCCCCACGTAGATGACGATCCCTTCGGCGTTCTTGTAGAGGTACACGCCAGGCTTGGTGGGCAGGTTGCGAATTTTCTCGTGGAGATCCATGAACGGGAGGCGGCAAACGAGACGCTATTTCTAGAATAGCTAGAATGCACGCGGCCTGACGAAGAGACCGTGCTTCTTACTCCGCCGGACGACGCAATGCATTGAAAGAAAAAGAAGTAGCGCAAAGTTACGCGGGCAGAGTAAAAATTACATGGATTCCGATGTGCATAATATGGTGCACTTCTTCTTTTAACCCTTTCTTGATCAAACAGTTGCGGTGACTCCAACCTTTGGTATTCGAGATGCATCCAACGTTGACGATACGAGAGAGGTTATCCGCCCTCAGTGTGAGTACACAACACACGGGGCCGATAAGGAGGAAAGACGTATGGCATTGCATCGATTTGGCACGTGGATGGGATCGACGGCTTTGGTGGTGTTGGGAGTGACGGGGTGTGCCACCAAGAACTACGTGCGTACCCAGACTGCCCCTATTGTGGAGCACACAGATCAGCTTGAGGCCAAGACCGCAGCGAATGGCCGTGACATTCAGGACGTAGACCAGCGGGCGACCGCCGGAATCAAGCAGGCGCAGTCTTCGGCAGACAGCGCAACACAGAATGCTCAAAATGCCAGCAAGTCTGCGGGCGACGCCGAAACCGCGGCCAACGACGCAGTGCATCGCGCCGACACGCTGGACAGCGTGGTGAAGGGCTTGGACAACTACAAGCAGATGGCCGATGTGACTGTGAACTTTGGCTTTGACAAGGCTGTACTGACCAAGGACGACAAGGCGCAACTCGACGGCTTTGCCGCGCAGCTCGGATCGGCCCACGGCTACATCCTCGAAGTGACGGGCGGAACGGATTCGATCGGATCAGCACAGTACAACTATGACCTGAGCCAGCGGCGTGCGGATGCGGTGGTGCAGTACCTGGCCGCG
This sequence comes from Occallatibacter sp., assembly GCA_035308825.1. Taxonomy (GTDB): domain Bacteria; phylum Acidobacteriota; class Terriglobia; order Terriglobales; family Acidobacteriaceae; genus Telmatobacter. The sequence continues at coordinate 20,402 of DATGFX010000085.1, read as the reverse complement.
AAGTACAACATCCCGGCACACCGGTTCTATCTCATCGGCATCGGCAAGGATCAGGAAGTAGCAGACAACAAGACAGCCGACGGACGCCACAAGAACCGCCGCGTCGAAATACAGATGCTGTCGAACATGGGAGGCGAGCAGCCCAATGCGGCTCCGGCCACTCCGGCTCCGACAGGATCTGGTTCCGGCAAGTAATCACATCGCAGGTCGGCAAGACAGCGGGCCATCCGGAGAACGGATGGCCCGTTTTGCGTCTGAGCACGTTGGAGAGAACTCCCAGATGGTCAGAATCAAGACCTGGGCACCCAATCCTTTTATTTCATTCAGAGCCTTCGACAAGCTCAGCGCAGGCCGCGCAGCACACGTCGCGAATTGCTGGCGGCTGTGGACAACCGATTGACGGCTAAGTTGTAGCGGCTTCCAGCTGCTTCACGTGTTCGGCACGGACGTCGTTAGCGGTGAAAAGGCGCAGGAAGGGTGCTCCTTTTGCGGCCGCTTCGACGGCCGGACGGCCGTTGGCTTCTTCGCGCTCGACAATGCAGACGACGGCGACAACGATCATGCCGGCTTCCTGCGCGGCCTCGATGGCATTGATCGTGGATGCGCCAGTGGTGCAGACGTCGTCGACGATGACGACGCGCGCGCCTTCGCGGCAGAATCCTTCGATACGGCGGCCGGTGCCGTGAGCCTTTTCTGCCTTGCGAACCAGGAATCCGTGGAGCAGCGGCGCGCCGGGATGCGATTGCGCGCGCCAGGCGCTGGCGGTGGCGACATTGGAAACGATGGGGTCGGCGCCCATGGTGAGCCCGCCGACTGCGTCGGCATCGATATGGTTGGCTTCGAGGAGTTCGAGAATGGCGTGGCCGGTGAGGCGGCCGCCATCGGCGTGCAGCGTGGTGGTGCGGCAGTCGATGTAGTAGTCGCTGGTGGCGCCGGAGGAGAGCTTGAACTGGCCAAGCCTGAAACTGGTGCGGGCGAGGAGGGAAAGCAGTTGCTGGGCGTGAGTGGGCTGGGTCATCAGAGATGATTCTAAGGGAACAGGGAACAGAGACCTAGGGACTAGAGATGAAGGGACTGGGGACTGAACGAGTGGACCTCTGCGCATCCGTCGCTTGTGATCAGAGCGTGGGCCTTCATGTGTGATTCGCGTTGAATCCGATCCAATGACCACTGATTTCACATATTGTCGAGATGCCTGAAGCCGCTGGTGCCGAGAAACATCATCGAGAAGAGCAGGAAGTTGTAGGAGGCGTGCACCAGCACGCTGGCGGCAAGGGAGTGGGTGGAAAGACGGGCCCAACAGAGCACGAGGCTCACGCAGACGAGCAGTAGAAACGGGCCAACGGCATAGCCGGTCTGGTCGGCGTGCATGAAGGCGAAAAGGATGCTGGTAATGATGGCCGAGACGATCATGGCGGGCATGGACCACTGCGGATGCCCATTTTCGTCGATCGGGTGCGGCGGAGCGCCTTCCGATTTTTCGGCCATCCAGTCGAAAGCGGTCGAAAGGGCGGGCAGGAGAAATCCGCGAAATGCGATCTCTTCGAAGAAGGGCGCCAGCGTGACGCCAAAGGCAAAGAGCATCCAGGCCGCGCCGGGAAGCCGAAAGATGCGATCGATGGGCGTGTCGGACGGGCCGGGCAGGAAGTAGCCATTGACGAGGGCGAGGATGAAGCAAATGATCGCGGCAGTGATCAACCGCCCTCGATAACTCAGTGCGACGGAAGCGTGCCATTGGACGCCGGCGAAGAATCCCTTGTGCCATAGCAGCGGAAAAATGACGAGGCAGCCGATGAAGGTAAGCACGTAAAAGATTCCCTGCGTGCCGAGGGTGAAATGAATATCGTTCGCCGCCTGGTGCAGCGTGGTGACGCCGAAGAGATGGTAGTTGAGCGCGAGGCGCGCCAGCAGGCCTGCACCAGCCAATCCCGCCGCGGCGAGCAACATCAGAATCGCCAGGTGGCCGAGGTTGGGGATGCGTTCTTGGGGCGGGGCGGGAGCCGCCCAATGATCGCGAAACAAAATAGGTGCTGCGTTGTCTGCCTGCGCGTGCGCTTCAAAATGATTCAGAACCGGTGCGGGACCGAGGACGGCAGGCGGCTCAGCGGCATCGCCTGGCTGCGGAGGCTCGGCACTGGTGTCTTCCGGGGGAAATGCTTCATGCGCGGGATCGGCAGGCACTGCGCGCTCCGGCTCATCGGCCGAGGGCTCCGGCAGATAGGGGGCGCTCATGCGAGTACCGTCTTCTTGCGGCGTCTCACCTTGCTGCCGTTCACGCCATTGCCCTTGGATTTCGATGATCCGGTCATGGGAGGTTCTTTAACAGATTCAGCGCCGGGGCCATCGGTTGCAAGGATGTTGGCGGTGTCGTCGATGTCGATTTCGCCAAGCCGGCCTTCGTTGGACGCATAAAACCGCGTAAGGAATTCGCCGGTGTAGGAGCCGGCCGTGCGCGCGATGGTGGCGGGGCGCCCCTCGCCGACGAGCCGGCCCCCATCTTCGCCGCCTTCGGGACCGAGGTCCAGAATCCAGTCGGCGTTGCGGATCACGTCAAGATTGTGCTCGATGATGATGACCGAATTGCCGAGGTCGGTGAGGCGATGGAGCACCTCGAGCAGCTTGCGCACATCGTCGAAGTGCAGGCCGGTGGTGGGTTCGTCGAGCAGGTAGAGCGTGCGGCCGGTTTGCCGCTTGGAGAGCTCGCGGGCGAGCTTCATGCGCTGGGCCTCGCCGCCGGAAAGCGTGACGGCGCTCTGGCCGAGGTGCACGTAGCCAAGGCCGACATCGACGAGGGTCTGGAGTTTCTGGCGGACCGTGGGCACGTCGGCGAGCACCGTGAGCGCATCCTCGATGGTGAGGTCGAGAATGTCGGCAATGGAATAGCCGTGGAACTTTACAGCCAGGGTTTCCTGGTTGTAGCGGCGGCCGTTGCACACTTCACACTGGACGTAGACGTCGGGCATGAAGTTCATCTCGATGCGCCGCTGGCCGTCACCCTGGCATGCTTCGCAGCGTCCGCCAGTCACGTTGAAGCTGAATCGGCCGGGCTTGTATCCACGCTCGCGCGCTTCGGGCAGCATGGCAAAGAGGTCGCGGATGGGCGAGAAGACCTGCGTATATGTGGCGGGGTTCGAGCGAGGCGTGCGGCCGATGGGGGACTGGTCGATGCGAATGACCTTGTCGATCTGGTCGGCGCCGGCAAGCTCGTCGTGCGCACCCGGTTCTTCGCGCGATCCGTAAAGCTGCTTGGCGAGCGAGCGGTAGAGAATGTCGTTGATCAGGGTGCTCTTGCCGCTGCCGCTTACCCCGGTCACAACGGTCATGACGCCCAGAGGAATGCGGATGGTGAGGTCCTGCAGATTGTGCTCGCGCGCGCCGGAGACGACGAGCCATTTGCCGGTCAGCTTGCGGGGCTTTTCGCGATGCAGCATGCCAGAGGTTCCGGAGAGGTAGCGGCCGGTGAGAGAGGCGGGGCAGGCCATGATTTGCTCGGGAGTGCCTTCCGCAACGACATTGCCTCCGAGTCGTCCAGCGCCAGGCCCTAGATCGACCACGTAATCGGCATGGCGGATCGTGTCCTCGTCGTGTTCAACGACAAGGACGGTATTGCCCAGGTCGCGGAGCTGCTCGAGCGCATGAATCAGGCGGGAGTTGTCGCGCTGGTGGAGTCCGATAGACGGTTCGTCGAGAACGTACAAAACGCCGCGAAGGCGCGAGCCGATCTGCGTGGCGAGGCGGATGCGCTGGCCTTCGCCGCCAGAAAGCGTGGCCGCGCTGCGATCAAGCGAGAGATAGCTGAGTCCCACCGCGCAAAGAAATTCCAGCCGCTCCTCGATCTCGCGGCGGATGCGGTCGGCGACGAGAGCCTCGCGCGCAGAGAACTTGAGGTTGATGGCTGCCGAGAGCGCGCGATTGAGCGGTAGCGCGGTGAAGTCGGCGATGGATAGGCCGCCCACTTTGACCGCGAGGGATTCCGGGCGCAGACGCTTGCCCCGGCAGACAGGACACGGCGTCGCCGACATGAAGCTCATCATGTATTCGCGGTAGCCGTCGCTGTGGGCCTCTTCGACGCTGTCGCGCAGATAGGTCAGGATGCCGTGAAAACCCGTGCGGGGAGCCTCACCTTTCGGCGGTCCATAGACCAGAATGTGCTGCTGCTTTGGAGGCAGATCTTCAAATGGAAGCTTGAGGTCGATCTTGTAGCGCTCGGCGGCAAGATGGATGAGCCGGAGCAGGTATTGCGACGCCGAGCCAGGTCCAAGACCGCCGTCGAGGAGAGGCTTGCTCCAATCGGTGATGACCTTCGCCGGATCGAAATCGTAGAGCGAGCCGAGTCCATGGCACTCGGGACAGGCGCCGAAGGTGGAGTTGAACGAGAAACTGCGGGGCTCGAGTTTCGGCACGTCGAGTCCGCAGTCAGGGCACGCCATCGAGGAGGAGAACAACTGCTCGTCACTGCCGGCGAGTGCGACGAGCACCAGGCCGTTGGCCATCTGGAGGGCCTTGGAGACAGCAGCCTCCAGACGCTTTTCCACGGAGGGTTTCGAAGCTGCGGACGATAACCGGTCGATGGGGGTGCCAGGTTTGCCGGGTATCGTGGCCGGTTTATCTCCATCGCCAGTGTCAGAACCTGGACTCTTCGGGAGGCTCAGGGCAGGTTCCGAGACACCCGGGTTGATGGCGGGCTTCAGAAGGATGCGGTCGACGATGGCTTCGATGGTGTGGTTCTTGCGTTTGTCGAGTTGAGGGGGTTCGCTCGGATCGATGATGACGCCGTCAACTCGCGCACGAAAACCTTGCTGATCAATCTGATCGAGAAGATCCTTAAACTCTCCCTTGCGGCCTCTGACAACCGGCGCCATGACCGTGACGCGCTCGCCGGTGCCGAGTTGCAGGACACGCTGGACGATTTGCTCGGCGGTCTGGCGGGCAATCGGGCGGCCGCAATTGGGGCAATGGGGCGTGCCAATAGAGGCATAGAGGAGGCGAAGGTAGTCGTAGATCTCGGTGATGGTGCCGACGGTGGACCGGGGGCTGCGGCTGGTGGTCTTCTGCTCGATGGAAATGGCCGGCGAAAGCCCTTCGATGGAGTCGACGTCGGGGCGTTCGATCTGGTCAAGGAACTGACGCGCATAGGCCGAAAGGGTTTCGACATAACGGCGCTGTCCCTCCGCGTAAATGGTGTCGAAGGCGAGGGAACTCTTGCCGGAACCGGACAGGCCGGTGACCACGGTCAAGGTATTGCGCGGTATGCGGACGTTGATATCACGCAGGTTATGCTGACGCGCGCCGCGCACCGAGATGTGGGTGATGGCCATGTCGAGGTGTTATCGAAGTAATGGTTGGCGGGGCATTTTGAGCGAGATTAAACGCCGCGGCAAATGCACCTGGGGGTATTCTATTTGCCAATAGAAACAGGGGTCAACGCACCTATATATCGCGAAATCTCTGAGAGAATCGCACTGGTGCTGTTCCCGGCATCCAAATTAGCCGGGCGTACATAAAAAGCCCCGAGGTCCCGCGCTATATTTTCCCCGGAGAGCGACTGAGGCAAACAGAATGGCTGACCTATTGAATTTGTTGATGTTGGTTTGCGCGTCAGTCGGCTCGATGGCATTTGGCGTCCTTGCAGCGTATGCCATCTTCCGATACGGTTTTTCGCTGATGCGTCCTCGCAGGCAGGCAATGGCTGTGAAGGCAAGGCCTGAAACCGCAAATATCTAGGCTTCACGGACAGAACAACGCATAAGGCTCGATCAGGGCTTGGCGGAATCGCGCCTAATTCGGCTGGTTGGGTTGGGGAGGCTGATTCTGCAGCGGAACTCCCTGATTGTTGTCCTGCGGATTCTGCGGCAGCTGTTGTTGCTGCATTTGCTGCTGGCGCTGCTGCATTTCTTCCATCACCTGCTGCGGTGTGCGCGGCGGTCCACCCGGCGTAAATCCTTGTCGCAGGCCCGGCTGGAACTGCGGCGGTTGCAGACGGTCGTCGATCTCGTTGTCTGAGCTGTCTTCATCCGTGTCGTTCTGGGATGCGGTTGGAGGATGCGACGCGGTGGGCGCAGTCATGTTGCGCGCTGAGAGCACGATCTGAAGCGGCGTACCCGGCGCCTGCTGGCCCATCATGAGGAAGTTGTAGCCGGTACCCTTGAGCAGGTCGGAGAGCACGTCACTGGCACTGCCAGGTCCGTAGTCACCATAAACGCGCTCATCGTTGCCGAGCCCCTCCACCTTCATGCCGGTCGTGGTCGCCACGTCAGACAGGATCTGGCGAAGGCTCGAATTTGCGGCATCAATTTTGAGGCCGCTGCTATCCCAGGTGATGGATGCGGCTTTGGGCTGATCGTTGATGGGCCAGTTTGGCGCTGGAGGCGCGGGCGGCGGTGCAGGTTCCGGCGAGGGCTTGGCAGCTTTCACTGCGCGGCGGCGAACTGCACCGTGATACTGCGCGCGATGAGACTGAGATGCAGCCGGCGCAGGCGGGGGATTGGTTTGCGCGCTCAGGAACGGGGTGAGTTGTGCCGAGAGGGCGATCGCGAGAATGAATGCGCAACTCCGCATCAAATTCTCCAGCGCGTGCGATTCTCGCTTGACGGATGGGCTCATGGAATCTCCCTGGGATGGGGAGGGCCGGGCGATGCGCAGGGGCTCAGGCCAACCACTCTACTGTACTAGACTAACAGTGGCTCATGGACGCTCGCAAAGTTCATTTGCCTCATGAGGAATCATCGCAATGCACGCGCGCGCAAGGGGATGGATTTCGGTTTTATTGCTTGCTCTGCCGCTGAGCGGCATGGCCGCCACGTGCACCTCGCAAGGTGAGTTGCAGCCGCAGGATCGCAGCGCCCTGGCGTCGACCGGAGAGAAGCTATCGCAGGCGATCGTGCAACAGAACTTCAGCACGTTGCAGGCGTCCTTGTTCTCCGCGGTATCGGGGGATTGGGAAGGCATTCGCGGCGCGATCGAAAGCGCTGCTCCGGTGGTGAAGGGCGGGCAGGTGCAGTTGCAGGACGTGTACCTGCTGGATGCTTCGTCGGCGACGGCGCCCTCCGATACGCAGTTTTTCTGCTCGAATGCAAACGGCTCGCTCACGGTGACGATCAATTTGCGCTCGCTGCCCCCGGGAAAGTACGCAGTGGTCCTTGCCAACGCGGCGGGAGCGCCCATGGGCGGGCAGATCGGGCTGATTCTCGTGTGGGATCCGACGTCGCAACCGGCGGATTGGAAAATGGGAGGCGTATCGATCCGCCAGGGGATGGCTGATGGTCATGACGGTGTGTGGTACTGGTCGCGCGGGCGTTCGCTGGCCGAAGGCGGTTCGGCATGGGCCGCATGGTTCAGCTATGAAATGGCGCGGTACATGCTGTTGCCATTCGATTTCATTTCCTCGCCGAATATGGACAAGCTGCTGCACGAGCAATCGCAAATCAAGGGAGCGCCGGAGTTCCCGTATTCGCTTCCCGACGGCGCGCGGACGTGGAAGATCGATGGAATTTCAGCGGACACAACGCTGCACGATCCCGATCTCGGCGTCACGTACGACTCGCTCGGCATCGCCGATCCGGGAGCGCAGCACACCGAGGCGACGGCCGTGTTGAGCGCGCTGCTGAAGGCGCATCCCGACCTGCGCGCGAATTTCCACGGCATGTGGGCGCTTGCCTCGCGCGACGGAAAGATCACGCCGATCATCGAACTGCCGATGGCGAAGATACCGTGAGGACGAGGGACTGAGGCGCAGGCACAGGGACGATTGCATCACTGCAGCAGAGGTATTCACTGAGGAACTGGAAGTAACGGTTTCAGCCAAGTAAATCCTTGCTTTTGAAACTTTGGGCACTCCAGAATGGCCTGAAGCGCGACTTTTGCGCCCAAAGCACGTTGAAAGAAGCAAGAACCCGGAAGGCCGACTGGCCCCCGGAGTCAAATCAATGCTGAAGGAGTTTTCGACTGTGAAGAAAATCGCAATGTCAGCTTTGCTTGCATTCACTCTGCTCCCTGCGGCTAGCTTTGCCCAGGTGGGGGTCGTCGTGCGGGTTGGACCTCCGGCTGCGGTCGTCGAGCATCCTGGGCCGCGTCCGCATGAAGGTTATGTCTGGATTGCCGGCTATCACCGCTGGGACGGCGCGCGTTACGTGTGGGTCCCGGGCCGTTGGGACAGGCCCCCTCGTCCGCATGCCGTATGGGTTCCCCATCACTGGGTACATCGTCGTGGCGGATACGTGCTTGTGGAAGGCCACTGGCGTTAAATCAGTTTGAAAGATGGAATGGGCGGCTCGTCAATGGGCCGCCCTGTTTTTGTCTTATCGCAGGCCACATTCAAACTCGTACCAACCATGAATTGGCTTGTCATCGTCGAGCTGCTCAGATCGAGCCGCCCTATTTTTCTGCGAACGCAGTTTCGAAGAGGCAGAGCCGGTTGCGGCCCATTTTCTTGGCGCGATAGAGAGCGACGTCGGCGCGTTGCAGCAGTAACTCGGCCGTATCTCCATCGCCGGGGAAAAACGCCATGCCGATGGAGATCGAGAAGCCGCTGAGTATTTCGCCGCCGTGAGGCAGCGTCATATTGGCGACGCCCTTGAGAATGGACTCGGCGCGGTCGTGTGCGCCATCGACGCCACAGTCCGGCAGGATGATGGCGAATTCTTCTCCGCCGTAGCGGCAGGCAATATCTTCCGCGCGGATGTTGCTCCTGAAAATCTCAGCGAGTCCCTTGAGCGCGGCGTCGCCGGCCGCATGACCGTAGGTGTCGTTGAATTTCTTGAAGTGATCCATATCGAGCATCAGGACAGCCATCACCTGCTTTCTGCGCGCGGCGCGGGCCAGTTCGCGGTCCATCGACAGCTGCATGAAGTGGCGGTTGAAGAGTCCGGTCAAGGCATCGCGGATGGATTGGTTTTCGAGGCGCATTTGCAGATTCAGCGCGGCAATCGCCATGCCCGTGATCTGGATGAACTGGCGCAAGCCATTCATGCGCTCGTTGACCAGCGCAACCGCGTCTTCATCCGCGCATTGCACGTAGAGCATTCCCATCGTGTCGCCCTGCGCGGCGATCGGATGGCAAAGGTAGCGATCGGGCGCGGCTCCGTCGATAAAGTGCGTGCAGTGAATCTCAGACTGTCCCGGCCTTCTCCAGCGGGCTTGTCCCGAGCGCAAGCCGCAACAGGCCTCGGGCGGACTGAATTCCTCCACGTTGGTGACGCCCCAGGAGGCCTTGACGTCGACCGAATTGCGCGAGTTGTCGATGATGCACAACGATCCGCAGGTGCCGGGCAGCAGCCTGGCCAGACTATTGGTGGCAGACTGGTACACCTGCTGCATATCGACGCAGAGCTGCAGTTCGTCGCGCGCAGTCGTGAGCAACTCGGATTCCTGAGCCTGACTTTCGAGAGCCTTTACGCTTTGCGCGAGATTCCGATTGATTCGGACCGTCTTTTTCTCCATGCGGCGGCGAAAAAGTGCATCGCGCAGCAGTAGGGAAAAGAGGACGAGAAGAACCACGATAGAAAGCACGATGAGAATGATCTCGGTGTTGATCGAAGTGGTGACTCGAGTTTGTGAATGCTGGGTTCGTTCTGTCAGCAGCAGTTGCTCGCGATCGGTCATGAGACCGATGATTTTCTGGCAGCGCTGCACCTGGAGTTCGGGAAGCGGGCTTTGCCGGGTAAACTTGCCCAGCGTCGCCGCCAGATCGGCTGCGCAGGAGGCGAGGTCGTCGCTGCTCCGGGTCTGCTCCGCGTTGTCGGCGACAAGTGCCTTGAGGTGCGCAGCAGCGGTCGTGAGGAGGTTGGCGCTATTGCGGGCCCGATCCAAGTTGTCCTCGTCGCCGCTGAGGAGATAGAGCCTGGTGCGGTATTCGGTGCGTTCCACCAGAAGGCCGGCGCGCTGCAATGCCGTCAGGACTTCCTGCGTATGTTCTACCCAACCCGAAGCGCTGGTCAGTTGCTGGGTGTTGAGGTAGAGAAACACCCCGGCCGCAACCGTGAAGGAAACCGAACCGATGGCAGCCAGAATCAGCATCGCGATGCCGCGATCCAGGCCGACAATCCGGTGTTCGGCAACACGTTGTCCCGTTGGTTCTGGGGCCGCTTCCATGGTTAAACGAGTGTTATGGTAACCCGGCCCTCGATACTCTTATACAAATGTTTGACTTGCGGTCATCACTTTGGTGTGATCGGGGTGCTTCTCGAGTGTTAGGTCGTTTCAGGGTGATTTTGCGGGGGAATGAGCCGATTTTCGATCGAGACGCAATGCCGCTAATCTCTGTCGGATTCGGGTAGCTTAGCTGATTTCGATTACGTCGCTGCTCGCCGATGCGGCAGCTTCGGCTCGCTCCATGAGCTTTTGCGCGACTCCGTAGAACTCCGCCGCCTGCGGGCTCTTGGGTCCGGCGAGGGCCACGGGCAATCCGCGATCGCCACCTTCCCTGATGGCGGGAACGAGCTCGATAGAACCGAGGAAGGGCACGTTGAACTGCTTTGCCGTGCGCTCGGCGCCGCCTTTCGAGAAGATATCGATCTGCTCATGGCAGTGCGGGCAGGTGAAGTGGCTCATGTTTTCGACAATGCCCAGCACTTCCACGTTGACCTGCGCAAACATCTCAAGGGCCTTGCGCGCGTCCTGGAGGCTTACGTCGCTCGGAGTTGAGACGACCACTGCGCCGGTCAGGGGAACCGTTTGTACCAGGGAGATGACGACATCGCCGGTCCCGGGAGGAAGATCGACGACGAGATAGTCGAGTTCGCCCCAGTTCACCTGTTGCAGAAACTGGCGGATGATCTGGTGCAGCATGGGTCCGCGCATCACCATGGGCTTGTCGCCCGGCGAAATGTAGCCGATGGAGATGGTTTTGATGCCGTGGGTTTCATTGGGCTCGATCTGGTTCTGCTCGGTGACGCGCGGCTGCTGGCTCGATCCCATCATGGTGGGCACATTGGGCCCGTAGACATCCGCATCGATGAGGCCGACGCGCTGGCCGAGCTTGGAAAGCGCGATGGCGAGATTGACGGCGATGGTGGTTTTGCCGACTCCGCCTTTTCCCGACCCGACGGCAACGATTTTTGAGACGCCCGGCAGCGCCACCGGCGCCGGCATGGCATGTGAATGAGCCATTGTGTGCGACTACTCCTCGGGCAGCTCCGGATTACCCGACAGGGCCGCCTCCCCCAATTTTATAGGAGATCGGGATCGCAGGGCTCCGAGGGCTTCAGCGCCGGGTCGAGCTCAACGCCCACTGTACGCCCGAGAATTGAGTGGAGTTGGCGCACGCCTTCGGTCAAGGACGCGGGACCCGGCTGCAGAATAAGCGCCGATTTGATTTCGTAAACATGGCCGTTTTTTGCCGCACTCGTGCCGGCCCACCCCGAGCGCGAGACGATGTGCTGTTTGTGGACCCCCATCCCGCACCACGAGGCGATGATGACCTGCGGGTCGCGCTCGACGACGACCGCGGAATCGACGACACGATCCTTTGCCTTGCCGCATCCTCGCAATTCGGGAAAGAGGACGTCGCCGCCAGCAATTTCGATCAGTTCCTCGACCCATGCAATTCCGCTGATCAGAGGGTCGTTCCATTCCTCGAAGAAAACCCGCGGGCGGGAGGGGAAGCGCGTCGCTGAGGCCGCAATGTCATCGAGTCCGCGCCGAAGGTTTTCGATGAGCGCCTGTCCTTCGGATCGCCTTCCAACCAGGCGCGAGAGCACACCAATCATCTCGAAGATTTCAGCGATGCTTCGCTGGTTGAAGTTGAAAACTGTGAGCCCGCGCAGGACAAGTTCGCGCGTGATTTCTGCCTGCACATCGGAAAAGGTCAACACCAGATCCGGTTTGAGATCGAAGATTGCCTCGTATTTTGCGTCGCGAAAAGCCGAGACGCGCGGCTTAGTCCGTGCTTCCGGTGGCCGGGTGGTGTAGCCGGAGACGCCTACGATGCGGTCCTGCTCTCCGAGCAGATAGAGGGTTTCGGTTGTTTCATCGGTCAGGCAGACGATGCGCCGCGGAAAATCGGGCGCTGCCGGCACGTCCTGGAACTGAGTTGGCATGGACAGGGAAGCTTGGGGTTCGTGGTTGCTCTTTGACGCTAGGGCTTCTTTGGCTGTTCATCGCCTTGTCCGGCATGGGCGCTGCGCTCCTGCCTGCGGCGCGCGGACTCGGCTTCGCGGTGCTCGCGCCGGCGCAACGCATCGGCATAACGGCGGATCTCGTTAGGAGTCTCGGGAAGCAGTTCGGGCACGCGCTGGCGCCGGCCGTGCTCATCGATGGCAACAAACACCAGGTAGGCGCTGGCAACGTGCAGCAACACCCCCGTCTGGGGCACCTCGACCCAGACCTTGACCCCGACTTCCATCGATGTGTTGAAGGCGCGGTTCACGCTGGACTTGAGGATGAGCAGATCGCCGACACGCACCGGCTGAATGAAGTCAATGTGATCCATGGCTGCCGTGACCACGTGGGTGCGCGAATGGCGGAACGCGGCCATCGCCCCGGTGAGGTCGATGAAATGCATGAGCCGGCCGCCGAGCAGATTACCAAGGGTATTGGCGTCGTTGGGAAGAACAATCTCAGTCATCTCGGACTGGGTGCTCTGCACCGTGCGCGCCGCCGGCTTTGAGTCAGAGGAGGTCATTCGCGTGCTTGCTCCATTCGTGAAATGCGCCAGCTACAATGAACCGTGTGTGACTGCCCGATGCTGAGGGTGCACTCTTTCAGTGTCGGCAATCCACCTGAATTAGGCAAATCTCGATTGCGCGGCCGGAGTCGTCTGCGCTCGCTGAGGCAATCAAAAAAACACCATGGACAAGATTGCAGGACTGAAAGAGATTCTGGCGCTGGATGCGAAGAACAGCTTCGCACGGTATGGGCTGGCGATGGAGTTTTCCGCGAGCGGACAGACGGATGCGGCGGTTGCGGAATTTGATACGCTGCTCGCCAACGATCCCGATTACACGGCGGCTTACTTCATGGCCGCGCAGACGCTCTCGAAGGCCGGCCGGACGGCGGATGCGATCGCGCGTCTGAAAGCGGGCACAGAATGTGCGCGCCGAACCGGCAACAGTCATGCTCTCAGTGAGATGCAGGGCATGCTCGACGAACTTGATCGATAGGACGCAGGCAACCTTTGACGAGCGAGATTCATGGCCTTGGTTTTGCACCCAATTCGATCGAAGCGGCGTCTATACTATTGATATGCCGAAGTATTCCATCGTTGTTCCTTTTCATAACGAAGAGGAGAACGTCACTGTTTTATATGCCCGCCTGAAGCAGGTGATGGAGCAGGTGGGAGATAGTTTTGAGCTGGTTTTTGTCGATGACGGTTCGAGTGACCGCACTTACAAGCTGCTGGAAGAGATTGCCGCTGTCGACAGCCGTGTTTTAGTGGTGAAGCTGCGCCGGAATTTCGGCCAGACCTCGGCCCTGGCGGCAGGATTCGATCATGCGTCGGGCGCGTTCATTATTTCGATGGACGGCGACTTGCAGCATGACCCCAATGAGATTCCGAATTTCATCGAGAAGCTTGAGGAAGGCTATGACGTGGTGTCGGGCTGGCGCGCCCAGCGCATCGATAACTTCATCATGCGCCGCTTTCCTTCGCGTTGCGCGAATTGGCTGATGGCCAAGCTTTCTGACGTGGACATTCACGACTTCGGCACCACGTTCAAAGCGTATCGCCGCGAGGTGATCCAGAACATTCCTCTGTATGGCGAGATGCATCGCTTCATTCCGGCGCTGGCGAGCTGGTATGGCGCTTCAATCTGCGAGATCCCGATCAAGAACGTGAACCGCGAGCGCGGCAAGAGCCACTACGGCATCGGCCGCACGTTCCGCGTGTTTTTCGATCTGCTGACGATCCGATTCCTGCTGAAGTATATGAGCCGGCCGCTGCATTTCTTTGGCAGCTTCGGCGCGCTGGGTATCCTGTCGGGGAGCGTCATGTCGATGATGCTGCTGATCGAGAAGCTGGTAAACCCGCACATGAACATCATGGATCAGCACGGACCCATGTTTGTGATTGCCGGCGTGCTGATTGTCGCGGGTATCCAGATGCTGGCCATCGGATTGCTTGGCGAGTTGCAGGTGCGGCACTACTACACCACGCAGCAGCGCGTTCCGTACGCGGTGGATCGCCTGGTGCGGTTGCGCTCGCCCGAAGAGCCAAGCATCTTGTCGCGCGGCAAGGACAACTATTAGGTCCATGGCGAAAATATCGCTTTACCGAGCCCCATCCGTACGGATGGGGCTTGTTGCTTGGACCGTCATGAGAGCGTGCTTGTAAGACACTCGACACGAATCTCTTGCAGCCTAGCGCCCTTCGGGTGCATTCTTGCCGTTGACATGAAAGCCATCCAGATCCATGAAACAGGAGGGCCCGAGGTTCTTCGGGTCGTCGAGTTGGAGATCCCCGAGCCAGGCCCCGGGCAGGTGCTGATTCGCGTTGAAGCCGTCGGGGTCAACTTCATCGAGATCTACTTCCGCAAGGGGACCTACAAGGCTACGCTGCCGATCACTCCGGGCAGCGAGGCCGCCGGAACGGTGGAGAAACTCGGTCACGGTGTGACAGGATTTGAAGAAGGAGACTCCGTTGCGTCCGTGGGTGTGCTGGGCAGCTATGCCGAATATGCGCTGGTTCCCGCGGCGCAACTGGTGAAAGTGCCATCGCGCCTTACTCCGGAGCAGGCTGCGGCAGCGATGCTGCAGGGAATGACGGCGCATTATCTCGCCTATTCGACGTTCGAGCTGAAAGCCGGCAACACGTGCCTGGTTCATGCAGGAGCCGGGGGCGTTGGATTGTTGCTGACGCAGATTGCGGCGCGTCTCGGAGCGAAGGTGATCACAACGGTTTCGACCAGGGAGAAAGCCGAGCTTTCGCGCGAGGCCGGCGCCAGCGAGGTGATTCTCTATACGGAGCAGGACTTCGAAGCCGAGGTCAAGCGCATCAGCAACGGCAAGGGCGTGGATGTGGTCTACGATTCTGTGGGCAAGACCACATTCGACAAGAGCCTCAACTGCCTCCGCCCTCGCGGCATGCTGGTCCTGTTTGGAGGGTCGAGCGGACCCGTGCCGCCATTCGATCTGATTCAGCTGAGCGGCAAGGGATCGCTGTTCATCACGCGGCCGACTTTGTGGCACTATGTGGCGACGCGGTCGGAACTGGAGTGGCGCGCCGGAAAGATTCTTGACTGGGCTGCGACCGGCGAACTGAAACTGCGCACCGAACACATGTATCCGCTGGCCGAAGCTGCGCAGGCACAAATCGACCTCGAGGGACGCAAGACGACAGGAAAGATTCTGCTGGAACCGTGAGAAGCAGCCGTCAGCTATCAGCGTGGCCGATGCGAGAGCGAGGGCCTTGCTCCACGCTCGGTACGATGGCCTCATCACATTCCGTATCAAACCCCGAGTTCTAGAATGATCTGGCACTCAGCAGGCAACATCATGCCGAGCGAAAGGCTGCGAGCAGAAGTCATTTCGATGCCCGAAGCCGGGAGCTGAGATCATGACCATTTCCATCGCGCCGACCGATCGGGTGTTTGTGTTGACCGGCGCTGGTATCAGCGCGGAGAGCGGACTGCCCACGTTTCGCGCGGAGGATGGACTCTGGGCAGGGTATCGCGTTGAAGATGTGTGCACGCCGGATGCGTGGCGCCGCGATCCTGGCGGGGTATGGAATTTCTATTCGGCCCGGCGCGAATCGGCGGCGAAAGCACAGCCGAATCCCGCGCACAGAGCACTGGCCGAATTGGAACAGAAGCTCGGCGAGCGCTTTTTTCTCTGCACGCAGAATGTGGATGATCTGCACGAGCGCGCCGGATCGTTGCGGCTGCTGCACATGCACGGAGAGCTGGCAAAGTCGCGCTGCGAGCGCGAATGCGGACGCCCGCCAGTACACGATATGGCTGTCTACAAGTCGCTCGCGGAGGTTGGCCGCTGCGCATGCGGAGGCAGGCTGCGGCCTCACATCGTTTTCTTCGGCGAAATACCGCTTGAAATGGATCGCATCCAGGACGAGATTGCGCAGGCCACGGTGATGATTGTCGTCGGGACTTCAGGTTCTGTGTATCCGGCGGCGAGTTTCGTGCACTGGGCTCGGCAAAAGGGCGCGCGAACCGTCTACATCGGACCGGAGCACCCGCTGAATGCACACGCCTTCACGAGCGTCGTGCTGGGCAACGCCGGCGAAGTAATGCCGGGCCTGTTCGAGGTGCATTGCGACAGGTTGTAAATGGGACGGTTGGCATTCGCGCACGACCATCCATTGTGGATGGCCAGTGGTGGCCGTCAAGCCTCTCGGTTGGCTCGCGGATTTCAAATTCGTCAGAAGTGGAATCGATAACGAACCTGTGCGGAGAACATGCGCGGATCGTTGAAATGGAACCCGCCGATGGTGATGGAATTGTCGAGAAGAACGCGATGATTCGTTACGTTCAGGATGCCGGCGTTGATGCTAAGACGCTCTCCAAAGCTATGACCTGCGGAAACGTCGAAGGTGGTGTGGACCGGGAGGTAATTGCCCTGGTAGGGTCCTTCGCCAGTTCCAGCCAGACCGTTCGTGAATCCTGAACCGTAGTAAACATTGGTTGCGAACCAGACGCGCAGGGGGAGATTTGCCGTGAATCCCGTGTTCAGAGTATGCCGCTGATCGTGATCCACGGGTGTGTAGTCAGGGCCGAGGTCGCACGCAGGGTCGGATGGATCGCTGCATGCATATCCGCCGATGACGTTGCCGCGCTGCTCGGCGATCTGATTCGAGTAGGCGAGATGAAACTGCCCGAAGCGGGCGAGCTGAGGCGAGCGAACGGTCACTTCCCACGCGCGCACCAGCGCTCCATCGACCGCGATGGGGAAGAAGATGTTTGATTCGCCGACGTTGGCGTGATCGAGGAAGTTGTTGATGCGGTTCTTGAAGGTGTCGATGTCGGCAGTCCAGCCTTTCAAAGGAATCACCAGGCCGAATTCATGTTCTTCATCGCGTTCTGAGGGAAGAGGCACGAAGGCGTTCTCTCCGGGCTGGCTGGTGACGTAGTTGAGGAATGCGCTGGAGACGGTCTCAATGGGCGCAGGCTGGAAGTAGTGGCCATAGAACCCGCGAAACACCCAATGGAGACGGGGAATTTCGAGTGTGGCTCCGATACGCGGATAAGCGGCTGTCTCGGTCAGGCCGCCGTGGTAGTTGGAGATGCGCATGCCGCCAATGAGGGTGAGATAGCGTTTCACGCGTAGATTGTCAGCGAAATGAAACTCGACAAGGCCGGCGGCGGATTTGGAAGTATTGTCGGGAACACTTTGACCGGAGGCGTTGGGGTCATTCACGATGAGGCCGAAGAGATCGTTTTCTGCCTGGAAAAATGAATAGAGGCCGCCGGAGAGGCTGTTGGGTCCGAGTTGGCCGTTGATGTCGGCCTGCATGCCGGCGTAGTTCGATGCCTGATGCCAGGTGGTTGCCGCGGGAGTGTCACCCGGCCGTGAATCGTAGAGAGCCTGATTGAAATGGAAGAAAGGCGCTACTTCGAACAAGGAGCTGGGCGAAAGCGTATGGACCCAGTTGAGGATGGCGAAGGCATCGCGTTCCACCTGGCCGTCGTGGAGTCCGAAGGAACTGTAATAGCCGGACGCGGATTCATAGTCGTTGGGATCCGGGTCGACGGGGATCTGAAAGAAGTCCTGGCGAGCCTGGGCATCGAGCCGCAACTGATCTTTCGCTGTCTGGTTGCGGATGAGCGAGAGAAATGCGCTCTGCGAGTTGGTCGCATCGTGGTCGACGGCGGCGACGGGCGTTTCGAGGCCGTAATCGGAGCGAGATCCAGTGAGGCTTGCGTACCACGCGGTGCGCGACGAGTGATCGCCAAGCGAGAGCTGCGCCTCGCCGGTATCGAAGTTCCCGGCGGAAATCGAGAGCTCCAGGTCGCGGTTGAATTCGAAGCCGTTCCGAGGCAGGACATCGAAGACGCCGTAGGTGCGATCGCCGACATTCGCGGCGTAGCTGCCGCGCTGCGTTTCAAGCTGGTCGATGTCCTTGGGGTCGATCTGCGGCCCGACATTCGAGGCAATTTTCGTGTTGGGTATGGAAACGCCATCGATGAGCCAGCTGGTCTGGTGGCCTCCGCGCATGTGCAACATGTCGTGGGTCATGTATGCGCCGGGAACGTAATCGGTGATCATTTCCATGCCGATGGTGCGGGCCGCGCCCGGTGTTTCTTCGATCTGCTGCTGCGTGACGAGCGTGGAAGGCGTGACAGACTCGGAGGAATCGATCGAGGGATTGGCAGCTGTAACGGTGACGCTCTCCGTTGACTGTGCCACGGAGAGGGGAATGTGCAGAACAGGGTTCGTGCCTGATGCAATCGTCACGGTCTGCGACACCGGAGCAAAGCCGTTGGCGGCGATCTCGAGGGTGTAGACGCCAATTGGTACCTGCGGCAATTCGAATTCCCCGTTGGCATCGGTTGTGGAGTGCAGCACGAAATCCGAGTTAGAGGATTGGAGCGCAACATGGGCGCGGGAGATGGGCCGGTGCTGTACATCGTGCACGACGCCGCGGACCGTGGCAAAGACGGTCGCCCATGCCGGGATCGGTGCAGCAAGCAGCAGCGTTGTGAGCGCAAGCAGACTGAAGCGCGGCAAGGCGGAGACCTCCATCAGGACAACCAAATCGGATCGCTCGCGTGGCCACCGGGGATGCAGCTGCGAGCGATATTCCGGCCTAGGCGGACCGGACGCGCGCGCACGGCAGGGGAATGATGCCGTTCACGCAAACAGAGTGGATGTCAGATGAGAAGGGATGGAGGAGCGCGGCTTGGGCCGGTCCGGAGGGGGCTTGCCAGCACGACCGCTCCGGGCGCGGCGCTCGAGAAAGCTGCTGCGGTCAGACGGAGGGTCGTCGCGTGGCTGGCTGCCAATGCGTGCATCGGGGGCACGAGCGCATGGGTGAGACCGGGATACATGGGGCAGCGTAGCGGCGTGGAAAATGCTGGATTCCCTGAGCCGGCTCTGACCAGTCTGGCGACGCTCTCGCCCGACATGTCGCAGTGATGCGCGCCATGGCGACGGCAGCATGCGGGCAACTGTGCGTCGTCAGCCGCATTGAGCGTGGCCGCGAGCGGCCCGAGGCCGAACAGGAGCACGAACAGGATGGAAAGCGCGCGCCGCATCTACGGTTAGATAGTACACGAGGTCCGGTAGTAATGAGGGGACATGAGCCAGGGGTCAGGTATCATCGATGCATTGCGCAACATCTCCCATTTTGAATAAGGAAACACGTGCCGGCAGGGAACACTTCACTTTCGTCGACTTCGGTTTCGGTGCAGGATACGGCTGCGCGCCGCCCATTGCGGATCGCGATTTTCGGATTCGGGACGGTGGGCAGCTCGGTGGCCCGCATTCTGGTGGAGTCGAAGCCGGAAGGGGTGGAACTGACTCACGTCTTCAACCGCAGCGTAGCGCGAAAGCGCGTGGATTGGACGCCTGCGCAGGTGGTGTGGTCAGAAGATGCCGAAGCCGTTCTGAATTCGGATGCAGACGTGATTGTGGAGTTGGCGGGAGGGCTCGATCCCGCGGGCAAATGGGTGCGTTCGGCGCTGGAGAAAGGCAAGAGCGTCGTCACGGCCAACAAGAAGCTGATCGCCTATCACGGCGTGGAGCTGGAGCGGCTAGCGGCGGCCAAGGGCGGCCATCTGAAATATGGCGCCGCGGTGGCGGGCGGGATTCCGGTGATTCCGGGACTGGAGCAAGGGCTTGCCGGCGATCGCATCACGCGCATGGAAGGCATTTTGAACGGGACCTGCAACTTCATTCTGAGCAGGATGGATGCGGGCGCGGAATATGCAACCGTGCTGGCGACCGCGCAAGCCAAGGGCTATGCAGAGGCCGACCCCACCGAAGACGTGGGCGGCTTTGATGCGCGTGCGAAACTGGCGATCCTGATGCGGCTGGCGTTGCGTGTCGTGGTCGATCCGGAGGAGATCATTCCGCAGTCGATCATATCGGTCACGGCCATCGATTTCAGCTATGCACACGATTTGAACTGCACGATCCGCCAGGTATCGCGCGCTGAAGAACACGATGGGATGGTGGCAGCCACCGTGGGGCCGATGCTTGTGGATCAGCGATCTCCGCTGGCATGGTCGCGCGGGACCGAGAACATGGTGGTCCTGAGCGGACATTACGGAGGCGATGTGGTGTTTTCGGGCCACGGAGCAGGCGGTCATCCCACAGCGGTTGCGGTGGTCAGCGATTTGCTGGCGCTGGCGCACGGCTCGAGGCGGGTCGAGATTCCCTCGGTGCCAGCGAAGATTGGGGCGGAGTTCGAGGTGCCTCACTACATCCGGTTCCTGGTGACGGACAGGCCGGGTATCGTGGCGGAAATTACGGGCGCACTGGCGAAGGAGAGCATCAACATCCGGGCCATCGTGCAG
>DATGFX010000084.1:0-1969 GCA_035308825.1 Occallatibacter sp. | reverse complement strand
TCCTACGAGAATCTGATGCAGGCGATTGAACGCATCAGGGACTGGGTCAGGAAGAACAGCTAACCTCACATTTCGCAGGCGCGCCGCGGAACATCCGGGCGCGGCAGACGGCCACGCACCTCCGTGGCTTGCCCATACCTTTGGGAAGGCTTCACGCCTTGACAAAGGCTTCACGCCGATGTTGTTAGTTTTGCAAGTTGTCCGGTTTCATTAGCACGTTAGTTGTCCGGTTCTGGATTTCAGGCGGCGCAAGCCGCCTGGCGTTTTGGTTTTGGAGAAGGGGCAGCCGTCGCCGCCGTCGCGGTGGGAAAGTGGGAAGCGCGCTTTTCGCTTTCCACTTTTCCACGGCGTTCCCCGCCTGCATCGAACTCCGCCACCACATGGGGACCGTAGCGAATCGAGATCGTGCCATCCAGATGTTCATGAATGGTTACCGTGCATCCGGCCAGCGTATGACGAAACCGCGTTTTCTCAATCTGCCAGCTGCGGTTGCGGAATGAAACGGTGTTGTCCTTTGCCACCACACGCTCAGTCTGCACCGTGAAAATCCAGTTCAGATCGCGGCGCCCGCAGCGACGGAAGGCAGTCCCTCGTTCCGTTGCCTTCACCCTGAATTTCGCGTTGAACTCTTCGACGTAGTGCTTCCGGAGAAAACCATTGGCCTGCTCCATGGTTGTGATTCCGGCCAGGCGTAACTCCTGCGGCAGCCGCCCCTGCCACGTCCCAAAGCTCCTCTCGGAGCGCCCCCGCGCCTGCGGCGAATACGCCGGAATCATCTGGATGCCGAGTTCCTTGAGGGCGCGTCCCACCTGCGTCAGACGATTCTTATCCACCGCCTCGCCAGCCTTCGGCGTCAGAAAGAAATGGCTGCCCCGATCGCTGTACAGCGCGCAAAACAGCCCCTGCCGCTCGATCACTTCACGCAGCCCGGCCATCACCGTGCGCGTCGATTCCTCCTCCACCAGTTGCGCGTAATAGATCTCGCTGGTGGCATCGTCCAGAATCACCAGCAGGTCATACCAGCGGTCGTCCTGAAACCAGCGATGCCGGCTGCCGTCGATGTGCAGCATCATCCCCGGCAAGGGACGACGTTCCCGACGGCGCCGGTGCCGCCCCCGGCCTCGCCGTTTCGTCACCAGCCCGGCTCCCTGCAGTGCCTGCTTCACCCAGCTGTAGCTGATGCCAATGCCTTCTTCTTCGCTCAGCTTCTCGTGGAAGTGCCGCACGTTACAGTCACTGTACTTGTCCCGATACAGCGCCAGTACTCGCTCGGCCGTCTCCATCGCGATTCGATGGATGCTGCGCTTGCCGCGCCGCTGGTCGAACAGCCCGGTGTAGCCGTGCTCGACATACCTCTGCCGCATGCGCTGCATGTTACGCACGCTCATCCCGGCGATCTCGGCTGCCTCGATCCAGCTCAGCTTCTTCGCCATCGCCTTCAAAATCACGTCCTGTAGTTTCATCATCCGTTCCGTTTCCCGGACCGGGATCGTCTGGTTGGCTTCCAACCCCCAGCTTCACCCGCCCGTTCTCAGACCGGACAACTCACTTGTTAATTCGACCGGACAACTCACATGCTAACGACACACCCTCGGGTATCCCCTTGACTCTCCGGCAAATAGATGATAGCCTCTACCCCCCAGAGACGTCTGGGGCGCGGTGTAGGGAACGGCTCTCTGGAGCGATCCAGGCTAAACGAAGAGGAAGGTCTTTTTTGTGTTCAATATTACCGCTCGAATGACCGCACTGCTGTCCTGCGTCGCGCTGCTGCCGGGTGTCGCATCGGCTCAGAACCAGAAGCCATTTACGACGTGGGCCACGTTTGGCGGTTCGCCGGAAGACAGCAACTACTCGGCGCTGACGCAGATCAATCGGTCGAACGTCACGAAACTTCAGGTTGCGTGGAAGTACGATTCCGGCGACCAGATCGGTTACACCTTCGCGCCCATTGTCGTGGACAACGTCCTTT
>DATGFX010000083.1:0-1680 GCA_035308825.1 Occallatibacter sp. | reverse complement strand
TGCGCATCTTCACCAAGCTCATGGGCAAGGCTGAGGCAGCGGCCCGGCGCGAATGGATGGAGCAGGCAGGTAATGCCGTCGAAATTGATATATAGAACCAGTAGTGTCCCAACGTTATTCGAACAGAATCAACTGTTTATCGGAAATGCACTCGATGTCATCGGTCACGGCTGGTTGTGTCCCGCGGCGTGGTGTAGAAGTTTGAGTTTGTAGAGCTCTCTTGCGGGGGGCATCGGTTCTTCCGGTAGGGTTGTAGTTGCGAGGCTCCAACTCACCAAGAGGAAACCGATGACCGATGACAGGATGGCACTGGCGCAGTTGCTTGAAAAGGGGTCCGATAGCGACCTGTTGCGCGCAATGATTGGATACGTGGCCCAGCGGCTGATGCAGCTCGATGTAGACGGTCTGGTGGGCGCCGCGCACGGCGAGCGTGGCGAAGACCGCGAGAACTGGCGCAACGGCTACCGTGATCGCGACTGGCACACGCGCAGCGGCACGATTCCTCTACGGATACCGAAGCTACGCCGGGGCAGCTACTTTCCGGCGTTCCTGGAGCCGCGCCGCTCGGCGGAGAAAGCACTGGCGGCGGTCGTGCAAGAAGCCTACGTGCAGGGTATCTCGACGCGCTCGGTGGACGATCTGGTGAAGGCACTCGGGATGACCGGGATCTCGAAGAGCCAGGTGTCACGGCTGTGTGAGGAGATCGACGAACGGGTCAACGCCTTCCTGGAGCGACCGCTGGAAGGCGACTGGCCGTATCTGTGGATCGACGCGACCTACGTGAAGGTGCGCCAAGGAGGTCGCATCGTGTCGGTGGCGACGATAATCGCCGTGGCGGTGAACAGCGAAGGCCGGCGCGAGGTGTTGGGGATGGCGACCGGGCCGAGCGAGGCGGAGCCGTTCTGGACGGCGTTCCTGCGCAGTCTGACGCGCCGTGGGCTGCGCGGCGTGAAGCTGGTGATCTCCGACGCGCACGAAGGGCTCAAGGCGGCGGTGGCGAAGGTGCTGAAGGCATCCTGGCAGCGTTGTCGTGTGCATTTCCTGCGCAACGCTCTGGCCTATGCCAACAAGATCCAGCGGCAGATGGTGTTCGCGTTGATCAACACGATCTTCGCCCAGGAGACGGCCGACGCGGCTCACGGGCAATGGCGCATCGTGACCGATCAGCTAGGGGAGAAGTTACCGAAGCTGGCCGCGATGATGGACCATGCGGAACACGAGGTGCTGACCTTCATGGACTTCCCCAAGGAACACCGCGTGAAGATCCACAGCACCAACGTGCTTGAGCGGCTCAACGGCGAGATCAAACGGCGTGCCGACGTGGTCGGCATCTTTCCCAACGAGGCTGCGATCCGGCGCTTAGCCGGCGCGCTGCTGCTCGAGCAGAACGACGAGTACGCGATCCAGAAACGCTACATGAGTCTGGAATCGTTGGCGGCGATGAGCGAAAATCGGCCGATCAGGCTGCCGGCAGCACCGGCGCTGGCGTGATGTAGGCAAGCAATCCAAGCGGAAGAATCGACGACGAGCTCCACAACTTCCTACACCACTTCCTGGGACACGACCGATACCGCTTTCGCCGCTGGGGCAATTTCCAGCATTAACCCATCCGTTCCCAATTCGAACGATCCCATTTTCGTCGAGTACACAGCCACCTTCGGAAGCGGGCCGGTCACTATT
>DATGFX010000082.1:0-578958 GCA_035308825.1 Occallatibacter sp. | reverse complement strand
TCGAATCCAATACCTGCTCGAAGTCCGCGCCGTTCTTATCCATCTTATTCACGAAGCAAATACGCGGAACACGATACTTGTCGCCCTGACGCCAGACCGTCTCCGTCTGAGGCTGAACACCTGAGACCGAGTCAAACAATGCAACAGCACCATCGAGAACACGCAGCGAACGCTCCACCTCGGCCGTAAAGTCCACGTGACCAGGGGTGTCGATGATGTTGATGCGGATGTCTTTCCATGTGCAGGTGGTAGCAGCGGAGGTAATGGTGATACCACGCTCCTGCTCCTGCTCCATGTAGTCCATGGTCGCGGTGCCCTCATGCACTTCGCCAATGCGGTGCGTGATGCCCGTGTAAAACAGGATGCGCTCTGTCGCTGTCGTCTTCCCGGCGTCGATGTGCGCCATGATTCCGATGTTCCGGCAACGATTCAGAGGGATGGTGCGTGCCACGGTATTTCATCCTTGCGAGCATCTTCGCCCGCGGTTACATCTAGCTGCCAGCTAGTGGCTCCTAGCCCCTAACATTTATTTTCGGAACCGCCCCAGGCGGCCCAACACTCGATTCAACACGCTTCAGCGAAAAGCTAGGAGCTGATCGCCGAAGGCTGCCTTTCACCAGCGATAATGCGCGAAGGCCTTATTCGCCTCGGCCATGCGGTGTACGTCTTCCTTCTTCTTCATGGCCGCGCCGCGACCATTGGCCGCGTCGAGCAATTCATTGCTGAGCTTGTCGATCATGCCCTTCTCGCCGCGGGCACGACCATACGTGATCAGCCACCGAATCGCGAGGGACGTGCGTCGATCCGCATTCACTTCGATCGGCACCTGGTAGTTGGCGCCGCCCACGCGTCGGGTCTTCACCTCAAGCAGCGGCTTGCAGTTCTCGACCGCTTTCTTGAAGAGCTTGATGGCCTCTTCGCCGCCGCCCTTCGATTCAAGGTTCTGCATCGCCTTGTAGAAGATGCCCTGCGCGGTCGACTTCTTGCCGCCCCACATCATCGAGTTCACAAACTTGGTCACAAGCGTCGACCCGTAAACCGGATCCGCCGCCACTTCCCGCTTCGCAATGTGCCCTTTTCTCGGCATAAATCCTCAAAATCAGCCTGCTGCAATCAGCCGTCAGCTTTCAGCTCTTTCGCGCCAGCCCAACCACCTTCGGTTCCCCCAATCACAAGCTGATTGCCGAGAGCTGAAAGCTGAGAGCTCGCCTTTCTATTTCTTCGCCGCGCCACCCTTGGCGCGCTTGGCGCCGTACTTCGACCGGCCCTGCTTGCGATTGGCCACGCCCACCGAATCCAGCGTGCCGCGCACCACGTGATAGCGGACACCCGGCAGATCCTTCACACGGCCGCCGCGGATGAGCACAATCGAGTGCTCCTGCAGGTTGTGGCCGATGCCGGGAATATAGGTCGTGACCTCAATTCCGTTCGTCAGCCTCACACGAGCCACTTTGCGCAGGGCCGAGTTCGGCTTCTTGGGCGTCTGGGTATACACGCGAGTGCACACTCCGCGCCGCTGCGGCGAGGCCTGCAGCGCCGGCGACGCCGTCTTGTATCTGGGGGCCGTGCGCCCCTTGCGGACCAATTGATTAAATGTCGGCAAACTGAAACTCCTTACCGCAAAACCCTCTACGCCACCCACATGCCGCGCGCAGAACCACCCGGCTCCCTCGCGCGCGCACGAAAAAATGCGTACGGGCAAAGAAGCCCTCTTGTTGCTGCTTCGCGTCTGCCTTCGTTCCACTTCAGACGAGAACCAAGACGGTGGCAGGTCGTCCGCCCGAGGCGGAGCCCACTCCGTTTCGCTGGTCCCGGCTCGCATAGCCCTCCAAGGAGGAGAAACGCGCGAGCACCGATGCGATCTTGTTCCCTGCCCCTCGCAAGAAAAGAGCCAGTCCGGGAACTGCTGGCCGGTATCACTGCTTTCCGGCTGATCTTTAGCTGACCTTTCAGCCAGCCAAATCGACGCTTCCAACGACAAAACACACCACAGGAAGCGTTCTTGCGGAACCTTCCTACAATAACAAGAAACAGGGGCAGGGTCAATGAGATTGGCCCCTACCCCGCTTACCTTTCGAGGCTTATTCGATCGAGTGCAAGGTCCAGGCGCCATTGACCAGGGCGAAATCCGCCTGCTTCTTGCTGCTTAGGCTGTTTCCTGGGTTGTGAGCGATATCCTGCAGCGGTCCAGGAACCCCGGTCATGTCCACCGACTCAACAAATTGGGCGCCCTTGGCCGTATCAACACCCGGCACCACCTCGTCCTGGATTTGACCTAAGCCCCTCGCCTTCAGGTGATTGGCCTGCACCGTCATCACCCGAACCGTATAGTTCGTGTCACTTGCGCTGTCGGGTCTCCATTGGATCGTGTCACCCCCTCCAGGCAGCTGAACTACTTTCTTGCCATCCGGAGTGAGCTTGAAGTCGGCCCAGAAATGGTTGGGATAGATGGTTGTCCGCTGCCAGTACTTGGCGGTGATCCCCTGGCGCATGCCTAGGTCGCTCACCAGGATATTGGCGCCGGCAGCCGGCGTCTGATCGTACTTGGCCTGGATCAAAGCCAGCGCCTGTTGCTGCGTCAATTCCGGCGCCGATTTGCAGCCGGCCAACATCAACCCCGTCCCCAAGAGTGCTGCCACAGCCAAAGTCTTCATGTTCAACATGCTCCTCGCTTTCTCTCGGCAAATGCCATTCGAAAATGCCGGTATGCTGACGACCCGCATTTTTCTCCTACTTTCTCTTGCTGTCAATGGAGTAGGCGGTGACGGCGCACACAACTAAGCACTTAAACAGGCAAGCTTAAGCCAGAGACTGAATACCGGCCTTCCGCACCTCGCCTTCAATCCTGTCCGGCAATCCGGCTCTGTAAGAGCTGCATGAAACCCCGCTCGTCCGACTTGAGACAAACCTGCGCATTCGGCTTTCCCTCGACCGCCCGCGTAAAACCCTTGTCGTCGACCTCGATCCGCATCGGCTGTGCCGTACACAGTTCAGGATCGAACGTGTAGGTCACCGCCACCGGGTCGAAAAGCGTGGGAGTAGGGCTGTGCGATGGGTTCAGAAACATCCACTGATGGTAGAGCAGGGTCAGTTGGTCGGTCAGGGGAGAACCGTGCGCAAACATCGCGTTCCGCTCCTGATCCTTGAAGTGAACTTGAGTCGAATCGAGCGGCATCATGAAAATCGGCACTCCCGCCCCAAACAAGGCCTGGGCTCCTGCCGGATCACGGTTGATGTTCCACTCGGCATCAGCCGGCCGCCGCTCGCCATTCGCGCCATCGTAACCCCGGTAAACGCTGCCCCCCATCATCACCACGCGTTTCAGTTTTTTGAACGTGGCTGGATCGCGCCGGATCGCCTCCTGCACGTTGAACAGCGGCCCGATACAGATCAGCGTGATCTTCCCGGGATGACTGCGAATCTGTTCAAGAAGGAACGCGACCCCGTCTGCGTGCTTCCTATCCGGCACTCGACGGGCATAGGCCGCTTGAGTCATTAGATTGTCAGTCTGCGTCCTGACTCCTGCATTCACGGGAATGCCGCTGCGGCCAACAGCATTCAAATAGCGATCGACAAGGCGCGCGCGGAGCTCTGTGTCGCCGAATGCTGTGGTCACACCGAGAATCTTCAGCTCCGGGCTCTGAAGGGCCAACGCAAGGGCAAATGCGTCGTCAATGTCGTCTCCAATGTCGGTATCGAGAATGACCAGTTGCGGCGCCGCCACCGCCGTCGTTTTGTTCGCAGTAGCTTGCGAGCGAGCTGCTGTACACGCAAAAGCGCCAATCACGAAAACAAACAACGCCCAATGAGCCCGGGGATTTTTCATGCCAAGTACTCTATCGCCTCGGCCCCGTCCATTACTCTGTTGACGGTTCTCTTCTTCGCCCCATGCTGCGCCCATACCGAACCACCCGTCGCCGTTTCCTGCAGCAGTCCGCTCTTGCCGGACTTGCCTGCGCTCTGCCCGCGCGCCCACTTTTCGCCGCCGGCGATGCAGCTCTCGTCCCGGTGATCAAAGATCGTGCTCCACTTCTCCCCGGTGCGTTCTATTCGTTGTCTCTCGGCTCAATTCGACCCGCAGGATGGCTCAAGAACCAGCTTGAGATCCAGGCCAGCGGGCTCAGCGGACATCTCGATGAAACCTGGGCCGACGTTGGTCCTAACAGCGGATGGCTCGGCGGGACCGGTGAATCATGGGAACGGGGACCATACTTCCTCGATGGACTCACACCGCTTGCTTGGCTGCTCGACGACGAACGGCTTAAGTCCAAAGTGCATCGCTTCATGGACTGGACTCTGACTCACCAGGCCGCCGACGGCATGATCGGCCCCTCATCCAACGACGATTGGTGGCCGCGGATCGTCATGCTCAAAGCGTTGGCCCAATACCAGGAGCTGACCGGCGATCCCCGCGTGATTCCGCTGATGGACCGCTACTTCCGCCATCAGCTTGCCGAACTGCCAGGCCGCCCTCTGCGCGACTGGGGCAAATTCCGCTGGCAGGATGAAGTGCTGAGCGTTATCTGGCTCTACAACCGCACCGGCGCCGCGTATCTGCTCGAACTGGCGCGGCTCCTTCATCAGCAAGGCCACGACTGGGTGGCACAGTACGCGGACTTCCAGTACAAGCGGAAAATCACTGCCGAATTCATCAAGCTCAACGAGGGCGGCGGCCTCAAGGATCTCGCTCTCTCCACGCACGGAGTGAATAACGGCCAGGCGGTGAAGGCCGGCCCCGTGTGGTCGCTGATCTCAGGCTCAGCGAACGACCGGATGGCTGCAAGACAAATGATGAGTGAGCTCGATCTCTACCATGGCCTGCCCAACGGGATGTTCTCGTGCGATGAACACCTTGCCGGCCGCGATCCCTCGCAGGGTTCCGAACTCTGCACAGTCGTCGAATACATGTTTTCGTTGGAACGCGCTCTGGCCATCACCGGCGACGCGTCGTTTGGCGACCGGCTTGAAAAACTCGCCTTTAATGCGCTGCCCGGAACATTCACCGACGACATGTGGGCCCACCAATACAACCAGGAACCGAACCAGGTCATGTGCAGCTTGCATCACAAGCCCTGGACGACCGACGGTCCCGAATCCAATCTCTATGGCCTTGAACCAAACTTCGGCTGCTGCACCGCCAACTTCCACCAGGGCTGGCCCAAGTTCACCAACAGCCTGTTTCTTCTCTCCGGCAATGTCAATGCTCACGACGGCCTCGTCGCCGCGGCCTATGCGCCCTGCGAAGTCAACACAACCTTGGACGGAACGCCTGTTCAGATCATCGAGGAAACCGGCTATCCGTTTGAGGAAACCGTCCACCTCACTGTCAACCCGTCGAGCCCGCTCCGTTTCCCGATCCAACTCCGGATCCCAGGTTGGGCGCAGGGAGCGACGATCCGTGTCAACGGTCAGCCCGCCCCGGAGCCGACGCCCGGCACCTTCGCTTCCCTGGATCGCGATTGGCAAGCGGGCGATCACATCGCCCTCAGCTTCCCGATGCCGCCGCGCGTGTCACGGGGGTTCAATGGCTCCGTCGCGATCGAACGTGGCCCGGTTGTTTTCTCCTACGGCATCGGCGAAAGCTGGGTAAAATTGCGTGACCGCGGCATGACTGCCGATTGGCAGGTATTCCCTACCACCGAATGGAATTACGCGCTTGTACTCGACCCTGAACAGCCCACCAGGAGCATCGAGGTCTCCACATCGAAAGCCGGCGAAGGTATCTTTACGCGCCGCAACGCGCCGGTTCGCATGCGGGTGAAAGCCCGCCGCATCAATGCATGGCGCGCCGAGGACGGAGCAGCCGACCCGCTCCCGTCAAATCCCGACGCCGCTGGCCAGCCCCAAGAAACGATCGAGCTGATTCCCTACGCCGCTGCCAAGCTGCGCATCACTGCGTTTCCCGAGTTGAACAGCTAGCAAGGCGGCCGACGATCTTGTTCGTGTCGTAGACACAACCGCCCCAGACTCCGCCGCTCACTTCCACCATCGCCGCCCACAAACGCGTGTCATCCGGAAGATCGGCGTGTGGCTTCAGGTCCGGGCGCGATTTCCGCTCTGCAAGCCTCTTCGCCCCCTCCTCAGCCCCGAATTCCCCATCGGCGTTGGCAATCAGATGAACTGACCCGGTCATCTGCGTTCGATCGACCACGATTTCCACGATGTCGCCCTCGAGCACCTTGCCGATCGGGCCGCCAGCCAACGCTTCCGGCGAAACATGGCCGACGCACGCCCCGGTCGAGACGCCGCTGAATCGAGCATCGGTGATTACCGCCACATGTTTGCAGTGCGGCAAAGCCTTCAACGCCGAAGTGACCTGGTAAATCTCCTGCATTCCGGCGCCGCGCGGGCCGCCGCAGATCAAAACCACCACGTCTCCTTCACCGATCTTGCCGGTCTTGATGGCCTGAATCGCCTCCGCCTCCGTGGTGAAAACTTTGGCTGGGCCGCGATGCCGGTAGACGTTGTTCTCATCCATCAGCGACGAATCGATCGCGGTGCTCTTGATGACCGAGCCCTCCGGCGCCAGGTTCCCCACCGGGAAGCACACCGTCGATGCCAGCCCCTTGGATCGCGCACGATCCGGCGACATGATCACGTCATCGGGATCGATCGCGTCCTGATCCTTAAGGCGCCAGCGCAACTCGCTGCGGCGCCCGCTCTGCTCCCACCAATCCAGACACGCACCCAGCGTCTCGCCGGTCACCGTCTTGGCCGATGTGTCCAGGAGCCCCGCCCGACGCAGATGCAGCATCACCTCGGGAACACCGCCGGCCAGGAACACCTGCACCGTCGCAAATCCTCTAGGCCCGTTGGGCAATGCATCCACCAGCCGGGGTACCTCGCGGTTGATGCCCGCCCATTCTTCTACAGTCGGCCGTCGCAAGCCGGCAGAAAACGCAATCGCGGGCAGATGAATGAGCAGGTTCGTCGAGCCGCCGAATGCCGCCAGAAGCACCATCGCATTTTTCACCGAAGCGTGCGTCAGCACATCCGATGTCCCGAGACTCAGCTCGTGCATGCGCATCAGCGCGCGCGCCGAGCGCGTTGCCGCATCGAGCCAGATGTTTTGGCCCGACGGAGCCAGGGCGGTGTGCGGCAGCGATAGTCCCAGGGCTTCTCCGACCACCTGTGAACTCGCTGCCGTTCCTAAAAACTGGCACCCTCCGCCTGGGCTCGCGCAAGTCCGGCAACCAACCAGCGATGCTTGCTCCAGCGTGATCTGTCCCTGCGCAAATCGCGCGCCGATCGTCTGCACGCTGCCCGCATCTTCTCCCTGACGCGGGAGCAGCGTCACGCCCCCGGGCACGAGGATCGAAGGTAACTCGCGCGACGAGGCAAGAGCCATCATCATGGCCGGCAATCCCTTGTCACAGGTGGCTATACCCATTACGCCATGGCGAGTCGGCAGCGAGCGCATCAGCCGCCGTAGCACTATGGCTGCGTCGTTTCGGTAGGGCAACGAGTCCAGCATCCCCGTCGTCCCCTGCGTTCGCCCATCGCAGGGATCCGTGCATGCCGCAGCATAGGGAATTGCACGAACAGCTTTCAGTTCGCGCGCCGCCTCGGCCACGAGCAGCCCGACCTCCCAATGCCCTGTATGAAAGCCCAGCGCGATCGGGCGCCCATCTTCGGCACGCAGACCGCCGTGAGTGCTCAGGATGAGGAATTCGGGATCGAGCAGCCGGGAATTTTCCCATCCCATGCCCACGTTCTGGCTCAGTGCAAAGAGATTGCCGGAGGGTTCGGTCAGCAGCATCTCCGGAGTCAGCGGCAATAAGCCTTCGGGGCCGCGAGCGTGCGTCGTCACGCGGCCCAGGGCGCTGTCAGGTGAGTCCAGGACGGAACTGAGCGTGACGCGGGAAATGAGAGACCGCTCCTTTGCTCTGCCAGTATAGAGGCAGATTCGATTTGCGAAGCCCACCCGATGGTTTTACCCTCCTGCTGCCGCATGCCATACTCCATGGGGTTAGGGACCCGGCCATGAGATCGCTTTCTACCCGGCCGGACACACCCAGAGCACGCCCGTCTTTTCATCGAAATGCAACCCCTCTACCGCAAAATCTCGCGCCGCCTGGTTCCCTTTCTCATGCTGCTTTACCTTGTCGCGTTTCTCGACCGCGTCAACGTCGGCTTTGCTGCGCTTACCATGAACCGCGACCTCCACATCGACGCGAGCCTCTTCGGCCTTGCCGCCGGCATGTTTTTCCTCGGATATTTCTTCTTCGAACTGCCCAGCAACCTCATCCTGCTCCGCCTCGGCGCGCGCCGCTGGATCATGATCCTGATGATTGCCTGGGGCGTCGTCTCCGTTGCCACGGCATTTGTCCCCGGATCCAAGCTGTACATCGCTCTCCGCTTTCTGCTCGGCCTGGCCGAGGCTGGCTTCTATCCCGGAGTCATCCTTTACCTCACGTTCTGGCTCCCTCCTTCGGTGCGATCCAGCGTGATGGCCATCTTTGTCACTGCCATTCCCCTTTCGAACCTCATCGGCGCACCCGTTTCCGCCCGGATCCTCGAGCTCAACACACTGCTTGGTCTGAAAGGCTGGCAATGGCTGTTCCTCATCGAGGGTTCGCCGGCCATTCTTCTCGGCGTGCTGGTTTACTTCGTCCTCCCAGACAAGCCCGACCACGTCCGGTGGCTCACGGTCGAGGAGAAACTCACGTTGGAAAACGCTCTCCGCGCTGCTGGGCCGGCACACGCCGGAAAACACTCCGTCGTCGACATGTTCACCGCCCAACCCTCCGTGTACGGCTGGAGCTTCGCCTACTTCTGCCTAATGCTCGGCCTCTACGGGCTCGGTTTCTGGATTCCCACCGTTCTTGCCTCGCAGGGAGTCACCCTCGAGTACCTCGGGTGGGCCGCCGCAATGCCTTACCTCGCAGCAATGATCGCCATGATGCTTTGGAGCCGGCGATCCGATGCACGCGGCGAGCGCCGGATGCATCTCACCATTGCTTTCCTCGCTGGGGCAGCTGGATTCCTCATTGCGGCATTCGCCCTGAACGCAACGCTTGCGCTCATCGGCTTCACCATCGCCGCAGCCGGCATTCTGGCCGCCATGCCCCTCTTCTGGAGCGCATCAACCATTGAACTCGCCGGGCCGCTCGTTGCCGCTCACATCGCCGTCATCAATTCCATCGGCAATCTGGGCGGATTCTTTGGACCGGTCGCGATGGGATGGCTCCGTCAAGCCACGCACAGTTATCTCGCAGGACTCGCCTTGATCGCAGTAAGCCTCGCATGCGGAGCATTCTCGACCGCGAAGCTCATTCACAAGAGCAACCCTATGGTTGCGCAAAAGCCTGGTTCAGCGTAAACACGTGCGAGACCGGCGCTGCCGTCTTGCGAATCGAATCCACCAGCGAGTCTTCGAACAACTGCACCGCGTCAGGATTCTCCGCGTTGAGAATGCGCATGCGCAGGTGCACATAATCGGCCTCCGCGCGGTCGCGCACCAGCCAGCTCACACGCTGGGCTTGGTGCAACATCGGCGTAGGATAATCGGCAAGATTGATGCCCGCGTTCAGATCGGCCGCTGAAAACGTGCCGATCACGTCGCCGTCGATACTGAGCGTGTAGCTGCCCGGCGCAAGCCCGGTCACGCGAAGCGGCTCCTGGTTCAATGCCTGCCCGATGTCCGTCAGACTCATCAGTTCATCCGTCACGGCATTGCTTCGGGTGAGCGGTAGTGGCAGTGCGTTCTCAAACTCAGTCCACCGCAACCCATCCTGCGTGCGCACGACCTGGTCAATTGAAGCATTTCTCGTGTCAGTAGCGGCACCCTTCGCACTGTCCATCGTTACCGCCGAAACCAGCTCTGGCGCATTCCATCCTTTCAGCAGCGCTTCGGCCATCACCCAGTGCGCCAGCGGATCGGGATGCACCCGATCGGGAAGCAGCAGCTTCGCCAAACGCGGGTCAAGCAACTGCGCTTTTTCGAGCGCCGAAACCACCGGAGAATTCAGGTTGATGAATGTTGCGCTGTATTTTTTTGCGAGTCCAAGGTCGAGGTCTGCAAAATGTTGCATGACCACGTTGTATCCGCCGGGAAACTTGGGCGGCGCTGTCACATCATCGTATGGTGATGGCCCCAGCAGCGTGATGCGCGCTCCCGGCAGATGCTGGTGAATCGAGTCAAGAATGTGCTCATAGCCATTCACGTACGCTGATTGAATCTGGTCGGTGGTCGGCCCATATTCGCCGTCATTCATGCCCAGCATCACGGTGACGACCGTCGGAATCTCCGAATAAACGTCGCGTTCGAGCCGCTGGTCGATGGGACCGCCCCCGCCGCCCGACACCCTGTCGCCACCGACCCCGGCATCAAAAAAACGAACACGCATCCATGGAAAACGCGTAACGGTGTACAACTCGACCCACTCGTTGTAGAAGTTCTGCTCGGTGATGCTGTCCCCGTAAAACACCACCGTGTCGCCATCGTGCAGATAAAACGATCCCGAATCATGCGGCGCAGGCGCGGGGCTCCTTGAGGTTCCCTGTGTCTCCGCGGCGCGAGCCACCGGCACCGCTTGCGTCATCGTAGCGTCGGCCGTTTCGGCTGGGGCTTTCGGAGCCGTCACCACGGCCACCAGCGAATCCGCACATCCGTAGTAGAGAAACCACTGATCGTGGAAGAAGACCAGCCCCTCGGCGAAAGTCGTTCCCGCCGCATATTGGCCTGTCTTCTCATAGGGCAACTCGGGCCACAGAACGGGTCGGTCGGTCTGCGTCAGGAAGTGCGCGGGGTTCTTTGCATCGAACAGTGCCTCCCCAGTCGCATACGCGCTTGGCCCCATCGCCGGATCGCCCCCAATAGGCGCGTTCTTGCCGTTGTAGAGCACTACGATCCCTGCACTCGTGATCACCGGCGGAGGGCCCGTCTCGGGAAAAGAGCTGTCAAAGTGACCCGGCCTGGGACGAAGCAACTCGGCAACCTGCCCGTCCGGCTCCTCCACCGGCGACCAGTGAATCAGATCGGACGACGTCGCAAGGTGAATGGCGCCCTCGCCCCAGTACATCCAGTACATCCCGTTGATCTGCGCCGCGATCAGCCGCCCCTTGTCGAGCCTCGTCACGATGCCCGCCGACTTGTATTTCAGATGTGCGTACTTTCCGCCATGCGCCGTAAAAAAAGCCGGCCCGTATTTTGTCCAGTGCGTCAGGTCGCGCGACGTCGCAATGCCCACTGAGTATGTTTCGCGATTCCACTGGGTATACGTCAGCACGTACATGCCATCAGGAGATTCCACAATGCGTGGGTCCTCGACACCACCCGGCCATTCCCTCACCTTCTCGTCATCCTCGGCGGGATAGAAGACCGGCTCTTTCATGCGGGTGAAATGGATGCCGTCCCGGCTTTCTGCAAGGCCCAGCCGCGATGTATGTCCGCCAACCTCCATCGCACCGGAGTTGTCTTCGGCGCGGTACAACACGTAGATTTTTCCATTGCGCACGATGGCTGCGGGATTGAACGTGTGCAGGGCTTCCCAGTGTGCAGGCTTCTTCAGAATTGGATCAAGAAAGGTCGACTCAGGTCGCGGCGCAATCACCGGATTCCCTTCGGTAGGCCTGGCGAACGGCCCGATTGCCCAATGCACATCAACTTGCGCGTGCAACCCTGCAGCGGCAGACAGCAGCGACGCCGCGAGCGCCCAGTTCCCACAAAGTTTCATCGACAGAATTGTCCCTGATGCGTTTTGTTTTCTTGTGCGGTCAACGGATTCATCTTACGCCGTGGCCACAGATTTCTCAGGGGCGTAGAAGCTTAGCGCGGCATCACCCTGCGCAAGCACGCGGGTGCGTTTCAGAATTCCGTAATTGTCCTCAAGTCCGCTCTTGCGACGGTGCTCGGCAATGACGAGCGCGTCTGCTGCCAGAAACCCAGCCGCTTCGCCGCCAAGCAAACCCAAAGCTGACGCATACTCGGTCTCGGCGTCGTAGGGCGGATCGAGAAACACCAGATCGAATTCGGCAGCTCCGATTCGTGGTCCTCGTAAAAAGCCCACCACGCTTTCCGCCTGGACACGAAAGCCCGACGCCAGTCCCAGCCGCTCGAGATTGCCCCGCAGGACCTTCAATGGCGGTCCAGCCCGTTCCACAAATCCAACATGAGCTGCTCCCCGGCTTAAAGCCTCAATTCCCACCGACCCGGAACCGGCATAGAGATCGAGAAAACTCGCCCCCGCAATCCGCGCCGCCAGCACGTTGAAGAGCGTCTCTCGCAACCGGTCACTGGTTGGGCGGGTGGCCAGCCCTGCCGGCGCGCGCAGAACCCGGCTCCTCAATGTTCCAGCAATCACCCGCATCGGTCCCAGCATACGCGGGTGCATCCGAGTTGCATTTCTCTGAGCCGATTTGGCCCGACCTTCTACAATTCTGGTATGCGTGGCTGGTCGATACCCCTGGGCCGTTGGATGGGCGTTGAAATGCGGGTTCATGCATTCTTTCCGCTCCTCGCGGTCGTGTGTCTCGGTCTCAGCGCATCGGATGGATGGCTGCGCGGCCTTGGTGTCTTCTTTGCGCTGGTGGTCGCGGTCGTGGTGCGTGAAATTGCCCGCTTGATCGTGGCCGCCTGGCTCGGTTTGCGCCTGCGCGCCGTGCTTCTGCTCCCCATTGGCGGCCTGTTTGCTTATGCCAATCCCGAGAGTCAGGAAAATTCCAACCAGGGCATCGGGCAGTTTGCATTGGCTCTGGCGGGACCGGTCGCAAACCTCGCGACGGCTGCGGCGCTGGCAGCAACATTTGTCGGCGCGGGCGGCGACATGCGCATCTTCGACACGCCCCTGATCGGCGCGGCCCACCTGCTGCGCGCGATGGTCTGGATGCAGGCCGGGCTGGGCGTCCTGCATCTCCTTCCCGCGTATCCCCTCGATGGAGGACGGCTGCTTCGCGGCAGCTTTGCCCGCAAACACGGCATCTCCCCCGCTGGGCGTGCAGCCTCTGGTCTGGGGCAGCTTCTCGCCCTCGCCCTCATGATCGCTGGCATGCTGCTGCACAGCCCGTGGCTCGTCATCGCCGGGTTCTTCATCATGATTGGCGCACAGGTCGAGGATCAGGGTGTCTTCTTTCAGTCGGTTGTGGACACGGTACGGATGCGCGAAGTCATGCTCACCGATTTCGCCACGCTCTCCCCGTCAGACACCTTGGCCGATGCGCTCGGGCGATGCGTCCATTCGTTGCAGGAGGACTTCCCGGTAGTCCGTGGTCCAGAGCTGGTAGGCATCGTGTCACGCCAGCGGATTGTTGACGCATTGCGCAGCGAAGGCAATGGCTATGTCCAATCCATCATGTCACGGGCCTTTCAGGTCGCTCAGCCTGAGGACACGCTGGGCGCCACCATCCGCCGCCTTACCGCAGGACGCGGCCTTTCGCTGATTCCTGTCACCGACAGCGGCCGCGTGGTTGGCATCGTCAGCGTACAGAACCTGATGAGTTCCATGTCGTTGCTCTCGGAGCAGCGGCGCCTCGAACGCGAAGAAGCCGAACAACGCCTCTGATGCGGAAGCGATAATCTAGAGCCAATCACTGCAGTCGGGAGCCGATCGATGCTCTTCCTCGTCCTGGGTAAAGGAAAAACGGGTGCGCTCGTTGCCGAAGTCGCACGCGAACGCGGTCATGGCGTTCGCGTCTTCGATCTCAAGGAGAACCCGCACGCTGCCGCGCTCACTGCGCCGAACCTCGCCGGAGTCGACGTGGTCATCGACTTCACAAACCCCGAGTCCGCAGTCGAAAACATGCGCGCGGTGCTCGCCCTCGGTAGCCGCATCGTCGTAGGAACCACTGGATGGTATGCCCAGCTTGCGGAAATGAAAGCCATCGCTCATCGCCGCGGCGGTGGACTGCTCTACGGAACCAACTTCTCGATTGGCGTCCAGAAGCTGTTTCGGTTGACCGCTGAACTCGCCAAGCTTGACGGGTATGAGTTCGCGGTCAGCGAGACCCACCACGCGTCCAAGCTGGATGCGCCTTCCGGTACAGCACTCACGCTCAAGGAAATCATTCACAGCTTCAAACCCGCCATCGAGATTCCCGTCACGTCTCATCGCACCGGAGATGCAAATGGCGAGCATGTTGTGACCGCAAAGAGCGAGCACGACGTGCTCGAATTGCGTCACGATGCCTATTCTCGGCGCGGTTTCGCAATCGGCGCGGTGCGTGGCGCGGAATGGATTGCTGGCAAATCCGGCGCATGGGAATTTAGAGAGATCTTTGACCAGCTGTGAAACTCGGCCCTGCCCACCAGCGAGCGATTCAGATCCCCACTACTGGTGGTCCAGCGAGAACACAAGCTTGATCGTGGTGTCCACCGCAACCGGCTGGCTGTCGAGCATGTAAGGACGATAGCGCCATGTCTTCACCGCGTCCATGGCGGCATTACGCAGGATTTCGGGTCCGCTGATGTAATGAATATCCTGAATCGTGCCCGTCTTGGAGATCGTGGCGCCCAGGACCACCGTACCCGTCACATGGCCCTGCTTGGCAAATTCGGGATAGATGGGCGCCGTCTTGTGAAGCAGCATTCCTGCAGCGACCCCGTCTGAGATCCTTTGTTGAGTGATGACCACCTTCACGTGCTTCTGTTCACCAAACACCCCGCCCGGCACCGCCCCGTTGGTTTCCATTGCGCCAGTGGCCACAGCCGACGGCGGAGGCTCGTCGGGCACAACCGGCCTCTTGATCTGGCCGCTGATCCTCGAGGGTGCGGCGAGTTGCGCATTCATTTCATCTGAAGACACGGCAGGCGCTGGAGGTACCGCTTCAGTCCGGCCGGCTGGCCGCGGTCCCACTCCATCCGCGGGGGCTAGCGGAGCCCCGTCAGCAGGCGGCTTGGCAGCAGGCGCCGAGATGGTTGCCGCCTCGACCTTCGGTTGCGCTGCCACCGTCGCCGGCAAGTGGGTTTCGACCGCCGGCATTTTTTGCCCGAATGGATGCATGAAATAAATCCAGCAGAGGCAAACAAGCACGCCAAAACCCATCGCGAGAATGACCAGATGCGAACCGTGTCTTTCCTTCCGTCCCTCTTCGGGTTCGACGTATCGGAAGACGGGCACTTCGATGGTCTTTACGCGGTTGGCAGCCCGCGATTGTGACTCTGCCTCGATGGCATCGAGCCATAGATCCGGCAACTGGGCCGGCTCGGGAGCGGGCTCCAGCTGCGCCGTTTCTTCAACTGCCTTGGGGACGGCCGGGGCTGTGGTGCGCGCCCATACGTTTTCCCAATTCTCGTCGCCCGTAACCGCAGGCTCTTCCGTGCCGGGAGTCGCGTTCGGCGCGCTGACATCGGGCGAGGGCGCCGTGCGTGCCCACAATTTGTCCCATGCGCGTTTGTCCTGGATCTCATCTTTGACGGCAGTTTCCGCGTGCTTGGTCGCACTCTCTCGCTTCTGAGGCTCTGGTGCTGGCTGCGGTTCCTTCCGTGGCGCAGGGGCATCGACCTTTGCCATCACCCGGATGGGTTGCTTCGGCGGCTCGACGGCTGCCGCTGGGTGCGCACTCTCCTGCAATGGCCTCTCAGCCACGGGCGCGCCAACGGGCGTGATACGGAGAGGTTCTTTCTTCTCCTTGCCGCTCCTTTCCCTTTCCTTGACCTGGGGCGTCTGAATGGGCTTCGTGCTGACTGCCAGGTGCGGCCCTGTCTCCGGGTTCTTGTTCCCAGGTCGAGCCGGGCGGAGATGAAGACTATCCCACTCGTTGTAATCCACTGGGGTGGGAGCAGCTTCCGCCGCGGACGCCTCTTTCGGCCGGAGGTGCTCTTGTCCGTTCGGGTTCCCATGCTGAACCACCGCAGATTCCGGAATCGGCGATTCTTCGATGCGCATCGGTTCCTCAACAGGAACCGGCTTCGATTTCGCTCCATTGGATGGCACGGGGCTCCGCCGGTCAGGATCATTGTCGTCGGGCAGCGGAAGCAATTCGCGCGCGCCCGCCTGCATGCAGCTCATCAAAAGGTTCTGGTCGTTTCGCTGGGAATACGCAATGACCACCGTCTTGCCGATGTGGGCGATGCTCTCGATGAGCGCCATCGCATAGCTCTGGTCGCTGTCGACGTCGATCATGACCACGTCAAATCCCTGTTCCATCAGGCGGGGTACATCCGCAAGGGTGGCGGGATAATCATCGAACTCGCGTACAGATTTCGCTCCGGTACCGGCAAGAGCTTTGGCAACCGTCTTCCGATGCGAATTATTCGGGCCGATCAGGGCAATTGCCATGCGGCCTGAACCAGCATCGGCAGGTTCGCGATCGTGGATCGTAGTCGACATCTCAGCCCTGCCGCTCATAGCGCGCTTGCATCCTTTTGTTGCTCGTGCGGTTTGCGCAGATTGCACCGCCATAGGTGCATCCAGCGACCCACATCGGCACACAGGTTCTTGTCAAAACAATTGATTCACCAAAGAACTGGGGGAAAAATGACTACATCCTTCCCTTGTCAACTCAGGAAAATGCAACAGTGGAAGGCGTTTGTATCGCAACACATCGATATATTGCGGCTCATTGGCCACAGTTATTCCGCCGGAATCTGATCCAGGTAAGGCAAATGGTATACACCCTTTAGCCCAAGATGGAAGGCTTTCGGAACCTCAGTAGATGCCTTTCGTCATGTATGGCTCCGCAATTTGGCCCAAATCAGAACCAATTCACGGACGCCTACGCCATCCTGCGCCGCTTGGCTGAGACTTCGCATGTAATCGAACTCTGCGCATGGTTGTCGTCTCCACATGCGAAGGCCTCATCCGCAAAATGTTTGTCGAATTCATCCGGATCGCATTCGAGCGATTGCGCGCACACCGCTTTTCTCTCGACGTCTACGAAGACAATGCCCGCGCTCGCCACCTCCACGAATCTCTCCGATTCCGCTTCGAAGGTACGATGCGCAAGGCCGCTCAGCGCGACGGAAGCGGATCCACCTACGCCTCATGTCGACTCTTGAGTAGGAGCACCGCACGATGCATTTCGTCGATTTGAGGTCTTGATTCGCGCGCTCCTGTTGCGCTCAACTCGCGCGTTCCACATCGACGCAAGGTATACACTCTCATTGATGCAAACGACAGGTTGTGGCACGGCAATCGTCACGCCCTTCAAGGCTGACGGCTCGATCGACGAGCTCGCTTTACGCGCTCTGGTGAACTGGCAGATTGATGCAGGCATTGATTTCCTCGTGGCCTGCGGTTCGACGGGCGAGGCAGCCACACTGGAAGAAAATGAATGGCTGGAGGCAATTCGGTTAGTGGTCGAAACGGCTGCCGGCCGCGTGCCGGTGTGGGCCGGTTGCACGCACAACTGCACGCGCACCCTGCTGCGCATGGCTGAGCAGCTCCGTAAGGTGCGAGGAATCGACGCCATTCTCTCGGCCAACCCCTACTACAACAAGCCGACGCAGGAAGGCCAGTTCCAGCATTTTCTCGCGCTCGCGCGCGCTGTCGATCCTATTCCCGTCGTTCTCTACAACGTACCCGGACGCACGGCGGCAAATTTAGAACCGGAGACCGTATCGCGCCTCGCAGACGCCGCACCCAATATTGAGGCCATCAAGGAAGCGAGCGGCAAACTGCCTCAGATCGCCGAGCTGTTGCATCGCGTGCCGCCGGACTTCAAGGTCTTCTCGGGCGACGACAATCTGGCTCTCGCCACCGTCGCCATGGGCGCTCATGGACTCATCAGTGTCGCCTCCAATGAAGCACCCGCTGAACTGGCACGCATGATTCGGGCGGCGCTGCACAATGACTGGGACACGGCTCGCGATCTCGAGCGCGTCTATGGCCGGCTTTTCGAAGCCAACTTTTGGGAATCGAATCCGGGTCCGGTCAAGACAGTGCTCAATCTGATGGGACGCACCACCGATGTCGTCCGCCTCCCGCTCGTTCCTCCAACAGCTGCAACCCGCACCCGCCTTGAACGGCTCGCCGGAGAGCTTGGCCTGCTGAAACACGCGCCGGTGCCCCAGGGATACGTCGGCCTGTTCTGAACGGGGAGCTTTCTTCGATCCAGGACCGACTCGTAAATCTGTGGAAATCCGGCCTGTTCATACCACCCTGCTTTGCATTCAAATGATTCGGGGCCACCCGCGTTATGCAATTCGAGTGCCTTCCGCGCGTGCCCCGAATCCCACGAAAGCGTGATTACCCGTGTGTCCCGAAATGGTGACGAAAAGCTTTGATTTTGCACCAACGATTCTCCCCAAACCACTCAAAACAAGCGCGCTCACAAGTACAATTCGATACAAACATAAGTTGAATCGGAACGACCCTAATGCTAGATTCGCCTAGTCTGGATTGCCGAGGTTTCCAGGAACAAGTCTCTGTTGGCATTGTTCGAGCCACACGAGAGGGCCTGATTCTGCGCTGCAATGCGCGGTTCGCTGAGATTGTCGGCTATCCCCAGCAGGAAATTCCCGGCCTCACGTTTCCCTCGATTGCGACAGCGGATGAAGCTGGCACCTTGATGCGCCCGCTCACGGAATTGTGGAACGGCGACAGAGAAGCCTTTTCGGTAGAGACCTGCTTCGTCAAAAAAGACGGCACATCGACCCACGTTCGAGTCACCACTTCGCTTCAATTCGATCTGGAGGGACGCCCGCTCTTCTTTCTCAATCTGGTTGAGGACATCAACGATCGCGCCGAGGCTGAACAGGATCGGAATGCTGCCCTCGAAGCGCTGCGGGCACGCGAAGAGCGTTATCGCAATGCGTTTCAAACCTGTCCTGACGGTGTGCTGATCACTCGTCTCAACGACGGCAAGATCATCGAAGCGAATCCAGCCTTCCTCGACGTGATGCGCTACGATACCGAGGACGTACTCGGACGCACTTCGCTCGATCTGGGCATGTGGGCCGAGGCCGGCGATCGCAAG
Source organism: Occallatibacter sp. (assembly GCA_035308825.1). Lineage (GTDB taxonomy): Bacteria > Acidobacteriota > Terriglobia > Terriglobales > Acidobacteriaceae > Telmatobacter. The sequence continues at coordinate 560,103 of DATGFX010000082.1, read as the reverse complement.
AAGCTCGCCCACGCACTGGAACAGGAGTCGGGTTGCCGCAACCTCGATGTCCGGCTGCGACGCAAAACCGGCGAGGTCTTCTGGGGCCAGCTCTCAGCCACTTTCACGGTCATCGATGACGAGCCCTGCATTCTCTCCTTCATCCGCGACATCTCGGCGGCCAAAGTGGCGGAAGAGGAGATCAAGAACCTTGCCTTCTATGACCCGCTCACGGGTCTTCCCAATCGCCGGCTTCTCTGGGAGCGGCTGCGTCAGGCGTTGATTGTGAGCGCGCGAAGCCATTGCAAGCACGCTCTGCTCTTCGTCGATCTCGATGACTTTAAATCGCTGAATGATACTTTCGGTCACCATGTCGGCGACTTGATGCTGCAGGAAGCGGCCCGGCGCATTGCCGGCTGTGTGCGCGAGGTGGATACCGTGGCCCGTCTCGGCGGCGACGAGTTTGTCATTGTGCTCGAAGACCTGAGCCAGATTCCCGAAGTTGCCGCAGCGCACGCGCGGTCGGTAGGCGCAAAAATCCAGGAATCCCTCAGTCTGCCCTATCTGCTCGATGGCAACGAGTGCCACTCCACCTCCAGCATGGGAATTACCGTCTTCGGGGACCACGATGCAGGCACGAACGAAGTCTTGCAGCAAGCCGACATCGCGATGTACCAGGCAAAAGCCGCCGGCCGCAACAACCTGCTCTTCTTCGCACCCGCCCTGCAGGCCTCGGTCATGGCGCGGGCCGCCTTCGAAGACGATCTGCGCACGGCAATCCAGGAGCGCCAGTTCTCACTCTTCTACCAGCCCCAGATCGATCGCGGCCTGTTCACCGGCGCAGAAGCACTCATCCGCTGGAATCATCCGGAGCGCGGCATTGTATTGCCCTCCGAATTCGTTCCGCTCGCAGAAGAAACCGGACTGATTCTCCCCATGGGGGACTGGGTTCTCGAAACGGCATGCCACCAGATCGCTTCGTGGGCAGATCGCCGCGAAGGCGCGCACATCAGCATCTCGGTCAATGTAAGCGCACGCGAGTTCCGCCATCCGCGCTTTGTAGATCACGTCCTCGCGGTCCTGCGCAAGACGGGCGCAAATCCCCAGAACCTGAAGCTCGAGCTCTCCGAGAACATGCTGCTGAGCAACATCGACGACATCATGACCAAGATGAAAGAGCTTAAGGCGCACGGCGTGCGCTTCTCGCTCGACGGCTTTGGCACCGGCCGGTCCTCGATGACTCACCTCAAGCGACTGCCGTGGGATCAGCTCAAGATCGATCGAACCTTTGTGAATGAGATCGTCGCCGATCCCATCAGTGGCGCTGTGGCGCAGGCAATCATCACCTTCAGCAAAGCGATGGGCCTTTCCGTGATTGCCGAGGGCGTTGAGACAGAGGAGCAGCGCGCCTATCTTGCAAACCTCGGATGCCACTCCTTCCAGGGCTACCTGTTCAGTCACCCGCTGCCCCTCGGAAACTTCTAGGACCGTGTCCGTTATCATGACCGGATGCAATCCATTGCTGGCATCTGGTTCAAGGTAAATCCATGACTGCGGCGCCTCCGTCCCAGGACACAAAGTCCCAGCTACGCAAGACCATGGGCTTCTGGGACGTGTTGCTGTTCAATATCGCGACCGTTCTGGGACCGCGCTGGGTTGCGGCCGCTGGCCACAACGGGACCAGCTCCATCAGCTTGTGGGTCATCGCAGCGGTCTTCTTCTTCGTTCCCGGCGCGCTTGTCATCAACGAACTCTCATCACGATTCCCCGAAGAAGGCGGATTGTACGTCTGGTCACGCGAAGCATTCGGTGACTTTCACGGCTTCATTGCCGGATGGACCTACTGGATCTACACCGTTTTCTACTTTCCGGGGCTGCTGTTGGCCAGCGCATCGATGGCCGCCTACATCATCGGTCCGCGCGGCTCTGCGCTTTCTCAGGACCGCGGATTTCAGTTATCCATTTCCCTCGCGATGCTCGTCGTCGCCGTCGTGCTGAACATCGTCGGCCTCAATATCGGAAAATGGCTGCAAAACGCCGGCGGCGTCGGAACCTATGTTCCACTGCTCATGCTGGTCGGTGTCGCGGCAGTGTTTGTCTTCCGGCATGGCTCGATCACTCACTTCACGATCGTCAGCATGATGCCCGCGTGGAACTGGGACACCGTCAACTTCTGGTCCCAGATCGCTTTCGCTTTCACCGGACTCGAGCTGGTGTCTGCCATGAGCGAAGAGGTGCGCGATCCGCGACGCACGCTGCCGCGCGCTGTGTTCGGCGCCGGCGCCTTGATCGCACTGATGTATATCGCCGGCACATTCGCCGTACTCTCGCTCGCGCCAGCCGCCGATCTCGATCCCCAGAGCGGCGTGTTTCACGCGATCACCGTAGGTTCCGTCGCGCTGCGCATCGGTTTTCTCGGAATTCTCGCCGCAGTACTCGTTACCGTGGGAAACGCAGGCGGCGTGGGCAGCACCGTCGCCGGCATTGCACGCGTGCCGTTCGTCGTCGGCATCGACCGATACCTGCCTGCCGCGTTCGGCAAGATTCATCCACGCTGGAAAACGCCCTATATCTCCATCCTCGTGCAGGCCGTCGCGTCCGGTGCAATATTGCTCGTCAGCCAGGTCAACGAAACAACCCGCGGCGCCTATCAGATTCTGATCGATGCCGCCATCATTCTCTACTTCATTCCGTTCCTGTATATGTTCGCCGCGGTAATCAAGCTGGCCTATCGAAGAGACCGCGCCGAGAATCCTCATGCCATTCTTGTGCCCGGCGGACCTCGAGGCGTTTGGATCTGCGGCGGCCTGGGCTTTCTCGTCGTGTTGATCGGGATCTTCGTCTCGCTGGTACCCCCGGGAGATTCCGCGAATAAGTTCGGCTTCGAACTCAAGTTACTGCTGGGAACCGTCGCATCGATCTCACTGGGGCTCATTCTTTATTGGCGCGGCGCGCGATCGAAGCAATCTGACTTATGACGTTAGTAACATCTCAAGATAAACCCGATTAGATGCCGATTATTTTCTCGCGATGCGCAACTTTCGTTGCAGTGTCCGGGTTCCAGCCAAGGACGGCACCTATCTAATCACTCATCGCCGCCTCTGTTCACTCCGCGATGATTCCGTGGAGGCCACGGACGTTCGCAGAAAGCGATGTATCTTACATGCACCCTTCGATGCATAACAGGAAAGCCCTGTCCTCTCTCTTTGCGCTGACTCTCAGCTCCTTCATTCTCGCGGGTTGCAGCGCATCCATGAACACCACCAGCAACAATTCCAACACGCCCAGCGGTTCGTCCTTTGTCATCGGGACGGATGCGCCGATGGCAAGCGTCGTTTCGTTTTCAACTGTGGTTTCAAGTGTCCAGGCCTTCACCGCGAGCGACTGCAGCGGAACCGGTGTTGATTTGATGAGCGGCTCGCCCACAGTGGACTTTGCGCGCTTCAATGGCTTGCAGACGCTGCTCGATATGAATAATGTCCCTGCCGGAACCTATAACTGCGTACAAGTCACGCTCGGCAGCGCCACCATTGGCTATCTCGACACAACCGGCGAGCCAACCATTCAGACTGAGCCGGCGATGCTCACCACCAACACCGTCACAGCGACACTCAACCATCCGATGATCGTCGCTCAGAATGGCGCGCCCGTCGGCATTCATCTCGATTTTGATCTGCGCAAATCCATTGAAGTACAGAATGGATCCATCACGGGGAACGTGACTCCGACATTCAATATCAAGGCCGTGAATAACTCCGATCCCGGAGCTTACATCGACGAATTCGATGCGGCGGTTCTGACGGTCGACACCAACGCGCAGTCTTTCACCATCCAGGGTCCGCACGGACGCCAATTCACGGTCAACGTGGACGGCCAGACGGAATGGGACGGCGGCGCATCGCTTAGCGGCCTGACTGCAAACAGCATTGTCCAGGTCTCCGGGTTTCTCGATCGGGCCGACGCGACCATCGACGCCGACGAAGTTGCGGTTCTTTCTGACACCGGCTTCTATGCTGCGGGCCAGGTCACCTATGTCAACCCCTCAAGCGGTCCTGCGAACAGTTTTGATCTGTATGTGCGCGGAACCCTGCCTGCCAACACCGGTGTGGTCGATGGCAACATCGCCACCGTCGACTTGAGCGGAGGCGAGAAGTACTCCATCTACTGGATGCACGGGCCTCTCGCTCAATTCCTGTTCAACCAGGGCGCGCTGCTCCCTGGTCAGCACGTTGCCGTCGGCGGCCCAGCCACCGGCGCGTCGAACCCGGGTGCGGTCACTGTCAAGCGCGTCATCCTGCGCAACTGGGGATTCAACGGCACCGTCGTCCCGGGAAGCGAGAACACCGGCAACGGAACCTTCCAGATGCACGTGAACGGATTTGCCGGGGTCCTCATTCCCGAAACCGTCACGGTCTACATCACCGACGCCACCTTGTTCCGAGACGGATTCAGCGGCCTGGCCGACATTGCAGACAACGACAACGTGCGCGTCGTCGGCCTGCTGCTCAAGGATCCGACCTCGGGCAACGCAATCATTGTCGGTCACTATGTGGACGATATGGACTAGCTTGATTTGCTGGCCAATTCCCGCCGCCGGGGCAGACTCCCTCCTGCCTCGGCGCTTTTTTTGAATCTGAAAGCGTGATCACGACAAATCGCCGGTCGGCCTTGCCAATCCAACCTTAGAACCCGCGGCTCATTGTCTGTCCCAATCGAAACGGCATCGCCGCGGCGCTCGACTTCTTGTCGTCTTTGCCCCATGTCCAGTACATGCCCACGTAGGCGTAGTTCTCCGTTTGGCCCGCAACCGAATGGCCGTAGCAAAACAGAAATTGCTCACCTTCGTGATGCTTGAAGTGGTAATACCCGCCCACGTCGATCATCGTCGACTGCTGCGTCTGCGCCGCGGCATAGCCTTCCGCCCCGTGTGCAAACACTTCCGCTCCCAGTTCGAGCCGCTCATTCAGCTCTTTCTTCACCAGCCAACCGGTGTAAGGAAAGTTGTGGTATCCGGTCTGCGGCACGACCTGGTACCCGATGCCGCCGTCGAACAACCATTTCCCCTCGTTCTTTTGCAGCCAGAGGGGCAGCTTGTACCAGACCTTCCCAACCCCGAGGCCCTTATCGGAATTGCCCGAAGGCAACTCAAACATGGTGAAGCTGCCGATCTGCGGAACGCGCTTGCTCTCTTTGATGAAAGCGATCTTCGCACCCAGTTCCACGTCAGTCAGCCCGAACGCGCTCGGTCCTGTGCCACCCGGCAGATAAACAGGATTGTTCGACGGAAAAATGCCGCCCCATGGAAGAATGGCGTGCAGCTGCACCCTCGGCATGGCGCCCCAGTTGAATTCGAATGCCGGTCCCGTCGAATCGATTTCCGCGGTCGTGCCGTCCATCCCGCCGAAAATGTAGAACTCGTAGTGGTGCAGGTCCACCGGCACCGGGTCATCGGTCTGATACGGAGGCCCCTGCGCCCACAACTTCACGGCCGAGGCCATCGCCATCAGCAAAAGTACAATGACTGGCAATCGAAGGCACTTCATGTTCAAATTCGATGCCCGGTGGCCGCATCGTGAGCCGATGCTAGGGCCTCAGTCGCCGCGTCCGTCCAGATATTCACAGAGTTCTAGCCTGCCAGAGCTTGCTTTACCATCTCGCTGACGACGCGACCCTCAGCCCGCCCTCCCGCAGCCTGCACCTTGGCCTGAATTGCCTTCATCATCGGGCCCATATCCTTCGGAGTTGGCTTGTGCCCCAGCGCCGTCGTCTGCTCGGCGACCGCTTCGTCGATCAGCGCGCGCAGCCCGCCTTCGTCCAGCGCCTTGGGCAGGAATTCCTCGATCACCGTAATCTCTGCGGCTTCCTTGGCTGCAAGCTCGGGCCGGTTGCCTTTCGTGAACTGTTCAATCGAGTCGCGCCTCTGCTTGATCATCGTAGCCAGGGTCTGCTGCTCCTCCGCAGGCGTCAGCGCCGCGTTCTTCTCGACAGCCTTGTTCATCAGCGCCGCCTTGATCAGCCGAAGTGTGCCTGTCCGCTCCGCATCGCGGGCTTTCATCGCTGCAACCGTCTCCTGCGTGATGCGCGCGGCAAGAGCGCCGGGATCAATCATTGCTTTCTCTCCAAAGCATCGATTCTACCGGAATAGGCAGAGCAACTTGGAATCAGGCGGCAGACAGCCCCGCGTCAAATTTCACTGGCTGGCCTCGTCGTCGATCTCGATCTCAACCCGGTCTCCATCGTTCAAGCCAAAAGCATCGCGGAGCTTCACATCGGTCGCAATCTCAATGATCGTCTTGGGGTGGTGACCTCGGCCCTCTTCATTCGCATCGGTACGCAGCAAGAAGGCGCGCCTTCCGAATATCGTGCATGGAACCAGGTTCACCGAAACGGTCCCGCCATACTCCGCGCCCTCGAGGCGAAGAACCTTCCCTGACAATGAATACGGCTCGTCCAGTTGAATATTCAACGTTCCTGGAAAAAGGTGCATACCCGTTTTGCGCGCGTAGTGATCCTGCAGCTTCTCAATCCAGAACGAAAAATTGCCAATGCCCGAAACAACGCGTCCCATAAGGATCGACATGCGACCCACTCCCGCCCAGCGCTGCCCTGGGGAAAAAACTTGATCGCCCGAGTGCTTCTCTGTAATCGAGTCTCTCAAAGAATGTTACATGGCCCCTTTGTTCCCCTAAATGATTGAATCAGAAGCCACTTTATTGTAAGAAAGGAGCAGTTTTTTTCGGAACGCTGTTCACATAATCCACATAAGTGTGTATTCTGTGATTTCTGGTCGCTCGTTCGGCTCGCCATAGGAGAAGATCATGTTCCGCAAAACTCGCCTTTATACCCCCGGACCCACCCCCCTGCTTCCAGCCGCCCAGTTCGCCATGGCTGCGGCCGATATCCACCACCGGACTCCCGAGTTCCGCGCGCTCTTTCAGAAAGTCCTGGCCCAACTCCAGATTTTCGTCGGCACAAAGAACGACGTACTGCTCCTTTCGTCTTCCGGCACCGGAGCGATGGAAGCATCCGTCTCCAACCTGACATCGCCTGGCGACCGGGTTCTGGTGCTCACTGCCGGCAAGTTCGGCGAGCGCTGGGCCGACCTAGCCAAAGCTTTCGGCTGCCAGGTCGATGCCCTCAACGCACCATACGGCGAAACCTTCCACCTCGCCGAAGTGCGCAAGGCGATCAAACCTGAACATCGCGCCGTTTACATGCAGGCGACTGAAACCTCGACAGCCGTCCGGCACGATGTAGAAGCAATTGCAAAAATCCTCAAAGAAACCGCACCGGAAACCCTGCTCGTTGTCGATGGCATCACCGGTCTCGGCACCACCCACTTTGACGTCGATGGCTGGGGCATCGACATTCTCATCGGCGGATCACAAAAAGCTGTCATGATTCCTCCCGGCCTCGCCTACCTGAGCGTCAGTGAGCGCGCGTGGGCGGCCATGGAGAAGGCAAAAAGTCCCCGCTACTACTTCGATCTGCGCAAGGAACGCAAGAATGCTGTGAAAGGCGAAAGTGCCTACACGCCCGCTGTCGCTCTTGTGGCAGGCCTCGGCGCCGCTCTCGATTACATCGCAGGCCAGGCGGGCGGCGACCTCGAAAAAGGCCGGATCACGCTGATCGACAATGCGCAATTAAATGCCGCCGCCACGCGCGCCGGTCTCGTTGAGCTGGGATTCAAGTTGTTCGCGCCTACCGCTCCCGCCGCAGCTGCCACCGCCGTCGCCGTGCCCGATGGAATGAACTCCGGTGACGTCGTGAAGGCTCTTAAGGCTCGCTTCGCGCTCGTCATCGCCAACGGACAGGGTGAAATGCAAGGCAAGATCTTTCGCGTCGCGCACCTGGGCTTCTTCGACTACCTCGACACCATCGCTCTGCTCGGCGCCATGGAACACGTCGCGAAACAGACTCTGGGCCTCAACGTGGAGTACGGAAAGGCCGTTGCGGCGGCACAGAAGGTCTATGCGGAAGCAGCAGCTGCTAGCCGTTAGCTTCGTCGGCCGCCACTCTCAACCTTCTTGTTTATCCGCTTCAGTTTCGACCATGCTGCAACCATTCCAATCCGACTGTCTCGCTTGGAAAACGAAGCCAGAAGCTGAAAGCTAGGAGCTGTCTTCATGCCCGATCTCACCTTTGGCGAAAAACTTCTGATCGCACGCAAGCAGCTCGATCTTTACCAGTACCAGATGGCCGAGGCCCTCGGCGTCCATCCCAACTCCGTTACCAAGTACGAACGCGGTGAGGGAAAGCCCCATGCCGCGGTGATTCGCATGTTCGATCTTTTTTGCGAAAAGCACGGAATCCGTTTCGACGACTATGCAACCTCACAACAACCCAGGGGAGAAGCAATGAAGATTGTTCTGGCGGAGAAGGTTTCCTCTGCAACGCAAGCCGTGTTCGAGGCCGAACCGGGATGGGAAGTCCTGACGCACGACAAACTGCCCGGAGGCCTGCCTGCTGCGCTCGCAAACGCCGATGCGCTCGTCGTACGCTCTGCCGTGCAGGTCGATGACGCACTGATGGAGCATGCGCCCAAATTGCGCGTGATCGGCCGTGCCGGCGTTGGCGTGGACAACATCGACGCCGACGCAGCCACGCGGCGTGGCATCGTGGTCATGAACACGCCGGGCGCAAACGCGGTAGCAGTCGCCGAGTTGACCGTCGGACTCATGCTGGCCCTCGCTCGCAAGCTGCCCGTCGCCAATCAATCGATGCATGCGGGTAAGTGGGAGAAGAAGAACCTGCAAGGCATGGAGCTTCGCGGGAAGATCCTCGGTATCCTGGGGCTCGGCCGGATCGGCCTCGAAGTTGCCCGGCGAGCACGCGGATTCGGCCTCGAGATTCTCGGCAGCGACCCGTTCGTTTCCTCCGCCGTCGCCCGCGAAAACGGCATCAAGCTGGTTTCGATGGAAGAGCTCTTCGAAGCCGCGGATTACCTCACGCTTCATGTCGGCCTCACTCCGCAGACTAACGGAATCATCAATGCGAAGACGCTCGGCTGCATGAAGAGGGGCGTGCGCATCATCAATTGCGCCCGCGGCGAGTTAGTCGACGATGCTGCGCTCGCGGCCGCACTCAAGAGCGGTCAGGTAGCCGGCGCCGCACTGGACGTCTTCGCCGTCGAGCCGCCGAAAGATTCACCCTACATCGAGTTCGACAACGTGATCCTCACTCCCCACATCGCCGGTTCAACCGCTGAAGCGCAGGAAGCCGTGGGAGTCCAGATCGCCATGCAGGTTCGCGAATACCTCAAGCTGGGCGTAGTGCAGAATGCAGTGAATCTGCCGTCGCTAAGCCACGAGGAATACCTGCAGCTCGCGCCCTACATCGACCTCGCCGGCAGGCTTGGATCGTTTCTGGCGCAAGCCGGCAAAGGCGGATTCGACGCGGTCCATCTGATCTATGGAGGCACGCTCGCCGAAGCTAAAACAGACCTGCTTCGCAACGCCGCCATCGAGGGCCTGCTGCAGGGCTCGGAGAATGTGAATCGCATCAATGCCGCTGCGGTCGCGCAGGAGCGTGGCATCAGAATTCACGAAGAGAAGCGCGAAAGTCATCGTGGCGGCGCTGCAACCGTCCTTACCATCGAATTACACGCCCCTGCCGGCAAAAGCCATGCCAGCGCCACTGTGATTCATGGCGAGCAGCCCCGCCTCCTCGAATTCGACGGCATTGACATCGAGGCGCCGCTTGAAGGCAATTTGCTGGTTTGCCGCAACCTCGACGTGCCTGGTGTCATCGGAAAAATCGGCACCATCCTCGGTGAACTGAGCGTAAACATTGCCAACTTCGCGCTGGGCCGCGAACGCGGGGGAAACAAGCCCGTGAAAGCGCTGGCAGTGGTGCAGGTCGACGCGCCGGTCTCCAACAACGTGCTTGAGGCAATGGGTTCCATCGAGGCCCTGCTCGAGGCTAAGCCTGTCCAGCTGGGATGAGCAACTGAATGGTTGCGAATCCATGCTCTTCAGGCCAGATCAACCCATGACACCGGGCTTGCCAAGCCACGAACGCACGTAAGCTGCTTGACCTACGTGGTACGTCTCGTGCAGGGCCATGAAGTTGATTGTCCCGCATAGCTTTCCATCGGCGCTGGGCGGTCCCGGCTGCGTTGCAGGCATGTCAAGCATTTCTTCCGTGGTCGCCTCAAGTGCCGCATTGAGCCTGGTACAGGTTTCGTCCCAGGCTTCCATCACCGCTCGCGGGGCGGGCGCATCCGGATTATCCTCGCATTTCGCGCCGCGAGCATAGAGCGGCATCCAAGGCAGAGCCCATGTGTCGCCCAACCGGGCCAATACCATAGAACGCGACCATGCCAGATGGCCCACAATCCATAGCAAATTGTTCGTGTGATCACAGGGACGCTTGCACCAATCCTCGTCGTTCAGGCCGGCAAGGCCTTGCTTCAGGAAGCTTGAGTTCAAGTTGAAACTTTGCTGCGCGACGGTAAGGCGCGGTGAAACGGGCATAGAAGTAACCTCCGGCCCCCACAGCTTACACGTTCGTGACCGGCGGCCGGAAGATGCGCAATTGGGGTTTCGCCGCATTGAGCCGGGAACGACAATGGGCGCGATCGTTCGCGCCCATCTCGTGCCGGTGCCCATTCACAAGTTCACTCCACCGGCTTGGCCTTTCCGTTCTTCAAGCTCTCGTCGATGACGCCCTTCACCTTGAGGTCGATCTCGCGCGACAGCCTTCCCTGTTCCGCGCCAAGCCGGCCCTGCTCTGCGCCGAGCCTGCCCTGTTGTGCGCCGAGCTTGCCCTGTTCTTCCCCGAGTTCGCCTTGCTGTGCGCCCATTTGACCTTGAAGAGCGCCAAGCTCACTTTGAAGTTCGCCGATCTCGCCTTGCAACCTGGCTAAATCATCGCGGTTGATGCTCTGCCCGTTCTTGAGTTGCTGAAGCTTCGCCAGCGCCTCGTTCATCCTCGCAACTTCCTTGCTCAGGTCCGGGGTGGGAACGTTGACCTGCTCCTGCTTGCGTCCCAACGCCTCCTGCTGCTTGCCCAACTCTTCCTGCTGGCGGCCCAGCTCTTCCTGCTGCTTCCCAAGTTCCTCCACCGGCTTGTACATCGCCTCAATCTGCGAAATCGTCACCGGATCGTCGATGAGATAGGATTTGCCGTCGTGCCTGAACCACAGAAAGTCGCCCTTTGCGAGTTTCTTAGCCTTTTCGATCTCTTCAGTGTGCATGTCGCCGGAGAACTGGAAATGGTCACGCGCATTCCCCGAAATCAAGGCATACGAGTCACCATTTCTGGAATAAACATAGGCGTAGCCGCGGCCGTCGGCTGAGACCACCTGTCCGTTCGGGAACAACCTTAGAACTTTCAAGCCGTCGGGGCCGCCGGCAAACATCATCGTCTTTCCGGGCAGATGCAGCGGCTTGGGATTCCAGTACCAGGAGGTCGGCGGCATCGGCGCCACCGGTGCCTGCAAGGCAAGCACCGCGCTCGGCGGGATCACAGTGACGCCCTCTACTTCCGGAGCGACGGGCACGGCAGGAACCGGTGGCACAGCCACGAAAACATCGGGCGCCGGAGGAACATCCGGAACGGCAGGCGCAACAACGGGCCCTTCCTGATCATCGTCCATCGCTGGTGCGGGCTCAGCATCCGGCGCCTGTGGGGCAACTGAGACCTGCGGCGCTGCGCTCGGCGCGGGAGCGGCAGCGGGAGACGGCGCTACGGCCGGAGACGGCTCCTGTGTTTCCTGTCCGGCAGCCTCCACGCGAATCCCCGCCACCGCAAACAAAGCGATGGGAACCAGCAGCACCGCGAGCGCGGCACGGCGGCGCGTAGATGCAAAAGCCTGGTGGAACGAGCTCTCGTTGAGCAGTCGTTCAATGCGATCTGAGATACGACTCGAGCGAGCCATGGCGACTCCGATCAGGGTTGGGCGCGGCACGGCCGCGAATTCGAGCAGGATCTGCGCATAGGCAGGACGGCTTGCCGCTTCACTCAGTGCGGCGCAGTCGCTGATCGCCTCGGCCAGGTCCGATAGCTTGCGTTTGAGCCACCAGCCAAGCGGGCTGATCCAGAACGCTGCGGCATACAGCCCTGCAATCAGTTGCAGGTAAAAATCCCTCTGGTTTACATGCGAGCGCTCGTGCGCGAGCACCACACGAAGTTTCTCCTGGTCCCACTCCGTGTACTCGGCCGGCAGAACAACCCCGGAACCGATCGTGACCGGCGAAGAAATCTCCGGACTCGTGCGCACGGGAACCTCGGTGCCGCCTGGTATCGCCGCCGGCTTGGCCCGATGCCATAACAGCAGCGCCACACCAAGCCCGTACACGAGCCTGCCCGCCAGCATCAGCGCGACAGCCAGATAGAACCCAATTGCCATCACCAACGGCGAAGGTAGCATGGACCGTGCAGCAACCGGCGGTGCAACGTAGGGTGCCGGAGACACTTCGTACGAACTCGTTTCCTCAGGCTTGGGAGCCACAGCGTCGTCCGTCTCCGCTGGAGCTTGCGTCACTGTCTCGTCGGTCTGTGCCGTTTTGGGTTGCGGCACCGGCGTCACAATTTTGCTCGCAGGCCGCGCGATCGCCCGCCTCGATTCGAGCGTGGCCCGAATCTCCTCCAGCAGCGTCATCGGACTCGCCGGTAGCACGACCTGCGCACCGGCCGGCAGCACATGCCAGCGTGCCGCGATCGGCACAAGCGCCGGCATCAGGATCGCCGCCGACAAAACAAGCGCCCACGCAGCCTTGCCGGCGATGACGTTCCGCACGCGAAAGACACGGAGCCCTGCCCAGACCGCCGCTGCCAGAAGCAAAGAGCGCAGGGCCGCGTCGACAAGTGTGGAGATCATGACTTCGCCTCCTTTTTCCCGCTCGGAATACCCTTTTGCGCAGCGGCGATCCGGTCCGCCAGCCGCTGCAACTCCGCCCGGTCAAGCACCTTCGAATCCACCATTCCCACCAGCAGCGCTTCAACCGATCCTTCGCAGAACCAGTCCACAATGCGCTTCGCGGCACGTCCCGCAACCCGTTGCCGCGACTCAGCCGGCCGGTAAATAAACGTGCGGTCCTCGATCGTATGGGCCAGGTATCCCTTCTCTTCCAGCCTCCGAAGGACCGTTCGAACCGTCGAATCCTTGAGCGGCCGGTTCAAGTGTTCCCGAACCTGCTCCGCGGTGGCCGCGCCCGTTTGCCAGACGATGGAAAGAATGTTGCGCTCGAGTTCGCCGAGTTCGGAGGGATCGTGGCCCGATGAAGTGTGACCTACCATAGTGTTACTGACTGTAACACACAAAATGCGTGAGCAGGCAAGAGAAAAAAATTCTCAGCAGGAGTGCGGGCGCGGGCGTCCCGCCCTACCGCGGGTGGACGGAATAAATCAATCCCAGGTAGTCATCGGTGAGCAAAAAGCTGTCGGGACCGGTCCGAAGCATCCCGCATGGCCTGCCATGCACCACCGGCCTCCCATTCACCAGCGTGAGGAAGCCCGTAATGAAATCACGAGGCGTGCGTTCCGAAACTGTAAAGCGCACAACACGATAACCGGACACGATATGGGGATGGCTTGCTCCATGAAGCGCCACCAGGAAGTTGCCCTTTAGCGCAGGATCCGTGTCAAAGTACTCGAACCCGAGCGGCGAACTATGCGCCGCAAACGTGGTATAGGCTGCCGGTACCTGTTCGCACGACTTAAGAGGCGTCGGCACATGGCCCAATGCCGCATTTGGATCAGGCTCCGCCGCGTGTCCACCACCTGCCCCGAGATTTGTGCCCGCCGCGGCCACTCCGGATTGCTTGCCATACACCGAATCGGCTTCTCCCGGCGTCGGTGCAAACTTTTCAGGATGATCCAGATTTGGGAGCGGCGTCGCATCGTGCGCCGGCTTGCCGTTCGCAAAGTAGCATGTGGGCCACCCGTAGTTCGGCGGCGCGGCCGCGTTCATCTCGAGTTCAATGAAGGTATCTTCCGGCAGCTTCTCGCCAAGATGATCGTCGCCCATATTCGTTGCGAAAACGGCGTTCCCCAGCGCAGCCACGGCATGCAAGTCGACAGCATTTCGTAGCCCCTGCGCGATCAGCGCCTGGTTTTTCCCGTCAGGATCCATGCTCACCACGGCCGCGCGAAGCACTTCTCTTTCCTGGCAGTAGTTGCACGACGATCCCGCCGCCACCAGCACACGCGTCGCACCGTGAATCGTAACGATCGCCACCGTACGTGTCAGGTGCCAACCACCGTATTTGTAGCTCAGGCCGTAGTCGGGAAATCGGATCAGCGTCTCCGGAACAGACGATGGCGCGTTGTCGCCGGCGTTGTACTTGTAGCGTATGAGCTTGTCCGTGAGCGGCAAATACAGCCAGCTCTGGCGCGTCGCCGGATCGGTCCAGAACGCCAGGTTGTTCGGATTGCGCAGATGATCGAGATAATGCGTCACGTGCGCGAACGTGTGCGTCTGCTGATTCCATCCCTCAAGAATGAACACCGACCCAAGCCGGTTATCCGATATATCGTGCATCCCGGTTACGAAGATCCGGCCATCGGGCGACTTCGCAAAGAACCGCACCCGTCGCAGCCCGCTTGCAGCAATGTTGATATCGAATGATTCCGGAAGGTTCAACGTGATGCGTTTCCCCGGCGCATAGGTCAAGGTGTTTGGTGTCTGCCCCCTCCCTGGCATAAGAGACACCAGCACCACCAGAGACGCGATCAACCTGCAGAATTCCTGTCGCATACCTCCACCTTAGCCGACCAATCCTCCATGCGGACCCTAGCGCCCAACCGCGCGCTCCTGATCCCAATGTTTCGAACCCGTCTTGACGCAGCGATCTGCCCAACCTACGATGACCGAATCCCCGGCGTCCCCGTGTGAGCGTATATGAGAATCCACCCCATCCTTGGATTTCCCCTCGCAGTCCTGGTTTTATTCGCTTCAACCAGCGCCGCCCAGGCCGGCGCCGGCGAAGTCAGCTTCGCCAATTCCGGCGCAAAAGCCGCCCAGGAGCCCTTCCTGCACGGACTTGCGTTGCTGCACAATTTTGAATACGAAGACGCTTTGGCCGAGTTTCGCAGAGCCGAGTCGATCGATCCCAATTTCGCCATGGCCTACTGGGGCGAAGCCATGACCTTTAATCACGCGGTGTGGAACGAGCAGGATCGAGGCGCCGCTCTCGCCGCGTTGAATCGCCTTGCCACGACCCCGGAGGCGCGCCTCGCCAAAGCCCCCACCGAACGCGAGAAGGACTACCTTCGCGCCCTCGACGTCCTTTACGGCGACGGCCCCAAACCAGCGCGCGATCAGCAATACGTCACTGCCATGTCAAGCCTGCACGCCAAATACCCCGATGACGTCGACGCCTCCGCATTCTATGCCTTAGCCCTGCTCGGCTCTGGAGAGGGCGTGCGCAATGAGCGCGTCTACATGCAGGCAGCCGCAATCCTGATGCCTCTGTTCTACAAGTACCCGCATCATCCCGGGGTCGCGCATTACCTTATCCATTCCTGCGACGATCCGATTCACGCTCCGTTGGCTCTGCCTGCAGCCCGCGCCTACTCCCGCATTGCCCCCGAAGCCGCGCATGCGCAGCACATGACATCGCACATCTTCCTTGCGTTGGGCATGTGGAATGATGTGATCGAAGCCAACGAAGCCGCGCGGCGCGTCGTCAATCAACACTTGTCTCGCGCCGGAAAGGGAACTTACCGCTGTGGTCACTCGATCTACTGGCTCGAATATGGCTATCTTGAAGCCGGTCGTATCGACGATGCCAAGGCACTCACGGCCGCCTGCCGTGATGAAGCCTCGGAATCCGGAATGATCGCGCGCGCGAACAATGTATCCGACCCCGATGACGCCAGCCTCCTTTCCTATATCGTCATGCGAACCCGCTTTCTCATCGACACGGCGCAATGGGATAGCGACCCCGCCCATTGGCATATCGACGCTGGCGATGTTCCGCTGGCGCAATTCGACTTATCCTACGCAGGTGGATTCAGGGCTGCTGAAAAGGGCGATCTTCCCGCGGCTCACAATGCGCTCGCTCAAATGGACGCCGCTCTCCCGCTTCTCCCGGCCGTCTTTGACCGATCCGGCGCTGCCGCCGACGAGCCTGATAGACAAGTTCCCGCTATCGAACGGCTCCAGGTTAAGGCATTGATTCTGTCCGACGAAGGGAAGCTGGACGAATCCGTCGCCACGGCACGCAAAGCGGCCGAAGCGGAATCCAGTCTGCCTTACGCATTCGGCCCGCCAACCCCGGAAAAGCCGTCCTTCGAGCTACTGGCCGAGCTCCTGTTGAAGCAGAATCATCCGCAGGAGGCAGCCGAAGCATGCAAGCAGGCGTTGCTCCGCGCTCCCAATCGCATTCAATCCGTCGCCCTGCTTGCTCGCGCATCGGCAGCCGCATCCACGTCGGCAGCTATGCAATAGCGCTCAAAAGAAAACCACCGCCCGCGAGCGGTGGTGATTGCAGCAAATCGACCCCAACTATGCCCGGCTCATGTACGCGCCTTCGCTCGTATCGACGCGGATCTTCTCTCCTTCGTTGATGAAAGGAGGCACCTGCACCACGAGCCCAGTCTCCGTCTTTGCCGGCTTGGTCACGCTTGAGGCGGTCGCCGACTTCAAACCCGGTTCGGTCTCAACGACTGTCAATTCCACGAACGACGGCAGTTCGATGCCCACCGCCTGCCCGTCGTGATAGCTGACCCTGATCTGCAGGTTCGGAGTCAGGTATTCGATGGCATCGCCCAGCGTCGTCCCCTTCAGGACGGTCTGCTCATAGTCCACCGGGTTCATGAAGTAATAGTCATCGCCATCGTTGTAAAGAAACTCCATCGCAACTTCGTCCACCACGACCTTCTCGATCGCATCACCTGACCGGAACCGGTGCTCGAACATGGCCCCGGACTTCAGGTTGCGCAGCTTGGCTTGGATAAAGGCGCGCAGATTGCCCGGCGTGCGGTGCTCCACTTTGAAAACAAGATGCAATACATCGTTGTGCTTGATGATCATGCCCGGACGCATTTGGGTGGCGGGAATCGCCATAGGAATAAAACTCCTTGCTGTACTTGCGTGATTACGCAGAAAGATTGGCCTTGGCCCAACATCCATTGTAACTTAGCGCCGATTCCGGCCGAAATCTGCAGGGCGGTCCCATCGAGCGTGTGCTCTCATCTTTATTGATGTGTGCAGCACGTCCCATCGAACGAAAACTTGCCAATCCGCGGTTGGCTCTCCTGCTGCTCTGCCTGGTTTGGGCGTTTGCTTCGCTGCGCGCTGATGTAGCTCGCGAAATCTCAGCGGCCTCGCTTCCCTCACTCGAACGGCAATCGATACCGTATGTTCTCTTCGCGCTCGTCTCTGCTTCATTCGCAGTCGTTCGTCGAGTGCCGTGGCATCACAAACTGGTTCTTCCCTCTGCTCTCCTCGTGGGACTCGGAATGTTTGCCGCGCCCGCGCTCCTCGTCCACCTCTCTGAAAAATGGCTGCCCGACCTGACCAGCGTCGCCCTCTTCTCGCTCACGCCGGTCTTCGCAGTGGTCTTCGAGCCGTTTTTTGCCGACGCCGCCGCTCGCCATAGAACCGGCCTGTTTGCAGCGCTCTGCTCCGTGACCGGAACACTGTTGTTCGTTCCTGTGGAAATGCCGCACTCGCTTGTGCAAGGCTTAGCGTTCGCCGCAGTGGTTTTCGCCGCAGCGTGTGTCGCCGCCGCAAACTGTCTCGCCGTCAGAACAGCCCTGTGCCTCGAGGCTCAGTCCATTGCTCCGATGGCAGCGATCGCCTCTGGCTGCGCGGTGATGGTTCTGGCCTTGTTCAGCGGGCTCTTGGAGCATCCCGTTCTGGCTCTGCCCGCGCTCGCGTCAGAAATTGCCTGGTCCGCCCTTTTCGATCTTCCCGCCCTGCTTTTGCTCTTCTGGCTATTGCGACGGATGCCTGCCGCTCCCATGACCACGCGCTTTGTGCTCACTCCGTTGTTCGCAAGCCTGATCGTGATTCCCTTCCTGCAGCCAAGGATTTCACTGCGCGCCGCCATCGGCATGCTGCTGATGGCAGCAGGATCAGGTTGGATGATCTACGGGCCGCAAGCTTCCGTCGAGACCGATGCCTCGCCCCTCAAGCTCCGCGACTAACCGGCGCTTGAAGGGCTTGATCCGAACCGGCGCCCATCGGGCGCAAATCCGGACAGAGCGACAACGCGAGGCATCGAATCCGAAAATCCCCGCTGCATCGACCTGGCCTACGGCCGCACCTCGTAAACCAGGTTGAACGGCGTCTCGGCAGCGCGCCGGAAGCGCTTGAATCCCGCTTTGGTCATCACCTCGCGGATGCGCTCTTCTCCCGCCTGCGCGCCAAGCGCCGCTCCAACTTCCTGCGCCAACGATGCCGGTGTGCAAATCATCGTGGATGCCGAGTAATAAATCCGGCCCACCGGGTTGTGATTCTCCTCGGGCATATCGTTCGCAAATGGCTCCACGATCATCCACGTGCCGTCGGGTTTCAATGAAGAGAGCACATGTTGTGCAGCGCCAACCGGGTCGCCCATGTCGTGCAGACAATCGAAGAACGCCACCAGGTCGTAGCCGCCGTTGCTTGGAAAGCTTTTCGCGCTGGCCACTTCGAAGCTGATCTGATCGAGCAGGCCGTCGCGTCCTGCAACATGACGCGCGTATTCGATGGAGCCGCTGTGATAATCGAATCCCGCAAAGCGCGATTTGGGGAATGCCTTCGCCATCAGGATCGTCGAAGCGCCGTGTCCGCATCCGACATCGGCAACCGAAGCGCCCCGTTCGAGTTTCTCCTGCACGCCTTCAAGCGCCGGGATCCACGCAGTCAGCAAATTCTGCTCGTAATTCGGTCGGAAGAAGCGTTCTGTCCCAAAGAAAAGATTGGCGTCGTGCTCGTGCCAGCCCACACCCTCGCCGGTGCGGAACGCCTGCGTGATCTTCGGCTCGTCTTTGAAGCATGCGGAAACGATGTGAAAGGCGCCTGGCAAATCAACAGCCGTGAGGGCAAAAGCCTGCTCGGGCGGCAGATCGAACTTGCGCGTGGCGGCGTCGTAGGTGATGTACCCACTGGCGGCGTTGGCATTGAGCCACTCGCGAATGTAACGCTCGGATGTCCTGGTCTTGGCGGCGAGTTCAGCTGAGGAGATCGGTCCTGCGCCGGCCATCGCTTTGTAGAGGCCCAGTTTGTCGCCGATGACGACAAGGGTTGCGTGCATTGCGGCACCGAGATCGGTCACCGCCTTGCCCATGAAAGCCTGGAACTTCGTTTGATCGAGGGCGGGTGCGACTGTCGTTCCCATGTTCGTACCTCCGAGATTCCCCTGCCCAGGCGGGGAAACGCCGATGCTACCGCCGCGAAAACAACCCTGTCAAAGAAAGTTTTTGGGCACGACACGACCGCCCCAGGCCTTGGCCGCGCGCTACAACAACTCATTGAGAATCTGTCAGGAGGGAAAGCTAGAGCTGTCGAACCCTCAGCCATCCGCCGGCCCAGGCCTGCGGCAGCGCCAGAATGACAAGCGCGACAGGGTACCAGTGAGGACCATATGCCGGTCCCGCATTCCACGTGGCAACCGCGCCTGCAAGGCTCGCCACAAACCCTAACACGCCGCCGATCATCGCATGGGCAACGGGCCGATAGGGCGCGAGGTACGCGGTCAGGTAGCTTGCAGCCGCGCCGTATACGACGCGGTACGCGGTGGCCAGCAGCAGCAATCGATCCGGCGCGCGCTCGTTCCACGGCGGAAACACCTGGAGCTTGTGCAACACCACGTCCGTCGCAAGCGTGAGCACGATCGCCGCGGCCATCCCGATCAGCACAGCCACAATGCTGCGGCCCAACTGCCGCGACGGTTGTCTCATCTGTCTTTGCTCGGGCATCAAATCGGACCTGTGCTCGTCATCATACCGGCACCGGCCCGCGATCTGTGTCTGGTTGATAGAAAGACAGCGACTGATGCTGAAGGCCGACAGCTGATAGCGGCTCTTTACCGCGGCGCCTCGTACGGCTCCACGCGCAGCATGTTCGACAAGATCTGCCGCTCCTGAGGATTAAATGCATTCTGATAACGGCTCGAGTTCAGCACAATCTGTCGCTGATCGGGGGGAACCGACCTCAAATCGCGAAATGCATTCTTCATCATCACCTGCCGGTCCTGCGGCAGCGTTCTCCACTCACGCGCCGATTGCGTCACCTGCGCCCGTTCCTGCGGCGACAGCCGTTCTAGCGCTTCGGCTCGCGCCAGCGTCCTGTTGCGCTGTGCTTCCGGCATCTGGTCCACACGATTCAGCTGGTGCATCAACCGCTGTTGATCGTTCTGCGGCAGCCGGTTGAAATTCGGATCAGTGCGCAACATCCGCTCCTGGTCCTGCACCGGAGCGTTCCGATGCTGATTCAGCCATGCACCCAGATGTCCTGGCGGCGCATACCCCGGCTGCATATAGCGTGGATAGTTTGGCCGAGCCTGGTTGTAACCGGGATACGCCGGCCGCGCTCCGGGATTCACGGGTGCGGGTTGTCCGCCGCGAAATTGGTTCGGTGCCGGTTGTCCGCGGAATTGATTGGGCTGTGGCGCAAAGCGGCCGTTGTTCTGATTCCTGTTGGGCGCCTGGCGGGAATATTGAGGGCGCGAGGCCTGTGGCTTTGGCGCGGAATAGTGTTGCGTCGCGCGCGGTGCGCTATGCTGCTGACCCCATGCCCACGCTGCAGGCATGCACAGCAGCACACTCGCAGCGGCCAGAGCGGCGCGGCGTAGCACTCCCGTGTTGGTCATCCCGTTCATAAACTCCTTCGGCCCCCTGCCATTGCAATGTTTCCACGCGGCTCACGAGCCCTCAATTCGCGTCCGTGTCGTTGTTCGAAATCGATTCGAGCTGATCGAGCAGCTGCGCATTGTTGTCCAGCGTCTGCAGATCATTCACTACCGCCGCATCCGCTTGCGGTGTAGCAGGATGCGTCTCAAAGCCTGTCAGATCGAGGTAGACTCCGCCGCCCACCAGCAACACCACCGTCAATGCCATCGCCGCCAGCGGCTTCACATGTAGCTGCGGCCCGAATGCGAAGCGCGCGCGCAGCCGTTCAAGCCAGCTCGCCTGAGGCGTCGCGCGCAGCTCCGCAAGGCGCACACGAAAACGGGTCATGAAATGGGGATTCGGCTCCGGCGTCTTCCACGTATCCAGCAAAGCAATCGTGCTGCGCAGCTCTTCCAGCTCCGCACGGCACGATTCGCATTCCGCAACATGGCCCTTCACCTCGGCAGAAACCGAGTCGGGCGCCAGCAGCACATCTGCCACCTTCCCATCCATCCCGGAGCACTTCTTTGTCATCGCGCGTTCCATCTCAACCACCCCACTCCCCGCCGGTTCCATCCGGCTTGACCGATCAGATAAACTCCTTCAGCTTGTCGCGCAGCGTCTGATAGGCGCGAAACAGCAGCGACTTGGTCGCCGACTCGCTCAACTTCAATACCTCGCCGATCTGCTTGTAATCCATCCCCTGGTACTTGTGCATCAGCACCGCCATGCGCTGCCGCTCCGGCAGGGCCATCACGTGTTTCCGGATCGCCGCCATGCGCTCATCGCGCAGCATGCGCTGCTCCACGGTGAGATCGTCGTCGGCCACATCCGGCGTCGTCCCCGTCTCTTCATCCGGCGCGTCCAGATACACTGTCTGCGCCGTCCGTTCGTGCTTTGTATCGCGCGCGTAGTTTACCGCGAGATTCGTCGCGATACGGTACAGCCATGTCGTAAATTTCGCTTCCGCCCGATAACTCTCGCGCGACCGATACACGCGCAGGAATACCTCCTGCGCCAATTCTTCGGCAACCGCCTGGTTCCTCACCATCCGCAGCAGGAAGTGAATCATAGCCCGGTGGTACTTTTCCACCAGGTAGTTGAACCCCGCCTCATCGCCCCCGGCCACGCGCAGCATGATCGCCGCGTCGCTCGACTCATCGGCGCCATAGTTGGGCACCACCCTCGGCGCAGTCCCCATCGCCGTTCCCAGGGCCGGGTTGTCCAGGACCAGGGTTGCCATATCTTCTGGAACACGGTCCCCGCCGGAAGGTTGCGCGGAATCCGGGCTTTCCGGCTCGGTTTGATCTGATTCCGCCGCTCTTTCTCGGCTTCCGGGACGCCCCTGAAAATCGGCCTTTTCCCCTCGCGGCGCCGCCAGGAAATATGCGCCCCGGGGCACCGTGGCGCCCCAGATGTCCGTTTCGCCGCACTCCGGAACCGGGCGCAAACACGCCCACCTGTCCCAGCCGGACAGTTTTCGGTTCCGGTTCCAGATCGCTTTCCAATCCATGCATCAAGGGGGCCGGACCGGCGTCGTTAAATCCCCGCCCTGCTTGGCCATAACGCCCGCTGGTGATACTCTACCCCATGGGATGGCAATCTCGCGCGACTTCCCGCGGACCCTCCCATGGGCGCTTAACTCAGCGGTAGAGTGTCACCTTCACACGGTGGAAGTCGTAGGTTCGAATCCTACAGCGCCCACCATAAGCCTATCTAATTCAGATACCTGGTAGACGAAAACCGCCGCCTCGGGTCACGCGCACAGCGTCGCCCCGCCTGGAGAGCATGCCGCGCTTCAGGATTTTTCGCTTCAACGCGTCGAGACGTGAGGGCCTGAGATCAGTGCTCGTCGGGATGGCTGTGGCGCCAATCCCAGTAATCCTTCCTATCGGCTTCGCTGCGGTGCCTGAAATCCTCGTGGTTGCGGTGGGTGTCGCGTTCCCAGCGGTCGTAGTACACCCGCTCGTGACCCCAATCGTGATAGTCGTGGTGATATGAGTCGTAAACCCGCACGTCTCCCTCGGGGCATCCGGTCATCATCATCGAGAACGGAGCCAGCGCCACAGCCAATAGCAGCGCCCCGCCAATTCGAGTCTTCAAGCCCATAACGCTTCCTTTCCTTTGCGAAAGAACCAGATTCCGGCCCAATCGGCCGGCAAAAGGCCATCAGCTACTTGGCGCCAGGCACAATGCCGTCCACGCCCTCGAGCTCCTTGCTGTGCTGCATCAGCTCGCGGCCGTCTTCGATTCGTTGCGCGCTTTCCCGGGTGAGTTCATCCAGGTCCGCCATCAGCTGGCGGCCCTGTTCAACGTTGCGCCGCGAGCAGGAGAGCAACTCCGCGGTGCCTTTTGGATCAGCAGTATCCGCCATTATTTTGAGCAAGATGCCGATTCGCTGCGAGCGGTTGCCACCTCTCGCGCAAATTCATTCGCCGGGGACCAGGGCGCCGATCTCGCCCTGACTCAAACCGCGTGGGCTGCCGGGTGTCCGGCGGCATAGAAATCCGGGACGGCTTCCCGATGTGCATGGCAGCGCGCGTAGAGTTCAAGTCCGAGGCGGGTCGGAGTCACCCCCGCCCGCTCAATGACCGTCATCGTCTTCGATTTCTCGCTGCCCTCAATCAATCCCAATTCGCTCAGATGGAATAGATCGCGCTCGATCCGGACCAGATCACGCGAATGCGAGATTCTCATGATCTCTGCAGGCGAAAGCTCCAGCGGCTCTGCGCTCAACTCGCCGTTCGTGCCCAGAACCGTTGTCGCTCGCTCGCAGGCCGCCGCAAAAATCCGGATATGAATCGGCGCTAGGTGGCTGAACAAGTCAACAAAGAACAGATTCGATTCATCCGCCCCGTCCCGCATGCACGAGGCTGCCAGCAGCCCCGCCCAGAACCGTTGCGTTTCCTCCTCGTCAGCCCACGATCCATGCTCCAGCACATGCAGGACCACGTGCTCATGAACCCGCAGCGCGTCAACATCTTCCCAGCCTGACACCATGCCTTTCGTCTTCAGAGCGATCTCCACGACATTCGCAACATGCTGGTTGTTGAGCTCGCCCCGGATCAGTTGGCGGACTCCCCCAACCGTAGAAGGCGCGATCTGGCCGAGAAAAGCGATCGCCTCAGCCATGCGGAACTGCCCCACGATGTCATCGGGCGCCTGCTCGTTGACTGAGCTTTCCATCAGATCCACCCACGAATCCGCATCGACATCGCTCGGCGGAACGAAGCTGAACCCCACACCATCCTCGTCGCAACGAACGGCTTTCGCGTGCAACGTGACATGGCGTTTCGAATCGCTCGGAAACTCGTTCGTGGAATGGAGCGTCAGCGGGAGCCTCGAACCAGGAATCCAGCGGTCTTCGGTGAGCAGATAGACGCCCATTGCGCTGATGTCGCGGATCGCATTGACTCTCACGCCATCACCGCAAAAGTGCCCGATCTCGCACCCGGGTGCCGGGCGTCTCACCGAGCGCCGCCGTTCGACTGGCTCCTTGGGTCCGAAAACGCTCTTGAGAAAGCTCATGCAGCACCTCCGAAATCACCGGCTCTCGGACGCCACCATTGGGCACAGCTGCTTCGGGAGATGAACGCCGTGCAAGACCCGGTGAGTTGTCTGGAGACTACCGCGTAGCCGAAACCCGTTCCGTGAGGCGGATCACAAACCAAAGTTTTCCCGGATCGGCCGCAAAAATCACTGGATTCACACCCGGCTGAAGGGGCTTTGGCTGCAAACGGAGATGCGCGTTTGCATACGGCTCAATTCGCTTTGATATGATGTTGTTGTCGTTGAATCGCATTGATTTTAGCGGACGCCGTTGTCTAACCGCTCAGAGAAAGTGCTTCTCCCCCAAAGCTGACTTGAGTCATCGACGGAGGTCCCGTGCGCTCCCGTTCTCGTTTCGCTCCGAGCCTCGTGCCGCTGTTTTTGCAGTGCGCCATCCTCGTCCTCGGCGGATACAACGCATATGCGCAAACCTCGTCCAGCCTGACAGGCCTCGTCACAGATCCCAGGGGCGCTGCCATCGCGGGAGCCGGCGTATCCATCAACGACATCGGTACTGGCGCTCAACGCACGACGACCACCGACACAACCGGCCGATATCAGGTTTTTGCCCTGCCTGTCGGCGACTACGAGATCACCGCGACGAAATCCGGCTTTGCGTCGGCCCTCCGTCAAGGAATTCACCTGGTCGTCGGCGAAGTCGAAACCGCCAACCTGACGCTCCGTGTCGGAACCGTTCAACAGGCCGTCACCGTGAACGCGGACGCGTCGCCCCTCAGCCTCGCCAACTCCGATATTTCCGGTCTCGTCGGCGAGCAGCAGGTCAAGGATCTGCCGCTCAATGGACGAAGCTTCGACGAGCTCTTGACGCTCAATCCCGGCATCATCAACTTCACCACCGAAAAAACCGGCGGCGTCGGCGTTTCGAATTCCACCGTCGGCAACAACTTCGCCGTCTCAGGCAATCGCCCGCAGCAGAACCTATTTTTGCTCAATGGGATCGAATTCACCGGCGCAGCCGAGAACAACATGCAGCCCGGAGGCACCAGCCAGGAACTGCTCGGGGTCGATGCTGTCCGCCAGTTCAACGTGTTGCGCGACTCCTATGGCGCGCAATATGGCAAGCGCCCCGGCGCGCAGGTCCTCATCGTTTCGCAAAGCGGAACGAATCAACGGCACGGTTCGGTCTATGAGTTTCTGCGCAACAACTATCTCGACGCGCCAAATTACTTCGACAAAGGTTCTGCCCCGCCCTTCCAGCGAAATCAGTTCGGCATGTCACTTGGCGCTCCGATCGACCGCGACCGGACTTTTCTTTTCGGAAACTTCGAAGGTCTGACCCAGCACTTACATCAAACCGGCGTCGCTCTCGTGCCCGACACCAATGCGCGCAACGGCTATCTTCCCTGCAAGCTCGTCACGCCGGCGCCCAATTCCTGCCCGCCTTCGGGACTCGTGAATGTCGGGGTCGATCCGAGCGTTATCCCGCTCCTGAATCTGTGGCCCGCGCAAAGCCCGAACGCGCCTGACTTCGGAGGCATCGCGGAGGCCTTCAACAGCCCGCTGCAAACCATTCGTGACGACTTCGGCACGGCTCGCCTCGACCAGGTTTTCTCTCGCAACGACACGCTCACCGGCGTTTACACCATTGACGACAGCGCCGACCTAACGCCGGTCAGCAGTAACCTCTACAGCACCGACCTCGAAAATCTGCGCGAACAGCTCATCAGTCTCGAAGAAACCCACATCTTCTCTCCCGCTTTGCTCAACGTCGCGCGCGCTGGATTCTCCCGCGCTTCCTACTACTACACAGGTGAGCCTTCCCCCAATACACCCGCTGCATCTGTCCCTGGCTTCGTTGCAGGACATCCCGTCGGAACGGTCGTGGTGGGTGGCAGCGCCGCGGCTAACCCCGCGGCACAGGTCAGCCAGGCGGGCAGCAATACGGGCAGTAATCTCAACATCACGCGAAACCTCTATACGTTTCAGGATGACCTGACCTGGACTCGCGGGAAACACGAAATCAGCGCGGGCGCATGGTTCCAGCCCCTCCAATCCAACGAGGACCTGGCGCTCACGCAATTCGGACAGGCAACCTTCACCGGACTGCAGCAGTTTCTTTCAGGAACCGTGGGCACCTTCCTTTACGACCCCGCCCCCACCCAGATGAACTGGCGCTCGTTGCTCGGCGCATGGTATGCGCAGGATGTTTTCCGCGTGAATCCGAAGCTCACTCTATCGCTCGGATTTCGCGATGAGTTCACCACGGGGTGGAATGAAGCGCATGGCCGCGCCTCCACATTTGTGCTCGACAGCGGCATCATTCAGACACAGCCTCACATTTCGTCGTCTGCGTTTACCGACAATCATGCCAAGTTCCTCCCTCGACCCCGAATCGGCATCGCGTGGAGCCCGGTCCCATCGCGGACTGTGCTCCGCGCGGGATTCGGCATGTACAACGACCTGCAGGATGCGCTCGGCTACCGCATGGACCAGAACGCGCCCTTCAATCCGTCCTATTCCATCGCCAACCTGCCTGTGTCGAACCTGCCCCTGCCGGCATCCCCCGTCCCGGCCAAAGCGAAAATCGTTCCCGCCGGCGTCCAGCAGGATCTCCGCACTCCGACCCTCATCTCCTACTCGCTCCGCCTCGAACAGGAGCTCTCGCCCAACACCATCTTCTCGATCGCTTACATAGGCTCACATGGATATCACGAGATCGTAAGTCTGGACGACAATGAGCCAACACCAATCGTGTGCCCGGCGTCATCCTGCCCGTCTGTCTACCCGGCTGACTTTCCTGCACCGCTTGCGGGCGCATCCATTCCTTCCGGCGCCTACTACATCCCCTCCGGAACGCCGAATGCGAATCCGGCGCTTGCCGCGGCCTGGGCCTGGTTCTCGGTCGGCGACAGCAGCTACAACGCACTGCAGGCAGATTTCAACCACCGGATGAGCAATGGCCTCTCGCTTCGCGGCGTCTATACCTGGTCGAAGGCCCTCGACGATGGCGACTCGCTGAATGCGACAGCCGCCGGAAACGCTCCGGGTCTCGTCTCCAATCCCTTCGCCGTGCGCGCAGACTGGGGACCCGCAACGTATGACCTGCGCAATGTGGGCGTCGTCAATGCGACCTATGAGCTTCCCTTCGGACCGCATCACCGCTTCCTGAATCGCAACGATGCAGCCAATCTGTTCGCCGCGGGCTGGACAGTGAACTCGATCGTCACGCTGCAATCGGGCTTTCCCTTCACGCCCCAGCTCAGCTACAACCCCTCCAACAACAATGACTCGAAAAACCCGGTGCGGCCGTTCGTAAATCCGGCCTTCAAAGGGCCGGTGATCTTGAGGAAACCAACCCAGTGGTTCAATCCCGGGGCATTCCTCGCCCCGCCCGCGGGCAGCGGCTTCTACGGAAATCTCGGCCGCGACTCGTTCACCGGTCCCGGCCTGGCGACATGGGATTTCTCCGCACTCAAAAACACCGAGCTCCACGACCGGCTCAATCTCCAGTTCCGCGCCGAACTCTTCAATCTTCTGAATCGCGCCAACTTCAATACACCGAACCTGGTGGTCTTCACACCCGCCGGAGTATCGCCGACCGCAGGTGTCATAACAAGCACATCGACAACATCGCGCCAGGTTCAATTCGGCCTCAAAGTGCTCTGGTAGCAGCTTCCAAAATTGGAGTTCTGGAGCTCGTTCCCCTTTTGGGCCTCGTCCGGAATTGGCGTTTACTCTTATCTAAATAGACCGCCGGGTGATTTGGATCACAGAGCCGTATCCGAATCGACGATAAGGTAGTCGCCATAGAACGACCTTCCCAGTCGAGGGCCCTGAGCGATGAACCTTTTTCAGCCGAACCTGAGAACCAAGACCACCCTTCAAATTCTCGATCAACCCGGCATCCTTTCCTGGCCGGGCGGCGGCAAGATTGCGGTCTACTTCAACCTGATCGAATTGCAGGACGTCGAAAATGGCACCCCCGGCCGACGGTATAGCTACGGCACCCTGCGCTTTCGCGACCACGTCGAATCGTCCATCGTCCTCCTGTTTCTTTCCCGCACCAGGCTGACCATCGTGGGCGGCGGCATCGAGACAGCGGTGTCCCTCTATGGTCTGAATTCCTTCACCGTGACCGGCCCCATTGTCCCCATCCGCGCCGCGGAAGCCATCCCGCAAGGGACGAAGGAATTTGCCGCAGCCTGAACTCGCTCGACCCCGCAAGCGTCGGCATCGGAACGCAAGCGTTCTAGATCCTGCCGGTTTGCAGGCAATCCACAACTTCTTCGAGTTCTGCCATATTTTCGTCTTTTGTTCGCCTACAATGGGCGGGGGCGCATCGCCGGCTTTCACCAGCAAGTCGATTACGTCAAGCTTGGACCAAGCCTGCTCATCGCCGGCAGCCTGGTTCTCGCCATCCGCACGGCTCGATGGTCGCGCGATGTCGAATGCACGGCGAGCCAGCCGGAATGGGATGCCGAAGTCGAACACTCGGTCCGTATCGCTTACCGTGTGCTGACACATCTCGTCAAAAAATTCCCCAGCCTGTTCAACCAGATGGAGGTGCCAAGGTACGAGCCCGACGACGATGAGTCGCCGCCGTGAACCTCCGCCGCAGGACCAGGGCCTTCGAGGTTTACGCGCCGATCGATTCCACCAGGCGCGTCATGCTCTCTTCCTGGTGCTCAATGGACTCGACGAGTTTGAACTGCGTGCGCGCGCGATCGAGGTTGTGTCCTTCGCGATGCACCTTGAAATACGTGTCCCCGGAAAGATGGTCCGTCAGAAAACGCAGGCCAATCTCAAGAGTGATCAGCTTGCCCGAAAAGGCAAGTTGCTCCTTCTCCGCGTTCGTCAGAAAGCTTCCCGCCGA
Organism: Occallatibacter sp.; assembly: GCA_035308825.1. GTDB lineage: Bacteria > Acidobacteriota > Terriglobia > Terriglobales > Acidobacteriaceae > Telmatobacter. Next base: position 530,975 of record DATGFX010000082.1, on the reverse strand, counting down.
GCTCAGATAACCACGGACCAGCGCCTCAAACATCGGGAACTGAAGACTCACCTTCGACAAATCCTGCTCGTCTTCCTTCGCGGGGCTCGTCGTCGTCCGCACCATGTCGCCAAAATCGTAAGGTGCGAGTCCCGGCATCACGGTGTCGAGATCAATCACGCAAATGCCTTCGCCCGTTGCATCATCAAGCAATACGTTATTGAACTTCGTGTCGTTATGGGTCACGCGTTCCGGCAGATTCGCATCGAGCAAAACACCGGTGATCGATTGGCGAGCCCGCGCAAATTCGATCTCCCGTTTTGCACCGATCGCCCGGCCCGCGACATCCGCCGCAATCGCCCGCTCCAGCGCCTCAAAGCGCTTCGGCGTGTGATGAAAGTCCGGAATCGTATCGTGCAGGCGCGGTGCAGGCATGTCGGCAAGCATGCGCTGGAATTGTCCGAAGGCTCTCGCCGCCTGGTACGCCTGCTCCGGGTGTTCCACCGCATCGTAGCTCTGTGCCCGATCGATGAAGCGATACGCGCGCCAATGATTTCCGTCGGGATCGACGTGCCACGCGCACCCATCGCATGTCTCGATCAGCCGCAAAACGCGTCGCTCTTCGTCTGCCTCGCCGGCCACTTGCGGAGCCAGGTGCGACGTGACGCGCTGGATATTCTCCATCACCAAAACCGGGTTTTTGAATACGTGGTGGTTGATGCGCTGCAGGATCACGCGCGCCGGTTCACCCTGCCGGTCGAAGACCGCACAGTACGAGTCGTTGATATGTCCGCTCCCATACGGGGCGGCCGAAACGAATTCCCCATCAATCTGGAACTGCTGCGCTACCGCTATCAGGTTGTCCCCTTTGTTCATGCCCACAGTCTTTCAGGATAATTGCCGAGCTCGACGAGCCGCCTGATGCTCTCCGCCACCCGCGCATGATCTTCCCGATAGGTGGCCCCGAACCAGGTGTCGGGCGTCCGCAGCACCTTCACGCGGCCCCGGCCCCCTGTCACGATCCGATTCACGGCGTCGGGCAGATAGCACTCCGAGCGGAGATCCGGCCCGGTTCGCTCGAGAAAGCTGCGAAATTCCCCCCGCAACTCGGCAAAGATCGATGATGTGAATCCCCACATATTCATCGAGACGGTCTCGTCGCCGCTCAACTTGTGTGCTCCGCCATCCGCGTCTTTGCTGTAGATCCCATCGCCATCGCCCTCGATCTGCGTCAACTCCACCACCTTCTCGAGATACCCATCTGCGCTCACCTCGCACACCCCGCGCGCCACCGACCCGAATTCCGAGAGCGTGTTGCGGAGCGTAAAGCCCACCATCGCGTAGTCCTCACTCCCCGATCGCAATTGCCGCGCCAGCTCTTCATAGCTCGTCGCGCCATAAAAATCGTCCGCATTGATCACCGCAAACGGTCCCCTAATCGCATCGGACGCCGACAGCACGGCGTGTGTCGTGCCCCACGGCTTCGTCCTGCCCTCGGGAAGCCGAAAGCCCTGCGGAAGCGCATCAAGCTCCTGAAACGCATACTGCACCTCGATCCGTTTCTCGAAGCGCGCCCCGATGGTCTGCTTGAATGGCTCTTCGATTTGCCTGCGGATGACAAAAACAACCTTCCCGAATCCCGCCCGGATGGCATCGTGGATCGAGTAATCCATCATGGTCTCGCCGCCCGGACCAACCGGATCGATCTGCTTCAACCCCCCGTAACGGCTGCCCATGCCCGCCGCCATCACCAGCAATGTCAGCGGCGGCGTCATCGTGGGGTCATATCCAGCGTCAGCACTTCAAAGGGCGCGAGACGAAACGTGTGTGCTTCATCCGCATCGATCGTCAGCGCTGCGCTGCCGGCATCCTCTCTCCATGGACTTTTGGCGCGAAACACACGCGCCGCTTGCGGCGGCAGCTCGAATGCATCCCGCAGTTTAAGCTGAATGGACTGCTGCTTGTCGCTCGGATTACGCAGCACGAGAATGCCTTCGCGCGGCGTCCAGGCGGCCCATCCGTATACTTCGAGCCACTGCGGATTACCTCCCACCCAGTGCGTGTCCTTCAACACATCGGCGTTGGCGCGTGACCACTTCGCGGCCTCCGCAAGATCGTCCCAGTTCGCATCCGTCAGCAGCGACGGCGTAATGTACATCTCCTGCAACTGCGTTCCGGTGCCGAAATAGGACCTGATTTCGTTGCGGAAGTCATTCCCCGGATCCTTATCGAGATGCTTGTGAAACCTCGCATAAATCATTCCGTGCAGCATGAGCGAGTTCAGCGGATACAACGGCCCGTTCTCGACGACGTTCTCGTAGGTTTGCGCGTCGCGATACGTGATCCACCGTTCCCGATAGCTGCCTACTCCCGCCACATTGTCATCATCCCCGCCGCGCCAGATCGAGTCCGCGTAGATGAGCCAGAACGGTGATGGCCAGGTTCCCGTCGTCAGGTTGATGAAAATGTCCGGCTTGGCCGCGCGAAGTTCGCCAATCAAGTGAATCGCCGCAGAGAAATCGCTATCAAACTGGCTGCCGGGGAACACTGAATCCACGTTGCCCGTTCCATCCAGCTTGAACTGATTTACGCCGTACTTCTGAATCATCTGCAAGCAGACATCGCGGAACGCCGCATAGTACTTGGGCCCGGAAAGCGCATAGCCCCCTCCAATAATCTCGTATCCCTGCGATTTGCCAAATGCAATCCGCTCCTGCTTCGGCGTCGAATAGCCACCCCAGGGCGACATCCAGATCCCGGGATCGGCGCCGTACTTCTCCGCATCCGCTTTCACCGGCGCGAATCCCTCTGGAAAGCCGGAATTGAATTGCCACAGCGACTTGTGATTGTCCCACCCGTCGTCGAAAAGAAACGAATCGAGCTTCACGCCGCGCTTTTGCTCCAACTCGCGCCCGAAAGTATTGATCCGGTCCATCGCACTCGCCTGGTCGTACGGAGTGAAGTACCCCAGGTCATACCAGGAGTTGTAGTGCAGAAACGTACGGTAAGGATGCGCGCGTTCGCGTTCGACATAGGCCAGAAAATCGCGGCGCACCTGCCCCTCGCGCGCCACGCCCATCACGGAGGAATAGGTAATGGTTTGCCCTGCTTTGAGCGGCAATTCGCGATCGATCCATGCCGTCGCCCTGTCGCCCGTCACTTTGCTGTTCGAGATCGGGTGCTCAAAACCAAGAAACAAATCTCCCGCCACGATGGGTGAACCCGCTACTGAACCCACCACGTGAGCACCGGCAAGACGCAGATCAATCAGTTGAACCCGGCTGATCGCCAGATCATGGGTGCTCGCCTTAATCGTCAAAAGCTGCCGGAGATAATTTGAACCGTCCAGCAGCACCACCGACCACAGGGCTTCGATCGCATGATCCGCACTGGCCAGCGGAACATCCACCTCCACGCCGTGCAACTGATCTGCCGCGCGGGATGCATTCGCCTGAGATGCAAGTTCTCGCACCGTCGGCTCTGCGGACACTGCCAGATTGTCCGGATCGAAAATCGTCCCGTCCTGAAGGAGAATCGCGAACGGCGCTGGAACCGGAATCTCCCGGTCGTGGAGGCGATCCGTAAACACGATATCGCCGATCTTGTTTCCCGCGACCGTCCACCGCACGGAGATCGCGTGATCTTCAAGGCGAAAGCTGTCGCCATGATGAGACGCGGATGCGGTATTCGCGTTCGCAGGGCTCTGACCCCACGCCGCTGTGCCTGCCACAAACAGGAGCGCCGCTCTTCGCGTAATCCATGAAAATTGCACCGTTTGCCCTCTTCGCCTGCCCCGTGGATTGTATCGCAGAGAGTGCGCCGAGTTTGGGCCGGTACACTACCTCGCAACAGCTGCATTTATGATGGCTCCATGTCGAAGAAGCTTCGTTGGGGAGTTCTCAGCACCGCGCGCATCGGGGTCAATAAAGTTATCCCAGGCATGCAGAACGGCCAGCTCAGCGAGGTCACCGCGATTGCTTCACGCGATCTGGCTCGCGCCCAAAGAGCCGCGACGACTCTGGGAATCGCCAAGGCCTATGGTTCCTACGAAGAACTCCTCGCCGACCCCGACATCGACGCAATCTACAATCCGCTCCCCAATCAGCTTCATGTTCCATGGACTGCGCGCGCCGCCGAGGCGGGTAAGCATGTGCTTTGCGAGAAGCCGCTCAGCCTGACGGTTGCCGAAGCAAAAACACTTCTCGCTGTCCGCGAGCGCACCGGCGTCAAAATCGGCGAAGCTTTCATGATCCGTAGCTATACCCAGTGGTTGCGCCTGCGCGAACTGCTCTCGGAAGGACGCATCGGCGACCTCCGCTCCATTTCAAGCTTCTTCAGCTACTTCAACAACGATCCTGCCAACATCCGCAATCACGTGGAGAGCGGCGGCGGCGCGCTCTACGACATCGGCTGCTACTGCATTCAGCTTTCGCGTTACGCCTTCGCCGAGGAACCAACACGCGTGGTCGCCAAAGTCGAACGCGATCCTTCTTTCCGTGTCGACCGCCTCACCTCCGCGATCCTCGATTTTCCTTCAGGCCAGTCCATCTTCACCTGCGGCACGCAATTGATCGCTCACCAGCGCGCCGAGTTTTTCGGCACGCGCGGCCGCATTGAAATCGAGATTCCCTTCAATGCCCCCAAAGATCGCCCGACCCGGCTTTTCATCGATGAAAATGGTGACCTCACCGGCAGCGGTATCCGCACTGAAGTGTTCCCCGTCAGCGATCAATACACCATGCAGGGCGACGCCTTTGCGAAAGCAGTCTTCGAGAACACCGAGGTTCCCGTTCCCCTCGAAGACGCTATCCGCAACATGGCCGTCATCGAGGCCATCTTCCGTTCCGCCCAGTCCGGCCAGTGGGAAAAGCCGGCAGCCTGAATCCTGGAGCGTACTTCGTTCATGCTTGCGTGAGGATCTCCTGCACAATCCGCGCGTTCTCCTCGATCTCATCCTTGCGCCGCGGAAATACTCCCACGTAGATTCCGTCATTCGGCTTGATGCCGGCAAACGCAGTGCGAAAGGCAGACTTTACGCCTTCGTCCGCAATTCGGCCTGCCGCCAGGATCTTGAACGCGAAGCAAGGCTTCGTCGTTTGCCGGATTACCTTGTACATCCGCGCCGGGTCGCTTTGGATATAGATATCGCTCGTCATCTCCGGCAGTTCACCGCCTAGAAGCTGCCGCCACTCCTGTTCGCTGCGGGTGCGGTTGTAGACGCAGCCGGCGTAAAAGTCGACATCCCATCCCTGTTCTTCCACCAGCTCGATCACTTCCGGTTTGTGTGTTCCCACGCCGACCAGCACCCCAAGGTCGCGCGCTCTCTTGCACCACTCACGCTCGCTCGCCATGGTTCCGTTTCGAAATGCAATGTCGACTTCTTCGCCTCGCCGTTGCAACGCCAGCGGCTTCAAATCCCTTACCAGGGCTGCTTCGTCATCGCGCCCAGTCACCTGGACAATCAGGTGCATGCTGCCGCCCTCGGCCTCAAAGCGCGCCAGGTCCTGCGGCGCCCGTCCCATGTTCACGTAATTGAAGGCATTGATCCCGAAGCTGTTGGCGCGATGCAGCACTTCGCACACTTTTTCCTGCGTGTACCAGTCCGCCATTGCTTTGGCGAAGTTATTGTTGTAGTGGGCAAAGCCGTAGAGCGGATTCACCCCCAACACCATCCGGCTGATCTCCACAGGACCGAACTTCATCGTGGGCACCTGGATCGCAGGAGAGGCCATCGTCTGCGCTGTTGGCGTCTTCGTTGCCTGCTGAGCCTCGGCCCTCAGCCGTTTTGCGGCTCCGCTCATCAAACCCATCGCCAAGGCTGTCCCGGACTGCAGAAATTCCCGTCGCGTATTCGACATGCGGCCAGATTCGGCCTCCCCTCCGCACTCCCGCTGTGTGCTGTATCACACGTGATCCCTCGCGCGCGGTTTACACTGCCTTGCATCGTTCCCTATGCAGGTTGCCAGTCCCACTTCTACGCTCAGCCACACGCACGGGCCCCATCGTCCGCTGCTCGAGCTGACCATCGGCGACGTGCTGCACCGAACAGCTAGCCGTTTTCCCGATCGCCTCGCCGTCGCTTCGCGTCATCAATCGCGCCGTATGACATGGGCAGAATTGAGCGATGCCGCCGACCGCGTCGCGCGCGGCCTCGGGTCCCTCGGCATCCGACGCGGCGACCGCGTAGGGCTCTGGTCCACCAACTGCATCGAGTGGATCATGATGCACATGGGTTGCGCCCGCGCCGGAGCAGCCCTGGTTAACGTCAACCCCGCTTATCGCTCCCACGAGCTGCAATACACACTCGGCCGCTCGCGCATGAAAGCGCTGTTTCTCTGGCACAGTGACAGGCGCGCCGACTACGAGGAGATCCTCGGCCGCGCCCGCCATGGACTCAATCTTGCCCTCAACCACACCATCTATTTCGATTCTCCCGAGTGGCCTGCATTTCTTGACTCCGACGGCCGCCTGCCCGACCATGTCGCAATCGACGATGTCGCCAATATTCAGTACACCAGCGGCACAACCGGACTGCCCAAGGGCGTCATGCTCACCAACCACAACATCGTCAACAATGGGCAGTTCCTTGCACAGGGCTTTCACTACACTGAGCAGGACCGGATCGTTGTTCCGGTTCCGCTGTTCCACTGCTACGGCTGCGTCATCGGCACCATGTCCGCCCTCTATAGCGGCGCCGCCATCATTCTGCCTAACTGGACCTTCGACGCTCGCGCCACCCTTCAGGCCGTGCACGATGAACGCGCCACCTCCGTCTACGGCGTGCCTGCCATGTACGTCGCCGAGTTCGCCCTACCGGATTTTGCCGGCTTCGACCTCACCAGCCTGCGCACCGGCATGATGAGCGGAGCTCCCTGCCCGGTCGAGTTGATGCGCCGCGTGCTGAACGAAATGCACTGCCACGAGTTGGTCATCGCGTACGGCCAGACTGAAACCTCCCCGGTCGTGACCATGAGCGATGCGGCCGACACCATCGCCATTCGTGTCCATACCGTGGGCCGCGCTATGCCGCAGACCGAAATCAAGATTGTTTCCACGACCACCGGCGCAACCCTGCCCGTCGGCAAGCAAGGTGAAATCTGCGCGCGCGGCTACGCGGTGATGAAAGGCTATGACGGAGATCCCGAGGGCACTGCTCAAGTCATTCAGCCGGACGGCTGGCTCCGCACCGGCGATCTCGGCGTCATGCATGCCGATGGCTGTATCCACCTCACAGGCCGCTCGCGTGACGTGATTATCCGAGGCGGCGAAAATATCTATCCCCGCGAAGTCGAAGAATTTCTCTACACCCATCCCAGGATCGCCGAAGTGCACGTCGTCGGCATTCCCAACGCGCGTCTGGGTGAGATCGTCGCGGCATGGGTGCGGCTGCGCCCGGGCGAACACTCAACCGAAGAAGAGATTCGCGCCTTCTGCCAGGGCCAGATCGCCTACTACAAGATTCCCGAACACGTCCGCTTCGTCGATGAGTTCCCCGCCACGCTTTCCGGCAAAATCCAGAAGTACAAGATGCGCGACTTCGAGATCGAGGCACGCGGACTCCATTCCGTAGCCAAAACAGCTACTGCATAAAGACGCCGGTCAGTCGCCGCAGAGACGGCGTATCATCGCAACGAAAGATACAGACCCCCGTCGAACCATCAAGAGACAGCCAGTGACACCAAAAGCTCTAATCCTTCCTCTTATGCTCACGATGTCCATCCCTGCGTTCAGCCAAAGCGCAGCGCTGCACAAAACCGCTCGCCTCGCGATATGCCAGATTCTCGTCATCGACAGCGACCGGGAGGGCAACTTCCGCCGCATCGAGTACGCTCTTGAGGCCGCCGAAGTCCAGCATGCCGACATCGCCATCTTTCCGGAATCCTCGATCCTCGGCTGGGAAAACCCCGAAGCCCATCAACTCGCCGCCCCGATCCCCGGCAGTGACAGCGACCGCATCGCCACCCTCGCGCGCAAGCACCACATCATGATCGCCATCGGCCTCGACGAAAAGGATGGCGACAAGCTCTACGACTCCGCCATTCTCGTCGACAAATCGGGCAAGCTTCTCTGGAAGCATCGCAAGATCAATGTGCTTCCCGAATTGATGACGCCGCCGTATACGCAGGGCCGCCCTGAAGACATCGGCGTTGTTCAAACAGAATTCGGGCGCATCGGCGTCCTCATCTGCGCCGACACCTTCACCGGCGCTTACCTTGAGCGTCTCAAATCTCTCAAGCCCGATCTCGTGCTTGTCCCCTATGGCTGGGCCGCGCCCGATGACCAATGGCCGCAACACTCAAAGCAGCTTGAAAACCTCGTCAGCACCCGTTCCGCCCAGCTCAAGTGTCCGATGGCAGGCGTGGACCTCGTCGGCGAAATGACACACGGCCCTTGGACAGGCCAGACCTACGGCGGATCCAGCTTCGTTGCCGACGCCAATGGGAAAATCATTCTCACGGCGCGCGATCGCGATACCGATCTGCGGACGTAGAGCACGAAGGCACGCGAGATGTTCATCTCGTTCAGGGCAAGCCCTTTTTGGGACGGGTCGACCTTCATATGAAGCCGGTACCACACCACCGCCGGCCGGCTCTTCAGCACACTGTCAACCGAAGTCCGAGGATCGAACCGCAGCCAATGCGAATCGTCCAACTGCGGCGACGCAAATGCCGGATCGTCGCCTCCATGCACCAGCCACGTCGCGTCCAGATCCACCGGCTGTTTAATGTGCGTGGCGTCAAAGCTCTGCGCCTCGGCAAAGCCGCCGGTCCACTGCCAGACACCTACCAGAAAGACGGCTGCCAAAAACCGCCATAGTCGCCGCCGGACCGCGCGCAAGCCCATACAATGCACTGACCTCCGTTGCACTCCACCCTACCATCTGCCTTAGGGGCTCCACGAGCAGGCGGGATTCACAACCCCCTGCTGGCGAACCTCTCTCGTTTTGTGCTACAAAGCTGCATTCACCGCCTGCCGGTGCAGGCCAATCTTCCCGCAAGGATCCCGCTATGAACGTCCGCCGTCCCGCTAAAGCAGCCTTCCCGATCTTGTTTGCAGCCTTCGCATTCGTCGCCACCGCCCAGTTATCCGAAGCTCCGCCCGTAACCATGGGTCTCTGGCAAACCGAAACCACCTCGACCGTCACAGGAGTCGAAAACACGCCCATGGCCGGCATGGCCGCCGCAATGGGCCGGGATCATGCCACCCAAGCCTGCCTGACCGCGGAGCATTGGAGGAGCGACATCCAGGGATTCAATGCCAGGATGCAACACAATTGCACCCTCTCAAACGTGCACCAGGATGCTCACGAAGTTTCATTCGACGAAGCCTGTCAGGAATCGCGCGGAGGAGCCAACAGTACGCATGTCGATATCTTGATCGACAGCGCCGAGCACGCGCATGGAACGGTGGTCATGAAAATGTCCGATCCAAATCTGCCCCAACCCATGACCGTGACGGTCAACATGACATCACACTATCTGGGCTCCGACTGCGGAGGCATTAAGCCTGGCGACAGCAAGATGATCCGCTAGTTGGATTGGGATCGATCCGGACGGTTCGTCACAGGACATGGCATAGTTCCGGCGTCCGCAGCTTAGCGTGACTCGCCGGCGCGCAATGTCGTATCGATTCGCCTGCTGTACTTGCCCGTGAGGGCGTTCCAGCGCACGATGGCCAGCTCTTTCAGCATTTGCAGGCCGTCTTTCAGGTAGCTCATGCGCGTGCGCTCATCATGAGCCCAACTCACAGGGACTTCCTGGATCCGCAGACCGCGCTTGAGCGCGATGAAAAGGATTTCCGGATCAAATCCCCATCGTTCAATCGTCTGGAGCTGAAAGACGGTCTGCGCGGCTCTTTGCGTAAATGCCTTGAACCCACACTGCGTATCGGCGAATGGCAACCGCATCACCATCCGGCAAACCGCGTTGAAGCAGCGCCCGAAGAACTGCCGGTAGAGCGGTTGCCTGTGCGTCTGGCGCCCGCTTTCGAGCCAGCGCGATCCGATGGCAATATCGGCTCCAGCGGCAATGGCCGCAAAAAGCCGATCCGCCTCGTCCATCGGCGCCGACAGGTCAGCGTCCGTAAACATCACCACGTCGCCCACTGCCTCCAGCATCCCGTGCCGCACGCTGTACCCCTTGCCCCGGTTTCCAGGATTCTCGATGAGCCGCACCTCGGGCGAATGCTTGGCAAATTCGCGCACCAGCGCTGCCGTCGTGTCGGTTGAGCCGTCATTCACCACGATCACTTCAGCTTGCCAGCCCTGTGCCCGCACACAGCTCACCACGGCTTCGAGAGTCGCCAGAATGCGCGCCTTCTCGTTGAAGGCCGGAATAACGATGCTGTATTGCGGAAACTGCGACAAATCGAACGCTCCTTCCCGCTTCGATCTGGTCCCCCGTTGGCAAGGCTCTCGATAGAATAACCCCGCCAAGCCCCCCGTGCCGAACCCGCCCGCGTTCCCAGGACCCCGGCCAACCCTTTGAAGCAAAAGGAGCAATTCTTCTCAATCAACCCAATTTTTTTGACAGAACCCCGGCCGGAATCCGATTATGCTGTGAGCGGAGGTTGTTGCAAATGACAAAGGCAGATCTGGTTGAGAAGGTCACCCGCCTCGGAGATCTGACTCGCCGCGACGGCGAGGTCATCGTCGAGACGGTCTTCGATTCCGTGATCTCTGCGCTTCAGCGCGGAGACAAGATTGAAATCCGCGGCTTCGGCTCTTTCCGCATCCGCCAGCGCAATCCCCGCATTGGCCGGAATCCGAAGACGGGCGAACGCGTCGAAGTTCCCGCCAAACGTGTGCCTTACTTCAAGCCCTCAAAAGAATTGCGCGACCTCGTCAATCCGGGAGAAGCTGCCGCGGCTTCCTAGGCCTGTTCTCATCCGTTTCCCAATGCTTTCATCCTCGCGGGCGCATGCCGATCACACTCAGCATGCGTCCGGCACGTCCGTGCGAACCGCGGTGCGAGAAAAATAAATCGCCCTCGCAATTCGTGCAGCCTCCCATCATCCGGATGGCGCGTGGCTTCAGTCCGGCATCCAGAAGTTGCCGCCGATTCGCCTCAGCTACGTCCAGGTGCAAACTCGGCCCAATCGGCGAGTGGCCCGGCGCCCGCTGTGTCAAAAACAGCATCGGGTACTTCGTCCGAACGGCGTCGCTGTCAAAGACCTCGTGAAACAGCCCCCGCGCATAGACAAACTGCGATTCAAACTCCGAAAGCACTTCCTCACCCACCGCATAGCAGCAACACCCGATCCCCGGCCCCACAGCGGCAGTCAAATCCTCGGGCCTCGACCCAAACTCAATCCGCATCCGGCCCACGCCTAGTTCCACGATGCGCTTCACGGTCCCGCGCCACCCCGCGTGGAAAGCCGCCACAGCCCTTCGCTTCCGATCGGCCACCAGCACCGGAGTGCAATCGGCAGTCTGCACGCCCAGCAGCAACCCGGGCTCATCCGTCATCAATCCATCCGCTTTGCGCGGCCGATCGCGGCTCGCGTCGTCGCGTCCAACGCGTACCACCAGGTTCGAATGAAACTGGCGCACCGTGATCAGCGGCGTCCCCGCGTCTCCCGTCACCGTTTCCGCCAGGAGCCGGCGATTGCGCAGCACGATCTCGCGGCTGTCCTCGGCCGTAAACCCGAGGTTCAGTTCCGGACTCGCGCCTTCGCCGCAATAGACGCGGCTTTCGCCGCCCCGCCGCGTGCTGAACCCGGCCCACAGCCAACTTAGCTTCTGCCACTCGGGTACTGGCAGCCACTCCACGCCATTTGCAGCTATGGTCGGCTCCGGTGCGGGCACCAGAAGTTCATCGGGCGCAGCGCGATCGAGACGATCCTCTTTGGGACGCAGGGCCTTCCCGCGACGACGCCTCACCAGCCCGGCGTCGCGAAACAGCGCGTCGATCTCGTTTAAGTCGCTTTGCTCTTTTGGTGAAGAAACTTGTGCCATCCGCACGTTCCGGGAGTTTCCGGGCTAGGAGCAATCTCAGGTCCCTGCCCAACCTTGATTCTCCAAAACGCCCGCCCCGAAAGCAAATCCTGTCAGCTTAACTGAGCGCCGTCCCGCATCCCGCGCAGAACCTCGCCCCCTGCGGATTCGTCGTATGGCAGCGATTGCACGCAATCAGCGTTCCTGGCTGAGCCGGCCCAAACCCGGCCACAACCGGCGAAAAGCTCGACGCCGGCGCAAAGCCGGCTGAAGGAGCCGCACCTGGCGCTCCCGCGGGAGGTACCGTCACATTCACCGTCACCGGCCATCCAAAGGGCGGTACAGCGATCCCCAGCGCCGCCGCAATCCCCGCTGCTTGAATCGCATTGAATTCGCGCACCCGCCCCGGCATAAAGAAACATTCCACAAATCCCAGAAACGTCGTGACCCCCGTCCAGCAGAAGCAGCAATACAGGATGCCAAGCCCGGTTCGCCGTAGATAAAAATGATGAATGCCGAATGTGCCCAGGAACAGCGACAGCAGGATCCCGACCACCTCATCCCGGCGCACCGACTCGTACTGCTGATAGAACACCGCCTGCGGATTCGGGTACGGAATGCTGCCCATGGCGTTCCTCCTTGCGTTGCTTGCATTAAAACATACGCGATTCGTAGTGCTCGAGTTCCCAGGCCACTGTCCCGCGCTCTGGCCCCAACTGAAAGCTGATAGCTGAGAGCTTTCCCTCATCGCATAGCATCGAATCATGATGGCCAGCCCTTCAGTCGCGTCCAGCGGCGCCCTTCTTCTCGGCGGCGACCTTTCGGTCCATCGCCTCGGCTACGGCACCATGCGGCTTGTCGGCGAAGGCGCATGGGAGAGCCGCGCGACCCCGAAGAATGTCGCCGCGTTCTGCGCCGCGCCGTCGAGCTCGGCGTCAACCTGATCGACACCGCCGATGCCTACGGCCCCGAGATCGCCGAACGCCTGATCTGCGAAGCGCTGCATCCTTACCCAGTCGGGCTCGTCATCGCCACCAAGGGCGGCATCACGCGCCAGGGTCCGGCCAAGACCGAATATGTGGGCCGCGCGGGCTATCTGATCCAATGTATCGAGATGAGCCTGCGCCGCCTCAAGCTCGAGCGCATCGAACTCTACCAGTTGCATCGCATTGATCCGCGCACGCCGCTCGAAGAATCACTCGGAGCCTTGCGACAGATGCAGGAGCAGGGCAAGATTCGGCACATCGGCCTCAGCGAAGTGACGCCGTCGGAGATTGAAGAAGCACAGAAGATCGTGCCGATTGTTTCAATTCAGAATCGCTATTCGCTCGCCGACCGCCGCCACGAAGAGACTCTGAGGTGGTGCGAAGCGCGCAGCATCGCCTTCCTGCCCTGGTATCCCATCGCCGCAGGCAAGTTGCTCAAGCCGGATCACCCCGCGGCGCAGAGCTTCGCCCGCATCGCCGCCCTCCACCACGCCACGCCTGCGCAGATTTCACTCGCCTGGCTGCTTCAACGATCGCCGGTTATGCTGCCCATCCCGGGCACATCGCAGGTTGCGCATCTCGAAGAAAACATCGCCGCCGCAGGCCTGCAACTCACACCCGCCGAGATCGCGGAATTGGGATCCGCAGTCAGCTAACCTACCTCGTCGCCAATTCATGAGGAGATGCAACGAGCCGCCCCTACTCCACCGCGTTCTTCGCGATCACCTCCTTGTACCACGCCGCGCTCAGCTTGGGCGTCCGCTTCTCCGTCTTGAAGTCCACGTAATGCAGGCCGAACCGCTTGCTGTACCCATCGGCCCATTCGAAATTGTCCATGAGGCTCCACAGGAAGTAGCCCTTCACGGGATAGCCCTCCGAAGCCGCCCGGTGCAGGTGCGTGAGGTGATTCCGCAGATACATGATCCGGTCCACATCCTCGACGTGTCCATCCGCTTTCAGCACGTCATCAGACGATGTTCCATTCTCCGTGATGTAAACCTCCGGAATCTTCCACAGATCCACCACATTGCGCACGCCCCAGTACAGGCATTCCGGCGCCAACAGGATCCATGGTGACGCCATTTTTGGCTGCGATGTCGGATACGGAATCTCCTTGTAGCCCTGCTTCGAATCGTCGGCTTCCACGAATAACGGTGTGTAAATATTCACTCCAACGAAATCGAGCGGACTCGCGATCGCCTTGAAATCATCCGCCTCGACATGCGGAGCGTTCGCGCCCTCCCGTTCCAGATAGGCCTCGATATATTTGCCTTCCATCAATGCCGTAAGGAACGGCGCCGCACCCATTCGCGTTGCTTTGCGAGCCGCCTCAACGTTCTCCGGCGTCTCGATGGCGGGCACATAGACGTTGGTATTCTCAGCCAGGCCCACCTTGGTTCCACTTGGCGCATTGGCGCGGATCGCCTGCACTCCAAGACCATGCGCCAGGATGGCGTGGTGACGAATCTGGTTGACTTCGGCTGCCCCGAGTTTCAGCCCCGGCGCAAACTGGCCGGTTTTATAGCCCAGGTCGGTAAAGCATACAAACTCGTTCGTGGTCATGATGTGATGTACGCGATCGCCGAGATGCTTGGCCATGAACCCCGCATAATCGGCGAACGCCTTCGACGTGTCGCGCGATTGCCACCCTCCCTGCAGCGCCGCCGGTGTGTCCCAATGAAAGAGCGTGATGTAGGGCGTGATGTGATTGGCGAGCAGCTCATCCACGAGGCGGTTGTAGTAGTCGAGTCCCTTCTGGTTCATCTCGCCCTTCCCGGTCGGGAACACGCGCGACCAGGAGGCCGAAAACCGGTATCCGCCAACACCCAGCGCCTTCAGCAACTGCACGTCTTCCTTGTAGAGGTGATATGAGTCATCCGCCACGTCGCCCGTGTCGCCGTCGTGCGTTTTTCCCGGCGTATGCGAGAACACATCCCACGTCGAAGGTCCGCGCCCGTCATCGTGCGCGCCCCCTTCAATCTGGTACGCGGCCGTCGCGCATCCCCACAGAAATCCCTCAGGAAAGTGCAGCGGCGCGGGGTGGGGCTCGCCCCAGGCGAACTTCGGCAACGAATAACCTGCGCAGGCGGCAGCTGCCGTAACAGCCATGTTCTTTCCAAATTGCCGGCGTGTAATCCTCTTCATGATGGCTTCCTCTTTCCTCTGAAAAGCGTTCAGAACTCCAAGCAAAACGTTTTAGCAGAGCGTTGGTGCGCCGCGCAAGACGGTCGTTACCATCCCCGGATGCAATACGCCGTGAGACTTCAAAGTTTGCCCAGCAGGATAAGGGAGTACGGAACGAAGCCGGCCTTCTGCAGAGTCTTCCGCGAATGAACATTCTGGCGATTGCAGCGTGCCGCCGGAATGCCGCCGCGCTCGTAACAAATGCGCTTCAGCTCTTGCGTGAGATAGCTGCCATAGCCGCGCAAACGGTGGTTCTCAGCAATCTCCATGAAGACATCGCCATAAGGGCGATTGTAGTGATACAGGATTCCGCCGTTGCCCACCGCCTCGCCGTTCACTTCGAGATCGAATTCGCTGGCCGCGCCTGGGCGCTGTTTCACTTGCGCATTTTCGACTTTGAGCGAGGTCGTGAGCTGGTCGGCAAAGACGATGCTCTCGCACTCCACATTGCGCGCATACGTGTGAAACATAACCGTGATCAGAGAGTCGTTACTTTGAATCTCCATCGCATCGGAGCGGCTGGTTGCCAGCAGGCACTCGAACAGAGCGAAGCTTAAGGAGCGAAATTGAGGCATGACGTAGAACTCGAACAGGGTCCGCGTTCCGGTCCAGGGACCGGCAATGAGCACCGATCCGTAGCCTGCAATCGCATCATCAGATTCGAGCAGGTACGATTCGGTCCATTCCGGACGAAAGTGCATGTTGTCATGCACGACCTGACACTTCATTTCGGCACGATACATTTCGCGCCAGCCGGCAATCTCTTCGGTGGAACTGGCCCTTGCGGATAGGCTCATTGGTGTGTGTCCAACGCAGGCCTATCATAGCCCGTCGCACCCCAGACAGCATTTCGCACAAAAGCAAAAGCCGCAACCTTTCGGTTGCGGCTTTTGCTGCGTTCGTTCTCCCGCTCCACGTACATTCTCTGAAATGCGCCGAAGGCAGCCGCTCCCATCGCAGGTGCCGGGGTTCCCATCGACAGGTCTTCGTCGATGGGGTGAAAGTTACATCTCTTTGACGCCTTCCACGAACGCCTTCAGTTTGCGGCTCCGGCTCGGATGGCGCAGCTTGCGCAGCGCCTTCGCTTCGATCTGCCGGATGCGTTCGCGCGTGACCTGGAAGCTCTGACCTACTTCTTCCAGCGTGTGCTCGCTTCCGTCCTCCAGGCCAAACCGCATCTTGATCACCCGCTCCTCGCGCGGCGTCAGCGTGCGCAGCACCTGCGAGGTGTACTCCTTCAGATTCACGCTGATGACAGCTTCGCTCGGCGAAACAGCCTGCCGGTCTTCGATGAAGTCGCCCAGGTGCGAGTCTTCCTCTTCGCCGATCGGCGTTTCCAGCGAGATGGGCTCCTGCGCGATCTTCAGCACCTTGCGCACCTTCGCCACGGGAATATCCATCCTCCGCGCGATCTCTTCGCTCGACGGCTCACGACCCAGTTCCTGCACCAGCTGACGGCTCGTGCGGATCAGCTTGTTGATCGTTTCGATCATATGCACCGGGATGCGGATTGTTCTTGCCTGGTCCGCAATGGCGCGCGTAATCGCCTGCCGGATCCACCACGTCGCGTACGTCGAGAACTTGTATCCCCGCCGGTACTCGAACTTGTCCACCGCCTTCATCAGGCCGATATTGCCTTCCTGGATCAGGTCGAGGAACTGCAGTCCGCGGTTCGTGTATTTCTTCGCGATCGATACGACCAGTCGCAGGTTCGCCTCGATCAGCTCGCGCTTGGCCTGCTCGGCATCCATGTCGCCCTGGATCATCTCGCGCTGCGTGCGCTTCAGCTCCGCGATCGCTACGCCCGCATCGCCTTCGATCTTTTCCAAGTCGGCACGGCAGTTTTTCTGCTGGCGCCTGTACTCTTTGCGCAGCTCTTCGCTCTTGCTGGCCTCATGCTTCTGCTCCAGCGAACGAATCTGCCGCTCCAGCGTGCGCATGGTGTCCACGGTCTTGTTGACCTTGTCGAGCAGCCGCTTGCGCTCCAGGCCCGTGTACTTCAGCTCGCGAACGATCCGCGACACATACACCTTTTCGCGCGCAATGGCCCAGCGCGTACGCCGCAGCTCGCGCTGGCTCGTCTTGCTGTTCGCAGATGCAAGTTTCTCTTCCAGCTGCGCAATCTTCTTCTGGTGCTTGACCAGCGCATCGATGCGCGCCACCGTCGACTTCACGCGCGCCACGAC
Organism: Occallatibacter sp.; assembly: GCA_035308825.1. Classification (GTDB taxonomy): domain Bacteria; phylum Acidobacteriota; class Terriglobia; order Terriglobales; family Acidobacteriaceae; genus Telmatobacter. Next base: position 513,705 of record DATGFX010000082.1, on the reverse strand, counting down.
CACGTCTTCCGTCAGCTCTTCCTCGTCGAAGACGACCACTTCCTTCACGTTGCGAACGCCGCGCTTCAGGTCTTCGCCCAGCGCCACGATTTCGCGAATTACAATGGGCGAACGCGAAATCGCCTTCATCACGCGCATCTGTCCGCGCTCAATGCGTTTCGCGATTTCCACTTCGCCTTCGCGCGTCAGCAGCGGGACGGTGCCCATCTCGCGCAAATACATGCGGACGGGGTCGTTGGTTTTTTCGAGAGTTCCGGGCGTCAGGTCGAGCTCAACGTCTTCGCCGCCCTCCTCCATCTCGAATTCTTTGTCGCCGAACTTGGGCTGATCGAGAAGATCGATGCCCTGGCTGCCGATGGTCGTCAGCAGATCGTCCATGTCGTCGGCCGAGCTGATCTCCTCCGGCAACATGTCGTTGACATCCCCGTAGGTCAGGTAACCCTTCTCTTTCCCGGCCTCGATTAGGTTGTCAATGTCGTGTTCGAATTTTTCGTCGATAGCCAATGTTTCCTACTCTCCAGCGCGAACAACTTTAGCGCAAAACCCGATAGAACCCGGCAGGACGCCTCCCCTTTGGGCGCCTTCAATTCAACCCTCAAGCGCACGCCTTCGGTTTTGCTCTGGCATCGCTCGCGCAACGATGCTCGCCCGGGTACACACGTCATCCACAAACGTGCATACACAGACCTGCGGTCTCCCGCAAAAAAGCGGTCTGAGGTAGTTGCTCGGAACCGGATGACAACGCTTCAGGGTTTCGCCTGGATCGCCCGCGAGCCGCAGCTCATGTGTGGGGCATGGAGGGCGCGCATCCGCACAGAGATCAATAGATTACCACAGTCCGCCTGGCAACCGCCAAGTCAAAATCGTCGTCCGGCTCAGCATTATTACCGCTATTCCGAGCCGAAATCGGGACCGGGCCGGGCAGCCTTCCTCGCTCCACCCGCTCTGTTCCTACATATTTAGACGCCGCAGATGGACGAAACGGCGCAAGGAATGAACACTTTGGCATCCGACACTCCGTCCTATCGATCCGGATCAACGGGCCGCTGCAGCCCGCGAAGCGCCCGGTCCAGTTCCAGCTTGCGTTGGGTCAAGACAGCCAACTCAGCAAAGTCGCCCCGCCGCTCCGCCTCGGCTATCTGCGCCCGCACGTCGCGGATCTGGCTCTCGATCAGCCGCTTCTCAAGGCTCACGACCGCCCCGATTACCGCCGCATCAGACGGCGGCTCGGTCTCGGCCAGGAGAGCCTCTGCCAGGAGTGCCCGTTGGGCGTCATCCTCCACCACCTCCATCGGATCCCGCGCCTCCCGATCAGCCAGCCTTTGAAGTGTTGTAAGCACCTGAAGTCCCTCAAATAAATGAGGTTGCCTACGGATCGCCTCGGCCGCGGTTCGCCGCGCCTCCTCGTGCTCCGGATCGGTAATCGCCAGTGCCCTCAGCAGCACCCGCTCCACCTCGGTCAGCCCAGTTGGGCGCGCCTCGATATGGTCCCGCCGCCGCAGCGCCGCCTGCCGCAGTTCCTCCCGCATCACGGCAGAATCGATCCCCAGCTTCTGCGCCGCATCCGCAGCAAACTGGTCCCGCGCCAGCTTCTCCGGCATCCGGCGGATGTGCGGCAACAGAAAGTTCATCTGCTTCACCTTCTGCTCCGCGCTGGCTCCGGGAAACTGGGCTCGCGCCCGTTCAATCAGGTAATCGGATTGCCTTCGCGCCGCCCGCACCGCCGCCTTGTACTCATCCACACCCCGCTCGCGAATGTACCGGTCCGGATCCAGCCCGCCGTCCAGCGTCACGATCTTGATGTTGAACCCTTCTTCCGTCAGCAGCCCGATGGACTTCTCCGCCGCATTCGCTCCGGCCGTATCGGGATCGAAATTCACCGCGACATTTTGCGTGTGCCGCTTCAGGATCGCCACCTGCTGCTCCGTGAATGCCGTTCCGCTTGTCGCTATCACGTTCTGAATCCCTCGCAGAAACACGCTGATGCAGTCCATCTGCCCTTCGACCAGCAGCGCAAACTCCGCCTGCCGGATTGCCGTCTTTGCCTTGTCCAGGTTGAACAGCACCATCCCCTTGGAATAGAGCGGCGTCTCGGGCGAGTTGATGTACTTCGGCCCGGCCTTCTCGCCCGATTCCAGTGTCCGCGCCGTGAACGCGATCACCCGCCCGCCCTCGTTGCAGATGGGGAACATCACACGCTTCCGGAACCGGTCATAGATCGGCCCTTGGCTTCCGTCTCCCTGCTCTTTGGAGCTAAACAGTCCGCTTGCCCGCAGCGTCGCCTCGTCCGCCATCCCGCTCAGCCGCTCGCGCAGCGCGCCGAAGCTGTCCGGCGCGTAGCCGACCCGAAACGTCTTCATTCCTTCTGGAGACATGCCTCGCCCCGCCAGATATTCGCGGGCCAGCGCCCCTTCGGGCCCGCGCAATTGCTCCTCAAACCACGCCGCAGCCGTCTCGTGCAGTTCCAGCAGCTTGGTCCGAAGGCGTGCCTCTGCCGCCTGCTCCGGCGTGGCGAATTCCCTCTTGGGTAGCGGAATGCCGCACTTTTGCGCCACGATCCGCACCGCCTCTGGAAAGCCCACGTTCTCGATCTTTCCCACAAACGCAAACACGTCGCCCGAGACGCCGCAGCCGAAGCAGTGGTAGAACTGACGCACCGAGTGCACGCTGAACGACGGCGATTTTTCCTTATGAAACGGGCAAAGCCCGGAGTAGTTCTGCGCACCCGCCTTCCGCAGCCGGATATATCCCTCGACAATCTTTACGATGTCGGCCTGCTGCTTCACGCTCTGGGCAAAGTCGCTCACTGGACTCAAGCATAGAACTCGCTCATCTCGCCGCGTGTGGAAGCGGTGGATAACAAGCTTGTCTCCATCGGTCCCAGCCCAGCATCAACTCGCCCCAGGCTCCTCGTCCCTGCCGTGGCTGCGACGTACAATCGTAGGTTCGTTCTGATAAGGAGTTCTCCTATACGATGATCCTCCCGTCCAACTCTCCCACCCGCCCTCTTTGTTCGCGCATCTCGCCGCTCCGGTTTTTCCTGTTCGCGGCTGCTTTGCTCATTCCCTCCGCCATCTTTGCCCAAACCGCCGAGACCTCCGAGCCGCCGCACGGCATTGCCGTCGACCACATCAACACCGCCATCAAGCCGGGCGACAACTTCTACCTCTACGCCAATGGAGCCTGGCTTGATCGCACTCAGGTTCCGCCCGACCGCGCTGGGCTCAGCATCTTCTCGACGCTGAGCGATATCAGCCGCAAACGCACCGCCGGCATCATCGAAGAAGCTTCAAAATCCGAAGCTCCCGCCGGTTCCGACCAGCGCAAGATCGCCGATCTCTACAGCGCATTCATCCATGAGTCCGCAATCGAAGCCCGAGGCATCGAACCTCTGAAATCGCACCTGGCCGACATCGCCGCCATCCACGACCGCAAGCAGCTTTCGTTCGCCCTCGGCAAAACCCTCCGCGCCGACGTCGACATGCTCAATAACGCCGTCTTCCACACCCCCAATCTCTTCGGCATGTGGGTGGCCCCCGGCTTCCGCGACTCGAGCCGCTACATGCCTTATCTGCTGCAGGGCGGCATCGAACTGCCCACCCGCGACTACTACCTCGCCGACAACCCGCGCATGCAGCAGATCCGCGCGAAATACACACCACACGTCGCGGCCATGCTCCGGCTCGCAGGGTTCGACAACAACGATGCCCGCGCGGCCCGCATCGTCGCCCTTGAGCGCGCGATAGCCGAGACCCACATCACTCTGGCCGAAATCGAAATCATTGCCAAGGCCAACAATGTCTGGACACGCACCGACTTTGCCTCCAAGGCTCCCGGTCTCGACTGGAATGCCTACTTCGAAGGCGCCGGCCTCGCGCATCAGCAGGAATTCATGGTTTGGACCCCGACAGCTCTCACCGGCGAATCAGCCCTCGTCGCCTCCACGCCCATCGACACCTGGAAAGATTGGCTCGCCTACCATCTGGTCGACGACTACGCGGCCTTCCTGCCCAGCGCCTTCAACGACGAAGTCTTCGATTTCTTCGGCAAGACCCTCGGCGGCGTCCAGCAGCAAAGCCCGCGTGAGCAGCGCGCCATTGCCGTGGTCAATGCCTACCTCGGCGATGCGGTCGGCCAGATCTACGCGCAGAAGTACTTCCCGCCTGAAGCCAAGGCCAAGGCGCAGGCCATGGTCGCGAACCTCATCGCCGCGTACCACAAGCGTCTTGCCGCCTTGCCATGGCTGACGGACTCCACCCGCGCCGAAGCCCAATCCAAGCTTGACGGGCTTTACGTCGGCATCGGCTATCCCGAAACCTGGCGCGACTACTCCGCCTACGAAGTTCGTCCCGACGATGCATTCGGCAACGCGTGGCGCGCCGGCGAGTGGAAGCTGCATTTCGAAGAGGCTCGCATCGGCACGCCCGTCAACCGGCATGAGTGGTGCATGACACCGCAAACCGTCAACGCCGTCGAATTGCCTCTACAGAACGCTCTCAACTTCCCCGCTGCCATCCTGCAGCCGCCCTTCTTCGATCCCGATCGCCCGGCCGTCGACAACTACGGCGCCATCGGCTCTATCATCGGCCACGAAATCAGCCACACCTTCGACGAAGAAGGCAGCGACTTCGATGCCTCCGGCCGCGTTCGCAACTGGTGGACGCCCGCCGATCGCGCCCACTTCGACGAAGCCGCCGTCAAGCTCGAAAAGGAATACGACGCCTACGAGTTGTTTCCCGGCGTTCACGTCAATGGCAAGCAGACCATCGACGAGAACATCGCCGATCTTGGCGGAATTGCCGCCGCCTATGAGGGCTACCGGGCTTCACTCAACGGCGCCGAAGCTCCCACCATCGACGGTTTCACCGGCGATCAGCAGTTCTATATCGCTTTCGGGCAGAACTGGGGCTCCAAAACACGCGAAGCCGCCGCGCGCAATCAGGTCCTCGTCGATGCGCACGCGCCCGCCCAGTTTCGCGCCGATATCGTCCGCAACTCCGATGCCTGGTACAAGGCTTTCGATGTCCAGCCAGGCCAGAAGCTCTATCTCGCTCCCGACGACCGCGTCAGAATCTGGTGATTTGATTGGATACGCCGCTATTCCCGGCCGGCGGATTTGTGGAACGTGGTGATGAACTGGATTCCGAGAGTGTGATCGTCGCTTTCATTTGCGCTGCTGTAATGATGGAGCTCGTATCCGAACTTCAGCAGTTGAAAATGAAGCCGGGCAGCGCTCTTCCGCCGCCGCCCGAATCGCAGAACCTCGATCTATGCGCCCTAAAACTGGAGCTTCGCGCCAAATTGGATCTGCCGCGAAGTGGTCGACGTAGCCGTCACCACGCCCGCCGTCGGCGAAATGCCCGCGGTCGCCGACGAATACACGACCTCGTTCGGCGTTAGAAAGTTCGTATGGTTCAGAACGTTGAAGAACTCCGCGCGGAACTGCAGCTGTGTTCGCTCCGTGATGCGCGTGTTCTTCGCCGCGGAAAAATCAACCTCGGCCAATCCCGGCCCGTTCAGCGCATCGCGTGACACGTTTCCATAGGTTCCCGCGGCCGGCGGCAGAAATGCTGAGGGATTGAAGTATTGGGTCGCAGTACGCGGGTACAGCTTGCCAGTGAAGTCCGGATTCCAGTTCGGACGCACTGGGTTGCGCGTGTCGCCATTGCCGGTCGGGTTATACCCAAGCTGCGGCGAAAATGGAAATCCCGACTGAACATTCACGATCGCGCTGACTGCCCATCCTGCCGCCGCCAGGTTCACGGGACCAGATGCATGGCTCAGGAAACGCCGTTGCGGACCGAAGGGCAATTCATAGCTGCCGTTGATTGAAGCCGCGTGGCGCAGATCCGTGGCCGCCGGACCCCAATCCATCTTGGGCCGCAGCGGAAACTCGACATAAGCAGGCGTATTGCCGCTGACGCTCGTGTTCCATGCCGAGCCGTCATCCAGATTCTTCGAGTAGGAATAATTGCCGCGGAATTGCAGCCCCCGTCCAAACGACCTCTTCACATCGACTTCGAGCGCGTTATACAGCCCCACTCCCTGCGACACCCACGACGTCGAATTGGCAAGTTCTGGATTCGCATTCTGCGCGCCCGATGGATAGAAGACCGTGCCATCCGCGAGAAAGGTTGGAACCGGCTCATTCATGTCTTCCGAAAGAATTTGGTGATAGCTGTGCGAGCCGACGTAGCCAACCGTCAGTGTCGTGCGAGGCGCTACCTTCTGCTCCACGCGGAGGCTCCACTCGAGCACAGTCGGAGTGGCAATGTCCGGTTGCACATTACTCGGCGAGATCAGGGCGCCCGCCGGGGGCGCAGTGCCCGGCGTGATATTCAAATCCGCCACCGCAATGTTTTTGATGCTCTCAGCCGTGTTGAATGGGGCCGTCTGGTCCAACCGGTAATCGAGCGTATCGAGCAGGCCGTGATACACGCCGAACCCACCCCGGATCGCCGTCTTGCCATTGCCGCGCACATCCCACGCAAATCCCACGCGCGGGGCAGGCAAAAATTTCGCGCGATTCGTCGTCAGCGCCGAGCTGCCAATGACGGGTTGTGTCTGCAGCACCCCGTCTACGATGGCGTAGTTCGACGCCCGCCGTTGCTCCTCATTCCATCCGTTGGTCGACTCGGAGCGGAAGCCCGCGCGCAGCTCCAGCGTCTTGGTCACCTTGATGGTGTCCTCCACAAACGCTGCTCCTTCGAGCGAACGCCAGGCCAGTTCTGTCGGCGACGGCACCACGGTGAACGTCTTCACCATGCCCTGCAGGAACGAATCGAGCGTGCTGAACGACGCCTGTCCATATTGGTCCTGTGCCAGCATGTCATTCGCTTGAATCCGTTGCAGCCAGATACCCGCCTCAATCTGCTGCCGTCCGTGCGACCAGTAGACATGGTCATCCCAGGTGAACAGGTTGCGTGCCGTCACATTGTTGCTGCCCACATTCGTTCCGGCCGGCGTGATCGCCGATGCGCCATTCGATGCCGTGCTTCCGCTGATCACGATGGCGCCAATTGGCTCGCCGCTCACCCATCCCGTCAAACTCACCGGCGTATAGCCCGTAAAGAAATAGCTCGCGCGCGAGTAGCCGAATCGCGCCGTGTTCAGCAGCGACTGCGAAAATACATGCTGCTCCTGGATGCTCGTGACCTGTTCGCGCAGGCTCTCGTCAATCAAGCTCAACGGATTCTGCGAGGGCGTATTGGCGCTGCTGTCGTCAATCGTGTAGACCGCGGCGAACTGGTCTTTTGCACTGATCGTCTCGTCATAACGCGCCGTCCCGAAGTTCTCGCGGATCCGCTGCTCCGGATGACTGAATGCCTCGCCGATGCCGCTGCCCAGTTCCGGCCCGTTCTGCGCGGGCCACAGCCCAAGCAACGGCTGCACCGCCGCGTTCACTCCCACGTACTGCTCCTGCCCGGATGCATCGGGCAGATAGCCCGCGCGCGCCTCGGTGTCGGGCACTAGGGTGACTGCGCTCAATCCCCAATTCTGCCGGAAACCCTCATAGTTGCCAAAGACAAACGCCTTGTTCTGGCGGATCGGGCCTCCGAGCGAGCCGCCAAACTGGTTGCGCTGGAATTCCGGAAGGGCTCCCTGGTCGAAATAGTTCCGCGCATCGAGCGCGCTGTTGCGCAGAAACTCGAATGCGGTGCCGTGCAGTTGATTCGTGCCTGACGTCGTCACGATGCTTACCTGCGCTCCATCACGCTTGCCAAATGCGGCGCCATACGTGTCGGTTGCCACGTTGAATTCACGCACCGCGTCTACACCCAGCAGTTCCCCGCTCGTGCCTCCCGGTGTCACATTGATGAGCGACGCTCCCGTGTATTCAATGCCATTCAGAAGAAAGAGATTGTCCTGCGGTCGCCGCCCGCTCACCGAAAACATGTTGCCGACCGACGAATTCGATGTCCCGATACCGCCGGATCGCTCGCCGGTATAGTTCACGGTCGCAGGATTGAGCGTCAGCAGTTCGTCATAGCTGCGCCCGTTCAGCGGAAGCTCTTTCACCTGCCGCTCATCGATCAATCCCGCGGTCTGCTGCGTCGTTGTATTCACGCCGGGCTCGCTGGCATCCACTTCGATCTGCTGCTGCACATTGGCAAGGCCAAGCACGAACGTCAGCTGTACGCTCTGTCCCACCGCAACCGAAACCCCCTTCTGCTCCTGCGGATTGAAGCCGGGCAGATTCACAGTGACGGCGTATTCTCCCACCGCAATCGAGGGCGCGCTGAATCGGCCATCCTCTCCGGTCGTCAGATTTCGTACAGCGCCTGTTTCCACCTGGCGCACCGTCACCGCAGCTCCCGGCAGCAGTGCGCCGGAAGCATCGCGAACCGTTCCGCTAATGGTCCCGCCTACAATCTGTGCGCTCGCGACAAATGAACTCGTAAAAAATAGAAATGCGAGAAAACGATACAGCCTGGCTCTCAAAATCATGGTCTTTCTCCTGAGGGGATGGATCGAGTGATCGATAGGGATTCTGGGTTTCCGGATCGCATGAGCGCATCACGGATCCGCTGGCGCGCGCTAGCAGCTACAACAACAGCCACTCCGCCGGGAGGCGGTGGCTTGGAGCCGCGAATGGGAGCGAAGCGAATTCATCAGATTGCGATCGATTCAGTTTCCCGGGCAATAGAAAAGCCGCGTCAGCAGGAACTGATACGCGGCCGTTAGAAACAGGATGACTCGGGTTCTAGCTCATCCACACGGCCGGCCCGGCATGCAACAACATGCAACGCGGGCAGACGGGATAAGCCGAAACTCCATGTGGTGACTATACCGGACGCTCGAATTGGCGTCAATTTCGCCAATTCGAGACGAACTTGGCTCTACTCCCCCCTCAATGCCTGCATCGGGTCAATTGAAGCCGCGCGCAGCGCCGGCAATAAGGACGCGCCCACGGCGAGCAATAGCACGCCCGCAGCCGCCAGCGCCAGCGCAATCGGATCGAACGGGCTGATACCGAACAACAGCGAGCGCAACAGCCCCGATGCCGATGTCGCTCCCGCTAGCCCGATCAAGCACCCAATTGCCGCCAGTTTTGCGCCGGACCGAACCACTAGCCGGACAATGCCTCCGCGCTGCGAACCAAGCGCCATGCGAATCGCTAGCTCCTGCACGCGTGACGCGACCGAGAACGCAATCACGCTGTAGATGCCCAGCACCGCAAGCAGCACGGCCGCAACAGCAAAGCTCCCGATCAGTACCGTGTTGAAACGCCGCGGCGCCTCGCTCTCAGAAAGGTTTTCATCCATCGTCTGCACGTGGGTCAGCGGCAACATCGGATCAATGGCGCGAACCGTAGCCCGCAACTCGTTCTCCATCTGCTCAGGCGGCAGCAACGATCGCATCACGATGTACCCATAGTTTCCATCGACGTCATCCGCCGAGGCCAGCGAACCCACGTCTTCCTTGTTCTGGTCCACGGGCGTGTAGTACTGCTCCTTCGACGGCTGATCGGGCGAAGTCAACTTCACGTCCGCCACCACTCCGACCACCGTCATCCATGGCGTCTGCATCTCCGGCGTGCCGATTCGCATCCGCTTTCCTTCCGGATCCTGGTTCGGCCAGAAATGTTGCGCCATCTTGTGATTCACGATCACCACCAGTTGTTTGCCGCCGCGATCGTCCGGCGTAAAGTACCTTCCGCTCAGCAGCGGAATCCCCATCGCCTTGAAGGAGTCGCCTTTCACGTGCGACACCGTTGCCAGGTTCAAGTCCGCGCCCTTCGGAGGCGTATACCCTTCCACCACAAAGGTCTGATTATTGTTGTTGCTCCCCGCCGGCACCACCGTGGAAAGACCCACAGCCGTCACCCCCGGCAACTGCCTCAGCCGATCCAGCACTTCGCGATCGAATGTGTCCACCTGCGGCTGCTTCGAATACTGTTCCTGCGGCAGGCCGAACTGCGCGGTTGTGACGTGGTCGGGCCGGTATCCCAGATCCACCTCGCGCATCTTCTCAAAGCTGCGCAGCAACAGACACGAGGCGGCCAGCAGAACCAGCGCAATCGCAATCTCCGCCACCACCAGAGTCGAGCGGAGGCGCGCGTGTCCGCCGCCTTCTGATCCGCTTCGGCCACCCTCTTTCAAATTCGCGTTCACATTGGTGCGCAACGCGGCAAATGCGGGAACCAATCCGCATAGCACGCCCGTCGCCACGCCAAGCACCAGCGCGAAGCCCACGACCTGCCAGTTCAATCCGATCTCGCTGATGCGCGGCAGGCTCTCAGGTAGCATGCTCTTGCCCACTCGCAGCAACACAGCCGCCATCGCCAGGCCCAGCACACCGCCGCTCACGCTCAGCACCAGGCTCTCGAGAATGGCCTGCCGCAGCAACGCCGACGCCCGCGCTCCCAACGCCAGCCGCACCGCAACTTCACGCTGCCTCCGGATCGCCCGCACCAGCATCAGTCCAGCGAGATTGGCGCATGCAATCAGCAGAACCACGGCGACGGCCAAAAACAACGTGCGAATCAGCGGCTTCGTTTGCGCGATGATGTCCTCACGCAGCGGCCGCACCAGCGCGTTGATGTGCAAGTTCGCAATCATCGGCGGGAAATTCCGCATGATTTCCTGCGCAACCGTCTCCGCATCCTGTTGCGCCTGCATCGGCGAAACTCCCGGCTTCAGTCGACCCACCATCTGGTAGCTCCAGTTCGCTGCAGCCACGGGCGACAATTCATCGGAACTGAAACTCAGTGGAACCCATATCTCGGTGCGGTTCAGCTGGCCGCTCACCAGCGGGAACTCAAAATTCTGTGGCATTACCCCAATGATGATGAACGGCTTGCGATCGAGCAGAATCTTGGTTCCTACAATATTGCCGTCTTTGTGAAAGCGATTGACCCACGTCCCATAGCTCAGCACCACCAGTTGTGCGTTGTGGTCCACTTCGTCCTGGGTAAATACCCTTCCCATCTGCGGAGCCACTCCCAAAGCCGCAAAGGCCCCAGCACTCATCCGCGCGGCGCTCACCTGCGCTGGTTCTCCGGCACCCGACAATTCATTTCCGCTGAACTGGTATCCACCGAGTGCGCTGAACCCCCCTGCCTCCCGCGTATAGGTCCGAATGTCCGGAACCGTCACCCCGACCTCGTCATTTCCGCCGAAATGCACTCCCTCCAGCCGGTCCGACAGCACTACCAATCGCTCCGAATCCGGAAACGGCAACGGCCGAAGCAGCACCGCCTCGACAATCGAGAAGATAGCAGTCGTCGCACCGATCCCAAACGCGAGCATCAGGACCGCCGTCACCGCAAACCCAGGGGCCTTCAGCAATTGCCGTGCCGCAAACCGGAGATCAAGAAACATCTTCATCACGAGTCCTCGCAGTTTTGGAATGATCGCAGCGCGCAGGCCGCCGAACAGGCGCTGCATAACTTATGTGGAATCAAGAACAAATCGTTCAACAAGCTCAAACGCTGCCGTCGGGCCTCCGCCGATGTCCGCAAATGAACGGGACCTCAAACGGCGCCTTCCATGTCAGTCGATACGCAAACTCCCACCCTGCCAGTTCAATTCCGGATACCGTGGCTCTCGCTTTCGACAAAGAAATCCACATCCCGCGAAATAGTTGTTGCAACGAATAAATTCCTGGCGCATCCAAGTTCGTGAAAAGGAGCTAACCCATATGTCCACCCCGTCTGTCGCCACCCCTGCTGCCTCCGCCGCCACCAGCACCTGGAACATCGATCCGGCTCATTCCGCCGCCGAGTTCAAGGTCAAGCACATGATGATTTCCAACGTGAAGGGCAAGTTCACCGGCATCAGCGGCACCCTTCATCGGAACGAAGCCGATCACACGCGCTCCACGATCGAATCGTCGATCCCCGTCGCGACCCTTACAACGGGTGACGATCAGCGCGATGCCCATCTCAAGAGCGCCGATTTCTTCGACGTCGAAAAGTTCCCGACCTTCACCTTCAAATCCGTGGCAATCCATCGCGAAGACGGCGAATATAAGGTGACCGGCGAATTGACGATGCACGGCGTAACCAAGACTGTGAAGTTTGATGTCGAGGGCCCGAGCGAGCCGGCCAAGGACCCCTGGGGCAACACCCGCATCGGTCTCTCCGCCACCACCAAGATCAACCGCAAGGATTTCGGCCTCAACTGGAACGCAGCGCTTGAGACCGGCGGCGTCCTCGTCGGCGAAGATGTCACCATCACCCTCGACATCCAGTTCATCAAGGCTTGACCAGCTTCCCTCCCCCCGATTTAGCGCCGGTATTCGTGCTGGCGAGCGGCCCCGCATGCGAGCATCACGGCTTGACATGAGTCCATTATTTAGACTATCGTCTATTTAATGAACTCAAGTCCAGTCCGGCTTCGCGACCGCCAGAAGCAGCACACCCGCGCCGAAATCGTCCGCGCGGCCTTCGAACTGTTCGGCGAGCTCGGCTACGAGGAAGTCCCAGTCGAAATGATCGCGGCGAAAGCCGGAGTCTCTCGCGCCACCTTCTTCAATTACTTTCCGCAGAAAGACTGCCTTCTGCGCGACATCGCGGCCGCCCGTGCGGAGCGGCTCCGAAACATCTTCTCGGAACTGCGCACCGGATCGCAGCCGTGCACCATCGCCAGCGTCCTCGAGCTGCTGTTGAAGATCGCGCGTGAGAATGCGCGAATCACCCTGCATTCGAAGCCGCTTTTTCTCGAGACCATCTTCGGCCAGGCCTCACGCGGCTTGCTGCTCGACGCGCGCGAGCACGCCGTGACCGCAATGGCCGACGCGCTCTCGGTCGTCCTCGGCAAAAAGAAACCCTGCCGCCTGCTCGCTGAGACGCTCTTCGCTGTCTTCGTTGCCACCATGCTCGAGTGGCTCATGCGCGACAACGTCCCGGAGGAATGGCTGGTCAACACCGTGCATGACCGGCTCCAGCTGGTTCTGGAGAAAGCCGCATGAAACGCCGCCGCATCATCATCGCTGCCGCGATCGTCGCGGCACTCGCCGTCATCTGGATCGTCTACGCCTTGATTGCGCGCAGCAGCCGCTTCGACTACTCCGGCACCATCGAAACCCGCGAAATCGAAATCGGTTCGAAGATCGGCGGACGCGTCACGGCTGTGCCCGTCGAAGAAGGCGAAATGGTCAAGTCGGGCGATGTTCTCGTCCGCTTCGAGTGCGATGAATTGCAGGCCCAGCGTACCCAGGCCGCCGCACAGGTGTCCGAAGCGCTAGCCGACCTCGACCGCATGCTGCGCGGTAATCGTCCTGAAGAAATCGCCCAGGCCGAAGCGACTGCCCAGGCCCAAAAAGCCGTCTTCGAAGAAGCAAAAAATGGCCCGCGTCCGCAGGAGCTCGCGCAGGCCCAGGCCGATTACTCAGCCGCGCAAGCCGATGCAGTCAATGCCGAAGCCTTCTACGGCCGCATGGCAAAACTCGCCGCTTCCGACACCATCTCTCGCCAGCAATTTGACGACGCGCGCGACAAGCGCGACGCCGCCCAGCAGCGTGCCGAGTCAGCCCGCCAGCGTCTCGCGCTTCTTCAGGCCGGAACCCGCACCGAAGACCTGCAATCCGCGCGAGCTCACTTCGAACAAGCGCAGTCGGCAGCAGTCCTCGCTCGCCGCGGCTTCCGCAAAGAAGATATCGACGCAGCGCGCGGCCGTCTCGCGCAGGCGCAAGGCGTGGTCGCGGAGCTCGATGCACGCCTGAAAGAAGCCGTCCTCCTTGCACCGGCCGACGCTGTGGTCGAAGTCGTCAGCGTCCGGCCTGGCGATCTCGTCACTGCCAACCGCATCGTCATCGACCTGCTCGAGCCCTCGCAGCTCTGGGTCAAGGTCTACATCCCTGAGACCGACCTCTCGCGCGTCCATCTCGGCCAGGCAGCCACGGTCCGCGTCGACAGCCTTGCCGGCCAGTCCTTCTCCGGCCAGCTTCGCCAGATCTCCTCACAGGCCGAATTCCTTCCCCGCAACGTGCAGACGCGCAGCGATCGCGAGCACCAGGTCTTCGGCGCCAAAATCTACGTCAATAATCCCCACGGCATTCTCAAGTCCGGCATGTCGGCGACGGTGCGCCTGCAATGACCGCCGCCATCACGGCCGACGGCCTCACCATCCGCTTCGGCACGTTCACTGCCGTCAATAACGTCACCTTCTCGGTCGACAAGGGCGAGATCTTCGGTTTCCTCGGCCCCAATGGCTCTGGCAAAACCACCATCATCAAGGCTCTTTGCGGCCTTCTTCGCCCTACCTCCGGCAGCGGAACCATCCTCGGCATGGACATCCTGAAAGACGCCGCCGAAATCAAGCGAAGCGTTGGCTACATGTCGCAGAAATTCGGTCTCTATGAAGACCTCACCGTCGACGAAAACATTGCCTTCTACGCCGGCGTCTACGGCATCAAGGGCCACACCGCAGTCGAGCGAAAGCGCGAAGTCCTCAATCTTACCGGCATCGAACCCTACCTCCAGCGCCGCGCCGGCCAGCTCTCAGGCGGCTGGAAGCAGCGCCTCGCTCTCGCTTGCGCCATCATCCACTCGCCCCAGGTCGTCTTTCTCGACGAGCCCACCGCCGGGATCGACCCGGTTGCCCGCCGCGCTCTCTGGGACCTGCTCTTTCGCCTCTCCGGCCAGGGCGTCACCTTCTTCGTCACCACCCATTACATGGACGAGGCTGAGCGCTGCGGCCGCGTCGGCTACATCTATCTCTCGAACCTCGTCGCACTCGGCACGGTTGCCGAGCTCCAGCACCTGCCCGCTGCCAATCCCGAGCACACGGCTCGAATCCAGATCAAAACCGCGAACCCGTCGGCTCTCCTCGATTCCGTGCGCCGCATTCCCTCCGTGCGCGAAGCCACCATCTTCGGTCACTCCATCCACGCGCTTGTCGAAAGCGATCAGCTCGATGCCCTTCGCACCCAGCTGCCTCACGCCTCCATCGTGCCAATCGATCCCTCGCTCGAAGACGTCTTTGTCACTCTCACCTACCGCATCATGGAGAGCCATCCATGAACCGCCTCTTCTACGGCCTTATCCCGATTTGCCGCAAAGAGGCACTGCACATCGTGCGCGATCCCGGAACCCTCTTCTTCGCGCTGGTCATTCCCATGCTCCAGCTCTTCCTCTTCGGATTCGCCGTCGACACCAACATCCGCCAGATCTCTACCGTCGTCTTCGACGAATCGCATACCCAGCAAAGCCGCGAGCTCCTCCAGCGCTTCACCGCGTCCGACGTTTTCGATCTCCGCGGCACCGTGCAATCACCCGCCGAGCTCAACGAGGCCATTCGCAGCGGCAAAGCTCGCGTCGGCGTTCGCATTCCCTTTGACTACGCCCGCCACATCCTCGACGGCACCACGGCCTCTGTTCTCGTCCTCGTTGACGGCTCCGACTCCACCGTCGCCGCCCAGGCCGTCAGCACGGCAACCGGGGTTGCAATGCAGCAATCGCTCGCCCAGGTGATCCCCACCGGCAACCTTCCAATCGATGTGCGCCCCTCGGTGCTCTACAACCCTGCCACCCGCTCCGCCAACTTCTTTGTGCCCGGCCTCGTCGGAATCCTTCTCCAGGTCATGGTCATCCTTCTCATCGCCCTTAGTCTCGTCCGTGAGCGCGAGCGGGGCACCCTCGAGCAGCTCACCATGACGCCCGTCGCTCCCCTCGGCCTCATGGTCGGCAAGATGATTCCCTACGGCGTCCTGGCCTTTCTTGAGCTCTGCGCCATCCTCTTCGTCATGCGCGTCGTATTTCAGGTGCCCATCCATGGGAACGTTCTCGTGCTCCTGGCTATGTCGATCCCGTTCCTGCTCACCGTTCTTGGCATCGGTCTTCTCATCTCGACCAGGGCACGCACCCAGGCCGAAGCCTTTCAGCTCGCCATGGGAACCGTGCTCCCCTCCGTCTTTCTCAGCGGATACATCTTCCTGGTCGAGAACATGCCCGTTGTCTTCCAGGCCATCAGCCGCATCATCCCCACCACCTACTACATCCGGATCCTGCGCGGCATCATCCTCCGCGGCGCCGGCCTGGGCGACCTATGGCTCGACGGCCTGGTCCTTACAGTCATGGGCTGCGGCGCCATCCTGCTCGCCGCCCGCCAGTTCGTCCGTCAACGCTCCGCCTGAGCCCTGTGCAACAAGCTACCGAATGGGCGCCACAGGTCTCCGTTGCTGGAGACCAGGAACCGGTAGTCCGATTCTCACCGCTCTCGCCTCCGAGACCTTGGGATGAACTCCGCCAGTAGCCTTCGGACAGACAAATTAGTCGTTGCAACGAATATCGACTTCGCGAATCTAATCAGGTGTAACGTCAGGAGGAGGTCACGACCCATGTCTCTCCGTGCGGTCAAGCAAGTTCTTGAAACCAAACCAACCATCGAGGGCGCCGGCGTCAAGCTCCAGCGCGCTTTCGGCTTCGGTAAAACAAAGGAGTTCGATCCATTTCTGTTGCTCGACGATTTCCGCAATGAGAACCCGGCCGACTACCTCGCCGGATTCCCGTGGCACCCCCATCGCGGCATTGAAACCATTACCTACGTCCTTGCGGGAGAGGTGAACCATGGCGATAGCCTCGGCAACAAGGGTCGCATGACTTCGGGCGATGTTCAGTGGATGACGGCCGGCAGCGGCATCCTCCACCAGGAGATGCCCAAAGGCGACGCCAGCGGCCGCATGCACGGGTTTCAGCTCTGGGCCAATCTGCCCTCGCATATGAAGATGACCGATCCGCGCTACCAGGACATCCCCTCCGCCGCGATCCCCGAAGTCACCGAGGACGACGGCACCAAGGCCCGCATCATCTGCGGCACGTTCTGGGGCAAGCGCGGACCCGTGGAAGGTGTCGCCGCCGATCCGAGCTATGTCGACATTTCGGTGCCGCCCAACAAGCGCCGCCGCATCCAGATCGACGTCACCCGGAACGCATTCGCCTATGTCTTCGCCGGCTCGGGCACCTTCCGCGATGCGTCAGAACAGCGGGCCGTGCTCACCGAGTCGGCTGTCGACCCCAATGCGCCGGCAAAATACGATGCGAAGAACCATTCGCTCGTGCTCTTCGACCGCGGCGATGAAATCGTGGTCCAGGCCGGCCCCGAAGGCATCCGGTTCCTGCTGGTTTCGGGCAAGCCGATCGAGGAACCCGTTGCGTGGTACGGTCCCATCGTCATGAACACGCAGGCCGAGCTTCAACAGGCGATGCACGAACTGCAAACCGGCAAGTTCATTAAGCACCAGTAAGAATTCGGCAAGATACTTCCGAATTGGGTGCCCCGTCCTGGTTCGCTAGGGCGGGGTAAACCTTTTGGATCCCCGCGCGCACTGTCTCCCTCGTTTCAAGACTGTCTTAAAACAATCCCATTGACTCGCCGGCCTTCCGAATGGAACTCTAATCAGGCTTCCCGCTCAGATCTCACTTCGCGTAAGGAACGACACGATGAAGAAACTGCTCTTCACCCTGGTGGGTCTCGCACTCAGCGTGCCCTGTGCCCACGCTGCCAGCAAAGATGTGGTTGCTCCCATCATTCAGTTCATCAACGCATTCAATGCGGGCGACACGAAGACCGCGTTTGCCACCTACGCCACAGGCAACATCCTCATCATCGATGAATTCGCGCCACACGCATGGACGGGACCCCACGCGGCGCAAGACTGGGCGGACGCCTACGATCGCCATGCGCAGGCCACCGGCGTGACCGAGGGCAAGGTCACCTACTCTGCCGCCACGCGGGTCGAAGTGGAAGGCGACGCGGCTTACGTCGTGATGCCCACAACTTATCTGTATAAGGAACACGGCAACGCCATTGCCGAAAAAGGTCAGATCACCGTGGTACTTACCCGGCAATCCGGGGCTTGGAAGATTCGCGGTTGGACCTGGTCCGGGGAAAAGCCCCACCCGCCGAACTAAGCCTGGCTAGGCAGCCGGATGGCAGATCGTATCCAGCCAGTACACAGCCTCCGGCGTGGCGATCTCCGGTTCCTTCTCCGCAACTGGGATTCCAATGATTGCATCGGCTAGCGCCTGCTCGATGCGCTCATCGATGCGCCGCCTCAACTCGAGTTCCGAATTTTCTGGTTCCTCGTTTTTCGCAGATGAGCCAAATAGGGAAGCAAATCGCGCCATAAGCTATCGGTACTCCTTTAATGTTTCTCGGTCGGCTCCGGCTGGGCTGATCCGGGGGCAGTCTCGCCGCCGGAATCGATCCCCGCGGTCGAACTGTAATCAGGAGTTTGGCATTGATCGACCTGTGCCCGCATCCCGAGTCGGTTACTGCCCAAGGTAAGAAAAGGGTCACCACTTTTGAGGTACTTCGACGGCCTGGTAACAAGTGACTGTCCCGGTCAGCCCCGGTCCGCGTGGCCCCCCAGAACGATAGCCGGCGACATGCCCCCTTCCCGCAGCACGCGAATGCTCAGCGCGTCGTGCCGCTTCGCCAGCCTCCTGCCCTGCTCGTCCACGCTCAGCTCGCAGTGGAACCACTTCGGATCCTCGAACGCCAAAGCTCGATTCAGTAGCATCTGTCTCGCCGTCGACTTCAGCAAATCCGCCCCCCGAACCGCTTCCGTGATCTGCATCGCGGCATCGTCCGCAACACATGCCAGTTGATAGCTGGGCAGGCTGTCTTTCCGCCAGACCACAAAATCCCCAAAGTCCGTTCCCGCCACGAACCGCTGCGGTCCCAGGTTCTCATCGAAAAACTCGATTGCTTCGCCATCCGGCACCCGAAACCGCCAGTTCGCTTCGGCATCGGATTCGACCGAACAGGACTCCGCTGCGTGCGATGTGAGCGGCCGGCAGGTACCGGGGTAGATGGGCTCGTCATCCGGATCCTGCAACCGACCGGCCTCGTGCGGAGCACTCAGCGCGGCCGCCAGGTCTCTGCGCGAGCAGCGGCACGGATAAATGAGTCCGGCTTCCCGCCGCTGCTGGAAAGCCGACAGATACGTCTCCCGCCGCCGGCTCTGTTCATAAGGCGCAAACGGCCCGCCCACATCAGGCCCTTCGTCCCAGTCGATCCCCAGCCAGCGCAGATCATCTATCGCTGCCTGCGCGTATTCGGCACGGCTCCGCTCGGGATCGAGATCCTCCATGCGCATCAAGAGCCTGCCGCCCACTGCCCGCGCGCGCTGCCACGCAGCAAAAAACGTCCTTGAATGCCCGATGTGCAGATAGCCCGTGGGGGAAGGGGCAAGTCTGCCCCGATAGCCTGTCGTCTCTGCCTGAGATCCGCCGCTCACGCCGAAACCAGTGTAGCCCGCTCACCGGCTCCGGGCTCTTGCAAACCAGCCATCACTTAGTCCGACGTGTCGCCATCATCATCTGATTTTTCGTGATCGTGATGACTGTACTTCCCGATCGTCTGGCTCAGGTGGTCGGGATCGACTGAAACCTGCACAACATCCAGATCATGTCCGTCCAGATCGAGAACAAACAACCCCATGTGCTTGCCCTCGGGGCGGCTGAAGATCAGTGTCTGCTCGTTCCCGTGCCGGCAGGTCTCGCGAATCATGCGCTCCCAGCCTGCGCCCAGCCTCTCCTCGACCATCTTATTCAATTCATTGCCGTCCACGTCCGCCGAAAAGTGTTCGAACTCTGCAATGTGGATGCTGCTGACTCCTTCGTGTGTCGAGCGGCTCGCCACCAGGCTGATCAGCCCGAGGAACGGGATGCGGGTTGCGTGCACGTGATAGCGGCTCTCAATGGTGTTGACCACGTCATTGAATCCGCCTTCGGCGCCGCTCGCCAGCACCACGACCGGCACCAGCAGCGCCACAAAGCAAACGGGGACCCAGACGAAGCGTCTCATTCGTCACCTCCCTTTCCGCCCTTGTCCTTGCTCTTGTCCTTGTCCTTGTCTTTGTCCTTGTGGTGCTCCTCGATGTCGCCGAGGACTCCGAGTCCGCCAAGCCCTCTCAGCTCACTCAGCTGGTCCGGGTGGATGGGTCCCAGGATCAGCACGATCGTCAGTTCTCTCGGTTCCGCTGAAAGCACGAAGATGCCGTGCGAGTCGCCGTTCACCATCTTGATCAGCACATCCGCGGTCTCGCCGCTCTCACGCTCGCGCGAATGCACAATCGGCGTCCACTCGGGCGTTTCAAAATATGCCCGCAGCTGCTTCAGTTGGTCCATCGAATACTCGCCATCCTTGTCGAATTCGTATTCGCGGACATAGATGCCGTCCAGGCCTTCAATCAGTTTCCGAGTCGCCGCCTCATCCTTGTCATCGCCGTTCATGAACTTCGCCGCAAAGCCAAGCATGTTCTTTCCCAGAGTCACCTCGGTCACATTGGAAGCCTTCGCCGCGAGCTCCTTCTCGACCGGCGACGGCAGTGGCAATGCAGAGTTTTGCGCAATTGCCGGCGCCACCGCCATCATTCCCACCAAGACAAGCACTGAAATCGGGTTCTTCATCAGGATCTCCTTACTGTTTCTCGCTGCGGTTGCGCGCCGCCAACCGCTGATTCACTTCGTTGAACGCGTGATTCGTGATTCGCAATGCCGTCAATACCTGGTCGCGCGCAGCCTCGCCCTTCCGCTCCTCTTCCATGCGATGCCACGCCGCCGCTCCGCCGATCACTCCCGCCAGCACGACGGTTGCGGCAATCCGCTCCCACCACACAACGTGTGTATGCCGGCGCTGCGATGCGAGCGTCGCTCGCTTCTCCATCAGCCTGCGCTTCAGGCTCGGTGGCGCAGGCCTGCGCTCCAGCGCCTGCCGCACTTGCTGTTCAAACCTGTCCATCGGCTCATGCTCCACGGATGTACTCCTTCAATTGCGTCGTCGCTTTCGCTCGCAGCAGTTTCAGTCCGCGTTGCAGATGACTCTTTACGGTCGCCAGAGGCGTCTCCAGCGTCGCCGCAATCTCTTCCGGCATCAGGTCCTCCTGGTAGCGAAGAACCAGCGCCGCTCGCTGCGGCTCGGGCAGCGTCGAAAGCAATTGTTCCAATCGCGCCCCCAGCGGAGAGTTCCGTTCCTCTGCCGGCGAGCCATGTTCTTCCTCGATCTCCACCCAGAGATCCACGCCCCGCACCCGCCGCCTGCGCAGAGCATCCGTCGATCGATTCATCGCAACACGGCGCAGCCAGTGCAGCGCGTGTTCCGGTGACTCGATCTTTGCCAGGTTCCGGTCCATCTCGAGAAACACATCCTGGGCGACCTCTTCTGCCAGCCCACGATCCCCGGTCATGCGCCATGCCAGCGAGAAAACCATCGACTGGTGCTCGTCCACCAGTCTCTCGAAATCGGGCTGCCAGACGCGGGCCATAAGGTTCGCTTCTATCTCCTTATCCGCACAGTGGACCGGCGCGGGGATGCAAAAGGTACGCTCAGAATCGAAAAAAGTTCACAGCGGAGCCGGCCGGAGAAGATTCGACGCGTCAGTGCCTATTGACCGGGGAAGTGGAGTTTCTGACGTGGATGTAGGACTTACTTACAATCGATACGTGATCCATGGGGGCGAAAATGCTTCAGAGCTTTCTTCATGACGTGTTTCAGCTGCATTACATCCACGAGGTTCTGCATCTCCTCAGCGGGTGTGCGGGATCCTTCATCGGCACCTGGGCCTACCTGTCACGCTATGAAAAGCGCAAGGGCCAGTTCCCCAGATGATCCTTCCTCTCGTCAGAACAGGTCAGGAATATTGTGGAATGCGATACGCGTCGGAGCAGCCTTG
The DNA here is from genome assembly GCA_035308825.1 of Occallatibacter sp. Lineage (GTDB taxonomy): Bacteria > Acidobacteriota > Terriglobia > Terriglobales > Acidobacteriaceae > Telmatobacter. Next base: position 492,081 of record DATGFX010000082.1, on the reverse strand, counting down.
AACGCAGTCAGCATCGCGGCAGGCGCCAGCGTGCTGGTTCCATACTTCAGATTCAGATCGTCCATCGCCGCCAGCAAGCGGTTCCGGCTCTGCGCATCATCCAGTTCGTCAAACAGGTTCAGCGAGTGCAGCCGGTCAGGAACCAGCCCGTTGAGCTGCACGCCGATAAAGTAAGGCTGATGGTGCTCGGGACCGGGCGGCCGCAACGACCATAGATGGCGCAACGCTGCGATCAGCGTCTGGTTGTCCTGACACTCGCTCAGCCGCAGCTCGTGGTGCCATCCCCTAGTCGGAACACCAAACCGGCTCACCGGAGCCTGTGCTCCTCGCGGTACCGAAAATCCCACCGCCAGCCCGATGCTGCTGGCCCACAGCTTGTTCGAGCGCAATCGCATGGCCGCCTTGTGCAGCAGCTTGTGCGCAACCGCCCAGGCCTTCTCTGAAGTCCGCATCTCCGGAGCCAGTACATGCGAGTGGCTGATCGACTTCAGATGGTCCGTTTCCGATAATTCAAAGTCTTCGCCCCGCAGCCAGTGCCAAAGGCGCTCACCCCATACCGATCCCCACAGTTCCCCGGATTGCTCGCAGTCGAGATCCATGAGCTGATCCATCGTTGAGATTCCCTTGGCCTGAAGCCTCTTCTCCGTCTGTGCACCGATCCCAGGCAGATCGCGCAAGGTCACTTGCCGCATCGCGCCGGGCAAAATATCGAGGGGCAGCGCCACCAGTCCATCCGGCTTCTCCATGTCACTCGCTACCTTCGCCAGGTATCGATTGGTCGCCAACCCCACTGAGCTGCGTAAGCACTCACCCACATGCTCTCGAATGTTCTTCTTGACTTTGCGTCCAAGCTCCAGCGCTGCCAGCAGCGGCCGTTCCCTTCCCATCAACCGGCAGGCCATCTCGTCGATCGACATCACAGCCGTTACCGGAAGACAACGCTCCACTGCCTCGACCACTCGATGGTGATAGTCGACATAAAGCTCGTGCCGAGCCTCGACCAGCACAATCTCAGGACACATCCGTTTCGCATCCGCCACCACAGTCCCGGTCTTCACACCGAACGCCTTGGCCTCGTAACTGGCTGCAATGCAGCAGGTTGTATCGGCCATCATGGGTACCACGCCGACCGGCCGTCCGCGCAGCTCCGGGCGTGTCTCCTGCTCAACCGAGGCGAAATAGGAGTTCAGGTCCACAAAAAGCCAGTTCAGGAATCGCTCCACCTCGGGATTCCCTGACTTGGCCGGCAAAGGGGGCGACAACAGATTGCCACCCGCCAGAATGTCGCCGGCCAGGGTGGTCGATGGCATGGATTGGGCCGCCATAGATCACTATTTTCGCCTTATTTTCGCCTTACCGCAAGCGAAATCCACCATGACTTGGAAGAAATTGCAGTGCTACACTGGTGCGCATCGACGCCTGAATTGCGATGGACAACCTGCTATGCTCCACTCACGTCGAATCATGTAGAGTAGTTCGATTTATCTTATGAGCAGCCTTCTCCATTGGATCGTTTCGAACGCAAATCTGCTCGCCATTCTCGTCACCGTCGGCGTGGCAGTGCTGCTGGTGTGCTGCCTCGAGTGCACCAAGTGCCCCGGTTGCGAGAAGGATGATGAGATGTTCAAGCGCCACGAAGTCTAGCTCGAAGTATCCCCGACAATCTGAGGTACGCGATCGGCCCTCATGAGAGCACAACCGGTCGTGCGGTACCCCGTCATTGCACTGGCGGCATGAGGTACTGCTCGAAGTGCGAGAGAATCCGGTTGTACAGGTGCGTCTTCACGTCACCCCCTGAAATGGAGTGCGTTTTTCGGGGATAGAGCTGTAAATCGTACGGCAAATCCGCCTCGATCAGCTTCTGGATGAATTGGATCGTGTTCTCCATGTGCACGTTGTCATCGCCCGTTCCGTGCACCATCAGTAGATGCCCTTTCAGTTTGGCTGCCGAATTGACAACCGACAGGTCTTTATATCCATCCGGATTTTCAGACGGCAGGCCCATGTACCGCTCCGTATAAATCGAATCGTAGTCGCGCCAGTCCGTTACCGGTGCCACCGACACTCCGGCGCGGAAACGATCCGAATGCGTCATCGCATACAGAGTGAATGTCCCGCCCCAGCTCCATCCCCACCAGCCCAGCCGCTTCGGGTCGAGCTCTGGGTACTTTGCCAGCGCAGCATCAATCACGGTGAGCTGGTCCTGGAGCTGGACCGGTCCGAAGTTGCGATAGGCAGCCTGCGCAAACTCGCCGCCGCGCATGCCGGTGCCGCGGTTGTCGGCGTGCAGCACAGCGAAGCCGTGTTCGGCCAGCAACTCATCAAACAGAATCGCGTCCGACCATCGATCCGCCACTTCCTGCGGTCCCGGTCCACCGTATGGATTCACAATCAACGGCACGCTGGCCGCCGACTTCTCCCCAGCCGGCAACAGCAGCGTTGCATACAGCGTTTCACCGTCGCTCGCCTTCACCTCCATCTGTTCCGGCGCCCGAAGTTCATACGGATCGAGCGCGTGCGTCGACCAGAACACGCTGCATTTCTCTGACCCCCGGCACACCTCAAACTCCGGCGGCTGCATGCGTGTCGAAAACTTGTCGACGAATGCATCGCCATGATGCGCAAAATTCGCATCGTGTTCCCCGGCTCCCGAGCTGAGCTGCTTCTGCTCTCCATCGAAGCTCACTTGCCATACCTGTTTCTCGAGTGGATTGCCGGCATTCGAAGCGTAGTAGACCGTCTTGCCTTCATGGTCCACATTCGATACGGCCGCGACTTCCGAATCTCCCTTGGTCAGCTGCTTGTCTAGATTCGCCATCGTATCAGCCGGGTGGTTCTGGTCGTAACGATAGAGATAGATCTGGTTGTGCCCGTCGCTCCAGTTCGTCAAAACAATGGTTCCATCGGCCACCGAGACGTCGTAGTTCTCATCCAGAAATTTGGCGTCGCTAATATCCAGCACCTGGTGTGCCTGTCCGGTCGACGCTTCGGCAAAGTAGATGGTCCGGTGCTTGTGATCCCGCGTCAACAACTCGATCCACAGATTCTTGCGGTCGAGCCACCCAAAGCGTGGGATATAGTCAGCACCCTCCTGCATCGGCAGATGAATCCAAATCACCCTGCCTCCGGTGGCACTGATCACCCCAACACGCACATTAGGATTGGGGTCGCCCGGCTGGGGATATCTCTGCAGATACACCGAAGGATGCGTCGGAATCCAGTCCGTGATCGGATACAACGGCACATCGGCCTCGTTCATTTGCAGAAACGCAAGCGACTTCGAATCGGGCGACCAGAAGTAATTGCTCCGCACATCCAGCTCTTCTTCGTACACCCAATCGACTTCGCCGTTCAACGTCGCTTCGTTGGGTGAGGGCGCCAACACAGACGCAGATGTCCCCGAACCCTTCACACGCAGCACCGTCAACCCATGATTGCGAACAAACGATACATACTCTCCATTGGGCGAGAACTTTGGGTCGTCGCCCGACGCTTCACCGGTAAACCCGATCTCCACCCCAGTCCCGTTCGTTGTGTCATACACCCATAGCCGCCCGCTCGAATCAAAGAGCAGATGCTTTGAGTCCGGTGCCCATTCATACGACGCTTGGCCGTACCGCGCCCGATGATCGCGATCGCGCTCTGAAGCTTTCGCGCCTTCTAACGACGCGATCTTTGCCCGGCTCACCAGCACGTGACCTTTTCCGGTTGCAGGATCCAGGTCGACCAGTTCGCCCCCATCCATGTAGCTCAAGTGCTGGCCGTCCGGGGACCAGCTGATGTCATCCGGCGTCTCTCCAGTCAGCGGACCGTGCGCGAAAATCTTCTCCACCGTGAGTGGCAATTTGGGAGCTTCTGCTTCTTGCGAAATAAGGAAAAGCGGACAGGCAAGGACGATCGGGACCAGGAAGGCATGAGCGCGCTGCAAAAGAAATTCCTCCGGATGGGAGCGCTGCGGGATGAAAGGGCCGAGAAAGGTTTGGGCCTTCCGCAAGCAGTGTAAATCATGCGATCCGCTGCTTGCCGCGAGACCTGCGGAATCAAGCGCAACAATTCACAAGCCGCCGGCCAGGGTTGCGCTGCACGGGCCGACAGTGTATGGTCCCGACCATGCACTGGGCAACTCCGGAGGAGCGGCGAAACCTCGGTCAGTCGCGGCGCAAGCAGGTCGGCCGCCAGGAACATGATGAGCTGAACATTAAAGCGAGGCAGATGCCGGCCCTGCAATTGCTCGAGCGCGCGGAGCGCGGACGCGTTCTCAGCCTGCTCAAGCTCAAACATCAACTAATGGCTGCGTCGCCCTTCGGTTACTTCCGCGGCGCGGTTCCGGTGATGGCGGCCGATCTTTCCGTGGTTCCGAATACAGGCATAGTGAGCCAGCTCTGCGGCGATGCGCATGTCCGCAACCTCGGAGCCTTCGCTGCGCCCGACGGACGCCTCGTCTTCGATATCAACGATTTTGATGAAACCATTCGCGGCCCGTTCGAGTGGGACCTCAAGCGCATGTCCGCCTCCCTCGTGCTCGCCGGACGAGAATCAGGTCATAAGGAAGCCTCGGCCTGCGGCGCCGTCGAGAAATGCATCGAGCGATACTGCGCGAAAATGTGTGAGTTCTCTCAGATGCCCCTTCTCGAAGTGGGCCGCTACCAGGTGCATCGTCTCGGCTCCGTCGAGCCCATCCATGAAGCGCTGCTCAAAGCCGAGCGAGCCACGCCTCAGCTCGCCCTCGAACACCTCACCGAGCCGGCCAGCAGCAAGCCCGGCGCCCCGCGCCGCTTCAGAGAACAAAAACCCATGCTGACCCGCGTCACTGGCTCCCAGGCTGTTGCGGTACTTGGCGCGCTCGGCCCTTACCGCGAAATGCTCGAACGGCAGCGGCAGCATCTTCTCTCGCTCTATAAGCCGGTCGACGTCGCGTTCAAAGTCGTCGGAACCGGCTCAGTGGGACTGCGCGACTACTGCATCTACTTCGAAGGCAACGGACCCGGCGATCCACTCTTCCTCCAGATCAAGGAGGAAGCGCTGTCGGGCTATTCTTCCTATCTCACGGATGCTCATCCCGCGCACCACAACGGCCAGCGCACCGTAGAAGGGCAACGCGCCATGCAGGTCCAATCCGATCCCTTCCTCGGTTGGACGCGCATGGGCGGCCGCGACTTCCTGGTGCGCCAGCTCAACGATCACAAAGGCTCCATCGAGATTGAAGACCTCCAGGGGACCGGCCTCGCCGCCTTCGCCGAAATCTGCGGCGAACTGCTCGCGCGAGGCCACGCCCGATCCGGCGATCCTTTGGTGATTTCCGCTTATCTTGGAGCCGGGGACCGATTCGCGCAGGCGCTCGGCCGATTCGGAGCGCTCTATGCGGACCAGACTGAAAAGGACTGGCAGGCGCTGCGCCGCTCCGGCAAGGCAAAATAAGAATCAAGCTGCATAACCCAAGGGGGTCAAAATGAATCGCCGTACATTTGCGCAGATGATGGCCACAGCCGCCGTGGGTGCGGCCGCTCCTCGTCTGGCTTCCGCGTCCGACGCCGCCCAGCCTGCTGAGCCCGAAGCCACTCCATTTCCGCTCTCTGTGATGCTGTGGACCGTCTTCAACAAGCTGCCATTTGAGGAGCGGTTGGCGAAGGTGCGCGAGGCCGGCTATACCAACATCGAGCTAGTGGGCGAGTACAACAAGTGGTCCAAGGCCGACTACGATCGCGCCAATGCCGCGCGCAAGCAACTCGGCATTCAATTTGATGCAACCGCCGGGTTGCATCATCCTTTGGTGAATCCCGGCACGCGCGATGCATTCCTCGACGAATTCAAGCAGGCTCTCACTCCCATGGAGACGCTCGATTGCCCCGCCATGATCGTGCTCTCCGGCAATGTCGACCCCAGCCTGTCGCGCCAAGCGCAACACGCCAGCATCGTCGAAGGATTGAAGCGCGCCGCCGCCGTGATCGAAGGGCGCCAGATTCACGGCCAGCCAGTGCGCCTGCTGCTCGAGTGCATCGATCCCGAAGAAAATCCAAAGTACTTCCTCCAGTCGGCCGCTGAGGGCATGGACATCGTGCGCGAAGTGAATCATCCCCAGGTCAGGTTCCTCTACGACATGTTCCACGAGCAGATCGCCGAAGGAAACCTGATTGAAAAACTTGAAAAGCACATCGATGTGATCAGCCTGATTCACATAGCCGATGTGCCCGGCCGTCACCAGCCCGGCACCGGAGAGATCAATTACATGAACGTCTACCGCAAACTCGCCCAACTCAACTACCGCGGCATGGTCGCCATGGAGTTTTATCCCACCGGCGATCCGGTCGAAATACTACGGGCAGCGCGCTTGTCGGTCGCCAGGGCGGCGCAAGCCTGACGCCCCCCAATATGCCGATTTGTTCAAGACAGAACTCACCGCGCAGCGCGAGTGTCAGGCACATGTCGAGATTGCAGAGAAATCCGACTCACCTGGCAATGGCGGCAGTGCTGGGCTGCTCCTTCCTGGCAAGTGCGACGTTATCGCAGACTCAGGCGCCTCCTGCCGCAAGCCAACCTTCGTCACGCGGCAATCGTCCTGCCCTCGTCGATGCGTGCCTGATCACAAGAGACGTGAAGCGCCTCGTCAGGTTCTATGAGCCCATTCTTCAATCGAAAGCCAAATGGTCAGGTCAGGATTACGCAGAGCTTGCCACCAGCGCAGGCGTGCTGGCGATCTTCTCCTCGTCAGCGCAGGAGAAATACATCCCCGGCTCCGCTGAAGCGGCTAAGAACCGGACCGTGATTCTGGAATTCGAAGTTGCCGACGTGGACGCCGAATACAAGCGGCTCCAGGACCTGGTGAAGATCTGGGTCAAAGCTCCTACCACGCAGCCGTGGGGCACCCGCTCCATCTATTTCCGCGATCCCGACAGCAATCTCATCAACTTTTTCACCCACCTGCCAGCGCCCTAGCGGTCGCTGCCCATGTCCTCGCCTCGCTCGTTTTCACGTTCGCACCGCATCCACGTATCACGCCGCTTGTTTTAACTGTTACAGCGATTGCCCCAGTCTCTTTTCCAGTTGACCGCGATATGTTCTGCTGATTTTCGATCTCGAGCCGTCCTTCAGGATGGCCTCAAATTCGCCATGAGAAATCGGCTCCAGTCGCAGGATGCTTTCGATATTCACGATCGCCGACCGATGCACGCGGATGAAACGAACTGGATCCAACCTCTCCGCAAGGTCGTTCAACGCGGCCCGATACAACAACTCCTTCCCCCCGACGTGCAGGTTCGCATAGACTCCAGCCGCTTCGATCCAGTCGATGTCGGCCACGCGCACGAATCGGGTTGAGCCTCCCGATTTCACCACCAGGCGATCCAGCCGGCGATTTTCTCCTGGCGCCGCGGACATCATGCGCAACATGCGCTCTCCAAACTCCCTCATGCTGCGTTCATCCATGCGATCGCCGACCCGAACCATCGTCATCTCAAACCGCTCGTCACTGAAGGGCTTCAGGAGATAGTCGAGCGCATTGGCTTCGAAAGCGCGGATGGCATGCTCGTCGTATGCGGTCACAAAGACTGTGAGCGGCATGTGCTCGGCGCCCACCTGATGGATGACCTCGAGCCCATTCAGTTCCGGCATCTGCACGTCCAGAAAAACCAGATCCGGTCTTCGAGTCTGAATCCTCTCCACGGCGGCGAGACCGTCCGATGCCTCGATAATCTCGCAAATTTGTGAATCGCGGCGCAGGAGATCGATGATGCGTTGCCGCGCCGGCTGTTCGTCGTCGGCCACCAGAATGCAGAGGCGATCAAGCACGGGCATCGGCATGGGCGTCCCTTTCAGTCCATCGCAGCGGCAGCGATATTTCAACCTCGGTGCCGCCGCTGGCGCGCGGGCTCACCGCAAAACAGGTTTCTCCATCGGGATAGAGACCGGCCACGCGCTGCCGTGTCACCGAAAGCCCTACGCCGCTCGAATTCTCGAGCGTCCAACCCGCCGGAAGTCCCACACCGTCGTCGAGTACTCGAATATCGAGCCGGTCACCGGCGCGATGTGCCGACACGATCACCGTTCCGCCCGACGCCCTCCGCGAGATTCCATGCCGGATGGCATTCTCTACGAGTGGCTGAACGAACAGGCAGGGCACGGAAGCATACTTCACCTCCGGTTCGATTTGCGTCTCGATGCGCAAGTGATCGCCGAACCGGATCTTCTGAATGGCCAGGTAATGTTCAAGAAACGCCATCTCTTCCGCCAGCGGGATTTCTTGCTTCTCTTTCGATTCCAGCGAGAGGCGCAGAAGATCGCCCAGATGCTCGATCATCGCTCGCGCAAGCTTCGGGTCCCGTTCCAATTGCGATGAGATCGTGTTCAGCGCATTGAAAAGAAAATGCGGCTCCAACTGCATGCGCAGAGCATTCAGCCGAGCCTCGGAGAGGTTCTTTTCCAACCGCTCCAATCGCAACTCACCCGTGATGTAGTGATCGTAGTAGTGATATGCCTGCCAGGCCCCCAGAATAAGCCAGTAGATGAGCCAGTTCCATACGAACAAGCCTTGCAGCGAGTCGGTAAGCAGGCCGATGCTGAGCAAGCCATTCCATCCATCCAGCCCAAACGCCGCCCGCACCGCTCCCAGCACATAGACATACAAAGATGTCACAAGCAGGCTCGGAACCAGATGAGCCAGCGCTCGCCGGGCAAACTGCTTGTTCGAAACGGGAATCTTCCTGTCCACCCAGAGAACGAGCGGAGTCACGACTCCCCAGGACCACCACAACGACAGTGATAAAAGCAGAGCGTGCTGCCTGCCGCCCGCAGAAAGACCCGGCAAGGCAAACACACATCCCAGAATCGTCCATCCGAACGCCGCAATCGCAATGCGGCCCGAACGCATCTTCATCCAGCGTTTGCTTGCCATCGATCCATCAATTCTGTGCGAAATGAACACCTTCCGGATCAGCCAGCCGCAGCTTCACTCCCCATCCGAAGAAGTTGTTCGCGATTGCAATCGCGACCTCATTATCCCCCGCTTCCAGGGGCAACGTGAAGCTGCCGTTTTCCAGCGAGCATCGAGCGTCCGGATATTTTCTCGCATCGTCCGATTCGAACAGGTTCTTATCGGCATACACCAGCTTCCCATTCACGAACACCCAAAGTTCCCGCGTCCATCCAATATCCACCTTCTTCGTCTGCTTCCCGTCTGAAGCGATCGTCGTCTTCAGCCAGACTACTGCTCGGGTCGGCTCAGGCGCAGGCTTGCCATACACGCGGCTGATGTTTACCAGCCCATTCCGCTCCGTGTTGATCGCCTTCCATCCCTGCGCAGCGCCCGGCATTTCGCTATACATGGGTTCCTTTCCGTTCTCAAGCGCCGAAAACGCGGAGAGACTCCAATTCCGGATCAGGCCCCGATCTCCTTCCAGCGCATCTGGAGCCGGCTCCGGCTTAAGTCCATCCACCGCATCGGGCGTGATCACCAGGTTCGCGAAAGTGGCCGGCCCCTGCAGCCGCAGGCCGCCCTTCATTGCGTCCCCTTCCAGGCTGCCCACCTCCAGTGTCGGCGAGGTGGCATCGTTCACGTAAACATTCATGCGCCTGCCCGACACCACCATCTTGATGTGGTTCCAACCATTCTCGCGAAGCGGCGCCCGCGTTTGATACTGCGGAAAAAGGTCCCACAGCAGAACACCGTGCGTCTGTGGCGCATATTGTATGCATGCCCGAAAGGCCGGACAGGCCGCATCAGGCCGCAAATACAACAGCTCGAAGTTATTCTCGTCCTGCTGTCGAAAGGCGATTCCGGGCGCGCCACGTCCGATCGTGTTCACGTCGAACTCGATGGTGCCATCGCTGAACGTAACGTCCTTCAGTGCCGCGTCGCCGCTGTTCAGGCGCATCAGGCCGTGATAAAAGCCCAGCTCGCGGAGAAACTCCGCGTTCTCTTTTGTCTGCCAGTGATCGGCCGTCATGCTGATCGAGATCGGTTCCACGGCCCACGCGAGGGGGAGGGCCAACACAAAGCACGCGCCGAGAAACATCCCGCTCAGGGCGCCTTTGAAAACAGGACTCTTCATGAACCGAGCGTAAGCGCAGCTAACTTAGGCAGCCAGTGAAAGGTCGCCAGACGGACAGGCGCGTTCCGAACCGGCCCCAGACGATGCGAATAGGTCCCGCCCTAATTCCGAAAGGCCGCTCCGTCACCCCCCCACCCGCTCCTCATTCTTCGCGCAGCAGAATCATCGGGTCCACGGCGAGCGCCTGGCGTGCGGGAATCCACGATGCCACCAGGCCCACGGCCATCATCGCGGCAACCACGCCAAGCAGCACAATCGGGTCGCGCGGGGTGGCCTGGTAAACGATGGAAGCGAGGATCCGCGCAGCCAGCACGCCCAGGATGATGCCTGCGGCCGATCCGATCGCAAGCACACGTGCGGCACGACCCAGCGCCGCGCCGAGCACCTTGCGCTGATTCGCGCCTAGCGCCACGCGGATGCCAAGCTCGCGCATCCTCTTCGTAACCACATACGATGCCATCCCAAAGATGCCCGTGACCGCTAACATCGCTCCCAGCAAGCCCAACACCCCCAACGCCACCGTGGCAACCCGCGCCGCAAACAGTGCCGAGTCGAGTTCGCTGTTCCAGGTCGTCATCTCGAACGGCAGCGAAGCATCCAGGCCCCGCAAAGTGCGCTGCAACGCGCCCGCCATTTCCTGCGGCTCCCGCTCCGATCGAACCACCAGCCACGTGTTCGTCCCGGGCTGCTGCAGGAACGAGTAGAACATCGCCGGTGCCTGTTCCTCGGTCAGCGTTTCATACTTGCCGTCTTCCACGATGCCGATGACCTCCACGCGCGTACCGCCCCAAACCTTGAAGTGGCTGCCCACCGCCTTATCGACTGTCTTCAGCACACGCCGCGCAAATTCGCGATTCACGACGGCCACCAGCGGAGCCTTGCTGTTGTCGTTCAGCGTAAAGCTCCTGCCCGCCAGCAACGTTGTTCCCGCGGCCCGGAAGTAATCCGGCGAGACATCGAACTGTTGCGCGTCGGCGACAGAGTTTGCCGGTCGAAAGTCGGTTGTCGAATCCGTATAAACACTTGAGTCATTGCCGCCGATGGCCAGGGGCAGGCGATCCGCAATGCCGACTGCTGTCACTCCGGGGATGGCCGCCGCCGCGTCGATCATCTTCCGCTGCATATCGGTACGTTTGTCGCCTGTATAGCCGCCCATCTGCAGATCCGCCTTGGCCAGCATCACGCCCTGCGGGTGAAATCCGTAGTCACTGTGCAACGAGCGCATCAGGCCGCGCACGGCCACCAGCGAGGCGGTCACTAGCACCGCGCAGATGGCGATCTGCAAAGCGAGCAGCGCGTCGCGCAATGTGAATCGCCGCAAGCTGCCCATGGCCGACCCCGAGCGAATGATCTGCCACGGATCCGCGCGCATCACCTGCCGCACCGGGACCAGCGCAAACAGAACGCCGCTCACCACAGCCAGGATGAGCGCCAGCGCATACGTTCTAACATCCGGGTTGACCGGCACGTTGATGGGAATGCCGGGAACCGGATGCCATGTGCTCAGAACCCGCAGAATGCCAACTGCGCCTGCCATCCCGCAAATCCCGCCGGCTATCGAAATGATCAAAGCCTCGGTGAAAAGCTGCCGGAGGATGAGTTTCCGGTGCGATCCCAGCGCCATGCGCACCGCGATCTCACGCGAACGGTCGGCCGACCTGGCCGCGAACAAGCTTCCAAGATTCGCGCACGCTGCCAGAAGAATCAGGCCCGCCAGCAGCATCAACCCAGCCATGAACGCGCGTGCAGGCTGCCCGAGGGTGTCCCCCACCAGTCCGGGACGCGCCAGCGTGAACTTCAGCCCTTCATCCTCTTTCGGATATGCCTTTGCGAGCGATGCGCCAATCGTGTTCAAATCGGCGGCAGCCGCTTCCGGCGTGACGCCTTGTTTCAGATGGCCGACAATCCAGGTGAAGTGTGACCCCCGCGCTTCGATCGGGTCCCACCCCGCCATCTGCGGGATGTCGACAATCGGCGCCCAGAGGTCCGCCGAAAAGAACAGTTCGGTTCCGCGGAAATCCCGCGGTGCGACACCGATCACCGTGTAAGGGTGCTTGTTGATCTGCACAGGCCGCCCCACGATTCCAGGATCGCTGTTGAACTGGGTGTGCCAAAGCGCGTAGCTCAACACGACATACGGAACACTGTTCTTGCCGTGCTCGTCGGAACTGTGAAGGAAGCGCCCCAGATAGGGATGGATGCCCAGCGCGTCAAAGTAATTGCCGCTAACCATGTACGGCCACACGATCATCGGGTTTCCGTTGCCGGTATCCAGCCCGACACTTCCCTGAATGTCATACGAAACCAGCGATTCGAAGCTTCGGTTCCGGTCGCGCAGATCAACGTAGTCCGGGTACGATTGCGACGGCGCCGATCCTCGCGAGAACTCACGTTGCAGCATGTAGAGGTTGTCCGCATGCGGCACATTCAGAGGCCGCAACACCAGCGCATTCAATACGCTGAACACGACTGCGTTCGCGCCGATGGCCAGCGCCAGGGTGAGGACGGCTGTGACCGCAAATCCGGGTGATTTGCGCAGCTGACGCAAAGCGATTCGAAGATCCGTTCTCATCCTTCCCCCTTTTGTATGCGGATGTGACGGGCCGCGACTCAGGACGCAACACGGCCATAGCTTCGATACGTTCGACCTCAGCCTGCGGTTCCCAGCGAATCGATATCGCCGATGCGACTCCTACGGCTCCCGTTCAAACACCATTACATTTGGCTTGGCCCGGCTCGGCGCGTGCGTGGTCATGGTCAGCGTCCTTTGATCCGGGGAGACCTCGACATGCTGCGTGTAAAGCACCTTGCCCTGGATGCTGCTTCTAAGGTCCAATGACCGCGAATCGATGCGTCGACCTGACACGCCGAAACCGTCCGGCAGGTTCGGCCCCGTAGCCGGATAATCCTTGCCGTCAAATTTGAGATTCTGGGTCATCTTCTGAGCCGGCGTGATGAATGAAAGACCGTCGTCACCAAAGGGAGCAATCTCGATCTCGAACGTCGAATTCACCTGCTCGGTGGTGCTGTCCCACGTGCCCGCGAAGCCGGAACCATCCCCGTTCCGCTCATAGATGTAGTGTAGGCTGGTCACCGATCCATCGGCTCGTGGAGCGGTGAACTCATCGGTCAGGGTCTTGCCGTCGCTTGAGAGCGTCCAGATGCCTGTGACCTGGACCCGTCCATCTTTCTTGCGCACCACCTTCCATTTGTCGGCGCCCTCGGCAGAAACGGCCAGCGTGGTCCCGAAGATGCCGGGCTGGTCGGTGCCATCCACCACGATCGTCTCCGTGTTGCCGGAACCGAAATCGAACCTGTACTTATTCTCTCCGGCGGCCGCCACCTTCATCTCGTCGGTGAGCTTGCTCCTTGATGGATTCAGTTTCCATTTGCCGACAAAGGGATCGGGCGCAGCCCACACCACACCCTTTACCAGGCAGACGAACAGCAGCAAGCGCAACACACGCTTCATCACGCAAACCTCCGCAGGCGCATTCTCACGCCCAGATCTCCGGCTGGCCCAGGGGGAGGGCGCCAGGCATCAGGTGTCAAACAGAACGCGCCTTGCTGCTTGACTGGCATGTCAATGACCAATCAGCACGGCTGCGGATCGCAAAGCGTGACGCGCATCACGGACCTTGCGTGGACGAGGCTTGTGAACCGGCGGAGATGCTCCCACATCCAGGTTTCCAACTTGCCCGCCGGGCTGCACGCGGCCTCGATTGTTCACATGCGAACAGGCCTGTGCCGCAAACGGACACTGCATGGCATTCCGCTCGCTCACCGATTCCCACGCACGACGGTCGAATCAGCAAGTAGACTGGACGGGCGATCATGCCGCGGCTTCTCCTTTTACTGAGCCTGCTGGGGCTGGGTCTGCCGGCGCCGGCAGCAACGCCTGTCACACTCGACCAACTGCGCGAGTTTCTCGCAGCGCCGAGTACGCGAAAACTCACCGATGCGCAAATCGCAGATCGATTGAGCTCAGTAGAACTCATTGAACAGGTGACTGTGCCCGCCCTGGCGCACCTGCTCGCTGGACTCCGCGTTGGACCTGAAACCGCCGAGCAGTTACAACTTCTTGCCGCCGCCTCGATTTTTGCCGACCCGCCTACATCAGATGAACTCGGCCTGCCGCCCCCGAACCCGGCCGCGCAGCAGCAGATGCTTCGCTCTGCAACGGATTACGTGCGAACGACCTTGCATCATTTACCCGATTTCCTCGCCGACCGTGTCACGACGTGCTACGACAGCGTTCCTCGCGAAAGCGATCGCAACCAGGAGAAGATCATCCCACGCCTTCGCTGGGTCAGGCACTATCAGCGCGAGATCACGTTCCGGAACGGAACCGAGCTGGCCGCGAGCGCCGCGAGCGACTCGCCCGATCCAGCCCGGGGCTTCTCGACGTGGGGCGAGTTTGGCCCGATTCTCGACATCGTACTCGGCGACTCCTTCAGCGGCGCCGTCACCTGGAAACGCTGGGAACGAAGCAACACAGGCGTTCAGATCGCCGTCTTCCACTATGCCGTTCCACAATCGGCTTCGCACTACCTCATTGATTTTTGCTGTTACAAGCCATCGGAGAGTTCCGGCTGGATGCAATTCCGTGAAAGGCCCGCCTATCACGGCGACCTGTACATCGACCCGCAGACCGGGTTGGTCGAACGCATCACGTTGCAGGCGGACTTAAACGAGGGTGACCCGGTTTCAGCGAACCGCTTCGTCGTGCAATACGGCCGCGTTGAGATTGCGGGAAAGAATTACGTCTGCCCGCTCAGCGGCATCGCCATCGCCGTGATTGATCCCATGCCGATGCAGTCCACCGATCGTGAACCGCTGGAGCGCTACTTGAACGAAGTCACCTTCTCGAACTACCACAAGTTCGGATCCACCGCGCAAATCGTGGCCTCTCCCCAGGCAGAGAACAGGACCCTTGGCAAAACCTCCTACCGATGACGAAACGAGAGCCAACGATTCGATTGTTCCAAAGCACGGTGTGGATACGAGGCCTGCTTGGATTGAAGCGAAATTGAGCGCGTTAACATGAAGGGAATGGACGCTCTTTCTCACGCATATGAGAGCAAGCTACCGCAGACTCACTAAAAGAAGATCAACGATACTCCGCATTGTGCTTGCGTTTGCATGTGCGCAGACATTTTGTCACACAATCACGAATGGGGCGGCACACACAGCGCGACCGTCGCAGGAATGGCAGGCCGCCGCGGGCAATCGCATGGAATTCGAAGTTGCTTCGATAAGACCTGCCGATCCATCGGCAGCGTTTATCCAGCCCAGCTTCGCCTTGAACAATGACGATACCCCAATCCCTCCCGGCGGCCGCTTCTTCGCCGAGTTCCCGATGGAGATTTACATAGACTTTGCCTATAAAGTCATGCCCACTCAGGGAGAACGGGAAATCCAGCTGGCCCACGCGCCCGCGTGGGTGAGTAAGGAGCAATTCGTCATCCAGGCCAAGGCCGCAGACGGGAATCCGACCAAAGACCAGATGCGTTTGATGATGCAATCGCTTCTGGCGGAGCGCTGCAAGCTGGTAGCGCACTTTGAACGACGCGAACTCGCAACGCTTGCTCTCGTTCTGTCCAAACCCGGGAAATTGGGCGCCGGACTGCGCCACCACTCCGAAGGCCTTCCTTGCGACGCCAAGTGGGCGGCGCCGGCGGCCCCTGGCTCGCCATCCACGCCCCCCGGAGCATTCATGCAGACCTGCGAGTCATTCGGGGCGATCGCCGGTCCAAACCGCTCGGTGATATTAGGCGCACGAAGCATCTCTCTGAATCAGCTGGCGGCGTATCTGGGAATCCTGCATGATTTTGGCCGCCCTGTGCTCGATGACACTGGACTCGATGGAACTTTCGATTTCTCGCTTGGTTGGATACCCGAACAAGACGGCGCCGTGTCGTCACTGGCTGGTGAAACGTCACAAGCCGGCCCAAACCTGCTGGAGGCGCTGAAAGAACAACTTGGCCTCAAGCTGAAACCAGAAAAAGCCCCGCTTGACGTTCTCGTGATCGATCACGTGGAACGTCCTTCGCCGAATTAACCGCTTCGCGCGGATCGACTTTTGCACTCTTCATCCCACCGGCACCAAATCCGGAGGCGGCGGCGCGTTGTCGGGCGCATTCGTCAAGCGTATCGGGCTTGGAGGCGCGCCGATCGTGAGCTTCTTCTGGTTCGACACAAAGCGCACCAGCAAATTCTTTTGGTCAAAGGTGATCGCAAAACTCTCCATCGGCGGCGAGCCGAAGTTGACCAGCGGAAACGCCGGGTGAATCTCCACCACAGGACGCGTGAAGGTGTACCGGCCGATCTTCACATCCGAGGCGAGTTTCCCCGCCTTCATTTCGAAGCGCGTCGAAACGGATCGGCCTGATGCGAAGGCAACAGGATTCACTTCGTACTTGAGGTGGGCCGCAAGCCGCTCCGGCAGCACCAATCCCCCTCCGCCCGAATCAAGTTGTGCCTCGACCGGATCCATTCCAGCCACTTTCAGTGTCGTGACGGGAATCCCGTCAGGCATTTGGAAGGGTAGGACGTTTTTCCCTCCGTCCGGTTTGAGATCGCCCGTTTCCAGGCTGATCACACGATGAGGAAAGTCGAGGGTGAGTAGGTAATCGCGGAAAAGCGTGAACCCGAGCAGCCCGTCACAGGTGCCACCCTCGGTGAAGAATGGGTAGCTGATCGCGCGAATCCCACTGAACTTGCGGCCGGCAAATTCAAGGGAACTGATATAAACCACAGGCAGTCTCCTGCTTCCCTGCCCGCTCGGATCGCTCAGGTTCCGATGTCCGACTTCGGGCATACCAAGTGCCGCAGCCAGTTGCGGAGTGACCAGCGCATCGCCTCCTGTTCCCGTGTCGACCACGAAGCGAAACGGCCCCTTTCCATTCACGGTGACCATGATGTACGGCTTGCCGAAGCGTTGGACCATCGACGCCTGATAGGCCGCGGCGCTGTCGGCAGGGGACTGAGCCGGCGCGCTGAGCTGAATCAGGCAGACGGTGAGCAGGACGAACAAGAGGACGAAACTCGAATGACCGCCGTAGGCCCGCATAATGACCTCCTTGGCGTTTCCGCTGTTTTCAAGCCGGGGGGAATCCGAACCGGGAGTTTCGCCCCGGCGTTACCCATGACAAAGCAATTCACATTCCAATGCCCTCGCACGCGCCTCTGAATGTGACGACCACGAGTACGCAGTTCCCCGGCGCCTTGTTCCTTCGACGTGGACGTGTCCCTGGTGGGCATCGCCACTTCGTCCGCAATCGCCATCGCCACTTCGCCGCTACAATGAACCGGTATGCCCACAGCGGTCCGTTCGCATGCCAAGATCAACCTCGGCCTGGCAATTGGTGCGCCTCGCGCCGACGGCTTCCATGCGTTGACCACCGTCTATCAGACCCTCGAAATGCATGACGTGGTGACGGTCTCTGCGCGGCCCGCCCCCGCGACCTCGATCAGGCTTACCTCAAGCGACTCGCGCGTTCCTGCCGACCACCGGAATACCGCCTGGAAAATGATCGAACTGGCACTCTCGGCGCTCGGAGTGACAGCGCAGGTCGAGATTCACATCGACAAGCGCCTGCCGGTGCAGGGCGGCCTTGGTGCCGGATCGGCAAATGCCGTCGCAGCGCTCATTGGGCTGGAGGAAGAACTGCAAAATTCCGGGCCTGAGGGGCTAGGGACGAGGGATAGCGCCAACTCGCCGGTTCACCGCCTTGACCTCGCCGCCCAGGTTGGCTCCGATGTGCCTTTATTTCTGATCGGTGGAACAGTCCTCGGCCTCGACCGCGGCCAGGAAGTCTATCCCCTGCCGGACTTCGAGCCCGTATGGTGCGTGGTAGCGCTGCCCGAGGTCGGCGTTTCGACCCCCCAGGCATTCCGCGACTGGGACGCCCTGTGCGCCGCCGAAGGTTTGACCAGCGAGGCAAGTACCGCTAAACTAAATAGGTTGAGCCGCGCCTATGCCAGCGCTTTTGCGGGAGCAATTCCGCAACGACGGCAGGGAGTTGGCTCCTCCGGTGTCCCCTCCTTGGGCGGGGACCTGGCCGGACCTCAAGCGTCCGCGCTTGTCCGCACCGGGATCACGAGCTGGATTGTGAACGACTTTGAACAGGTCGTCTTCCGCCAGCATCCCTCCCTTGCTGAGATCAAGCGTCTTCTTGCGGCTTCGGGCACTCCGGAGGCGGCCCTCTACGCTTCGCTGTCAGGGTCAGGCTCGGCGCTCTTCGGGTTGTATGCAACTCGCGGAGCTGCGGATGCGGCCCGGGAACGACTGCACTCGGCAGGAATCAGGTGTGAACTTACGCGCACCTTGCCACGCAAGTCATACTGGGACGAGATGCTCTTGACTTCGGTGTATTGACAGCTTTCCGGGCTTCGAGAGAAACTCGCGACGGCTGTCGAGGACGGCAGTCTCGTTCGAAAAACGAATTGGGTTGCTGGGCGATCGTCTAATGGTAGGACAGTGCCCTTTGGAGGCACTTGTCCAGGTTCGAATCCTGGTCGCCCAGCCAGATTCTTGTGTGTAACCCGTAGCAGCCAAAGCTAACCAGCTTGGAGGTTTTCGGAGATGGACGTAGTCACGGTGACAGGGGAAGAAAAGGATCAGTCGGGCCAGGAAGGCTCCGCCAACAGCGGAAGCGGCAAGGACGGCGGCAAGGGACAGGGAGGATCGGATGGCCGAACTGCGAAGTCGGGTCCCGATCGGCCCGCCCCGGAGCGCAAGAAAAGCCGCAATCTCAGCGACGACAAGCGCTTCAGACTCTTCAGCGGCACCGCCAACCGGGGGCTTGCCGAGGAGATTGCCAACCACATCGGCGTCAAAGTCGGCGAGGCCAAGCTCCAGCGATTTGCGGACGGCGAAGTCTACTTCCAGCTGCTCGAGAATGTGCGCGGCGTCGACGTCTTCGTCGTGCAGCCCACCTGCTATCCCGTCGATCAGCACCTCGTGGAGTTGCTCGTCATGGTCGATGCGCTCAAACGCGCATCGGCTGCGAGGATCACCGTCGTCGTTCCCTATTATGGATACGCCCGCCAGGACCGCAAGGACCGCCCGCGCGTGGCCATCAGCGCCAAGCTCATCGCCGACCTCCTGACCACCGCTGGAGCCAACCGCGCGCTCTTCGTCGATCTCCACGCAGCGCAGATCCAGGGCTTCTTCAACATCCCCGTCGATCACCTCTTCGCCAGCCCGGTGCTCGTGGGCTATTTCCGCGAAATGAACCTGCCCAATCTCACCGTGGTATCGCCGGATGCGGGCGGCGTGGAGCGCGCGCGATTCTTCGCGCAGAAGATGGGCGCTCCCCTCGCCATCGTCGACAAGCGCCGCACCGACATGAATGTGGCCGAAGTAATGAACGTGGTTGGCGACGTGGAGGGCATGAACTGCCTCATCATCGACGACATCATCGATACCGCCGGCACGTTGGTCAAGACCGTGGACGCGCTCTTCGCCAACGGAGCAAAGAACGTGTATGCCTGCGCCAGCCATGCCGTTCTATCCGGACCCGCGATCGATCGTATCGCCGGTTCCCGGCTCGAGCAGCTGGTCGTCACCAATACGATTCCTCTGCGCGATGCGGCGCAGAAATTGCCCAAGATCAAGGTGCTCTCGATTGCCGGCCTGCTGGGCGCGGCCATCGAAAGCATTCACATGGAAACGAGCGTGAGTACGTTGTTCAACTAGAAACAGGGCTTAGTGGTCAGTTTTCAGTCGTCAGTTTTCAGGGCGGCTAAACAGGAACCGAAGTTGGCAGTCAGTTTTTGATCGAAGTTCTCAACTGAGGACTGATAACTGACAACTGGCTTCTCCACAAAGGGAGCGGAGCAATTCAGCTTGCCCGGCGTCAAAGCCAGGCGTCAAAACTGATCGCTGACAGCTGAAGGCTGTCGTCACCGTGCCCGAATAGAAACGAGAGAGAGAAATGCCTGAAATCGTCGTAGCAAAGCCCCGCGAGGGAAAGTTCAACAAGAATGCAGCGCGTCGCGTTCGCGCTGCGGGCAAGATTCCTGCCGTGCTGTATGGCGCCGGTCACACGGCAGTCGCGGTTGAAGTGGATCCCAAGCAGATATCCCGGATCCTGTACTCAGAAACCGGTCAGAACACGATTTTCGATGTTGAAGTGGGCGATGCGCCGTCTGCCAAGGCCATGATTGTCGAATGGCAGCGCGAGCCCATCAACGACAAGCTGATCCATATCGACCTCAAGCGCATCGCGCTCGACAAGCTGTTGCAAGTGAGCGTGCGCGTCAAGCTTCTCGGAGTGCCGGTAGGCGTCAAGACCGCGGGCGGAATTCTCGACCAGGTTATGCGCGAAGTTGAAGTCGAGTGCCTTCCGGCCGACATTCCGAACCACATCGATGTCGATGTGACCGGTCTGGATATGCACGATGTGCTCCGCGTAAGCGATCTGCCGCATTCGGCTAAGGTCAAGTTCCTGACTCCGGAAGACGCGACCGTGGCCCACGTGGTCTCGATCAAGGAAGAGGTGGTTGCGGCTCCCGAAGGCGAAGTGGCTGCGACTCCGGAAGGTGCGGCGGCAGCACCGGGAGCTGCTCCGGCGGAGCCGGAAGTGGCAAAGAAGGGCAAGGCAGAACCCGAGGCCGCGGCCGGAGCAAAGAAGGCCGACGCGGGAGCGAAGAAGTAGACATTGGACGAGGCACGCGAATCTCTGCCATCCGGCGAGCCGAAATCGGCTGGCCGGGAATTGGAATCGGCTGCACCACGCGGGCCATTTCTGGTGGTAGGGCTTGGCAATCCCGGTCCGGATTATTTCTGGACTCCGCATAATGCGGGGTTCATGGCAATTGACCGCATCGCCGAGCAAGAAGGCGTTGTGGTGCAGAACCGGCGCAGCAAGGCTGTCACAGCGACCTGCAGGCTGGCAGGCCGCCAGGTGATCCTGGCCAAGCCGGAAACATTTATGAACCTGAGCGGGCTTGCAGTGGCCGCCTTGGTTCGGGAATTCGAAGCGGACCCGGCACGAGACCTGCTGGTCATCTATGACGAGCTCGATTTCGCACTGGGAACGTTCAAGATCAGGGAACGCGGTTCAGCGGCAGGGCACAACGGAGCCCGCAGCGTGAGCGCGGCCCTGGGAAACGAAGAGTGGTTGCGGATACGGATCGGCGTTGCGCCGGACGTGGCAGCAAAGCTCGGGCCTGGCAGTCGTGATTCCGTCATTCCGCATGCAAGTGAGGCGGGCGGAAGACAACGGCCCGGCAGGGACTATCTGCTGTCACCGATGCGCAAAGCGGATCTGGCGGTGCTCGACGAAGTGCTGGACAAAGTGGCCACGGCCGCACGGCGCTTGATCCAGGATGGGCCGGGCCCCGCAATGAATGAATACAACCGCAAGGAACAGTGATCAGAGATATCAGTGGTCAGAGATCAGTGTTCAGTGGTCAATTTCGACGGGACCAGCAGTTGCGGTGGCAAGAGATTCCCGTGGCAGGATCAGTAGCTTTTCTGATCGCTGTTCACTGACTACTGATGACTGCCGCGCAGGCGGCGAAAGGAAACCGGATGTCCCGACTGTATGAAGTGATGTTTATTGTTCGGCCCGACACCGCCGATGAGGATGTCGACAAGCTGATTGCCGGCTTTACCACATCCATCACCAACGGTGGCGGAGCCGTAAAGAACGTAGAGAAAATGGGTCGGCGCAAGCTCGCCTACATCGTCCGCAAGTTCAACGACGGCAATTACGTCTTGCTGACCATCGAGGCCAACGGCGCGGTGGTGCTTGAGCTCGAGCGCCGTCTGCGCGTCTCGGAGCCGGTGATCAAGTTCATCACCGTGCGCATGGATGAGGAAGAGAAGCGCCTCGCCAAGGTGAAGGCACTCCGCGGCGTGCGCAAGAAAGTAAGCGCCGAGCAGCCGCCGGCCGCCGAGCGCGGTGCTGCCGAACCTTCCGAAACTGTTCAGGCGAGCGCCTGAGTGATGTGATCGTTGCCGGGTCGTCCGCCAGCGTGCGGAGCGCGGCATCGTTCTGATTCTGCCTTCCGCGCAACCTCAAGGGCCGCGGAAGCAAAGAGAGTACATGAGGAAACACAATGCCTGAAGAAAACACCGATAAAGCGCCCGAAACAGGCGCGCAAGCAACTCAAGCCCCTGCGGAAGCCACTGCGCCGGCGGCACAAGCACCCCCGAGGACCGGCGGACGCCCTGGTGGTCCCGGTGGTCGTCCCGGCGGTGGCCCCGGCGGACGTGGCAAGTTCTTCCGCCGCAAAAAGGTCTGCAAATTCTGTACCGAGAAGATCGATGCCATCCCGTACCGCGATGTACGGCTGTTGCAAGGGTTTGTGGCCGAGCGCGGCAAGATCGTGCCGCGTCGTTTGACTGGCGTGTGTACAACGCATCAGCGACGCCTGACCCGCGCCATCAAGCAGGCCCGGAACATCGCCCTGCTGCCATTTGCGACCCGGCACTAGGAATTGCATCGTCTGATGAGCGATCACACGGAAGTTGTAGTACTTCGTGCTGCGCGAACCAGCGACAAATTCTTGTGGGTCGATGTAGAATCCTGCGCGGTGCAACTGAAAATCGTCCTTTGTGTCTAACACACTGGCGAACCGGTTTGGCGCCGCTCGAAACACTGGAGAGTTGGAAATGGAAGTCATCCTGAAAGAAGACGTAGCCAATCTTGGCCACCGTGGCGATGTTGTGAAGGTGGCCGACGGCTACGGACGCAATTTTCTGCTGCCCCGTAAGCTGGCGCTGCAGGCAACACTTGCCAATAAGGCGGTCATCGAGCAGATGAAGGTAGCCGCCGCCCGCCGTTCCGCCACCGAGAAAGCCCAGGCGGAAGAGCTCGTCAAGACGCTCGATACGGTTGCGCTGAGCTTTACCCGCAAGTCAGGCGACAACGGACAGCTTTTTGGCTCGGTGACGTCGGCGGATATCGCCACTCAGCTGCAGGCCAAGGGATTCGACGTGGATCGCCGCAAGATTCAGTTGTCAGAGCCGCTCAAAAGCCTCGGTGATTACACCGTGGCCATCAAGCTTCACCGCGAAGTCACAGCGCACGTCAAGGTGCAGGTGGTCGCGCATGCGCAAGGCGAATCGGCCGAGTCAGTGGCCTCGGCTGCCGTTGCCGAGTAGTTCGAACTGAGGTTCTGCCATCGCCTCCGGGGATCCGCCCGGGGGCGGTCGTGTATCATTCGAAGTCTCCTCCCATCACGTTCCGGTGTGCGCTTCGCGATTTCCATCCGGGCCTGAATTTCCTTCGCCTCCCAATTGAAAACCGATCGAGAACTCCCGGATTTCCCGAAGCGAAGACATGCAGAAATCTACCGATTCAGTTCATAAGAAGCATCGAAAACATGCTCTGCCGCAACGAGTTGCAGGCCCTCTCCGAATTCATCTTTGCATGGGCAACACCGTCGCAGGCGCGCACATCTGACTGCCTTGGAACGGAGGGTTCTATGAATTTGAAATGGATGGGTGTATCCGTACTTGCAGTCTCATTAGGGTTCGTCGGTCAGGGTATCAAGGCCAATGCCGCCGCTCCGAACGGAAAGACTGCCGTGACGGCAGCGCAGGATCGCGATGACTGGGACAGGCCTCCTGAGGACTTCCAGCGCGATGTGCAGCGCCGTGGCTTCCACGAGGGCATCGAAGCTGCTCGCCATGACGTAGAACGTCATCGCCATGCTGACGCCGATGACCATGAAGCATTCCGTCATCCGCCGGTTCCCCGTGAAGATCGCGATGCCTACCGCGATGCCTTCCGCCGCGGATACGAGCGAGCGATGCAGCACATGAGTGAGAACGGAGGACCGCGGTAACTGACGCCAATCCGGCGATAAAATCGATTGAAATTGCAGCTCAGCCGAATACCCGCAGCCCAGGTCGCGGGTATTCGTGTCTTGGTGCACCAGCGAATTCTGCCGCATGCCAAGCGCACCCTCGATTCCCGCGCGTTCTGCCGTACAATCGACCTGCCGATCTGGAATATCGATGTCGCTGATCCCGATTGGCATGATCAGCAGGAAAGGAGATCGAACGATGCATCTCAAACAATATGCCCTTCCAGCGTTGGCACTTCTCCTCGGCGCGGCTTTTCCGCTTCGCATCCATGCCGCGTCGCCTCCCCCAGAACCTCCCACTTACGGACAGGATTATGACCGTGGATGGGACGTCCCGCCCCAGGAACTGAATGAGATTCAGCGCCGCGGCTTTCGCGACGGAATTGAAGGAGCAAGAAGAGACTTCGATAATCATCGCCAGCCCGACGTGAATAATCGCGATGAATACCGCCACCCAAATCTTCCTCCGGAAGAGCGTGAAGTGTACCGGGACGGATTTCGCCGCGGCTACGATCGCGCGATGTCGCACCTGATGCGCGGGCCGGTTGCTGCGCCGCCTCCGCCTCCGCCCCCGCCCCCGCCTGTGGCATGGGATGCGCCTCCAGGCGAGTTCAACGAGATCCAGCGGCGCGGATTCCATGACGGCGTTGAGGGCGCGCGCAGGGACTACGACAATCATCGCCGCCCCGACGTGAACAATCGCGACGAATACCGCCATCCCGATGTTCCGCCACCCTACCGGCACGACTACCGCGAGGCATTCCGCCGCGGCTACGCGGTCGGCGTACGGCACTTGATGGGTGGCCGAGGGCCTTACTGATGTTCCTGGCCCGGGTGCCATCGAACTGCGCATTCGGGCCGTCCCCATCTGTAGAAACTAACCGGCAACGCTCATCCCTGCTGTTACCGCCGGCTCGCCAATCGCCAGTTCGATCTTGATTTCTGGCGGCGTGAGCAGCGTGTTGTGAATGAGGCAGTGGTGCACTGAGCGGCGTAACCCCTCGGTTTGTTCTTCCGTCAGCGCCGCCAGGCAATGCACCTCAATGCGAAAATTGCCCAGCCTCGCAGGCGCCTTCAGCTTCTCTGCCGTGACCGAAACCTCCAGGCCGCGATCGCTGAGCTTGCGCGCCTTCAGAAACTGCACGGCATAAAACGCAGCGCACGATCCCAGAGAAGCCAGCATCAACTCGGGCGGAGTCATCGCCGCATCTTCCCCGCCATTTTCGGCAGGCTGATCGCAAAGAATGGTATGGGAACGAGATTGAATTCTGAACTGGACCTGATCCAGGTGAGTGACTCGCACTTCCACGACAGCCTCGGCTTTCTGAGGAAGAACCCATCCACAACCTCCGTGATGTGCGCACCGACCGGCGTGGAATCACGGAGCGCGAACCTCGCGCCGAAACAGATGAGTCGACTCCAGTATAGGCTGAATCGCGTTTGCCGGTGAACCGCCTTCCACCCGGCTTACCTTGGCTCCGCCGCCTGATGCGCCGCCACCGTCGGTTTCTTGCCGGGTTTCGCCTTCTTGAATAGCCACACGAGCAGCACGCAGACGAAGCACAGAATGGCGGTCCACCGAAACACATCCACAAACGCCCACAACAGCGCCTGTTGGCCGAGTTCCCGGTAAAGGTTTGATTGTGCGGATTGCTGCGCATCGGGCTTGGCCACGTAGTGCCGCAGAGCTGAGCTGATGGCTGCCGTCTGCTGCTGCAGCCACTGCTGCGATCGCGAAACATAATTCGTGATCTCGTTCTGGTGGTAATCCGATCGCCTCACCAGCAGCGTTTGCGCCACCGAGATCCCGATCGATCCTCCGATGTTGCGCACCAGATTGAAAATGCCGCTGGCGTTGCCGATCTCCTCATTGCGCAGGGTTGTATACGACTGCGTCGCAATCGGAACAAACACAAAGCTGAGCGCGAATCCCGTAATAATGATCGGCCACAACAGCGTCGTCGGGCTGATGTCGAGGTTGACATCGCCAAACACCAGCGAAGTGATGCCGAAGACCAGGAACCCGAACGTCAGCAAGTACCGTGCGTCGAGCCTGTCGCCGAGGTAGCCAATGACCGGCATGCCGAGAATCGATCCAATCCCGCGCGGAGCCACAACAATCCCGGCTGCGAACGCGGTGTAACCCATCAGTTCCTGGTAGAAAAGCGGCAGCAGCGTGATCATCGAATAGATGGCCACGCCAAGCATGAAGATCAGAAGGCACCCAACGGCAAAATTCCTGTCCTTCAGCGTGCGCAGGTTCACGACGGCGTTCTTGCTCTGGATGCAGTGCAGGATGAACCAGAGCAACGCAACCGTGAATGCCAGCGCGGCGAAGCGAACCCAGGTAGCCCCGAACCAATCCACTTCCTGCCCCTTGTCGAGAACCACTTGCAGGCAGCCGGTCCAGATGATGAGCAGGCCAAATCCGAGATTGTCGAATTTTCCCGGCTTCGCATTCTTCACGTAATCGGGATCCTTCACGAATCGCGAAATCATGAGAACCGCGAGGATGCCAACCGGAATATTGATGTAGAACGCATAGCGCCAGCTGTAAGCATCGGTCAGCCATCCACCTAGTGTCGGGCCGAGCACGGGGGCCACTACGACGCCAAACGCGAATACAGCCATGGCCATGCCGCGTTTCTGCGGTGGAAAGCTCTCGAGCAGGATGGCCTGCGAAAGCGGTTGCAGCGCGCCACCTCCCGCCCCTTGCACAACACGCGCCGCAAGAATGAATCCCAGTGAAGGCGCGGCGCCGCAAAAAAACGATGCCACCGTGAAAATGGCCACACAGATGATCAAAAATCGCTTGCGCCCGAAACGAAGCGCAAACCAGTTGCTGGTCGGAAGGATGACGGCGTTCGCAACCAGGTAGCTGGTCAGCACCCACGTCGCTTCATCGGTCGACGCCGAGAGTGATCCCGCGATGTAAGGCAGCGCAACCGACGCGATGGCGGTGTCCAGCACCTCCATGAAGGTCGCCAGCATCACCGACATGGCAATGAGCCAGGGAGAGACTTCCTTTGCCTGCGCCACCGCGCCGCTTGTTTGCGCCATGCCATCCCGCCATTCGAGCGAATGAGAGCACGTGCCTGGTTATCGATGATGCTTGCGGGGCCCGGCGGGCTTCACAACTTTATGAAGCCGATGCTTTGCGGCGTTTCGCCGCCGACTTCGCCTGCCGCGACAACGCAGCATGGCTCGTCGTGCTCTTCGATTCCCTCTTCATCGCCTTCATGCGCGATCGCCCGCGCGGCGTGCTTCCCTCTTCATGCGTCTGGGGCGATCTTTGCCCCTTCTTCAGGTCCTGCTCCGCCTTCTTGCGTGTCTGCGGACTGGTTCGGCCTTTGGCGGGAGGCTTCAGCGGGATCCCCGCCCTGCGGGCTTTGCTCAGGCCGATCGCGATGGCCTGTTTCGGCGAGCGCGCGCCATGCTTGCCCTCCCGCACGTGCTCGATCTCCTCATGCACGAATTCACCTGCGGCCGTGGTTGGCGATTTGCCTTCACGCATATCCTGCTTGGCTTTGTCGACGATTTCCTTTTCCGGCATCTGCTTTCACTCCAATTTGCTTCGATCGATCCAGTTCGCGTGCTCAGTGCCGCTTGAAGTACTGAACTGCACGCTCGTGCTGCCGTGCCTTCTCGAGCGAGTCAAACGTTCCCAGGTTGCGGCGCTTGCCGGTTGAGGCATTCTTCTTCCTTGAATAAAGGCGGTACTGCCCGGATTTGAGTTTGCGGATCATTCCGTTGTAGATGCAGCGCCTGCGCGCGGTGCCGCCTTCCGCGACGCCGGAGTTCCCGGCTTCGCGCGATTTGGCCCTTCACCGGCTCATTGTCTCGCAGCATTCGTGGGCAATCTGCAGCGTCTCTTCCACCGGGATCACGTAAGCCTGTATGCGCGAATCGGAAGTGGAGAGCCGCCCTTCCACGTCAACGAGGCGTTCATTTTGCTCCGCGTCCATGGCAAGCCCGCACCAGCGCAGCCCCTCGCACACTCTCTTCCGAAACAATTTCGTATTCTCTGCAATGCCCCCGCCAAAAATCACCGCATCCGCACCGGCCAGCGCGCACACATACGCCCCCACTGCTTTCAACACTCGGTACGAGAACATCTCCATCGCGAGTCGAACACGCTGGTCGCTGTCGTAATCCCCCATCAGCACTCTCGTGTCGAGCGACTTGCCCGAGACGCCAAGCAGCCCCGACTTCTTTTCGAGCAGCACCATCACCTCGTCGACTTCGATGTGTTCCGCGCGCACCAGAAATGGAATCAGCGCCGGATCTAGATCGCCGGATCGCGTTCCCATCATCAGTCCCTCCAGCGGTGTCAAACCCATGGTGTTGTCCACCGACCTCCCATGCGCGATCGCCGTCACAGAGCAGCCGCTCTCCAGATGCATCGTTACCAGCTTCAGCTCCTCCGCGGGCTGCCCAACGATCTCGCCGTATCGCTCCATCAGGTACCGATGCGAGATGCCGTGAAACCCGTAGCGCCGGATGCGATGCTTCTCCGAAAGCTCATATGGAATGGCATAGAACGCGGCTCGCGGCGGAATCGTGCGATGAAAGGCAGTATCAAAAACCGCAAACAGAGGCAGCCCGGAAAATCGATCGCGGATCGGCTCGAGAATTTCGAGCGACCTCCGGTTGTGCAGTGGCGCCCACTTGGCAAAATCGGCGATGGCTCGCTCGACCTCCTCGGTCAATCGGGCCGGACCCGTAAACCGGTCCCCTCCATGCACCACGCGAATCCCGATGGCGTCGATCCGATCAAGATCCCACCCGGGCTTCTGCGATGAACCGCTCTTCGCGAGCCATCCCAAAATCCCCGCAGCAGCTTCCTTGAAATCATGCGCAGCCAGCGGCTCCGAATGCTCGATGCTCTTGCCTCTGTAAACCGACAACTTGCCGTCTTTCCCAATGCCCTCGGCGATGACCTCAACCAGCTTCTCTCCAGCCGATGCCGATCTTTGCTCCGGGCGGCACATCACGATCCCCGCTTTCAGCGAGTTGCTGCCCGGGTTGAACACCAAGATCTCCATGCCCGAACCCGCCCCCGATCAAAGCGTCCGATCACCTGTAAGAAGCGATGCAAGGCGCTAGCGTTATCCGACTCCCTTGCCGAGACAACCGCCGTCGCAGCGCCCGGCATCATCTCACCCGGGCCATACCGAATTCCAGGTAATTGGTGTGCGCCCGCATCGAGAGGGAAGGTTATGGCGAATCGCCCATATTGGACCGGTCGGTTAAAGATTTCGCTGGTGTCATTCGGAGTGCAGCTGTTTCCAGCATCCAATTCTCTGCCCGGCGTCGCCTTTCACTTGATCGATCGCAAGACCGGCGAACGGATTCACCACCTCAACGTCGTCGGCGAGCACGAAAAGCCCGTCGATGACTCCGACATCGTGAAGGGGTTCGAGTACAGCAAGGGCAAATACATCATCCTCGAGCCCGACGAGATTTCCAGGCTTCGTATCGAATCCAACAGGGTCATCGAGATTAAGCATTTCGTCAATCTCGATGAACTGCATCCCGCCCTCTTCGAAAGGCCCTATTTCGTCGTCCCCGACCCGAAGCAATCACCCGGCGCCTTCGCCGTGATTCGAAAAGCCCTGGATCAGACCGGCAAAGCTGCGCTGGGCGAGCTTGCCTTCGCCGGGCGCGAGCACCTCATCGCCGTGGCCGTGCCGCCCGACAAGAGCTTCAAAGGCCTGATGGCCTATACACTGCGCTACGAGGAAGAGTTGCGCGCGCAGAAGAATTACGCTCCAAAGATCTCCGACGGCGCGGTCGACAAAAAGCAGCTTGAAATGGCGACGGAATTGATTCGAGCCTACTCGTCTCCACTGCGCCTTGCAGACTACAAAGATGACTACGAAGCCGCCGTGCGCAAGCTGATCGAAGCCAAGCGCAAGAATAAGCCGTTGCCATTGGAAGAAGAAAAGCCGCAAAAGGCGCAGGTGGTCAACTTGATGGATGCGCTGCGGCGCAGCGTCGGCGAGGCAAAAGCCGAACCTCGGAAGAAACGGTCCTCATCTCGAGCCTCAAAGAAAGGCCCGATGCTGGTGAAGGCGCCGCGTCGCAGTCACAGAGCCGCTTAGGCGATTTCACATTCGGCGCATAAAGCGACATCGTCCGTGCCATGAACCGAACCAGGTATGCGACGGCTTTAGCCGCTGATGGATGGCCTCCTGCCAGGATCCACCGGCCAATTGACTCTCCTTTTGACCCGGTGCGCGCCGAACATGCGGGACCAAGCAAGATTCCAGCGCGCTACCGGCTGTGCCGGCGCGCTTCTTGCCTCTGCGCCTCTTCAACGCGCACCGAAAGCAGGCGCTTCGCCTTTTCAAGATTGCGCAGCCTCGATGGGCTCAGGTGCTTGCCCGAGCGATTGATATAGAACGTGAGCATCCGCATGCCTGACGCCGGCCCAGCGGGTGAAAACTCTTTCGATGCCAACGACTCTGCGATGGTCTCCGGATCCCGAGTGAAGAGCGCGACCGCCGAATGCGCGGAAACAACGGCTTTACTTTCATCTTCCTTGTGTGTCATGGACATTTATTTCTCGATTCGAGTTCTCTTTGTCGATGAACAAGCGTCCGCATGGGCCCGGTATCAACGGCGTGTGCAAAATTCTGAGCAACTCATGCCCTGTGATGCCCCGCTGTCACGTGTCGTTGCCCATCTCTCAAGTCATCTCCTTGTTTGATTCCCGATGGGCGCACAGGTTTCGCCGAAGCAACATGTGCAAAACTTCATGCCCTGATCGACAACGCCTCACGCACAGCCGCGTGAGGCAAATCACAGTTCGTCACCCTTGAAAATCAAGACTCAGTCGAATCCTGTCTTTGAGTGACGATCTGAAGCCGAGCTGTTGAGGACTGATTCCTGCTGCCCCGGTTGGCTCCCGCACAGACGCTCAACCTTCTGCCCAGAATCACGCCTTCTCGTTCCTTCCCGCTTGCGTCCTAAACTGCAGATTTGTCGATCATTTTCGGGTATCTCAATCAACTCGCAGAGAATTTGATTGAAAAGCCCGGCGAAATGAGCAAAGATTGCGCATTAGACGCCTAAATCTTCAACTGATCGATGTAGAATCGTTTCCATCATGTCCGAGCAGCTCAATCATCGTTCTGAGCAGATCATCAAGCTTTTGCTCCGATCGGGCACCGCCACTATCGATGAGATCCTTGCGGTCGCCGGTTCGTCGGCGCCAAGCATCCGCCGTGACTTGGCCCGGCTCGAAAATCGCGGCCTGATCCGCCGCACCCACGGCGGAGCTGCCCTGGTTGAGCCCCTCCTCTACGAGCCCTTCCGATACGACAGTTCGTTCCTGGCGCGCGAGCAGCGCAATGCCGTCGAGAAGCGGCGCATCGGACTTGCCGCCGCCGAACTGATTCAGGCAAATGAAACAGTTGGACTTACCGCCGGCACCACCACGACCCACATCGGCCGCAGCCTGCGCCATCGCGACAAGGTCCAGGTCATCACCAACGCCATCAACATAGGCATGGAACTTTGCAACCAGCCTGGAATCCGCACCTACCTTACCGGCGGAGTGATCCCCTGGGCATGGTCTTTCTCGCTCACCGGCAACGCGGCCCTCGAGTTTCTCGACGACGTATATATGGACAAGGTCTTTCTCAGCGTAACCGGCCTCGATGCCGAACGCGGCGCGACCACCCTCGAGACCGACGAGGCCCTGGTCTACCGGAAAATGCTGAAACAGTCGAAGCAGGTGATTGTGGTCACGGATGGAAGCAAGCTGGGCAACGTAAGCCCCGCCTTTATCTGCCCGGCGAACGACATCCATATCCTCATCACGAGCGCAGGAACTCCGGCAGAGGCATTGGCTCCGTTTGAGCGCCAGGGAATCCGGGTCATTCGAGCCTGAAAATCGGGTTCCACGATCTGAAAATCGGAACTCTTGTCGAATGATCATTTTAGCGAGTTACATTCAAACACAGCCGTCTGCTCCACCCAGACCCATCCCCCGCTAAGCCCAATCATTTCAGCATAAATGCGGGTCTTTATGCGATCCTTGTGCCTTCTGTGCAAGATGACAATCAAAGGCTCGAAAGCTCGCCTGAAAGAAGCATTTCGTGGAATTTTGATCATTTTGGCCCTTTTTGTTCATTTTTCACTTGAAATTCAACTGCCTTTCGTCCTATCGTTCCAATCAACAACTCAAAGCAGGCTCTTCGCGGAGAAATCACCGCCGACAGACCGCAGAAACGTTGAAAGGAAAAACCGGCGGGTGACGTAACAAGCAAGACGGTCAACCGCAACTGCTCCACCTTGGGAGACATGGTGATGCAAAGGCAGCAAAGTCCGGTCCTGGGATACAACCTTCCCATCTCCGCTCTGCTGATGAGGCTCGTCCCCGATCGACGACTTCGGACCCCTCGCCTTTTTGAACATCCCTCGGTGAACACAATTCAAACCAAGCCTCAGGGCTTTTGAATTCACCCGTCGATACGTGCCTGCGTATGGACCTCACAGGATTTCAAGGAAAGGTGCGATGGCAATGAACAATGCGGAACGGGTTTTCGATCGCAAGCCTTCAGTTGAACGACGCAACGCCCTCGAGAGCTCTGCCAGAAAAGCGAGCTTGGTAAAAGGGCCTCCACCCCTGATCTGGCTGTTGACTGTTCTCCTCATGCTCTGTCCCATCGGGATGCGCGCGCAGGAGTTGACGGCAACTCTCGTCGGCACCGTGACTGACAGCACGGGAGCCGTGATTCCGCACGCCACCGTAACCATCTCCCTGAATGGAGTCGGCACGGAACGCGTTGTCGAAACCGATGCCGCCGGCGCTTACGTCGCGCCCAACCTGCCTGCCGGAACCTACTCCATCACGGCTGTCGCATCCGGCTTCGAAACATTCAGCGGCAAGAACATTGTGTTGAACGTCGGTGAGAAACACGCCTTCAACGCTCAATTGAAAGCCGGCGCAGTCACCACGACAGTCACCGTTGAAGACAACCCGGTCTCGGTCGATACCGAGAGCGCCGCACAGGCCGCTACCATCTCCGGCTCGCAGCTTCGCGAGCTCGAGCTCAGCAGCCGCAACTTCCAGCAGTTGGTCGCGCTCCAGCCCGGCGTCGCGAACTTCATGGGCGACGAAGCCTCGGCGGGCAATACCACCTTGCAGATCAACGGCGCCCGCACCACCGCCAACAACTGGACGGTCGACGGGTCCGACATCAACGACAGCGGCTCGAACGGCACTGTGATCAATACGCCGAGCGTCGACGCCATCCAGGAATTCACGCTGCAGCGCGGCAACTACGATGCCGGCTACGGGCGCTCCGGCGGCGGCCAGATCCTGGTTGCCACCAAGAGCGGCACCAGTTCCTTCCATGGCGACGCTTATGAGTTCGTCCGCAACACGGCTCTCGACGCCAATGAATGGTTTAACAAGCGCACCCAGGCCCTCAACGACGAGCCGAACAAGAACCCCGTGAACCATCACAACGTGTACGGGTTCACCATTGGCGGACCGGTCTTTATTCCCAAGGCCTACAACACCGACAAGAAAAAGACCTTCTTCTTCTGGTCTGAGGAGTGGCACAAGCTCAGTACGCCGGGCGGCGACAACATGCCGGCTCCGAGCGCCGCCGAGCTTCAGGGCATCGTTGCGGGTGACTTCACCAACGCTCCCGCGGGCTGCACCACCTACGATGCGGCATCGGACACGACCCAGATCTCCGCGAACTGCTATAGCGCAAACTCGCAGGTCTACCTGTCTAACGTCTTCAGCAAGTTCCCGGCCAACAACGGAGCGAATTACAACTTCTCCTACTCGGCCACCAACAATTTCCGCGACGACATCGTCCGCGTCGACCACTACTTCAGCGACAAGGTTCACTTCTACGCGCGCGGCATGAGAGACGACATGCCGGTCAACTACCCGGAGGGCCTCTGGGCCGGCAGCAACTATCCGGGCCTCGTCAACACGCTGGTTGACTCGCCCGGCAAAAACGTCGTGGCCAACCTGACCTGGTCGATCAATCCGAAACTCGTCAACGAATTCGAGTTCGCCTGGTCGCAGGGAACCTATTTCTCCGACATCCAGGGCGGCCAGTTCGCCACATCGTCCACCATTGCCAGCGCTCTCACCAACAACTGGGCCTATCCCGATCCTTATGGTCGTGTCCCGGCCGTCAGCATCAACGGCGTCACCGGTTTCAGTGCCGGCTCAGCGCCATGGCACGAGCGCAACCTCGATCGCACCTACTTTGACAACCTCGCCATCACGCTCGGCGCGCACACGTTCCGCACCGGCTTCCAGATCCAGCAGATGCTGAAGACTGAAAACGCCACCTTCGGCGAGCCCAGTTTCAGCTTCAATACCTGGGGCGATTTCCTTGTCGGAAACGTCGCGAGCTACTCGCAGACCAGTCGCGACATCACGCCTGACCTGCACTTCCTCAATAGCGAGCTTTATGCCCAGGATGACTGGCGGATCTCTCGTCGCTTTATCCTCAACCTCGGAGTACGCTGGAGCCGTTTCCCGACCGTCACCGACGTCAAGAACACCTTGGCGAACTTTGATCCGGCGCTGTACAGCTCGCAGCTCGCTCCGGTCATCGATCCTGCGTCGGGCAACTTCGTCGCAGGCCAGTTTGCCGGCAGCGTTCCTTTGGTTCCTGCCACCTACTCCAACGGCCTCATCTTCCCGAAGGGCGCAGCCTGCGCGCAGGCCCAAGCCATCGCGCCTCTCGTGCAGTGCTCGCCGTTTGGGGCTTACGTCAATCCCAACTACAACTCCAACTTCGCTCCCCGCATTGGCTTCGTGCTCGATCTGGATGGCAGGTCGAGAACGACGCTGCGCGGCGGGTTCGGCATCTTCTATGACCGCGTGCTCGATGGCATCTTCGAGCAGAACGCCTTCAACGATCCTCCGCTCGCTCAGAAGACCACAGTCGTCAACGGGAACTTCGACAGCGTCCTCGGCGGCACAACATCGGTCTCCTACGGCCCCAACGGGATCACCTCGACCGGCAACCCGGCGTTCAAGGTTCCCAATTACGCCAACTTCAACCTGTCGATCCAGCGGCAGCTCTTGCCCAGTACTGTGCTTGAAGTGGCCTATGTGGGCAATGAGGCGCGTCACCTGCTCGGCGAGTTCGATCAGAACCAGCCCACGGTTGCGGCCAGGATCACGGCTCCCGCAGGAACCAGCGTGAACGCGATCCGTCCCTTCCTTGGATATGCCAATATCCAGGACCGCGGACCGTTCTTCACCAGCAACTACAACTCTCTTCAGGTCAGCGCGAGTCACAGGGCGCACGGCCTCCAGGCTGGCTTCGCCTACACCTGGTCGAAGATCCTCACCACCAACTCCAACGACCGTGGCTCCGTGGCCACCTACCAGTACAACTTCAAACAGGACTACGGGCCGTCGGCCTTCAACACGCCGCAGGTCTTCTCAGCCAACTACATCTACGACCTGCCGTTCTTCAACAACCAGGCTGGTCTTGAAGGCAAGGTCCTCGGCGGATGGGAAGTCTCCGGCGTCACCCAGTTCGTTTCGGGCGCGAGCTTCGAGGTCACGCAGCCTCTCGATCCTTGGGATCCGACCGATACCAACGTGGGCCTCGGCATGGGCGCCAACCGTCCCGACCAGATTTCGCCGTTCCACATGACCAAGACGCTCGCCCAGTGGTTCACAACCAGTTCGTTCCAGAACGCGGTCGATCACTTCGGCAGCGAGGGCTCGAATCCGCTGTTGGGCCCGGGCTACCAGGATTGGGACCTTGCAGCGATCAAGAACGTGAAGTTCGCCGAGCGCTATGAATTCCAGCTCCGCGGCGAATTCTTCAACGCCTTCAACCACGAAAGCTTCAGCGGGGTCGATTCGTCGACCGCCGATGGATCGTTCGGACAGGTCACCTCAGGCCACTCTCCACGCCGCATCCAGATTGGCGCGAAGTTCAGCTTCTAAAACCTTGCATCAATGCGGTCAGGCCGGGAAGAAATTCCCGGCCTTCTTTTTTGTTCTCTATTTCGGGTCCGAAGCATTTGGCTTCTTTGGGCTCGCCGGTATCTTCGACATTACCTTCAGCAGACGCTCATCTTCACTCTTGTTCAGTGTCTTCGCCTTGTCGAACTCCGCCTTTGCTTCCGCTGTTTTTCCCATCGTTCGATAAAGCCGCCCAAGCCTCCAATGCACATTCACGTCGTCGGGCGAAAGCTTCGCAGCCGTTTGGAATTCGCGCAGAGCCCCATCTTTGCTTCCCTGGTCGGCCAACACGATTCCTAAATCCAGATGCGCTCTTTCATTCCCCGGCGCCGCCATCACCAGTTGCTCCAGCAACGGCTTGGCCGCATCCTCCTGGTTCATCTGGATCTCGGAGTCGGCAAGATAGTAGATGGCCTGCAGATGATGAGGATCGTTGTCCACCTCAGCCTGAAATTCCTTCGCCGCCTCCGGATACTGTCCCTTGGTCCATAGCAGATACCCGAGTCCGAAGTGCGCATTCGGCTCCTGCGGATCGGCCGAAATCGCCGCGCGAAACTCGCGGATCGCGCCTTCGTGGTCCTTCATCTCATCGAGCGCCTCTCCCACCAGCATGTCGGCTTCAGCCGACTCCGCATTCAGCGCGATGATGCTATGGTACGAATCCAGCACGCATTGGTATTGGTGGGCGAACAGGCAGCTGTGCGCCAGCGTGAGCAGCAGGGTGAGATTCTGCGGGTCTTTCTCCGACGCCTGCTTGAGATACGGAATCGCAGCCGCAAACTCGTTGATCCCGTAATGCGACAAGCCAATCAGTATCGTCAGCCGCTGGTCGTCCGGCTGGGCCTTGAGCATCGGATCGAATTCACGGATCGCCTCGCGATAATCCCCCGCCTTGTAGTATGCAAGCCCAAGATTCCCGCGCAACCCCGGCATCGAGGGCGCCAGCGCCATCGCTTTTTTGTAATTGGCAATCGCCTCAGGATAGTGCTCCTGCCGCGCTTCAAGAAGTCCGATGTGCGCATAAGGCTCGGGGTTCGATGGGTACTGCCTGGCGAGAGCCGTCCACGCGGCCTCCGCCTCTGCCGTTTTGCCTTCCTGTTCCAGGGTGAATGCCGCGGCGCGAGGATCAGACTGCGCCATCGCGGACAAGGCCCATGCACCAACCAAACCCAACAGGCACGCGGCCAGCTTCCGCTCAAATTCCGTGATCAATCGATGTCTCCTTTCGGATTCTCGCTCCCACATACGGCAAATGCAAACGCTCGCACCCCCGGCCGTGTCACTTCCGCAATTCACCAGCGACCGGTTGCCCGCGGCATGAAAAGATGAATTGGATCAGGCATTCAGAAGCGGCGCAGGGGCGCGCCAGCCGCGCCTGGAACCACCAAGAGCGCCACGCACAGCGGAGGCAGTTGCCAGTGGGTCTGGACACGCTCGATCTTGTGGTAATCGCCGCCTACCTCGCCGGCGTGACCCTCTTCGGTCTGCGATTCCGCGGAAAACAGCGCACCGTCCGCGACTACTTCCTCGCCGACAAGGCCGCCCCGTGGTGGGCAATCTCTCTTTCCATCGTCGCGGCAGAAACCAGTACCCTCACCGTGATCAGCGTTCCCGCGCTTGCCTACCAAAGCGATTTCCAGTTTCTGCAGCTCGTCATCGGCTATCTCGTCGGCCGCGTGGTCGTGGTCTTGCTTCTCATCCCGCACTATTTCCGTGGTGACCTCGTCACGGCCTACCAGCTGATCGATCGGCGATTCGGTCAGAAGCTTCGCGCGCTCACCGCCGGTCTATTCCTCGTCACGCGGGCAGCCGCTGAAGGCGTACGCGTCTTCGCCGTCGCCATCGTTGTCAAAGTAGCCCTCGACAGCGTGCTCCCCGGAATGAACGGCATGGGCCGCGACATTTCGGCAATTGCCATCGTCCTGCTGCTCACGCTGGCCTACACCTTCCGCGGAGGAATGGCCGCGGTGATCTGGACCGACGTTGTCCAGCTTTCCGTCTATCTCGCTGGTTGTGTCGTGGCCCTCGTCGTCATGCTGCATGCCATTCCCGGAGGCTCAACCAATGCCTTTGCCATCGCCGCCCATGCAGGCCGGTTCCGCATGTTCTCCCTCAAACTCAACCTCACCACCACCTACACGCTGTGGTCCGGCGTGATTGGCGGAGCATTCCTGACCACCGCCAGCCACGGTACCGACCAGCTCATCGTGCAGCGCCTGCTCTCGGCCAGCAGCGAACTCAAAGCCAAGATCGCATTGCTGGTCAGCGGTCTCGCCGTCTTCTTCCAGTTCGCTCTGTTCCTGTTCATTGGCGCGATGTTGTTCGTGTTCTACAAGCTCTTCGCGCCGCCGGCGCCATTTACCCGCGCCGATATCATCTTTCCCTCGTTTATCGTCACGCGCATGCCGCACGGCGTCAGCGGGCTGCTGATCGCGGCGATCGTTGCAGCGGCCATGTCGAACCTGAGCGCCGCGCTCAACTCACTCTCATCCACCACGATCGTCGATTTCTATGCGCGCCTCGCGCCTAGCGCGTCAGAAGAAGATCGCGTCCGGCGCTCCCAGATCGCAACGCTGTTCTGGGGCGTCATCCTCTTCGTCCTCGCGCTTGTGGCCCGCCGCGGAGGCACGGTGCTCGAGATGGGCCTCTCGATCGCCTCCGTCGCCTACGGATCGCTCCTCGGCGTCTTTCTGCTCGGCGTCCTCACAGAACGCGCATCGGAACGCGGCGCCATCGTGGGCATGATTTTCGGCTTTGCCTTGAATGTCTATCTCTGGCGATTCACGCCCGTCGCATTCACCTGGTACGTGGTCATCGGCAGCATTGCGACCTTCCTCATCGGTCTCGCCGCAAGCTGTCTGCCGCCGTCCGCCAACTCATCTTCGCGACCGACGATACAGCCTTAAGCGCCGCCGGCTCTCACTGCCCGCTCAAGTCCGCCAGTTCCGAACCCGCCAGCAGAAACGCGCCTACACCGTACACCCAGCTCGACGATGGCTTGTACTTCCCCGGCTCTCCGCCCACCGGCTGAATCGAACCGAGACGCCCGTCCGCATAAATATGCGTCAGCAGCCCTCGCCACGCGTTCTCGACCACCGGCAGGTATTTCTTCCGATCGAGCAGCCCATGGTTGATGCCCCACGCCAGCCCATACGTGAAAAACGCTGAGCTGGAATCCTCCGGCGCTGGATAAGCCCCTGGATCGAGCAGGCTCGCCCGCCACAGCCCATCCGCCTGCTGAAGCCCCGCGATCCGCTCCGCCATCTCGCGGTATTGCTGCACAAACTTGTCGCGGTCTGGATAATCCTTCGGCATTCTTTCAAGCACCATCGCCAACCCGGCCAGGACCCATCCATTGCCGCGCGACCAGAAGATCTTCTGCCCGTTGGCCTCGCGCATCGTCAGGAATCGCTTGTCGCGAAAATACAGGTGCTCCGCCGGATCGTACAGCGCTCCCGACGTGATCCACCATTCGTGATCGAGAAAATCGAGGTAGTGGCGATCGCCCGTCTCCACGCTCAGCTGCGCCAGCACCTTCGGCACCATGTAGAGCGCGTCGCACCACCACCACAATTCCTTGTCCGGATCATCGGGCCGCGCTACCAGCCGGTCCATTCCTTCCCGCACCGGCGTTAGACGTTCCGGCTTGCGTTCTTCGGCGTAGAGTGTCAGATAGGTCAGCCCGATCGCCTCGTCGTCCGCGTGGGCAAACCGCGGCCCAAGGCTCCAGTGGTTCTCCTCCGCCATCGTCAACACCGCGTCGTGATATCGCTGGTCGCCGGTCGTGCGGCTTGCAGCCAGCAGCCCGTCATACAACGCGGCATAAGTCCAGTCGATGTCATACCGGCCCAGCGACTCTCGCAGTTGCCAGTCAGCCACCTTCTTCATCGCCTTCAGAATGGCGCCGCGCTTCAGCTTCGGTGACAGATCCTTGGCCAACGGCCCCGGATTGTCCGGCTGGTCGCCCGCCGGGTCACGCTGAGCAAGAGGCGCGGTTCCCGCCTGCGGTTGCGGCCTCTCGGCCCGAACCAACGGCACCGCTATCACAGCCGCCGCCACAATTGAAATCGCAGCTTTCATTCCCTCACCCCGGGCAAGTCCAGATGGGCAGGATGGCGGAAGTGCGTGTGAGTCGAACACACCGTCGCCCGTGAAGAACGACCGCCGGTTTTGAAGACCGGGAGGATCACCGGAACCCAGGCACTTCCGCAACTAAACACCATCTATAATACGAATCTATCGCAGAGGAATCAGAATCCCGCGCACAGCGCTCGTTCCACCCCGATGAGACTGACCCAACAGGTAAAGGCCGGAGGATGTGCCAGCAAACTCGCACCCGGCTCGCTGCGCGCCGTTCTCGACGCCCTTCCAGCCCAGGCCGACCCCAATCTCCTGGTCGGATTCGACCAATCCGATGACGCGGGCGTCTATCGAATAGGCGACGACCGGGCCCTCGTCCAGACCGTCGACTTCTTCACGCCAATGGTCGACGATCCGTTTACCTTCGGCCAGATCGCCGCGGCCAATGCTCTCAGCGACGTCTATGCCATGGGCGGCATCCCCCTCACCGCGCTCGCCATCGTCTGCTTTCCGCAGGAGGGCGATCTCGATGTGCTCGGCCAGATCCTCCGCGGAGGTCTCGCCAAAATGAACGAAGCAGGCTGCACCGTCGTCGGCGGACACTCAGTGCGCGATGCGGAAATGAAATTTGGCTATGCCGTCACCGGGCTCATCCATCCCGATCGCGTCTATACCAACGCAGGCGCTCAGGCAGGCGACACGCTCCTGTTCACCAAGCCAATCGGCACCGGCGTGATCACGACAGCCCTGAAGCAGGGCAAAGCCGAACCAGCCTGGATCGATGCCGCCGTCGAGTCAATGACAACCCTGAATAAACGCGCCGCTGAGATCGTCCCGCGTCACAGCGGTGTGCATGCCATGACCGACGTGACCGGCTTCGGGCTTATGGGCCACGGACGCGAGATGGCCACTGCCAGCAAAGTCGCGCTCGAAATTGAGACCGATAAAATAGCAAAGCTGCCAGGCGCGCTCGAATCCATCAGGCGCGGAGCGGTCCCAGCAGGCCTGCTTGCCAACCGCGCATATGCCGAGTGTATTGTGTCGGAAGGATCGTCAACCCGCATCAACGAAGAAGTTCGCACCCTGATGTATGATCCCCAGACGTCAGGCGGGCTCTTGATCAGCGTGGGCCCTGATTCTGCGCACGACCTGAACCATGCGTTGCGCGCTGCGGGAATTCCAGCCGAGGCGATCGGGCGCGTTGTTGCCGGAAGGCCCGGCATCGTTCTGCATTAGGCCTTGGGAAGCGCAATGGAGAGGTGATTCGGTGACTGTCGACGCAGAACACGCGGAACGGATCATGCAGGAGCTCTATCGCATGCTTCCTTCCGTGAACGAGCTTCTCCTGACCGAACGAATCGCGCGGCTCACTCAAGCGCATCCACGTGACGCGGTGGTCAGCGCGACGCGGCGCGCTTTGGAGGCAATCCGTAGCGAGATCGCGCAGGGCGAGCATTCGCACAAAATGCTCGCAATCCGTCTCGCCGATCTGCCGGCCGGCATCGAAGCTGAGCTTGGCAGTCCTTTCCGGTTTTCCCTCCGGCCCGTGATCAACGCGACCGGCGTCATTCTGCACACGAACCTCGGTCGCGCACCCTTGGGAACGCGCGCTATCGAGCACCTCGTCGAAGTTGCTGGCGGCTATTCCAATCTCGAATTTGATTTGGATTCCGGCGATCGCGGCAAGCGCGACGTGCACGTCGAGCGGCTCATCCTCTCCCT
This sequence comes from Occallatibacter sp., assembly GCA_035308825.1. Classification (GTDB taxonomy): domain Bacteria; phylum Acidobacteriota; class Terriglobia; order Terriglobales; family Acidobacteriaceae; genus Telmatobacter. The sequence goes on along the minus strand of DATGFX010000082.1, from coordinate 450,438 downwards.
CCTGGCCGCGCAGACAGGCAATCACCATATCGCCGAAACCCACCGCGCCATCATCGTCAACAACTGTGCGGCTGCCACATTTCTCACCCTGCACGCGCTCGCAAAAGGCAAGGAAGTCCTCGTATCGCGGGGCGAGCTGGTCGAAATTGGCGGCGGTTTCCGCATTCCCGAGATCCTCCTCGCTTCGGGCGCCCTCCTCAAAGAGATTGGCACTACCAACCGCACCCGCCTCGTCGACTACGAGAAAGCGATCTCCCCCGAAACTGCCCTCATCCTGCGCGTCCACCATTCCAACTTCAGTATGGAGGGATTCGTCGAGCGCCCCTCCTTGCGCGATCTCGCCGAACTCGGCCACCGCAGCAGTGTTCCCATCTTCGAAGACCAGGGCACGGGCCTGCTGCACCCGCTTGAGACCTGTGGTATCCCCGCCGAGCCCACGTTCTACGCCAGCTGCACTCTCGGTTGCGATGTGATCGCCGCCAGTGGAGACAAACTCCTGGGCGGCCCGCAGTGCGGGATCCTCGTCGGCAGAAAGCAATACGTCAACCAGATCAGGAAAAATGCGCTCTTCCGCACATTCCGCGTCGACAAGCTGACCTATGCGGCGCTTGAGGGCACGCTGGCTGCTTATCTCGCGGGCAGCGCCGACGAAATTCCCGTCGTGCGTCTCCTTTCTTTGCCGGCCGATGAAATCAGGCGCCGCTGCGAGCAGGTTGCCGGCGCAATCGACAGCCGGCGCATTTCCGCTGAAGTCGTTCCCGTCGAAGGCATCATCGGAGGCGGCACTGCGCCCCGTGCCCGCCTGAACAGCTCTGCCATCGCCTTGCGGGACGAAAATCTCGATGCAGCCGCGTTACTACGCGCGCTGCGCAAGCAAGACCCGCCCATCATCGCACGCATCGAAGAAGACCGCGTGCTGCTCGATCTGCGCACCGTCGACCCCGAATCCGATTCTTACCTGGCCCGTGCTCTCGGTTCGCTGCCGGTCTACCCTCATCCGGAGGCGAATGACTGATGGGGCCCCCTCGTTCATCGGAGCCGATCATCTCCCACGGAACTGCGGGACCCAAGTCCGTCGTCATCGGCACCGCCGGTCACATCGACCACGGAAAAACCGCTCTCATCCGCGCGCTCACCGGCGTCGACACCGATCGCCTGCCGGAAGAGAAGCGCCGCGGCATTACCGTCGACCTCGGATTTGCCTCCCTCGACACGCAGGATGAGCGCGGCGCTCCCCTCCGCATCAGCTTCATCGATGTGCCGGGCCACGCGCGCTTTGTGCGCAACATGCTTGCCGGCACGGGCGGCATCGACGCCGTCATGCTCGTGATTTCAGCCGAAGAAGGCGTCAAGCCGCAAACCGAAGAGCACCTTGCCATCTGCGGCATGCTCGGAATCGCACACGGTCTCGTTGCTCTCACCAAGATCGACGCTGTCAGCGAAGACCATCTGCGCGAGGTCCGGGCATCGGTCCAGCAGTTTCTTGCGCCCACCTTCCTCCGCTCGGCCCCCATTGTTCCCGTCAGTGCGCATTCCGGGGCAGGAATGGACACATTGCGCCGCGAACTCGCCAGGCTGGCATCGCGCATTCCGGGCCGAACCGCGGATGCTCTGGCACGGCTGCCGATCGATCGCGCGTTTGTGATGACAGGTTTCGGTACCGTGGTGACCGGGACACTCGTTGCAGGCTCGATTCAAATCGGCCAGGAACTCGCCATCGAGCCTGGATCGCGCCCCGTCCGCACTCGCGGGGTCCAGGTGCATGGTGCGTCGCAACCGCAGGCGCGCGCCGGCACGCGTGTTGCGTTGAATCTCGCAAGGGTCGACGCGTCGGAGTTGCGTCGCGGCGACACGCTCGTCGAACCCGCAGGAGTCGTTGCCGTCGAGACTATCGACGCCGAGATCAGCCTCTTGCCGCATGCTGTCCCGCTCAAGCATCGCGCCATGGTGCACTTGCATGCCTACGCGTCCGAGTGCATGACAGCCATCTCACTGTACGAATATCAACCCGTCGAACCCGGCCCTCCACGACTGGCGAGGATCAAGTTAGGCCGGCCTATCGTACTGCTGCCAGGTGATCGATTCGTTCTGCGCCAGGGATCGCCGGCCGCCACCATTGGCGGTGGACGCGTGCTCGACATTCGTCCTGTTCCGCGTCAGCCCAAGGCGAAGACACGCGAGTGGCTTACTCTCTTCCAGGGCTCCTCCCCGGAACAGCAACTCTTCCTTCGCGTGGCACGGCGCGAAATGGCGGGAATTCCAGTTCTCGATCTTTCGCGAGAAACAGGACTGCGAACTGACACCCTGCGCCGCCTCCTTGCCCCCCTCGTCACGGACGAGCGCCTCTTCTGGATCAACAACGAGCTGCTGATCACCCGCGACGCGCTTGCCCAAGCCATGGAACGCATTGAGGACGCACTGGGAAAACGCGGCTCCGTCGGCGTGAAGCGGTCGGAACTGAGAAGCCAGACGCGCCTCGGGCTCGAAGTCTTCGATGCCGCTCTCGGGCAGCTTGACCGCAGCGGCAAGCTGCATGTCGTGAACGAAATGGCCAGAACGACCCGCGCGGGCACCGCCGATTCGACAAGCGAAACCAGCACCCTTGATCTAGTTCGTGCCGCGTACGAGCGGGCCGGCCTTGAGCCGCCGTCACCGCAGGACTTGTCGAAACAGCTGAATGTGCAACCAGCCGAGATGCGCGAACTCATTACGGTGCTGCTGCGCGAGAAAACCCTGGTGAGGCTGGGCAGCGACGCGCTCTGCGCACACCGGAGTGCGCTCAGCGATCTCGCGCATCGTCTGCGTCCACTGCGGGGCCAGACCATCGACATCGCCCAGTTCAAACAGTTGACCGGCGTGTCCCGCAAATACGCCATTCCACTGCTCGAATACCTTGACCGCGAGCGGGTCACGCGCAAGCTGGGCTTCCACCGTATCGTCCTGTAGCCGGTCCCCTTCACCCCCCACCGGGCCATCCGGATCAACAAAAAGGTGGATATTCTCCCCAATCTCCCCCGTGCTATAGTCCCCCTTGACCTCGTTTCCCATGGCCGAAAACGAAACAAAAATCAAGCTGATTGAAGACGCTGACGCCACAGGCGACGTGGCCGCCGTCTACGACGAATGGCGCAAGAAATCCGGGCGCCAGCAGATGCCAGGCATCCTCAAGTGCTTCAGCCATCGGCCCGATTTTCTCCGCGACGTCATGGAGTTCAGCGATACCGTGCACTTTTCCCAGGGGCACCTGAATCGCAGGCAAAAGGAGGCCATCGCCAGTTGGGTTTCCTATCTCAACCGATGCCCCTATTGACTGGACTCGCATGCGTACTTCCTGCGGGTTCAGGGAGCAGATGAAAAAACGGTGCAGGCACTCGTAAACGGCAAGCTCGACGAGGCGGAATTGTCCCCTGCCGAACGCGCGCTGCTCGATTACGTCGCCAAGGTAACCGAAGCCGCCTATCGCACCACGGAGGAAGACGTGCAGAACCTGCGCAATCACGGCTGGACCGAGCCCCAGATTGCCGAGGCCGTCTACATCACCGCGATGTTCGCTTTCTTCAACCGCGTCGCCGACGCCTTCGGAATCTCTCCGCAAAACTATCTTGAGATCAATGCCTTAACCAAGTAGGCTGATCCCACGAACATGAAGCCAACCACAAAACGCAGGCTATATGGCGCGCTCGGCGTCCTCGCCGTGGCCTGGGTTGGCTTTGTCGCCTACATCGACTGGGCCATGCATCAGCCGCCCGAGGTCTTCGGCCGCGTCATGATGCATATGCCTATGCCGGCATATTTCCTGTTTCCCTTTGAGACCATGTGGACGCAGGCCCGCTTCGGCCACGTGAACCCCGGCGGCCAGGCTCCCGACTTCACCGTGAAGACCCTCGAGGCAAAGGATCCCGTCCAACTCGGTTCTCTATGGGCATCGAGGCCCGTGGTCCTCGTATTCGGAAGCTACACGTGACCGCCATTTCGGCGGGAGGTTCCCGCCCTGAACAAGCTTGCCGACCAATACAAGGACAAGGTCGGCTTCTACGCGGTCTACATCCTCGAGGCCCATCCCACCGACGTGTGGGAGATGGAATCGAACGTGAAAGAGAAGGTTCTCTTCGCAAGCCCGAAGAACGAGGCCGAGCGCTTCTCCGTCGCAGGAACCTGCGTGCGCAAGCTCGGCATCAAGTTCCCTGCTCTGGTCGATGGATTCGACAACCGCGTCGAATCCGCCTATACCGGCTGGCCCGATCGCCTGTACCTGGTTGCTCCCGGTGGCCGGGTGCTCTATAAGAGCAAGCCCGGCCCATTCGGTTTCAAGCCTGACGATCTTGCAACCGCCCTGCAGCACGCGATCGGTTCGAAATAGCGTCGCCTTTCCCCCCACCCACTTTTAGAAATCCAGCCTCGCCGCGAACTGGAAGGCCCGCGGCCCACCCGATCCGAAGAACCCGCCTGCCGTCGTCACCGGCGAATAGAACGTCGGCTGCCCAGGCTGCGCCGGCGCCGCAAACAAGGAGATGTTGCGGCCCGAGTAGTTCGCGTTGCTGGTCCCCAGGATGTTCGTCTCGTTGAAGATGTTGAAGGCCTCGCCCGCAAGACTGAAGTGCGCGCGCTCTCCCAGGCGGAAATCCTTCTTCACGCGAAAATCAAGCGAGCTGAACGGGCTCGAGAACTTGATCCCCGAAGGTACATTCTGCAGCGGCCCGCCTGCCTGGCACGGAAATGCCCCGGGGCACGCGGGCAGCGCGTTCCATTGATTAATCACGGTATTCAGTTGGTCGCTGTTCTTGATCTCGCGGCCAATCGCGTCGCGGGGCAGCAGCGGCAGGCGCGATCCGCTCGATCCGTTGATATTCCCCGTCCCTGGCAGGAACGTGTCGGCCGGAACGCCAGAGCTGAACGTATAGATCGGCGCGAATGAGAAGCCCCATGGCAGCGTGCTCTCGCCAAAGAACGTCAGCCGATGACGCTCATCGGTCAGCGCGTATCCCTTTTCCAACCGCAGATTGTTGATGCCCTCTACCAGGTCCACCTGCTCGTCTGAATTGTTGCGGGTCAGCTGGTCGTCGTCCGAGAAATCAAATGTCTTCGACAACGTGTAGCTCACGTTGTATTGATAGCCGATGCGCCCCAGCTTCGACTGCTGATGCTGTAGGCTCACAATCAGCCCGTCATACCACGACTTGGCCTGCGACTGCAGCAGTGTGATGTTGTCCGTAATGCCGCTCGTCGGGTCCGTCAGCGTGCAAGGCATGTTGTCGCCAGGGCAGCTCACATAAGGCGAGGTCGAGTTCGTGTTGCGCAATAGGTGCGCGATGATCTGGCGGCTCCCGAACACATGCAGTCCATCCGCCGATACCAGCCAATTCCTGCCCGCCTGCTGCTGCACGCCCAGCGAGAACTGCTGGAAGAGCGGATGGTGCGCGTCGGGTCCCATCGCCAGCATGCCCACGCCGCCCGTCTGATGCGGACCGCTGAATGGGCTGGCAAGCGATGGGCTCCCCGGCGCATAGCTCCCTCCCGGCGCAAAACACGCCCCCAGGCTCGGCGGGCCCGGCACGTAAGGCGACGTGCAGCTCGATCCGGCATATTGCGTCACCGTCAGCGCCCGATCGTTCTGCACCAGCTCATACGATCCGGCCTCGAGAATGATGCGGTCGTAGTAGATCCCGTAACCGCCGCGCAGCACCGTGTTCCCCGTCCCAAACAGGTCGTAGACAAACCCAACCCTCGGTCCAAAATCCTTCTTGTCGGGAGTTTTCTTCAGGTCGATGACGTTCGCCATCCACGTGCACGGTTGCGAGGGTACCGAGGTCAGATTCGGGCATGGATCGTGCGCGCTCGACGTACCCGTGAGGTTCGAATCGTACTCCCAGCGCAGCCCCAGGTTCAGCGTCAGCCTCGGATGCACGCGCCAATCGTCCTGCACATAGCCCGCTACATAGCTGTTGAAGATCGTCGGAATCGGCACCGGAACCACCGGCGCGCTGCTCTTCAATCCCACCGCTTCCGGAATATCGAGATCGTTGACCTGCCCGTCGCCGTTCAGATCCGCAAAGCCGAAATCCGAAACCAGGATCACCGTCCCCGTCCCGAACACGTTGATCTCGCCGCTCGCCGTGTAATGTTGGAATTCCCCGCCAAGGTTCAGCGTGTGCTTGCCCAGTATCCACGACAGCGATTCGCGCACCTGGTTGCGGTCAAGGTGCGTCGCCTGCGGCAGGTTGAAATTGGCCCCATCTGCAATATCGGGGAAGATCAGTTCGTTCGCCAGGTTCAACTGCGGATTCGTGGTCGGCGCATTCTGCCCGAACGGAGGAATGTCGTTGTAGAAATGATCGAAGTGGTACGACAGGTTGTTCACCTTGTTTGTCGAAATCACTGTGTTTAGCGCGCCTACGAGGGAATTGAACCGGTTCAGCGAGTTCTGCCGCTCCGCTGCGGTAAACGACGCTGTATTCTCCGACGGCGTTGCCTCGCCCGTGTCCGTCGACCGATTGAACGAATAACGGAACATCAGGCTGTTGCGCTTGCTGAGCTGCGCGTCCACCCGCGACGACCACAGCGCATCGCGCAGGGGAGCGGGCGCCGCGGTGTTCACAATCGAATCCGTCGTGAAATCGCGCGCACCGGTTTGGATCGCCGCATTCTGGTCCCGATACTCCACCGACGAAAACCACCAGGCCCGATCCCGGTGGAACGGTCCTCCCACCGATGCGCCGTACTGTTCGCGATCGAATGGAGGAGTGGGCAGGCTGCGGTTGAACGTGGCGGGGAGGGCCTGAAGATTGCGGTTGCGCTCAAACATGAAAAGCGATCCGTGATACTGGTTCGTCCCCGATTTGGTAACGATGTTCACGATGCTGTTCCCCGAGCGGCCCACTTCCGCCGTAAAGCGCCCCGTCGCAATCTGAAACTCCTGCACCGAATCTTCGGGAAAGTTCGACAGCGTTCCCCCCACCACTTCATCGTTGTTGTCCCCGCCATCGACCGTGATGTTCCCGCCGCGGCCAAATCCTCCTGCCGAGCTCACTTCCAGCGTGTTCGTCTTGGTCGGATCGAACGTGGGCGCGGGCCGGTTCCCCGGCACCAGGTACGCAAGCTCCAGGAAATTGCGCCCGTTCAACGGAATGTTTTCAATGGTCTTCGACGTGATCTCGCCCTGGATCATCGACTGCGTCACGTCGATGGTGGCCGCCGTTGCATCCACTTCCACCGTGGCTCCGGCAGCGGCAACCTGCAGCGAAGCGTCTTCGGTGGTGGTCTTCCCAGCTTCCAGCTGGATGCCCTTCACTTCGCGGGTCGCAAAACCGTGTGACTCAATCTTCAGATCGTAGATGCCCACTGGAAGATTCGGCAGCGCGTAGAAGCCGTCCCTGTTCGACGTGGTGGCATAAGACGCGCCTTGCGCCCCGCTCACCGCCGTCACGTTCGCGCCCACCAGCACGGCCCCGCTGGCGTCGGTCACTCGGCCGTTCAGGCTGCTCGTCGGTACCTGCGCGAAGGCAGCGGTCGCGAGCGCGATGGCAGTCAGGGAAAGGAATGCACCTACGGCTTGGATTTTCACTCGACCTCCAGAAACACAAAGGCTTGTTTTCGCGGATCCATCGCACCGGGCAGACTCCTGTCCGGGGAAACATCACGTCCGCTTGAAATGGGAAGCCCGTGAGCGAACTCTAAAGAATTGGGATAACCAGTGTCCTCATCCCGCAGAGGGTCAGAAATCTCCACCGAAGGGATGAGCCGGCGGTACACTGGCGCCGGTGCAATGCAATCCAATCAGGTCAAAGAGTTGAATAACCCCCTCGCGCACTCCGCCGAATTGCTTCGCCGCCTGCTCGCCCATCTCGAATCGGATGCATCCCTCTTCGAGCCAAATCAACTTCGATCGCGCATCGAAGTCCTCGATCAACTCGATCTGCAGGCCGGGTCGTCCGCCACCATCGCTGAGAGCGTCCGCGCCTTCCGCACCCGCCTCGAAGCAGCCAACGCCGCCGTCTACGATGCGATTCGCGCCCGTCTTCAGCGTGGTCAGCCCGAGGAGCTGCTCCAATGGATCCATGAGTGCGCTGCCCCTGGCGATCCCAGGCCCGGCCTCGACTTTGACGACCTCGACGAGCTGCTCAGCGGTGTTTTGCAGTTCCGCGCGCCAGGCGCCGAACTCCTTCATCCCGGACCCGAGATGGTCTTCTATCAGCCCACGCCCGCCCGCCACATTCTGGACCTGGTCCGGCTCGCCGCCCTACGCGCCAACGACGTACTGGTCGATCTCGGCTCGGGCCTCGGCCATGTGCCCATGCTCGTCTCGATCCTCACAGGCGTCCGCACCATCGGCATCGAAATCGACGCGGCGCTGGTGAATTGCGCACGCGAATGCGCCCACCGCCTCGGCCTCAGTCATGTCACTTTTGTCGAAGGAGATGCGAGAGAAGCGCCCCTGTCATCCGGAACCGTGTTCTTCCTCTACGCTCCGTTCACCGGCTCCATCCTCATCTCCGTGATGCATCGCCTTCGCAGCGAAGCGGCTCACCGCACCATCCGCGTCTGCTCCCTGGGCCCTTGCACCCCGATCATTGCCGGCGAGCCCTGGCTTACCCCCGCCGCCCCCGTCGACCCAAATCGAGTCACCTGCTTCAGGTCAACATCTTGAGCGCCGATCCTTCCGCTCATTTCTTCGCCTGTAGCGCCAGCTGTCCTGAGTCGATCACTGCCCCGGTGCGGGAAATGGTTTCGAAATACATCTGGTCGCCATCGATCTCAACCAGCATGAAGCTCCGGTCGGTGTCGAAATGAGCGGCATCCAGGTCGCACGACCGGTGAATGTTGTGGTATCGAAGCTGCCCCGATTCACCCTCCAGAAAGAAGTAAATGCCTTCCTGCGGCTTCAGGCGCTCGTACACGTGCTCGTGCCCGTACCAGACGGCGTTCACGCCATACCTTGTAAACAGCGGCATCAGCTGATTCCGCAAATCGATGTCGGGTCCGTGGAATTTCGCGCAGGTGTACAGCGGGTGATGGAAATAGGCGATCTTCCACTTCGCCGTTGAGCTCTTCAGTTTGTCTTCGAGCCACGACAGCTCCTTCGGAGTCATGTAATTGCTGTCGAGAACGAAAAACTCAACATCCTTCTTGTCGAACGTGTAGTAAGCATTGCCGCCCATGTTGTAGGGCTTGTAGTTCATCTCGATCTGGGCATCATCGTGATTGCCAAGCGACGCATAGAACTTCACGCCTTCATCGAGAAGCGGCTTGTACGGTTCCTCGAACTTCAGCTGGAAGTCCCTCGGCGAGTGCCCGCCATAGATGTTGTCCCCATCCATCGTGACGAAATCGAACTGGACCTTCGTCCAATAACGTTGCATCTCGTGTGCCACGTCGCGCTCCGGGCCCTCCCCGGTGCCGTTATCGCCAATCACCGCCCAGCGCAACGAACCCGCTTTCAGGGGGAGACGCACGTCGAGAGCGCTTTCCGGCATCGATGCCGCCGGTGCGCCTTCGTCACCCGGCAGTCCGGGATAGACAACCATAACCAGAGGCAGCAGCAGGATGATGGTGTTGCGCATCGGTGTCAGCCTTTTCATCACGGAAGAGCGTTGGGCAGATAATCAACCACCATGTTGGCACTTGTGTCATGCAGTGCCAGCGTGTTCCCTGCAATGCAGTACTCCAACCCCTTGGGTAGCGCGGGCAACGCCTTCAGCACCGTCGGTGGGACCGATTGAATCGGTTGACCGTTCTGATTGGGAAACTCCTCGTTGACCCTGAACTGCGCCGGGGCCCCGGGCTCCGCGTGGTTCAAACTTGCCTCGATCTTTTTGCCATCGGGTCCGTGAAACAAATCGGCAAGAATCTTGCGGAATACTTCAGCAGTCTGCTCGCCAAAGAAATCCCCCTGCTTTGCGTGGATACGCGCCTGCTGGACCGCGTCACGAAGGAGCTTGCGCTGCGTCTCCAGCCTCGCGACATCAGTGGTCGGCTTCATCTTGTCGGCGGCAAGCGAATGCTCCCGGTCCATGTAGTCCTTGGCTTTGGCGCGGAATCCGTCCAGCACCTTTTGCTCCGATGCCGTCGGTGCTGGTGATTGCGCAAGCACCGCCACCGGCGCAACCAGCACCATGAGAACGAAGCCAATAACCCGCGACCTTTGGATCGCCATCGATTCTCCTGCCCCTTCTCAATCCTGATCGCCCTTTTCAGCGGGCTTTTGACCATCTTCCTTCGCCGCGCTCACCGCGACCTCCTTGAGCGCGTCCTTCACCGCCGCCTGTACCTCGTCGCGAAATGCTTCCCGCACGGTCTCCGCGACTTCATCCGGCTCAAACGGAGTGGGGTCCTTGGGATCGATGACCTTCTCGATTACCTGCTCGACCACGGGCTTGATCGCAATCTGCTTGGAAACTTGTTTTGCGACTTTCTTGGCCGGAATGACGAGCGCCGAGGCGAGTTTCGATTCTTCGACAATCGGCTCCGATCTTTTCCAGTCCTTTTCGAAAATCGTTTCCATCTGCTTCACGACTTTCTTATCGCGGAAGATGATGCCGATTTCGCGACGCGCCTCAAGCTCGAGCTTGCGCAGGCTCTGACTGCCCAGGAAAGCGGCGTTCCCGTCACGCAGGATTGCGCGCAAATGCAGCCGCGACGGCAGTCGCCGTACAGGAATGGTGCCGCTCTTCGCCGATGCGCGAGACAGTACGCGAACCGACGCGCCGTCTGAGATCTTTTTATTCAGCAATTTCACAAAATCGCGATCGCTGATCTTCATCTCATAAATCAGGAGGGACTTCTTCGTGCCGGCAATGAATTCGGTCAGCCGTTTGCGCGCGTTGACCGGACTCACGATCAGGTCGCCCTTCACCTTGGTATAGGCGCGGCGCTTCGAATCGCATTCAAAAAGCCGAGTCGCCTCCTTCACCACGCTCGATTTTGTGACCGCCACGCCGAACGAGCGGCTCAGGTCGATGTCCATGTGCGTGAAGTTGAAGCCAAGCAGATAGAGCACCTTTTCGTCGATAATGATCATCTTGCCGTGATAGCGAACAAGATCCTCCGCGGTGCGCGTGACAGTCACTCCCTCCGCGAGCAAGCGCATTTCCAGGCGGCGAAGATTTTTCTCTTCACCCTGGTTCGTATGCGCAATGAGCGCCTGCACCGACACGCCGCGCCCCACTGCGTCCACGAGTGCCTTCTCAATTTCAATGCGGTCGAAGCGGAAGATCAGAATCCGAATGCTCTTCTTGGCCTTGCGCAATGCTTCAACGAGGGGCTTGATGCCATCGTCCGGCTGGATCAGCAACTTCACTTGCTCTCTCCGTGGGTACGCTGCAACCGACTCTTGATACAAGAGATGCACTTTCCGGGCGAGGGGATGTTCGCCTCTCCAGGCACCGGCTCCCGCCCTTTTTGCTTCTAAATACCAAGCGTTGTTGCAGCAAGGAGAGAACGGATGAAGTGCAGCCGCGCCCTCGCAATCGGGGCCCTCGCGTATTGCGTTCTATTGAGTTCGCGTCCCGCTGTCGCCCAGCCCGGCCACGAGCAATCCACAACGATCAAGACCCAGAAGGACGATAACGACGCCCCGGTCGATTTCGCGCAAATCCACAATCCCGTGCTATGGCATGATCCCGGTCCGATTGCTGCACTGGACCTCTTCTACGGCCAGGGCGGAAAGAATTCTCAGCCTTTGGCGCCCTTCACATTCGAATCGGAGGACCTGCACGGCACGAACCCGAAGTTCAATGTGCGCGACTCGCAAGGAACCGGGTGGCGGGTGAAGCTCGGCAATGAAGCGCAACCCGAGGTCGCTGCTTCGCGCCTGCTTTGGGCGGTGGGCTACTTCGTCGAGGACGATTACCTCCTGCCATCCGCCGACATTCAGAATCTGCGCATCAAACGCGCATCGCCAAAGGGCGGACACATCGAAAACGCCCGATTCTCGAGAAAGCCCGAAGGCCAGAAAAAGATCGGCATCTGGAGTTGGAAAGACAACCCGTTCAAGGGCACACGCGAGTTCAATGGCCTGCGCGTCATGATGGCCCTCATGAATAACTGGGACCTCAAGGACGAAAATAACGCCGTCTTCAAGGCGAAAGACTCAGGGAACGATGTCTTTCTCACCAGCGACATCGGGGCCACATTTGGCACCAATGGAGTGAGCTGGAGCAAGGATCGCTCGAAGGGAGATGCCGACACCTTCGAGAAATCGAAATTCATCAAACACAAGAGCGCTACCTCAATCGACTTCGCAACTCCGGCTGCGCCCGATCTGGTCATGACGCCGAAAATCAAGCGATACGAAATGCGCCGCGGTCTGGAGTGGATTGGCAAAGACATCCCGATCGCGGACGCGCGCTGGATCGGCTCCTTGCTGAAGCAGCTAAGCCATCAGCAACTGCTCGACGCCTTCCGTGCTGCGCATTTTTCCCCGCAGGAAGTCGATACCTATGCGCGCGTGGTCGAGAGCCGGATTGAACAACTTGCTGCGCTCTGATGCCGCGCGCAATTCAGGCCGGTGTCGGCGCTTCCTCTAGATTTGCCTGGATATCGTGCAACTTCCGATAGATTCCATTCTCGTTTTGCAGCAGCTCATCGTGCGTTCCCGATTCCGCAATCGTTCCGTTCTCGACCACATAGATCTGCCGCGCCCGGCGAATCGTCGTCAGCCGATGCGCAATCACAATCGACGTCTTTCCCTCCATCAGCCGATCGAGCGCTTCTACCACAAGCTGTTCCGAGGCCGAATCCAGACCGGACGTCGGCTCATCGAGAATCAGAATTGGGGTATTGCGGATGATGGCCCGTGCAATCGCGATGCGCTGCCGCTGTCCGCCCGAGAGAGTCAGCCCGCGCTCGCCAACAGGCGTATCGAACTTGTTGGGAAGCTTCTCAATGAACTCCATGGCATTCGCGGCCTCGGCCGCCTTCACGATCTTCGACTCCGAAGCATCCAGACTGCCGTAGGCAATGTTGTCCCAGATGGTCCCGCTGAAAAGCACCGTATCCTGCAGCACGAAACTGATCTGGTTGCGCAGCGATTTCTGCGTGAAGTCGCGAATATCGGTGCCATCGATTTTGATCGCGCCCGAAGCCGGATCATAAAACCGCGCGATCAGGTTGATGATCGTTGTCTTGCCGGCGCCCGTGCTTCCAACCAGCGCGACCATCGTTCCCGCTTCAATGTGCAGGTTCACATCGTGCAGGATAGGTTGACTCTCGTTGTAGGCGAAACTGACCTGCTCAAAGTCAATCTGGCCTTTGAAGCGCGGAGCCTTTCGCGCGCGCGGCTGATCGTGTACTTCATCATCCACGCGCAGGATCTCCTGGATGCGATCGAAACCTGTCGCGGCCTTCGAATACGCATCGATCGTCTTCGAAATATCCTGCATCGGCTTGTACATCTTGCCCAGGTAAAAAACGAATACGACCAGGGATCCGGGAGCGAGGCGCCCCTCCATGGCCATCTGTGCGCCAAACCAGAGCACCGCGCAAGTTCCCACCGCAGTAATCATGTTCACGATCGGCACCAGTCGCGCCTTCAGAGAACGTGCTGCAAGCGCGGCTTCCACCGCTTCCAGGCTCTCGCCCTCGAAACGGCGTACCTCGTAATCTTCGCGCGAGAAGGCCTTCACCACGCGGATCGACGAAACGACCTCGGAGACGACCGAGACCATCTTGCCCTCTTTCTTGCGCACCTCGCGCGACGCTTTCTTCACCCGCCGCGTGTAGGTGTTCACGACCACGAACAACGGCGGCACAATGGCCAGCGCGATCAACGTGAATTGCCAGTTCACCCAGAACATCACGATGATCATGCCCACCAGCGTCAGCGTGTCCACCAGGATGCTCAGCAATCCCGAAACAATGAACGACTGGATCGCATCAATGTCCACCGTCACGCGGCTGATCAGGTCTCCCGTCGGCTGCTGGTCGTGGAAAGCGATCGAGAGCCGTTGCACATGCGTATAAATGGTGCAGCGAAGATCGTGCGCCACCCACTGCCCGACATTCGTAGTCAAATACTTTTCGGCATACGTGCAAATCGCATCCGTAGTCGCGATAATCAGCACGGCGACACACGCAAAAATCAAAATGTTGTGCGGAACCGATCCGGCGCTAAAGAGGATAAACCGATGCAGCCAACCGTGCTGGTTCTTACCCTGCAGCAGATCGTCCAACACGATCTTCAGCGGCCAGGGCTCCAGCAGCCCGGCAATGCTTTCACCGGCGATGGCGATTAGACCCAGCCACAATTCGCGTCGGTGCGGCCGCAGAAGCTCGAGGAGGTCCAGACCACCCCCGGGGTTTACCGCCTTCGAATCCATGACTGATTAGATGCGTCCTCCAGATTTCGACGGGCGTTTCCGCGCACACTCGTCTGTAACCATCAATAAATACGTGATTTAGAAATCGCCCCACGGTGGCTCAATTGTGAGGAGGCCAGCAGGAACGCTGGGATTCAGGCAAGCGGCGCCAGATTTCCCAGTATCGTCGGCAGGTATTCCGCCACCGTCGGATGAATATGCATCGCGCGCTGGATAACCGTGCACGGAGCTTTCGCATACATGATGTCCAGCAGAACATGAATCACTTCATCACCTCCGACTCCTAGAATTGCTGCCCCCAAAATCTCCTTCGTATCGGCATCGACGCAAATTTTCATGAAACCTTGTGTCTCGCCCTTTTCGTAGGCTCGACTCACCCGGCTCATCGAATATTTGGTGGCAAGGGCGCGACTTCCCGATCTCCTGACCTCTGCTTCCGTCATGCCGCAGCGCCCCAGCGGCGGATCGATATACAGCGCGTAGGCTTGGATCCGGTCGGAAACGCGCCGGTGGTCACCGCTGAACATGTTGTCTGCAACGATCTCGTAATCGTTATACGACGTATGGGTAAAACCGCCGCGGCCATTGCAGTCTCCCAGCGCCCAGATGCCGGGCACGTTGGTTTGCAGTTGATCGTCAACGGTGATGGTGCCGCGGTGGTCGGTGGCAACCCCCGCCCGGTCGAGTCCCAGGTCACCAGTGTTGGGAACACGTCCGACAGCCAGAAGCACGTGGCTTCCCACCACCTCCGGTGAACCGTCCTCGCATGTAATACCGACAGCGACGCCGCCATCGCGTTTTGCCAGCGAGATGCATTTTGCGTCAGTCCGGATGTGTATCCCCTCACCCTCCAGGATTTCCCGCACAGCCCGGGAAACATCTTCATCCTCCCGCCCAATCAGGCGCGGTCCCATTTCCACAATCGTGACTTCACTTCCAAGGCGGCGATAGATCTGGCCGAATTCCAGCCCGACGTAACTTCCGCCGATGATGATCAAATGCTCGGGCAATACCTCGAGGTCCATCATGGATGAATTGGTCAGAAACGGGACCTCGTGAACTCCCGCCAATTCTGGAACCGACGCCCGCCCACCCACATTGATAAAGATCTTGTCGGCTTCTAGAACCTCTTCATTGACCGCGACCGTCGTCGACGACTGAAAGCGTGCATGCCCTTCGATGACCGTACAATTTTTCAGTCCCCTGAGCCACTCCTCCACCCCCTTGTTCGACCTCGCGGAGGCTGCATCTTTGCGGGCCTTGACGCGCTTGAAGTCGACGCTCATTTCGCCAATTTCGAAACCATACTCCGCACCGCGGCGGGCAACGTGGATCGCATAGGCGCTGGCTACCAGTGTTTTCGTGGGGATGCATCCGGTATTCACACACGTGCCCCCAAATTTATGGCGCTCGATGATGGCAACGGTCTTGCCGGCATTGGCAAACCGCGCAGCCAGCGGCGGCCCCGCTTGTCCAGTCCCGATAATGATTGCGTCGAAGTGCTTCACCTTACCAACCACTTAACCCCCTATTCGAACCTTCCCGCTTCGAATCTCTGCGAACCTCTTACCGTGCACAGGATCGCGCGGCTGCCTTGCAGCATACTCCTGTGATGCCACGGGCTGAGTGAAGAGACTGGGGAATTTCGAATCAGCCGGCCGGCCACTTTGTTCATGGATTCTTCACCTGACTTCTGGCCTGATAGCAATCGACTCGAAATTGCGCATGGGGTCCTGTGATACTGGTCGAAAGATGAGGGCGCGCTGTACAGTGATGCTTGTTCGTTCCACGTGGAGGATGAATCATGAAAGCCATTGTGGTCCGTCAATACGGCGGCCCTGAAGTCCTCAAGTTCGAGGAGTACCCCGATCCGGTGCCGGGTCCGGGCGAGGTGCTGGTCCGGGTCGCTGCGGCGAGCGTGAATCCGATCGACTACAAACGGCGCGCGGGCTTGACGAAGGACTTTTATCCTCTCAAGTTCCCGGGACTGATCGGAGTCGACCTTTCAGGGACGGTGATCAAAGTGGGCCCTGATGTGCCGGAGTTCGAGGACGGCGACCGCGTGTTCGCAATCGCGGACAACAGCTACGCGGAACTTTGCGTGGTGAAAGCCGCAGTTCTGGCGGACATTCCCGAGGGACTCGATTTGATTGAGGCGGCGGCGCTGCCGCTGGTGACGACGACCGGCAACCAGCTCCTTACCGCGACCGGTATCAAGGCAGGCCAGACGGTTCTAGTCGTCGGCGCCCAGGGAAACGTTGGGCGTTCGGCGGTGTTCACGGCGAAGTATCTCGGGGCGAGGGTGATCGCGGGCGTTTTGAAACGGCAGATCGACGACGCGAAAACCGTCGGCGCGGATCAGTTCGTCGCAACGGACGACGACTCAGCGATTGCCGCCCTTCCCCCGCTGGACGCTGTGGCAGACACCGTCGGCGGAAAAACTGCCGAGAAGCTGATCGCCCGGGTCAAGCCGGGAGGAGTGTTTGCTTCGGTGGTCGGGCCACCGCAGAACGCCGCCAGCTACCCATCGGTAAAAGCGGTGTTCGTATTCTCGAAGTTTGACAGAAATACGCTCCAGTTCATGGCCGAAGCGGTGCGAGACGGCAAGCTGGTCATCCCCATCGGCCGCAAGCTGCCCCTCAGGGAGGCGGCCGAGGCTCATGCAGCGGCAGAAAAAGGCGGCATCGGGAAGATCCTGTTACTGCCTTAGCTCGTTGCCCGGCGGGCAGCGCTCCAGGAAGAACCAGACGTCGCATGAAACGCGCGATCGTCTTCGGGAGGCAAAATGAAAGTCGAAAGAACCCACTCCTTCAGCCCGCTTTTATATTCCTTCCGAACAAAGCGTGCGAAAGAAGGCCGGAAATGAAAAAGGCTCTGCGCGGAATCAACCCCGCTTCGAAACCCAGTGGCGACGGATGCACAGAATGTCTGGCCTCGCCGGACGGTTGGTGGCTTCATCTCCGTCGGTGTGCGGAGTGCGGGCACATCGGATGTTGTGACAGTTCTCCGAGCCAGCACGCGTCCAAACATGCGGCCGCAACCGGACACCCGATCATCGCCAGCTTCGAGCCCGGCGAGGATTGGTTCTTCGATTATGAAAAGCAGGAGGCGATTCAGGGCGCAAGGCTGCTTCCCCCGCATTCGCATCCACGAAGTCAGCCAACGCCCGGCCCCGCAGGAAGAGTGCCGGCGGATTGGGAATCGCACCTCCACGAGTAACCCGTTTCAGGCGGAGGGACAGAGAATTCTCCCGCACCAGGGCTCTTCCCGCGGAATCTTCATTCATCCACAACAGGAGGCACCGCTTGAATCTACCTGACGCGCCCATTGCACCGGAAGGCTTCTTCGCAACCCACTTCTTCACCGTCAAGGACCAGGCCAAGTCCGCGGACTTCTACGTTCGAATTCTTGGCGGGAAACTCATCAAGCCTGAGAATCCGTGCTACATCAAGCTGGCGAATTCGTGGATCATTCTCAATTGCGGCGGCGGCCCAACTCCCGACAAACCCGAGGTCGTCCTTGAAACACCGGCGGATCTGAACAGGGTCGCTTCCTTCCTCAATCTGCGTGTTGCCGATATCTGGGCCTGCTACAAAGAATGGAGCGGCAAAGGCGCGCACTTCCTCACCGAGCCATTACCCAATCCCGACGGCTGGGAATGGCGCTGCTACATGCGTGATCCCGACGGTTACATCATCGAGGTCGGCCAGTACACTCAACTGGCGATCGACTCATTCAGGAGCTATAGCTGATTCGGCAACGATAAGCAGCCGGATGGTCGAAGCTTCTCGGGCGCGCCTCATGAAGCGAGTTGCTCCCCGATGAGGCGCGGAAGCGAAAGGTCGAACCATTGATCAGCGCAGCTGAGATACGGAGAGTCCCCGCGTTTTCCGACGTGCCGGAAGACCAGATTGAGTGGTTTCTTGGCCATTTGCATGAAGTTTCTCTCCGCGCCGGAGAGACCTTCGTTCGCCAGGGCGACCCCGCGGATTCGATGTTCATTTTTCTCGAAGGACTCTTTCAGTGGAGAGGAGAATTTGGCGGCGACACGGTTTCACTTCCGGCCCACGCCGGCGAAGTCAGTGGGGTGTTTCCTTTCTCCAGGATGAAACGGTTCACCGTGACCGGTCGAGCCGTTACAGATGGCCGTCTGGCCAGATTTCCGACGGCCCTTTTTCCTGAACTGATCCATAAAATGCCGGAACTCACCACAAAATTAGTCGGCATGATGTCGGACAGAATTCGCGAGGGCACCCGGATCGAGCAGCAACGTGACCGTTTGGTCTCGCTGGGCAAATTATCGGCGGGGCTTGCCCACGAATTGAACAATCCAGCATCCGCTGCCAAGCGTGCGAGCGATCAAATGCGCGATGCGCTCGCAAGATTACGAAACGCGAACTCTGAGTTGCTGCGCGCTCCGATCGATCACTCCGACATAGCGAAAATCGAAGAGGTTGAAGCCTCATTGCCCCAATCACCGACTCCCATTTTCGAAGGGCTCGCCCTCGGCGACCAGGAAGAAGCTCTGGAGTCAATCATACGGAGATTCGGCTATGCCGCCCCATGGGAGCTGGCAGCCTCGCTGGCCAGGTCCAACATGCCCGCGGCTACACTCACCTCCTTGCTCAATCAGCTGAGTCCTCATATCGCGCGGCCTGCGCTGGTGCGAATTGCCGCGTCCGCTGAGTTGTCGTCCCTCCTCAGGACCATCGAAAACTGCGTTTCCCGCATGTCGAATCTGGTCCGGACCATCAAGGGCTACACCAACATGGACCAAGGACCGTTGCAGGATGTGGATGTCGCCCGAGCGCTGGATACGACGCTCGATGCGTTGACCCACAGGCTGCAAACAGGAATCAGGGTGCGCCGTGAGTATGAGCCGGTCCCGCTCCTGGTGAACACGGCCGGCACCGACTTGAACCTGGTCTGGACCAACATCATCGAAAACTCGATAGATGCTTTGCAGGGCGAGGGTGAGCTCTTTGTCCGGACGTTTCGCGAGGACCGCTTTGTGGTGGTTGAAATTCGCGATAACGGGCCCGGAATTCCCGACGAGATAAGACCCTTCATTTTCGATCCGTTCTTCACGACGAAAGACGTTGGTCAGGGAACAGGCCTGGGACTCAATACGGCGCAAATCATCGTCAGGAAGCATGGCGGCGATATCCAGGTCGCTTCAAAGCCGGGCGATACCCGCTTTCAGGTATGGCTGCCATGGGCCGACGCGCCCGGGGATCCCGCCGATTCCTAGCAACTCCGGTGCTCCCGAACGGTGAGCCAGCGAAATCAACCCGCCCATTACACCGACGCTCTCTTCACCATCGCGCTACATCTCCGCCAGGGCGCGATGAACCAGATGGATCGAGATCGAACCTTCGCCGACGGCCGATGCCACTCGCTTCACATTTCCTGAGCGGATGTCGCCCACGGCATACACCGCAGGCAAGCTGGTTTCGAGCATCTGCGGTCGCCGGCCCAGCGGCCATTTTTGCGGCGCACCCGCCAGGAACGGGTCCAGGTCCCTTCCGGTAAGAATGAAGCCCTTCTCATCCAGGGCGACACAGCCGCGCAACCAGTCGCTGTTTGGCGACGCACCGGCCATCACAAAGATGTGCCTGATCTCGTGTGTCACTCTTTCCCCTGACGATCGATCGAGCCAGGTCACGCGTTCCAGGTGCGAATCGCCCTCTAACGATTGAAGCTCTGATTCCAGGTGCAGCTCGATCACCGGATGCTTCGTAATCCTCTGCGTCAGATAACGAGACATCGTTTCCGAAAGAGTCTTTCCGCGAACCAGCATATAGACCTTGTGGGCAGTCTCCGCCAGGAAGACCGCTGCCTGGCCGGCTGAATTGCCGCCGCCGATCACGACGACCTCATCATCTCCGCAGAGTTGCGATTCCATGAATGTGGCGGCGTAATAGACGCCGTTTCCTTCGAATTGCTTCAGGTTGGCGATGTTCGGCCGATTGTACTTCACTCCAACTGCGATGATGATGCTGCGAGCCTGGACAACGCCGCCAGCCTCCAGCGTGAGCTTGTAAGGCCTCTGATCGCAATGAACCTGGACCACCTGTTGCCCCACCATCATCTGGGCGCCGAATTTTTCTGCCTGAACGACGGCGCGCCCCGTGAGCTCCAGGCCGGAGATGCCGGTAGGGAATCCAATGTAGTTCTCTATCTTCGAGCTCGAACCCGCTTGCCCGCCCGGAAACTCGCCTTCGATCACCACCGCATCCAATCCTTCTGAAGCAGCGTAAACCGCCGCTGCCAGTCCTGCCGGGCCGGCCCCCACTATAGCGACATCGCGAATACGCGATGCATCGGCAGTCGCCGTGAATCCGAGACATTCAGCCAATCGCTGCGTCGTTGGATTGCGCAGCATCGTCTTTCCGCTGCAAAGCACCACAGGTATTTCATCAATCGTCAGGTTGAAACGATCGAGTAACTCCTGCGCGGAAGTGTCGCTGTCCAGGTCTATATACGAGTGCGGATGTCCGTTGCGGGTAAGAAACTCGCGCAAGCGGAGCGTGTTGGCCGAGTGACGCGATCCCAGGACAACCACGTTACTCACGCCTCCCGCAATCAGCGCAAGGCGCCGGTGGATGAAGGCCCGCATGAACAGATCGCTGAGTTCGGCGTCCTTGGCAATGAGCGACCGCAACGCATCCGCCGTCACTTCAAGGAACTCTCCCGGCTCGGCAACGCGCCCGCGCGATAGCGAGCGTGCACCCGAAATCAAGACCATTTCTCCGGAAAATTCTCCCGGACCAAAGGCCACTACAACCTGTTCGCCCGAGAGCTGGGTCACAACAATCTCCAGCTTCCCTGACAGCACAACGAACAAAGGCATTTCCGACTGACCCGGCTCGAACAGGATCTCCCCGGCCCGAACAGCTCTCGCCGAACCGTACGGCCGGATGCGGTCGATCTGCGTGGGAGTCAGGACCGGAAAGGCCTGCGCCTGATTCTCAGGAGTGCCGGGCAATGCCAACATGGACTCATCCCTCCGCGTCAGGCTGCAGGTTCAATCGTAATCTGTATTCCAGAAATCGTCTCCGAAGATCGTTTTGTCGCTTTCGGAGGGACGCGATGACACGATATCAGAGCAGAAATCGTCCACGCGATCATTCGCGCCGCAATGGAGAGAGCCCAGGAAGGAATTGGAAGATGAACGTCACAGCAGCCGACTCCGGCGGTAACTTCGCTGGAAGGCGGCCTCCGGTTGGATCGGCAGCGACCTCGACCTCTTATCGATCGTTGATCGAATAGCGCGGCCACGGCTGCACGATGATGTATTGAGGGCCATCGATGGTATACGGTGAGCCTGGCGCCTCGCGATACCCGCTCGGAGTGACCGTGAAAACATGCAGCCGGTTCACCTTGCTGTTGAAGACGCCCGTGATCGCATAAAGGTGGTTGTCGTTGTCCCAGAACATCTCGTTGATGGGATCGTTGGTCAACAGACCGGTGTCGTGCGTGATCGGAGCGGCCCCGTTAAAGTGAAAAACTTGCAGTCCCTCCTGGCCTGCCACTGCCAGCAGCTTACCCGAAGGCGCCATCTTCATGTCATAGATGCTTCGCACCTCTGACGTCGGCATGTTTGCCCAGGTGCTCGTCGTCGTCAAGGAACCATTCGCGTTGGCCGTATAGGTAGCAAGCTTGATCGGCTGGTTCGGTGCGCATCCGGGCGGGTTTGCCGGATATTCGGCAAAGGCCATATGGTCGGTAGGATCAGCCGCCCCGAGATATGCGATATAACCTCGGACTCCGGATGGAGGAGTTGGCGACTTCATCGCCGGAGCAAATTCCGTCAGCTTTCCGTTCGCCCCGCGTTTGAATCCATTCACGCTGTAATACATGCAGCTGTCGTTGAAGGCCGTATACGCATATCGGTTGTCGCCTGCAAAATAGGCGGCATTCACATTCCAGTTGCCCGTATCCGTGAGCCCCAGATAGTCGAGCGCCCCGGTCCAGTCGTCCACTGCCCAGTCGGTCACTCCATTGTTCGAGCAGTCCACATCGTATTCCGTCACATAGAGCGATTGTCCGGTGTGATCGAAAACGAGTTGGTTCGCCGCGCCGCAGCCCGGATGAACCCGTTGGTAATCTTTCGAGACCGCGAATCGTAGCGATCCGTCGTCTTCGATCCGATAGGCATGGATGTTTCCCCCGGACACGGCCATCAGGTATTTCCCGTTCACGACCATGTAACCGGCATTCTCAATAAACGGAGAGCCCGGAACCCTCTTGAGACGTCCCATGCTGTCGGCCGCAAATGCCGATATTTCCGTCGCTTGACCGCCCGCCGAATTAGCAATGTAGACATACGCCACCACGCTGTTTGCAGCTTCCGCACCGGCAGCGGCGTCGGGGAGGCTGAACGGGCCAATCGCCGCACCGAGGCACACAAGGAGCAACAGGATCCGTCTCACGGGAACCTCCAGCCAAAAGACAATCTCAAGAACAGACCCGGCAGACTTGCCAAGAACGGGCGCGGGTGTACTGCTTACCGGATTGTTAGAGCTATCAAAGAGGACCCCCGGTTGTACGGCTGGGTTCCATCACAACAACAGTCGTGCGAGCATCGAGGCGTATCCAGAGATCGCGCCTGATCTCCGTCAGATTCGGCCACAGGATCGCTTCTCGCGGGGCAGCAAGCTCATCGTCCGGCAACCTGATTTCCAGCCAACCTAGGCGGACGGTGTTCACAACGGTACTGTCCGAATCGCGACCAGTCTGAAGTACGTTCAATGGAACAACTCTTTCTCGATATGAACCTTCTACTCACATAGCCCGGTCGAATTCAACGGGGGGTCCCGGGAGACAAATGAAATCTCTGGCCGATCCGACTCATCTCAAACCGATCAGCAAGAAGGATGGCATGGTCCAGGTCGTCATCGAGACGCCCGCCGGCAGCCGCAATAAATTCGCCTTCGATCCGCATCAGGAGATATTCATGCTGAAGAAGGTCCTCCCGGCCGGGATGACCTTTCCTTACGACTTCGGGTTCCTGCCTCAGACAATTGCACCAGACGGAGATCCCATCGACGTTCTTCTTTTGATGGATCAACCGGCTTTCCCCGGCGTTACTGTCAGGGCCCGCCTTATTGGCGTGATCGAAGGCGAACAACTCGGCAGAAAGAAAAAGATCAGAAACGACCGCCTCGTCGCAGTAGCTGAAGCCAATCATATGTATGCGAAGGTGCGGAAGTTGACGGATTTACCCGACAAATGGATCAGGGAGCTCGAGACCTTCTTCGTGAATTATCACGCTCTCGAAGGGAAACAGTATCGATTGCTGGGCTGCAAAAGCGCTGATACCGCCCTTCGGTTGCTGAAGAAAGCCAGAAAGAAACGCTGAGCGAGTGCCGGGATGTGCTCCTTCCTGGCCCACCGAATAAATCCCATCAACTGAACAGCGCATCGTCCCACGACTGAGCTTCGTCCCACATCGGAGTGGGCTCAAAGTAGCCGGTGCCTGGTTTGAGGTGGCGCTTGAGTTCGTCATCGTTGAGCGCGATCCCCAGGCCCGGCGCCTCGGGAACCTTGATGTATCCCCGGTTGATGATCGGTTTTTCTATTCCCGTCACCAGGTCCTGCCAGAAGGGCACATCAAGCGAGTGGTTCTCGAGCGCAAGAAAATTGCGCGTTGCCGCGGCGCAGTGGACGCTTGCCATGCAGCTGACGGGCGTTCCTGCGAAGTGCATCGCCATCGGAACGCCGTAGCGAAACGCCATATCGCCGATGCGATGCGTCTGCAGGATGCCGCCCGAAGTGGCAAGATCGGGATGGATCTTGTCCACCGCGTGTTCTTTGCACAGCGTCTCGAAGTCATCCAGTCGGTAGATATCCTCTCCGGTGAGAGTCGGCGTTGGGCTCTCCTGCGTAATCTCCTTCAGTAGATCGGTGTAGTACCACGGAATTACGTCTTCCATCCACTCAAGGTTGAATTTCTCATAAGCCTTGCCCAGCCGGATGACCGACTTCACACCGATGTGCCCCAGGTGATCCATCGAGAGCGGCATGTCATAGCCGATGTTGTCGCGCACCGCCGCCACGTACTCGCAGAGCCGGTCGATCCCTTTGTCGGTGACTTCCGTTGCGATGAAGGGATGAGGCTGGTCGTGCAGCTCCCATCTGTCCATGCCTGCTGGTTGCATCACCGTTCCGGGAATGCCCTCCAGAACATTGATGCCTAGATCCATCTTCATCCAGGTAAGACCCATGGCCTTGCGTTCTTTGGCGCGACGCCCATACTCCTGCGGATCCATCGATTCGGTCGTATCGGCGTAGATGCGAATCGCTTCCCGCCACTTGCCGCCGAGCATCTGGTAGACGGGAATGTTGTAGACCTTGCCCGCGATGTCCCACAGCGCCATCTCGACGGCGCAAACACCGCCCGCCTGGCGCGCATTGCCGCCAAATTGCGCGATCTTCTGAAACAGGTAATCGATGCGCAGTGGATTCTCGCCGAGAATGCGGCTCTTCAGCACCATCGCGTATTGCGGTCCCGCGATATCGCGCACCTCGCCGAGACCAGACACCCCCTGGTTGGTGTCGATGCGGATCAGCACGCAAGGGCTTGGGCCAGGCTTGACCACCACCGCATAGCGCATGTCAGTGATCTTCAGGTTCGACGGATTGGATGCCGTGTTGACATTCTTGATTTCCGGCTCAGCCTGCGCCAGGTTTCCGATCGTTCCGCCTGCAAGAAGAGCGAGTGATGATTTGAGAACGCGACGGCGGTTCAGGCGGAGTCCATTTCCATTCGGCATTTCGGTGCATTCCTCGCGGGCCAGATTTGTGGCCCCATCTTACTCCTCCGCTGCAGGGTCAACGCAGTTCGCCTTGTCTCAGATGGGCGAAGCGGAAGTCCCTCTGCGGGTCTCGTTCCCTGGACGGCTCGAATCCGCTTGTGGAAGGATCCGTAGCCGTGGTTCCATGACATTTGGCGAAGGAGTTCCATGACGAGATCGGTGATGTCGCGTCGGAGTTTTGTAGGCCTGCTCGGAACCGCTGCTCTTGCGCCCGCATTCGCGCCATGGAGAGCTTTTTCGCAAGAGCAGAAGAAGCCCTGGTGGCTCGGCGATGGAATGCCGCAGGAAGGTGCGGACACTCCCAAGATCGCTTCTGCCATCGATCTTCACAACGGCGTCTCCGACGAAGCGATTCGCAGTGTTGTGCAACTCGGCGTCTATCACGTACTGTCGGGTGGTCCACCGATTCCATGGACTGTCAGCCAGCTTCAGCCAATGGTCGACCAGCTCAAGCAAGGCGGGGTTACGCTGGGCAATCTGATGATCGCCGGGTTTCCGCAAACGCTCTATGGCAAACCCGGTCGAGATGAAGAGATCGAAAAGGTGAGGCAGTCGATCCAGGCCGCGGGCAAAGTTGGTTTGCCCGTTGTGGAGTACAACTTCTACGCCCACCGCGCCATGGAAGGCTACTACGAGCAGGTGGGCAGGGGCGGCGCCGGATTGACCGGGGTGGACAACGACCGAATGAAGAACCTTCCCCCACTCCCGGATGAGGGAGCGCACTCGCTCGACGAGATGTGGGCGAACATCACCTATTTTCTGAAGGCCGTCGTTCCCGAGGCGGAAAAGGCGAATGTGCGGCTGGCGCTTCATCCCAACGATCCGCCCTTCCCCCTGAGCCGCGGATCACAGCAGATCATGGCAACACTCGATGGCTGGAAGCACCTGGTTGAAATCGTGGACAGCCCGGCAAACGGAATCACGTTCGATTGCGGAGTCACAAAGGAGATGGGAGAAGACCCGGTCGAAGTGTGCCGCTACTTCGGCGCTCGCGATCGCATCAACCACATGCATTACCGAAATCCGCACGTAACCAGGCGCTACGTGCAGTATGACGAGGGCTTCATCGACGAAGGCGACGTGAATATGTTTGCGGTGATGCGGGAACTGGTCAAACTCAACTACACTCGCGAGATCTATCCGGAACATCCACGCGCCATCGACTACGACCGCGCACGGGGACCCATCCACGGCTATCCCGGGGGCGGCGGCTATGCGGGCGATGTGTATGACATTGCCTACTCCAAGGCGATGCTGCAGGCCGCGCTCCTTGTGGAAAGGGCCAGATGAGCGCCTGCATCATCGGTAGGCGTCATTGCGATTCGATGCCGTAAGCCGAAAGCTCAGTCTCCCTTTCCTTGCTTGGCTTTCGCAAGGAGCGCGTCAAACTGGCTCCGTGGCATCTTGAGTTTTTCGGGATGGGCGTCGATCCATTTTGCGAAGGCGTCGTATTTCTCCGGCGTCCATCCCCCTTCAAATTGCGCTCCATTCTTGCCTTCGCGATTGCGCTCGAAGTTGTACTCATCGGTAAGTGCCGTGAACTCGGCCGCGCTGATCGCATCCTCGGCAAGGATGGCGGGGATGAAAAGAACACCTTCTGGTTTGGCCAGAACAAGGTCACCGGGAAGCACGACCGCCCTTCCAATCCGAACCGGGGCATTGATCGCGGTGAGTTCCATATCGGCCCACGCCGATGGATCGTATCCGCGATAGAAACCGTTGAAGTCCGGAATCTCGCGATTCTCTTCCTGGTCGCGAATACCCCCGTCGAAGACAAAACCAGTGTGCGTGTGCGCCGCTACGGCGTTGCCGAGGTTCGAACCGATCAGCGTGCCCTCGATGATCTTTCCGAACCCGTCGGCAACATACACGTCTCCGATCTGCAATTCATTGATGGGCCAGCTATTGGTTCCGCTCACTCGCCCCTCCGCCTTGCCCTCGGCAACGATCGCCCTAGTCATGTCGGGGCGCGTGGGCATGTACTGTGCCGTGAGCGCCCGTCCGGCAAAGGGCTTGTCCATGTGCAGCGCCTGCCAGCCACCCTCGAATTGATTGCGGTAGCCATGATCGCGGAGATATTCCCAAACATCTTCGATGCTCATGTCCAAAGCTCGCTTGAGCAGCGAATCGGGCAGCCTGGGACGCCCATCAGGAAACCGCTCGCCCTTCCACTCCGAGGTATAGAAGAGCATCTGATCGCGCGTCATCTTCACCTGGCCGAAGGCAGCAGGCAACGCGCCCATCAGCGCCAACAGCACGCAAGCTGCCGAGATCATCCTTTTCATGCAGGCTCCTCAATCGCTTCTCATGCGCGGACCATTCTAAGTGAAACAAACGCGGTCAGCCGAATTCACCAATCAATCGAGAAAAGGATCATTTGTGCGGTGGTCACACCAGACTCAAACGTATCCATGCAACCCGGACTCTCCCAGCGCAGCGATCGCAATGAAGTCACCCATCCTGCGATGAGCCGATGCCATTCGATCGGCTCGTCACCCTCATCCGCGAGATCTGCTTTTTTTGAGCGAGCGATCTGATCGAGCCCCCCACTCGTTCCTACGGGTATCAGTCCCCGCTCCGGCCATCTTGGCCGCCTTCAGCCCGGCAGCTCGTCTGCTCTGCCGGAACTGCGCGGGTGGCGTGCCGTGGACCCGCTTGAACGCCCGATTAAACGAAGCCTCGGAGTTGTACCCTGCCTCCAGCGCGATCTCGACGATGCTCCTCTGCGTCTTGTCGAGAGCCTCTGCGGCAAGCCTCATCCGCCACTCCGCCAGATAGGCGATCGGGGACATTCCCAGAAAATGCCTGAATCTTTCCGCCAGCCGGGTGCGCGAAAGTCCGGCCTCTCTCGCCAGCGTTTCCACCGTCCAAGCTCGACCCGGCTCGCGATGCAGCACCGCCAGCGCTCTCGCCAGGGCAGGATCGCGAAGTCCAGCCAGCCAACCGGTCTGCTCTTTCGTCAGCGTGTTGACGTAACAGCGAAGCGTTTCGACAAACAGAACCTCCGACAATTTCCCCACCACCAGCGAACTGCCCGCATCAGATCCACTCGAAGCGTCGACCGAGAAGCGAATCGAATTCGCAATCCACTCACCCGATGGACCGGCCGCCACCGGCACTTTCAGGATCCGCGGCAGTCCTGCGAGAAACACGTTGCACAGGCGCGGATCACACACCATGTATCCGCACACGAACCGCGTAACTTCGCCTCCACCCCCAAACCGAACCACCTTCAACCCCTCTGCCACATTCTTCGCAAACTGCTTGAATGAATCCACCGGCGGTTGCAGGCAGCCGTTCCCGAGAAGATGAGAATCGCCGCCCGGCAGGATCACGATGTCTCCGGCCGTTAAATCAATCCGCCCTGAATCTCCCAGGGACGCATAGGCACGCCCGTGCGTGAGGAAGTGAAAGGGGATCACGTGACCGCCTGGCGAGGGCAAGAGAGGAGCAATTCCTTCCGCCCCCGAGGATCTCATGCACCACGGAGCGCTGAATTCCGCATTGAAAAACAGAGCGCCTTCCAGGCGAACCGCGCTCAGAACCTCCGACAGAACATCCATTCTCTTGCACACTCGCAAAATGAGCGTTTGGGTTAAACATCCGGGCTGTTCAATCAAGTATCGGAGCGCTCGACAGCCGCATAGTAGAGCTTGATCTTACCGGATCAAATCCCCACGAGAAAGAGTGAAGATATGACCACCGCCGCGGTTTCACCCAACATCAATGACATCGAGGCTTTGAAAGCGCGCTTGAAATCCACCTGGATGACGGGAAACTACGACATCTTCTCCCGTTACCTGGAGCCCGACGCGCTCCTGTTCTTCCGCCGCATCGGCGTTCAGCCCGGCCAGCGCCTGCTCGATGTCGGCTGCGGCGCAGGGCAACTTGCCTTGATTGCCGCCCGTGCCGACGCCCTGGCCACCGGATGCGACATCGCCACCAACTGGCTCGAGAAAGCCCGCGAACGCGCCGCCGCAGAACAACTCAACGTCAGTTTCGAAGAAGGAGACGCTGAAAGCCTGCCGTATGCCGATGCACAATTCGACGTGGTGACCAGCCTCGTCGGAGCCATGTTCGCTCCGCGCCCAAACCTGGTAGCAGCGGAGCTCGTCCGCGTGTGCAAGCCCGGCGGCACAATCGCGATGGCCAATTGGACGCCCCAGGGCTTCGTGGGACAAATGTTCAAGATCATCTCCAGGTTCATCGCTCCCAATGGCATGCCCTCCCCAACTCTATGGGGCGATCAGGCCACAGTGCACGAGCGCTTGCGCGAGGGCATCGTCGACCTGCGTTGCACCTATCGCTTCTATCAGTTCGAGTACCCGTTTCCGCCCGATGTGGTCGTTGAATTCTTCCGCGAACATTACGGGCCCATGTCGCGCGCGTTCGCATCACTCAGCGCCGATGGGCAGGAACAACTCAGGCAGGAACTCGTCGCGCTCTGGACCGCAAACAATCGCTCCGAAGGCAGAGGCACTCTCGTCGATGCCGAGTACCTCGAAGTCATCGGCACTCGTAGCGACCGCGATCCCGACATCCCGTTCATCCACTCGATCCCACAGAAAGAGGTATTTCCGAATCGCCGCGCCCAGCTTCTCGCTGATCGTCTCGAAGAAGGCGCAGCGCGCCTCGGCGCTTTCGCGAACCGCCTCACCGACGAGCAATGGAACACGCGGGTGCCCGAACGAGGCCAGCCCGGTCGCACCGTCGGCGTCATCGTCCATCACGTGGCAAGCATGTACCCAATCGAGCTCGAAGTGGCTCGTGCCGTTGCCGCCGGAAATGCAGTCACAAACGTGACATGGGAGACGGTCGATCATATCAACGCGCACCATGCAGGCGAACACGCGACCGTGACCAAAACAGAGGCGCTCGAACTCCTCCAAAAGAACAGCGAGCAGGCCGCCGCCTCGATACGCACCCTCACCGACGCCGAACTCGATCGCGCTGCCCCCTTCTCACTCGCGTTCGGCGCACCCGTTACGGCGCAGTTTGTGCTCGAGGATCACGCCGTGCGCCACAGCTGGAACCATCTCTCGCGCCTCAGAAAACTGCTCGGGCATGTCGTCGGCGTTCCGTTTTCGCCAATCTCATAGTCCAGAACAAGCACTTGCAGCCCGGGCCGGTCATCTCGCAGCCCGGGTTTGCCCCTTTCAGCACAGTGCCCCTGTCCAAGGCTCCCAAACCGCGGAGAAACCGCCCCATCATTGCACCTCTCATCGATTGCGCCCCGCAAATCTCATCAAGTTCTCATGCTCGCCTCATCTCCGAACATTCCCGCAGTCCTAGACTCACCTGAGCAGAGATAAACCAAGGAGAATGAAATGTCAGAAAATACTTCCCCCTCTTGCACCGTCTTGCATCTTCGCTTCAGGCTGCATGTGCCGCCGGACGTCTTTCTTGCCGACGGCCGCGAAGCCGCAACCACCATCGCCTCGGTAGCAGGTCTGATCTGGAAAATTTGGGTCTTCAAGGCAGAGACGTTTGAAATCGGAGGCATGTATCTATTCGCCAGCCGTGAGACTGCCGTCGCCTACCTGAACCATCCGATCATCCAGTCCGTGCGCAGCAATCCTGCCGTAGCGTCCACGGAATTCCAGCTCTGGGATGTAGAGAGTTCCCTCTCGGCTCTCACCCGCGCTCCTCTCCCGGGAGTTTCCATGCAGCCTTCAGAACCAGAAGCCCTGTTGGTAGGAGGTGAGTGATGCAGAGTCCCAATACAGCGCCCGCGCAGGAGGATATGCAGCAGAGAATCGAGCAGTTCGCCGGCCAGGTCGTAACGGATCTCGCAGCAGCCATGGCTGGTGTGATGACGAACCTTGGCCACAAGCTCGGACTCTATCGAGCCATGGCTGAGGGCGGCCCAACGAATTCAAACGAGCTCGCAAGCCGCACCGCCACCAATGAACGCTCCGTGCGGGAATGGCTCAACGCACAGGTTGCCGGGGGCTACGTGCGATTCGACAAGAACACGAATCAGTATTCACTGCCTGCAGAACACGCATTCGTCCTGGCGAATCCTGAAAGTCCCGCATTCCTGCCACCGGCATTCGATGTGGCGGCTTCGTTGTGGCACGGTGAAGACCAGCTCCTTGCCGCTTTCCGCTCTGGCAAAGGAGTGGGCTGGCACGAACACAATTGCCGCCTGTTCACCGGAACCGAGGCTTTCTTCCGCAATGGATACCGGGCGCATTTGACTCAAACCTGGATTCCAGCTCTCCAGGGTGTCCAGGAGCAGTTGACGAAAGGCGGCCGCGTAGCCGACATCGGTTGCGGCCATGGGGCGTCCGCCATCCTCATGGCACAGGCATTTCCGAATTCCAGGTTCGTGGGAATTGATTACCATGAGGCGTCGATTGCCGTGGCGCGCGAGCGGGCGAAGCAGGCGGGAGTGGCCGACCAGGTTCGCTTTGAAGTCGCAACTCCACGCGCGCTTGCGAGCCATGAGGACAAGTTCGACCTGGCCTGCTTCATGGATTCACTGCACGACATGGGTGATCCGCTCGAAGCGGTCTGGGCCTCCCGTGAAGCAATGGCTCCCGGCGGTGCGCTGATGCTCGTGGAACCGTTCGCAAACGACCGCTCCGACGAGAATGTCGGCCCGGTTGCAAGGATGTACTACTCCGCGTCCGCAGGTCTCTGCACTCAGAACGCACTGTCGCAAGGAGGGCGCTATTCACTCGGGGCCCAGGCCGGTGCGAAACAATTGCTGGCAATTCTCAAGGATGCCGGATTTCAAAGCGCGAGGGTAGCGATGCAAACGCCGTTCAATCTGATCCTGGAGGCCCGCCCCTGAACCATCCGCGCGGAGAGCTGGCTAGTGGGTTGGACGATATCGGTAGCCAACTCCCCGCACCGTTTCAAGCGCGTCACGGTGCGCTCCGAGTTTATGTCGCACGGAGCGCACGACCGTCTCAACCACATTGCTGGTCGCAGCTTCCTTTCCATATCCCCAAACCGCCTCGACCAGTTCGTAACGAGCTACAGCCTTGTTCGGCCTGGCCACAAGATACGAGAGCAGTCCAAACTCAAGCGGGGTCAGGCCAATTCGGTTTCCCTTCACCACTAACTCGCGCGCGCGCTCATCCAGCAAGCTTGAGGTACTCGCAACCTCCGCTATTGATGTGCCGACTTCTTGGGCAAGCAGGTTCCCAAGCCAGCCATCCACTGAATCCAATCCCATGTCGAGACGAAATGTGTGCTGCACAATCCCATCGAGAACCGGGCGCCCTTCGTCGGCCAGTCGGAGTCCCAACTGCTCAAAGGGGCGGCGATAAAGCTCCGCATCACAGTAGCAGGTATAAACCCAGCGCAGCCGTGGACGCAGTTCAAGATAGGTTCGCTTGATATCGAGCCAGCATGCCGCCTGGCCGGCCGAGGGCCCTTCACCTGTGTCGCGATCCAGCGTGCGCCGCAGCCACAAAGCCGCGGCCCTGTCATCAGCATGCGGCAGATCCCGTCCCCAGCTTGCCGCAAGCGGGTCTCTTCCAAGCACACTCTTGTGAACCTTCGATGCGACGATTGCCTGGTAAAAGCCTTGCACCCCGCCATCGTCATCCCGAACCACAAAAAATGACTCCGGATGGTGCTGCCACCATTGCTCCAGGGCTTCACGCGACTGCGGCCCATCAAACTTGCCAAGAATCGCTGATATCCCTCTCCAATCGTCGGCTCGCGCTGGTTCAACCGAAACCGCGATCTCCACGGCGGGGAAAAAACCTTCGCGCAGGTTCTCGTTCTCCAGCAGGTAGATGACGTCCGCCGTGCACCGCCAGTGGTCCGATCGCGGCGCCTGCATGTATTGCACACGCGCTACCTCGGAGGCAGCGCGCCGGTACGCTTGGTATTGCGCCGGATCACGAGACTTGAGAGCGGCCGTCACCGGTTGGCGCACGGCATCATGCACCAGAAGTCCGTGAGGCCCCGCGCTCACGAATGGCAAAGCGCGCAGGCGATCCAGCGCTTCATCGACAGAGATATGCGGCAGCATGGCGGCGAGCAGCGGCGCGGTAGCCGTTCGAACCAGGCAAGCAGCCTCTAGCACCTGTTTGGTTTGTGAATCCGTACCCTCTAGAAAAAGCGCCGCCATATGTTCCATGACCTGATGTCGGCTCGCGGCTCTCGCGCCCATCTTTCCGCCGGCTGAGTAAAGCGCCACTCCCAGCGAAAGTGCCATGGGATGCCCGCGCGTAACCCGGTTCAGCTCGCGAGCGCTGCTCTCCGGCACGCCCTGCGACGTCAGATACTCCAGTGCGACCTCCGGAGGAAATGTTTCCACCAGCATCGAATCGAATAGACCTTTCCATGCAGGAGCGATACGCCATGACGGCCGTGGTGCCTCACGGCCGCAGAGAATTGTGCGCACACCCTCGCCGAGTAAAGGAAGAAAGACCTGCCGTAACCAGGAGTCGAGCAGCCGGAAGGACTCGTAACTGTCCAGCACAAAGAGAGTCCGCCTGTCGCGATCCGTCAGATGGGTCGCTACGACCTCGGGATCTACAGACTCCGGGATTCCGATTTCTCTTGAGATGGCTCGACACAAGGCCGCCGCCGAAGGCTCGCACCAGCGTGCGTCCATCCGCACAACCGAGACGCCCTTTCCGGCGATCGTCGCCGCCAGCGTATCCAGCAGGTGTGTTTTCCCCACACCCGGGATCCCCTGGATGTGCATCACCAGGGTCTGATCTCCCAGGGCGAAAGCCTCCAGGCGATCCAGCTCCTCACTGCGGCCGGCGAGCGCTTTCACCCCTTGTCGTTCCAACTTGTCTTCCAGGGGCATCGCCACAGTTTACCCTGACGGTCTACATCGTCCGGAGCCAATGGTGAGCGAACCTTCAACCGAGGGTCCTGGGCGTCGCAAGCTTGGAAGCAATTGCGTCCACTGCGAGATCCTCTTTGCTATTTCCTCGTGCGCATGAATAATCCCTTTGCGGCGTCAGCATTGTCCGGGCTTCTTTCAAACTTCCTTTGTCACGCATGCCCTCCTGCCATTTTTCGATTCGCTACAACCCGAGGGCATCGTTGAATCGGAAACCATACCAGCCGGATCAGGTCGACTCCCCGATGACATTCGTTCAGGACTCCGAGAAGGTCACCCTCGTGCTCCAATCTCAGTCCTTCTTAGTTCAAAGCTGAGGCGGCGAGAAGAACATTTAGCCATAGTCGATCGAGGCGGTAAGGTGCACTACGGCCCACCATTCCGGGTTGATAGTAAACATCTATTTGTGAGTGGGTTATGTCTGGGCGATTGCAATCCGCGGCAAAGGGGGTACAGTACCTCCTCAAAGAACTGGACAACCGTGTCCTCAACTGTTTATAAAAGCGCGGCGTGGCTACAACAGATCAGCTGGAAAGTCGCGAAGCGCGCCGTCGGGATGTCGAACAGGCTCTCGCGAGAGTCTTGGCCGGAAGTTCCTTTCGTTCCAGTGCTCAGTGCCAGGCGCTACTGCGCTATATCGTCGAGCATTCTCTGACACAGGAAAACGAGATGCTTCGGGAGCGCATTATCGGAATCAAGGTCTTCGGACGCGCACCGGACTACGATTCCGGTAACGATCCAATTGTTCGGGCCCGCGCGGCGGAGGTTCGCAAGCGGCTTGCTCAGCATTACATGCAGGGTGAAGGCGCCAGTGAGAGACTTCGGATCGAGATTCCAGCCGGTTCTTACCGGGCCTATTTTGCGACTCGCAATAGCGAATCCAACGAGATTCATGAACTCGGTCAGGGCGACGACGCCCACCATACAGAGCCGGCGCACCCGATTGGCGGATCGCACGATTCTCTCCAAAACGGTGCCGGTCAGGAGGAAGCTAGTTCTCAAGAAAAGAAAACAAAGCAGCACGGCTCAGATTGGATCCGACTTGTCCAGAAACGCTCGATTCTGGCGTGGGTTGTGCTAGCCTCTGCAACCTTCACGATCGCAATTTTGGGCTTTGCCGCTGGTTACATCGCAACGGTCCGCCGGATTCCCGCACAGCGTGATTTGCAGGAATTACAGAAGGCGGCGTCACCTTCCGACGATCCAGTCGCGGCATTCTGGGCTCCTTTTATCAGACAGGATCATTCCCCGATAATTGCCTATGCTGACGCAATGTTCCTGATCGACGGCTCCGGAGACCTCTTTCGATTTCGGCATGGGGCATCCGATAACCGAGGGGCCGCGGTGGACTCGCATCTCGCTCGTCAGTTTGCTGCGAATTCAAACCTTGTGGCCAGTGCAGGACCGCTCTTCTATGACAATGGTTACACGGGCACAGGCGATCTGCGGGCCATGGCCATGTTGATTACTCAGCTGGCGCACCAAGGCGCAACGCCGCTGATCAAATCCAGCTACGATATCAGCACGGATGATTTAAAACAGCACAACGTGATCCTTCTTGGATCTTCCGCCGAGAATCTTGCCGTGGCGCAACTCGTTCCCTCGGGAGATTTTCTCTTTGAAGGTCCGGTGTCAAGTCGCGATCCATGGTCGAATCAGATTGTTAATAATCGTCCAAGGTCAGATGAGCAATCTAAGTACGCCACCGTGAGAGACCCGCTGACTCACGTGCTGCAGGAAGATTTCGCGCTCGTCTCTTTCCAGCCGAGCGTCACCCCTGACCATCAGATCGCGATTTTGGGTGGTATTGATACCACGGGTACAGAAGGTGCAGCATTGGTCGTCACTTCGAAGCAGGGTGTGGAACAGCTCATGAATGCTCTATCCAAGGAGAGGGAAGCAACGCAGTCCGAAAAGAGCCTCTCGTTTCAAGCTCTAATTGGCGTAGATGTTAAGAAAGGCTATCAAGTCCTCGGTGCGCAACTCATCACGATTCATCCGCTCAGGGTTTCCCAGAGCTCCACGACGAGTGGCTCTTCATCCCGAAAACCTTCAGGTTTTTAGGTCAGCTTCTCGTTGCCGAATTCCTGCCAGCTGAGCGACAACCTTCCGAAGGCTCTGCTGCTGACAAACCCCGACACCGACCATGGTTTTTTGTTTCAGTGGCGCAAGTTCTCGCGACGTCGGGCCGCCGCGTTTCTTGCATCGGATTCGCCCTACACTGCGTATCAGATGAAAAATCCGTATCACAGCCCGGGGCTAAGTGGCCTTTTGAGTTCTTCAAGAGCAACACGATTTGTAGGACCGCTGCATCCTTAGCTTCCGAGTGCCTCTGCAGTGGCTCAGTGGCTCCGCCGCTTCCGCATGCTCTTTCGTCGCTTCACGAAACTCAGCTTGCCAGATAATCCTCGAAGATCGCCAAGCAAATGTCAGACCGCAGCAGCTCATCTGCAGAAGGTGAAGCCATTCTATGCGCGACTGCTGCGGGCAATGATGTCGAGTCCGCGCCCTTCCGGATTGTTTCGGACGAAGCACGGAGCGTCGAAGTACATTGTTGCTCGGCGGTCAGGAGTATAGGCCGGCCAATTCGGCAGGCTACTATGGTTCGGATTTCCGGTTCGAGCGAAGCTTACCCACGCTGTACTCATCTGCTTGGAGAGAGCGAAAGCGGAAGGATCGCCAGCGCTGTAGTGATCGCAGATATCAGCGTTGTCAAATACGAAGGAAATTTCGGCAGCATGGAATGTGCCCGGACGGCGATCGAGGGACGGCGTCGGCCAGGAGTATATGTAAGAAAATGCCGGAGCTGCGCCAAGTGCTGCCTTTCGAGCAGCCTGGGCGAACGCGGGGATACGCCATCGAGAGGCTTCGATCGCGGCCCAAAGGCCGAAAGGCGTCGATGTAGGGTAGTCCGCGCGGTATGCATCGATAATCAAGTCGCTCTCTTGGCCATATGCTTCGCGGACTAATCGAACCATCTCGTCGGGTGTCATGAGGGTGACCCCCGGGTGATCGAGCCCGTTTGTGCTTTCGTTAAGGTTGGTCCCGGTGATCAAGGGAATATTCGAAGAGATTGCCAAAGCATCCGGATCAAACAGGTGGTGCGGAAGTAATCGGCCATCAACCGTCGGACCCCACCCTGTTTCGCCGAAGAAGTCGCGGATCGCGGTGTGATTAGCCAGCGTCTTTCTCGCAGCTTCAGTGGCTGCGCCGGAAAGACGATCCACCGAGACTCTCTGTAGCTCTCTGACCTGCCATCTCACCAGGCCAAGTTCCTTAAGCAACGCTTCGGCAACTTCCTGTGAGTAATCAGGAGACAGAGCTCGTAGAAAGGGCCCGCTCTGAATTATTGCGCGATGAAAAAGGCCCTTCGCACGAGGCATCGCCATGAGGGTGGCGACCTTTCCGCCGCCACCTGACTGGCCGAATATTGTTACGTTGTCGGGATCGCCGCCAAAGTTCGAAATGTGAGTGCGGACCCATTCAAGAACGACTACGATATCGAGCATTCCGGCATTTGCGGAGTCCGCGAATTCTTCGCCGCCAATGGCTACTAGATTCAAATACCCATAAACGTTTAAGCGGTGATTGTGATTGACCACGACGACATCGTGGTTGCGCGCCAGACTTTCACCATCGTAAGACAGCAGATCGTGGCCACTGCCCCCGGAATACCCTCCCCCATGCATGTAAACCATAACCGGACGTCTTCCATGGCCATTAATCTCAGGAGTCCAGATATTCACGCGCAGGCAATCCTCACCGGGCACGCAAACGGCACATCCACGATGAAGCAGAAAGACATCCTCGTCAGAGCGAGCTAGGTTCTGTCCATCGGTGATGAAATGAGCGGAGTCCTCCTGTGGACATATGCGACCATACGCCAGAGCATTTCTGATTCCAGTCCACGGTTCGGGAGGTGCAGGAGGCATGAATCGTCTGGAACCGGAAGTCGACGCACCATAAGGAACACCCTTGAATGTGTATACGCCACCTCTTCTGAAGCCTCGGATTCTCCCGTAGCTTGTTTCCACCACCGTTGCGGCATCAGAACAGACCAGTTCTCTTCGTTCGTAGCGAGTCGAAGCTTCTGAAAGTGGAGATCTGCTTGCTGCAGACGATCTTGTCAAACTTAGGGGAGACAGCACCGGCCCCATCGATCCCGCAGTGATGGCGGCCATTCTTTTCAAGAGCCTGCGACGGCTGTTGGAAGGATTCATCATTGTCCCCAAGAGGCCTTGCTAGTTAAGTCTCCTTTTGCAGCCTCAATCCAGCATTTCCCGACTGAATGGTGTACATCTGAGTTCCATGGCGCAAATGCCGCAGTTCACCGGTGAAGCTTCTGGGCGTGTCTGCGTTCAGCAGATCAAGTTCGCCGCCCAGTTTTGGTAGATACCCGAAGAGCGTGCAGAGGACAGTCTCTGCAAAAGCTCCGCCGCCAGTACATTCGCGCATGCAGCCCTGACGCTGAGCGATGCGGACCGGTGCATCGCGATCTCGCCTCTTAGCTCCATAAAACTCGCGCGCCTGCGCGTAGACACCCTCATAGACTGCGGCCTGAGTCCGCCGCAGAAAAGGAACTGCAACGTCCCAGTTACCGAGCCGGCACAAGGCATCCACTGTAACTGCAGGCCACGCGTCGTAGGCTCCCATCGGCCCGTGGTCGGGGCGGTCAGAGTTTGCAGCTGCCACATCGAGCTGGGACTGCGCGCGCATCCACTTTTCCATCAGCAGTTCGCGTTGAACGAAGTCAACCATTTCGCGACGGACGCTTGACGGCAAATCTCTAGCCAGAAAACGGCCGACAGTGGCGAAGTCGTAGCAGTGTCGCATCTCCACTCGGGTGCCGTCACGGTGCAAACTCACCCACACGCCTTTTCCTGGTTCATAGAGCGTCATCACCGCCTTCAATACGGTATCTGCCTCGACGCGCAACCGGCGCGCCTCGACGTTGTCGCCGTTCTCCTCGAGAATGTCGGCAACCTCACGCATCATCCAAACGTTAGCGGAGTTGAACGAGGGAACTTTGTTGATGTAGGTGGGCACACATTCCAGCAGATTAAGCGCGCCACCATAATCGGCAAGTTGGTCGTCGGGATGCAGCCGCAGCTTCTTCCAGTTTGTCGCTAAAACGTGCATGCGATCGAGCACGGTCTGGTCGGCGATCTTCTCCCGAAGGAAATCCCTGTCCTGGGTGACTACGAGATAGGACCAAGTCAGCCGGAAGATGGACAGATCGTTGGCCGCATATCCGCGCAAATCCCACCCGTCAGGAGCTTCCAGATGCGTGGGTGAAGACGGCCGCTCGGCATTGAATACGATCACTGCACTCTCGTGCGGATCCTGTTCCAGGAACAACCTAATCTGCGCCTTCATCTGCTCGGGTTCCAGCAAGGCAAAGATTGTCGAGAACAGCGAGGTATCCCAATAGAAGACCGTCCCTTTGGCGCGTTCGCCGCTGGTGATGAAGGTCCTGTTGCTCCACAGGTTGGTTCGCAACAACACCAGCAGGGTGAGCACGCTGCGATAGTAGATCTCTCGAATTGCTGCATCTTCCGTAACCAACAGCGGAGCGTTACCAGAGAAAAAATTATTACCCGGCGTGAATGCGCTCTCCCATCTGTTCTCCCACACGGCTTTGGTGCGGTCCCACTGCGTCTCGAACCACTCGCTTGAAAGATCTTTGTGTCCCGGCTTGCCCGCCTCTTCGACGTGCATCAGGAAACGAATCTCGCGGCTCTCACCCGGGGCAAGACTCACCCGCCATCCGGCAAACTGGCCGTCAACTCTGTTCTGCGGGAGATCGAAGAACCGATAAACGGCGTCCATCTTCCATCTATCCGATACGGCGCGAATCTCTCCAGGGCCGATGATCTCCTGGTTCTGGGGTTTCCAGCCTATGTCTGTGGTCAGCGTTACGTCGAATGTATTGGCTGCCAGACCGCTGTTGGTGAACTTCACTCGCCACAGGATCACCGTATCTTCGATCACCAGCCGGTTTGTGTTAACCACATCGAGATCGCCTGCCTGCGCACGACGCACGGCCTGATAGGCAAACCATCGGCAGCTTGTGCTGTCATAAGAGCGTCCATCGATCGTCATGCCGCACTTCGGTAGAGAATTGTAGATAGGCCAGAGCGGTCCGGATTCATCGCCATAGAGTTGCCCGCCAGGTAGGAAGTTCACCCCAACAAGATCTGGAGCGCAGGCGGCCATCTCGCTGAAGTTATGCATCGAAGGCATCTGCGCAAGCAGGCCGCAATCCAACCAGCCTGTCCCCATCTCTTCCAGAGTCGGCAGCCCAGAAGCGTTCGATAGTGTGGCTCTGTCATCTTTTGCGAATGCGAAAGTTTTGCCAGAGAGGAGCTCGGCGGAGAGCGCTGCCACTCCAGCTTCGCAGAACACTCGCCGGCTTATGGTCTTACGCACCTCCGTGGGAGTTTCGCTCTTTTCTTCACGCATCGTTTCACATCTCCATTCGCCGTAAGGGCTCGAACTGGATTGCACCTATTTCCAGGCGTCGAGGTCTCAATGCGCAAAGTGATCATGCCACAGGCGGGCACCATGAACTCAGGTAGTTGATGGCCATGCTGTTTTTCAAATTCTGTAAACGCATTGCTCGTTGTCGGAGTGGAAAAGCGCAGTTATTCATATTCCTCATTTCAGTGCTTCACAAGCTCAAGAAATCCAGATCTGGGGCGGCATTGTCGCCGTGGTCTGGACCACGGGGACTGAAGAAGTCGGCCCCCTTTCATTGGTCAGCCTCGAATTGGCGCTCGCAAAGCTCGGCATCTCCGTCGAGGCCTGGTTTTAGCCAACGGCCAGGATGCTGGGGCCGGCCATGGAGAATGCAGGCTGAACCCGTCATTCCCTTTATGGTTTTCACGCCTCTCCATGATTGGCGGGGGAGTCTCTTCAGAAAGCGTTTGCCCCCGAAGGAGCATGTGACAGGTGAGAATGCTAAAGAGGTAATGGTTGAATGTCAAGAAACACGCGTATTGCGCGATCTATGTATGCATTCCGAAGCATTAATTATGATCACCAGTCGAATTCCGGCGGCGCGCCCTGCATTCCGGCTGCATGAGCTCCAATCACTGTTCCGATGCTCGATGATCTACTAATGTCGGTGTCTCCTCGAGCTTCTTGCAGGCGAACTCGTTCGAGCCGGCCTCATTACAATCGTCTGCACAGCTCGCGAGTCGGTAAAAGGGGGTACTGTACCCCTTATGACAACGTGAACCGACCATCCGATTTTTGTCAATTAAATCAATTATTTACCTCACGTATGCACGCCGAAGCTCGGAGCACCGTAACCTACCTTGCGCCTGCAGGACTGTTGGTATCTAATCGGCTTCGAGCTATACCCTGTCATCTCAGCCGCGTCCCCGGCCGCTGAAGCTGTCGAAAAACATACCTGCGAAATCGGAAGCGGAAAACTGAACAGCACAACCCCGCCATTCTGTGGTGAGTGAAATAGGCCTATAAAATCACAAATAATGATTTGTATTGCCTAGTTAAATCGCATATGATGCCCGGCAACCAAAGAAACACTCCGGAGGACAAAGGAATGTATAAGGCTTCTCAGAGCGCCAAGGCGCAAGGAATCACGCCTTCAGTTGAGCGGACGAAAATCCGAAGAGTGTTTGCCCTGTGGCAAGGATGTCTTCTCGGCTGCACCCTTTTGTTATCGGGCACAGGAGTTGCACAACTATCGACGGCCTCTCTGAGCGGAGTTGTCCGAGATTCGAGCGGCGCAGTGGTTCCCAACACCAAGATCGTGCTGAGGAACGTGGCTACAGCTGTCGAGAACACAACCACAACCAATGGTGTGGGCGCTTACCTGTTCGCGGATATCACCCCGGGGAGATACACGGTTCAGGCGTCGGTTACAGGATTCGCTGAGCAACTGGTTCCGGCGTTCACACTTGCCGTCGGACAGGTCGCGACGATTGACTTTGCTCTGACCGTTGGTTCGCAAAGCACCGTAGTGACGGTTCAGGGCGTTACTCCACAATTGGAGGCGTCAACTGCCAATCTTGGCACCGTAATCGCGACGCGACAGGTGAACGATCTTCCGCTTAACGGCCGTGACTTTACCCAGCTTCTTACCCTGACCCCGGGGATATCTCCGGTGAACAATGGGCAGGGCGGTCAAGGACAAGGTAGTTATGCAACGCCGGAGCCGAACAATCAGAATTCTACGATTCCCTCCGTCAATGGGCAGGGCAGCCGAAGCGATTACTTCTTCACGGATGGCCTGAGCAATTTTGGCGCCTTCCACAGCGTGTATGCGGTCCCCCCCATCATCGACGAGATACAGGAATTCAAGGTAGTGTCTCACGCCGACAGCGCAGAATACGGGGGGGTAACCGGTGGCGTCGTCAATGTCGTCACAAAGTCCGGTACAAACGACTTTCACGGCTCGGTGTTCGAATATTTCCGCAATGCAGGCATGGATGCCCATCAGGCTTTTACAGGAACCGGTAGCGCTCCCTCTTTTACCCAAAACGAATTCGGCGGAGTTATCGGAGGTCCGGTTCGGCTCCCGAAACTATACAACGGCAAGAACAGAACCTTCTTCTTCGGGTCATATCAGGGATTCCGTTTTTCGCAGACCGAAGCGAAGTTTATAAGAGTTCCCACTGCCGCGCAGCTTGCGGGAGATGAGAGCGATTGGCCGACGCAGATCTTCAACCCGTTCACGACCGTACCGGATACACTCAACCCTGGCGAGTTCACCCGCCAGCCATACCAGGGGAATCAGATCACTCCGGATCCCAACATGGTGGCCTGGGCAAAATTCGTCTACCCGGCGGCTGGGCCTGTACTCGACGCAGCCGGAGATGACGCGACGGACTCAACCCCAACGACGCAGACCATCAACCAATGGACGGCCCGGATTGACCAAAAGATCGGCCAGAATGACTCAGCATGGTTTCGCTATAGCCGGGACACGAGTGTATTAAGTGAATCCGGCGGTGTTCCGGGACTTATCAATTCCGTTGTCGTTCCCAACAGGAACTACGGCGGCAGTTACGTACACGTGTTCAGTCCGAGTCTCGTGCTGCAGGTTCAATTCGGCAGAACCACCGTCGGAGACAATGCGATCCTGGAATTTACAAAGAGTACACAAGGTCTCATCAGCCAAATTGGGTTCTCGCCATCATTTGTCGGCGACTTCGCGGCCTCGCCGGGAAGGAACTTCCTTCCCGGGTTAGATATCGCCGGGGGAGGAGTTGGCGGCAACGCCTCATATGCCTCCCCAGGCGAAAACTACGCGCTGCACCCCGATGTTCCGAATGCCAACCAGTACAGTGGCGTTTTGACGAAAACCTTTGGACGCCACACGCTTGACATAGGCGGGGGGTTCATCACCAACAAATTTTATAGTCCGATCACGACCGATAACATTACATACGCAGCGGAGCAAACCGGAAATCCTGAGAATTCGGCCCAACCCGGCGACGCACTTGCATCCTTTCTCCTCAACGTTCCAGAGGCTGCAGACCGGCGCAACGTCGTTACGGAAACACGTCCCGGCGGTGTAATGAGCGAATTCATACAGGATTCCTGGAGAGCCACAAGTAAGTTGACGATCAATGCGGGCCTTCGCTACGATCTCACGCTTTTCCCACCGGTGGGAACGGCAAAGCAAATTGGCGTGAATGGCGGGCCGGAGACGGGCGACATCGATTTCAACACCGGCAACTACATCATTCAGAAGCTTCCTCCTCCCTGCACCGTGCGCGGCTATGCGCCCTGCATCCCGGGAGACAGCACGCTTCCGGCGAACGTAGTCGTGTCTCCAAACGAGAAGATCATGCATAACACTCCCACGAATGTCGGCCCCCATCTCGGCTTTGCCTTGAAGATAAGGAATCGCACGGTCATTCACGGGGCTGCTGGTGTTGTGTATGACAACTGGGCAGGCGTTTTGCAACTGGCCCAAAATATCGACGGACTATGGCCAGACATCGGTCAACAGGAACCCACTGGCTTAAACGAACCGACTTCAAGCTCACCGACACCAACCGTTACCTCTCAGAATCCACTCGCAAGCAGCGGCAGCGGCACCTTCGTTCCGGCGCCTACGCCATTTACTCAGCAAGGATTTGAATACGATCCGAGAATGAAAAATCCTTATTCGGAACAGTGGAACTTTGGCGTGCAGCAACTGATTGGCTCGTCGACGACAGCGACGGTGAACTATGTCGGCTCCAGCACGCACCGGCTCGATGTCGGCGGCATTTATGGCGGCGCGGTAACGCCCGGGCCTGGGCCTATTGCGCCGCGTCAACTGTTTCCCTACATTACACCGACGTTTTACGATCGCAGCACAGGACGAGGCAATTACAACGCGCTGCAGGCCTCACTGGAGAGGAGGTTCACCAACGGTCTCTCCTACTCAGTGTCCTACACCTGGTCAAAGTCAATCGATGTCGGGGGCGACGGATACTTCGGCGTTGAAGGCGGTGTCCCGCAGAATGCCTACGACCCGGGTCAATACGATCGATCTGTATCGGGACTCGATTTGAAGCATCTCCTGGCTGTGAGCACTCTTTATGAGGTTCCCATTGGAAAGGGAAAGAGGTTTTCCACTGGAAGTGGCGCTCTCGATTACATCCTCGGGAACTGGCAGATTAATACCATTTTCCAGGCCCATTCGGGTTCACCTTTTACTCCCCTTGACGGCAATGATGTTTCGAATACAGGGTCACTTGGTTTTGTTTCATATGAACATTTGAATGTGATAGGGAATCCCGCGCTTTCGCATAGGAGTGCAGCAGAGTGGTTTAATACGGCCGCGTATGCCGTGCCGACGTTTGGAACCTACGGCGACGCAGGTCGCAATTCCCTCCGGGGCCCAAACTATTGGGACTTGGATTCGTCG
Organism: Occallatibacter sp.; assembly: GCA_035308825.1. Taxonomy (GTDB): domain Bacteria; phylum Acidobacteriota; class Terriglobia; order Terriglobales; family Acidobacteriaceae; genus Telmatobacter. Next base: position 405,594 of record DATGFX010000082.1, on the reverse strand, counting down.
GTCTTCCGCCAGTTTCCGGTGGGTGAAGGACGACAATTTGAGTTTCGAGCTGAGGCCTACAATTTGGCCAACCACGTGAACCTGGGTCAGCCCGACGGCACCATCACCGACGGGCCGTCCTTCGGCACGATCAGCGGCACTGCATACAACAACACATCCTTAAATCGGCAGCTTGAGATTGCAGTAAAGTTTATCTTCTAAGACTGTCAACCGCCGGGCAAATCCAGACTAGGTGCGATCGGTATGAATTTGCCCGGAGCTAAAATGACTGCGTAGATGACTTGGGTGGTGAGCGACTGTGCGTTGAAGGTCCCCGGAGATATTCCGCACGGGACGCGTTCGGACAGGCCAGGCCCTAGCGTCTGCGGGCGGACTTCGGATGGGCGGTACGCACGGCAAATGGTCTTCCCAAGCCGAGAACTCGGTAATCGTGCATTCCAAGGTGAGGGCGCCCCCATTGTTCTTCGGGCAACGCGGCGGGTTGACAAGAACAATCGCTCTCGTGTTGTCGCACTGCTGTTGGTGTGCTGCGCCTTTAGCTCGGGAACTATCTTCGCAGCCGTGCCACAGGGAGCTCCGACTTCGAGCGATCTCCTCGTGCAAGGCCGAAAGCTGCTTGAGGCAGGAAAGCTCGCCGAAGCAGAATTGGTCGTCGATCGCGCTGCGGAACTCGCTCCTTCTGATCCGGCGATCCTGACGCTGGATGGCAGGGTCAAAGGCCGACTGGGCGAGTATGCCAGCGCCGTCTCTCTCCTCGAGCGCGTGACTAAGCTGACTCCGCAATCCGCCTCGTCGCATGTGGATCTTGCAATCGCTCTCGCTGATTCTGGCGACCTTGGCAACGCTTTGGCGGAAACGTCCACCGCAATCTCTATCGCTCCTGGTCTGGCGATCGCGCACTTGAATCGGGCGCGCATTCTAAGTGACATGAAGCAGGATCGGGACGCTGGAGATGAGTTCGCCTTAGCGGCCCGGCTCGCCCCGGGCAACCCGGACAGCTACTTCTACTGGTCATTGGCCGAGCGAGATCAGGGTGACTTCACTAAAGAAACTGAATTGTTGCGAAAAGTCGTGAAGCTGCAGCCCGGCAACGTCAAGGCTCACATCATGCTTGCAACGAGTCTGCTGGATCAGAATCGGAGCGCCGAAGCTGTAGCCGAGCTTCGAGTCGCCCTGGCGAACGATCCCAATTCCGAGCAAGCCATCTATAAGCTTTCGCGAGCGCTTTATTCCACCAATCCTGAGGAATCGAAACGGCTACTCGATCATTTTGATCGACTCAAGGCGCAGAACGCTTTTCTGGCTCAGGCCGAATCGCTCGGCAACCAGGCTTTCCATGCATTTACGATGCAGGAATGGCGCGAGTCAATCCGCCTGTATACCGAAGCGATTGAAACCTGCGGAGATTGCGAAATCGAAAGTGCGCTGCACCGTGATCTAGGCCTGACTCTCTGCCGGGACGGCCAAATTGAACGTGGCGCCGACGAACTACGCAAAGCGCTCGCGCTCAACCCCGAAGATCGAGATGCCGCGAAAGCGCTGGAAGTGATTCGCGCGCAGAACGCCCCCAAATGAGCAACCTCTGAATGTAGCGCGCTTGAACAACGCGAACTTTACCATGGCGCCTCGTCAAAACAGATTCAATGCAATCAGCTGACATTCGGATCGGGCCCACAAGACGCCCAAGTTGATCCCGGGAGGTGTGCAGAGTGAAGGCTTTCGGCCCCACGGCCCATTTGGCGAGCGCGAATCGCTGAAGCGAAGCTAGACCCGGGTGACCTCAATACCGAGTTTTTCGAATGACGCAACTGCTGAAGGGGTTGCGGCAACATCGGTAATCAATTTATCGATGCCCTTGGTTGGGCAAAGGAGATACTTACTCACAGAACCGAGTTTGCTGTGGTCAGCTACCACGACCTTCATTTTGGCATGTTGCACAAGTTTGCGAAGAACTTCGGCTTCGGCAGGATTGGTGCACGTCAGACCTTGTTTTGCATCGATTCCATCGACTCCAATGAACATGACATCGGAGAAGAGCATTTCGGCCGCCGCGGTTGCGAGGGGGCCCACGAGTGTGAACCAGCTTCCGCGCAGGTGCCCTCCAGTCACGATTACTTCGATGTCTTTCCTGTTACTCAATTCCATCGCTACATTTACAGTATTGGTGATAATGGAGATGTCGCTCAGTACTTTAAGACTTCGAACCACTTCGGTTGTGGTGGTGCCGCCTGTCAATGCTACCGTTTGGCCCCTCCCAACGAGTTTGGCCGCCGCCAGGCCGATGCGGCGCTTTTCTTCGGCAAAACTGCTTACTCTATCCTGAAAAGAACTGTCATTCCGAAACGGCTCGTAAAACAGCGGTCCAATCGGTACAGCGCCGCCACGGGTGCGCTTGAGCAACGATCTGCCTTCAAGGTCTTCTAAATCTCGGCGAATGGTGGCGACGGATGCGCTGAGCGTCGTGCAGAGCTCGTCAATTGCAACGGTACCTGTCTCCTGCAACCTCTGAAGGATGTACTCGTGGCGTGCAATCAGGTTGTCACTCTTTGCAGGCATATACCTAGCCTATCAAGGCCGATTCGGCTATTGTTCGAAACCGTTCAGCGTAATGATTTAATAATCATGTTTGGGGTCGATCCGGCGGCTTTTTGACAGGCCGAACCAATGCCTCGAACTTGTGGTTTCCTCCACAGAGGGCGAGGAAAAAGCCGATGATGAGCGGTACGTCGACGGGATTTGCCTGGGGCATAAGGATCTCGGCGAGAAAACCATGCTGTTTCTCATCGACGGGCTCTATGGAAACGAGAATGCGGATCCGCCGCCTGGTCACAAGTGGAAGATGGCGCCGTTCAACGACGCCTGGCCGAGCAGCATCTTCATGTCGCTTGACGGAGTGGCGGTCGATTCGGTGGGCTTCGATTTTCTGACTTCGGAATGGCCCGACCTCGCAGCAGCGGACACCGTCCCATTCGGGATCGTAGAGCGCCGCCTCGGAGTATTTGAGCATTGGAACAATGCGACGGAAAAGAAGTACTCGGGCAATCTCGGGAAGGCGAACGGGATCGAGCTTTTCAAGGTGGGATGATCGCGCGGAGGAGGGATGGAGATGAGCCGAAACGTCGTGTTCTTGACTGCCGCGTTGATACTGGCGGCAAGTGCGTTTCCCCAGTCTTTTTTGATCGACTATAAGGGCGTGCCCTATCACGACAGCCGCTATCATGGCGGTCCACAGAAGGTACCGGGGCGTGTGTTATGCGCCTACTACGATCAAGGCGGCGAAGGAGTGGCCTACCACGATGCCGATCCACAGAATCACGGCAGCGGAGAATTGAATCCGGCTGATGGGACCTACCTCAACGAATTTCGAATCCACGAAGGCGTGGATACTTCCTACACGAAGTTCGCCCGGAAGCCAGATCCGATTGACGACAGCCCCTTTAACAAGATTGTTCCTCCTCCCGACTTGCTCTATGTTGGCTGGACCGAACCAGGAGAGTGGTTCAAGATAACCGTCGACGCGGCGCACGCGGGAACCTACGATGCGGATTTCCTTTTCACCTCCAATCGTGGCGGAACAATCTCAATCGACGTGAACGGCAAAGACGCAACAGGGCCGCTTCAAATCCCAACAACCTATGATCCTGCCGATCCCGTGGCTTGGCGTCAGTGGCACCATTGGAACTTGGCTTCTCAGCTTTTCAAGGCTCGCCTTAGCATGGGGAGAAATGTTCTTACTGTCCACATTCTGACCGGCGGCAACATGAATTTGGCATATTTTGACTTCAAACAAGATCTAGGACGAAATTGATGCCAGATGCTGTACTCGGCTCAGGCGTTCATTACATGAAACATTCACAAGCTTCGGTACTAGAAGACGATTTGCAACGTGTTTGATCCGCGGCGGGCCTTACTTTGTCTTTGGAAATCGCGGTTCCCATCTCGGTCCGCTATGGTGCGAGGGAGAAAATCGGTTCTCGCGGGTCCCCCGAATGCTCCCGTTCAGGCGATCTCCGTATTCCCCGACTCCGGAGAGGGCCGAGGATTAAGCATTATCACTCTGAACATGGTTCAACTGATGCGAACAAAGGGAAAGACAATGGGCTCGCCCATCCACCTGAAGAGCAGACCCGACCCGGACTTCGCGTTAACGAGTGAAGATCGACCTTGCCCGCTATGCAGTCTTGAGCACTAGCACGCTTGCAATCGGATCCGGCGCCTGTTCCGGCAAACCCACATCAAGACCACTGCCGCTCTTCGTCACTTTCAACGGAGCCTGCGCTGTGTCTGCCAGCAGGTAAGCGGCCGTTACATCACGGTGCACCTCATCCAAGTGAAACTTGGAGCCTGGCCACTCGAAAAGATGGATGTAAATTTTGCCGGGACCTGTCGTTGATCGCCACTTCCAGCTCGGTATAAACTTCGCATTGCCGCTCTTGTCCTTTTCTGTCGTCGAGAAAGAGCCTGCCTCAGCGCCGAACAGCGTAGGTTGCGTCGCATAAATCGACTCACCGTTCACCGCGAGCCATTTCCCCATCTCTTGCAGCCGCTCCACCTCGGCGGGAGGCACTTCGCCGGTCGCCATTGGCCCAATATTCAGCAAGTAGTTGCCGCCCTTGCTCGCAATATCAATCAGGTTTCGCAGCAACGTTTCCGTGCTTTTGAAGTTCGTATCGTCCTGTTTGTATCCCCAGGTGTCATTCATGGTCATGCACGACTCCCAGTCGCGCCCCGGATATCCCTGAGCTGGGATGTATTGTTCCGGCGTTTCCGTGTCACCGCTGTATCCGCCTCCCAGACGGTTATTCCAGATCAACTTGGGGTGTTCATTCAATACCTTGACGATGTCGCCTGCCAACTCCGGCGTCATGTCCTTGGTGGGAGTGTCGAACCACACAATGGCCGGATATTCCCCGTAATTCGCCAGGATCTCCCTAATCTGCGGAATTGCCTTGTTCTGGAGATACTCAGCAAAGCTACCATCTTGGGCCGGGTCCCAGTGGTAGGTCGGAGGCTTATGATCGTCTCTCTTGTAGGCTGCTCCGCCTGGCGCTGTCCAGTCCTGATCCTGCGAATAATAGAAACCGAACTTGATGCCGTGTTTACGGCATTCTGCCGCCAGTTCTTTCAGAGGATCGCGCTTGAACGGAGTAGCCTGAGCAATGTTGAATGGATTCGCCTTCGAATCGAACATGGCAAACCCGTCATGGTGTTTCGATGTAATGACGATGTACTTCATTCCCGCTGACTTTGCGAGTCCCACAATCTCCGCTGCGCTGAATTGAGTGGGATTGAACTCTGCCGCCAACGCTTTGTATTGGGCAACCGGAATCGACGCCGAATTCATGATCCACTCTCCGATTCCAGGTATTTGCTTATCGTGCCAGCGCCCCGCTGGTATCGAATAAAGCCCCCAGTGGATGAACATGCCGAACCGCGCCTCGCGGAACCATTTCATCCGTTCGTCCTTCTGGGCCGGAGTTTCGGTGTCTTGTATTGAGCGCACGGGGTGGGCGGCGGTTGTCTGAATGTGTTCGCCTTGAACCTGCCCCCACAGCCGCACCCTCTCGCCCAACGCAGCCGCAGTTGCAGACAACGCGCAGTTCCAGGAAAACTCTCGCCTCGATACCTTCATGCACTTTCTCCTCTTCTTATGCTGCTCGTACTGAACGAACACATCGTGAGTTTCGCGCTGGATGCTTCTTCCGGTTTGGAATCTGAGCGCTTAATCATTGCGCGATGAATCGTGTCTTTTCGGCATTCCCGCTTCTTGCAAGACGGTGATCCGATTTTGGACCGGCAGAACAGCTTTTCGGGAGCCAAACGGACCCAATGTATTCTGAAGCGCCCGAAAATGTCCAGCGACATGAATCTACTGATGAGTTGAAATCGCCGCTGCAACTTGATTTCCTTTCACGACAGGCTCATCGACTTGAACTTGCCTGTCACCCTGCACACTTGTCAGGGTCTGCACAATTCCGCTGGGCCAGGAAATCTCGATGCGGTCGGCAACAGCGCTGCTCCCCAACCCAAAGTGGACGCGAGGATCGCTTGCTGATAGATAGCTGCCGGAAGTTGTGACAGTGGCCCATTGTGATCCTTGAACAGTCGTCAGTTTTACAAGGGCTCCGATGCCGTCTCGGTTGCTCTTGTGTCCGGTCAGATGCAGGCTAATCCAATGGTTGTTGGAAGCTGATTCGTTGTGAAGGACGTGGGCGGAGCCGCCGTTGGTGGTGACTACGGCATCAATTCTGCCGTCATTATCGAGATCGCCGATCGCCAAGCCTCGCCCCACCCAGTCCTTTTTGAAAATGTCGCCGGAGATGGGTGAAACGTCTACAAATTTCCTGCCAGTATTGCGCACCAGCAACATCGGTTCGCGGTAATGCAACTGAGGAGAAATCCTCTCGATGTTGTCCAGGTCATGGCCCTGCGCAATGAGCAGGTCTTTCCAACCGTCATTGTCATAATCAAGAAATCGAACACCCCAGCCCGAATGCAGCAGCGTCATCGCCGCGAGGCCATTGGCGTTCGATGCGTAGTCGAAGTTTCCGTCCCGGCGATTGTGGTAAGTGGCGTACCTCTGGTTGGCAAGGTCGGTCACTACGATATCCGGCCAACCGTCGTTGTCATAGTCCGCAAAGTCTACGCCCATCCCGGCGTAGGTTTGACCTTCCGAATTTACGGCAACTTCCGATTCCAAACCTATCTCTTCGAAGGTTCCGTCCACCTTCTGATGGAACAGGAACTCCTGCATCGAGTCGTTGGCAATAAAGAGATCGATTCGTCCGTCGCGATCGTAATCGGCAACGGCAATGCCCAAGGCTTTGGCCGGTTTATCGAGCCCCAACTTATGCGAAACCTCAGTGAAACGCCCGTGACCGTCGTTATGGTAAGCGAGCATGGAAATCGGTTCGAATACGTCTGGATGACAGTAATTGCGATAGCCTTCTTTGTGCTCTCCGCACCACACATCATTCCAATCCCACTTGATATACCGCAAAACAACCAGGTCAAGCAGACCATCGTTGTCAAGATCGACCCAGGCGGCGGAAGTGGACCAGCCGGCGCCCGCGACCCCGGCCTGGTCCGTGACATCGGTGAACGTGCAGTCACCGTTGTTGTGGTAAAGGCGATTGCCTCCATATGAAGTGACGAAGACATCTTCGTAGCCGTCATTGTCATAATCGCCAACCGCTACGCCCATGCCGTAGCCAACACCTTTCAGCCCGGACTTTTCGGTGATATCTTCGAAAGTCCCGTCCGGTTTTTGCCGATACATCCGGTTCCAATACTCCGGGCCAGTTTTTTGGGGAATCGATCCTTTGGGTTCCGGATCGGAATAAGGTGCGCCGTTGACGAGATAGAGATCGAGTCGTCCGTCATTGTCGCAATCAAAGAGGGCAACACCTGATCCCATGGTTTCAAGCAGGTATTTGCGAGTGGTGTGCGGGGCCTGATGTAGAAAATGAACGCCCACCTTCTCGGTGATGTCGACAAATCGGCCCGGGACCAAAGCGGAATCTGTTGGAGGCATGGATTGAGTGGCCGGTTTTGCGGGCTGGGCGAGCGCACCGTGAACCCCAATGACTGCGCACAGGGCCGCTGCAAGCACAAGTCTGACAACCCATATTTCCTGGTTTCCCTTGCTTTCATGAACCTGTCGGCTCATCCCTTCTGTAGCTCCCGAGGATTCACACGCGCGGGTATCAGCGCCGTCGGCGGTACTCAATGGTTTGCCATTGCGAGCAGCGTCGTAGCGCCTGTCAAGCAAACAAGGCCCAATCCCAGAAGAAATCCGGCCTTGCGCGGAGCGCCCTTCCACTCGCCCATCATTACACCTGAGAGCGCTGCGGTCATGATCATGAAGATCTGAAACATTCCCCACCCGATCGATGTACCGAAAGAGCCAAGATAGGCCGCACTCATTCCATACAACGCCATCGATCCCATCCATAACACGCCCATGAGAACGGACCAGAATATGTCTGGAGCGGGAGCTTGAAACAATTTCCAACTCTGCCTTTTTCTGAGCAGGTAAAGACTGTATGCAACGTTCGGAAGGAAGCCGCCAGCCAGTCCAATGGGCCATACTGCGTAAGCAGAGTTCAAGGCCGTGTTTCCAACCGACTCCGCATGCAGCGCAACGTCCTGGCCGAAGGCAAAGGAGTAGTTAAGCATTGGAGCCATGAAGCCACAGAGGATGGCGAGCAGGATCGCTGCGGAGAATCCGTTTGCCGGACCCGAATCTAGAACAGGGCGCTGATTGCGTTCTCTGATCTGCCCACCTGCAGTAGAGAGACTGATACCGATCACCATGACAGCGACTCCGGCAAGAATTTCAAAGAGCGCGGTCGCACCAACCTGCGAACGATGCTGGGTGAAGAGGGGCACCAGTGTGCCCAGCAATGCGCCGAGTCCGATGATGATGGCGTACGCAAGGCCAAGGCCCAGGCGCGCAACCGAGATTCCGAACAGAACTTGCGCTACACCCCATCCGGCGCCGAAGACGAAAGGGACTGCGACTTGAACAAAGGAGAGTGTGCGGTATGCGTCGAAGAGCCGGTTGACCAGAGCGAACGCCAACATCCACGGGAGAATGACGAGTGACGTGATGCTGAAGACCAGCCAGGTATTCTCCCACTGCCAGCTTCGACTGAACTTCATCGGCAGCATGCAATTGCCTGCCATCAAGCCGGCAAGCAGGGTGAGAGAAACGCCAAGTGGCAGCGAGTGTGCCAACTATCGGCCCTCATTGCAGGCCGGCACCAGGTCTGTAGATGCGCCAGGCTCCTGAGGAGTCTTGTAGAAGCCGCCACTTACCTTCGCTGGAACGACGAAGTGTTCCTGCAGATGCGGGATGTGTTCAAGAAACACGACCTCATGGCCAAGGGCAATGTGATTGAAGAGCACGAGATGCTGGTGCAGTTGGCCCATGTCGCCGACGTGGGGAACCACGGGCAGGCCAAACTTTTTCGCCATCAGGCTGACGGTGAGAAATTCGCTTACGCCTCCGAGCCGCGTGCAGTCCGCCTGCACAAAATGTACGCCTCCGTAATGAAAGAAATTCTTAAACAGAACACGGTTTGGGATATGTTCACCCGCGGCTATTTTTACCGGGGCAATGGCACGCGCCAGTGCCGCGTGGGCGTAGACATCGTCTGGGTGTGTCGGCTCTTCGATCCAAAGAGGCTTGAATTTGACGAGCGCAGTGCACATGCGTTGGGCGTCGGGCAGGTTCCAATGCTGGTTGGCGTCGAACATCAGGGTACCGGCTTCGCCCACGACTTCGCGCAGCATTGCGGCCCTCCGCAGATCGCGTGATTCATCCACTGAGCCGACTTTCAGTTTGAAAGCACGGAAACCGCGGTCAATCGCGTGCTGCGTGAGTTCGCGAACTTTTCCGTCTTCGTAAGCCATCCACCCAACCGAGGTGTCGTAGCCCGGATAGCCACTCTGCAGGATCGGTGCCCGCAGGGGACGGGTGGTCGTGTTGGTTCTCAGAATTGCAAGGGCGTCAGCCTCGTTGAGAATATCCTCGACATAGCTCAGGTCCAGAGTCGCAATGACTTCTTCTGGAGTGAGATCGAGCAGAAGTTTCCACAACGGGACTCCGCGGCTTTTTGCCCAGAGATCGAAGCAGCCGTTGGTGAGCGAAGCGAGAGCGAGGTGAATGACACCCTTGTGCGGCCCGAGCCAACGCAGGGAAGGATCGTCCGCAAGGCGGCGGGAAGTCCTTCCAAAATCGGCCATCAACTCATTGATCTCCATGCCGGCAAGCGGCCGTGCCAGCAAATCGATTGCGTCGCACACCAGCCGGTTTCCATCGCCTAGCGTTAGCGCAATCCCGGTTCCCGACACTCGCCCATCGGTGGCCAGTCGGGTAACGGCCATGCAGTACTGTGAACTGGTATGAACCGAATCGGTGCCTGCGCCGGCCGGCAATGCGAAGCGCGCATCGACAGAGGAGATAGATTGGATGGTGCAATTCGTCATCACTCCGCCTTCGGCTATCTCCTGTAACCCAATTCCGCCCCGCCGCTCACCGGCAAGATGCAGCCCGTGATGAACCGCGCCTTCGACGAAAGAAGGAACACCGCCGCGTCCGCGATCACATCGCCGCGAGGACACGGTCCGAGCAAGTGGATATCGTCGAGATACTTCCGGATATTGTCCGGATCCGGCTGCTCGGCGCACCACCGCTCCAGCATCGGTGTCCAGACTCCAGCGGGACATACCGCATTCACGCGGACCTGGTATTGCGCATAATCGGCTGCCATCGCCTTGGTCAGCGAGATCATCGCGCCCTTCGTAGCCACATACGCCGCGTGATTCTGTTGTCCGATGAGGCCCACCATGCTGGCGGTATTGAGGATCGCTCCCTTGCTTTCTACGAGTGCGTCGAACGCGAATCGGGTAGTCCAATACACCGACTTCAAATTGATGCTCAAAAGCTCGTCCCACTCAGCCTCAGTGGTCTCATGGAGCGGCTTTGAGGGGCTGGCGATTCCTGCGTTGTTGTGCACGGCATCGATACGCCCAAATCGTTCCAGAACAGTGCGGACTGCCACTCGGAGGGATTCGCCATCCGATACATCGGCATGGAGGGCAATACTGTTACCGCCGGCCTTCGACGCGGTACGCAACGCCGCGTCATGATCGCGATCGAGAATAGCCACCGCAGCTTCTTCGCGCGCGTAGGCGAGTGCGCACTCGCGGCCGATTCCATCGCCGCCTCCCGTCAACACCACAACTTTTCCCGAGAGATCAGCCTTCATGCGCGACACGCTTCTCCCAGTTGTTATGAGCGGTCCTTGCGAAACGCTCCATGGCTTTCTTCACATAATGCTCGGCAACTTCCCCCTCGCCTTCTTGCAACAGGTCGATGATCCGTTGGTGTGCATCCAAGTCTTTGTCCCACGCCGAAGTGCCCTGACCGCTCGCAGCCACGCGCATCCGCACAAAGGCGAAGAACGGGAGCAAGATTCGTCGCGCGTGCTCAATGAGGTACGGATTGCGCGACAATTCGCAGAGTTCAAGATGGAAGAGCGAATCGCAGTCGAGAAGGCCGTCACAGTTGCCGGAATTTGCCGACTCCTGCATGACGTCCAAAGTGGCTTGCAGCACTTTCAAGTCTGGCTTCGTTGCGGCTGCGAGTCGTGCGGCCAAGCCCTCGATCGCGCCCCTTAGCTGGTAGATCCGAGTCACATCATCTTCGCTCAAATCGATCACCCGCGCACTGTGCCCGGATTGTTTCGACACGAACCCGGCTTGTGCAAGAATGTTGATCGCTTCGCGGATGGAGCCTTGCGCGACACCGAATTTCGATGCCCATTTGCCTTCGACAATTCGAGCGCCGGGATGCAATGACCCGCGCATGATTTCCTCGCGCAATCGTTCCGCAAGGTTTTGTTTGACCAGGCTGCCGGACGCAAGTTGAGTTGTAATTGGCATATTCAAGCGCTCAAATTGGGTAATGGGATCGTAGAGTACGGGTATTCGCGCGTCAAGCGGAGATTTAAGCACTTGCGGCAATTGGCATATCTCGGCTACGCTGTCTGGCGCGAGATGGTCACTTGGATTTGGAGCCGGAGATTTCGAAAGAAAGGTCTTGGGGATGAAACGACTGGGGATGGTGATCAAACTGAAGCCCGGAAGCGCGGATGCCTACCGGGATTACCACGCGGCCGTCTGGCCGGAGGTTTTGAAAATGATTCAGGAATGTAACATCCGCAATTACTCGATCTACTTCAAAGACGACCTCCTATTCAGCTATCTCGAATACCATGGGATCGATATCAAGGCAGACTTCGAAAGGATGGCGGCGCATACTCCAACGCAGGAGTGGTGGGCGGTGATGAACCCACTGCAGGACCCTCTCGCCACGCGAAAGGAGGGCGAGTGGTGGGCGGAGATGGAAGAGGTGTTTCATTTGGACTAAGGCAGGTTCCTTTCTTGCCGAGCGAACGAAGTCGATTTTAAGCGCTCGGATCTCGCTCTCCTTTCAGGCGCTCCGAAATTGAATGATTGCTCAAGATGCTGTAATTGTTGGGACCAGTCGCTTGACAGCCATCCGGGCGGTCATTAATAGTTCCCCCGACATGAGCGCTTATTCTACGAGTCGGCGGCAATTCATCCGACTTGCCGCCGCTGGTTCCTGTTTCCCCGCCCTTTCCAACTTGGGATGGAGCGCGGCTATGGCGTGTGATCGCACCAGCTGGTATCGCAACGCCAAGTTCGGGATGTTTATCCATTGGGGCCCATATTCCCAGGCGAGTGTCGAAGCTTCTTGGCCGATCATGGTGCCAAAGCCGGGAGGGATTACAGAGGCCGAATACCGGGCGCTGCCGCAGACGTTCAACCCGGTGAAGTTCGACCCGGAGGCGTTTGTCGATCTGGCGCGATTGGCGGGGCAGCGATACATGGTGTTCACGACCAAGCACCATGACGGATTCTGCATGTTCGATTCGTCCTACACGGACTACAAGATCACCAACACCCCTTATGGCAAAGACATTGTGGCGCAGCTGGCAAAGGCGTGCGCCGATGATGGCATGCCTCTCGGTTTCTACTATTCGCCGCCGGACATGCACCATCCGGGCTTCCGCGATACCACCAAACTGGCCAAGGAAAACTGGCACGGCGAACCACAGCGGCCGGAGTGGTCGAGCTATCTCGAATACATGCAATTGCAAGTAGCAGAGCTATTGACCCACTACGGCCCGGTTGCGATCGTTTGGTTCGACGGCCTCAACAACCAGAAGAAATACAGTGGCGCCCGAGTCATTGAGATGATTCGCCAACTGCAACCGGCCACGCTCGTGAATGACAGGATTGGCGTAGATGCCGATTATGAAACGCCCGAGCAGTTTATACCGACGGCGATTCCGACCAAAGGCATCGTACTCACGGGCGTTGACCCAAACGTCTCCAAGAGTTTGAAGAATTCGATTCCACGTCCTGAGGATTTCAGACTGTGGGAGACTTGCATGACCATCAACAACACCTGGGCCTACAACAAGAACGATCGCGATTTCAAATCTGAGCAGATGCTGATACGAAGCCTGGTTGAAGTGGCAAGCCGCGGCGGCAATTTTCTGTTGAATGTAGGGCCTCAGCCGGACGGCCAGATTCAGCCGGAGTTTCAGCAGCGATTGCGCGCGATCGGGAACTGGCTCACACTGAATGGCGATTCGATCTACGGCACCACATACGGCCCGATCCAGGGTGTCGCTGACTTGCGCACAACGGCAAATGACAAGTCCATTTATGTACACATATTCAATTGGCCAGCCACTGGCGCCTGTGAGATTACCGGAATTGAGGCGAAGGTCATGTCCGCCCGCCTGCTTGCAATTGGGAAGCCGCTAACCTTTCGTCAGACCGAGGGGAAGTTGCAGATCGATATCCCCGCGCAAGCGCCCGATCCAAATGTCAGCGTGATTGCGCTCAAGACTTACTAGATTCTCAGGTATTCAAAGCATCAGAATAGAAGTCGGATTACCCTGATGATTTGCCAGCGAGCGCCCCGGATACGAGAAATCGCGCTTCAGCCGCACCGCTCCTCCCGACAATGATCTAAGAACTGCATTACAAGACGTTGCGATGAGGACCGCCGCGCATTGGTTAGCGCGAATTCCACTGGAGGCGCAGATCAATTGGAACTTATTGAGGGGTGTTTGCCGGCTTCAGCAAGTGCAGCGCTTTTGCAACGTCTTCATCGCCTGGCGACAGCTTCTGAGCTTGGAGCAGTTCGATTCGCCCGTTTTTGAAGTCTCCCGAGTGGCAATAGATCAGGCCAAGGTCCTTGTGAAGCTGTGGCAGAGCACTGCACTTTCCGCAGGTTTCAATCGCTTCCTTCAGTTGCGCGACGGCCTGTGGCCAGTCATGGGCATCGGCAGACGTCAGCGCGAAGTTGCCAAGCAATTGCGCGCGATCCACGATGTGTTGCTCTGCCCGCATCTGTTCAAATCGCTCCTGGAGCTGCTTGGCTTCTTCAGGATCGGATTTCGCCAGGAGGCGCGCAAGGCTGTAATACACTTCGTCGTACCCTGGATTGATCTCAATCGCCTTTCTCCACCGCTTGATTGCCCCGGACGTATCGCCTTTGCGCAGAAGCTCGCGGCCCAGCATGTACAGGGCCTCGGCGTTGTCCGGCTTTATCGCGAGGGTTTTCTCAAACATCCGGATCGATTCATCGGAATCCCCCGCCTGCCTTGAGATCAAGCCAAGCAGATACCAGCAATCTGCCTGCCCCGGGTCGAGCCGCGTGGCCGCTGCGAGTTCTGGTTTCGCATCGCTGTTGCGGCGTAGATCGAGTAGAACGCGGCCCTTGTTGTAATGTGCGACGGCATTGTTTGGATCAAGGCGGACTGCCTCAGAGAATTCGGCCAACGCTCCGTCAAGGTTGCTCTGATCCGCGAGTGCGATTCCAAGATTCAGATGTGCGCCGGGCGATTTTGGATCGAGTTCTGTCACCTTGTGAAACAAGGCGAGCGCTTCAGTGGGCCGATTCAAACGCACCAGCACCATGCCGTATGCACTGAGAGCGCCTGGATTCTTCGGATCCAACTGCACCGCGGTCGCAAGCGCCTTGGCGGCGTCGGCAAACCGCGATTCGGCCGCGAGAGTCAGGCCCAGATTCGCAAACGCCTGGCCATATTGAGGATTGTTTTCCGTTGCCTGGACGAATAAATGCTCCGCCTCGGAATTGTTGCCGAGTTGCCCGTAGAGAACGCCGAGATTATTCTGCGCCTCTGCGTATTGCGGATCGAGTGCGATCGCCGTTTTGAACTGCTTCAGCGCCTCGTCAGCTTGATTGGCCGCGAGGTCGAGAACCCCGAGCTGGTTGTGTGGCGGAGCCAATTGCGGATCCAGCTTCACAGCCCTTTCGAGTGCGTCGCGTTCACCTTGATAGTCGGGAATCCTATCCAGCGCCAGGGCAAGGTTATAGTAGGTTCGCGCGTTCGCCGGATCTTCAGCAAGCGACTCGCGGTAAAGCTCGGCTGCCTTCCTAGGATCTCCGGATTGCAAATCCTGATTGGCCTGGCTGGCCTTGACTACTGCCGAGGTCTGCTTTACGCCCTCCTGCTTTTCCTTTTCGAAGACGTTTAATTGCTGGCTTGCCTCATCCTTTTTTCCGAGCGCGCGAAGTACGGATGCAAGCTGAAAGCGGGCCTTGCTCGAGTCGGGACTCAGTTTGAGTGCCGCCTCGAGCTCCGGTTTCGCTTCTGCCGGGCGGCCCAAGTGTGCCAGCACGAAGCCGAGGTTATATCGCGCTTCAAAGTGATTGGGATTGATGGCAACAGCCTGGCGCAAAACCTTCTCTGCGTCCGCGTTGTTTCCCAGGCCTCTCTCAACCACGCCGGTAAAGTAAAGCGCATCGAAATCGTGGGGCCGGCGGCGCAGATAATCGTGAATAATGGGCGCGGCGGTGTCGAACTGACCAAGCACGACCAGCGTCTTTACATAAGTAAGTCGGGTCACATCATCTGACGGATCCAGCCGCAGCGCTTCCTGAAATGCCGGAGCTGCTTCGCTGAATCGTTCTTCTTGGGTATACACGACACCAAGGTTGAATTGCGCCTGAGCGTAATCGGGATGCTCCTTGACGATCGCCAAGACTGTTTTGAGCGCCTCGTCGGTATTTCCGTTTTTGGAGTAAGCGACCGCCAGGTTCAGCTGCAATACTTCATTGGGAGGCGCATTCTTCAGCTCGACGATCGCTGCCGTATATCTCTTTTCGGCGATCAGCGCCTTCGTCAACCCATCGAGCGCATTTACTGACGCGGGATCGACTTTCAAAACCACCTTGAACGCATCGATTGCCTCGTCTTGCTGGTTCAACTCACTGAGCGCTGCGCCAAGCGGCAGAAGAATCTGCGGTGATTCTGGTTTGAAGCCCGATGCCACCTGCAGTTCATGGACCGCGCGCTTTACACTCCCGCTGCTGAGGAGCGCGATTCCAAGATCGTAATGGCTCTGCCACGAATTTGGGTCGAGGCGCATCGCAGATTCGAAAGCGGCAATGGCGCAGGGGAACTGGCGCTGTGAGGCGAACCATGAACCCAGGGCCTCGTAAGCTCCCGCTGAAGGGTGCGATGCAATCGTCTGCTTAAGATCCGCGGGTCCAGTGCAGTTGGACGCTCCTTGCCCTATCGCGGCCAGCTGGAAGGTACAAAGGATCGCGAGTGCGGGTAGCATCACGTGCTGAGAGGATCCTCGTGTTGTGGTTCGCCGATTCACTGCCGACCCCTGAGTAGAATGCCCCAGTGCATGCTGAGGCGGCAAGGGCGGTAACTCTTCACCTCCATGCTCCGATAGGCAGAGATGGATCGCGCGCCAAAACATCGCGGCACTGTGTTTCGCCATTTTGATGGAATCAACCTTATCGTTGGCGCCTGCTCTTGTGTCACGGCCTGCCGATCGTAGGAACAGGATAGCCCAGGAAAGAGTCACAACGGCAAGTGGGTGAATGCGCGACTATTCGTTTTGATTGGCTGCGGAGCATAGAGCCCGTCGCGAATAGTGAACATTCAGAATGCTAGAATTGGCGGGAAGATGGAGCACCATCGTCTCGTCGCCCTGTCAAAACGCCTCATCACTTCCGCATTTCCTTTCATCACCTTCGGCTTCATGCTTGCGTTCGCCGGTTCTTGCGTGGCTCAAATCGGAGTGGCGACCGGCAACGGAGTTGCCACGCCTGCCAAGCCACTGCCCGCGGGAATAAAACCGCCCGTCGTGCAGTTTGAAGATATTGCAGCCCAGGCAGGGCTTACCTCAGCGAATGTCTCCGGCGCCGCAAGTAACAAGCAATACATTATCGAGACAACGGGGAACGGAGTCGCAATCGTCGACTACGACAACGACGGATTGCCCGACATTCTTTTTGTCAATGGCGATCGATTTCAAGGTGGCGGGGAACCGCCAACTCCAGTGCTTTACCACAACCTGGGCGGCTTGAAGTTCGAGGATGTGACGGCAAAGGCCGGATTAACCCACACGGGATGGGGTCAGGGTGTCTGCGCCGGGGATATCGATAATGACGGCTACGTGGACCTTTTCATTACCGGGTGGGGGCAAAACGTTCTTTACCACAACCGCGGCAACGGTACCTTTCAAGATGAGACGGAAGTCAGAGGGCTAGCTTCCCCAACCGCTCGTTGGAGCACGGGATGTGCGTTTGTCGACTTCAACCGGGATGGCGCCCTGGACCTGGTCGTGGTCCACTACATTCAATTCGATCCGGCCAAGACACCGCATCCTGGTGAAAAATCGCAATGCCAATGGAAAGGCTTGCCGGTCATTTGCGGCCCGCGCGGCTTGGCTGGAGAGACTATCTCTCTCTACAAGAATGATGGGCACGGCCACTTTACCGATGTGTCGGACAGCATGCACATCACCACGCCCAAGGACTATTACTGCTTCAGTCCGCTAGTCGACGATTTCGATAACGATGGCTGGCCTGACATCTACATCGCCTGTGACTCTACAGCGAGCCTTTACTTCCACAATCTCAAGGGAGAGCGTTTCGAGGAAGTTGGCGTGGTCGCAGGCGTCGCCTATAACGACGAAGGGCGCGAGCAGGCCGGCATGGGTGTGACCGCGGCCGACTTCAGCCATGACGGGCGACTCGATATCTTCAAGACCAACTTCGCCGATGACACCCCGACCTTCTACCGCAACCAGGGAGATAACAGCTTCTCTGACGCGACGATTGAGACTGGCCTGGCCGTCAACACGAAGTATCTGGGTTGGGGGACAGCCGCGGTGGATGTTGACAACGATGGATGGAAGGATCTGATTCTCGCCAACGGGCACGTATATCCCGAAGTCGACACGGGGCACAGCGCAGAGCACTTCAAACAGAGACGGCTACTCTACTGGAATCGAGGCGACGGACAGTTCTTCGACTTGTCTTCACAGGCGGGAAGTGGCATTGCTGCAGCGCATGCTTCGCGTGGCTTAGCCGTGGGAGATCTGGACAACGACGGCAACGAAGAAGTTGTGATCGTGAACATGGGAGAAGCCCCCTCTCTGCTGAAGAATGTTGCCCCGTCTGCCGGAAATTCGATACTGATACGCCTTCTGACTGTGACAAACCGCGATGCGATTGGGGCCAGAATCACACTGACCGCGAACGGGCAGAAGCAGATGGATGAAGTTCGAAGTGGCGGATCCTACATCTCGCAGAGCGACTTCCGCCTGCACTTCGGCATCGGCAAAGCGAACTCTGCAAATCTCTCGATCCGTTGGCTCGACGGCAAGACCGAGAGCCTCAGTGGAGTTGCCGCTGGACAAATCGTAACGATCCAGGAGGGCAAAGGCATCATCAGGCAGCAGCCCTACATCGATTCCAAGCGTTAGGGCTGCGTGTTGTTCCGCTCAGCGCGGGATAGCATCTGCCGCATGAAATCGTCCTGCGGAAAGACTTCGAGATAATGTCGAAGCGCCTCGTGAGCCTTCGCATATTGCTTGGTGTCGATGAGCCGCACTACCAGCATCTTCTGTGTGACGGGATTGAACGGGTCCAGTTCGATTGCTTTTTCGATCAAGGAAACCGCCTCGTCTGCTTGTCCGAGGTGCGCTAATGCATCGGCAAGGTCCGCGTAGGTTGTCGCCGCGGGCGTGCCGCCTTGAAGAGCGCGGCGCAGATGACTGACAGCCGCCGGGAAATCGCCATTCCTCAGGTCTCTGCGCCCGAGAGCCGCTTGCACCAGAGGGTCGTCTGGTTGTGTCCCCTCCAATTGGCTGAGCACTTTGAGATATGAAGCCACGTATTCGGGCCTCTTCTCCGCGAGCTCACCGTACGCCGCCAGCAGAGTCAGCAGCGGAGGCGGAACCGCCTCTTTCCCTGGGGCGGGATTGAGATGGATGAGGTCCGGTAGCGATGCGCTCGTTTGCTGAAAGGTGACATCAGGGTACGGTTCGTCGGGTGTAGCCACAATGCGATGATTTGTTGCGCTGGAGTGGGAGATGACCTGGATGTCGCGCTTGGGCATATGACAATTCGTGCAGTCGTTCGCCGGTGTCTGCTGCACCCGCGTCGCGATCGGCAACTTGCAGCTCTGATTCGTATGACACGTGAGGCATTTGCTGCGGAAGTACGCCGGCGCCTCCTCGCGGGATGGCTCCACATGAGGATCGTGACATGTAATGCAGCTCAGGCGCCCCTGGCTGGCGCGATAGCACTTGCTTAGAGTCATGGAATAGTAGTGTTCCACGTGGTCCGACGAGGGAGGTGACCCTCGTGTTGGAGGAACCAGCAGGATTGAGAGCGTGTCGTCGAGCACATGTCCCGGGCGAAAGTCCCGATAACTCTTGCCGGGTTTGAGAACCCGTGCATCTCCAGTCTGGTGGCAAGCCATGCAGATGTTGTCCGCCAGATAAGGAGTCAGTCGCGCGGGATTGACGATCGCGGTATTGAGATGGGCCAAATTCTTTCCTGATGGAGCGTTCGTCGCAATGACAGCCTTCACATGGGCGGCGCCCGGACCGTGACAATTCTCGCAGCCAATGGAGAGCTCGGAGAACGGAGTGCTTTCAAAGCGTCCGTTGATACCGGCGATTGAATTAGGCCGGCCACTGTGGCAGAAGATACAGCCAGGTGTAATTGGCCGGTTGAAGCCGAGATCGGTGAACTCATATCCAGGCGAAGGCGCCCATTTCATAGGTTGGGTATAAAACGACAGGGGCGCCTGAAAAAGAAAATCGTCTTTTCGGAGGATTGCGCCATATCCATTAACTCCCGCACCTATGATCCAATCAATTGGATGCGCGGTTCTGAAGCTCTCTTTTCCATCGACATCGCTTCCGGATTCGCTTTGAAAGAGCTTTCCATCCTGGAAGTAGACTTCGAATCGGCGGTTGAGCCGCTCATTCACATACGAAGCGGAGGGTTCCGCAGCCCGGAGAAAAGTTGGGGTGACTTGAGACATGGAATGCCCCATGCTCGTCTGCAAAAATCGCTGGGAGATTTCTGAATGGCAATTCGAACATGCCTGGGAACCAATGTATCCATCATTGGACTCGCGGACCCTGGTGTCGATTGGGTCGCCCTTGACCTGTCCAGCACTGCTGCTCAGGGCGCTCGCACACAAGAAGAGCATTGGGACCGTGAGCAGGCGTGCCACCCTTGGCGATCTGGGAGCAGCGTCTCTGGCGGATGAGAACCACTGGCAACTCATGCCGTTTCCCATGCTTCGATTTTCAACGAGATCAATTGAGTTGACGCTATTTTCTTTGCGTGGAGGACCGGACTACCAATGTCGGTTCAAGGATGATGGTTCGAGCGCGAGGTCTCTGTTTGGACTCAAGCAGACTGAGGACAAGCTCGGCCGCGTGCTGGCCAAGCATATTGCTCTGCTGATCGATGCTCGACAAGGGAACACGAAGGCAGTTGTCATTGGGTAGATCGCCGCAGCCGATCAGTGCAATGTCTTCAGGAATCCTCAGACCGGCGTCGAGAATGGTGTTCATGGCTCCGATCGCCAGGGGATCGTTGAAGCAAAATACACCGTCCGGCTTGGGGTCTCGATCCAGCAGGAGGCGCATCGCCTCGCCTCCTTGCTGAGCAGTTTCGGTGTCCACAAGCCTTCTACGCACGACATAATCATCGCAATAAGGAACGCCGCGATCGTGGAGTGCCTGCCGATAGCCTTCGAATCTGCCGTTGCCAGGGCTGTTATCCTGTCCCCGGATATGCGCTATGCGGCGGCAGCCCATTTCAATAAGGTGTTCCGTCGCCAATCTCCCGACCTTTACTTCATTCACGCCGACAAAGTTTGCGGCAAGCCCATTCATGTCGCGATCGATAAGCACATACGGCTGGGACATCCTGTCCATTCGATCGAACTGATCGACATCGGTTGCAGCGGACGCGATCACCAATGCGTCCAGGCGGCGCGATAGCAACCGCGTGATCTCCTCTTTCTCGAGTTCCGGATCCTCCTCCGATGAAGCCACGATGAGGAAATAGCCCTTATCGCGGACCGCGCTCGAGATGCCCCGGGCAATCTCAGCAAAGAACGGGTGCAGAAGACTGGGTGCGACAAGACCGATGAGGTAGCTGCGCCCCGTCACAAGGCTGCGAGCTAGACTGTTCGGCTGGTAATCCAGCTCTTTCACCCGTTCGAGTACACGCTGGCGGGTCTTTTCACCGATATCAGGGTGCTTGCGGAGGACCTTCGAGACAGTGGCCTGTGAGATGCCAAGGTCTTTCGCTATGTCTTTCATTCGAATGGTCATTTTGAAAGACTCACCGTTCCTGTTCCTGTGCTATTGCCCCCGGCCATGATTTTTTCTTCCGAAAGAAAACGGACAATGATGCCCCATTCTGCGGAATGGCTTTCCCGCCACTTGCTTCAAAGTCACATTTTTCAAACGATTACTATATCGAATTAGGAAGCAATGCAGCAATCGCATTTTTTGCAAGATTTCGTTTCCCCGTGGACGATCCCGCTTCACTGGTCGATCTAAAGGTGGATGGGACGCTCAATCCATGGTCCGATTTTTACCCTTGACAAATCGCCTTTGGTTCAATTAAGTGTTATTCGCCTGAGGGAGTATTCGAATCAGTTACCGTATACTCCGGCCAATATTCCCCAAATCCGAAGGCTGGAAACCCACAAGGCACCCGTTCAGGCGAACGACATTTGGTGAGAGGTCATTCATGGAAAACGACACGAGGGGTCTCGCTCGCGAGATTGGGAGTCTACTTCGCGGGATGCGCTTTGCTGGTCTGCTGATCCTGCTCCTCCTGGCCCTTTCGTGTTCGGCTGGCGCCCAGGTCTCGACCGCTTCAGTGAACGGGGTGATCCGCGATCCCAGTGGAGCGGCAATCCCCGGTGCGACGATCGTGCTGCATAGCATCGAGACTTCGGTTGAACATAGTTCGGTCTCGAACAGCGCTGGCGCATATGTTCTTCTCAACATCACGCCAGGCAGGTATTACATCCAGGCCAGCGCCGCGGGATTCACGCTGCAGAAGTCTGACGAGTTCGTCCTTGCCGTCGATCAAATCGCCACATTCGACTTTTCCTTGAAGGTCGGATCAGATACACAAGTGGTCTCGGTCAACGCCACAGCCGCGCAGCTCGACGTAACGGGCGCAACCTTGGGCACTGTCATTGAGACCAAGCAGGTCAACGACCTTCCTCTGGACGGCCGGAATTTCACTTCGCTGCTTTCCCTCACCCCGGGCGTGGTACCCATCATGGTCGGGCAGAATGCAGGAATGCAAAACAGCGGCGGCTTTGGTGCTGCCGTTGCTATCGGCTCGGACTACACCTTCCCAGCCATCAATGGGCAAACCGGCCGCAGCAATTTCTTTTTGATGGATGGCTTGTTCAACTACGGGACGATTGAAAGCACGTACGCCATCGCACCGATCATCGACGCCATCCAGGAGATGAAGGTGGTTTCGCACACCGATGACGCGGAATACGGGGGGGTACTGGGCGGTGTGGTGAACGTGGTCACCAAGAGCGGCACCAACGACCTTCATGGCGCAGCCTGGGAATACGTACGAAACACGGTCTTCGATGCGCGTGGTTTCTTTCTTCCGACGACGTCGCCCAAGCCCTTCTATCACCAGAACCAGTTCGGCGCCTCAGGCGGCGGCCCGGTCGTGATTCCCAAGCTCTATAGCGGAAGGAACAGGTCTTTCTTCTACGCTGCCTATCAGGGCTATCGATATTCGACGCCAAGCAATAGTGAACTGCTGGTGCCAACCGATGCGGAACTCGCCGGCAACGAGAATGACAACCAGCAATTGCAAATTTACGACCCCTTTACAACAACCTGCGTTGCGGTTGGCAGCAACCCTTGCGGCACCTTCTCGCGTACCCCGTTTGACGGGAACCAGATTCCCCCCGACCGGCTTAGCCAGCCCAATACCCAGGCCATGATCGCCTGGGCAAAGTTTGTGTTCCCGGCGGCAGGTCCCTGTTTGCAAAGCACGAACGGTTTTTGCTCGGCGAACGCTTTGGATACCACCCCAACGACGCAGGTCCAGAATGAGTTCAACGTCCGCGGAGATCAGACCTTCGGGGCAAAGGACTCCGCGTGGTTTCGCTATAGCTTCATCAATAGCACTGTGGATAAATCGAATGGACTCCCCGGCCTACCGGACCATCACATTCTGGACGCGCGCGACTGGGGCGGCAGCTACGTCCATATCTTCGGCCCCACAAGGATTATCCAGGGTCAGTTTGCACACGCAACCGTCGTAGACGACTCGACCAACTTCTTTACCGCTTCGACGGCGGATATCATAAGCACGGTGGGCTTCTCGCCCAACTTTGTGGGCGGCTTTGCAGCCGCGGGTGGCAAATCTCTGCTCCCCGGTCCAGGCATCAGCGGATTTGCGAACTCTAGCGAAAGCGTTAACCTCACACCAAAAGCCACCGACACATGGGAATATCGCGGGACTTATACGCAAATCATCGGTAGCCACGAGATAAAGTTTGGCGCGGGATACGATACCAACAATTTCGCCAGTCCGCTGGCACAGGTCGGTGAGGGTTTTGGCGCCGCGCAAACTGGCCTTCCCTCGAGCTCCGCCGCCACAGGCGATGCTTTTACTTCCTTCCTGCTGGACGTTCCCTCGCCCAACGGCCCGAGCCGCCGCAACGTGAATGAGCAGGAGCAGCCTGGCGGACTGTTGAGCGCCTTCCTCCAGGATTCCTGGAAGGCGACGTCACGGCTCACGTTGAACTATGGGTTGCGCTACGACTATCCCTTTCTGCCCAGATATGGAACCAGAGCGACCGTAGGCCAGGAGGGAGGGCCAGAAACCGGCGAGATGGATTGGAGTACCGGCAACTGGTTGATCCAGCAGTTGCCGCCCCTCTGCAGCGTCCGCGGCTTTGCGCCTTGCATCCCGGGCACTGGTCTGCCCGATCACGTGGTGGTGAGCCCGAACGGCAAAATTACCCACAACGTCCACACCAACTACGGGCCGCGGCTTGGCTTTGCCTACAAAATCGACGAAAAGACAGTAGTCCACGGCGCCTACGGCATCGTCTTCGACGACTGGGCCGCGGTGGCCCAGATGGCGCAAAACTTTGAGGGCTCATGGCCAGATATCGGCCAGCAGATCGCGGCTACGACTACCAACGTTCCCACCTCCACGCAGCTTACGCCAAACGTCACTGCGCAGGATCCATTTGCAGGCGAGGGAGGAGGCGGGCTCTTCCCGGCCGCTACCCCATTCGGGAGCCAAGACTGGTACTTCGACCCGAATATCAAGAACGCTTACTCCGAGCAATGGAACTTCGGCGCGCAGCGGCAATTGGGCGGCTCCATGGCTTTGAAAGTGGATTACGTGGGGTCCACCACACATCGCGCCAACGTTGGCGGCCTTTACGGTACGGCGCTCACACCGGGCCCCGGCGATCAATCCCTGAGGGAGCCCTACCCCTACGCCCCACCAACCTTTTATGACCGCAGCGTCGGCACCGGCAGCTACAACGCTCTCCAGGTGCAGCTCGACAAGCGCTACAGTAGTGGCTTTTCCTACCAGATAGCCTACACCAAGGCAAAATCACTGACCGTAGACGACGGCTGGTTCGGAATTGAAGGGACATCGCCGCAGAATCCTTACGATCCGCAGGCTTCACGCGGGTATTCCGCCACCAACATACCCAATCTGTTTGTCGCCAATGGCCTCTATGCAATCCCCGTGGGCCCAGGCAAAAGATTCTCGACCGGCAACCGCGTGGGCGACTACATCCTGGGCAACTGGCAAATCAACAGTGTGTTCACCTGGCGCAATGGGCAGCCCTTCAATGTCGGCGACAGTTTTGATGCCGCCAATACAGGAGCCGGTCAGCAACGCCCCGACGTGGTTGGAAAGATCCATAACGGGCCCCATACCCGAGGCGAATGGTTCAACACTTCAGGCTACGCACTTCCCGCGCTTTACACGTATGGGGATAGTTACACCAACGACCAGCAGATGCAAAGATGGATCAATCTCGACGCATCGGTCATTCGCTCGTTTCCCATCTGGCGCGAGAAACAATTCCAATTCCGTGCGGAAGCCTTCAACCTCCTGAACCATCCGATTTTTGGCCAACCTGGCAGTGATATCAACAACCCAGCCAACTTCGGACAGATCGGCACGAGCCAGGCAAATCTTAATCGAGAATTACAAATGAGCGGCAAGATCGTCTTCTGATCGAATACCGCGCGGAACTGTCTGCTTGACCCAGAGCCGCCCCGCGCGGTCCATCGCGACGCTCTGTCGGACCAGGGGCCACGTGAAGGCGACGGGGCCTCGCGCCATTCGACGTAGTAAACACCCTCCGCGTGAACCTCAATGCGACCGCCAACCCGGACTCGATCGCGCAACCGGTCATTGGTCTCGCGCACGACCGGGCAGAGACGCCAGCCTTGGCTCGTCCGAACTTTCTTGAGTACGTTGACCTGGGCTCCGTGGCGCGAGTTCCGGGCCGACATGCGCCTTGCAAGTTTTGCTAGGTTATCTGCAAATTTTAGATGGGCCGCCGCCGAAATATAGGGGGAATACGGCGGTAGGTGCAGACCTCATGGAAGACCCTCCCCGCGTGTGAATTCAGACATAAAAAGCGGCGGTTTTCACCGCCGCTCCCATGGAGGTGGATCATGCAGGTTTAGCGAGTTCCGGTCTTTTGGGTTCCTTGGTTCTGCTGATTCTTGTCGTCGCTGTGAACGTCTTTCTTCTGCTGGTCAGGCTGTTGGCCCTGATTCTGGCCCTGATTCTGGCCCTGTCCGGGCTGAGAGTGCGATCCGGAGCCCGACTGCTGATTCTGAACGCCTTTTGTATCTTGCACCATGGTGAATGTACTCCTTGCTTCACTAGGATGCGCACCGGTCGATCCGAGCACCCCTAATGTCCATCAATAAATGTTTCCCACAAAATGATTCAGGACACGAATCTCAAGGTCCTTGCGTGAGTTTCGGGACGATCTGAGCGCTGCGCGCAAACGGGTATTCGACGCGATCAGCGTGCGCCTGAACTCCACCCTTGTGGAGATCGCTCGCATTGCTCCACTTGCTGGTGATCCGAGTGAGCAGGGAGTTGATAAGGTCCGGCATTATGGTAAAGAGTGATTCATCAAATCGACTGATCGCCAATGGGAATGTTCCCGGGCAATCTGACTATGAACGTGGTACCGCATCCGCCGCATGTGGCGTCCGACTGCTGAACTTTGATACTGCCACGATGCCGTTCGATAATCTCTTTTGCAACCCACAGACCCAGCCCCGTTCCTGTTCCGGCCTTCGTGGTGAAGAATGGCTCGAAGATGTGATCAAGGTGTTCGCTTGCGATCCCGTGTCCGTCATCCGTGATCATGATCTCGACCGCCTGATCTCGGGCTGTCCCGACTGGCTGCGTTCCAATGAAAATGGTACCTCCTTCATTTACTGCTTCAATGGCGTTTACGAGCAGATTCGAGATCACTTGCCGTATTTCCCCACGTACTCCGTACACAGGCGAACACTGAAGAAGGCTCCGCTCCACCTTGATCTTCCTCAGTGCGATTCTAGTTGCAAAGATCTTGAGAACAGATTCGATCAATTCTGGAACGTCGATCCGTTCAGGTTGCAATGATTCACGATAAAAGCCGAGCGCTTGTCGGGCAGCATGCGCAACACGTTCGAGTTCTTCCTCCGCCAAGGCAAGCTGCTCCACAACAGGTCCGGGAACCTCAGGAGCTTGCTTTGCAAGATAGATCAGATTGGTAACTGCGCCGAGCGGATTGTTGATCTCGTGCGCGATGGCTGCGGAGAGTCGCGCTGCTGCAGAGAGCTTCTCAAATTGGCGCAGAACCTCTTCGGCCCCCTTGCGCTCCGTCACATCGAGAAAAAGACCGGAGTAGTGTATCGGCATGCCCGACTCATCATATTTAGGCATCCCTCGGCAGCTTATCCAGCGCTCTTTGCCGTCCAAAGACCAGACCCTGAACTCTTGATTGATGGGCTGATAATCGGCAAGGTTCTTATCCCAATATTGCATGAAAGACTCTCTGTCTTTCGGATGAATCAGCGCTGCAAACGAATTTCGAGTCGGCTTGAATTCCAACGGATTTACACCGAAGAGGGAGTACGTCTCCGGAGACCACCAGAAAACATTCTCGATAGGCTTAACCTCGTACACCCCCATTTTTCCTGCCATGAGAGCTAGTCCCAGTCGTTGACGCTGTGACTGGGCGTCTGAAGCGGCGCGTTCGAGGAGCAACGCCTGTTCGGCAATTCGCTTTTCCGTCCGACGCCGTTCGGTCACGTCCCGAAACACCAAGACTGTTCCCTGAATTCTTCCGTCGCTATCACAGATCGGAGCGGCGCTGTCGTCGATTGGTACCTCCGTTCCGTCTCTGCAGATTAAGACAGTATGATTCGTCAATCCAATGATCTGACCTTCTCGCAAAACACGCCTAACCGGGCTTTCAACTTCGGTTCGCGTAGATTGATGGACAATCCGGAATACCTCATCGAGGTCTCTTCCGTGAACTTCAGTCTCAGGCCATTTCAGAAGTTCCGAAGCAACCCGATTCATGAAGATCACACGACCGCTAGCATCGGTGGCAATGACCGCATCACCGATGCTTGCGAGGGTCGTCTCAAACCGTTCACGCTCTGCCCGTTCGGAGTCCTCCGCGCGCCGGGCCCGGTCCACCGCAATCCGCTGCGAACGGCTCAGTATGGCGATCCCAAACCCGACCAGCACCATCAACAACATCGTCACCTGATCGTCCCGGCCCTTGACGAGGAATGATTGCGTTGGGGCCGCAAAAAACCAGTCGCCCACCAGCAGGGAAAGGACAATCGAAAGCATGGCAGGCCGGGGTCCTCCAAACCATGCTGCAAAGGCCACAGCGCAGAAAAACATCGTGAATGGAAGATTTGTGCTGCCAATAAGCGGGGTCAGCGCTCCGCGAAGAAGCGCAATCACAAGGACGGCAAGGATCGCCGCCCCATACCTTGTGAACCAAGGTCTTTGCCACGCTTGCGGGTCCGGACTGGCAAAGGGCTCCAACCCGAATGCAAAAAGAAACAGGGCTAGCAAAGATCCCGAGGTCGTTATAAGGAGCACAATTCCAGCGGCATTTTCTCTATCAGCGGATTCCAGCGCTTGGTTTGCACTCTCGTTGCGCTGTATTTGCGCGCAAAGGGTACGAATGGAGTCCATGGTTCTCTTACCTTCTCCGTTTAGGACGATTGAAAGAGCAGCCCGTGCTCCTTGGGTGCGGCGCATCTCGATGGTCTCTCGGAGTTCATTCATCTTTCCATTGGTAAGGGTGTTGAGCTTTTCGAAATCTTCTGTCTCCCCGTGACTCTCACTAATAAGCATCCTCAGGGTCGAAAGATCGTTCGGGAGTTCTTGAATCGCCCGATTGTAGGGTTCTAGATAGCGGCTGTCTGTCGTAAGCAGGAAGCCGCGTTGCCCGGCTTCGGCGGCTGTAACCGTGGCGAGAATACGCTCGGTCATAGCCGAAATTTCACGACTGCGCTCGGCGGCGAGAGTCGCGTGACGGTAGTCTTCCCATTGGCGATAGGACAGGCCGACGAGGGTAAGAAGAACAAGTGAGGCGATGCCGAGTATTGCCTGCTGCTTCGAGAGGAACCTTCGCCGTTGCAAGGGATGCAAATCCTCGGAAAGGGCTAACCGCCCGTGTGAGACGAAATTTTAGTGTGCTGCCGTTTAGCGGTCAATTTTCAGTTCGTGTTTCGCGAAGCGAACCGCGTGCATGTCCCTGCTACATGGCAAGTGAAGATCGACACGCTCGCGAAGACGTACCCCAAGCGTTTCTTTGACAAATTCCATGTGCACCTACCGGGAGATGATCCGTGGGGAGAAGCGCGGCATATTTGTCCAAACCTGGTGGCTCCTTGCTTGAGCCGTTACCGTAAGCACGCGAATGACCCACGGGTTCTGAACGCGCTGTTTGTATGGCCGAAGATTATCCGGAAGCACAAGGCGGCAAATGCAAAGAAACGCTAGGCCGAACCGCGTGGCCGATTTTACCTAACTAAAACCTAACTAAACGATTCGAGCCACCCGAAGGCGGCTCATTCTGAACAGTTTATATGCCGATGGTGCCGAAGAAGGGACTCGAACCCCCACACCCTTGCGAGTACATGGACCTGAACCATGCGCGTCTGCCAATTCCGCCACTTCGGCACGGGACACATGTCCAGCGTTTTCACCAGACAGGCAGCATCTTTGAGTCTCGCAAATGGCGCCTGGAGTGTCAAATACGGCGTCCGTGCTGACCGCTCACTTCCGCTTCAGCGCCTCCAGTTCCTCCAGCGTCCGCGGCCAGTCCGAACCCAGCAGCCGCGACAGGCTCCGATCCGCCAGCACTTTGCCTCCTGTCTGGCATTTCGCACAGTAATTCGTCTCGTTATCGGCGTAGCGAATGCGCTGCACCTTCTCGCCGCATCGCGGGCACGGCTGCCCGAACCGCCCATGCACCGCCATCTCCGGCCGAAACGCCGTCACCTTTTCCGGAAAGCTCTTCTTCGCCTCGCGCCCGAGTCGATCCATCCACACCGTCATCGTCGAACGCGCCGCATCCCACAGCCGCTGCCACTCCTCGGGCTTCAGCTTCTGCGTTAGCGTCACCGGCGATAACTGAGCCGCATGCAAGATTTCGTCCGAGTACGCATTCCCCACCCCGCTGATCAGCCGCGGATCGGTCAGCGCCCGCTTCAGGGTGCGGTTCTCCATCGTCAGCGCCGCTCGAAATCCGTCCAGGTCTGTTTCAAAGATCTCCACGCCGCCCGGATCCATCGCGCGCAGCGCATCCTCGCCTCGCACCACGTGCAGCGACGCCCGCCTCTTCGATCCCGCTTCGGTCAGCACCAGCGTTCCGCTTGAAAAATCCAGTGCGAGCAGGCCATTCCGCCCTGCGAGCTTTGCGCCAGCCGGCTTCCAGTGCAGTCGCCCGGCAATCATTAGGTGGATCACCAGCCAGAGCATTGCCGCGTCCCCAACGGCAGGTCCTCGTTCGTGGGGTGGTGATCCGGGGTCCCCGCGAACAGGTCCTCGTTCGTGGGGTGGTTGAAGACCGACTGCAATCCGCTTGCCGATCCGTCTTAACGCAACCACGGTCTTCCCCTCCGCTTCACTCACCGGCGGATCGACCGTCCTCAGCACAAACACGCTCTGTAGCCGCACCCGCTCCAGCGTCTGTCCCAGAACGCGCCCTTCCAATGCGGCGATGTACGCAGTGATGTCAGGCAGTTCAGGCATATTTCACAGGCGAGCCCCTAGTAGAACATAAGGACTCTTGCAGCGCCTACGGCGACGCACCGGCTGCAGCTCGCTAATCTAACTGAGCCCCTGCCAGAATCCTTGAACGATTTCATTGAAGAGATCGCTTGCTTCCAGATTCACCATGTGCCCGGCGCCCTCAACAATTTCGCGGCGCGCCAGCGGCAATTCCAACGAGAGCTTCTCTGCGATCGCCTGAAAATCCGGCAGGTCGCGAGACCCGGTCATTACCAATGCAGGCGCTCGAATCTCGCCAAGCCGTTCCGACAGAGCCGGAGAAGGCGCTCTTGCTGTATCGCTGTTGCGCCAGTGCCAGCCGGAGTAGTCTGCGATCATTTCCGATAAAAGCGAATTGCACGATGAGATCGTCCGCGCGGGATCAAACAAAGGATGCTCCAGCCACTGACGCTTCGCTTCCTCACCGCGGCCCGCCTTTGCAGATTCGCAAATTCCCTTCCAGCGTGTTTGCCAGTCGGCTGACCATGTGTAGCCGTCCAGCGCGCTATCCGCCAGAACCAGCGAGCGCACCATGTTCGGGTAGGCCGCGGCAAAACGCAATGCCATGCGGCCTCCCATCGATAGGCCCACAACATGGGCAGACACTGCGCCGAAGCTCAGCAGAAGATCCTTCAGGTCGTCCTCATGCGCATATCTCTCTGAAGGAACCGGCGAAGATGATCCGAAGCCGCGCAGGTCATACCGGATCAGCCGAAACCTGGATCGGAGCCTCGCGAACTGCGGCTCCCACATCCTCGAGTCCAGGCCGAAGCCATGCAGGAAAACAACCGGCTCTCCCTCCCCGGCGCACTCGAAGAACAACTCACCCTCTTTGACTGGAAGCATCGCCACGCTTCCCACTCCATCAGGGTCGCCGCTCAAGGTCAATAGATTCTCGAAGATTGCGGTCGAAGAAAATCCAGCAACCGCTCTGATGACAGGAAGCTAGCCAATCACCGCGTTATCGATCAGCCTCGTCTTCCCCACCCACGCCGCCACCGCAAACAGCGAGCCCGGCATCGCCATCTCGATTGGCTCCAGGGTGTCCCAATTCACCAACTCGATGTAGTCCACGCGCACCGCCGGCTCAGCCGCAAAAGTCTTCTGTGCCGCTTCGATCAGCGCTCCGGACCGCCGCTCGCCACCACCTGCCAGCGCTTCCACCTCGCGCACGGCACGGCTCAGCACCAGCGCCTGCCTGCGCTCTTCGGCACTGAGATACGCGTTGCGCGAACTCAGCGCCAATCCATCCGGCTCGCGCACAATAGGGCACACCACAATTTCGGTGCCGATGCGCAGATCCCTCACCATCCGCCGCAACAGCGCCACCTGCGCCGCATCCTTTTGTCCGAAATAGGCGCGATCCGCTTCCGCCGCGATCATCAGCTTGGTCACTACCGTAGACACGCCGCGAAAATGTCCCGGCCTCGACTTCCCGTCGAGGCGATCGCTCAATCCCTCCACCTCGACGAACGTCGTCGCACGCGCCGGATACATCTCCTCCACGGCCGGCGCGAACACCACATCCGCGCCTTCACACTCCGCAAGCGCACAGTCCGCATCGAAGCTCCGCGGATAGCGCGCGAAATCCTCGTTGGGCCCGAATTGCGTGGGATTCACAAAGTTCGTCACCACGACACATCCGCACCCGGCCCGCGCCGCGCGCACCAGCGAAGCGTGCCCTTCGTGCAGCGCGCCCATCGTCGGCACCAGCCCGATGCTCAAGCGGCGCGCTCTCTGCCCACGCGCATACTGCCTCAGGTCGAGAACCGAACGGATGACCTTCATGCGCCGGGCTCAGTTCTCCCAGTCCTGCAGCGCGTCGCGGTTCACCACCGCGTTTTCGTCGAATTCGTCCGCGATGCTCTTCCGGCTCGGGGCCGGCAAGTGATAGCTCTCCGCATCTGACGGGAACACGCGATGCTCCACGTCTTCGCGATAATGTTCCACCGCCTCACGAATCAGCGTCGCCGCATCCGCATACCGCCGCACAAATTTCGCCGGCGGCGCAAATGTCAGATTCAGCAAATCGTGAAACACTAGAATCTGCCCGTCGCAGTCCGGCCCCGCGCCAATGCCGATCGTGGGAATCCGAAGCTCGGCCGTGATCGTCGCCGCCACTTCGCGCGGAATGCCTTCGAGAACCAGCGCGCCGGCTCCCGCATCGGCAATCGCACGCGCATCCGCAATCAGGCCCCGCATGGTCTCCGCCGTGCGCGCCTGCACGCGATACCCGCCCATGCGGTGCACGCTCTGCGGCGTCAGGCCCAGGTGCCCGATCACGGGAATCTCCGCATCCGTCAACGCGCGAACCAGCTCCACCCGAGGCCCTTCGATCTTCACTGCTTCTGCGCCCGCTTCTTTCACAAAGCGCACCGCGTTCGCCACGCCCTCCGCCAACGTTCCGTGATAGCTGCCGAACGGCATATCGGCCACCACCAGGGCACGTCGCACCGCGCGCCGAACCGCTCGCGTGTGGTGCAGCATCTCGTCCACCGTCACCGACATGGTGTTCTCGTGGCCCAGCACCACCATCGCCAGCGAATCACCCACCAGCACTAAGTCGATCCCGGCCTCGTCTACCAGGCGCGACGTAGCGTAGTCATACGCCGTGAGCGCAGAAATCGGTTTGCCCTGGCGCTTCATCTCGGCCAGTGCAGGCATCGTCACTTTTGTGAGAACGGTTCCGGCGGAGGATGCTCCGCCCGCGGGGAAGTTGGTGAGGCTCATGTTGTCTCCAGTGCCGCTCCGTCAACACAAGATGCGACCCGAACACTCCAAGTATACGCCCGTATTTCAATCGCCAGGCGCCCGCCCTGACCGCCCCGCCCCGACGCGACGACTCTAGTAACAACCGCTCCGGCCGCAAAACGCGCCAAATGATGAAGTGCCCCTCGCCCCTGCGGAATTCCCCTTGCGAGAAAGACGCGACTTGTCTTCCCCCACATCCTCGCCTCACACTGGATGCGCATGCTCTCTCCTTTATCCACAGGGATCTCAACCGCCGCAGGCGTCGTCGCCGGCCTTGGCCTCATCGCGGGCGGATATTCCTACGCCTCGCTGTGGCCTTCCTCGCAAATCTTCGGACGTGTTCTCATCGCTCCGCCGCGCGCCGGCGAACTCGCGCTCACCTTCGACGACGGCCCCAATCCCGCATGGACTCCGCGTCTTCTCGACATCCTCGCCCAGAACAACGTCCGCGCTACATTTTTCATGGTCGGCGCCTTCGCCCAGTCCGAGCCGGCCCTGGCCCGCCGCGTCGCCGATGCCGGCCACCTCATCGGCAATCACGCATGGAGCCACCCGAATCTCGCCCGCACCACCTCTGCGCGGATCCGTGTCGAGCTGTCCCGCACCAGCGACCTACTCGCCCAGATCACAGGCCAGACCATTCACTTTTTTCGGCCTCCCTATGGAGCGCGCCGCCCTGCCGCGCTGCGCATCGCGCGCCGTCTCAGCCTCACGCCCGTCACCTGGAACGCCATGACCAGCGACTGGGTCGATCCGTCCAGCGAACACATCGCCGCCGAGCTCATCAAAAAAATCGACCGCAACCACCGCCGAGGATTCGCTTCCAACATCGTCCTTCACGATGGACGCCACTCCGAGCTCAACGCCAATCGCGGCCCCTCCGTCACCGCCGCCGGCCTTCTGCTCGCGCACTACAAATCCACGCACCGCTTCGTCACGCTCGACGCCTGGGCATAGCCAATCCGCCGTGATCCTGAGCGGCTCTCCTTCAACAACCGTGTCATCCTGATCGGAGTACGCCGGGGCCCTGTGAACGACCTCAGTCGTGCATCGGGTTGGCGGAGCGGAACGCTTCCCGCGCCGCTTCGATCGTCGCCTGCACGTCCGCGTCGCTGTGAGCATATGAGAGGAACGCCGCCTCAAACTGGCTCGGCGGCAGCCACACGCCGTGCTCCAGCATCCCGCGATGGAAGCGTCCGAACTCCGCCGTGTCGCTCTTCGCCGCATCGTCGTAGTCCCTTACCGGATCCTCCGTAAAGAACCACGTCCACATCGCGCCCACCCGATTCACTGTCAACGGCACCCCGGCTCTTTCAGCCTCCGCCGCTACACCTTCAGCAACCGCCTGAGCCGTCGAGTCGATTCTCGCGTACACCTCGGCCTTGTGTTCTTCGAGATAAGTAATCGTTGCCAGGCCCGCGGCCATCGCCAGCGGATTTCCACTCAGCGTTCCCGCTTGGTACACCGGCCCCAGCGGCGCCAGCAGATCCATGTACCGTCGCTTTCCGCCAAAAACACCCACCGGCATTCCCCCGCCCACAATCTTGCCCAGCGTCACCAGGTCGGGATCGATGCCGTACTTCTCCACTGCCCCGCCCAGCGCCACCCGAAATCCTGTCATCACTTCGTCCACGATCAGCAGCACGCCATCGCGCTCCGTCAATTCGCGCAGCCCGCGCAGGTATCCCGGCGCAGGCGGGATGCAGCCCGCATTCCCCACCACCGGCTCCAGGATCACTGCCGCGATTCTGTCCGGATGCGCATCGAACGCCGCTTCCACCGCCGCCAGATCGTTGTAAGGCAGCGCCATCGTCAGGCCGGCAATCTCCTCCGGCACGCCCGCCGACCCGGGAATCCCCAGCGTCGCCACGCCCGACCCCGCCTTCACCAGCAGCCCGTCGGCGTGCCCGTGATAGCAGCCCTCGAATTTCACAATTAGCTTGCGACCCGTCGCCGCGCGCGCCAGCCGGATCGCCGACATGGTCGCCTCGGTTCCCGAACTCACAAACCGCAGCTTCTCAATCGCCGGATAGCACGCAACAACGTGCTCCGCCAGATCTGCTTCCGACGCCGTCGACGCGCCGAAACTGGCCGACTTCCGCGCCGCCCGCTCGATCGCCTCCACCACCGGCGGAAACGCATGTCCCAAAATCATCGGGCCCCACGATCCAAAGTAGTCGATGTACTTGTTGCCGTCCGCGTCGAAAAGATACGCGCCCTCGGCCCGCTCGACAAACGGCGGATCGCCGCCCACCGCGCGAAACGCACGCACCGGCGAATTCACGCCGCCCGGAAAAAAGCGCTCGGCGCGCTGCTGCAACGCTTGAGAACGGCTGCGAGTCGACGATCGGACCGGTGTGCTCATCGTGCGTTCAGTATAGTGGGACCCGCGTTCGCCGCGAATCCCCGCTCCACCGGTCTGCGAGCCCCCAACCCATGGCGTCTTGTAACAAGGGCACGACTTCAGTCGGGCCGAATGCGGATATGCACGATGCCCCGGGCTTCAGCCCCGGCAGGCTTTCTGTTACACTGTGCGGTCCCCGGTCCGGACTTGTACGAGCGCAGAGTAACCCTACTCTCTAGTCCCTACGTCCCCGGTCCCTATGTCCCTCCTTTTCCGTGTCATCCTGTGCCAGGAAGCCCAGTGAACGAATTCCCTGATCTCGGCGGCCGCCTGCTCGTCGTCTACGACGGCCATTGCGGATTCTGCAACGCATCGGTTCGCTGGCTTCTCCGCCGCGACCGCCGCGACCGGCTGCGATTCGCTCCCTCCCACTCGCCGCGTGTCGCCGCCCTACTTCAGCGTCACGGTTTCAGCGTCAATGACTTCCCCTCCGGCCCGAGCACCATGGTCGTCGTTCGTGATGCCGGCAGTCCCGCGGAACAAGCCTTCCTGCGTTCCGATGCCGCTGTCGTCCTCCTCGCCGAACTCCCTCAACCCTGGCGCGCAGCCGGCGCCTGCCTCCGCTTCGTCCCGCGCCCGCTCCGCGACTTCGGCTATCACATCATTGCCGCCGTGCGATATCGCATCTGGGGCCGCTTCGAGGTCTGCCCCCTCCCCGCACCCAACGACCGCGCTCGGTTCCTATAAATAGGCCCGCCTCCGCCAGCCGACATCCACACATTTTGAACAGCCCTTCCACCGGTCCGCACACAGCCGCCCCCGCCCAATCCTGTTAAAATCGACCTTTCCGCCCTTCATTCCATCCGCGGAAGGCCGCAGCGTGCCAGACCAATCCATCTCCAAATCGATCACCTATGCCGATGCCGGCGTCGACATCTCAACCGCCGACCGCGCCAAGGATCGCATCAAGTACCTCGCGCAGAAAACCTTCAATCGTAATGTGTTGGGCGGCATCGGCGGCTTCGGCGGCCTCTTTCGACTCGACCTGCAGCGCTGGAAAAACCCCATCCTCGTCAGTTCGGCTGACGGCGTCGGCACCAAGCTCAAGATCGCCTTCGAACTCGGCCTCCACCAGACCGTCGGCGCCGACCTCGTCAACCACTGCGTCAACGACATCGCGGTCCAGGGCGCAACACCCCTCTTCTTCCTCGACTATCTCGCCACCGGCAAGCTCGATCCCGAAGTAGCCGAATCCGTCGTCTCCGGCCTCGCCGATGCCTGCCGCGCCAACGGCTGCGCGCTCATCGGCGGTGAAACCGCGCAGATGCCCGGCTTCTATGCCGACGGCGAATACGACCTCGCCGGCTTCATCGTCGGTGCCGTCGATCGCGACAAGATGGTCACCGGCTCCGGCATCAAACCCGGCGACGTCCTCATCGGCCTGCCGTCCACCGGCCTCCATACCAACGGCTACTCGTTAGCTCGCAAACTGCTGTTCGAAGTCGCCGGATACAAACCCACGCAATACGTCACCGCCATCAAGGAAAAAGCAGGCGCGGCGCTGATGAAGACCCACCGCAGCTACCTGCACGTGATTCAGAAGCTGGTCACCGCCGGCATGACCGCCGGCATGGCCCACATCACCGGTGGAGGCATCACCGAGAACCTGCCCCGCATTCTGCCCAAGGGCACCGCCGCACAGATCGAGCTCGGCTCCTGGCCGGTGCTGCCCATCTTCGACCACCTTCGTGACCTCGGCCAGGTCTCGCAGGAAGAGATGATGCGCACTTTCAACATGGGCGTCGGCCTCATCGCTGCCATTCCCGCTGCCAAGTTCACGCGCGCCAAGTCTCTGCTCGACCGCGCCGAAGAAAAGTTTTATGTCGTCGGTCGCATCATCAAAGGCGACCACCGCGTCCACTACACCTGACAGCGGGGCGTCCTCGCTGACCTTCTGACTCGCTGATCCGCTGACTTGCTGATCCGCTGACCTTCTGACTCGCTGAAGCCAATGTCGACACTGCAACCCAATCCATCTCCAACACGCCTCGGCATCCTTCTATCCGGCCGCGGCTCCAATTTCCTCGCCATCGCCCGCTCCATCCGCGAAGGCCGCCTGCCCGGCGTCGAAATCGCCATCGTCATTTCCAACGTGGCCGACGCAGCCGGTCTTGCCGCCGCGCGCGATCTCAATCTACCCACGGCGCTCCATGTCTCTAAAGGCCGCCCTCGTGCCGGCCATGACGCCGACGTAGCCGACGCCCTCCGCGTGCATCACGTCGACCTCGTCATCCTCGCCGGATACATGCGCCTCCTCTCGCCCGAGTTCATCGCGGCCTTCCCCAGCCGCATCCTCAATATTCATCCCTCGCTGCTTCCCGCTTTTCCCGGCCTCGACGCCCAGCAGCAGGCCTTCGACTACGGAGTCAAAGTCGCCGGTTGCACCGTCCACTTCGTTGACGAACATCTCGACCACGGCACCATCATCCTCCAGCGCGCCATCCCCGTTCTCGATACCGATGATGCCCACTCGCTCGCCGATCGCATCCTCGCCGAAGAACACATCGCCTACACCGAGGCCATCGCCCGCGTCGCCGGCGGCAACTACGAAATCCGCGGCCGCCGCTATGTCCCCCGGATTCCGGATACCCCGTCCTAACTCGTCGGGCGGGACCCCCGTCCCTCCGTCCTTTCGTCCCTAGTCCCTTGCGCCTGGTCCCCCCGTCCCTGCTCCCTCGCGCCACCACCTGTGTCATAATTCCTCAAATTCCATGGACGTCATCTGCCCATCCTGCCGGTCTCGCATCGCGCCCGACGACATCAACGTCGCCACCGACGTCGCCCTCTGCCGCTCCTGCGGCAATACCTTCCGACTCTCCGAAATCATCGGTGCCGTCCCCTCATCCTCTATCGATCCCGGCTCGCCGCCCTCCGGCGCCTGGTTCGAACCCTTGCCCGACGGCTTCCGCGCTGGCGCCACAACCCGAAACTGGTTTGCAATTTTCATCGTCCCCTTCACCTGCGTGTGGTCTGGCGGGTCGCTCGGCGGCATCTATGGAACCCAGATCGCCAAAGGCCACTTCGCCCTCGGCCCTTCTCTCTTCGGAATCCCTTTCCTCATCGGCTCCTGCTTTCTTATCTCCTGGTGCGTGATGTCCGTTGCGGGCCAGGTTGTCATTACCCGCAACCTCAACCAGCTCTCCATATTTACCGGCGTCGGCCCCATTGGCTGGACCCGTCACTACGCGTTCTCCGATTTCCGCACCGCTCGCGAGGATTTCTCGCGCTACACCGCCGGCTGGAACCGTAACGGCGGAGTCATCCGCCTCGAAGGCCAGCGCGGCATCGGTTTCGGATCGATGCTCACCACCGAACGCCGCTACTTCCTCATCGGTATTCTCCGCTCCGCCCTTTCCGGACAAACAGTGACATCCGGATTCGCCACCGCCCCGCGCTTCCGCTAACGACCCCTCGGGGGAAATCCACAAATCTCGGCCCCTTTCGTGATTCAAATCACATGCGGAGAGCCAAATCCCTGCCACACTATGAATGACGTGGGGCTGGCAGATAGTTCGGGCCATCTGTAATGTTGTTATTCCGCCGGCCTCACGATCGCGGGGCCTCTGAATTTTCCCCGATCCGCTCAACGCTGTTGCACTGCCATCACGACCTACAACGTTGATTCACTGAACGTGCTGGGCCTTCAGAACACGCCCCTCGGATCTGTCCTCGCCGGCAGATAAGAGGTATCCATGGCAACAGCGCACGCGCTCCCCATCTACGAGAAACTCAGCCGTCGTCTTCTTCGCATCGCCGCCGCGCCACGCCGCGCCGACAACCCCATTCACTTCATCGCCGGCTTCCACCGCATCCGCCTCTTTCTCGATTGCCCCCTTCACGCGTGGGCATGGCCCCGCTTGAACCAGAACGAGCACATTCCCGGCTTTGACTCACACCAGACCTGTTTCAAGTGCAGCTCCAGTCGCTTCTTCGACTCCCGCCACTGGCGCTCCGGCCCCATCTACCGTTCCCACCGCGAGTCATGATCCGCCGTCGCTTAAAATGATCGCGGCATGCCCGCGCTGCGTTGTGCACGTCGAGTCTCGGAGCCTGATCATCCGCGCCAACCCGGCGATACCAACCAATCCCATCCTGAACCACTGCCAATCGCCACGACGATTCTTCGCTCGCTCCTCCCCGCTTTGCTGGGCGTCCTTTGTCTTTTGCCCGCAGCCGGCCAGAACGAATCCTCTTTATCGCAGACGTCCGTTCCCGTTCAGTTCGCCACACCGCCTGAGGGCCTGATCCATCTCGACGTCGCCGTTACCGATCAAGCTGGCAGGTCGGTCCTCGAGCTTTCCAGGAAGGACTTCACGCTGCTCGACAACGGCCAGCCACAAAAAATCATCTCCTTTCGCTCATCCCAAAACGCCTCCGATCCGAATGCGCATCTCGCCGAAATCGTGTTCGTCATTGACCAGGTCAATCTGCCGCCTGAGCAGATTGCCTTTGTCCGTCATGACCTCGCGATGTTTCTGGGCCAAAACAGCGGCCGGCTTCCCGTTCCGGTTTCGATTTACTGGTTCAGGCGATCCGGCCTCTACGCAACCGCTCCCTCGACGAACGGCATTGCGCTGGCCGCCGAGGTCGTTCACGACCGCGCCCAACGCGAGTTGTGGGACACTCCCGCGCCCCGGGCCGGCGACCTCGGCGCCCTCGGCGCCCTCTCGGGGAAACTCTGGGACAGCGCTCTTCGGACGATATACACCATCGCCATCGAGCGTAGAGAACTGCCGGGACGCAAAGCGTTGGTTTGGTTCGGACCAGGCTGGCCCCTCGATACCGGCCATTTTCGCCAGAGCAGGGATGCGTTAGATGCTCTCATCGAGCTCTCCACGCGCATTCGCGAAGCCCGCCTCGACCTCTGCCAGGTTGCGATCCCGGTCCCTGAGGGTTCGAGATCGGCGCAACCAGTTCTCAGTTTCGACGACTCGGATTCCCTTGTTGGTGTCCACTCGCTTGCGGAACTCGGCAATGATCCGCGTTCGATCAATGCGCGGTTCGCGCTGCCCCTGCTCGCCATCCAGAGCGGCGGCCTCGTCGTCGACCAGACAATCGCACGCTCAATCGAATCCTGCATCCATGATGCGAGCTTCTTTTACACCTTATCGTTTGATCCCCCAAAGGCATCTGCGCCAGACGAATACCACGCGCTGACCGTTAAGGTGCGGGGTTTAACCGCACGCACCAGTACCGGCTACTACGACGAGCCGCTCTTCTACGATCAGCCCCGCGTCCCCACGACGCGAATCACCGTACAGGAACTCTCGCAACTCCTCGATGCCGCGGCGAAGGAGCACGACAGCGAACTGGCAGATCAGCTGACCGGGCTGGAACTGACCGAACGCCTCAGCAGCCCCGGCCTCGCCCGCTTGATGGCATCCCTCGGCGCCAAGTCGAGAGCAGCCTTGACCGCCCTCGCCGACGAATCCGCTTTCCTCGATCCGCCTGCCGCCGACATCCTCGCCGACCCCGCCCCCGATCCTGCTGCACAGCAGGAGATCCTTTCCCGCACCAGGGCATATCTCCAGTCAGTTCTTCCCAAGCTGCCGGACTTCTATGCAGCCCGCACCGCAGTGAGATACCAGCAACCGACGCCCAGACAAGACGATACTTGGAAGGCTGCCTTATCCGACCAATCCCTGCGGGTCGCCGTCACAGTGAAAGCAACGTTGCGCTACCGAAAAGGCCGTGAAGAACAGGATGTCGAGAAACAAAAAGGCAGCCGCGCCGCAAAACGACGTGACCTCAATCTCGTCGGCGTCTTTGGCCCTCTCCTTGACGTGGCCTTCGCCGATGCCACCAGCCCTCCCGGCACATTGACCTGGACCCGCTGGGAGCGCGGTGTAGCGGGAAAAATCGCCGTTTTTCATTACCAGGTGCCCGGTCCCAACTCGGTCTTTTCCTCCTTGACTTGCTGCCTGAAGGAGCACAGGATATTCCGCGCAACGCCGTCTGATCACGGAGAAATCGCCGTCGATCCGCAAACCGGCGCGATCCTGCGCTTCACCATCGACTCGGAACCCGGGTGGATCATCGAGTCAAACCTTCATCCTGTCCGACCCGTGCTCGAAACTCACACCATGACCGAATACGGCCCCGTCGAGATCGGCGGCAGAAGCTACATCTGCCCGCTGCGAAGCGTCCTCATCATGCGGACCCGTCCCGTTCGGCAAGTAAATTTCTGGGACGAGTCGTTCGAAATCTATTCGTCTTACGAGACCATGCTCGACGACTTCTCTTACACCGGCTACCACAAGTTTGGCTCCGAATCCCGTATCCTGCCGGGCTTCCAGCCAGTCCCCAATTCCAATCCCTGATTGGGCCGCCATCGACCCCGCGCCGCCGCGTCAAGAGGCTCTCCGCAAAATATTTTCCAACTCATTCATTTCATGCAGAAAATTCCTCTCCGCGATTTGCCTGTTAATTCTCGCGATTTCCTATCCTTGAAACAGTCACCAAGCAAAGGCCCCGACCGCCTTTCGAGCCTGCGTCCGTCCTCCTGCGCAGCCGTCGCGAGACGCCGGGGCCTTCGTGTGTCGATGCGGCGCGCCCAGCGTCTGCAAGCCTGCCGGAACCACGGCCGGCCCACCGCCCAAGCCGCCGCAACCCAAGTCAAAGGCCGGTTCCACACCGGCCCCGCGACGCTCGAAAGGAATCCAGCCATGGCCAACATTCTTGTCAATATCGAAAAAGGAATCGAAATCGGAGCCGAAGACGCCCTTAAGTGGCTCATCGGAGCCAACAAAACGCTGCAGGCAGCCCCCGCTGTTGTCGCTGCGCTCGCCACCCTCATCGGCGCGGTCGAAAAACCGCTCTCCGAACTGGCCGGCGCAGCCGCCAACCCTCTCAACATTCCGCTCGACGTGCAAACTGTCTCCGACCTCAAGGCTGTCTGGCCCGACGTCAAGACCTTCCTCGCCACGCTCGGCGTTAAGTTCTGAGGTTCGGCATGAGTGGGGGTCGCTCTCTGGGGACCCCCCTCCCCCCCTTGTTTATTTGCAGTTTTGCACAAAATTTTTGCCTGAAATTCAGCGCTCCATCTCGACCAACTCAGTCGGATATCCAGATGGATTTCAGCCAGACAGATTCTTTTGGGTAGGGCGGCGCGAAGGATCTGCTTTTTCCTTCTGACCCGGGATCAGCGTGGGGTACAGCCCCTTGTCCCCCGCTGCCCTCTATGCGTTCGCGTCCTGCGCCTGGCCCAGGATCAGCTTGAACGTGATCTGCTTGCGCCCGCGCATCACCGTCACGCTGACCGTGTCACCCGCCTGATGCTTGTCCATGATCGCGCTGATGTCCTGCGGATCGGTCACCTGCTGTCCGTCAATCGCCACAATCAGGTCGCCGCCCAGCATGATCGGCGTATTCCCGACGTACGCTTTTTCGTTCCCTCCATGTAGCCCGGCTCGCTCCGCTGCGCCACCCGGAATCACCTCCTGGATCAGCACCCCGTAATCGGCCGCGAGGCCCATCTGCTCCGCGAGATCCGGCCCGATGGCAAACGACCGAATCCCCAGCGATGGACGTCGCACCTGCCCGTAACGGGTCAGGTCCCCCAGCACCGCCTTCGCCGTATTGATCGGAATCGCAAATCCAATCCCCGAACTCTGCTCCGCGCCGTTCGAGGCGATCATCGTGTTGATCCCGATCACCTCGCCCTTTGAATTGAGCAGCGGCCCACCCGAGTTGCCGGGATTGATCGCCGCGTCCGTCTGGATCGCATCGTCGATGCGGCCGCCGTCGCCGCGCTCGATCGGCCGGATCGCGCTGATGATGCCCTGCGTCATGGTGCCGCTCAGACCAAAAGGATTTCCAATCGCATACACCTTCTGCCCCACCGCGAGACCGGTCGAGCTCGCCAGGGTCACGGGCTGCAAATCGGGCGCATTGATCTGCAGCAGCGCAAGATCGTGCACCCGGTCAAAGCCGACCACCTTGGCCGAATAGGTCTTTTTGTTGCTCAGCGCAACCTGGATGCCCCGGTTCGCCACACCGTGGTTTCCGCCTTCGATCACGTGGTAATTCGTCAGCACGTGCCCGGCGCGATCGAGAATGAAACCCGATCCCTGCCCTTCCTGCGGGACCACCCCGTAGAAGAAGTTGAAGACCACCTCGCGCGACGTGATATTCACCACCGAGGGCAGCACGTGTCGATACACCGAAATGTTGTTCTGTTCCTCGGTGTCATACGACGGCGCTGCCAGTGCCTCGTTCAGCTCGAGCGGAGAATCCGAGGCGGCGCGCGCCCCGAACAACGACATATCGCGCAAATGCGACGGGAGGTGAGTGGTGAGAAACCAGAATCCTCCCACAATCAGGACGACAAGAATCAGTGGACGAAGTTTCATGACCTTCCAAACGTGCCTTTCGATACAAATACGGCTGGCGCGCGACCAGGTTCCCCGGATCGCGGCTCGAGGCAGTCTCCCTCTATTTTAATGACTCATTCTGTGCGGCTTTGTTGCTCTCGGCCTTCAGTCGCTCCCATAGTCGTGCCGTCTGCGCCCTGAGCCCCGCAAGATCGCCCGAATTTTCAAGGACGTAATCGGCTTTCGCGGCTTTGACCTCATCGGGAATCTGATGAGCCAGCCGCAAACGCGCATCGGCCTCTGCTCCGTCACGTCGTGCGCCACCTGCGACGAGCCGGTCCACGTAACGCGCAATCTTCACTTCATCCGGCGCCGACACCACCACAACCCGATCGATACGCCGCCGCCAATC
Source organism: Occallatibacter sp. (assembly GCA_035308825.1). GTDB lineage: Bacteria > Acidobacteriota > Terriglobia > Terriglobales > Acidobacteriaceae > Telmatobacter. The sequence goes on along the minus strand of DATGFX010000082.1, from coordinate 361,459 downwards.
CGCCAGCACCCCTTCCTTTTCGCCCCGCGCCCGCGCATCGCGTTCCACTTCGAAGATCAGCGCCGACACCGCTATCGCTACCGCCGCCGGATCACGTCGGAAAACTTCGTTCATCCATTGCCGCTGCGCCTCAATGACCGCCGGATGCACGATGCCGTTCAGTTCGTCGAGCCTTCCGCCGCGGAACGCCATCTCCGCCAGCCGCGCGCGGTCCAGCTTGCCATCGGCGCGGACCACTTCAGGACCAAACACACGCACGATCTCACGGAACGCCGGCTGCTCCGGCTCCATCATCGCGCGGCCCATCTCGTCGGACTCGCTCACCTCCGCGCCCAGCTCGCGAAGATACGCGGCCACGGTGCTCTTGCCGCTGCCGAGTCCTCCCGTCAATCCGACTCTCAACATGTTTTCTCGCCTCAATGCTGGTGGAATTTTCTGAGTCGACCGAACGGGCTCATAGCAACCCTCGCCGCATCTTCGCGGCGCGCACGGTGTTCGACATCAGCATCGCGATGGTCAGCGGACCCACCCCGCCCGGAACTGGCGTATAGGCGCCCGCCACTTCGAACGCCTTCGGATGCACATCGCCAACAATCGTCGAGCCTCGCTTGGCAAACGTTGCCTCCCGTTTCGCATCGCCGGTAAAGTAGCGCTCAAACTCCTCGCGCGTCGTGATGCGGTTGATCCCCACATCCACAATCGTTGCGCCCGGCTTCACCATCTCCGGCGTAATGAATCCCGGCCGCCCAATCGCCGCCACCAGGATGTCAGCCTCGCGGGTCACCGCGCCCAGGTCACGCGTCTTCGAGTGGCAAATCGTCACCGTCGCATTCTGGTGCAGCAGCAACATCGCCACCGGCTTGCCCACAATGTCGCTGCGTCCCACCACTACCGCGTGCTGTCCGCTGATCGCCACATTGCTTCTCTTCAGAATCTCGATGATCCCCGCAGGCGTGCACGGAGCCAGCGCCGGCCTTCCCGCCTGCAGCTTCCCCGCATTCACCGGGTGAAATCCGTCCACGTCCTTGTCCGGCGAGACCGCATCGAGCAGCGCCTTCGCGTCGACCTGCTTCGGCAGCGGCAACTGGATCAGAATCCCATCAATATCGTCCCGCTCGTTCAGCGCGGTAACCAAATCGAGCATCTCTTCGGTGGTTACCGTGTCGGGCGGAGCGATCAGGTCACTGTAGAGGCCCAGCTCGGCGCAAGTCTGTACTTTGCTCCGCACGTAGATCTCCGAGGCCGGCACATGGCCCACCAGCACAGCGGCAAGCCCCGGCCGAATTCCGCGGGTAACCAGCTCTTTGACCTCTTCAGTAACTTCCTGCTTGATTGTCGCAGCGATTCCCGCGCCATCAAGTATCTTTGGCATGGTTTGCTCCAAACCCCCATCGTAATTGTTGCCGCGAGGTAACTGCCACTAGTCAGGTGCAAATCAGCGATTCCTCTTTACTTCCTACAACTATTAGAGAGTATTCTTGCCGCATGCTTCCCCGTTCTGCGCGAGCACTATGGCTCCTGGCGATAGCTTTGTGTGCGTTCCTCGCATGGCAGTTCTCCGTTCAATCGCGCGCGGAGTCGCATGAGAAACAAGTAGCCATCAGCGTCGCGCCACCGGCCGGCGAGCTCGTCCTCAACGGTCTCGGCAAAGGCGCAGCGCCACTCGATGGTCCGTGGCAATTCCACCTCGGCGACAATTCCCAATGGGCTTCTCCTTACTTCGACGACTACTTCTGGTCTCAACTCACCGCCGACAAGCCATGGGGACTTCAGGGCCACACCAGTTACACCGGGTTCGCCTGGTATCGCCGCCACATCACCATCTCCACTGCGCCAGGCGCATCGCGCGAGATCGCGCTGCTCATTCCGGCCGTCGATGATGTCTACGAGATTTATTGGAACGGCAAGTTCGTTGGCCACTTCGGCAACATGCCTCCCCACTGGGTTTCGTATTCCGCCGTTCCGGCGCAAACCTATGGGCTTGGTCGCGTCGAGGGCGGCGTGCTCGCAATTCGCGTCTGGAAGGGCCCTCTCTTCTCGACCGACGATGGCACTGCCGGCGGATTCGAATCACTGCCCATGATCGGCAGTCCGCAGGCCATCGCCGACGCGAAAGCCAATCTTGATTTCCAGTGGCTGCACAGCCAGCAGTTCCGCTTCGCTCTCACCTCGTTGTGCGCGCTTGTTGCCTTGCTCAGCCTCCTCTCCTGGTTGCGCGACCGCAAGGAATGGGTCCTGTTCTGGATGGCCATGTTCGCGTCGTGCATGGTGAGCGAAATCTTCCTCAATGGGCTGCGCCTTCCAATCTCTTTCGCAACACTCACCTTCCTCGCGCAGGTTGAAATCGCCATACGCGAGATGTCCCTCTGGTTCCTGCTGCTGTGGCTCCTGCAGTTGCAGAGTAATCGCCGGCTCGTGGTGCTCGTGCGCAAAGCGGCCCTCATCAGCATCACCGCGGGCCTGCTCGACGGAATTGTCATCTTTCTCTATCCCGGTCTTCTCGGCGCAGTTCCCGCGCAGATCTTCGATGCCGCACTCACTCCGCTGGTAATCTTCTTCGAAGGCATGCCGCTCATACTCGTCGGTTACGCCTTCTTGCAACGTAAATCGCTCGACTCCGCCCGCTGGACCGTCGCCTTCTTCGCCTTCGCGAACGGGATGGTTTATTTCGTGCAGAACGTTGCCTACCAGGGAATCCGCTTTACGCATTGGACGCTGGCAAACAAGATCGCCGACCCGATTTTCCATGTCTTCGACAGCCCGGTCTCCACGATCCTCTTGCTCCGCACCTTGCTCTTCTTCTCGATCCTCTACGCAGTGCTGCGCTCGGCGCTCGAGCACAGCCGCCACACTGCGGCTCTCGAGCAGGAATATCAGAGCGCGCGCGAATTGCAGCGCGTATTGGTGCCTTCGTCACTGCCCATCATTCCCGGCTTCACGCTGACCAGCGCCTATCGCCCGGCACAGCAGGTTGGCGGCGACTTCTTCCAGATCATTCCGCTCGAAAGCGGCTCCACGTTGGTGGTCCTCGGCGATGTGAGCGGAAAAGGGCTCATGGCAGCCATGGCCGTCTCACTCATCGTGGGCGCTGTGCGCGCACTCGCCGACGATTACCCGGGACCGGGCCAGCTGCTCACGCTGCTCAATCGGCGCCTCTGCGGGCGCCTCCAGGGAGGTTTCGCCACCTGCGTCATCCTTCACATCGATGCCGACTGCGAATGCACCGTCGCCAGCGCCGGGCATCCGGCTCCTTTCATCAACGGCCACGAGCTCAATCTTCCCGGCGCGCTGCCGCTTGGCATTTCTCCCGGCGTCCTTTACGACGAATCGCACTTCGGTGTGCAGGTTGGCGATCACTTCTCGCTTTATACCGATGGCCTGCTCGAAGCCCGCAATCCCTCCGGGGAGCTGTACAGCTTCGCCCGCCTCGAAACACTTTTCTCCCGCCATCCCAGCGCGGCCCAGGCTACCCAGGCAGCGGTGAATTTCGGACAGGACGACGACATCACGGTGCTCACGCTCACCCGTCTTGCCACCGGCGGTGAATCGCTCGCGCTCAACCTCGCCTGATCTCGGCTACCCGCCGCACGCCGCCACGGCAGACTCCTCCGAGTCGTAAACCCCGAAGAGATTCAAGATCCCTACCATTTTGAATGTCTTGGCAACGAAAGAGCTGGGGTTGACCAGCTTCGCGCTGCCGCCCATCTTGGTCGAGAGCCGCAGTGCATTCACAATCGCCCCGATGCCCGACGAATCAATGTAGGGCAACGCTTCCATGTCCAAAACAAGAAAGATATGGCCGCTCCCAAGCGCCGATTGAAGGGCCTGATCGAATTGACTAACTGCCTCCCCGCTGACCAGACGCCCCTTCAGTTTCAGCGTGCAGACGTTCCCGCTTTGCTTGATGTCGAGGTCCACGTTCCCACCAATGCAGCGCAAAATTCCACTTTACTTGAATAAGTCGGACTGCTAATCTCCAAGCTACTTCAGAATCAATAACGCCGCCAATCCCCTTGTCAAGCTTAGATTTACCGGAAACGCAAAGTGGGCGATGATTTCACGCTTAAACGACGCCGCTGTCCAGGTAGGTGCTTTGCTGCTGGCCGCTCCGGACTCGGCGACTCGCGCGTCCCTCATTGCCGCCGCAATCGTTGAACAGATTCCCGATTGCGCGTGCTCCGTGCATCGGTTCGTTGCCGACGTCGAAGAAGCATGGACTGCAATCGGCATCGCCGGCCCCATCACCATCGAAAGATCCTCGTTCCCCGCTGGGAGTTCGCTGACCGAGGCGCTTTTTGCCGATCCTCCGCAGGCCGTCATTCACGCCGGCGCCGACATCCGCCGCGAAGAGATCTCGCATCTGCACGTCGCCCGCACCATCGTTTCGCTCGCCTACGTTCCGCTTCAGCACGAGGGACAGCTGATAGGCGCCATCGAAATAGCTACCTTCTCGGAACCACTGCTCCCGACCGACCTCAAGCAGATTGAACCGACGATCGAACTCGCGTCGCCTGCCATCCTCGCCGCCGAGGACTTCGAGCAGCAGCGCCAGACGCTGCTCGACTCCGTGCATCGCATCTCGCAGCTCTACGATCTCGAAAAATCACTCAACGCCACCCTGGAATTCGATACCGTCACCGCCATGATTCCCGAGAAAGTGGCGGCGATGCTCCCCTGCCAGGCCATCCACTTGTGGCTCTTCGACGGCGATCATCTCCGCCTCTTCGCGAGCCATGGTGAAGACGGCACCGTTGACGCCGGCGTCACCACCCAGGCGCCTGGCGAAGGCTACGTCGCCGAAATGGCAGAAGAAGGCGAGCCGCTGCTCATTGACGATCCCGGCGACGAACGCCTGGCGCAGAGAAATGAAGCGCTTGGGGATGAGTCGGGCATTCCTCCAGTGCGGAACTCCTTGATGGTGCCGCTGATGCAGGACGAAGGCGAGATCGGCGTGCTCGAAGCCATCAACAAAGATGGGGACCCGTTCGATGAGGATGATCAGTTTTTCCTCGTTTCGATCGCCGAGACTGTCAGCAGCGCACTGAAAAACGCAAGCCTCATGCAGGCCGAGCGAAAGCTCGAGATCCTGAAAACGCTGGTCCGCGTTAGTTCCGAGATCACTTCCACCCTGCGGCTCGATCGACTGCTGCAGATCATGGTCAACAGCCCGCAGAACGTGCTTCCTTATCAGCGCTGCGCGATCGCGCTCGATCATCGCGGCCGCCTGCAGTTAAAAGCCATCTCCGGAATGCCGACCATGCCAATGGGCGACGCCCAGGTCGAACGCCTTCGGCAGCTGATGGTCTGGCTCTCGGACCAGGAAGATGCTCTTCATCTTCGCATGCTCGAAGAAGAAGAGGTCGATTCCGATCCGGAGTTGCCGTCCCAGGTCAAGCGCTATTTCGAACAGTCCGGCTGCCGGGCGCTCTACTCGGTGCCCCTCACCGACGACCAGGGTCGCGTAGGGCTTTTGCTCTATGAGAGCGGCGATCCTGATTTTCTCGACCTCCCGCATACCGAAATGATCAAGGTGCTCGCAGGCCAGGCCACCGTCGCCATTCGCAACGCACTGCTCTATCGCGAAGTGCCGCTCATCAGCGTCATCGAGCCGTTGATGATGAAGAAGAAAGCCCTGCTTGGCAACCGCCGGAGCCGATGGATGACGGCGGGCATCGTCTTCGAAAGCGTGATCTTCCTCAGCTTCTGTCCGTTTCCGCTGCGGGTGGCTGGGGATGCCGTGGTCGCGCCCCAGCATCTGGTTACGATTGCCGCCCCCGTCGATGGCAATGTCGACGCGGTGTATGCGCACGAAGGCCAGCACGTTTCCGCGGGCGAAACACTGGGAGCCATGAACGACTGGCAGTGGCGCACCGATCTCGCCGCATCCGAGGCCAAATACCAGGAAGCCATGCTGGTGATGCAGAATGACCTCGCGCATGAGTCCGCGCAGGCTGGCGCCGACCGCACCCAGGCGGAATATCTGCGCGCCGAAGCCGCTCGCGCTCGAACCCGGCTCGACGACGCGCAATTGCGTTCGCCCATCGATGGCGTGGTGGTCACCGCCAATTTGCAGAACGTTGCGGGTAAGCATCTTGATGCGGGCGATACCTTCGCACAGGTGCTCGATCTTTCGAATGCCGTTGTCCAGGTCGCGGTGCCTGAACGCGATGTCACGCTGCTGCGCTCAGGCATGAACACTTCCATCAAGCTTGACAGCTATCCGCAGCGCACCTGGCACAACCCGGTTTCGATCATAAGCCCGGTCGCTCAGCCCGCCAACGGAGAACGCACCTTCATCGTGGAGATCCCTGTGCCGAACTCTGAGGCCGCGCTGCGGGCCGGCATGACGGGCAGGGCAAAAATTCTGGTTGGATGGAAGCCGGTTGGCTATGTGCTGCTGCGCAAACCGGCTCTCTGGGTTTGGCAAACACTGTGGAATTGGATTGGCTGGTAACGCGCATGGTTCTCTCAAATCGAAATGCCGCTTGCATGCTGCTCGCCCTGCCGCTTTTGGTGTGCGGCTCGGGTTGTGATTCTCATCCTGTCGCCCAGGCCGCCAGTACATCGCCAAATGAGGGCGCAAGCACGTCTCCCGAGGCGGCTTCTGCCGTGCCCGCCACGCAGACGGCTCTCGATTCCAAGTCCTTCACCACAACAGGCCCGCTGGTCGCGGAGCAGCAGGCCGACATCGCCGCCGAACGGGATGGACGAGTCGTGCAGATCGGCGTCCAAATCGGCGACCGCGTGCAGAAAGGCCAACTGCTCGCCCAGCTCGACGACCGCGCGCTCAAATCGCAATGTGATGCGCAGAAGGCTCGAATTGCTTCGGCGCAGGAAGAAGTGCGCGAGTGGGAATCCGAACAGAAGGCCGAAGAAGCAGATTTGCACCGTGCCGACCAGATGCGCACCGAGCAGATTATCAGTGAGGAAAACTGGGAGCACGTGAAGTTCAAGCTCGATGAAACCATCGCCGAAGTGGCGCACTATCGCGATGAAGCTGATGCGTCCGAGGCCGCGTTGAGCGCGGCGAATCTGCAGCTCGAGCAGTCGCGCATCGTGGCGCCTTTCTCCGGGGTTGTGGGACGAAGCTCGGTGCGTATGGCCCAGCAAGTCAAGTCCGGCGACGTTCTCTTCTGGATCACGGCCGAAGCGCCATTGCATGTTCTCTTCACGGTTCCCGAAAGCGCCATGGCCGACTTCTCTGTCGGGCGCGCGCTTGACCTTTCCACGGCCGACTATCCAGGCCTGCATCAGCCGGCTCGCATCGCGCGCGTCAGCCCCGTGGTCGATCCAGCCAGCGGAAGCGTGCAGGTGGTCGGCGCCGTGGCGAAACCATCCCATCTTCTCAAGCCTGGCATGTCCATGCAGGTGCGGCTCGCGCCATGAATCTCAGCGAAGCGCTCGACGCCGCTCTACCCGAGATTCCGCAAACAAGGCTGGCGCGCACCCGGCCGCCGCGTCTCGATCCCGACCTCGTGATTCGCGAGGACGTCCTTGACGGAGAGCCAACCGTCGGAATCCTCCAGCGCGAGACGGCAAACTTCTTTCGATTTACCCCCGGGCAATGGACGCTTGCCCAACTGTTCGATGGCAACCGGTCTTACGAAGAGATCGCCGAGCTCTTTACCGCGCAGTCAGGCATTCCTCTTCAGCCCGCCGAGGCCAAAGCCTTTGCCGAGAACATGGACGAATCCAACTTCTGGCACAAGACGGCACAGGAAAAAAACCTCGCTCTGAGCGAAAAGCTGATGGCGCAACGAGGCCGCCGCGGTAGAAGCAAAATCGACTTCGCCCATATCAGCTTTTCCGCATGGGACCCGGATCGCTATTTCGACTGGCTCAACGCCAAAATTGGCGGCTATGTGTACAGCCGCTGGTGCGTGATGGCTGTGGTGCTGCTGTTCGCATTTGAAACCGGCATCTTTATCTCAAAATGGAGCGTACTCGGCCCCGATACCATCATGTATTTCAACTTCACGCGGAAGAGCCTGATGGACATTGCCCAGTTCTGGGTCCTGGTCCTGATCCTGGGGTTCTGTCACGAATCAGCTCACGGCCTCACCTGCAAACACTTCGGCGGGCAGGTACACAGCATGGGTTTCATGCTCATCTACCTTTCGCCTGCGGTTTACGTGGACATTACGGAGGTCTGGGTCGCCGCCAGCAAGGTGCAGCGGCTCGCAGCCATCATCGCTGGCATCTGGATCGAGATGGTCCTCTGCGGCATGGCGATGGTCGTCTGGGTCAATACGCGTACCGGCCAGTGGCTGCACGACTTCTCATACCAGCTCATCCTGCTCACCGGCTTTGCGATCGCGTTGATCAACCTGAATCCTCTGATTAAGCTGGACGGCTACTATTTCTTCACCGAACTCATCGAAATCCCTGATCTCAAAGAACGATCAACCGCATTCTTGTCGGGCTGGGTTCAGAGCCGGATCCTGCGCCTCCCCGTACAAGTCCCGGTCGTTCCGCGTCGACGCGTGCCGTTGCTTGTCGTTTACGCTGCGTTGTCGGGCATCTACAGCTATACCCTCTTGTTCTTCGCCGTGCGATTTGCGTACAACGTAGCCGCGCACTGGATGGCAGAACTCGCCGTTATCCCCGCGGCGGCATTTGCATTCGTCGTCTTCCGTTCGCGGTTGCGGTCGCTTGGCAAAGTGCTCCGGCGAACGTGGGATCACAACTTTGACGAGAGCCATCGATGGCGCCCAATTCACGTCGTCATCTTCGCGGCTGTCGCCTCGCTTCTTTTTCTTCCCATTTGGCGGGACCGCGTCGACGCATACTACGTCGTTGAGCCCTTGCAGTCCCGCACGCTGCATGCATCCGTGCCGGGCCGCATCGACCGGGTGATGGTTCAGGATGGAGAAACTGTACATGCCGGACAGCCTCTCCTTCAGATGAGCAGCCCGGCAGCCGCCTCGATGCAGTCTGTCGCGTTGGCTGAGACGGGTAGCGCACGATTCCAGGCTTACAACGCGCAATTGAAAGGGCAGAGCATCGGCCCCGCCGCCGCACGCCAGGCGGGAGCCGCTCATCTGGCTGCCATTGCCCATGACGCCCGATCTTCGCTCGTCATCGCGGCTCCGGCGGATGGAATCATCGTGACTCGGAATCCCCGCTTGCTCCTCGATGCGAACGTTGGCACAGGCCAGTCGCTTCTCGAACTCGCAGATGCCGGGCCGCGTCTGATTCGCATCTTCATCCCCGTGTCGGCCCTCGACCGTGTGCCGCAAGCCGCTGAAGTGGCGTTCTCCCTGCCCGGCCAGTTCGCCGTTCTGCACCTGCCGCTGGCGTCGCCCGGAGGGAGCGCGCAAAGCCTGCCTGCTGGCCTCTCTGCAAGCCAGGACTACAAGGGCATCGAGCTGGGAACGTTTTATGTGTCGCGCATGACGCTGGCCGCCGCCACGTCCGATCCTCTTTTTGGAGCGTCAGGACCGGCAAAGATCTTTGGCGTCAGGCGCAGCATGGCAGAGAGAATGTTCTTTATCCTGCTGAACGTCGTAAAGGCTCACGTCTGGTAGAAACGGAAACGGCGACCGGATGTCCGATCGCCGTCCACGCTGTAGGCGGGAAATCAAGCTTAGTTCGCTGCACTGGAGGAGAAACTCCCGCCGGCAGCATGTCTTCAAAGCCCTGCGGCCAATTTAGTTGATGATCTTCATCGGAGTCTTCAGGGTCACCATGGGAGCTTTCAGGCTGGCCATGGGAGCCTTGAGTGTGGCCATCGGAGCTTTCAGGCTGGCCATGGGAGCCTTGAGTGTGGCCATCGGAGCCTTCAGGCTCGCCATCGGAGCTTTGAGGCTGGCCATCGGGGCCTTCAGGTTCATGGCAGCAACAACCTTCGAAGCAGTCTGCTTCGTATTCACAAGCTTGTTGGCTGCAGTACGATTCTTGGTCGTTTTGGAGCTGCCGGTAAGTGACTTCTTCGCGATTGCCATGAGTTCCTCCAGTTGAACCTTTGGATTTGTCGGACGCCCGTAGATATTGCACCTTGCATGCCAAACTCCCGGTACGCAGGGAAACAAATGAAATTCCCAAGAATGAACGACATGCGGAGGTTTGAAAACGCGGTATTGCCCGCCTGCGCAGTCAGATGGGGTTAAAAATTCAACTTTCGTGGGTTAATTTTTAACCCTTCAGGTATCACAGCGAATACTTCCGGCTCAGGTACTTCATCCGCTGGATATCGATATTCAGCAGTCTCGCCGCTCCCGTTTTGCTTCCTTGCGCGCGCCGAAGCGCCGTCGTCAGCAAAGCGACTTCGAGCTGCCGCAGCTGGCCATCAAGATCCGTTCCCTCTTCCGGCAGAAGGATCGCCTCCTGTGCCGCGAGGCTCTGGGCCAGCATCCTCGCGGGCAGATCGCCCGGCCCGATTTCCTCATGTCGCACCGTAACCACCAGTCGCTGGATCAGGTTTTCCAGCTCGCGCACGTTCCCCGGCCACGTGTGCTCCTCCAGCGCCGACAGCGCATCCACATTCAGTCGCTTCAGGTCCACGCCATTCGCCGCGCAGTGCATTTCCAGAAAATGTTCGCAGAGCAGCGGTATATCGCCGACCCGTTCGCGCAACGGCGGTAGCTGGATCGGAATGACGTGAATGCGGTAATAGAGATCTTCGCGGAAACGACCGATCCGCGCCATCTCCTCCAGCGGCTCGTTCGTCGCGCAGATCAGGCGGAAGTCGATTTTCCGCCAGGTACGGCCACCCAGCCGCTGCACCTGGTGATCTTCGAGCACCCGCAGAAGCTTGGTCTGCAAGGGGAGTGTCAGGGTGGCGATTTCGTCCAGAAACAGAGTCCCACCGTCCGCCATCTCAATGTGCCCGGGACGGGATTCGGTCGCGCCGGTAAACGCTCCGCGCTCGCTGCCAAAAAGCTCTGACTCGATCAGGTTCTCGGGAAGCGCGGCGCAGTTCAGTCGTATAAACGGCTTTCCGGCGCGACGGCTCAACGCGACGACCGCGCGTGCTGCCAGCTCTTTGCCGGTACCGCTTTCTCCGCGAATCAGCACATTGATGTTGCTCGACGCCACCTGCTGGATCGCGTCATAGACCAGCCGCATCGGTTCACTCGAGCCGATGAAATCCTGAAAACGGCTCTGCTCGCGAACTTGCTGCCGTAACCGCCCCCGCTCAGCTTCCTCGCCGCGTCTGCGCAGCGTCTCGGCGAGGATCATTCGCAGTTCCGCCACCTCGACGGGACTTCGGAAATGCGCTTCAGCCCCTGCACTCAGCGCTTGCTTTTCGACGGATCGGGCGCGCGCGCGACTCAAGGAGATGAGCACGAGTCCTGGATTCAGATTGCGCAGTTCGGTGATCACCGGCAGGCCGCCATACGGGTCGGGGCCCGCCGTATCAATGTCCATCAGGACCGCGGCGATCCCTGCCTCGCGGGTCCATCGCGCGAGATCCTCATAGGTCTGCCGCACCTTGATCTCAAACCAGGGCGCCAACTCCGGGCTCAGTGCGCCTAGAAACTCGTCGTCCACGGTGACGACACAAATCACCGGCAACGCTTCGTGCTGCGCCACGGGGAAGCTGGCGGCCGCGAGGGCCCGTCCGGATTGCATATCGCATTCTAATCGCGAAAAAACGCCCGCCTGCAACAGATTTCCACTTCCCGCGATTTCGTCACAAACTCCATCCGCGCACTTGCCAGCGCCAATCACCTGTAGTAGTAATTATGACATCTGTAGGAGATCGACTTTGCCAGATACCAGGCTTTCCAAGCTCGAGTTCCAGATCATGGAGTCGCTCTGGGCTCGCGGCGAGCTTTCCATCCGCGAGATCCAGGAGACCTTTCCGGCAAAGCGCCTGCCCGCCTACACCACAATTCAAACCATGGTGTATCGCATGGAAACAAAGGGCGTGCTAAGCCGCGTAAGAAAGATCGGCAACTTCCACGTATTTGCCCCGGCCATCACCCGCGAATCGGCGCAGCGCAGCATCATTAACGATCTGCTGGCCTATTTCGGGGGCGACTCGCAGCCGGTCATGGCTCACCTTATCGAATCGGGAAAACTGACGATCGACGACGTCAAACAGGCGGAAAAAGAACTTCGGAAGCTGTCCAAGTAGGGAGAACCAGCGATGATCCCGGCACACTTTCCTTCGCAATTCGCAAACCATCTGTGGCAATCGACCGCGGTAGTCGCGGCCGCCTGGCTATTGGCTTTTGCTCTCCGCAAAAACCATGCCCGCGCGCGTTACTGGATCTGGCTTGCTGCATCCCTGAAGTTCCTCCTGCCGTTTTCACTGCTCGTCGCAATGGGCAGTATGTTGCAATCGTCGATTACCGTCCAGATCCCACAACAAAACTTGTCAGCAGTTGTGGAGCGCGTCTCCCAACCTTTCCCTTCCATCCAGGTGGTCGACATGACTGCTGCCGCTGCCCCCATCCATCATCTTGATTTCCTGCCTGTGGCATTGCTTGTTCTGTGGGCGTCCGGCGCAATTGTGGTTGCATTTGCATGGTGGCGAGGCTGGCGGCAAACCCAGCTGAGCGTCCTGAACGCGAAGCCCTTGGCCATTCCAGCCGAGATTCCGGTTCTTACCGCCTCTTCGCTGCATGAACCGGGCGTCTTCGGGATTGTCCGCCCCGCGCTTCTTTTGCCGGAAGGCATCATCGACCGGCTCACCGGCGAGCAATTAGACGCCATCATCGCCCACGAAATGTGCCACGTGCGTCGGCGCGACAATCTCACGTTCGCCTTGCACATGGTGGTCCAAACCCTCTTCTGGTTCCACCCGCTTGTCTGGTTCATCAAGGCTCGCCTGCTCGAGGAACGCGAGCGCGCCTGCGACGAAGCGGTCCTGCTGGCCGGCAACCAGGCGCATATCTACGCCGAAGGAATTCTCAATGTGTGCAAGTTCTACGTCGAAGGACCGGTAGCCTGCGTTTCCGGCGTAAGCGGGGCCGACCTGAAGAAGCGCATCGTCAGCATCATGACTAGGCAGGTGGCGCGCCGTCTGGACCTGGGGAGAAAGGCGCTGCTCGCAGCAGCTGGGTCGCTGGCAATCGCTTTGCCTGTTGTATTCGGATTCGTCCATGTCGTTCAGACGCACGCCCAGGCGCAAGCCGTTGACGTGCCAGCGAACCTGCCGAAGTTCGAAGTGGCAACCATCAAGCCCAGCAAGGGCGAGAGCGGGTTAATCGGGTTGATGTTGACCCCGGACGGCATGAATATCACAGGCGTTTCTGCGCAAATGATGATCCGCCAGGCATTCGGCGTCGAGGACGACAGGATTATCGGCGCGCCTGGATGGATCAAGTCCGACCGCTGGGATATTCAGGCGAAGGTCGCGCCGGAGGACGTCACGGCCTTTCGTAATGTGCCGCGCGACGACCGGTTCGCGATGCTGCTGCCTCTGCTCGAAGACCGCTACCACCTGAAATATCACCACGAAACCAGAGAACTGCCATTGTATGAACTGGTCGTTGCCAAGGGCGGCCCGAAACTCACCAAGTCGGCAGACGATCCCCGCGACGCGCCGGGGCCACCTGAAAACAAGGCCGGAGCACCTCCCGTGGCTCCAGGTGGCCCAGGGGCTCCAGGCGGTCCCGGGGGTCCGGGTGGGCCTCCCAGAAAAAGAATGATGATGATGCACCCCGGCAGTCTCGAATCCGAGGGCGTTCCGCTCTCATTGCTCGCACATCAGTTGGCGTTCATCCTCGGACATACCGTCCAGGACAAAACGGGCCTGACTGGGAATTACGACTTCAAACTGCACTTCACGCCAGAGGATGGTCCTCCGATGGGTGCGCCGGCAGCCGACGACGGAAAACCTGCCGAGGACGCGCCGCCTCTCTTTACAGCCCTGCAGGAGCAGCTGGGCCTGAAGCTGGAATCCACCAAGGCAAGCATCGACGTGATCGTGATCGACCACATCGATCTGCCGACACCGAATTGAGCGTAAAGCAAATGTGACGAATGGCCTGCGTCCGGGAACAATCCGGGGAAGTGAGGCGTCTATAGGAATGGCCTCCCTCGATTTATTGGTCGCCGGTTCCAGGCGTCCACTCACCGCATCCGGCAGCAGGAAAGGACTCGCATGACCCATGTTCTCCGCCGCTTCTCAAAGTCATTCGTACCTGGCTTCATCGCTGTCATCGCTCTTGCCGCAGTTTGGTGCTTCGGCGTGAAAGCGTCCACCCAGGAGTCTCCAACATCGCCGCAAGACATCGTTGGCACCTGGCAGGGTACGCTGCACACCCCGGGCGGCGACCTGCGCACCGTGCTGAAAATCGCGAAAAACGATAAAGGCGCGCTGACCGTGACCCTGTACAGCATCGACCAGGGAGGCCAGGGGATTGCCGCCACCTCGGCCAGCTTCCAGGACCAGGTCCTCAAATACGGCATTCAATTCATCGACGGCAGCTATGAGGGAAAGATGTCTGCCGACGGCAAATCGATTACCGGCACCTGGAAACAGGGTGATAACTCGAACCCGCTTCTGCTCGAGCGTGCGACCCCCGCAACAGCCTGGGCCATTCCGGAACCACCACCCAGGGTGCCTCCGATGCCGGCCGATGCGCACCCAACCTTTGAAGTCGCGACCATCAAGCCGACCAAGCCCGATGAGCAACGCAAATTCTTCATCGTGCGCGGCGCTGAGTTTCTGACCGTAAACACCTCCCTGAACGATCTGATAGGTTTTGCTTACGACGTGCATTCCAAGCAGGTGATCGGCGGCCCCGCCTGGATGAGTGAGAAGAAGTTCGATATTGAAGCAAAGCCGGATATCGCCGGCGCGCCAAATCGCGAACAGGTTCTCGCCATGGTGCAGAAGCTCTTGGCCGACCGCTTCCAGCTCAAGTTTCACAAGGAGAAGCAGGAGCTTTCAGCCTACGTCCTGACCGTCGGCAAAGCGGGTCCCAAAATGACCAGGGACACCGAGAATCCCAACGGCCTTCCCGGACTGTTCTTCCAGAAACTGGGTGTGCTGACCGTTCGCAACGCGACCATGGCTGATTTCTCCCACCTCATGCAGTCTGCTGTGCTTGACCGCCCGGTGGTCGACCAGACCAGCCTCGACGGCAAGTGGGACTTCGTGCTGAAGTGGACGCCAGACGAATCGCAATTCGGCGGCATGGGCATCAAGGTGCCTCCGCCAACCGATGCTGCCGATGCGCCTCCGCCCCTGGTCACAGCAATCCAGGAGCAGATCGGCCTCAAACTGGATGCAGGTAAAGCTCCGGTCGACGTTCTGGTGCTCGATCATGTCGAGGAGCCTTCGGCGAATTAGCGCATGCGGCTCCCTCCCCCACGTCGTTGCGCCCGTCTCCTCACTCTTCTCGCGCTTTGGTGCGCGGCATGGTCGGCGTGGGCATCGGAGTATCACGGCCAGGTATTCTTCCGCGGCGCGCCGGTTCCCGGAGCGACCGTGACCTTGACTCAGGGCGGTCAGAAGCTCGAAACCGTGACCGATCGGCAGGGCGTCTACGACTTTCCCAACCTCTCCGACGGCACATGGAACATCGAGATCGAGATGAGCGGCTTTGAGCCGCTCGACGCCTCTGTGTCCATAGCGCCCAATACCCCCCAGGGCTCCTTCGAGTTGAAGCTGCTGGATCTCGAAAAGCTTCTGGCACAGTCGCAGGTGTCCGCGCCCGCGGCTGAGCCGAAATCACCACTGCTCGTTGCCCCAAACCTGCCCGCCGCGCCTGCCGCGCAGGAAATTCCAAAGGCGCCGGAAGGCAATGCCGCGCCACCAATGCCGTCGGAGGAAGCTGCTGACAAAACCGCCGACGGCTTCTTGATCAATGGCAGCGAGAACAACGCATCCACCTCGCCATTTAGCCTTGCGGCGGCTTTCGGCAATCGGCGACCCGGCAGCAAGGGTCTCTACAACGGCGGTATCGGCGCCATCATCGATAACTCGGCGTTTGATGCGCGCCCGTTTTCGCTCACCGGCCAGCAGCTTCCAAAAGATGCGTACAGCCGCATCACCGGCCTGTTCACGGTAGGCGGTCCGTTGAGAATTCCCCATCTGCTCAATCGCGGGCCGAACTTCTTTGTCGCCTATCAATGGACGCGGTCAAGCGACGCGTCGACTCTCTCGGGCCTCGTTCCCACGTTCGCAGAACGCAACGGCGATCTTTCCGGATTGTTCGACCCGCAAGGCCAGCCGCTCACCATCTACAACCCCGCAACAGGTTTGCCCTTTACCGGACCCGTCCCCGTAAGCCCGCAGGCCGCGGCTCTGCTGAACCTCTATCCCTTGCCCAACGTCACCGGCAATTCAATCTACAACTACGAGACCGAGGTCCTGAATGCCTCGCACATCGATGCGCTGCAGTCGCGCCTCAATCGTCAAATCGGCCGCAGAGACGATCTCTACGGCACATTTGGATTTCGCAGCTCGCGTGGTGGTGACACCAACCTGTTTGATTTTCTCGATGCCACCGACACCCTCGGCATCGAAACGAGCGTGAACTGGGAACACCGCTACCCTCGCCAGACGTTCGTGCTTCTCGGGTACGAGTTCACGCGCTTCAGGACGCTGCTGCGGCCCCAGTTCGACAATCGCGAAAACATCTCAGCCCAGGCCGGCATCACGGGCAACGATCAGGATCCGCGGGACTGGGGTCCGCCTGCGCTGGCCTTTTCCAGCGGCTTTGCCGGACTTTCAGACGGAACCAGCGAATTCAATCGCAACCAGACGGATGCATTTTCAGTAAAGGTGACGAAAATGTTCCGCCGTCACAATTTTGATTTCGGCGGCGACTTCCACAAGGAAGATTTCAACGAGCTGACGCAAGCCAACCCGCGCGGAGCTTTTACCTTTACTGGCGCGGCCACCGCAGCCCCCGCCGGTTCAGCTTCGCCCACCGGTTCAGACCTCGCGGACTTTCTGTTAGCCGTTCCCGATGCCAGCGCATTGGCGTTCGGCAACGCCGACAAGTATTTTCGCCAGCCAGTCTACGACGCATTTTTCCGCGATGACTGGCGGCTCCGTCCCGAGCTGACCATCAACGCCGGAATCCGATGGGATTACGGCGCGCCCATGACAGAGATGTTCGGACGCCTGGTGAATCTCGATGTTGCTCAGGGATTCACTGCCGCGGCGCCTGTGGTCGCAAACGACCCGGTGGGACCACTGACAGGAACGAAATACCCGAGCTCATTAGTGCGGCCCGACTATCTTGGGATTGAGCCTCGGATAGGTATTGCCTGGCGCCCGATCCCCGCTTCCACGCTGGTGATTCACGGCGGCTATGGCATCTACGACGATACGTCGGTCTATCTTTCCGCGATGGAAAGTATGGCCCAGCAGGCGCCGCTCTCCACCAGTTTGAGCGTGTCAAACAGCCCCGCCTGTGCGCTCACGCTGGCCGATGGGTTCCGTAGCTGCGGGACCACAACGCCGGACACCTTCGCTGTCGATCCCAATCTTCGGGTCGGCTATGCACAGGACTGGCAGCTCTCGGTGCAACGCGATCTTCCCGGCGCAATGGTGATCACAGCAACCTACCTGGGCATTAAGGGAACTCACGGGATGCAGCAGTTTCTACCCAACACCTATCCGGTTGGCGCGGCAAATCCGTGTCCGTCCTGCCCAATTGGATTTGTCTACCGCACATCCAATGGCAATTCGACGCGGGAAGCAGGGCGCGTGCAGCTGCGCCGGCGTTTGCGCAGCGGCCTCGCTGGCTCGGTCGACTACACCTATGCCAAGGCCCTCGATGACGACGCGCAAGTCGGCGCGCAAGGCCACGAAGCAGCGAGTTCGTCGACCAGCCCGACCGGCGTGTTCGAGCCCTCTGCACCCACGCCCTCTCCGGTGGTTGCGCAGAATTGGCTAGATTTGCGAGCGGAAAGAGGCCTTTCGACCTTCGACCAGCGGCACTTGCTCAAGGCCCAGTTGCAATACACCACCGGCATGGGACTCGGCGGCGAGACCCTCTTGAGCGGATGGAGAGGCACGCTTTTCAAGGAATGGACCGGCTTGACGCAGATCTCATTCGGGAGCGGCTTACCGCAAACTCCCATCTATCTGGCCAACGTTCCCGGCACGGCCTTCACAAATACCATCCGCCCCGATTTGACGGGTGCATCCGTCACCCAGGCTCCGCACGGCTTCTTCTTGAACAATGCAGCCTATGCCGCCCCCGCTGCCGGACAGTGGGGCACAGCGCGGCGCAATTCGATTACCGGCCCGACCCAGTTCAGTCTGGATGCTTCCCTATCGCGCACGTTCCGCTTGCGTTCACGATTCAATCTCGACACCCGAGTTGATTCGACCAACCTGCTGAATCACGCTACTTACACGACGTGGAACGCCATTGTGAATAGCGCAACCTTTGGGTTGCCTTCTTCGGTGAATGCGATGCGCAGCCTGCAAATCACCGCTCGGTTGAGGTTCTGAATGAGGCATTGTTTCGCAGCCGCGCTTTCCAGCCTCATCCTTGCATCCGGTCTGCGCGCGCAGACGATAGGCGGCAACGCAAATGAGGGACAGCAAAACTTTACCCTGAAGCTCAACTCGCAGCTCGTCGTCGAGACCGTCGTTGTGAAAGACAAACAGGGGAACTTCGTTCCGGGTCTCGGTGCCAATAACTTCAAGGTCACCGAGGACGGAGTGCCGCAAACGGTTCGCATCTGCGAACATCAGCAGCTTGCAACCGCCGATCATCCACTGCCCGTGCGCCCCGCCGATGACGAGAACCTCACGATTTACCGCAAGCTCGACCGCACGCAGCTGACCCCGGAAACGAATTCCACCACCAAATATAAAGATCACCGGCTGCTGGCGCTCTACTTCGATATGTCGGCGATGCCTCCGGAAGACCAATTCCGCGCGCTTGCAGCCGCCGAAAAGTTCATCCGCACGCAGATGACGGCTTCAGATCTGGTTGCCCTCCTGCGCTTCGAGGGTGGATCAGTCGATATCTTGCAGGACTTCACCGACAATCGCGACCGCATTCTGAGCATCCTGCAGACCATGATCGTCGGCGAGGGCCAGGGCAACGTCGATTCGATCGATGACGCGAGCAGCGCCGACACAGGTGCCGCGTTTGGCCAGGATGACAGCGAATTCAACGTCTTCAATACCGACCGCCAGCTCTCCGCGCTTGAAACTGCGGCCAAAATGCTGGGCCAGATGAGCGAAAAGAAGTCGCTAATCTACTTTGCCAGCGGCCTTCGGCTCAACGGCGTCGATAACCAGGCGCAGCTCCATGCCACCATCGACGCGGCCATTCGCGCGGGCGTCTCGTTCTGGCCGATCGATGCGCGCGGTCTCGTGGCGAGCGCTCCGCTCGGCGACGCAACGCAGGCCTCGCCTGGCAACCAGGGGATGTACTCGGGTACAGCGGCAGAAGCAGTGACAGACCGGTTCCAGATTTCGCAGGACACGATGTACTCGCTGGCCGCCGACACAGGTGGTAAGGCTCTCTTCGATAATAACGACCTGACGCGCGGCATCGTGCAGGCACAACGGGCCGTCGAGGACTACTACATCGTCGGATACTACACCACAAACGAGGCCCAGAACGGGCACTTCCGGCGTGTGAAGATCGCTCTCGATCCGGCGCAGGATGCGAGCCTCGATTACCGGCAGGGCTACTACGCAAACAAGACCTTCGACCGCTTCAACACTGCGGACAAAGAGCGCCAGCTTGAAGACGCGCTCATGCTCGGCGATCCCATCACCGATCTCACAGTTGCCATGGAGATTGACTACTTCCAGCTCAATCGCGCCGAATATTACGTGCCGATGATCGTCAAGATTCCCGGACGCGAGCTTGCCCTGGCCAAGAAGTTCGGCGCCGAACACACGCTCATTGACTTCGTCTGCGAGATCAAGGATGAGATTGGAGGCATTACCGTCACCAACGTGCGCGACTACGTGGACGTGAAGCTGAGTGATGCCACGGCGCAGGAGCTGGCCAAGCGCCCGGTCGAATACGATACCGGCTTTACGCTCCTCCCGGGCAAATATTCCATCAAGTTCCTGGCACGCGACGACGAGACAGGCCGCATCGGGACCTACCAGACCGAATTTGTGATCCCGAATTTGAATAAAGAATTGACGAAGTTGCCCATCAGCTCCGTGGTGCTGAGCAGCCAAAAGGTGAATCTCAAGGACGCCATCTACAACACGACGAAAGGCAAGCAGGAAGCCAAAGATGTGGCGAGCAACCCATTGGTTGCTGATGGCGTAAAGCTGATTCCGAGCGTAACGCGGGTCTTTGATACGGGTCGAGATATGTACGTCTATCTTCAGGCCTACGAGGGGGGTCCCACCGCCGGGGACGCAGCAACCGCGAAAACTCCCACTCCGCTGGTTGCATACTTAACCCTGTATCACGCGCAAAAAAAAGTCTTCGAATCGAAGCCCGCAGCGGTAGCACCCGATCCAGGCAGCCGCCTCGGCGTCGCACCGCTCCATTTTGACGTCGGGCTGGCGAACCTGCCTGCGGGCGAATACCAGTGCCAGATCACCGTACTCGATCCATCAGGTCATCGCGCGGCATTCTGGGTCAATCCCATCAAGCTCGTGAAGTAGCGACCTCAAGAGAGCCGCGCCCGGCGCAACGCCATCTTGGCAGCGTGGTATCCGCACATTCCGTGAACGCCGCCGCCCGGCGGAGTGGACGCCGAGCAAAGATAAAGACCCGGACTGCCCGTTCCATAACTGCGCAGACTGGGACGCGCCAGGAACTGCCGCACCGTAAAGGCTCCGCCGCTGATATCTCCACCAACGAGATTCTCGTCCATCTTTTCAAGAGTCGCCGGCGATGAAACATGCTTCGCGAGAATGCAATCGCGGAAACCGGGAGCAAAGCGTTCGATCTGGGTTTCGATGTGTGCAGTCATGTCGACGGTGGACCCATTTGGCGCGTGGCAGTATGCCCACAGTATGTGCTTCCCCTCAGGCGCGCGCGTGGGGTCGAAAAGCGACGGCTGCGCGGCCAGAACAAAAGGACGATCGGAAACCTGGCCGCGTGCCACGGCTGCCTCCGATGCAGCAATCTCTTCGAGTGTGCCGCCCAGGTGCAGGCTGATCGCGCGATTGCACTCCGCCGCCCGCCATGGCACTGGAGCCGAGAGCGCAAAATCGACCTTGAACGTGCCGGGGCCCCGTTCGAATCGCCGCAGAGTGCGGCGATACCCGGATGAAAGGCGGTCGCTAGCCAACGCGAGCAACTGGATCGGTGAGATGTCGCAGAGCATGAGCGCATGCTCTGCGGCGAGATCGCGGAATGACTGCACGTCGACACGGCGCGACGTATGCAGCGTGCCTCCGAGCTTTTCAAAGTGCGCAATAAGGCTTTGCGAAATGGCCTGCGCGCCGCTTCGCGGAATCGGCCATCCGAGGGCGTGGGCTGCCGCTCCAAGCACGATGCCGAATGCGGAACTCAACGACTGGTCGAAGCCAAGAAAAGAGTGCGCCGCCAATCCGGCAAAGAGAGCCCGTGCGCGTGGGCCTGCGAAACGGCTCCTGGCAAGGCGGTTCGCGGGCTGCATCGCGCCCCACGCAAAATGCGCCATCAAAAATGGATGGTGCGGTACCCGCAGCGCCGGCCCCAGTCCGTCGTGCGCAAAAGCCTCCCAATGATCCGCGATAGGCTGCATCAGCTGTCGCCACGCTCGACCATCCCCTCCTAGAGCCTTTTCAGCATCCTCGATACGGCGCTCGAGGATCACGGCCGTTCCATCGTCCAGCGGATGTGCCAGAGGCGCATCGCCATGAATCCAATGCAGACCATAATCTCCGAGCGGCAGCGCGCGGAAAAGCGGCGATCCCGCGGCCATGGGATGAACTGCGGAGCCGAAGTCGTGAAGAAAACCCGGCAACGTGAGTGGAAGCGTTCGCGCTGCGCCTCCTGGCTCGTCCTGTGCTTCGAAGACTTCGACCCCAAAGCCCACCTCGGCCAGGACGATGGCTGCAGCCAGGCCGTTCGGGCCCGAGCCGATGACGCAAGCGCGCTTCATCGCATCACCCGATCAATCATGCTCTGGCAACTCCTCAGGCCACTGGACCACGGCAAACTTTCCTTCGGACGTGAGCGTGAGCTCGGGCGCGTACATGCCAAGCAGTTCGCGGCGCCACCAGTTGCCCGTGCGGCGTTTTTCATCCGCCGAAGTGAACCAGTATTGCCATAGTACGGCGCGCACAAAATGCGGCGGAGCATTCTTGAAAGGATTGCCTCGAAAGAGGCCGAGCACGTCTTTGTCGTTCGCCAGCAGGCGCTCCTCCGTGAGAGGTACGATATTGCTCTGGCGCCAGTCGCCGAGCGATGCAAACCAGAGGTTCCAGTCGAAGCGCGGCTGATAAGGTGCATAAATTCCGGGTGCCTCATTCAGTGCCTGCGGCTTGTAGCGGAACGGATAGGGAGTCCAGTTTTCGCCGTCGTTCGACCCCTGAAACTCAATTTCGTAGCGCCCCCGTGTCATCACCGCAAAAAGTCCGTACTGGTTGGCGATGCGGAAGGGCTCAAGGAGCGCAATCGGAGTCGTGGGCAGCGGAACGCTCCGGACGGGAAGCCGGATCATCTCGGCAGTCGTGTCATACGCGATCCATGTCAGCAGGATCGCTGCGAAAGCCAGGCGAATCGCACTCCAGTGCCCCCCGAGGCGATTTCGCAGAGATTTGCGCGATGCGATTTCCTCTTCGACTTCCTCTGGCTCCGGCACCGCGTCGCTGCTGGCCGGCGAAAGAATCGAAAGCCCCTCCTCAGCTCGCCGCGGAGCTTCGACGGAGTCTGGCTCGATCGGCGGCCGGAATCGCCCGGGCACGAGCCACAGCAGCGACCGGTCATCCAGCAGCAGAAGGCCGAGTGAAAGAACCAGGTAGTTAAGAAACGTGTAATTGGCGGTGAGAATGACGCCAATCTCCCATGGCGTAACGATGAAGAAGCAAATGATGCGCACGCGGCGAGGGAAAAAGAGCATGAGCACAATCACTAGCTCCATCACGAACGTGCCGGCGGCGCTGGCGACGTGGAACCAATGTGGCAGATGCTCCGCGTACCATCCGATCCAGGTGGGCAGCGGGCCGTTCTGGTAGTACTCGTCCATCGCGGTCAGGTTGCGCCATTCGGTATCGCCGCTTAGCAGTTTCACCATGCCGGATTCGAAGTAGATGCGGAACCACTCCCACTGCAGCAGGAAAAGGCTTGCACGTGAGGGAGGCGTTCCGACGCCCCAGCCGGGCAGCAGGCCGGAAGGAACGAAAAAGAGTGCGATGAAGCCGGCCTCGAGCAGCATCCCGTCCGACTGATACATCGAGAAATCGCCCGAAGCGGTGACAAAGGCAAGGAAGCAAGCCCAGCAAATGAAAAAGCACATCCGCGGCCAGACGTTGAAGAAAGCCACTATCGATGCAACAAGGCCGATCCACGTCACGATCATGACGGCATGCGAGGATGCCGAGATCCAGAACAGCGATGGCGCCAGCCAGTAGCGCTCAATTCCGTGCACAGAATGAGCAACAGCCGCGAGATACTGCTGCGCAGGCAGCACGCCATTCGGCCCGATGAGACCCTTGACTTGAAACAGCAGTGAGAAGAAGGCCGAGAAGTAAATCAGCGCGAGCGCGCGAACGAAGATCCAGCGCGACACCAGCCGACCGCGCGGCCCGTAGCGCGGGTCAAATACGCGGCGAAAAAGGCTGGCGGGGCTGCTCAGCGCCATGGGTGCATAATAGCCGCTGAACCGCCGGTCGTGGCGAATGCGCAAACTCAGACCTTAGCCATCAGGCCATTGCAGCTAAGGGCCTTTCACCTCGTACCGCGCCACCATTCCTGCCAGCATGTGGTCGCTGATATGGCAGTGATAGAGCCACACGCCAGGTGCATCCGGCACCATGTCCGCGGTGACCATCTGCGCGGCCACAACTGAAAGCACATCGGTCCGTTGCCCGCCGATGAGCACGGTATTCCCGTGCCAGTGCGGCGTGTGCGCATTGTTGAAGTCCCCAAGTGTTGCGATGTACCAGCGAACGTGATCGCCCTTCTTCATGGTCATCATCGGCATGTTGCCGTAGATGTATCCGTTGATGGACCATTTAACGTTGGTGAATCCAAAGCCCGCGTTGGCGATCGTTCCTCCGATTCCGGTGATCGTAAGGACGCCGAAATCATCCTTCTTCACGCCTTTGGGATCGGTGCAGTGGTCGCGGATGTTGTCGTCGAGATACCAGCTCTCGTTCTCATTGATGGCGACAAACATGGTGACGAATTCGTGATCGACGTCTTTGGGGCGCCCATCGGGCAGTGCCATACCGCGACGCGTGACCACAAAGCCTCCGATGAGGCCTGAGGCAACATCGCGCAACTCGTCGCAGTGGGAGTGATAGAGCCAGAAGAGCGAACTCGGATCGTTCGGCCCCGGACCGGCGCGCTCAGGAATCTGCCACGTGTAGGTGTGAGTGGCGCCGGGAGCCACGCAGCCATCTTCCTTGTCCTTCCCAGTGGTGCCGTCGTTGTAATCGGCGCCTTCCGAGTCCTTTTCATAGAGGACGCCGTGGGGATGCATGCTGAAGGGATGCGTCGCGTGGTTCCTGAAAACGACTTTGAGCGTGTCGCCCACCTCTCCGTGAAGAATCGGGCCCACTAGTCCCAGGTACTGGTCCTCGGGACTGCGCGGCTTGAGCGTGGAGAACGTGGCGTCGGTGTATTCGCGGTAGATGGCTTTCTTGTTCACTCGGCCGATCTGATGCGGGCCGGCCTCGGTAAACCCCTTCGCAACCGGATCGAAGTCCATGCCCATCGCCTCGTCTCGACCGGATGGAGCATAGTCCCAGTTCACCTCGTCGGCGGCAACATAGTAGGTTCGCGTCTTGCCCGCTTGCTCAGCATGGACCCAGTGGCTCTGCCAACTGAAAATCAGGCCGGCAACGCCCATCGCGGCCTTTGTGGCCCATCGAACACCGCACCGATTCATCGTTCCTCCGGAGAGATCGAGATGACCACGGAGACAAGGGGCCGGAGCCTGCAGAAAAAGAATCGGACCCTCACCATTCAGGCGGAAAATCCCCGCCCTGGACACGAATCTTCATCGGAGGCGCCGGTTGCACGTTTGGTCAGATGTAGGCGTTCTATCTGACGCAGCAATCGCTGTCAACGCAAAACAGAATCAGCGACCCGAATCATCTCCGAACCGGAGTGAATCGAACCGCTGATCGATGCCTGCGGACTTGCCGTTGCCATCTACTTTGCTGCCAGCTGCCGCAACACATACTGCAGAATGCCGCCGTGCTCGAAATACTCGATCTCCTGCGGCGTGTCGATGCGCACCCGCGCATAAAACTGCTTCTTCTTTCCATCTGGCGCCGTCGCTGAAACCTGCAAGATCCGTCCATTCGCGAACTTCGACTTCAACAGCGCCGTCAAACCGGCCAGATCGTAGATCTCTTCTCCGTTCAGCCCGAGCGATTCCACGTTCTGGCCGTCTTCAAACTGCAACGGCAGAATGCCCATGCCCACCAGGTTTGATCGGTGAATGCGCTCGAAGCTTTCTGCAATCACCACACGCACCCCGAGCAGGTTCGGTCCTTTGGCTGCCCAGTCGCGCGACGAACCCGAGCCATATTCTTTTCCGGCCAGGATGATTAGCGGCACCTTGCGCGCGGCGTACTTTACGCTTGCGTCGAAGATCGATATCTGTTCGCCTTCGGGAAGAAACCGTGTCACGCCGCCCTCGGTGCCCGGCGCGAGCTTGTTTCGCAGCCTTACATTGGCAAACGTCCCCCGCACCATCACTTCATGGTTGCCGCGCCGCGAGCCGTAGCTGTTGAAATCCGCCGGCTTCACACCATGCTCCGCCAGATACTTGCCCGCCGGACCGTTCGCCTTGATCGATCCTGCCGGCGAAATGTGGTCCGTCGTGACGGAATCGCCCAGCACTGCCAGCACTCGTGCACCCATGATGTCCGCCAATGGAGCCGGCTGCTTCCCCATCCCCTCGAAATAAGGCGCCTGGCGAATATACGTGGAATCGGGTTCCCAGTGATACACGTGGCCGGTCGGAAAATTCAGCCCCTGCCAGCTCGCGTCCCCCTTGCTCACCGTCGCGTATTCTCTCCGGAATCCCTCGCTGCTCAGTCCCTTCTCGATCGCGTCGGAGACTTCCTTCTGCGTCGGCCAGATGTCCTTGAGGTAAACCGGCTTGCCGGTCTGGTCGTTGCCCAGCGGATCGGTATCGAAATTGTGACCGATGCGACCGGCCAGAGCATACGCCACCACCAGCGGGGGAGACATAAGGTAATTCGCCCGCACATCCACATTCACGCGTCCCTCAAAGTTGCGGTTGCCGCTCAGCACGCTCACCGCAACCAGCCCATGCTCATCGATGCTCTTCGACACATCGGAGGGCAGCGGACCTGAGTTGCCAATACACGTCGTGCAGCCGTACCCCACCACGTTGAAGCGCAGCTTTTCCAGATACGGCAGCAGGCCTGACTTCTGGTAGTAGTCGGTCACCACCCGGGAGCCCGGCGCAAGCGATGTCTTCACCCATGGAGGAACCGTGAGCCCCTTCTCGACAGCCTTCTTGGCCAGCAACCCCGCAGCCACCATCACCGAGGGATTCGATGTGTTGGTGCAGCTCGTGATCGCCGCAATCACCACCGATCCGTGATCGAGATACTTGTCCGGATCGACGTTGAACCGCTCCTTCACCGTGGTTGTGACATGCAGCGGGTCCGCTGCCGCTGCCGAAGAAGTCGCTGGCCCCTCGTTGTTTTCGTCGGCCACGGCCACCGCCGTATCTTTGACACTGGTTGCACGCTCCCACGTCGCCGCCGTTCGCGTTCCCAGCGGCTTGGCAGTCGGCGCGAGCAGCGAAGGCAGCTGCTGTTCAAAGCTCTTCGCCGCGTCCTTCAGCAGCACGCGATCCTGCGGGCGCTTCGGTCCGGCCACGCTTGGCTCAACCGATCCCAGATCCAGATCCAGCGTCTGCGAATATTCGGCCTCAGCCGAGTCTCCGGTATGGAACAGCCCCTGCTCGTTGTAATAGGCCTCGACCAGCGCGATTTGCTCGTCGTTGCGCCCCGTCAGCTTCAGATAGCGCAGCGTCTCCGCGTCTACCGGGAAGATGCCGCAGGTCGCGCCGTATTCAGGTGCCATGTTGCTGATCGTCGCGCGATCCGCCAGCGGCAGCTCCGCAATCCCCGGCCCGTAAAACTCAACGAACTTGCCAACAACTCCAAGCTTGCGCAACGCCTGCGTCACGGTGAGAACAAGATCTGTGGCGGTCGCCCCCTCGCGCAATTTGCCGGTCAGCTTGTAGCCCACCACCTGCGGAATCAGCATCGACACCGCTTGCCCCAGCATCGCCGCCTCGGCTTCGATGCCGCCCACGCCCCAGCCCAGCACGCCGAGCCCGTTGATCATCGTGGTGTGCGAGTCGGTGCCCACCAGCGTGTCAGGATACGCAACCCACTCGCCATCAATTTGCGTCGTGAACACCACGCGCGCCAGGTATTCGAGGTTCACCTGGTGGCAGATGCCCATCCCCGGCGGCACGGCCGAGAAGTTCTTGAACGCTGTCTGCCCCCACTTCAGGAACGCGTACCGCTCGCGGTTTCTCTGGTATTCGAGCAAAATATTGGTCGCAAGCGCGCCCCCGGCGCCGAACTCATCCACCTGCACGGAGTGGTCGATCACCAGCTCGGCCGGCACCAGCGGATTCACGCGCTCCGGATCGCCCCCCAGCGTCTTGATGGCATCACGCATCGCCGCCAGGTCAACAACCGCGGGAACACCGGTGAAGTCCTGCATCAGCACGCGCGCCGGCATGTAGGCAATCTCGCGGCTCGGCTCTGCCTTGGCCTCCCACTTGGCCAGAAACTCGATGTCCGCCGCCGTTACATTCACGCCGTCTTCGCGGCGCAGCAGATTCTCGAGCAGGATCTTCAGGCTGAACGGGAGGCGGGCCAGATTGAAGCCCTTCGCCTCAAGCGCGGGCAGGCGATAGATGATGTAAGTCCTCGCCCCGGACTTGAGGCTGGCGCGGCTCTTGAAGCTATTCATGGCAAACCTTTCTATCCGCTCTCGTCGCGGATGGAAATGCGAGATCACTCCACGCGGGGGTGTCCAGGTTTCCCGGTTTCCGGAACCTGGGAATGAGGCGGAATTTCGTCGGTAATAGATTAATCAGCGCGCGGGCTCAGCGTCCACGGTCGTGGTGCCCGCGACGAAAGCGCTTGAGAAAATGGCATGCGGGAATGGAGATGGAAATTCTCATCAGATCCGGACATCATTCTAGCGCGTCGGCGTAAAAGCCCGAAAAACTGCGAAGCTAAAGACTTTGCCACTCGTCAACTAGCGATTAGTGCGAAAAGAGAGTACAAGTATGCCCACCAGATGATCGGATCCAAACGAAGCTCCCCTCAAAGTGGCAGCTTCGAGATCCATCACCGTTGGGATCGGAGGCATTGCCATGAGTGAGGTCGTGACGAAACCGTCTTCCGTCGATATTGAAGGCGCGGTCGCCGAGTTTGATCGAGAAAACAAGGTTATAGAAGGAGCACTTCAAACGCTCTTTGCTGCGTATCCAAGCAATACAAACCCTGTGCATGTTCTGTTGAAGGTCACCGCACTAAACACGTTGTACTCAACCCAAATCCCGCTATACAGCTCGAGAGTTCCAACAATATTGGACGTTGTGACACATATCGTAAGCCTCGGCATCGATTCAAGACTTAGCCGTGGCGATGATGGGGTCGTTCGCGATATCGCCGCAGTCGAAGTGGCGACCAAATCGCCCCGCTTTTACTACTCATTCGCTACAAAGTACTGCAGCTGGCAGAATCGGGATTCGTATCCGATCTTCGACTCGCGTGTTCTTCACTATCTGTGCTATCTCATGGTGCATAATTGCCTGGACCGGCTCCGCCAGGCTGAGTTTTGGGATTATACGAGGTTCAGGGGAGTTGTACAGGGCTTTCGAGCAAAATACGACCTTGAAAAGTTTAGACTGGTAGCCCAAAGGGCCTCCGCATGCGAAAATCTCGCGCTCGGCATCTGGGTTTCTTTCCTCTAGTTCTCGCGATGGCCGGAATGGCCCAAACCGTGTCTGGCGGGGGCTCGCAGCCCGCCGGCCACTGGCCCACCCAGGACGGCGCCATCACTCTTCCCAACTTCAAATTCGGCAGCGGCGAAACTCTGCCCGAACTTCGCCTGCATTACCTCACGCTTGGAACGCCTCATCGCAATGCGGCAGGCCACGTCGATAATGCGATTCTTCTCCTGCACGGCACCGGCGGCGACGCCCACTCGCTGCTGAATCCCATCTTCTCTGACGTGCTGTTTGTTCCCGGCGGCGTGCTCGACATCCAGAAGTACTTCATCATCCTGCCCGATGAGATCGGCCACGGCCAGAGTTCCAGGCCTTCCGACGGTCTGCGCATGCATTTCCCTGCCTACGACTACGACGACATGGTGCGCGCCGACCGCATGATGCTCGACCGGATGCACATCGATCATCTTCGCCTCATCCTGGGCACCTCAATGGGCTGCATGCAGAGCTTCGTCTGGGGCGAAACCTACCCCGACTTCATGGACGCGCTCGCACCCTTTGCCTGTCTGCCCGTGCAGATCGCCGGTCGCAACCGCATGATGCGCTACATGGCGATTCAGGATCTCAAGCTCGATCCCGCGTGGAACAACGGCAACTACACAACCGAACCGCAGGACGGCTTGCGCGGAGCCAACGAAATGCTCATGGTCATGGGTTCCGCGCCCCTGGTGATGCAAAAGGCAGCGCCTACACGCGAGAAAGCCGAAGAGTACGTTGACAGCTACCTGGCTCGCACCATGGCGCACACCGATGCGAACAACATGATTTATTACCTCAACGCAAGCCGCAATTACGATCCCAGCCCGCGCCTCGAATCCATCACCGCGCCGGTCTTGTGGATCAACTCCGCCGACGACTACATCAATCCGCCTGAGCTTGGCATCGCCGAAAAGATGGTCAAGCGCATGCCCCACGCGCGCTTCATCCTGGTCCCCACTTCCGACGCAACGCGCGGCCATGGCACCCACACCGACGCGGCGATTTGGAAGGACTATCTCGCTGAGCTGATGCGCAACACCGAGCCAGGGCCATAGATCGCAGATAATTCCGCCGTGTCCCAAGTGGGCCGGAATCCGGGACGCGGCGAATTGCGAACAGCTAGCTTCAGCAGCCCTTGAACGAAATGAATTCTCCGAGTGGTGACGGCAGCGTCGGTGTAAACGATTCGAACTCGAACGATTTCGAAGTATCGAACCCTGCAGCCCACGCCGCATTGACGTCTGCGAATGGAGTCAGAGCCCGAACGGCTTGCTCGATTTGAGTCCAGCACAGCGTTCTCTCGTACCCATTGTTGTTGGGCGGATCGACGCTTTCCGCGACCCCGTTGAATCCGGTGATGTTTTCGATCGGTCCGCCATCCGTGGCCGCAACGTCCGGCCCCAGCACGCGTGCGAGCGTCCTGTGATCGCTCTCGATGCCCATAATTCTCGCCGCGGTAACGCGCAGATCGGGGCTGCTGAACCGTCGCACTCCCACCAGGTACGCAGCAATGAATGCGTCCTCGAGCGTCACCAGAACATTCAACGTCGTTTGCGCGTCCGCGAACATGTTCGGCGGATAGAAGAACGATGTAAACGGTGAAGGCTTGCCGGTGACCGATTGCTCCAGCAGGTAATGCGACATCTCCTCTTCACGGGCGTTCCTCAGGTAGCCCTGGTCATCCGACTCCAGGTTCGTGAAAAACGGCGCCGAGTCGATGATGTTTGTGTACGTTGTGACAGCCAGCGCTTCCGCAATCTCGGCGGCAAGAAGAATCTCTTTGTCTTCCCGCGTCAGTCCCTCGCCATGCCGGTTGTCCTCCGGTGCTGCGGCGGCTGCCCTCAAGAGTCCGCCAAACGCGATGCTGCTCGCGCCGATGATCGAAGCGCGCTTGAGAAAGCCGCGCCTGTCCACGTTCGATTGCCTCTCCAGAACTTGAGCCGGAACGTCGATTTCATTGAATACGCTCACAAACTTCTCCTCGCTTTTCTTCGATCCTTCTTGGTTGGAAGTTCCAGCCGGGTGATGACCTCGTGAACTTCCCTTCTGCATTACGTGCGGAATTGCAAAGTGGATTTCCCGCATGCAGAAAATCTCGACACTGTTCGTCCCTTCCATTGACTTGTCAAATGGAACGCAGATCCCTGCCGCGGAAGCAACGATCTCGCTGTCACGAAGCTGCGTCAAACGTCTTCGCGCAAAAAAAGGGTGGCCTCGCTTCTTTCGCAAAGCCACCTGGCATGGAAGGTGAGCCCTATAACGTCCTCACTTCAAAATCAAAGGGATCGCTTAGCGCCACACAATCGACATCATAAGGCGCTTTCCGTCGCGATTTGACCGCGGTGACAATGGAATGACAGACAAATGACAAGTCGAAACCGATTTGCGGGGGCAACCCTCTTTGGTAAGCCGGCCTTCTCCCAACTCCCTTGCACCTATACTGAAAGTGGACACCGTTTTCTCTGAGGTCATTCAAAACATTGAAGCAATTGGAAGGACTCGTCGCTCTTTACAGCCGGTTTATGGCTTTGCTCATGCGCCGCATGCCGAACGAACGGCAACGGCTTCTCGCCTTTACCATCCTTGCAGGCGGATTGTGCGGACTCGCCGCCGTCGCCTTTCATATCAGCTGTGCGCTTCTGGCATCGATCCTGATCAACAAGGCGACCGCCGCGCCGGGCCACTCCTGGATCTGGCTTACGATTCTTACCCCCGCGCTAGGCGGGCTGCTTGCTGGCGTTGGCTTGTACTACTGGGTTCCGGCAGCAGCGGGCAGCGGCATTCCCCAGGTCAAAGTGGCCTTCGCAACCCGCTCGGGGTTCGTCTCCATCAAGGAGACTGTTGGCAAATTTGTTCTTTGTGCTATTCAACTCGGTACCGGCGCTTCGCTCGGCGTCGAAGGTCCAACCGTTCAGATTTGCGCCGGTGTGAGCAACATGCTCGCCCGCCTCGGCAAGTTCAGCCCCAACAATTGCCGCCGCATGACTTCCGTCGGCATGGCCGCTGGAATCGCCGCCGCATTCAATGCGCCGATCGCCGCGGTCACATTCACTCTCGAAGAGCTGATCGGTAGTCTCGATCAAACCATGCTCGCGGGCGTGATTGTTGCGGCAGCAATCGCCGCCGTCGTTGAGAACCGCGTTCTTGGTTCCAACCCGATCTTCGACGTACCCAAGCACTACCAGCTTGCAAATACTTCTTCGCTCGTCTGGTACGCGCTCCTGGGCCTGCTCTCATCTTTGGTCTCTGTCGCGTTTACCGACTCGTTGCTGTGGCTGCGCGCGTGGTTTAAGCGCCTCTCCGCCGTGCCCAAGTGGATCCATCCGGCTCTCGGCGCTGCGGCCACCGGCGCGTTTGCTGCGCTCGCGATCGCATTCTTCCATGTCAACGGAATTGCCGGCGATTCCTACAAGACACTGACGATGGCACTGATCAGCGCCCCGGCGTTGAGCGTCACGGCCATGGCCGGTCTCTGCCTCCTCAAGCTGGCCGCAACCGTCACCTCCTATTCAAGCGGAGGGGCCGGCGGCATCTTTGCACCATCCCTGTACATGGGCGGCATGCTCGGCGGCGCCGTTGGATACATTGACGTCACGGTCTTCCATCATTCCGCCGATTCCATTGGAGCTTTCGCCGTGGTCGGAATGGGAGCAGTTTTCGCCGGAATTGTCCGCGCTCCCATGACCTCCATCCTGATCATTTTCGAAATGACGGGAGGCTACGGCCTCGTCCTGCCTCTGATGATCGCCAATATGAGCGCCTTCGCCCTGGCGCGCTACTGGCGCAATACTCCTGTCTATGAGGCATTGCTCGAGCAGGATGGCATCTTCCTGCAGCCCCCAAAGCACTCTCAGGGACCGCCTGCCACAGGCATCATTTCCGAACAAACCCGTACTCCGCCGCGAAATCCGGAGATCAGCCAGGCGCCGTCGGTCTAAGGACGACGTGCGTGAGGTCTATTGCTCAGGCGGCCGCTCGTTGTAGAGGAAAACGGCCCGCAATTCCAGATAGGGGCCGTGGAACTCGCGCGGCAGCGGGGGATAATTCGATCCGGTCAGCGCGCCCCACGCGGCGCGATCCAGCCCCGTGTCTCCCGAACGGCCCTCAAGCACCATGCTGCCATCCATGATGCGTCCGTTCGGCAGCACCTTGAACCGGATCACGACAGCCCCTGACTTCAGGATGGGAGGGTTGACCTCATCAGGAATCAGCGGATCCCAGGTCCGTTCCGTCTCACGGTGCCAACGCTGCAGCCACGAGTTGAAATCCACGCCCTGCGTATCCGAAAGCACTTCCACGCCGCCGCTGCCCGCTCCCGGGTGCATCGACATTCCCGTTCCACCCGGCTGCTGGTTTCCCGCGTTATAGCCATGGTTGCGAGCCGCGTCGCGCATCGCCTGTTGCAGCTGGTCGGCGGGGTTCTGCGATCCGAGCGCAAAGTTGGGACGCGCAGGAACCGCCTGCGGCTTGGGCGTCTCCACCGGCGATTGCGATTGCTGGTTCGGCGGAATCACCGGCTTCGGCGGGGGCTGAACCGGGTTCTCAATCACCGGCTGCTTGGTCTCTGGAATCGGCGGAGGGGTCGGTTTATTCAGCGCTTCCAGCGTCTTCTTGTCAATCTGCGGCGGCTTTTGCGGAACCGGCTTGATCTTTACCTTGGGCTGGATTTGGCGCAGCGCATCAGGCGGCAAGTCAAGATAGCTCAGGTCCTTACGCTGTTTGATTGCATCGAACGGGTCGATGACCGGTGGAACTCGAAACACGTACCTCGGAATCCAGGTAATCGCCGACAGAACCAGTAGATGGAAGAGGATCGCGAGCCAGATCCCTTCGCGCAATCGTGCCCAGCGCCGCTCATCTTCGAGCTCGCTGATCGTCTGCAGCAGTTCGTGCGTGTCGTAGTCGACCCAGCGGGAGGTGGAAACCGTGGCGCGTGGACGTTCCCGATCTGATCCGCCGTTCTGCCCTTCGCCGGCCTGTTCGGACTCGGGTTCAGGTGGGCTTCCAGCAGCCTCGTCTGGCTGCTTCACGGTGGTTTGGGGTTCAAAAAGCGGCATGCGTCCGGCGAGAACATCTGGGGCGTGCCTGGCAGCCCCTTCGCGGTTCCTTCCTACCTATTCTCTCATCCTCTAGGAAACTGGCAACTACGGTCCCATCGGCCGAGGCACCGTACAATAATTCTTTTGAAATGGACGGATCGCAAGCCGGAAAGAGACCCGTTTGAAGCAGTTTTTCCTAAAACTGGCAGGCAAGTGGAAAGTGCTGGTCGTGCTCCTCGCCAAGCTGGGGTTCTGGGGGGCTGGGCTGGCCGCCCTCATCGATTCGTCCTCCCTGCCAGTGCCGATGGATCTGTTTATTGCCGGTTGGGTCTGGAACAACAAGAGCACGTTCTGGGTCTACTGCGTCATGGCGGCGGCTGGGTCCGCAGTTGGCGGACTGCTCCCCTACTGGATCGGCAGGGGCGGCGGTGAGCTCTTCCTGCTGAAACACGTGAATCGCATCCGCTTCGAGCAGTTGCGACTGAGATTCGAGCGCCAGGAATTCCTCGCTGTCATGATCCCGTCAATGCTGCCCCCGCCAGCCCCCTGGAAGCTCTTTGTCTTCGCTTCGGGAGTCTTTGAAATGAGGGTTTTGGCGTTTATGCTGGCCGTCTTCTGCGGCCGGCTGACTCGCTGGCTGCTGCTCTCCCTGCTGGTGCTCAAACTTGGGCCGGGTGCAGTCGAACTGGTCGCGCATCACGCGGTTCGGGTGGTGATTCTCGTTTGCCTGCTGGCGGTTGTTGGATTCGCCGCGTGGTCCATCAGGAAGCGGCGGTCCGGCGCTCTGCCCCCGATCCAATCCTGATCCCTGTTTCCTGTTTGCTGCCTTTAGTTCTTTCCCGCGAGTGCGGCTTGCGTAGGCCTCGCCTGCATCCGGCGAACCAGCACCGGAACTCCGAACGCCAGCCCGGCAACTACCGCTGTTGAGATCAGGTCATTGCGGTAGAACGGGATCGCTGCTACAAAACAGGTTCCAAGCCCTGCCAGGGTCCGCGGATACATGGAGCCGCCTGCCCATACTGCATAGTTCGATACCACGAAGAACATCGTCGGACCGAGTATCACGCCGCTTGCCACCCGCAAAAACGTCGCCCGCGAGCGTAGCAGCACCGAACCCAGCACCATCACCGCCGCATACCACGTCCACGTGGTCAAATAAGCTTCCCAGCGAAACGGATAATGGTAGCTGTATACCGTGAGGAAGTAGTCAGTCGCCACCAGCGCCGCCAGCGGAGCCAGCATCTCGCGCCAGTTGCGGCGCGCACCGAAGTAAAGCAACGCGCCGGTCAGGGCCGTGAAATTGAGCCAGCCAGGATGCGGCACGACCCGGCTCAGGATGGCAACAACCAGCAGCAGGTAAGCAGCCATGGACACCTCGAACTCATTGATTTCCCGCGGAAACTGCTTCGGGGGGCTAAAGAAGCACTGTATCCATTCTCGGCTGCGCGGGTCATGCGGTCAACCCATGAGTCATTCGCCCTATAAACAAATTTTTTCATTGATCGCGAAGAAGGCCCGTGAATCCTCCACAATTCCGGGATCGCGTCATTTCTGTTCGCGTCCGCCCATGGCTTCTCCCGCGCCTTCGTGTCCATCCACGATATAGACCCATCCGCTGAGCGGCGATGGTCCCGAGCTCCTGCCTTCTCCGCGAAACGCATACGCAAACCGCAAATCGCTGAACTCAATCGTCGTCCATGAGCGATTCGGCGCAAGCTGGGGCGGATCCATGCCATCCACCGGATCGTGCCCTAGATCGCGCACCATGGCCCATCGGCCCCAATCGAGATAAACGCGACCGAGAAACGTCCGCTTGGCGGCCTCGATTGCCGGTGTATCGGCAGGTTTATAGATCACATCGCGCTGCGAATCGCTGTTGATCGATCCCGCTCGCGTGTTGATGTCCGCCATCTGGTAGAAATGCTGCGTCTCGACAATCGCGTGCCAATGGAATGGATTCACGGGATACGGCTCAGCTGCGATCCGCTGAATCGGCTCCGAAGTGATCTGCGTGTTCTGGAGCATCGCGATGGCCTGCGCGTGCTCGGCCCAACGCAGGCACCAAAGCGCCACCATTCCGGCCAGCGCGAAAATCGCCCAGCCCCGTCCACGAAACGGCGTTCGCCTCGCGCCGATCTCCCGGTCCGTCAATCCCAGAATCCCCGGTACGATCAGCGCCAGTCCGAGCAGCAGCCACAACAACGGCTCCGCGATGAACACGATGCTGCCCTCATACCACCGCGGATTGAAGGGAAAGAACGGACGCAATCCGTAGTTGTTGGTCCAATCGAGCAGCAAATGACTGAGCGACGCGATCAGCGCCGTTAGATAAAGCCAGATCCAGTTGACCCGCTGAACTCGGCGCGCCGATGCGTCGGCATCCGGGGCTTTCCATCTCGAAGTCCGCCAGCGGCGAAAAAGCCAGATCACGCCAACCACCGCCGCAGCAACGACCGGTGCGCCGACGAACGTGTGCGTGATGCCCCGATGATGTTGCAGTTCCTTGACTGGCCCGGCAAATCCCCATGCAATATCGATGTCCGCTGCTTCGGCAGCCAGGGTTGCAGCCAGCGTGGCGTAGGCAGTCTTGCGATTGAAGCCGGCGCGGCCAATACACGCGCCCGTCAGGAAATGAGTGATGGGTTCCATGTCTCGCTTCCCAACATACTACCCGGACGTCGCGCACCCTATAATCCAGCCCATGGACGACCAGGCGAAGCAGGCGAAAGCGGTCCAGCGCATCGAAAAGCTGCGCGAAGAATTACGCCGCCACGAGCACCTCTATTACGTGATGGACGCACCCGAAATCAGCGATGCCGAGTACGACAAGCTGATGAATGAGCTCAAGAAGCTCGAGGCCGAGCATCCCGACCTGCTGACGCCCGACTCGCCCACCCAGCGCGTCGGAGGCAAGCCCGCAGAGGGATTCAGGAAAGTCCGGCATTCCCGGCCCATGCTGAGTCTTGACAACGCCTACAGCGAAGAAGAACTGGCCGACTGGGACCGCCGTGTGCACCAACTGGCCGGCAACTTGCCGGTGGAGTACACCACGGAATTGAAGCTCGACGGCCTGAGCGTCGCTCTGACCTATCAAGCGAGGGAGGCCGGCGGCGCACGCCTGGCCGCCGGAGTTACCCGCGGCGATGGGCAGGAAGGTGAGGAGGTCACCACCAACATCCGAACCATCCGCAGTGTGCCCATCGCGATCCCAGCGGCTGCGCTCAAGAAAGCCCGCATCCCACAAGGATTCGAAGTCCGCGGCGAGGTGGTGATGCCGGAAAAGGCGTTCGAACGCACCAACCAGGAGCGTGAGCGCGAGGGATTGCCTGCCTTCGTGAATCCACGCAATTCCGCTGCCGGAACGGTGCGCACCATGGATCCCGGCATCGTGGCAAGCCGGGGGCTGGTCTTCTTTGCCTACTTTCTTCTTGTTGATGGCGAGTACTTTGCCGCCGGACAAGAGGCGACACTCGACGCACTCACTGCGCTCGGATTCCGCGTTAACCCGCATCGCGGCAAGGTGCACAACGTTCCAGACATGATGAAGTTCATCAACGCAGCCGAAAAGCAGCGCGCCACTCTGGGTTATGACATTGACGGAGTCGTAATCAAGGTGGATTCGCATCCTGCGCAGCAGCGTCTCGGCTACACCGGGCGAGCGCCGCGCTGGGCCATCGCCTACAAGTTCTCCGCCGAACAGGCCATCACGCAGATGCATGACATCATGATCACCGTGGGGCGCAGCGGAAAGCTGACGCCGACCGCGATGCTCAATCCGGTCTTTGTCGGCGGCGTCACCATCAGCCGCGCCACCCTGCACAATGCCGACTGGATCGAGCGAATGGGCCTCCGCATCGGCGACTGGGTCAAAGTCGAGCGCGGTGGCGATGTCATTCCCAAGGTCGCCGAGATCGTCGAAGACAAGGACCATCCCCGCGGATCAAAGCGATTCCATTTCCCCACTCAATGTCCGGTCTGCGGCAATGCAGCCGTACGCGAAGAAGGAGAGGCCGATTACCGCTGCGTGAACGTCGACTGCCCGGCCCTGCTGCACGGCACCGTCGAACACTGGGCCAGCCGCGGAGTCATGAATATCGAAGGACTCGGCGAGGCATCCGTCTACGAACTGACGACCCAGCATGTCGTAAAGAGCGTTGCCGACCTGTACTCCCTGGACGAGGAAAAACTCTCTTCTCTGACCCAGGAAGTCGAGCGGAACGGTGTTAAAAAACTTCAACGCGTGTTCGGCCCCGTCGAGGTCAAGAAGCTGCTCAAGCAGATCGAGAACTCAAAACATGCCGGACTCGCGCGCGTGCTGATGGGCCTCAGTATCCGCTTTGTCGGCGAACGCACCGCGGAGCTGCTTGCCCAGGAGTTCGGGTCGATGGACGCAATCATCGAGGCCGGCCCCGAAGAGTTGGAGGCAGTGGAAGAAATTGGTCCGCGTCTTTCCCAATCCATCCGCGATTTCTTCGCCCGGCCCGCAAATCGCGAACTGATCGAGCATCTCCGCGCCGCAGGCGTCAAGATGACCGCCGAGAAGAAGCAGCGCACTACCCAACTCGCCGGGCTTACGCTCGTTCTGACCGGAACGTTGCCCACACTCACCCGCGATGAAGCCAAGTCAAAAATCGAGGCCGCAGGGGGTAAGGTTGCGGGCTCCGTGAGCAAGAAAACGAGCTATGTGATCGCCGGCGAAGACGCAGGCTCAAAACTCGACAAGGCAAACGAACTGAAAATTCCGGTCCTCGACGAATCCGGGCTGAGAAAGCTACTGGGCGAATAGCCGATCGCTCATGCCCTGGAGCGCGACTGGTCATCGTTCGCCGTCATCACGCAATCGACCGGCGAGGTACCCCGTGCCCCGCTGCCGCTTCCCGCTGTTCCCGCTCGCGCTCCCTCTGCCATGCCGCCGATCCCCATGCCCGCGTTGAAAGACCCGCATGATCGGGCGCCAGCTCGACGGACTTGTCCTCGCTTTGCTCCCGCGTCACCAGCCTTGTTTGAGGCCCAAATGCATGCTCGAAGGCGCGGCCATCATCCGCCTCGCCACTCGATACCAATCGCGCCGGCAGCGACGTCAGGCTCCCATCCACGCGGGACACCCTTGCGCCTTTCGGTCCTTCCTGCGCTGTCTCTTCCGCGGGAGGTTCCGCGGCTAGCGTTCGCGCCATGAATTGGTCCACCAGCTTGTGCAGGCACTTCTGCCCGCACAAATGCAATGCTCCCCCGTGCATGCGGCGCCGCGCGATCCAGCCACTCACGCGAAGTTCCGTTCCCTTATCAAACGCGACAAAGCATCGATGCGTATGCTGCATCTCCGCCCCGCAGATATCGCACGAAATGGCCTGACGAATCATCCCGCTGTGCTCCTCGCCGCACTGCCTCCACATTCATTTCAGCGCTCGACTGCGCCTTCGGGCCGTTTCCAGCGGAATGAAATCCATCGTCAGGACATAATCTGCACTGAAAATCCCGATTTCCTCAAACGGGAATCCGCTGCGCCGCACGCAAATAGAAGAGCCGGCGTCATGGCCGGCTCCTCTGGATCCAATGGGGTTCGTTTGTCAGTCGCGCGGGGCGAAGTAGCCTTTCTTGGCCCGCACCTGGTAGCGGCGGTCGTTGCAATACAGATAGATGGTGCGGAATGCGCCGTCGTCCTTGAAATCGGCGGGCGTGTAGTTCAGAGCGTACTGGCTGCGCAGCTCTTCCTCAATATTCTTGAAGCTGCTCGCCATCTCTTCCACCGAGGGCGGAAAGAAAGTCTGCCCGCCCGTGGCGTCGGTCATGTCTTGCAGCACTTTGTCGCCCTTGCCGCGGCTTGGAGTCCAATTGGTGCTGATGGCATAAATGATCGTCTCGGCGCGCTGGCATTCCCTGATCGCCTCGTCGGGATGAACCCGGCTCTGGTTATCGTCGCCATCCGAAATCAGAATCATGGCCTTCCGCACGGGCTCGGTTCCGCGCTCCGAAAGCAGTTTGTCACGGCAGGCCGAGTACACCGCGTCAAACAGCGCCGTACCGCCCCCCGGACGCAACCGGCCGATCCCCGTCTGCAGCGCATCCAGGTTGTCCGT
Organism: Occallatibacter sp.; assembly: GCA_035308825.1. Classification (GTDB taxonomy): domain Bacteria; phylum Acidobacteriota; class Terriglobia; order Terriglobales; family Acidobacteriaceae; genus Telmatobacter. The sequence goes on along the minus strand of DATGFX010000082.1, from coordinate 321,330 downwards.
CCAGTCCTGCTCCACCGTCGGCGTAACGTCAAAGCCCATCACAAACGCCTGGTCTTTGCTCGACTTCAGGGTCTCCAGCAGGAACTCGGAAGCGGACTGCTGCTCAAATTGGAAACGCGAACGAATCGACGTGCTGGCGTCAATCACAATGCCCACGCGCAATGGCAGGTTGATCTGCTGCCGAAATGAATTCACTCTCTCCGGCGCGCGCTGATCGTCGAGCAAGGCGAAATCGCTCAGCTTCAGGTTGGGTATATAGTGCCCATGCCTGTCGGTAACCGTGAAGATCAGGTTCACTTCGTTGACGCCAACTCGGATCGTGGGCGCGTTCGGGGCATTCGGGTCCGATGCTGGATCCGACTGCCCTGCTGCAGCGGGCTTCCCGGGATTTTGCGCCGCGGGCGCCGCCGCCGGTGGCGCCGCGGGTTTTTGCGCGGGCTGGGTGGCAGGCTGTTGAGCCTGCAAACTCAAGACACAGAAGGCCATCGCCAAAACGAGGCCCAGGGACTTTCGCTTCATATCACTCCCTATTTTATCAATCGGATCTTTATTTCCTAGTATTGGCGACGTTACCTTCGATCTGATCAAGAAATGTGTGTAACTCCTGTGGCAAGGGTGCTTCCAGGCGCAACATCCTGCCGCTGACCGGATGCGCAAACTCAAGTTCCGCCGCATGCAGGAAGTTGCGGCCCAGCCTGATCTTTTCCGGCTCCGGCATCTTCGGTTTTTTGCGCCGGGATTCCAGCTCCAGCTCCGCGCTGAGCTGCCCTGCGGCTCCGTACAGCGTGTCCCCCACCACCGGATGACCGATCGAAGCCATGTGCACGCGGATCTGGTGAGTGCGTCCGGTTTCGATCCGAACCCGTATCAGCGTAAATTTGCCAAAACGCGTGTCGAGACGGCGCACCACCTCATAGTGAGAGACGGCCGATCGGCCGTTTTGGGTAGCCCGGGTCGTCATGCGGGTGCGGCGAACCGGGTCGCGTCCGATCGCGGCGTTGATCGTCCCCTTTCGCTGCTCCACCCACCCCTGTACCAATGCAATGTACGTCTTATGGATGCTGCGCGCTGAAAACATCCGCCCGAGCGCCGCATGAGCCGCATCGTGCTTGGCCACGATAATCAGCCCGCTGGTGTTTTTGTCGAGCCGGTGCACAATGCCGGGCCGCAGCGCGCCACCCTTCGATGAAAGCGCGCGAAAGCGATGCAGCAGCGCGTTGACGAGCGTTCCACGGCTGCGCGCGTCTTCGTTCTGGCCCGATCCCGCATGCACCATCATCCCCGCCGGCTTGTTGATCACCGCCAGGTCTTCGTCCTCATATACAACATCCAGCGGGATGTCCTCCGCGATCGCCTTCAGCGGCACGGGATGCGGCTCTCCTGAGATCACGATACGTTCACCGCCGCGCAGCTTCAGCGATGCCTTCGGCCGCGCATCATCCACCAGCACATCGCCCTGCCCGAGCAATAACTGCACGCGCGAGCGGCTCACACCCTCGAGCTGCGCCGTAAGAAATTGATCGAGCCGCTGACCGGCTGCCTCTTTCGGGACCGCAATGTCTCGTACCGTATCGCTCATAGGCGATCCTCGCTGGCTTGTTCCTTGGGCGGCGCTTCCACTTCATGCGGATTCGGCCGAATGCGCGACGCATCCTGCCGGCGCAGCATCCATGCTCCGGCCAGCACCATGGCAATGGAGCCGATCTGCGGCCCGTCCAGGAAACCCCGCAGAATTGCCCCGCGTCCTTCCGGATCGCGCCAGAATTCGGTGAAGTAAATCGCCGCGCCAGCAGTCAACAGAAATGCGCCGGCAGCATCACCATGCTGCGAAAACCTCGGCATCCCTACGAACAGCACGACCGCAATCGTCAGAAATACCACGGCCGCATATGCCTGAACCGGATGCACCGGAACACCCAGCGGTGCGCCGCTCCAGCGTGCAGCCAGTGGATTCGTGAACACCACCGCCCATGGAACCGAGGTTGCGGTGCCGAATCCAGAGCCCGCCAGCAGTGCTCCTGCCTGCTCGAATGCAAGTCCCAGCGCAACCGGTGCAGCCAGCACGTCGGCTGTGGCGCGCAAAGGCATGCGTTTGCTGCGCGCATAGAACAACCCGGCCGCACCTGCAAAGGCAGCGGCTACCCCCGCCAGCAGCGGATGGTGGACCATCCCGAGTCCCAGCATCCATATGGGGTGGCTGCGCACCATGGTCCAGTTCACAACAATCAGAAGAATGCGTGAACCCACCAGCGCCGCGAACAGCCCAACGATGCAGAGATTCCAGATCAGGCTCGGACTCACCCCCGCCACACGCGCGGTTTGCAGGCCCAGTACCAGGGCACACAGAACGCCAAGCGCGGTCATCACGCCATACGACGGGATCAGCAAAGCTCCGATGTGAAAGAGTTGAGGGTGCACCTGCGAGAAGAATATCTTCTTCAGCGGGACACAGCAGGACCAGGGTCGATATATCCCGAAGCCAAGGCTTTAAGTCGACGCCAAAATCAGAATGCGGCGACCTTTCTCGTGCATCACCAAGCTACAGTAACCCTGATGCTGCTTTAGAAATCCGACCCACTGGGCCGTGGATGATGCGCTGGTGAACCCGTCCTAAGACGGTGGAGCTCCCCGCGGTTCTTTAGGCATTCCGGACTGGCGGACACGGCACACGGAACCGTAATGGACGAGTAGAGCTCCTGTTCAATGAATGTTGGTTCATCCAGCGTTGACCACCTCACCTGCTTTGCAGGCCGGTTTCTATTGCGGATAGTAGGGACACTTGCGAGGAATTGCAAGTCTTGTGCGGGAACACCGAAGTGTGATACCGTCATGCGCTTTCCCGAAAAGAAGCCCGTTCCGAATCGGGAGACGCACTGCCCCTCGTTCAGAATTCGCTACGATCCGGTTGCGCGCCGCTCGTCGAGCACTTCGTCCAGGAGTCCGTTGAGTGTGGCGGCCCTGGCACGGCCCAGCCGCGCGTCCCCGCCTCCCGAGGATTGCGACAACTCGTCGGCGAGGTTGAGCGCGGCAAGCACCGCAACGCGCAGCGAATCCACCGTGCGCCCCTGCGCCGACACGGCGCGCATCTTGGCGTCGACATACTCAGCGAGCTGACGAACGTGTGCCGGATCTTGCCCGCTCAGGTTGTACGTCTGGCCATAGATGCTCACTGTGGTGTAACCGGATTTGTCGAGACCCTCTTTCGGCATACCAACCTCACACTTCGAGCGCATCGAGCTGGGCCAGCAAACGTTCGACTCGCTGCCGCACGTGGTCCCGCTCGGCGCGCAACGACCGCACTTCCTGGTTCAGCTGCTCCACCAGCGATTCCTGCTCGGCCGCCCTTGCTTCTGCATGCGAAGCCCGGTCTTCAGCTGCGACCCGGCTCTGGCGCTCCCGCTTCACAACTTCAATCGTGCGCAGAATGCGCTCTTCCAGCGATGCGAAATCATTGGCGCTGAATACAAGCGCGGACGTGCCCGTTTCCTGCTGATCTAGCTGCGACTCTTCAATCTGGGATTTCAAAGATGATACCGACATGAATAATTCAACCTCCGCCTGCTTGGCTCGTGTCAGTATACCGCCGGTTGAGCGCGCGTTTTCCTAAGAACGCAGCCTCGCCCCTGCCCGGCCTACCGCCTCCACGATGCGCGACTGGAACTCCTGCAGTTCCTCTTCGCGCAGCGTACGGTCCGGAGCCTGGAAGGTAGCGCCGAGAAGCAGTGAAGACTCGCGCGCGCCCAGCCGGGCATCGCGGAACACTTCCCGTACGCGCCAGTCGATCAGCTCCGGAATCGCCAGCGAAGCCAGCGCGCTATCGATACGCGCCCATGTGGTCCCTTCGCTCACAATGAGCGAAAAATCCCGCCGGACCGTCTGAAATCGCGAAGTCTCCCGCGCAACGGGCTGGCGCAGCGGCTGTTTGTACAGCCGATCCAGGTAGATTTCTCCAATCAGCACCTGATCCTTAATCTTGCGCGCAGCGGCTTCGTTGGGATGCAATTGGCCAAACCAGCCCACCGTTAAACCCTCCGCAGCCACCCGCGCAGAGCGGTAAGGATGAAGCCAGGCAGGCGTCAGCGCCGCATCCCCCGGGAAGCGATCGAAGTAGATGGTGCGCATCTGAAAACGGGAAAGGACCTGTTCGACAACGCCTTTCAGATCATGGAACTCAATGGAACGCGCCGGATGAAAAGCGCTCTGTTCGGGAAGCATACCTGCCGCGCTGAAAGCAACTGAGGGGCGCTCTTCGACGCGCTCCGTGGTGCCGCTGAAAACCGTGCCCATTTCGAACAACCGCACGTCGCTCACATCACGATGCAGGTTGCCCGCAAGCATCGCCAGCATGCCGGGCACCAGCGACGGCCGCAGCACGCCCGCTTCCTCGTTCAAGGGATTGCCGAGCGGAACCACCAGCCCCGGCTGCGGCGCGGTCAGGCTGGCTTCAGCCGCGGAACAAAACGTGCTCCCAATGGCTTCATGGAACCCCGCGGCCAGCATGGTCCTCCGCACTGCCAATTCGCTCTCCGCCCAGGGCAGCGCCTTCACGCCTTCGCCGAAGGCCGGAAGCGTGTTCGCAAACCGGTTGTAACCGTAGACGCGCGCGACCTCTTCGATCAGGTCGATCTCGCGTTCCAGATCGAGCCGCCAACCGGGAAGTTTCACCTGCCAGACAGCGGGATTCTTTCCTGACTCCGCCAGCCCCGCTTGCTGCGCGAGTGCCGCTTTCAGTTCGCAACCGAGCCCCGTTAACACCGTTTCCACCGTCGCCGCCGTGATGCCTTGCTTGTCCTCCGTCTTGCCCAGGATGCGGTGCACCTCGCCCAGCGCCAGCGTGACCGGCCTGCGATGCGCGGTACGGGATTCCCACGCCGCAACGCGAGCATCCACCAGCTCTCCTTCGAGCGAGCCGCCGTTGGCCAGAAGGATTCGGCTCACCAGGGCCGACGCAACCGGTCCCGCATTGAAATCCGCTCCGCGTTCGAATCGGTGACTGGCATCCGTATGCAAGCCGTGACGACGCGCAGTGCGCCGCACCGCCATGGGCTCGAACCACGCCGCCTCGACGAGAACATTCCTGGTCTCGGCCGTAATCATCGAGTCCCATCCGCCCATCACGCCTGCCAGCCCAACCGGCTTCGCGTGATCCGCGACCACCAGATCCTCGGAGTCGAGGACGCGCTCGACCCCGTCCAGTGTCTTCAGTTTCTCTCCGTTGCGTGCGCGGCGCACAATGATACCGCCCTCGAGCTTGTCCAGATCGAACGCGTGGGTCGGCTGTCCCATCGCCAGCCACGCAAAGTTCGTGGCGTCGACGGCATTCGAAATCATCTTCTGCTCGAGCAGCTTGAAATAGGTCGCCACTTCGGCGCCGGCGAACCAGTCGCGCGATGTGCCGATGCTCACGCCCTTCAGCACCCGAGCAGTGAACCGGCCGCAGCCATCCTGCGCCTCGATCTGGACCGAAAAGGACTCGGCGCCTGGCGCATGCCGGGGCAGAGTGACATCCAGTGGCTTCAACTCCACGCCATAGATCGCCGCCGCCTCGCGCGCGATGCCGTAATGATTCATCGCGTCCACACGATTGGTCGTGATGTCCGTCTCGTAGAGCGAGCCATTGCCCGGTCCGAGATCGTAAATGCCCTCGACAGCGATGCCACGCAACGTCAGGTCCTCGGCAAGCTGCGTGTCAGAGACGGGCAACTCGGGAAGATATGTGCGAAGCCATTTCGTAAGAATCTTCATGATCGTTCCTTAACGAGCGAGACCGCCAGTCAGCGAGTCAGCATCATCGAAGGTTGCCGGTCGTCCATTGATCAGCCGCGCGACCTCTTCACATTGCTCCGTCCGGTTTGCGAACGCTGGCTGACCTACTGACTTGCTATGCAAACTGCCCCAAAAACCTCATATCTCCCGCAAACAGCTGCCCGATTTCGCTGATGCCGTACTTCATCATCGCGATCCGGTCCACGCCCATGCCGAACGCGAAACCGGAGATCTTCTTCGGGTCGTACGCCGGCTGCTTCTCCGCGGCAAACGCAAATACTGCCGGATCGACCATGCCGCAGCCCAGCAGCTCAATCCATCCCGACTGCTTGCATTTCCGGCATCCTTTTCCTCCACAAAAAATGCAGCTGATCTGCACATCGGCCGAGGGTTCAGTGAACGGAAAAAACGAGGGGAAGAACCTCGTCTTCACCGATGAGCCGAACAGCGCCTTCATCGCGTGGTCGAGCGTGCCCTTCAGATCGCCGAATGTGATGTTGGTGTCGACGCACAGGCCCTCCACCTGGTGGAAGATCGGCGAATGCGTCGCGTCGGCTTCGTCGTTGCGGTGCACCTTGCCGGGAATGACGATCCGCACCGGCGGCGGCTGCGATTCCATGGTCCGCATCTGCACCGGAGACGTATGGGTCCGCATCAGCAACCGGTCCCGCTGCGGGCGGCGTTCCTGGTTCGCAATCACCAGCGTGTCCTGCGTGTCGCGTGCCGGATGTCCCGGCGGAAAATTCATGCACTCGAAGTTGTAGAAGTCGGTTTCGACCTCCGGCCCCACTCCCACCGAATACCCCAACGCCGCAAACACCGACACGATCTCGTTCATGGTGCGCGTGATCGGGTGCTCCGCGCCGATAAGGCGCCGGGAACCGGGCAGCGTAATGTCGATCGCCTCGGCCTTCAGCGTTGCATCGGTAGGTCCCGCTCCCAGCGCGGCCTCATACAAGCCATCAACCAGGCCCTTGAATGCATTAAACCGGACGCCGAGCGCCTTTTTCGCTCCCGGACGCGCAGCCTTCAGCCACCGGCCCGACACCTCATTGAGACGGCCCTGCTTGCGCCCGAGCCATTCCAGGCGAAATGCCTCCGCGTCAGCCTCACCATGGATCTTTGCGGCAGAAGCGCGCGCCTGCGCCTCCAGCGCGGCGAATGCCTTGTCGAGCGCGGCCTCGTCATAGGCCGGCAGATTGGGTAGTTCGTCGTTGGTCATCTTGAATTTTCAGGATAAATCACGGCATTTGGGCTGCGCCCGGCGGCCCGTCTTACTTCCAGTCGTCGCGCGCGTTCGTGAGGCCTTCGTTCATCACCGCGTCAAACCCGGTGCTCTTCTTGATGAAGATCTCGCTGAACGCGCGGTCCTGCCGCAGCAAAATCGCCTGCAGGCGGACCAATTCCAGCAGCGCGAGGAACATCGCCACCAGCGCCCGCTCCGACTTGGTGTGACTCAGCAGCCGCCGTAATGCCACCGGCTTGTCTTCCATCGATAACCGCCGCCCCAGAAACTGGATCATTTGGCCCACCGTGATCGTGTCTTCCTGCACGTCGAACACCGGCCGCGTGCGGGCGCGCTCCATGATGTCACGGAAGATGCGCACCAGGTCCACCGTATCGGCCGCAATCTCGGGCTCGGCATTCACGTCATCCTTGAACTCGCGTGACCCGGGATTGGTCCAGCTTGCCGCTTCTAGCATTTGCTTCTGCTGCAGCATCTGCGCGGCGTTCTTGAATCGCTCGTGCTCGAGCAGCCGCTCGACCAGTTCCCGCCGCGGATCTTCTGCGGCATCTTCGGGTCCCGACGGCGCGCGCGGCAGCAGCATCTTGCTCTTGATGTGGATCAGCAATGACGCCGTGTAGATGAACTCCCCCGCAACGTCCACGTCGCTGGCTTTCAGCTGGTTCACATATGTCAGAAACTGCCCCGTGATCTTCGCAATCGGAATGTCATAGATGTCGATGTCCTGCTTGCGGATCAAATCCAGCAGCAGATCGAGTGGCCCATCGTATACCTGCCCCACGGTGACCGAGAACGGCGACTCCTCCACCGGCTCTTCCGGCTTCTTCGCTTTCGCCGAGGGTCTTGCCGACCTTTCGGGCGAGGTCAGCACCAGCGGCGGAAGTTCTTCGGTCTTTCTGGGAGGCTCACTGGGCTCGGGATCAGGCCGCGGCTCGGGATCAGGTTGCGGGTCTTTCCGCGGTGACTCGTTCGGTTCGGGTTCGCGCACCGGCCCGCGCTCGGGCTCAGGTTCCTTCACCGGATCGGAGGGCGTGTTTTTCGGATTAAGAGAGGAATCAGTCAATTCGGTTTCTGCTTTGGGGATCTTCCATGGTCTCACTGTGGCATCTGCATCGCCGCTCTCACTTCCACCATGGTCTGCTCGGCGCGTTTGCTTGCCCGCTTCGAGCCATCTTCGAGGATATCCCGGACCTCCCCATCTGTGTACCGTGCTCTCCGCTCCTGGATCGGATTCAGGATTTGCACCAGCGCATCCACCGCCCAGCCCTTGCACTCGATGCAGCCGATCCCCGCCGATCGGCAGCCGGCGTAGACCTTTTCCAAGGTCTCAGCCGTCGAAAACACCTTGTGCAGATCGCCCACCGGGCATTTGTCAGGATCGCCGGGATCACTTCGCCGCACCCGTGCCGGATCGGTCACCATCGTCTTCAGCTTCTGCCGCACCACCGGCTCCGGGTCCGACAGCAGGATCGTGTTGCCATAGCTCTTCGACATCTTGCGCCCATCGGTCCCGGGCAGCTTGGGAGACGGTGTCAGCAGGACATCGGGCTCGGGCAGCACTTCGCGCCCATTCAGTTGATAGAAATGGTTGAACCGCCGCGCAATCTCCCGCGTCAGCTCCACGTGCGCCTGCTGGTCCTGGCCCACCGGCACGTACTTCGGCTGGTACAGCAGAATGTCCGACGCCATCAGCACCGGGTAGCCGAGGAATCCGTAGGTCGTCAGGTCCCTGTGCGTCAGGTTCTCCTGCATCTCCTTGTAGCTCGGAACGCGCTCCAGCCATCCCAGTGGCGTGCTCATGCCCAGGTACATGGGCAGCTCAAAGTGCTGCGGCACGTGGCTTTGCACGAACAGCACCGTCTTCGCCGGGTCGAGCCCCGCGGCCAGATAGTCGAGAATCACTTCCTTTGTATTTGGCGCGATGTTCGAGGTATCGGCGTATTCGGTGGTCAGCGCGTGCACGTCGGCGATAAAGAAGTAACACTCGTACTGGCTCGAATCCTGCAGCTTGACCCAGTTGGCCAGCGCGCCCATGTAGTTGCCCAGGTGCAGCTTGCCGGTGGGACGCATCCCGCTTAAAACGCGCGGGCGTGAAGAGGATGTGGATGGGTCTAACATGAGGCTTATCGATTTCCGGATCAATTCAGAAGAATGCCTTGTGATGGGCTCGTTCCATTGTAGCGGCAGGCCGACTCGCTCTACACGTGAGTCAGCGCAAAGTAGATCATCCCCAGCGCCGGTCCGAGAAACATGCGGATGATCGTTCCGCCGACCAGGATCATCAACACCCAGCTCAGCCAGTAGGGAATCCGGTCGTAAGCCTGCATGGCGTTATAAGGCAGCAGGTTGCGCAGCAGATGGCTTCCATCGAGCGGCGGCACCGGCAGCAGGTTAAAGACGAACAACGACAGGTTGATCAGAATCAACAGCGTGCACACCAGCACCACCGGGTGCGGCATGCTCACCGCAGGCGAACCGAGCACCGCAAGGAATGATCCAATCACCACCGCGCGCCCGTTGGGAAGCGCCACCGCCATGAGGATCAGCGCAATGAAAGCAAAGACGACCAGAACCAGGTTCGAGACGGGACCGGCCAACGTCACCAGGTTCTCGTCGCGGCGGATTTTCTGGAAGTTGCGGCTGATGACCGGGGTCGGCTTGGCCCAGCCGATCAGCATGCCGCCGAAGAGGCCGAATCCAATCAACGGCCCGAAAATCGCGAGTGCCGGAAACAGCAGCGTCCCGATGGGATCGATGTGGTACATGGGGTTCAGCGTGATCCGGCCTTCGAGTCGCGCCGTCTGATCGCCCAGCAGCGACGCCGTCCATGCATGCGCGCATTCATGGAAGCTCAACGAGAAAATGAGCAGAACGAACTCGAACACACAGATCAGAAAGGCAGCGGATTGCAAACCAACGCTCCAGGTACAGCAAAACTTCAGGTTAGCACGCTGGAATTTCAGCAAAACGGCCCTGTGACAGCCTGTTCGGTCGACTACGTCCTGAACACCGGGTACGCGCCCACAACCTCGCCCGCGCCCACATTCTGGCCGCCCATGAGGATGGTATGGGTCCCGATCTTTGCGCCGTCTCCGATGTTCGTTGGGGTCAGCCGGACGTGTTCCATATCGTTTGCCTCGTAGGCGTGCGAAAAGATGCGCGAGTACGAGCCGATCACCACGTTCTTGCCGACCTTGATGCCGCCGCGGTCGTTCAACAGCACGCGCTGGCGGATCATGGCTCCGTCGCCGATCGAGAGGTTATAGCCGTAGGTCAGGTCGACGCCGTGATAGATCTTCACGCCCGATCCCATGTGGTCGAAGATGTGCCGCCCCAGCATGCAGCGAAAACGCAATCCCAGCCAGGTGTTCAGCCCGATGGGCGAGCGATCGAACATCTGCCAGAACCAGAGCAGCGGCTTGCGAGGTGCAAAGCGCTTGGGGTCAACGTCGGCGAAGTGCTCCGCCTCGAGCGTCACGTTCTCCGGGTCCATCGACATGCTCAGCACGTTGCCCGGCAATTCGCTGGTCAGCGTCAGGTTCAGCTTCCCGGCATGCGGACGCCCCAGGTAAAGCTGCCACAGCTGGTCGCGCACGATCTCTGCCCGTCGCTGCGGCGAGCTGTGCCGAATGAACTCATCGTCGAGAAACTTGATCCACCTGCGATAAATCTCTTCCGCTTCAGGAGCAGGATGCGGTGCGGCGTTCGAAGCGGAAGGCGCGGCATTTGCATTCGTTGCCATACGCAGGACGATAAACCAAACCGCCCGCGCCCTGCGAGTGCATCGCCCGCGGGTTCTCGCCAGCCAGTGTGATGTGAAGGGTACGAGCTTTAGCCCGTAACGGAAACCAGCCAAAGCAGAAAAGTGGCTTTGGCCGCTGAGCGCAGGACACTTCACGCGGACAGACGGCCTGAGCGTTATCCTGATAGGTCCGGCAAACCCAAAAAACTGGGTGCCCCGTCCTGGCATGTCAGGGTGGGTTTCCGTCAGAAATCGAGATCCGCATGTCCGAAGAAACCACCACCTCCGTCACCCCAACCGTTCCGCCAACGTCGGCCCCGCCGCAGGTGGCGACCATTGCGACCCTGGGCCAACACGAAGGCCAGTCCGTCGTCATCAAGGGCTGGCTCTACAACTCGCGCGAAAGCGGCAAGCTCCTGTTTCCCATCTTTCGAGACGGAACCGGCACCGTGCAAGGCGTGGCCCACGTCAAGAGCGTGCCCGCGGCCGTCTTCGAAGCCTTGAAGGGGCTCACGCAGGAGTCCAGCGTGATCGTCACCGGCAAGGTGCGTGCCGACAAGCGCGCTCCGGGCGGCTACGAGCTCGACATTGAAGATGTCCAGGTCGTGCAGCGCGTGCCCGAGTCCGATCCCTACCCGATCACGCCCAAGGAGCATGGCGTCGACTTCCTCATGGAGCGCCGGCACCTCTGGATCCGCTCGCCGCGCCAGTCCGCCATCCTGCGCATTCGCGCCGAAATCATGCGCGCCGCGGCGGAATATTTCGACAGCAACGGATTCATCCGCACCGATCCGCCGATCCTCACGCCGGCCGCCTGCGAGGGAACCTCAACGCTCTTTCCGGTCGACTACTTCGGCGACCCCGCGTTTCTCACGCAATCGGGCCAGCTCTATATCGAGTCGACTGCGCTCGCCCTCGGCAAGGTCTACAGCTTCGGCCCCACCTTCCGCGCCGAAAAATCGAAGACCCGGCGCCACCTCACCGAGTTCTGGATGATCGAGCCGGAGGTTGCGTATTGCGATCTCGACTGCCTGATGGAGTTGGCCGAAAACTTCATCTCGCACATCGTGCAAAGCGTGCTCAAGAACCGCGCCCCCGAGTTGCAGACCATCGGCCGCGACCCGGAGAAGCTCAAAAACATTCTTCCGCCGTTCCCGCGCCTGCGCTACGACGAAGCGGCAAAGATGCTGAACGACGCCCACAAGAAGGGCGAACTCGAGCAGCCCTTCGAATACGGCAACGACTTCGGCTCGCCGGATGAGACATGGCTGAGCGGGCAGTTCGACCGGCCCGTCATGGTGCACCGCTATCCAGCCGCCGTGAAGGCGTTCTACATGGAGCCCGACCCCAAGGACCCGAACTTCGCGCTCTGCGTCGACGTGCTCGCGCCCGAGGGATACGGCGAGGTGATCGGAGGCTCGCAGCGTCTGGCCGACTTCGAACTGCTCAAGTCGCGCATCGAGGCGCACAACCTTCCGCTGGAGTCGTTCCAGTGGTATCTCGACCTGCGCCGCTACGGCAGCGTTCCCCACTCCGGATTCGGAATGGGCATCGAGCGCGCCGTCGCCTGGATTTGCGGCCTCGACCACGTGCGCGAGACAATCCCGTTCGCGCGGACCCTGCACCGGATCTATCCGTAAAACGAGGAACTGAGGGCGCAGAGACCGAGGCCAGAGAAGCAGAGAAAACAGAGAAACAGTGAACCAATCGTGCGCGGAGGCGTTCACCGTTTCGCAGCTTCACGGCGCCCTGCCCGCGATGGATAATTCATTTTGATTTCAGACTTAACCTTTGAGCGGATTAGGATTCGATGTCCAACATGGCTTTTCATCGGGTCACTGATTGAGTCAGGGGAATAATCTTGTCTGGCGCGCTCTTTCAAAGCGCCTCCTCTCACTCCCAAGTCCGTTCTGACCCCTGGCCACCGCTTCTCTGCTTCTCTGCTTCTCTGCTTCTCTGCTTCTCTGTCTCTCTGCTTCTCTGTTTCTCTGCTTCTCTGTCTCTCTGCTTCTCTGTTTCTCTGCTTCTCTGTCTCTCTGCTTCTCTGTTTCTCTGCTTCTCTGCTTCTCTGTTCCTCACTGCCCTCAGTCCATCCCGTTCCCACCCAAGCACCTCTCGCTCTGATCTTTGGCGAGCTCCGCCGCCGGTAGAGTATGCTTGTCACCCAGAGACTTCCCCCGGTTGAGCTTGAATCTGCCGTCTCGTTTCACGGAGGCGACGAATGCCCTTGAAACCCGCGGGCCCTGCGCTGGGCAAGCCCCGCCTGTCTTGCTGCTTGCTCTCGCTTCTCTTGCTCGCGGGCCTCGCCGCCTGCGCGGCCGCGCAACAAGCCCCCAACACACCCAAAGATTCGAAAACCTCCGGCGATGCCCTGAACGCCGCCGGCGCCGCTGACGCCTTCAACGCCCGCATCGGCAATGCGGTGGTGGTGCTGACCGGCCCGTGGAAGTTTCATCCCGGCGACAACCTGGGCTGGGCCGAGCCCGGCTTCGACGACTCCGGCTGGACCACGCTGGACCTGACGCCGCCGGCAGGCTCCTACGATCCCGTCACCGGATCGAGCGGCTTCGTTCCCGGCTGGACCGCGCACGGCTATCCGCACCTGACCGGCTACGCCTGGTACCGCCTGCGCATCGACCTCGATCACCGCGGTTCGGAGTCGACGCCGCTGGCGCTCACCATGCCGATGAACTTCGACGACGCCTACCAGGTCTACATCGACGGGCAGGAGGTGGGGCAGTTCGGTCGCTTCGGCCGGAACGACGTCACGTTCTATAACTCGCAACCTGCGTCGTTTTCCGTGCCTGCCGGAATCCGCAACGGGCCGGTCACGATTGCGGTGCGTTTCTGGATGGACTTCGACACGCCGCTCCAGTCTCCGGATGCGGGGGGATTGCATGGGCCGCCGATCCTTGGCGAAGCCTCGGCGATTGACGCAATGCTGAAGCTTGAATGGGACGCGGTGGGCCGCACGCAGGTGGGCAACCTGCTATCCGGGACATTCCTTTTCCTCGCCGCAGTGCTCGGGCTGACCCTGTTCTGGTTTGACCGGCGCGAGCCCGCGTATCTGTGGCTGGGCCTCGCCTGCGCGCTGGGCGTGGTGGAACGCGCGGCGGTGATGACCGGGTACTACTCGCTGGCCATCGCGATGGTGCCGGAGAACTTTTTTATCGACGTGCTTTCGCGTCCCATCTCGCTGGCGCTGTGGGCGCTGTTCTGGGCCTACTGGTTCGATCTCGATGACCTGCGCCGCGTCAAGCGGGCGGCCCTGGTTCTGACTGCGGCGCTGGTTGTGGGAATGGCGATGCTTCGGCCGCCGCTGTTTGGGAGGGTCGTCCCGGTTCAGTTCGAGGATTTCCTGCTGCCCCTCACGCTGGTACTGAAGCTGCTGCTGGGCGCGCTGTTGTTGTGGATCACCTATCGCGGCATCCGCAAGCAGCAATCCGACGGCTGGCTCGCCCTGCCGCCAATCCTGCTGACCATCGTCTGGATGTACCAGGAGGAACTCGCCGTCATTCACGTTCCCACCATCTTGCGTCTCGGCGGGCTGACGATCACCGGCGGCGTGATTGCGACGCTGCTGATGCTGGCCATCGTCTCGGTGCTGCTGATGCGGCGCTTCGTGCGCGGCCAGCGCGAGCGCGAACTGTGGCGGCTTGAGATCGAGCAGGCGCGCCAGGTGCAGCAGGTTCTCATTCCGGAAGATCTGCCCACCATTCCCGGCTTCCGCCTGGCCAGCGAGTACCGCCCCGCGCAGCAGGTAGGCGGCGACTTCTTCCAGATCATGCAGACACGGGGCGGAGGCGTGCTGGCTGTCGTTGGCGACGTGAGCGGCAAGGGCATGCCGGCGGCCATGACGGTGAGCTTGCTGGTCGGAACGTTGCGCACGCTGGCTCACTTTACTGACAGCCCCGGAGAGATGATCGCCGCGATGAATATTCGCATGATGGCGCGCAGCCACGGCGGGTTCACGACGTGCATGGTAATGCGGGTTTCGCCCGACGGCGTCGTGACGATCGCGAATGCAGGCCATCTTTCGCCGTATCTCGAAGGCAAGGAGATGACCGTCGACAGCGGGTTGCCGCTGGGTCTCAGCGCCGATACGAAGTATGTCGAGTCGGTGTTCCGGCTGGCGGAGAATCAGCAGCTGACGCTCGTGTCGGATGGCGTGGTCGAGGCGCGCGGGAATGGCGGCGAGTTGTTCGGGTTCGAACGGACAGCGGCAATTGCATCCCAATCGGCGGAATCGATTGCAGCGGCAGCCCAGCAGTTTGGCCAGGCCGACGACATCACGGTTCTCACCCTGATGCGCGTTTCGGCGCGCGAGGAGTCGGCGACGAAGGTGGCAACGTCGGTCTTGTCGCTGGCGGAGTGAGGAGCGCGGGGTGGCGCCCGTCCATCCCGAGCTATTCCGAAACGGAGGCGAGATAATGCGCCGTTATCACCACATTGGAATTCCTACAACCCAACCGAGACCGGGAGAGCGCCACATCGAGCGTCTAAAGATCTTCCTTGTCGGACACGAAAACAGCGAGTATGGCGTGGAATGGATGCGGTTCGAAGCCGACGCACCGGTTCCCGAGCTGGTCCGGCAAGTGCCGCATGTTGCTTTTGAGGTGAGCGACCTTGCGTCCGAGCTGGCAGGCCGGGAAATTTTGATTCCGCCGAACAGCCCATCCGACGGAGTACGCGTCGCGTTCATCGTCGAAAACGGCGCACCCATTGAGTTGCTTGAGTTCACCGACCCCAACCATCCGGATCGGCGATAAGACACGACCTGGAGTTCAAGACGTTGCTGCCGATGCCGCGGCGCACCCTGAGGACACTCATCCGCTTACGCCAACCTCAACCAACTTTCCACGGACAGCAGTGACTTCCGGAATCCCCTGCGCCGGTTTTGCAATCAAAATGAACTGCAGCTTTCTTCTGGGAGCTAAATCATGTCCACAACGTTATCTATAAGTGAACTGAATGAGATGAAACACGCGCCTGCCGGCCTGTTGCCGGCCATTTCAAAACGTTGGAGCCCGCGCTCCTTCTCTGACCGTGATGTAAGCCCCGCCGACCTGGCCAAGGTGTTTGAGGCAGCCCGCTGGGCGCCGTCGTCGAGCAACGGCCAGCCATGGACCTACATTGTCGGCCTGCGTAACTCAGAGACACACAAGAAGATCGCTTCGACTCTTGTGGGATTCAACCAGGCATGGGCGCCTCTCGCCTCGGTCCTGATCCTCGGCCTGGCCAACACCAAGTTCGCCAAGGACGGCAAGCTGAATACCTATGCTTTCTTCGACTTGGGCGCTGCCACCGGGTTCCTCGTCCTGCAGGCCACTGCATTGGGAATCGCAACCCACCAGATGGCAGGTTACGATCATGACGCGATCCGGAAGATTCTGGAAATCCCTGAGGACTATGCGCTGGGATCGGTGATGGCACTCGGCTACCAGGACGAGCCTGCCAAACTGCCGAACCCAAAACTCATCGAAATGGAAACCTCGGCCCGTAACCGTAAGCCGCTCAGTGAGTTCGTCCTTTCGGCGTTCGGCCAGCCGCTCAACCTCGGCTGAGACCCATTACCTTCAGGACTCCCCTTCGGCACCTCCCTGCGGGCCAGCCCCGTTTCCCGCGCTAGAGTGGGATTCGGAGGCCCCCGTTGGTTATTGCTGACCCGCCTCGTCGAACCGCCCGCCGCCCACCCGTGCGCACCGCCCGGCGCCGGATCGCGACTGTCCGCCGCAAGGTCCGCAGTTCGGGCCGCCGGTGGCTTCTGATCAGTTCTGCCGTGGTCGCGGGCATTGGCCTCTGGGCAATCCTGGCGCGCCACTTCGCTCCCGTTTCCAATACCAATCAGACTCGCTTCGATGCCATCGTCGTGCTGGGCAGTCCAGCCGACTCCGACGGCAACCCGACTCCCGAGCAGCTCGCCCGCGTGACCGAAGGCGTTCGCGAATACGAGCGCGATGTGGCGCCACGCATCATCTTCGCGGGCGGTGCGGCCGGCAATCGCTTTGTTGAAGCGCAGGTGATGGCGCGCGCCGCGGAGGCGCAAGGCATTCCGTCATCGGCGGTCTTTCTTGAACCGCAATCGCGCAACACGATGCAGAACGCCTGCAATGTTCTGCATGTGATGAAGTCGCATGGCTGGGACTCCGCCGAGATCGTCACCACTGCGCAGCATCTGCCGCGTGCCAGCCTCATCTTCGATCGTTTGCCCATCCAGTGGAGAGCGCATGCCGCGCCCTCGATGGAAGCCGATCCGGGGGGATTCAGCCGCTCCGCGATGGAAACACTGAAGACAGCGCGCTACCTCGTGTATGCGAGCTGGGCCGATCGCTGCAAGCCCTGATTCATTTGACTCCATGGCCCGACTGCGCGATTTGTTCGCGTAGGATTGCGCGTCGCGTTGCCAACCGAACATGACGCCAACCGTCTACTCAGAAGCTTCGCCGCACTGAGGGCGCATGCGTTTTGTCCGTGCTTCGCGCGCTTCGATTTTCTGGAGAAACCTCGCCTCCGGGCGCGTTGTCCGCGGTTGGCCCGGTCTTGTAAGCTGAGTGATGATGCGTCTTAAAGTAAGCTTTTTTGCTGCCATTGCAGCCGCTGCAATTTTCATCCCGTGTGTGTCGCTCGCGCAGACGCAACAACCCGCGCCGCAAGCACCTCCGCCGCCCGCCGCGCAGACCCCTGCCGGGCCCAGCTCGAGTGTCCCCTATTCTCCCGGCAATCCCCTGTCAGGAGTGCGGTACGACAACCGTTTCGACCTCACCGTAGGTCTGGCTTACGACCATATGAAGGCCGGCCCGACACTGCTGCAGGGCTCAAATCTCGGCGGACTCGATGTTTCAGGCTCGTACTGGTTCGCGAAGCACTGGGGCGCGGAAGGATCGGGCCGCGCCTACGTGGGCACCAGCGGCACCGCGCCGAATCCCTACAACATCCAGGGCCCTTTCGTAGCCCAGTATTTCTTTGTCGGCGGCCCCGAGTGGCTGGGCCCCCACAATGAGCACGGTGACCTGACCGCTCATGCGCTGTTTGGCGGCGTCTACGGCAAGTTCGAACAGGATCTTCGCGGACAATCGCCCTCGGTGGTCGATTTCTATAACGATCAGCTCGCCCCCGCCGCCATCATCGGCGGCCACATCGACCTGAACCGCTCGCCCCGCTGGGTGTTCCGCATCACACCGGATGCTGTCATCACGCACTACAGCATCAACTACGCTCCCAGCACGACGCAGTGGGACGTGAACTTCGCCATTTCCGTCGGCGTCGAATACAAGTTCAAGCGATTGCGCTGAACCCTCCGTTCCATGCGGGCCCGATTGCGCCCGTGGGACGCGGCATCTGTTTCCCGTTCCGGTACTTCGGATGGCTCCGTTTTTCTTCGGAATCAAGCTCATAGGCTGCGAGTGTCACGCGCGTGTGATATTCTCCACCGTTCAGAGCGGTTCCGGAATTCAGCGCGGGGATCTCCCCGGATAGAGCAAATCAAAGCAGGGGCAATCGGATATGGCTCATTCGGACATGAGAGAAACATTGGGTGTGCTTCTGGCGGGCGGAGCGGGCGAACGCCTCTTTCCCTTGACCCGCGATCGCGCCAAGCCGGCAGTTCCCTTCGGCGGACACTACCGCATCATCGACATCACGCTTTCCAATTGCACCAATTCCGGGCTCCGCAAGGTCTACATTCTCACGCAGTACAAGGCCCTCTCGCTGAACCGCCATATCCGCGAAGGATGGACAGGCATCGTTGCCTCCGAACTGGGCGAGTTCTTCGAGCTGCTCTCGCCCATGCAGCGCACCGGCACCAACTGGTACATGGGCACCGCCGACGCGGTCTACCAGAACATCTACTCCATCGGCAGCGAGCAGCCGAAGTACATGCTGATTCTCAGCGGCGACCACATCTACAAGATGGACTACAGCCGCATGCTCGATTACCACAAAGAGACCAACGCCGAGGTCACGCTGGCCACTCTGCCCATCTCACCCGATGAGGTCTCCCGGTTCGGCGTGGTTGAGGTGGGAAACACCGGCGAGATCCAGGGATTCCAGGAAAAGCCGGCGACGACCTCCTACCGTTCCCCGATTCACCCCGAGTCGGTCGACGCTTCGATGGGCATCTACGTGTTCAATACCGAGTGCCTGCTCAAGGCGCTCATCGCCGATGCCGAGGATCCCAACTCGAAGCACGACTTCGGACACAACATCCTGCCCAACCTGCTGGGCAAGAAAAAGATGATGGCCTACAGCTTCGTCGACGAGAACAAGCAGAAGGCTCTCTACTGGCGTGATGTGGGAACGCTCGATGCGTATTACGAAGCCAACATGGATCTGTGCTCCGTGTCGCCGGTCTTCAATCTTTACGACAAGAACTGGCCCATGCGCACGCGCGTCCGGCAGTATCCGCCGGCAAAGTTCGTCTTCGGCGAGCCCGGCCGCACCGGCATGGCCGTTAACTCAATCATTACGGCCGGCGTCATCATCTCGGGCGCATCGGTTTCGAACTCCGTGCTGTCGCAGGATGTGCGCGTCAACTCCTACTCCGACGTGGATGCCAGCATCATCTTTTCGCACGTGAATATTGGACGCCACTGCCGCATCCGCCGCGCCATTATCGACCGCGACGTGCATATACCGGAAGGCACGGTCATCGGTTACGACCAGGTAGAAGACAAGCGGCGCTACTTTGTCACCCCGTCGGGGCTGACGATCGTGACGCGCGACGCATCGCTTTTCGAGACGCCTGTGGATCCGGACTTTGCGGACCGGTACTGAGCGTCTCCGCAAAGCGATCACTCCGCCTCACCGACCTCCCGATCGGCTTCGTTGTCCAATGCCGGTCAGCGCGAGAATCCTTCATCTTCTCTGACCAAAAGCCGCCGGTTTCTCCCTTTTCAGCCTGACAATCATATCTTGACAGTCAGGATGAGATTAGAGTAACGTCGTTTCTCATGAACGAGCCGAACACCGACGTAATCCAGGGAACCCTGGACATGCTCATCCTGAAAACGCTCAGCCTGGAGCCGATGCACGGCTTTGGAATCGCCCGCCGGGTGGAGCAGATCTCGCGAAGCGTTTTCAAGGTAAATGCCGGCTCCCTGCTCACCGCTCTGCAACGGCTGGAGCGCGCGGGTTGGCTTGACGCCGAATGGAAGCAAACCGAGAACTCACGGCGTGCGAAAATCTACTCTCTCACAAAAGCGGGCAGAAAACAGCTCGAACTCGAAACCGCTGACTGGAATCGGCGCGCAGGGGCTATTTCCCGCCTGTTGAAAGCGGAGATCTGACATGCTTCTCTGGCGCCAATTCACGCGAGGTGCGCGCAGCCTCTTTCGTCCGGCGCGCAGCAATGAGGATATCTCCGCGGAAGTCCGGCAGTATTTCGAAGATGCGATTGCAGCCGGAATGGAGCGCGGGCTGAGCCCCCAGGAAGCGCAACGCGAAGCCCGGGCAGAGATCGGCAATCTGTCCCCGATCCAGGAAGAGGTGCGTTCGTACGGATGGGAGAACGCGGTTCGCACAATCCTGTTCGATCTGCGCTATGCGGCGCGCCAGCTGCGCACGCATCGCGTCTTCACCATCGTCAGCCTCGTCACGCTTGCGCTTGGCATCGGCGCCAGCACGGCGATCTTCAGCGCCGTCAATCCCATTCTGCTTTCGCCGCTGCCCTATCCGCATCCAGACCGTCTCCTGATGATCTGGAATACATGGCGCGGCGCGCGCTTCGAGCTTTCCTACGGCACGTACTACGAACTCCTCCAACGAAACCGCTCGTTCGATTCCATGGCGATTTTCGAGCCATGGCAGCCGACCCTGACAGGCAATTCCATTCCCGAGCGTCTCGAAGGCCAGAGCGTCAGCGCAAGTTTTTTCCGCGTCCTCGGCATAGCGCCGGCGCTGGGTCGCGATTTCGTGCCCGCGGAGGAAGCTGTGCGCGGGCCCCACGTGGTCATCCTGAGCGATGGCCTCTGGGAGCGTCTATTCCATCGCGACCGCGGCATCATCGGCCGGCCTATCAAGCTCGATGACGACAACTACACCGTCATCGGCGTGATGCCCGCCGGTTTCGAAGATGTTGTTTCGCCGGCTGCCGCGCTGTGGACGACCGCGCAGTACGATCCCAGCCAGCTCGCGACCCATTTCAATAGCTGGGCGTGGGAGTGGGGCCAGCATCTGCGGCTCATCGCCCGCGTGAAACCCGGCGTGAGCAGGGACCGTGCGATTGCGGAGATCAGAGAAATTGCGCGCAACCCCTTGCCCGATTTTCCGCGCCCACGCTGGGCCTCGCTGCAACAGGGGGTCATCGTCGACCGGCTCCAGGACTCCGTGGCGCACACCGTCAAGCCTGCTCTGCTTGCCATCGCAGGTGCGGTGGTGCTGCTGCTCGTGATCGCCTCTGTCAACGTGCTAAACCTGCTGCTGGCGCGCGGTACGGAACGCCGAGGCGAATTTGCGGTACGCGCCGCGCTGGGCGCCTCGCGGCGCCGCGTTCTGCGCCAGCTGATCACCGAGACTCTCCTGCTCTCTCTACTGGGCGGCTCCTGTGGTGTGGTCGTTGCGTATGGAGGGGTGCACGCGCTCATCTCGCTCAGTCCGCCGGGACTGCCGCGCATCGACGCGATCGCACTGGACTCGACGGCCCTGTTTTTTGCTCTCGCCGTCACGATGGGCATCGGTTTGCTCACGGGCATGATCCCGGCTATTTATCTTTCTCGCGCCGGCCTTCACTCCAGGCTCGAACAGAGTTCGAGGCACAGCGCGGGACATCACAACATCACCCGCCGCGCGCTGGTAGTAACTGAAGTTGCGCTCGCGCTGGTTCTGCTCGTCGGCACCGGGCTGCTGTTACGCAGCATGCGCTGCCTGCTCCAGGTCGATCCCGGATTCGAACCGGATCATCTGCTGACCCTGCAGGTACAAACTTCTGGACATCAATTTGACGAACTTCCGACAGCGCCTGGCGCCGGAGAAGCAGCGCGCCGACGCTTCTTTGAGCAGGCGCTCGATGCGGTGCGGCGTGTGCCGGGAGTGAGGGATGCGGCATTCACCAGCGTCCTTCCGCTCAGCGACGATCCGCCCGCAATCAGCATGTATGGAGCACGCTTCGAAAACGATCCTCCCGATGGCGGCCGAACCGTGTTCCGCTACGCGGTCAGCCCGGAATACTGCCAGACTATGAAGATCCCTTTGCGCAGCGGCAGGTTCCTGGATGAACGCGACACAGACTCCGCACCGCAGTCCGCGTTGATAAGTGAAAGCCTGGCGCGCAGCCAGTTCCCGCACGAGAACGCGATCGGCAAGCGTCTGCACATTGGCCGCCCCGATCGGCCCTGGTATACCGTTGTGGGCGTCGTCGGCGACATCAAGCAGACGTCGCTGGCCATCAATGATCCCGCCGCCGTGTATCTTTCCACGCGACAGACGTGGTTTGCCGATCAGACGCTTTCATTCGTGATCCGATCGTCCGCCGACCCCGGCTCGCTTGCCGCGACGTTCAAGAACGCCATCTGGTCGGTCGACCGCAACCAGCCCGTCGTGCGCGTGGTCACCATGACGCGGCTCGTCGAAGTCTCGGAGGCCGAACGCCGCTTCGTGCTCATCCTTTTCGCTGCGTTCGGAATCGTCGCCCTGGTGCTGGCGGCCGTTGGAATCTATGGCGTATTGTCGGGCAGCGTCAGCGAACGCACGCGCGAGATTGGCATGCGGGTCGCGCTGGGCGCATCGCGGCGCAACATTCTCACCCTGGTTCTGCGCGATGGACTGCTGCTGACGGCGATCGGAATGGCGATCGGTATCACGGGCGCTTTAGGTGCAAGCCAGCTGCTGAAGTCGCTTCTCTTCGGGATTTCGCGGCTCGACCCGCTGACGTATGGGCTCGTTGTGGTGGTCCTGGCTCTGGTCGTGTTCATCGCATGCGCGCTACCCGCATGGCGTGCTTCGAGAATCGATCCGGCAATCACTCTGCGGGCTGAATAGCGCAGCCGTGCGCAGCGGAACTTCCTCCATGGCTGAACCGGTCGAGATCATGACCCGCCGAACCGGCGGCGTGTCATGCGCCTCCCTCAATCCCCTGCGCCACGAATAGGAATTTCCATGAGGTGTCGAGATACAGCCAGCGCTGCGTGCTGAACCAGCTTGTGGGCAGGGCGGGAACGTGGAGCATGGTGTGCCCGTCGGTACAGATCATTTCCGTGCCATTCCAGGCAAGAAAGGTTCTTGATGCCAGGCCCACGCTGGCAGGGTGCGTGACCCGCTTAAGACAAACAGGGCATCGCTGCCGCTGGTCCAGCATCACCCAGCGCATGCCGAACAAGCAGATTGTGAACGACGAGATCAACTGCATGTACTGCGATGCAGCCGAATAGAGCGGCATGTGCCAATAGGCGAGGTCCAAGGAAGAAAAATAGGCAATGGGAAAGAGCAAGGAGATCTTGACGCAGAGAAATGCCCACTGCCGAATTCTCTTTGACCAGGTTGGCCTGTGCGAGCTGAAGCTTGACTCGCTCATCGAAACGGAGGCGACTGCGGGGAGGCAGAGAAGAGCCAGCAGCATGGTGAACAGAAAGATGTCCCATGGTCCGCGGGTTCGCTCATCAATCGAGACACCCCAGAGATCGTCGGCAGCGTAGTCGCCCGTGTACTCGGTAATATGAATGCGCCGGCTCCAGACCTCCGATTGTCCCCGGCGGCTTAAATGGGCGAGGACATATCCAGGACCCCCCGAAGGAATTTCGGAATCCGGTTCCAGCAACCACAGGTCGATCTTCCCCGGCAGCCTCCAGGATCCGAACGGAACGATTCCGGCCACTCGAGCGGTGCGTCCGCCCAATTCGATCACGCTTCCGGCGATATGCGGATTTTCGCCGAATTGCGTCTTCCAAATACGATCGCTAAGGATCACCGCGCGCTCGCTCGCACCGGCCTTGACCCCGGGCTCTTCATATCGCACTGCCAGGCCAAGAAGTGCGAAGAGATTCGAGCTGGCATGAGCAACGTTCAACGTGGTCCGATCCCCGGTTGAAGTCGACGCCGCCTCTTCCGCGATCCGATAGAACGCGAGACCGTCGAAATATTCCTGCCTCCGCTCCCTCCAACCAAGAAATTGCCGGATGGGAATGGTTGCCACCGAGTCGTCTCTGGAGCGCGCATCTTGAATCAGGACCAGGCCTGGCTTGACCTGAAAGTTCGAAGGGCGGCTCTCGGCGCGAACGCCGGGCAACAAGAGCGAAATTCCGTATGCAATGGCCAGCGCCGCGCAGAGCAGAAGAAGGCACTGCTGGGGCGAGCCGCTCCACCGAGCAAAAGGTTTTTGATCGCGCCATGACATGGTTCTCAGGCAAAGTGCATCGTGGAACGCCCCCAGGCAGAATCGCGTGATCTCCTCTTGCGCCTTCCACGAACCATACCCCGCCGGGATTCGCGCTTGCACAACGTGCCACAGTTCCGACAGCCACTCCTTCTTCCACTCCTTGCGCTGCGGCGCCGGCGCCAGCCATGACGCGCAAGTCACGAGCTCACGATGGACCCAGGCAAACCCGGAATCGGAGAGTCTCATACGGACTTCACCTCCGGGGACGGAATGATGCGCTCCAGGAGCGGATAGCGCCTGCGGGATGCATCCAGAGTCGATTTTCCTTCCGATGTCAGCTTGTAGTACTTGCGGGGCGGGCGCTGCTCCGCGTCCGCGATGGACTGGCGCTCCCAATGAGAACGGATCATCCGGTCGCGTTCCAGGCGTCGCATGGCTGGATAGACCGTCCCGCTCGGCAAGCCGGTCATTTCCATGATGCTGAATCCATAGATGAATCCGGCATGGATTGCCTGAAGGATAATGGCCGTGGTGTGGGAGAGCTTCGCCTCTGAAGCCATGTCAAATTCTACCTATGTAGTGTTCTACTTGACAACCGGCTATACCGATTGCTACATAGGGTAAGGAGCGGATGATGCTGGAGCTCGAAAACCTTTCGAAAAGCTTCCGGCGAATCCCCGCCATATCGAATATCAGTTTCAGCGTCTCAGCAGGCGAAATCGTGGGGTTCCTGGGACCGAACGGCGCCGGCAAATCAACCACGGTGAAAGTCATTACCGGCATGATGCGCCCCGACGAAGGGCACGTGTTCTTCGAAGGCCAGGACATCCGCAAGGACCTGGTTTCGTTTCGCGCCGCGATCGGCTACGTGCCGGAAGAAGCGCATCTTTACACCTATCTCTCCGGGCTGGAGTACCTGCAGCTCGTGGGCAGGCTGCGCGGCCTCGGCGAGCGGCTCATCTTAACCAAGGCAGCGCGGCTGCTCCGCCTGTTGCAGCTCGAATCGTGGCAGCATTCGCCCATATCCATCTACTCCAAAGGCATGCGCCAACGGGTCCTGATCGCCGCCGCCTTGTTGCACGATCCCAAGCTGCTGATCTTCGATGAGCCTCTTTCCGGGCTTGACGTGGTTTCGGCACGGCTCTTCAAGGATTTGCTTGAATTACTGGCCGCGCAAGGCAAAGCGATCCTTTACATCTCGCATGTCCTCGAGGTGGTCGAGCAGTTGTGCAACCGCGTAATTGTGATTGCGAAAGGCAAGATTCTGGCCGACGCAAGGCCTTCTGAACTGACGCGGCTCATGAGCCTTCCCAATCTTGAAAGCGTCTTTGCCCAGTTGGTGCAGCAGCAGGACACGCGAGTCGTAGCCAGAGAAATCGTCGAGGTCATGCAGGCCGATCATGCCTGACTCATTTCAGCGCCTGCTCCTGTTTTCCGGCCCTGAAGCGCTGTCGCTGAATGACCAGGCCGCGCTTGCGGCGGAATGCCAGCCTGAACGGAGTCAGTTCTCGCATCTCGTGACTCATTTCCTCGAGCGATTCTTCAATCATGAAACCGCATCGCCTGACGGCGACGCCAAGGCTCGATTGATTCTCGCCGGGTTTACCGTGGGCCTTCCGGGATTCGTGATGGCGCTGTTTCTGTGGCCGATCTACCACGGCTTCATCCGCTACCCGCAGGACCACCCGACTTTCGCCGTTCCCCCTCCCTATTGGCTGCAAGTCAACTATCATTTCTTTTACTTGGTGTATTCCTTCGTTGCCATGGGGATCGTCACCGTCTTCGAGTGGGACCTCTTCTTCCCCGACCTGCTCGACATGTATGTGCTGCAAACGCTGCCTATCCCCGCCAAAACAGTCTTCATGGCTCGCGTGACCGCCATTGCAATCTTCATTGCGGGCTTTCTCTTCGATGCCAACGTTCTCGCGCCGTTTGTGCTTCCCGCGGCAATCGATCCTCCGAATCTCGCGCGATTCCTCGCCGGCCACATTCTGGCAGTCGGCCTCAGCGGGCTATTTGCCGCGGCATCCGTTCTCGCCTTGCAAGGATTGTTGGTTGCGATTTTCGGAGAGCGCTTGTTTCGCCGATTCTCTCTGTTGTTCCAGGGCCTGCTGATTACCGCCTTGCTGATGCTGCTCTTCCTGTTTCCGGCTCTCTCGGGAGCAGTTCCTGCCTTGCTTCAGTCACAGAGCTTGCTTGTATCCTGCTTCCCTCCTTTCTGGTATCTGGGGATCTACCAGCGCCTCATGGAGGGCCCTTCCGCACTGCCGGTCTATACGAACCTCGCTCAGACGGGCTGTGTGGCACTGCTGATTACCGCAGGACTAACCGTGCTGGGATACCCCGTCGCGTACCTGCGCCGCGTGCGCCAACTCATCGAAGGCTCTGGCGGGCGGCCTGCTCGCTTCCAGTTCGGACGCCCGCTCGATGGTCTGCTGCATGCCAGTCTCTTCAGAACTCCGGAGCGGCGAGCCGTGTTTCACTTCATCCGTCAGACGATTTTGCGCGTGCCGCGATACCGCATGTATCTGATCGTCTTTGGAAGCGTCGGTGTCTCCGCAGTGGCGTCCATTGCCTTTCGCCTGTCGATAACGGACGGCCGGTTCCGCATGGTCATGTCACTCGACGGCATTCTCGCGGCCATGGGATTCATTGCTTTCTGGACGATCGCGGGCCTTCGCATGGCCCTTCTTGCCCCCGGGAATCACCAGGGCAGATGGGTGTTTCGAGTCATCCAGGGTCGTCCACCGCGTCTTGCTTTCGCATCGGGGTATTCGCTGGCAAGCGAAATCTGGGTCTTCATGTGGGCGCTAGCCATCACATGCGGAACATGGGCGGCGCTCCGGTTCTCAGTTCCCACGGAACCGCCCACCGTGCGCGCGGCAGCAAGCCAATTGCTGATTGCAGCCGGTGTCTGTCTCCTGCTGACCGATCTTCTCTTCCTCCACGTCCTCTCGATTCCTTTCACGGGAGAACAGCAAGGAGAGCGATCCAATCTCGCGGTCACGGTCCTCAAGTACGTCGCTTTCGTGCCGATTGTGGCGTCGGTTCCGGTCCTATGCGAACCGTGGATCGAAGGGAGCGTGGGTCATCTCGCCATCGCTTCGGTTGCGGTCCTCTTCGCGCATACATGCTTGCGGCTGCGCCGCCGCAGCATTCTGCGCGCCTATTGCGATGGTCCGTGCCTCGAGGAGGATGAAGAAGAATTCCCGATGAAGCTTGGGCTTCGTTATTGAGGCGGATCGAAATCCGGACCGTCGCGTGTGCCTGTTCGCGGCTTGTGACGGAGCCTTCTCCCTTCACACCCGGACGGCTTTTCGCGCGCGCTTGTCCTCGTACATGACATGGTCGGCCCTGGTGACCAGGTCCTTCAGGGATTCGGTTGAGAAGTGCTCGACGGTCACATGGCCGATGCTGAAACTGAGAGGGAAGCGCGGATCGACCTGCTTGCTCAGCTCCTTGGCGACCGTCTTCAGCCGCAGCGCCGCGATCTCGATGCCCACCATGCTGAACTGACCGGCGACGACGAACTCATCTCCGCCAAAGCGTCCCTTCACATCCGAGTCGCGGAAATTCGTGGCAATCACCTCCCCGGTCTTGGCCAGGTATTTCGATCCAACATTGTGCCCCAGGGTGTCGTTGATCTTCTTCAATCCATCGAGGTCGAGGAACAACACCGAGAAGGGCATCTTGGAGCGCTGCGCAATTCGGAGAGTCTGCTCTGCGAGGAGATAAAAGCCCCGCATGTTGTAGAGGCCGGTCAATTCGTCGCGCAGGGTGAGGTCGTGGATCTCCTTCTCCATGCCGTTGATGCGCCACACAATAAACAACAGCAATCCCAGCGAACACGCGACGGCCAGCGACGTCAGCAGCGCGGTGGCAAAGTGAGCGGGAATGAGACTGGGAAACACGATTTGCGCTTCACCGATTTCGCGCAGGAAGGGCCACAACAGAAGGATGGGCGCAAAACCGCGCGCGATCCGGCTGCCGATGCCGTGCCCGAGAAAGATCGAGAAAACCCCGAACTGAGCCTGCCTGAGGGTGATCACCGCGGTCAGCAGAAGGATGCTCGAGAGAACCTGGGGCGAGATGAGATCGGCGGAGGTGAGGCCGAAAAGGCTCAGCGTTCCGAACAGATCCTGCGAGATCAGCGCGAGGGCGAGAAGGCAGAGTATCGAGACCAGGATGTCAGCCAGGCGACGCGCGAGAACGCTGTCGCTGCGCATAAGGAAGATGACCACGGAAAGATACAGGAATGCTCCGGCCGAGAGCGACGACATGTCCCCGAAGTCGGAAACCGCGCGCGCAAACTCCTGAACGGGACCGGGCAGGCCGCCAAGCGAGACGTACCTCAGCACAAGAATGGAAGCAGCGCCGAGCGCCGGCAACACCGCAAAATAGTGGCCGATCTGCCGCATGGCCCACGAACTTCCCGGGTCTGACATGATCAGGCTGAGAGCACAAAGAACCGCGATGATCGCGATCGAGAAACTGAAGTTGGTCGTGATCGGGCCGAGGTATGGGCCCACCTGGGGAAAGAGTTGCGCCGATACTGCGAGAAGCGGAATGAAGAAAACCAGCCCAAGGCAGATTCGCTGGACCACCACCAATCCTCGCACTAAGGCGGGATCCGGCTGGCCGGGTGGCAGAGATGGAGTCAGCAGTCGCATGAACCCAATGAGGCAGGTGGATTTCGATTTTCATTATGACGTAAGTGGGGCCGAAATCTCTGAAGATTCAGCAGTTGGTCACCTTACCATCGTGCGCAGCGAAGGCTTTGCCAAATTTTGGGCGGTCAGGCCGAGAGCATGTCGAGTGCGGCAGTGGCGCGACCGAATGCGATCTGATTCTCGTCCTCGGATTCGAGGAACAAGTTGAACAGGTTCTCATAGAGGCCGCTCTTGCCGGCGAGCTTCTTCTTCCGCTCGCGCAGAAACGCGAACCGGAATGGCGAGCGCGATTCTGCTTCGGCTAGAAATTCTGATGAGAAAGAATCGGGAGCATTCGCCACCGCTCCGATGATCAGGGATCGCCAGCTCATGCGCAGCAGGTTTTCGAGCATCGCGGAAGCGTGGGGCAGCCCTCGCATCTCGTCGCCCACGCGCTCACTCAGGTTCAGCAACTGGCAGACGAGTGGATCGAGGATCTCCCCGGTTGCCGCTGATTTCGAGAAGATGGTCGTCGATCCCCGCTTCAGGTCCTCATCCAGGTCCTGCAGATCGTCGCCCAGCTGAAGCAGCACGCCCCAGGCAAAGCCAAATTGGGCTTCTTCCCGCCGCAGCCATCCGCGCGCCAGGCAGGCATCGGCCAGAACCGACGTTCCGCCTTTGGCGCAGCTGATCCGGAGTACTTCATCCTGCTCCATGATCCGGGGGCGCATCTGGGCGAGGCTGGCCTCCTGTGCCTGGTGAATCGCCAGCAGACAATCGAAGACCTGGTCATACAGCGTCCGAGGGAATTGGCGTTCGATCAGCTCAACGAGCTTCCAAAGGGTCACTTCGTGGCTGTTCAGCGGCGCCATGCTTTCCCCCCGCAGCCGCTGGCGGAATCGCGCGCTGAATTTCAGCTTGGCGTCCGCACCGATCTCGCGGCGGTCGAGGTAGTTGTCGGTATACGGATACAGCAGGCTGTAACCGAGGATCGAGGTCGTCATCCCGATGGGTTCGCCAAGAATCGGCTGGAGGCCACAGGCGGTCCAGGCATTGCGGCAAGCCTGGACGATGTCGGCCATGCTCAGAGCGGGATCGAATCGCCGCGCCCACCGCGCGAGACAGGTTCCGGCGGGCAGAAACTCGTTTTCGATCAGGGCGATGGCGGCCGGCTCCAGATCGAGGGCATGGGCGGCGAACTGGGCGAAGACGGCGATCATCTTCTGTTGGGTCAGGGTTCGCCCGGCTTGTCCCCGCCCCGGCCTCTTGACGAGTGCCTCAACTTGATTGAGGGCGCGATCGTAGGCCGCTTCGCGCTGTGCATGTTCGGCGATCCCGTAGCGCGGCGAATCGGGCATCGGCTGGCCGGCGCATTCCGTCCACAGGCTCATGGTTCTTGCCACTTGCGATGCAACCCACGTGTCGTCGAAGCGAGGCTCCATGGTGGTTGGATACGGAATCCTGCCGCGCCGCGTTCCAATCTGCTGTGGTTTGCCGGCCAGTCGCAATCGTCGTGCAGTTGCGGGAACCAAACGAGATAAATGCGCGTAGTCACAGCTATGCAGTGCGTGGGTACATTAAGCTGGAGCGTGGTGGGATTGGCAGCGCCGCCCAAGCCGTCGCGGCGCTCGCACGAACCCCGCAGGGCGGACGGAGCGTTTCCGCCGGCCAGAGCTCATTCCGCTGGCGCTCCCGGAGGAGCAACCGGCGCTCGCGCCCTGCGCGCGGAGGTAAGACCGCTGGAGATCGACTGGTCCCAAATTGTCCGTCGTTGCATGGACGGGGATTCCGGCGCATGGGCTGAGTTGGTCCGCACGCACCACCGCCGTGTCTACGGCTTGTGCTACCGCTTCACCGGGAATGCCGCCGACGCCGAGGACCTTACCCAGGACGTCTTCTTAAAGATTTATTCGAATCTATCCAGTTTTGATATGGCTCGCGGCAGCCTGCAGGTGTGGATCACCACCATGACCCGCAACCTGCTGGTCGATAATTTCCGCCGCACCCGCAACCAGCGCGCCACCGGCTCTCTAGACGAGGGTTGGGACGAAAGCGACGAAATGCGGCCTTCCGACCGGCTGGTGGCCGAGGGACCGTCTCCCCACGAGGCGGCCGCCCAGAAAGAGCTGGCCAAGATGGTTCAGGGCGCACTGACCCAGGTTTCGCCGGAGCTTCGCGAAGCCGTGATTCTAAGAGATTTGCAGGATTTGGACTATAAAGAGATCGCCCAGGTGCTGGGCATACCCGAAGGTACCGTAAAGTCCCGCATCAGCAGGGGACGCGCGGAACTTGCGCGCCTGCTTGAACGTAGTAAACGGGAGGTGATGTAACATGGCAGACCGCCCCTTCATTCCGAATTCTCCTGCCTGCGGCCAGTGGGAAACGCTCCTGGCTGACGCGCTGGACGGGCTGCTGAAACCCGAGGACGAGGCGACTTTCTCCTCGCACATGGCGATTTGCCCCGCCTGCACGGCCCTGTTTGAAGAGGCCCGGCGCGGCCGCGAATGGCTGGAGTTCCTCTCGCCTGAGCCGGAAGTGCCGGAAGGGCTTTTGGACAAGATCCTCGCGGCCACCGGCCCTGGGCAGGTTGCCGGATACGGGCTCGTCACCTCAAGCGACGCCACCATGCCGGCTCTTCAGCCCTGGCAGCGGCCCGGATTCATGGCCCGGATTCGCCGCTTTGCCGAACCGCGTCTCATGATGACCGCCGCGATGGCCTTCTTCTCGATCGCGCTCACTCTCAATCTCGCCGGCGTTCGCCTTTCTGATCTGCGCCTCGCGAACCTCCGTCCGAGCGCGGTCAGGCTTTACATGGAACGCCAGTTGACGATGGCCTCGACGCCCATCATCCGCTACTACGATCACCTCAGGCTCGTTTACGAAGTGGAAGCGCGCGTACGTGAAATGCGCCGCGGCAGCCAGGGCGAAGGTCCTGGCACCGAGCAGAAACAGAACACCCAGCCGGTCACGCCGGGTGAATCGAAGCAGAACCCTCCTCGCAAAGACGGCGGTTCCCGGGTGGACCCTCCGCAACAGTCCGTTACACCGATAACGCACGGTACCAGTGATTATCTTGAAACATCCCTCACGCTTAGAGCACGGCCCGCGCATTCCGGCGGCTCCGCACGAGCAACACGGGGAAGGAGCACAGTATGGACTGCGTAAATCACAGTGGCGTCGCAGCCACAGCCTTTTGCCAGAATTGCGGCAAGGCGCTCTGCGGCAATTGCGTTCGCAACCCGGCCCCCGGTCAGGTGATGTGCGAGCCCTGTGCCATTGCATGGCAGGGATTGCAGCAGCCCTTCGTTCCGCCGCCGGTCGGAAGCCCTAACCCGGTTGCCGCCGCTGTCCTGGGACTCATTCCAGGCGTCGGCGCCATGTACAACGGCCAGTTCATCAAGGGCCTCATCCATGTGGTCATCTTCGCGGTGATCATCAGCATCACCACGCACTATGGCCTGTTCGGGCTTTTTATCCCGGCGTGGGTGATCTACCAGGCATTCGAGGCGTATCACACCGCGGTCGCGCGGCGCGACGGTCTGCCGCTGCCCGATCCTCTGGGATTGAACGAAGTCGGCAACTGGCTCAGCTTCAGCAGCCATTCGCACCAGGCACCACCACCTGCTGCTGGTCCCAATCCGGCTAATCCCGGAGCCCCCGGCCCGCCTCCCGGCGCGTATCAGGCACCGTATTCAGGGCAGTATCAGGCTCCGCCTTACACCCCGGTTGCGGGATTCGCGGATCCGAACATTCCAAACATGCCGGATCCACCCGTGCCGCCATTGCATTGGCGCCGCAGGGAACCGATTGGCGCCATCATCCTCGTCGGACTTGGTCTGATTCTACTGTTGAACGAGCTCGGGTACGTGGCTGAGCGATTCCTGCACTTCCTCTGGCCCCTGCTCTTTATCGCACTGGGCGTGTGGCTCATCATCCGCAGAATGGGCGATTCACGACCCCCTGGCCCAGGACCCTTCCAGGGAGGCCCCGCATCGAAAGGAGGCGCTTGATGAACCGCTATATCCTCATTCGCCGTCTCACCGGTCCGTTGGTTCTCTTGCTGCTTGGCGTGATCGCGCTTCTGCATCAGGCAGACCTGGTGCACTGGAGCCTGTTCTTTCCGCTGCTGCTGATCTTGATCGGCGTGCTCAAGCTGGCGCAACGCGCCGCGCTGGCCGCAGCCGGCGATGAGCCATATAACGGTGGCTATCCGGGCGCAGGTTATCCGGGCGCAACTTACCCGCCTGCCGGCGGCGTCAATCCCGGGCAGGCTCCGCAACAGGCACCCGGCCAGCAAGGCACTTCGATCGTTCCGGCTCCGCCGCAGAACTACGGCCAGGGCCCGCAAGGAGGAAAGTCATGAGCAGCGTTCCTCCGTACAACCCTCCCGGTGGCGGCGGCACACCGCCTTACGATCCGCGGTCGCAATGGCGTGTCTATCGCGAACAACAGCGCGCTGCGTGGCGGGCCCAACGTGATGCGTGGCGGGCGCAGCAGCACGCATGGAAAGCCACTTACGCGGGCGCTTACGGACCTCGCGTTCCTTCGGTAGTCGGCCCCATCATTCTCGTAGCGATCGGCGTTGTGGGTGTGCTGGTCTATAGCGGCCACATCGCTCCCTCAACGTTTTGGTCCTG
This sequence comes from Occallatibacter sp., assembly GCA_035308825.1. Lineage (GTDB taxonomy): Bacteria > Acidobacteriota > Terriglobia > Terriglobales > Acidobacteriaceae > Telmatobacter. The sequence goes on along the minus strand of DATGFX010000082.1, from coordinate 287,984 downwards.
GTACGGCCGCTGGTGGCCGCTTCTGCTCATCGCCGCCGGCCTCGCCATGCTGGGCGAGTGGGCGCTCGACCTCAAGCGCACGACGCCCGTTCGCCGCGGCGGCGGATTTGTGGGCATCCTCATTCTGTTGGCGATTCTCGGCTTGGCAGCTTCCGGCTGGAACGGCTTCTGGGGTCCGATGCGCGCGCAGTGGGGCGACCACGACGACAATTTCTTCAACTTCCTTGGCCTGCCGGAGCACGACTTTGACCAGCAAGTGTTGAATGTGCAGATTCCCACCAGTGCTCAGGTGCAGATTGAGAATCCTCGCGGTGACATCAGTGTGACGACCGGCGACGGCAACACGATCGAAGTCAAGGCGCATGAGGTGGCCTACGCCAACTCCGACGAAGACGCGAAGAAAATCTTCAATGCGGAACAGGCCCACGTCACCGTGAGTGGCAGCGCGGTCCTCCTGAAATCCGAGAGCAACGAGAACGGCCGTCTGAACCTCGCGATCACTGTACCCAAGTCGGCTCAAGTGACCGTCACCTCAGGCCGAGGCGATGTGACGGCGGCCGGACTGAACGGCGGACTCAATGTCACTGCCAGTCACGGCGATGTGCACTTGAGCACCATCCAGGGCTCCGTGCAGGTGCACTTCTCCAACGATCGCGGCGATTTTTCTGCGCACCAGGTTGATGGCGATGTCACAGCCGACGGCAACTGCAACGACCTGACCTTCTCGGAGATCAAGGGCAAGATCACCTTGAATGGAGAGATCTTTGGCGATGTGCACTTTGAGAACGTCGGCGGGCCCGTGCACCTGCACACATCCGTCACCGATCTCGATCTGGCACAACTCCCCGGCGACATGACGTTGAACTCCGACGATCTGCGCGTCACCGACGCGAGAGGCCAGGTCCGCGTTACGACCCATGCGAAAGACGTCGACCTCAGCCAGATCTACGGCGACATCTTCGTCGAGAATAGCCGTGGCGAGATTGCGGTCGAGCCTGCCGGGAACTACAACGTGGAAGCCAAGAACGGCAAGGGAGACGTGGAGATCACGCTTCCTCCCAATGCATCGGCAACCGTCGACGGCCGGACGCATAACGGCGATATCGTCAGCGATTATTCATCGCTGGCGGTAAATGGAGAAGAGAGCAAGACAGTCGGTGGCCGCGTCGGCGGCGGCCAGAGCAGAATCACGCTTTCCGCGGACGTGGGCGATCTGCGCATCAAGCAGGGATCAGGATTTGCGCCGGTCGCGCAGGAACCGCCCGCGCCTCCCAATGCGCCTCACCTGAGGGCCCCGAAAACCCCTCCGTCACAACCTGTCACGCAGTGATGAAAAGCCCGGCTGATAAAGCCGGGCTTCTTGTTTTCGGGATACACAGCGACTGAGTGAAGGTGCGGAGTTCCAATCTCGCCAGCGCGGCATGCAAAGCGGAACAGAGCCCGGACGGCTATTCGTAGCGCAACGCCACGATCGGATCGACGCGCATGGCGCGCCGAGCGGGGGCGTAACAAGCTGCGAGAACCACCCCTGCCATCAATATCACTGTGCCGGCGATCGTGGCCGGATCGGTCGGCGCAACTTCGAAAAGCAGACTCGACATGACGCGAGTGAACGCGAAGACGCCGACAATGCCGGCCCCAAGCCCGATTGCCGCGAGGCGAGCGCTCTGACCCATGATCAAACGCAGCACATCCCTGCGGTTTGCGCCTACTGCCATCCGAATGCCGATTTCCTGGGCCCTTTGGCTCACCGCGTAGGACATCACACTGTAAACCCCAACAGACGCCAGGATCAGCGCGAGTCCCGCAAAAAGCGCGAGCAATGTCGTGTTGAAGCGGCGATCCCGGAGCGACAACCCCAGCAGTGCGTCCATGCTCAGCACCTGATCAGCCGGAAGCCGGTCGTCGAGCGCCCAGATCTGGCGCTTGATCTCGGGAATCAAGTTTGCAGCATCGTTTGGAGTCCTCACGACGACCGACATCCAGCGCCTCCACGCTTCGTCCGACTGGGAAAACGGTGAAAACACAGCTGGGTACGGCGGCTCGGAAAGTGAGAACTGCCTGACGTTTCCCGCCACGCCGACGATGGTCATCCACCTGGGCGGCCCGGCATCGTGAGACCAACGAATGCGCCGCCCAATTGGATTCTGACCGGCGAAGAGCTGGCTGGCCATAGCCTGGTTGATCACGGCCACAAGCGGATGATTCTCGTTGTCCATCTCCGTCAGGTTCCGTCCCGCGACGATCGGAATCCGCATCACGCCAAAGTAGTCCCCCATCACACAAAACGTGTCTACCTCGGGTTCGTCCCCGGCAGCGGCGTCCCGCCCCTCAATGGCAACGCCGTGTGTCACTTCATTCCCGTTCAGCGGAACATCGCCGACCATCGCGGCCTCGACTCCAGAAAGAGAATCCAGTCGACTGAGAAGCTCACGGCGGAAAAGGGTCTGTTTCGAAATTTCGGCGTAGCGCGCTTCCGGAAGCTGAATGGGAATCGAAGTTACATGTTCCGGATCAAAACCCGGACTCACAGAATTCAGCCGCACGAAGCTCTTGATGAGCAGCCCAGCCCCGGTGAGCAAGATCATCGCAAGCGCCAGCTGACCGGCCACAAGAATCTTGCGGAAGCTAATTCCAGCGCTACCCGTTGTCGCGGTTCGCGTCTCATGTCGCAATGCGTCGGCAACGCCGGCGGCCGAGGCGCTCCAGGCTGGAGCCAGGCCAAAAACCACTCCCGTCAGAATGGATACCAGCACAGCGAAGAGAAGGACGTCGGAGTCCACTGAAATGCCGGTCGCATGCGTCAGTGCAGCGGGTTTGGCCGCAACGATCAGACGGGTCGCTAAAACCGCCAACACGATTCCGGCCGCGCCGCCCGACAGAGCGAGTATCACGCTCTCGGTGAGCGCCTGCCGAACCAGTCGGAACCGCTTGCCCCCGAGCGCTGCTCTCACCACCATTTCGCGCCGGCGGCTCACACCGCGAGCCGTTAGCAGGCCCGCGAAATTCGCGCAGGCGATCAGCAGCACAACGCAGACTGCCCCGAACAGGATTCGAAGGGCAGGCCTCACGTTTCCTGTTACAAATTCCTGCAGCGGGACGGGGACGGCATTCCGACCCTTTTCCTCCGCAGGGTAGTCCTGGCTAAGCCGTGCATCGATGGTTGTCATCGTTGCTCGCGCCTGCTCAAGAGTCACGCCCGGCTTGAGTCGCCAATATGACCGCATGAAATGGACGCCGCGATAGGCTGCTGCTTCCGGGTAGGCCACCCACAGCGAAACGAAGAGATCGAGGTTGAACTCAGGCACTCCGAAGCCCTTCGGCATGACCCCAATCACCGTGTAGCCTTGGCCGCTCAGTGTGATCGTCTTGCCAAGGATATTCAGGTCGCTTCCGAGATGGTCTCGCCAGAATGGGTAGGTGACAACAACGGCGCTCGGCCCTCCTTTGCGGTCTTCATCCTGAGAGAGTGTGCGACCCAGCATGGGCGGAACACCCAATACCTGAAACAGCCCCGCATCCACATATCCTGCGTGCACCGCAAGCGGCTCCTGCCCGCCGGTGTAGTCCATAGGTTCGGGGTTTACAGCTCCGCCTGCAGAGAAGACCTCCCTGCTCTGGGCGCGTATATCTTCAACATCCGGTAGCGATTCGTTGCCGCGCCACGTCACCAGCTCCTTCGGATTTGTGTAGGGCAGCGGGCGAAGAAGCACCGCATTCATCACCGTAAAGATTGCCGTATTGGCGCCGATTCCGAGCGCCAGCGTGATCACCACAATTGCTGTGAAGCCGGGATTCCTGACGAACTGGCGCAAACCGTAGGCTATATCGCGGCCGATATCCTCAAGCTGCACGTATCCCCAGCGCTCGCGGCTTCTCTCTGCGGCAAGGTTCGCATTGCCAAAGTCGAGCCGCGCCTGGCGTCGCGCCTCCTTCTGTGATGTCCCACGCGCGATGTGCTCCTGCACCTTGAGCTCGAGATGCAGTCGCATCTCCTCCTCAAGATCGCGAGCATTCGCATCGCGCCGCAGCCACGACCGCAGTCTATGCACAAACTCCATCGCTTCTCTCCGCCGGCTATGCCTCGATCACGCGCACGATCGCCCCGAACACCTTCTCAAACTCTACGCATTCGGCCCGCAACTGCTTCCTCCCGGCGGTGATGAGTTTGTAGAAGCGGGCGCGACGATTGTTCTCTGTCTGCTTCCATTCCCCCACAACCCATCCTTTGGCCAGCAGCTTTTGTAATGCCGGGTAAAGCGTGCCTTCCTCAATCTGAAAGACGTCACCCGAGATCTGGCGCAGCCGCTGGGCGATGCCATAGCCGTGCATGGGTTCCAGCGAAAGCGCCTTTAAGAGCAATAGGTCAAGGGTTCCGGGAAGCAGCGGTTTCGACGACTCCATACCTGGGTAATCTACCCTAGATGACCTATGGATGAAAGAAAATTGTGACGGAATTTCGAACGGCCCAGATTTGTCTGTACGGTCAGCGCCTCGCGGAAACAAAATCGAGCGTGAGAACAGTAATGTCGTCCCACTGACCGAAGGACTGGGCAGCATGCGCAATCTGCTCGGGCAGACTGCCGGGAAATTTCGCGTGTCCGGTCGAAGCCAAAAAGTTCGCCAGTGGCGCTGCGGGCTTCCGCCACACCGTCCGAGAGGAAGGTAAGCATGTCACCCGAAGCGACGTCTGTGCGGGTTTCGCTGTACGTCGCGTGCGGAGAGATCCCGAGGGGAAGGCCCGAGTCGAGGTCGATTTCTTCTCCGTTGCAATATGGATGAAGATGGCCGGCGTTCGCGATGATGACCTCACCCGCGGCGGTAATGCGAGCGCAGACAGCCGTGATGAAACCGCCCTGCTCTGCGGCGACAATCTGGAGGTTCAGCGCTGTGAGCAGGGCGGCAGGACTGAGCCCGCCTGCAGCCAAGGTGCGCAGCGCTCCGATAGCAAGGGCGCCGGTCATGGCTGCACGCAGCCCCTTGCCGCTCACATCGCCCACAACGATCAGGATCGAGCCATCCGGCTGCTCCAGCACCTGGTAGAAATCGCCACCGACCTCGTCGGCCGGCAGGTACGCTGTCTCGATGCGGCAGCCGCGCAGCTCTGGCAGAACGATCGGCACCAGCCGTTGCTGGATCTCCCGCGCTGCGTCGAGCTCGGCTGCGGCGCGCGCCTGCTCCTGGCTCACGCGCGTGAAACGCAGCGCCATGACCACACCAACGGCGAGCAGAAAGCTAAAGTTCGCCAGGTCTGCTTTGGCGACGGGAACAGAACCGATCCGAATGTCGGTGAAATCCCAGTGGAAGGCTGGCCCGATGTAAGGTATGTCGTTCAGGATGGCCGCAACAGCCGGCCCCAGACTGGGCAGGATCAGCCACCCCGCTTCGCGGTTGCCGCGCGCGAACCAGATGATGAGCAGAATGGGAAGAAAGATTGCGGTCGGCACGTTGAGCGCCGCTTCGAAGATCAGGTACGAGGCCGCTCCGATCAAACCGGAATGGATCAGCGGAACGGCCAAAATGCTGGCCACCGCGAAGACTTCGTACACGCGCATGACTCGCCCAACGCGGTGCCTTGCGAAGGCGTAGGTGAATTCGATCTGGAAAGCGATGACAGGATAGAAGAGCAGATCGCCAAAATAGTCGTTCAATACGAGAGGGACGAATCCATACCACGCGAAGTAGCTGGTGAGAGCGGTCACGCCGCCACATACGAGAAAGAGCCCGAGCCAAAGGTACTCCAGCTTGTCGCGCCGGGGAAGGAACAGCAGCAGGGCGCCGAGCCCTCCAAGTGTGAGCGCGGAATTGAAGGCGATACAAGGAACCAGCCTGAGGAGACGTTCGCGGTGCGCCAGCGTGCGTTCAGTCTCGATGGCCGCGGGGCCGCCGATGGCAACGCGGTCGAACGTCAACCCATAGAACTCCGTATCCACGCGAGGTGAGCGCAAGCGAATAGCAAGTTCGAGATCACCCGTCATTCCAGCAAGGGGCAGCGTGTTCTCTACCGTGCCGTAACCATGCGCGTGAGCGAGGATGGCAGCGCCCGGAAGGCGCAGGCCGTTGGCGTAGACCTCGTAATCGTTGCCTGGAGCGATGATCAGCAGCACCAGAGGCTGGCCTTGAACCGGGACTGAGATGCGCTTGCGATACCACCGCCAGCCGGCGCTGAGCGTCGCGCCGGTGTCCTCGACGGACCACGACTGGTCGTCGAAATCAGGCTGGGCCCAGGCCAGATCGTCACCAGCGTGAACACGCCAGCCGCTACTGATGTCCACAGCTCCGGGTGGAAGCTGCCCGGCCTGCGCGAGCAGCGGCCAAAGGTACACAAATGACGCAAGAACGCCCACATGCATTGCCAGACGACGGCTTCGCGCCAGAAGTGGAACGGAGGCAGGCATTCGCGTGCTCGATGGGGACGGACCGATTGTAGTCTCGCAGGGATCGCCAATGACGAGGCAGCGGTTTGGCGACTGGCCTATATTTCGGCAATTGTAGAGTGATCGCCAACTCCGCCGTTCAAATTCTCATCCACAACCTGTCCGAAGGCGCTCAGCCTCGTGCAATCGCCAGGTGCCGCTGATCGGCCGCTTTGAAGGTCAGAAGCCAGTACGCGGTGCTAGAAAACTCCCCGTTGCACTCGGAACCAGGCGGAATTTGGCCTCAAATTCGTTCATGAAGCTTTCCGCGTCCGTCGCGCACAGAACCTGCTTCAAGCCGGTACGTCGGCTCCAGAATCCCTGTCTCCGGAAACACCGCATCTCCCGTGTAACGAAATCCCAGCTTCAGCAGCACTTTCCGTGAAGCCGCATTCTCCGGATGATGTCCCGCAAAGATTGCACTCGCACCCAACCGCGCAAACCCAAATTCAATGGCCGCCTGGCCCGCTTCCACCGCGAGACCTTGTCCCCAGAATTCCGGCCTCAGGTGGTATCCCAGTTCCGGAACCCTTTCCTCAACGCGCCAGGGCCGCAGCCCGCAAACGCCCACATGCTGGCCGCCGGCAATCAAGAAAACCGGCCAGTACTGCATCCCGAACTCCCGCTGCATCGTCATCTCGCGTTCCAGCCGCGCTCTGACCTGCTCTCCCGTGTAGGGGCCGCCGAATAACCCAGTCACCCTCGCGTCCGTCCACAATGCCATTGCCAGCGGCAAATCCTCCTCGCGCCAGGCACGAAACCCAAGCCGTCGGGAAATGAGAAAGTATTCCGGATTCAACGCGCTCTCCGGCTTTGAGATTCTGCCCGCCACAGCTCATATCCGAGTGAGTTCTTCAGCTTTGCACGATGATAGTTCCCGCCGCTGCAAAGGATGCGAGATTTTCGCTTGAGGCTCGAGCCTGATCCTGTCTGTTCAAGGAGGATTTCTTTATGTGAAAACCATCGCTCCAACCCTAGGATCGAGACGTGGCCGCCGCGAGAACAGAGAGTGTGCCGGAGCTGGCGTTTCAATACGCCTTGAAGCCCTGCGCAATCGCTGTGGTGTTCGTCCTCGTGGCCCTGCTCTGGACTTTTCCCCTCCAGCATTGGATTGACTACCCGTTTGTCTTCCTGTTTTTTGGAGCCATCATGGGGAGCGCCTGGTTTGGTGGGCGCATCGCCGGCCTCGTCGCCGTCGTGCTTTCCTCGTTTCTGGTCACGTATTTCTTCATTCCTCCGCTGTATTCGATCAGCGTGGCCGCCGAATCCCAGAGCTTCCTTGCAGCATTCATTCTCTTCGCCATCACGATGAGCTTTGTGAGTTCCTCCCGCAAGCGGGCCGAGACGGAAGTGAGGCAGGCGCGCGATCTTCTCGAAACGCGGGTGAAAGAGCGCACAGCGGATTTGGAACTTTCAAACCGGGAGATCCAGCGAAGCGAGCGGGAACTCCGCTTGTTGACCGAAGCAATACCGCAACAGATCTGGAGAGCCGACTCGACCGGCTCGATTGAGTACGTCAACCAGAATCTTCGTCGATATCTGGGAGTACCGGAGGAGGCGTTGCTGGGCGATCGCCTTTTCAAGAGACTACACATTCAAGATGCCGAGCAGGTGCAGGACGCCTGGACGCAGGCCCTGGAAACGGGAACCGGGTTCGAAGTTCAAGCGCGCCTGCGGAACGCGAGCGAAGAATACCGCTGGTTTCTGATCCGTGCGTTCCCGCGACGTTCGGAGGACGGCAAGGTCGTTCGCTGGTATGGGCTGCACATCGATATAGAAGATCGGCAACGCGAACAACAATCGTTGATCGTGCGCCAGGAGCGTTTTTCGCGCTTATCGCGAGATCTGAGCATGTCGGAATTGGCGGTTTCAATAGCCCACGAGTTGAATCAACCCATGACGGCGCTGGTCACACACGCCTATGCCTGCCGCGAATGGGCTAGTTGCAACCCGCCCAACTTGGCAAGGGTCTCTGCGACTGCGGAGAAGATCGTCCAGGAAAGCACCAGGGCGAGCGCGGTCGTGAGGCGGGTGCGGTCCTTGTTTCACAATGAGGAACCCATCCGGGTCTCAAGCGATCTGAATCGCGTGATTGAAGATTCCGCCCGTCTGCTGCGTGACGAGGCCATCATGGAGAGCGTCAGAGTGGTCCTGGATCTTCAGCACGAACTCCAGCGAGTCGAGATCGATCCGGTGCAAATCCAGCAAGTCGTGCTGAACCTTGCGAAGAACGCCATCGAAGCCATGGCTCGTTCTCCCGTGGACCGCACACTTCAAATCTCCACACGGAAGGCGAACGAAGATGAGGTGCTGGTGACTGTCAACGATACCGGACCTGGAATTGCCAAGGAGTTTGTGGCCAATATCTTCGAACCATTCTTCTCGACCAAGAGGCATGGGACCGGGATTGGGTTGGCAATTTGCCGCAGCATCGTTGAAGCCCACGGCGGCCGGATTTCAGCGCGGAATGAGCCTACGCGAGGAGCTACTCTTCAATTCACCATCCGGGTGAAGGCATGACCAGCGAAGGGCAACAGCGCGTTCACGTCATTGATGATGATCCTTCGATATGCGATGGAGTTTCAAATCTGCTCGAGGCCGTGGGTATTCAAACCGAGTGCTATTCCTCTGCTGAACAATTTCGGAGTTCATCGGCGCGGGTCCTTGATGGTTGTATCCTGCTCGATGCCCGTCTGCCCGGCATCAGCGGGCCTGACTTTCAGGACGAGCTGCTTCGCTCCGAGTGCAGGATGCCGGTGATTTTCATGACGGCGCATGGAGACATGCCCATGGTGCGGAAGGTGCTCAAGGCCGGCGCGATCGAGTTCTTGATCAAGCCCTTTCAAAAGCAAGAGCTTCTCCACGCCGTGCAACAGGCGTTCTCACTGAACGCGGAACACCGCAAGGAGGGAGCGGCCCTCCTCAGCATCCGAACCAAAATCGAGCGCCTGACGGAACGAGAGAAGCAGGTGATGGCCATGGTTACGGCGGGTCTTCTGAACAAGCAGATCGCTGCCGAACTCGAAATCAGCGAAATCATGGTCAAGGTACACCGTCGCCGGGTGATGGAGGGAATGCAAGCCGAGTCGCTGGCCGAATTGGTGAAGATGTGCGAACGAGTGCGGTTCCCATCGTGGGTTGCGAATCACTAATCGCAGAGGCTGATTTGATCGAGCCTTCGAAGACAGCCATCATCCAGATCGAAACGGAGGCCGACAAGCTTCGCCCGCATGGCAAGCGAGTGAACGCTTCGGTGGGCATTTTCATCTCTGCGAACATTCCCCACGATGATGAGTTCACGAGAGCGATTGCAGCATTCCCTATAAACCCGGAATCGCGCCTTTCTCAGCTCCGGCAAACTCGCAAACAGCAGGGCCCGGATATCGATGGCGTCCTTGAGCGCCTGCAAAGAGGCGTGCCTCTTCCCAATATCGCGCGACAGGTCCGCGTCCCAGGGGTCCTGATTACGCGCGGTCCAGTCACATTCCGCCCCATCTTCTTTGATCAGCAATCTCGTCAGGCGGAGGGGTGAACGGGACAGACGTCCAAACCGCAATTGCATTGTGAGTTCGCGAACGAACCGACTCACGCCGCGCAATGGCTGCGCCAGGTTGAAACGAGCCTTCGACGAGGTGTCTTCTCCATCGGGGTCTAAGCGCGAAGTCGCAGATGCCAATGACATAGCAGGGTCCCGGCTGATGTCGCCCGGCTTCTCAGCTTGTGGCGGCCAGTTTTCTTCCAACGCGCCACAAGCCGATCGGGTCGAACGGCCATCCTTAGATTGCCGCTTGATCGCGTTCCTTGCTGCGTATGCGAACGGCGCCGCTCAAGCTATAGAGAAAGATCTTGCCATCGCCGATCTTGCCTGTATAGGCAGCGTTGGAGATAGCTTCAATGGCGGATTCCACTGTCTCGTCCGAGAGGACGAGCTCGACCTTGATCTTGGGAAGCAGATCAACGTCGTATTCCCGTCCTCGGAAGACCTCAGTGTGGCCCTTCTGGCGACCGTGACCGCGCACTTCCGATACGGTCATTCCTTCCACTCCCAACCCGATGAGGGCAGCTTTAACCGCCTCAAACTTGTTGGGTCGAACGATGGCTTCGATCTTAGTCATGATTCCTCGCAGGATTGTTGATCAGTCGCCTGTGGTGGAAGCAGCGCTGCGCAGAGGTGCCACATCGCGGGCCAGCGACGGGCCGGTAACATCTTTCGGCATGCCCGCGGGTGCAGCAAGTGAAGAGATGACGTACTCGGGGTAAGCGGAGATGCCATGCTCGTGAAGATCGAGGCCGTAGAGCTCCCCTTCTTCCGAGACGCGGAGCGTGCCGGTAAGATTCACTACGTACATGAGGACCATGGCGACGCCGAAGGTTGCCGTGGTGATGATCGCGCTGCCGATGAATTGCGCTTTCAGCAGGGTGAATCCGCCATGGTAGAAGAAGCCGGCCAGAGGAGCGGAGTTGTCAGGACCGGTGGGGCCGCTGGCGCCATACTTGCCGCAGGCAAACAGTCCCAACGAAAGGGTTCCCCAGATGCCGCACAATCCGTGCACCGGAACTGCGCCGATCGGATCATCGATGCGGAGCCACTCAAGAAGTTCAACACCAAGACAGACCACCACTCCGGCAATTCCACCCAGGATGATCGCGCCGGTAGGACTGACCCAGTAGCAGGGACAAGTAATCGCGACCAGGCCTGCGAGGAAGCCGTTCACGGTGAAACCAACATCCCATTTCTTGCTCAGGAAGTATGCGTAGATCATTGCCGTGAGGCCAGCGGCGCAGGCCGCCAGCGTGGTATTGGCGGAGACGCGGCCAATACCGGCAAAGTCCATTGCGGAGAGCGTCGAACCGGGATTGAATCCATACCAGCCAAACCAGAGAATCAGGCCTCCCGAAGCAGCGATGGTCAGATCGTGTGGCAGCATGGGAGCGCCGCCGTCGCGCTTGAACTTGCGGCCGAGGCGCGGGCCGAGAACGATGGAGCCGGCAAGCGCAATGAATCCGCCGATTGTGTGAACCACGGTTGAGCCGGCGAAGTCGTGAAAGCTCTGTCCGAGGTTCGGAAGAAAGTAGCCTGCCGATCCCATGGTGGCGAGGAAACCATCCGGACCCCATGCCCAATGCCCGACGATGGGATAGATGAATCCCGAAACACCGACGGAGTAGAGCAGGTCGCCGACGAAACCGGTGCGGCCGATCATTGCGCCGGACGTAATCGTCGAGCAGGTATCGGCAAAGGCAAACTGGAAGATCCAGACCGCAAGAAATGCAACGCCGGTGGATTCGTACGTTTCGGGCGCACCCTGGAGGAAGAACCAGTGATAGCCGATGAATCCATTGCCGTGACTGAACATGAAGGCGAACCCGATCGCGTAAAAGAGAATGCCGCAGAGGCAGGTATCGACGATGCACTCCATCAGGACGTTCACGGTTTCGCGCGATCGGCAGAATCCAGCCTCAAGCATGGTGAAGCCAACCTGCATGCCAAAGACGAGAAACGCGGCGATGAGCGTCCACGCAGTATTCACCGGATTCACCACATCCGCCGCCTTCACGGGCGTGTCGGCCGCGTAAACCTTGGCAAAAAACACACCGGTGACCCCCGCCATGATGAGCAGCGTGAGTCCGACACCCGCGAGCTTGCCCACAAGCATGGTGACGCCGTACCTCCGCCACTTGGGTTGGCGGAGGCGTTCCGCCAACCGCGTCAGCTTTTGCGAAAAAGATAGGGATCTTCCTCGCCGCACAATGGATTTCATCGTGTAGTCCTCCGTCTGATTTTTGAATGCTGCGAATTGCTCGCGGGATTCGAGCGCACTGAGCCCGTGAGCGGCTGCGGCCTCGCAACGCCGCGCGACCTGTTATTGCAGACTGGAACGAATGGCGACGGCCTGTTCAGTGCACAAATAGAACGGCGCGTACTCGCAATCTAAGCATCCCTGGCGGCGGATACAAGCTATACCTTTGTATAGCCAACCTGAAGAGGAAAACTCATACGGTCCTTATGCGCTTTGGATTCTAATGCTCTTCGTCATGGCTCATTCCTTCATGCACTTTGCGATGCGCACTGTCGAAATCATGTTCTTTACCGGCCTGGTGGGATGCGCGGGCGTCGTCGTCATCAGCTGGATTTCGATCTTCAAAGATGGGTTCTCTGACCTTCGAAACAAAGAGGGCGAATTTCAGTGGGATTCTCATTATCATGCGCAGGCACCGGCAAAATCGGCCTCGGCGTCCGCAACGCTGGTCTAAGATCCGCAACTCCTCGACGATTCCCAAATTGTCGCTGATTCAACACCAGGAGAGTTTTGCCCATCGCCGCCGGTCATTCGACCGCCCGGCGCTATCCTCACACGCCGCCATCGAGTTCAATGAACTGCGCAAAATTCAGTAGAGTTCTGAGGAGCTTGTGATCACTTCAGGAGGGCTGTCATTCGACACTCCACCGGTGATGAGCACCTCTCCATTGTTGAGCAGCGCAGCCGCATGAGAAAAGCGCCCGGTGGACATGGAGCCCGCCGGCACGAACATGTTGGCTGCAGGGTCAAAGACCTCGGCACTCGAGATGCTGCCCGGCGTGGCATAGGTGAAGCCCCCGGTCAGCAGCACGGTGCCGTCGCCGAGCAACGTGGCGGTGTGTTCAGCCCGCGATACATTCATCGTTCCAGTAGTCGAAAACGATCCTGATGCCGGGTCGAAGAGCTCCGCAGCCGCGATAGGTTGCCCGTTGAAACCTCCAGCCAGCAAAACCTCGCCATTCTGGAGCAGGGTGGCGGTGTGGTCGAACCGGGCCCCCGCCATGGAGTTCGCGGCAGTAAAGGTTTCAGTTGTGGGGTCAAATAGTTCGACCATCTCGAGCGGGAGGGCGTCCCACCAATTTTCATCGTCGCGGCCTCCTGCAATCAGCACCCTACCGTCGTTCAGCAGTGTTGCGGTGCATCCCCAGCGACCCCCTGTAATCAATTGGCCGGTTGTACTGGAGAAGGAATTGGTGGCGGGATCGAATAGTTCGGCCACGTTATCCGCAGTTCCGCCTGCCACGAGCACTTTGCCATTGGCGAGCAACGTCGCGGTGTGGTCTATCCGCACTTCGCTCATCGTTCCTGTGGGCGCGAAGGTTCCGGTATCGGGATCGAAGAGTTCCGCCGTCGCAAGATCGCCCTCCTCGCCTGCTCCGGACAGCCAGGCCAAACTGTTCGTACCACCTGTGATGAGCACTTTGCCGTTGCTCAGCAACGTGGCCGTGTGCTGAAAGCGGGGGGTATTCATCGCCCCGGTCGGGGTGAATGTGCCCGTAGCAGGGTCGAATAACTCTGCTGTTGCCAGAACCTCTGTGCCGTCGTATCCACCGGCGATGAGCACCTTCCCGTTCGCGAGCACGGTGGCGGTGTGCGCCGCGCGCTCTGATCCCATTTCCCCGCTTGGCTGAAATCCGTGCGTTGAAACCACGACAACCTGAATTGGACTGGAACTGCCCGTGATTCCGGCCGTGACGGAGTCGGTCGCGGTGACCGTCTGCTTGCCGGAACTCATCAACGATACGTCAAAGTTTGCCTTTCCCTCGATCAGAATGGAATGACCTGGAAGGCTGGCCTCGGGGTCCGTACTGGTAAAGAGCACGGTCCCGGAATAGCCGGTTACGACATTGCCCGAGCTGTCGAGTGCGCTAACGGAGATCGTGAAGGACCCACCAGCCGACACCACGGCAGGAGCCGTTACTGCGAAGTGAGTCGCGACCTGGGGTGCGCTGACACCTCCGTTCTTCGTGCCCCCTGGACCCGTGCTGCAGGCGCTGAGGAGACAGAGAGCACCGATTGAGGGTAGGGCCAGTAGATAGCGTTTCATCTTTCCGCCGCCTGTATGGACAATTGCTGATAAAAACCGGGCCGCGTATGACTGGTGACGGACATTCTGCGCTTTTCATTGGCACTGGTCAATCCTTATTAAGGACGACTCCGTGGATCACCCTATCCACGCCAAGGTGCGAGCTCGCGGGCGCCCCGAATTGCAGCGTGATATTTGAAGATGCGACCGATCCTGCCTCTCCTGTCACGCCGTGATGCAGACGGTCAGTTGCGATTGCGGCGGAGCGGGATTGAAGGGAACGGGTTGTCCCTTGCCGGTGAGCAAAGCAACCTTGGCCGGTGATCTGGCAGCCAAAGTCATTGTTCGTCGGAGCTGGATCGCTCTAGGTAACGCGACTTCTTCCGCATTCTCCAGACCCGCAGACGATTCCCGCGCATTCGTCGCTCGTTCGCCTCTGGCTCACTGTTCTCTCAATGCCTCCATCGGCTCGATGGAGGCGGCGCGACGTGCTGGAATGAAGCACGCCAGGGCAGCGCTCGCCGCGAGCGCGATAACCGCGGCCAGATACGCCAGCGGATTGTCATCCTTCACTCCGTACAGCAGTCCCGCGCTTAAATGACCGGCATAGAGCGCGGCGGGAATACCCAGCGCGATGCCAGCCAGGATCGGCCAGAAAGCACCGCGCATCACCATCGAAACGATACCGCTTCGCGACGCGCCCATCGCCATCCGAATTCCGATTTCGGTGGTCCGGCGGGTTACGAAGAACGAGATGACGCCATACAGGCCGACCGATGCCAGAGTCAGGGCAAGCACTCCGAACATGCTCGTCAGCCGTGCCACCAGGCGATCCTGATCGAAGTTCGCGGCAACCTGCGAATCGTAGGAGGAGAAGTAGAGGACGTTCAGGTTGGGATCGATCTCTGCCATGACATGGCGAAGCAGATTTTCGGCATCGCTCTGCGGTCGAGAAAACTCGACGATGATGGAGCGGACAAACATCGAGCTCTTCTCGGACGAAATCGCTTCCGGGTCTGTATAGCCGAGGTATTGCTGCGTGAGCGGGCGCAAAAACAGTGGACCGGCTTCGTGACGGGGATCGTTCATTTTGAAATCGGCAAAGACGCCGGCGATTTCGAACGATCCGGAGTTCTTCGGCGATACCACCCCGAAACGCTTGCCGACAGGGTCCTGGCTGGGGAAGAACGTCTTCGCGAAGGACTGATTCACAAGCACGACCGGGGGAGAGTTCTGCGTGTCCTGCGCAGAGAAGTCTCGCCCGCGCACAATCGGAACTCCAATGGTCTGGAGGAAGCGCCTGCTGACCCGCACCCATGAGGAAAAACAATTGTCTTCCGGACCGGGAGCGGAATGACCCTGCTGCACGATGCAGGTTCCCCAGGCGTTGCCGTCCAGAGGGGTGTATCGCGCCAGGCTCACACTCGTCGCGGAAGGCAATGCCGAAAAGCGATCTTCGATCTCGCGATAGAGCGCGGGAAGACGCTCGAGAGTGTAACCCGCGCCTTCGGGATCGAAGCGGAGAACGTAGCGATTGGCTGTAGCGATGCCGAAGTTCTGATGCTCGAGATTGGCGAGCGAACGGCCCATCAGAAAAGCTCCCGAGAGCAATACGACCGACAATGCCACCTGAACAACCACCAGGGCTCTCTGCGGAACCGAAGAACGGTCGCCGGTGCTGCGGTTGGCGGTGCGGAAAGCTTCCACTGCCTTGGCCTGCGAGGAAAACCAGGCAGGCACTGTGCCGAAGCCGACGCCGGTAAGTAGGGAAACGAGAAACGCGAAACCAAGCACGACGGGAGAAGGAGTGGCGTGGACCGGCATGTTGCGCGCATGCGGAAAGGCCAGCAGGAGAATCATCCGCGATAGAGCGTAGGCGACAGCCAGGCCCGCTGCTCCGCCGATCAGGCTGAGCAGCACGCTCTGGGTCAGAATCTGGCGCATGATCCTCGAACGCGCTGCACCTAGCGCCATGCGCACCGAGAGTTCCGCGCGCCTTGAAGTGCCGCGGGCGAGCAGAAGGTTAGCGAAGTTCGCGCATGCGATCAGCAGGACCACACTGGAGAGAAGCATCAGCATGCGTAGGGCCTGGCCGGTTTTCTGCTGCAAGCGTTGGATGCCCCCGCCTGCCGGCGCGAGAACGACATGCTGGCGCGGGATCGCCGCGGCGCCGCCGTGCGCGGTGAACTTCACATGCGCGAACATCCACTGGCGCAATGCGGCGGAGAGCTTTGACTGCAGGGCCGGAATGCTGGTCTGCGGACGAACCCTGCCCAGGATGTAGAGCCATGCCGTGTCGTCGTCACCCTCAGGCCAGAGGGATGTGCCTTCGCCATTGATCGCGGGCTCGTTGGAAAGCGGCATCCAGAAGTCGGGAGGCCGATCCGCGATGCGGTCTCCAAAGAGGCCGGGCGGCGCGATGCCGATGACCGTGAAGGGATGCGTTTCGACGTAGACCGAGGAGCCCACGACGGCTGGGTTGCCGGCAAACTCCGACTGCCACGCGGCATAGCTGAGGACGAGAACCGGCGCGGAGCTGGTCTTGTCATCGTTCTCAGTGAGCGGTCGTCCGGCATAGACGCCGACCCCGAGAGTGGCAAAGTAGTTTCCAGAGACGAATTCCGACCGCATCGGCCGGCTGAGGGACAAGCCCCAGCGAACGGATTGAGTAGACCCATCCGCCTCAACCGCGGCGAGCTGTTCAAACTCCGGCGAAGATCGCTTCAGATTGAGGTAGAGGTCATAGGGAAACAGATCGAAGTCGCCGTCATCCCTCTCAAAGCCCGCGCCGTAGTAGCAGCAGGTGCCCTGATCGCCAACGCGATAGAGACTGGACGGATCGGCCACCGGCAACGAGCGCTCCAGAATTCCGTGAACCAGCGTGAAAATTGCGGTCGTGGCGCCGATTCCGAGCGCCAATGTCGTGACCGCTGCCAGCGTAAATCCGGGCGCATTGCGGAGCTGGCGAAATCCGTAACGAACATCCTGCACCAATGATTCGATCCACAAGGTTCCACGGCTTTCGCGGCAGTCTTCCTTGATCTGATCGATGCCGCCGAATTCGTGACGGGTGAGCCGGCGGGCTTCGCTCTCGGGAATGCCGGAACGCATTTTCTCCGCCACCTGCGCCTCGAAATGAAAGCGCAACTCTTTATCCAGATCACGCTCCAATTGCGCGCGAGCCAGCAACCTCTGCAGCCAAGCCATAAAATCCGCTCCCGGGTGATACCTATCTCTTCTACCTATACCGTCGGGATATGTAGAAGGTCAAGGCATAATTCGAAGAGAATCGCTCCTTGCTCCGGGCATTTCCCTGAGTCTTGATCAAGAAGCCGCGCTCCCGGCGTCGTTTTACAGTTGGTGAACTCTTCAGCGGCATCATCGCACGGACCGGTGATGCAAATTCGCGTGGCAATTTCCCCAGGATCAGCCCCAAACCTGGTGGTTCAGAGTCGCGGGGCAGGTCCTCCACTCGGAAGGTCAGGCGCTCCGCCCGGATATTTCCAATTGAGGCAGACTGGGACGATCGGAATATGCTTAAACTGGTCACCTACTGACGGGGAAGCAATATGGCTCATCAGACAGCAGAATCGACGCCTCATTCCGTCCCAATTGCACTGCACGGTCGTTCGCTGGAACCCAACCGTCGGATCGCGCTCAACTTGGACTGGGTGGAAGAAGTGCGAGTGAATACCAGCGCGGTCGAGCGCCGCGCCGCCACGCATACGGCGCGCCGGACCGTGAAAAAGGACCATCAGGCGGCGTGGCTGTTGCGCGCCATCGCCTGCATGGACCTGACCACGCTCAGCGGAGACGACTCTGCCGAGCGCGTAAAACGGCTGTGCGCCAAGGCTCGCAATCCGTTGCAGCGCGAGCTGGTAAGGAGCCTTGGGGTCGAAGAACTGAACCTCACGGTCGGTGCAGTGTGCGTCTATCACACCTTTGTTGAGACGGCGGTCAGGGCGCTCGAAGGATCGGGCATTCCGGTTGCCGCGGTCTCCGCGGGCTTCCCGGCGGGCTTATCTCCGCTCGCGGAGCGGGTGCAGGAGATTCGCCGTTCCATCGAATCCGGCGCGTCGGAGATCGATATTGTGATCACGCGCGCGCACGTCTTCAATGGTGAATGGCAGGCCTTGTATGACGAGGTCGCCGCATTCAAGGAGACCTGCGGACCGGTCCACATGAAAGCGATCCTGGGGACCGGCGACCTGGTGACGCTGCGCAATGTGGCCCGCGCCAGTTGGGTCGCCATGATGGCGGGTGCCGACTTCATTAAGACATCCACCGGCAAGGAATCGGTGAACGCCACTCTGCCAGTCTCGATAACCATGGTACGCGCGATTCGCGAGTACGCCGAACGGACTGGGATGGCGGTGGGATTCAAGCCCGCGGGCGGCATCCGCACCGCGAAGCAGTCGCTCGACTGGCTTGCCATGATGAAAGACGAACTGGGACGTCCGTGGCTGGAGCCCTCTCTTTTTCGATTCGGCGCCAGTGGCATGCTGGCCGACATCGAGCGGCAACTGGAACATCACGCGACCGGCCGCTACTCGGCGGCCTATCGTCACCCCATTGCCTAGATAGATTCTCAGGTGCCAGAGGAGATGCGATGACCATAGCGGAAAAGTTCTACTCCATGGAATACGGAGCCGCGCCGGAAGATCCGAAACAAGCCGTGCAGTGGCTTGAGGGGCATCACCGCAAGTTCGACGCGTTCATCGACGGAGCCTGGGTGAAACCGGCGAGCGGCGAGCTCTTCGAAACCAGTGATCCCTCCAGCGGAGATGTCCTAGCCGAGGTCGCAGTGGCGAGTGCCGCCGATGTGGATGCAGCGGTGGCCGCAGCCCGCAAAGCCCTGCCGGCTTGGCAAGCCCTCACCGCACACCAGCGCGCCCGCTATCTCTATGCACTGGCCCGCCAGGTACAGAAACACGCGCGGCGACTCGCTGTTCTCGAAACCATGGATAACGGCAAGCCCATCCGCGAGAGCCGCGACATCGATATTCCTCTCGTGGCGCGCCATCTCTACCATCACGCTGGCTGGGCGCAGCTGCTCGAATCGGAGTTTCCGAACTATAGCGCTTGCGGCGTCGTTGGCCAGATCATTCCATGGAATTTTCCGCTGCTGATGTTCGCCTGGAAAGTGGCCCCGGCATTGGCCGCCGGCAACACCGTCGTGATCAAGCCTGCGGAGAACACGCCGCTGACGGCTCTGGCTCTTGCGGAGCTGGCGATGGAGGTCGAGCTGCCCGCGGGCGTGCTCAACGTTGTGAATGGCGGACCGGCTACCGGCCAGCTGATCGTCGAACACCCCGGAATCGACAAGATCGCCTTTACCGGTTCCACTGAAGTGGGTCGCATCATCCGCAAGGCCACCGCGAAGTCGCACAAGAAGCTCTCGCTGGAATTGGGGGGCAAGTCTCCCTTTGTTGTCTTCGACGATGCCGATCTCGACTCTGCGGTCGAGGGACTGGTCGATGCGATCTGGTTCAATCAGGGACAGGTGTGCTGCGCCGGTTCGCGGCTGCTGGTGCAGGAACGCGTCGCAGACACGCTCTACGCCAAGATCCGCGCCCGCATGGAGACGCTTCGCGTCGGCCATCCACTCGACAAAGCAGTCGACATCGGCGCGATTGTTTCGCCGGCACAGTTGGAAACGATCCGCCGCATGGTGGACGGAGGCATTGCCGAGGGCGCGCGCTGCTGGCAGCCCGACATTCCGCTTCCGCAAAAGGGCTCTTACTTCCCGCCCACGCTGCTGACCGATGTTCATCCGACGGCGAGCGTGGCGCAAATGGAAATCTTCGGTCCGGTCCTGGCTGCAATGACCTTCCGCACTCCGGCGGAAGCCGTCGAGTTGGCAAACAACACCGTCTATGGCTTGGCCGCCAGCATCTGGAGCGAGAACATCAATGTCGCGCTCGACCTGGCCGCTCAGGTGAAAGCCGGTGTGGTGTGGGTGAATTGCACAAACCAGTTCGATGCATCGTGCGGATTCGGCGGCTATCGCGAATCCGGCTACGGACGGGAGGGCGGCCGCGAGGGCATGCTTGAGTATCTGACACCGAAGTGGCTTCATACCCTGCCCCCGGCCAATGCCTCCTCGCCACGCAGCAACGCCGATGACGAACTCGATGAGGAAAAGGACGGTTTCACGCCGGCCTCCTCGATCGACCGCACCGTGAAGCAATACATCGGCGGCAAACAGGCGCGGCCCGATTCCGGCTACTCCTTCCCCGTTTATGGCAACGATGGCCAATTGCTCGGAGAAGCGCCGCTCGGCAATCGCAAGGATATTCGCAATGCGGTCGAAGCCGCCCAGGCCGCTTCAGGATGGGCGCGGACCACGGCTCACGCCCGCGCGCAGGTCATTTATTATCTCGCGGAAAATATGATTCAACGCCGCGACGAGATTGCGCATCGGCTCGCTCGTGTCACCGGAGAAGAACGCGCTGCGCTCGAGACCGGCCTCTCCATCGAGCGGATCTTCGCCTATGCCGCCTGGGCGGATAAATACGAAGGCGTCGTGCATCATCCGGCGGGCCGGAATATCACGATTGCCATGCCCGAGCCGGTAGGCGCGGTGGGCATTTTGGCTTCTGATGATGCACCGCTCCTTGGCCTGCTCTCGCTCGTCCTGCCGGCAATCTCGATGGGCAACTCTGTGGTTGCGGTTCCGTCGGAGAGCTACCCGCTGATCCAGGGGGATCTTTATCAGTTGCTCGATACCAGCGATGTGCCCGCGGGAGTCGTGAATCTGGTCGCGGGTCGGCCGGCTGAACTGGGCAAGACTCTCGCTGAGCATGACGGCATCGACGCGATCTGGTGCTTCCGCAACAACCAGGAGGCTGCGATGGTGCGGACCGCGTCGATCGGAAACATGAAGCAGGTTTGGACCAATGACGGTCATGAATACGACTGGTTCAGCCGCGCACAGGCCGAGGGACGCTGGTTCCTCCAGCACGCAACCCAGGTAAAAAATGTCTGGGTGCCGTACGGAGCATGACCAGGGAAAAGAATCGCGCGTTAAACCAGGTTGCGATGAGTCCCGGAGTCCGGTTCGATGGAGTCCTCTCTTTGGGATTCCCCTGAGTGCCGTTCTGACTCGATGGACACCTATGCGACCGACGACCTGGGTTGGAACTCTTCCTCATCCTGATCGCGGCCGGGCCGCTTGAACCGCGCAAGCTCATACGGATCGCAGATATGGCGCCGCTCGAAGTCTTCGAGCTCGGTCTCGAGATTCGCCCTCCCTACCGTGCGCAGGCAGGCGCGGCAGAAAGAGTCGAACGTCCGATCGCGGTTTTCGCGATGGACGAAGCCTTCGCGATCTGAAAAATCTGGAGACACGGTGCCACTCTAACAGGAGTTCATCTCGTGCGCTATGAAAGACACGATTGTGCGCGAAGGGTTGCTGTGGAAATCTTAGAATTCTCGGATCGGGTTGCGCTGCTGCAATATAGCCGGCCGCCAGCCCCGCTCACCTCGGCAGTTGCGTCACGTCCCAGCCGCCGCCCAGGGCGCGAATCAACTGGACGCTTGCCGCAAACCGCCGCGTCTGCAAGTCCGTGGCCGTTCGTCGATTCTGCAGTAGAGTCGTCTCGGCAATGAGCACCTCCAGGTAGCTCGTCGCTCCGCCTTTATAACGCTGGTTTGAGAGATCGAGCGAGTGCTGCGCCGCTGCAACCGCACGATCCTCCACGGTCGATTCCTGTTCCAGGATGCGCAGGTCCGAAAGCTTGTCTTCCACTTCATTGAAGGCGCCCAGCACCGTGGCTTTGTAGGTGGCTGCCTGCGACTCGTAGTTGTGACGCGCCTGGTCGGTGAGCGCGTGGCGCTGGCCCGCGTCAAACAGCAATTCCGTGGCCTGGGCGCCGAGGCTCCATAGGGCGCTGGGTCCCTGGATCCAGGTGCCGCCGTGCGTGCTCTCGAAGCCTCCCGTCCCGCCCAGCGTGATGTTGGGATAAAAGGCGCTGATATTGATGCCGATTTGTGCATTCGCTGCGGCCACGCGACGCTCGGCTGCGGCAATGTCCGGTCTCCGCTCAATCAGCTGTGAGGGCAAGCCAAGGGGCACATTGGGCAGGAGAACATCCAGCGGAGCTGGCTGCAGCGTGAGTTGACCGGCTTCGAGATTAGCCAGCGTCGCGATGGCATGCTCATATTCGGCCCGCGCCACATTCACGTCGATCAGCTGCGCGCGAACCGTCTCCACCTGCGTCTGCGCCTGTGCCAGCACAACTTCGGTGACCACGCCTCCTTGAAGAAGGCGCTGATTCAGCTGCACCTGGTTCTCATCGTCCTTGACCGTCGACTCGAGGAGGCGGCTCTGCGAGTCGAGGCCGCGCAGCTCGAAGTAGTCCTGCGCCAACTCGGCGTGCAGCAGCAGGTCGGTGTTGGCCGCATCGGCGGCGCTGGCTTGCGCATTGGCGCGTGAGGCTTCGACGGTCCGCCGCACCCGTCCCCAGAAATCCGGCTCCCAGCTGGCCTGCCCGGCAAGAACGAGATCGTTGTAATTGGTGTGCGATCCGGAAACGGCGAGCGGCCGATTGGCCGAAATCTTCTCGTGCGTGAACGATGGACCGGCATTCACACTGGGATAAAACGCGGATCGCGCCGCCGCAACCTGGTCCCGCGCCGCGAGGTAGGCTTCCATCGCGCTGCGCAGGTTCTGGTTGTCCACTGTCACCCTGTCCTCGAGCTGGTTCAGCTGCGGGTCGTTGTAGATTTCCCACCACTTGCCGCGCAACATGCCGTCGGAAGGCGAGGCTGCCTGCCACGATCCAGCAGTGGGATTCGGCGGCGGCGCAATGGCCGTCGCGGCTCCCGTTTCCTTGTAGGCGGGCGGCGCGCTGTACCCGGGACGCGAATAATTGGGCCCAACCGGCTTGCAGCCCGCGAGCAGCGCGACTGCCAGTAGCCCAAGCGCGCTACCTGCGCCAGGCATCGGCCAGTTTCTGGGCAGCAGGCGCATTATCTTCCCTCGGGCCGTGGGGCCGACGCGGGACTCTGTTCCGAAACCCTTTCGCCCTCGATCAGCGAATCCGGCGGGTCCTGGATCACCTTGTCGCTCGCAGCCAACCCCGAAACAATCTGCACCGTCGCGCCATCATCCTCACCAATCACCACCGGAATGAGGTGCGCCACGGTTCCCCTTGAGTTTTCCACCACCGTGCCCAGTTGCATCCCTTCGCGGCGAAAGATCAGCGCCGAGG
This sequence comes from Occallatibacter sp., assembly GCA_035308825.1. Lineage (GTDB taxonomy): Bacteria > Acidobacteriota > Terriglobia > Terriglobales > Acidobacteriaceae > Telmatobacter. The sequence continues at coordinate 264,526 of DATGFX010000082.1, read as the reverse complement.
TGGGCACGATGAAGGTCTGCGTCGTGACAGGCGCACGGAATTGCACCTGCGCGAGCGAGCCGGGAAAGAGCTTGCCGTCGCGGTTGTTTACGTCGAGTTCCACGAGCAACGTGCGGCTGACCGGGTCGATGGCCTTCGCCGTCCGCACCAGCGTGCCCTGGTAGGTTTTGCCCGGGTATTCGGGAAACGCGATATCGAACTTCGCCCCAATCTTCGCCGCAGAGGAATCCACTTCGGGAACATTGGTGTAGACGCGAAGCGTTTCCAGCGCCTGCATGTGAAAAAGCTCGGCTGATGAGCCTTCGGTGACCAGCTGGCCGGTATCGATGTTGCGGGCCGTCACCACTCCATCGAATGGCGCAATCACCTTTTCAAACGATTGCAGTTGTTGCAGCCGTTGCAGGTTTGCCTGCGCGGAGCGCACCGCCGCCGATGTGGAAGCCGCCTGATTGACGAACGTGTCCGTATCCTGTTGCGAAACCGCATTCGACTTCACCAGGTCGGAGTAGCGGTTCGCCTGGGTGTGAGCATTGTTCGCAGTCGCCTCGGCGGTCGCGAGATCGGCTTGCGCCTGCGCCACTTGCTGATCGAGCTCGGGGGTCGCGATGACGGCCAGCAAGGCGCCTTGCTTCACGTGCGAGCCGATGTCGTAGTACCAGTGGACGAGGTAACCGGAAGTTCGCGCGTAAATCGGCGAATCGGTAAAAGCTGTCACGTTCCCGGGAAGCACAAAGCTGTCGCTGGGTGCACCCGGCTTGGGGGGCAGCGCAATCACCGCCGGCGCGGCCGTCTCATCGGTGTGCTGCCTCAACGCCGCTTCAGCGGAGCGGCGGGGCAAAATCCCAACAATCGCGAGCACGGCGGCGATCACGAACACCAGCACCAAGCCGACCACTGCCTTCCGCGGCGAAATCTTCTCGTGCTCCGGCGCGGATTCATGGTGATTCTGCGGCGCGGCGCTTGCGTTGTGATCCGGTTTTGGCGGGTTCGTCATCGCATTGCTCCAAGACTATTCAAAATCATCGCCTGCTGCCATCAGTGCGGTCCGGCTTCCACTTTTGCGCTGCTCCAGCCAGCTGTGTACGACCGAGAAGAAGGCCGGCACAAAGAACAGTGTCGCCACCGTGGCAAGCAGTAGTCCACCAATCACGGCGCGGCCCAGCGGCGCATTCTGCTCGCCGCCTTCGCCCAGACCCAACGCCATCGGGCACATGCCGATGATCATCGCCAGCGCGGTCATCAGCACCGGCCGGAACCGAACAAAGCCGGCATTGAGCGCAGCCTTGCGCGCATCGCCCACCAGGATCTCCATCTGCTCGCGGGCAAAGCTGATCACCAGGATCGAGTTTGATGTCGCCACGCCCATGCACATGATGGCGCCCGTCAGCGCGGGCACGCTCAGGTGCGTTCCAGTCAGAAACAGAAACCATGTGATGCCCGCGAGCGCCGCCGGCAATGCCGCGATAATCAGGAACGGATCGAGCCACGACTGGAAGTTCACCACGATGAGCAGGTAAACCAGCAGGATCGAAAAGGCCAGGCCCGAAAGCAACCCAATGTACGACTTGTACATGGTCTCGCTTTGCCCGCGCAGTACCATGTGCGACCCGCGTGGCAGCTGCTTCTCATGTTCCTTGACGATCGCTTCCATGGCGTGGGTAACGGATCCGAGATCAGTTCCGGCCACATTGGTATAAATGTCCAAAACAGGTTGCACGTCATAGTGGCTCACTTCACCGAGTTCGGCGCCGGGCTGGATGGTCGCCACGTTGCTCAGCACCTGCACCGGGTTGGGAGCTCCTGGGGCGGCGGTCGGGGCCCTGCCGGTACCGGCTGTCTGCATGGCCGGCACGCTGCCCGGGGCAAGAGTCGATGCGGCGCCGGCTCCGCTTGTCGAGCTATAGAGCTCGGCCTGGGCTGCGCTGGTGACCGGAAGGCTGTTCAAGTCAGCCATTGAGTTCAGCCGATATTGCGGGGCCTGCACGGCGATGTTATAGCTGACGCCATTGCGTGGGTCGAGATAGAAGTTGGGCGTCGTCTGGAAGCTTCCGCTGAGTGCGACCAATATGCTCTGGGCCACATTCTGCTGCGTGATGCCGATCGCCGATGCTCTGGTTCGATCCACGTTAACCGTAAAATTCGGATAGTCGAACGGCTGCTGGATGCGAGCATCCGCGGCGCCCGGCACATAACGAACCTGGTCGAGCATCTTCTCGGCGAGGGCCCGATTGCCGTAAAGATTCGGTCCCACGATCTGGATATCGATCGGCGAGGAAAGCCCGAAGTTCAGGATCTGCGTCACAATGTCAACCGGAAGGACATAAAACGTCACTCCGGGGTAATCGCGCGCCAGCACATCGCGAAGATGGTCGACGTACTTTTCGGTCGGATGGTGATGCTCTGAAAGCTGCACCTGGATATCGGCATCCGCCGGGCCAATCGGGGCCGAGGTCGAATAGGAAAGATTCAAGCCCGAGTACGGCAGCCCGACGTTGTCCATGATGGTGACGACTTCGTTTTGGGGAATTTCCTGCCGGATGGTGGCATCGATGTGATCGCAGAGCGCGGCCGTTTCCTCGATGCGCGTGCCGGTTCGGGCGCGCACGTGGATCTTGAACTGACCAGCATCGACGGAAGGGAAAAAGTCCTCGCCCAGCCACGGCGCAAGCAATCCGATCGATCCAAGGGCAAAGACAAGAAATACGATCATGAACACGGCTGCGTGCTCGACGCACAACCCCAGCAGGCTCAGGTAGCCAAGCCGCATCTTTTCGAAACGGCGCTCGAAGGCCAGCTGAAATCGCACGAAGGGGTTTCGGCTCACCTGCTTCTTGTGCATCTCGGCATCATCGTGCTCGTGAAGCAGGTAGCGTGCCATGGTAGGCACCACGGTGCGCGACAGCAGGTAGCTTGCGAGCATCGCGAACACCACCGCTTCGGCCAGCGGAACAAACAGATAGCGCGCCACACCGCTGAGCAGAAACATGGGCACAAACACGATGCAGATCGAGAGCGTCGAAACCAGCGCCGGTGTTGCAATCTGCGCCGCGCCGTCGAGAATCGCCTGCTCGATTTCCTTCCCTTGTTCGAGGTTGCGATTGATGTTCTCAATCTCCACCGTGGCGTCATCGACCAGGATGCCCACCGCAAGCGCGAGACCGCCGAGGGTCATGATGTTGATGGTCTCGCCCAGCCACGAGAGCACCACCAGCGAACACAGAATAGACAGCGGAATCGAGACGGCGATGATGATGGTGGATCGAAAACTGCCCAGGAACACCAGGATCATCACGCCGGTCAGGCAGGCGGCAATGATCGCTTCGCGGACCACGCCGCTGATCGCGCCGCGCACGAAAATGCCCTGATCAGCCAGGAAGGAAATATCCAGCTGCGGGGGCAACTGGCCGCGGAGGCTGTCGATCTTGTTTTTGATTCCGGCAATGATGTCGAGGGTCGACGCAGAGCCAACCTTCATGATGCTCATCAGGATGGCGCGCTTGCCGTCCACCCGCACGATATTCGTCTGCGGAGGATTGCCGTCGCGAACATGCGCAACGTCGCGAACATAGATGACCGCGCCGTTCACCGTCTTGATAGGAAGGTTATTAAGTTCCTCTAAGAGGCTGGGCGCCGAGTTGGTCTCAATCTGGTACTCCCACCGGTCCACCTTCATCGTGCCCGCCGGTGCGATCAGGTTCTGCACGTTCACGGCGCTTACCACGTCTGCCGGGGAAAGGCCCTTGGCCTGCAGCGCCTGCGGATCAATGTCCACCTGGATCTGCCGCTGCTTTCCGCCATAGGGAAAAGGCGTCTGGGCGCCCTCAATCGTGGCCAGCTGGGTGCGAATGGTGTTGGTGGCCATGTCATTCAGCTGCTGCTCGTTCAGCCCCTCGCCGGAAAGGCCGACCTGGAGCACCGGCACGCTGGATGCGTTGTATTGAATGATGAACGGAGGTGTCGTTCCCGGCGGTAGCGAGCGAAGCTGTACCTGGCTGATCGAGGTGATCTGCGCAACCGCGCTGGCGATGTTCACATGCGGCTGGAAGAAGACCTTGATGATGGCGATGCCGTTGAGCGATTGCGACTCGATGTGCTCGATGTCGTTCACCGTCGTCGTCATGCCGCGCTCGCTGTTGAAGACGATGCGATCGGCCATCTGCTCGGCGGAGAGCCCGTTGAATCCCCAGACCACCGTGACGATGGGAATGTCGATGTTCGGAAAGATATCCGTCGGCATCGATTCGATGCTGTATGCGCCCAGGATCAGGATGAGCTGCGCAAAAACAACGAAGGTGTAAGGCCTGCGCAGCGCAAGCCGGACAATCCACATCATCGGGACGGTTCTCACTGCGGAGCCGCCCGGCCCGCCACCCTGATGCGGGTGGAGTGAGCGCTCGCCGCATCGGCGAGTTCACGGTTCAGACAAGCAGCAGCTCAGCTGGTTATTCGGCGAACAGCATGGGCGATCTCGTGGTTGCTGTTGGCACTCCAAGTTCCTGCAAGAAGCCCACCACCGGCGAATTACCCCGATGCTTAGGCTACTTGCTTTGCGCAGCGGTCCGATGCAGCCTGGCCCGCTGCCAATTCTTTGCTGAATCCCCAGAGATCAATGGTAGACGAACAGGCATCCCGGGCGCATGCGTCCTGCGCAAGCCACAGATGCGGAAACATATTGGTAGGACGTCCCGGCCGCTCCGCAGGATTCAGTTTTACGGAAATTCCATCTCACCATATGGGTGTCTTCGAGTCGATTCGAAGCCCGCCCGACCGGGCTCAAATCGCGAAAAAAGCCACCGCAGCCAACAGCACCCCCACCGCAAGGCTGGCGCGATCGCGCATCGCAAACACAACCGGATCGTCGTCCAGGTCGCCGCGCGAAGCCACCAGCCATACGCGGGTCAGCCAGTAAAGTAGCAGCGGAACTTCCAGCCACAATCGCCCCGGATGCCGGTACAGGACCGTCACATCCGGCCGTGCAATGTAGAGCATGAACACCACCACCGCGGCATAGGCGCTGGCGGTTCCAAAGCTCCGGATCTGCCCGATATCACCCACCAGGTAACCGCGTCCATGGGTGGCAGTTGCCCCTCGCTCGCGCAGATTCTCAAGTTCGCTGAACCGTTTCACCATGGCGAGGGAAAGAAACAGGAATGTCGAGAAGCCCGCGAGCCACGGAGAAATCTCCGTTCCCGTCGCCGCGCCACCGGCCAGCAGCCTGAGCGTGTACAACCCCGAGAGCAGCAGCACATCCACCACGGCAACGCGCTTCAGATAGACCGAGTAAGCCATCGTCGCCACGATGTAGACACCCAGCCAAAGCGCAAATCCCGCCGGCAGAACGGGCAGAAGCGCCACCGAAGCGGCAAACAACCCCACCGCCAGCGCCAACCCGGCAGCAACCGAAAAGTCCCCTGCGGCAAACGGCCGCAGCCGCTTGGACGGGTGCCGGCGATCGCTCTCGATGTCGAGCATGTCGTTGACGAGGTAGTTGGCCGAGGCCATGAAGCTGAAGCAGAAAAACGCTGCGGCAATCGCCGCCAGCGAGCCTCGCCCCATCTGGTGCGACAGCAGCAGAGGCAGCACAAGAAGGATGTTTTTGGCCCACTGGTGCACCCGAATCGCTTTCAGCACCGTCCGCAGGGCCGGCCGCCGGTCCTGAAATGTGCGCGCGATCCGAATGCCTCCCATGCGCAGTGACAACCGAAGTCCCTGGGTCGGGTTTGCCACCATGGCCTTCCGCGCTCCTGCCAGGAGCGCTAGATCCGCGCGCGAGTTGCCAATGTAGTCGAACTCTCCAAATCGAGACTTGAGCCGGTCGAGCTTCCGCGTCCTGGTCAGGTTCGTCTCGCTGTCAGTGGCCAGCACGCCGTCAAAAAACCTGAGATGCGCGGCGACTCGCTCTGCGAGGGCGGCTCCGGCTCCCGTGGCAAGATAGATCGGCCGGCCCTCCCGCCGTTGCGCCTGCAGATATCGCAGCAACTCGAGGTTATAAGGCAGGATCGGCGGATCGAGCGGGGCACGTTCGGCGACTTCCATTTTTAGTTTGGCTTTACCCGCGATCAGCCATGCCGGTACCAAAAGAAGCTGCCACGGGTGTGTCCGCGCCAGCAGGCAAAGACCATCCAGCAGCGTGTCCGACTTGACCAGCGTGCCATCGAGATCGATGCACAGGGGTCGAGCAGCTTCTGATGTCTCCGGCGGAGCGGCGATGGTGGTCAACGGTTCCTCAAACGCCGTCCGGATGCCCTCGCCATGCTCTGCGAGTTCGCTCTAACTCCACGACCCGCCCCCAGCCCAGCCCTCTTCAGCCGTAGACGCGCCGCCAGACGGTGCGTCCAAATTATAGGTGAATCAGGAATGACCCTTCGCTTGCCCGGTTGACGATTAAAATAACTGGGTCGGCGGTCGACGATCAGGACCATGGCTGGCACGCGACGGTGAGGCCGGCGCAACCGAAACATTTGATCTGAGGGAATCGTCCCTGAAAGAGGGGGGAATCGTTTCCAAGCCGCGCGGCTGGTCAGCAGACCACGCCCACCTTCTGGCCTTTTCAAAATTTTGACCACGGAAATTCATCATGGCACTTCAATACGAATCTCAGTCTGAATTGCGCTCCCTGAGCACGGAGCCATCCCAGCCGCCTCGCCGCAAGCGCACCTTGGTTCGCGTCGTGATTTATCTCGTCCTGCTGGCAATCGTTGCGGTCGTGGTTTGGCGGGTTTATCAGAACAAGCAGCAGGCAGCCGCCAATACGCTTCGCCAGGCCGCGATGCTGCAAAACCGGCCCGTGCCGGTGCAGGTCATGCCCGTCGAGCAGAAAGCGATGCCCATCTATCTCAGCGCGCTGGGCACCGTCACGCCCTATATGAGCGTCACGGTCAAGGCGCGCGTCAGCGGCGAGCTGCTCCCGGTCAAATTCGTGGAAGGCCAGGAAGTCCGGCAGGGCGAGACGATCCTTCAGATTGATCCCAAGCCATATATCGCCGCGCTCGATCAGGCCAAGGGCACCGAAGCGCACGACGAGGCGCTGCTCAAAAATGCCCAGGCGGAGTATGCGCGGTACAAGGCGCTCTACGACGCCGGCGTGACTTCCAAGGAAACCCTGGACGCCGATGCGGCCAGTCTCGGCCAGTATGAGGGCGCCATCGCATCCGATAAGGCTGCCATCGAAAATGCGCAACTCCAGCTGAACTGGTGCACCATCCAGCCGCCCATCAGCGGCAAGATCGGCCTGCGGCTGGTCGATCCCGGAAATCTGGTCGCCGCCAACACCACCAACCTGGTCATCATCAACCAGCTCAAGCCGATTGCCGTCTATTTCACGCTGCCTGAAAACCAGTTGCCCGAGGTGCTCAAGCGTCTGCGCTCCGACAGGCGCATGCCGGTCGATGCCTACGATCGCGGCGACGTGCAGAAACTGGCCCAGGGTGAACTGCTGACTGCCGACAACCAGATTGACACCACCACCGGTACCGATCGCATGAAGGCAGTCTTTGCCAACGAGAATGAAGTTCTGTTCCCGAATCAATTCGTGAACATTCACCTCGTGCTTGAAAACCGCCCCAACGCGATCATTGTGCCGTCGGCCGCGATCCAGACAGGAACCCAGGGCCCCTTTGTCTGGGCGGTCTCCAAAGACTCCAGCGGGGCCACGGTCGCCGACATCAAGCCCGTCAAGATCGCCCTCGCCGAAGGGCAGGTCACCATTCTCGATAGCGGTGTCGCGCGCGGCGATAATGTCGTGACCGATGGAGCCGACCGCCTTCGTCCCGGCCAACTGGTTACGGTAAGCCGCGCACCGGCCCAGACCACGTTGAACGACGAGGAGCCGGGACAGGCGTCTCAACCCAAGCCGCCCCTGACCGAATCGCACCCATCGGCCGCCGCGGCGGCTGCGCTGAATCAAAAGTCTGCCCATCAGAAGCAGGGGAAGCAGTGAGCCTGAGTCCCTCCCGGCCGTTCATTCTGCGCCCGGTAGCCACTTCGCTGCTGATGGCGGCAATCCTGCTTGCCGGCGGCCTCGGCTTCCAGCAACTGTCGGTATCAGCTCTGCCTGAGGTGGACTACCCCATCATCCAGGTGCTGACCTTTTATCCCGGCGCCGGGCCCGAGGTGATGGCTTCGTCGGTCACAGCGCCCCTCGAGCGCCAGTTCGGCGAAATGCCCGGCCTCAAGCAGATGACCTCCGTCAGTTCCGGCGGCGGATCCGTCATCACCCTCGAGTTCAATCTCGAGGAAAACATCGATGTCGCCGAACAGGAAGTGCAGGCCTCGATCAACGGGGCCACCAACTTTCTGCCGACCGATCTGCCCAACCCGCCCATCTACAGCAAGGTCAATCCAGCCGATGCGCCGATCCTGACGCTTGCGCTTACTTCCGACACGCTCCCGCTCGACAAGGTCGAGGACGCCGCGGACACCAACCTCGCGCAGAAGATCTCCCAGGTTCTCGGCGTCGGCATGGTCTCCATTGCCGGAGGCCAGAAGCCTTCGGTGCGCATCCAGGCCAACCCCGCCGAGATGGCAGCCTACAATCTCAGCCTCGAAGACCTCCGCACCGCGCTCGCCGCGGCCAACGTGGACCAGGCCAAGGGCACCCTCAACGGCCTCCGGCAGTCCTACACCATCGGCGCCAACGACCAGTTACTGTCGAGCGAGGATTATCGCCCCGTCATCGTTGCCTATCGCAACGGCGCGCCCGTTCGCGCCTCCGATGTGGCCAGCATCATCAACGCTCCCGAGAATTCGCAGCAGGCCGCGTGGATGAATCGCGATCCGGCAGTGATCGTGAATGTGCAGCGCCAGCCGGGCGCAAACATCATCTCGGTTGTCGACCGCATCAAGAAGCTTCTTCCGCAACTGCAGGCAGGACTGCCGGCCAGCGTTCAGGTTCACGTTCTGACGGACCGCACTCTGACCATCCGCGCATCGGTCAAGGACGTTGAATTCGAGCTGATGCTCACCGTCGCGCTGGTCGTGATGGTCATTTTCCTTTTCCTGCGCAACTTTGCCGCCACCATCATTCCCTCGGTCGCCGTGCCGCTCTCGATCGTGGGCACGTTCGGCGTGATGTACCTGCTGGGCTACTCGCTCAACAATCTCACCCTGATGGCGCTCACCATCTCCACCGGTTTCGTGGTCGACGACGCCATCGTGATGATCGAGAACATCTCGCGCTTCATCGAGGACGGCGACAGCCCCATGCGCGCCGCGCTCAAGGGCAGCGAGCAGATCGGCTTCACCATCATGTCGCTGACCGTCTCGCTGATCGCCGTCCTCATCCCGCTGCTGTTCATGAGCGACGTGGTCGGGCGGCTCTTCCGCGAATTCGCGATCACACTGGCTGTCACCATCCTCGTTTCTGCTGCTGTCTCGCTCTCGCTCACGCCCATGATGTGCTCGCGCATCCTGCGCGACAAGGCCACCGCAAAGCAATCGCGGTTTTATCACTGGTCAGAGGACATCTTCAACCGGATCATCGCCGCCTACGGACGCATCCTCAAGGTGGTCCTGCGCTTTCGCTTTGCCACGCTGATGGTCACAATCGGCACGCTGGTCGCGACAATCCTGCTCTTCATCGTGATCCCCAAGGGCTTCTTTCCGGTACAGGATACCGGCGTCATCCTCGGCATCAGCGAGGCGCCGCAGACGGTCAGCTTCCAGAACATGGCGGCGCGCCAGCAGCAGCTTGTCGATGCCGTTCTTCAGGATTCCGCCGTCGATAACGTCTCATCCTTCATCGGAGTCGATGGAACCAACACCACCCTCAACTCCGGCCGCATCCAGATCACGCTCAAGCCGCTCAACCAGCGCAACATGTCAGCCGAGGATGTCATTCGTCGCCTGCAATCACGCGTCGCGCATGTCGAAGGCATCCAGCTCTTCCTGCAGCCCCTTCAGGACCTGACCGTCGAAGACCGCGTCAGCCGCACCGAGTACCAGTTCGCGCTGGAAGATCCCGACCAGAACGAGCTCGCCGTCACCACCCGCAAAATGGTCGATGAGCTGAGCAAAGAAAAGGTCGTTACCGACGTGGCCAGCGACCTTCAGGACCAGGGCCTCGGCGCCGAGCTCGTCGTCGATCGCGATACCGCCGCGCGCCTTGGCGTCGCCATGGCCGACATCGACAACACGCTCTACGACGCCTACGGACAGCGCCAGGTCTCGACCATCTTTACCCAGCTCAACCAGTATCACGTCGTCATGGAAGTGAGTCCCAGCTTCCAGACCAACCCAACCACGCTGAATGATCTCTACGTAAAGTCCGCCAACGGCACGCAGGTCCCATCGAGCATGCTGGCGCATTGGCAGCAGACCCGCGCGCAGCTCGCCATCGGACACCAGGGCCAGTTCCCGTCCACCGTCATCAGTTTCAATCTCGCGCCGGGAAGATCATTGGGGACGCGGTGTCCGCCGTCAAGCGCGTCGAGCAGCGGATCCAGATGCCGGCAGCGGTCAATGCCAGCTTTGAAGGCACCGCCGCTGCCTTTCAGACCTCGCTGGCCAACGAGCCTCTGCTGATTCTTGCCGCGTTGATCACCGTGTACATCGTGCTCGGAGTTCTCTATGAGAGCTACATTCACCCCATCACGATCATCTCCACGCTGCCTTCGGCCGGTGTCGGCGCGCTGCTGGCGCTGCTCCTGACGCACACTGAGTTCAGTGTCATCGCGCTGATCGGCATCATCCTCCTCATCGGCATCGTGCAGAAAAACGCGATCATGATGATCGACTTCGCGCTCGATGCCGAACGCAACCAGGGCAAGCCGGCCGAGGAAGCCATCTTCCAGGCCTGCCTGCTGCGCTTCCGCCCCATCCTCATGACCACCATGGCAGCTCTGCTCGGAGGACTTCCGCTCGCGCTCGGCGGCGGTGTCGGCGCCGAACTGCGCATGCCGCTCGGCGTCTCGATCGTCGGCGGACTCATCTTCTCGCAGGCGCTCACGCTCTTCACCACCCCTGTCGTTTATCTCTACTTCGACAAGCTCGCGCAGCGCCTTGGCTCCCGCCTGCATGCGCCCGACACGCACGATCAGGTCACGGCGGACTGAGGCGAGCGATGCATCTCTCCGCACCCTTCATCAACCGCCCCGTCGGCACCTCGCTGCTGAGCCTGGCCCTGCTGCTCGCTGGATCGGTTGCATACTCGATTCTTCCCGTGGCGTCGTTGCCCGATGTCGACTACCCGGTCATCGGCATCAGCGCCGGCCTCCCCGGCGGCAGCCCCGAGACCATGGCCTCCGCGGTGGCCACGCCGCTCGAGCGCCAGTTCGGACGCATCGCCGGCGTGAACCAGATGACCTCGACCAGTTCGCTGGGCGCGGCTTCCGTGGTGCTTCAGTTCGACATGTCGCGCGACATTAACGACGCCGCCCGCGATGTGCAGGCCTCCATCAACGCGGCCCGCAACCAGCTGCCATCGTATCTGCCCGAGAATCCAGGCTATCGTCTGGCCAACCCGGCCGATTCTCCCATCCTGATTCTTACGCTCACCTCCGACGTCGTTCCCAAGCCGCAGATTTACGACATGGCCGACTCGATCCTCGCGCAGAAAATTTCGCAGATCAATGGTGTGGGCCAGGTCTTCGTCGGCGGTAGCGCCAGCCCGGCCGTGCGCGTTGAGCTCAATCCCATGCAGCTCAGCAACAACCGGATCGGCCTGGAAGCCGTGCGCACCGCGCTCGCCAATGCCAACGCCAACCGGCCCAAGGGTGGCTTTCAGGATCCCCTGCATCGCTGGGCCATCAGCGACAACGACCAGATCTTCAAAGCCAGCGACTACGCACCCATCATCGTCGGATACAACCAGACCACCGGCGCTCCGGTCCGAGTCGCCGACGTAGGCACGGTGGTCAACAGCATCGCCGACATCCACACGGCAGGCGTCTCGGGCATCAAGGATGAAAAGGGCTCACCGGCGAAACTGAAGAGCGCCGTCCTCGTCTTTATTTTTAAAATTCCGGGCGCCAACGTCATCTCGACTGTCGATAATGTCCTGGCCGAACTGCAGCATCTGCAGTCCGCCATTCCGCCCACCATCAAGCTCGATGTCGCCGTGGACCGCACCACCACGATTCGCGCCGGCGTGCGCGATGTCGAGATCTCGCTCCTGATCAGCGTCCTGCTCGTCATCCTCGTCGTGTTTCTCTTTCTGCGCGAAGTCTGGGCGACGATTATTCCGTCGATCGCCGTCCCGCTGTCACTGGTTGGCACCTTCGGCGTCATGTACCTTCTCGGCTACAGCGTCGACAACCTGTCGCTGATGGCGCTCACCATCTCCACAGGCTTTGTCGTCGACGACGCCATCGTCGTCATCGAAAACATCACGCGCTACCTCGAAATGGGCATGAAGCCTTTCGACGCCGCGATGAAGGGCTCGCGCGAAATCGGGTTCACCGTGCTCTCCATGAGCACCTCGCTGATCGCCGTCTTCATCCCTATCCTGCTCATGGGCGGCATCGTGGGCAAGCTGTTCCGGGAATTTGCGGTCACGCTATCAGTGGCGATCGCCGTCTCGCTGCTGGTTTCGCTCACCACCACGCCGATGCTCTGCGCAAAATTTTTGAAGTCGCACGACGCAAACGCGCACGGCCCGTTCTATCGCTTCAGCGAGCGCGTGTTCAACCGTCTGCATGGCGAATACGCGGGAGCGCTGCGCTGGGCTCTTCGACATCCGGTCCTGATCATCTTTGTGGCCATTGGCACAGCAGTTCTCAATGTCTACCTCTTCATCATCGTGCCTAAGGGCTTCTTCCCGCAGCAGGATACCGGCCGTCTCCAAGGCCAGACCATTGCCGCACAGGACATCAGCTTTCCGGCCATGCGCGACAAACAGCGCACCCTTGCCCAGATGGTCCTCGACGATCCGGCCGTGCGCACCGTGACTGCATTCGCAGGCGGCGGCCGCAACAGCAACAATGTCGGCTTCATGTTTGTCGACCTGAAGCCGCTCGATCAGCGGTCTGGCCGCGTAACCTGCGATGACGTCGTGAACCGTCTGCGCGCCAGGCTGAGCAGCGTCCCCGGCGCGATTCTGTTTCTTCAGTCCAGCCAGGACATCCAGATCGGCGGACGCGGCAGCGCGGCGCAGTACCAGTACACGCTCTCCGACGAAAATCTCGAAGAGCTCAACACGTGGGCTCCAAAACTGCTGGACCGCGCGCGAAAGATTCCGGAGCTCAAGGATGTTTCGACCGACCAGCAGAACCAGGGCCTTGCGGCCCAGATCGTGATCGACCGCGACACGGCTGCACGCCTTGGCATCAGCGCGTCGGCGATCGACCAGGTTCTCTATGACGCCTTCGGTCAGCGCGAAGTGTCGACGATGTACACCGGCCTCAACCAGTACTTCGTGGTGATGGAAGTCGACCCCAGGTACCAGATGAGTCCGGACGCGCTCAACAACATCTACATCAAGGCCGGCAACGTGGGTTCCGCGCCGGTCGCCGTGCCCAATACCGGGACAACGGCCACGGCAACATCTTCGGCATCCGCACCGACGGCGGCGGTCGCGTCGCCCACGACCGCGTCATCCTCCGGCGCGGGCGCACTTTTTCCCAGTTCCGGCGGAATCCTCACGACCAACGCCGGCACCAGCCCGATCGACGCGGCCATGGGCGGGACGCTCAGTGGCGTGAACGCGGCGAGTGCTTCATCCGGCGGGACGCCTTCGGGCGCCTCGCCGTCCGCCGGCTCCGCGCCCGCCACATCGACCGCGCTACCTTCGAACCCGGTCTTCAACGCCCCCTCCGATGGTGGAACCATCGCACCCGCTCCCGCAGCGGCCAGCGGCAATGCTGCGACCTCCACCGCGGCAACGACCGGCGCGATGGTGCCGCTCTCGACCATTGCGCACTTCGCATCGGAGCGCACCCCGCTGACCGTGAACCACCAGGGACAGTACCCGGCCATCACGCTGACGTTCAACCTCGCGCCGAACGTCTCGCTGGGCGACGCCGTCACCGCGCTCGAACAGGCTGAGCGCGACATGGGCATGCCCAGCGCCATCCACGCTTCGTTCCAGGGCACCGCGCAGGCCTTTCAGGAGTCGCTCCACAACGAGCCTTACCTCATCCTCGCCGCGCTGGTCGCGGTCTATATCGTTCTCGGCATCCTCTACGAGAGCCTGATCCATCCGCTCACCATTCTCTCCACGCTTCCACCGGCGGGCGCGGGCGCGATTCTCGCTCTTCTCATTACCGGCACTGATCTCAGCATCATCGCGCTCATCGGCATCCTGCTCTTGATCGGCATCGTGAAGAAAAACGCCATCCTCATGATCGACTTTGCCCTCCAGGCCGAACGCGATCAGGGACTGCCTCCGCGCGAAGCCATCTACCAGGCATGCCTGCTCCGTTTCCGCCCCATCATGATGACCACCATGGCCGCGATGTTCGGCGGCTTGCCGCTCGCCATCGGCATGGGCGTCGGTTCGGAGCTGCGCAAGCCGCTCGGCATCACCATCGTCGGCGGGCTGCTGGTTTCACAGCTGCTCACGCTTTTCACCACGCCCGTCGTCTACCTCATGTTCGATTGGATCCAGTGGCACGTGATGAAACTGCATCGCGTGGGCTCGGAACTCGAAGGTGAAGGCGCACAGGGCGACTAGTTGTCCCCTCCCGCGTAACTCTCCGCCGCAACCCATGAGACGCACCCCCATGGCGCTTCCATTCCCGCGCCTGGTGATACCATCAATCACACAGTTTCCGCTCAGCAACTGGGCGGTTTGTCTTCCTCAATCCAATACTTTGCTCGTCTCGCTTTCGGCCGCCGCGCCGTTGCATCACTGTATTCCTTTTCTTTGGGACAGTCGCCCGTGCGATCCGGCCTGGGAGGAACGCCTATCCAATGACCCAACTAAATGAAACCCGGGATGATCACCACGTCCTCACGATGGAGGAGATCACCAGCCTCACCCGCGATGGCGCGGGCCCCGCGGAAACGCTGATGAACGTGGTTGCCCTCATCGCATCCCGCTTCCGCACCGATGTTTGCTCGGCATATCTCCTTGAACCCGACCGCTCCAATCTCGTCCTTGCCGCAACCCTGGGCCTGCATCCAAAGTCCATCGGCACATTGCGCATGCCGCTCAACGAAGGTCTGGCCGGCCTCGTCGCCGAAGAGGTCAAGCCGGTGGCGGTCGACGATGCGCGATCCCATCCGCGATTCAAATATTTCAAAGAATCCGGCGAAGAGGAGTACCACTCCTTCCTCGGCGTGCCGCTTATCGATCGCGGCGCGCTGCAGGGTGTCCTCGTCGTTCAGACCAAGGAACCGCGCGTGTTTCGCGACGATGAGATTCGCCGCCTGAGCGAAGCCGCCCGCGAAGTCGCGCCCGTAGTCAGTGAGGCTCGCACCCTCGACCGTTTCGTGGGACCCGCGCAGGAACGGCTCTGGGCTTTGGCGCGCAACCTCTGGTGGTCCTGGGACCACGAATGCATCAGCCTTTTTCGCGATCTCAACCCGGCGCGCTGGCGCGAGCTCAATCAGAATCCCATTTCCCTTCTTAGCGAAATTCCCCTCGGCGAAATCGAGCGCCGCGCCGCGGAGCTCGTCCTGCATAGCCGCATCAACTACGTCTACCGCCGCCAGCAGGAATATCTGCAGGACGCCGACCGCACCTGGGGCGCCGTCAACGCCGGCGTACTGCGCCCCCGTCCCGTGGCCTATTTCTCCGCAGAATTCGGCCTTCACGAATCGCTGCCCGTTTATTCAGGCGGCCTCGGCGTCCTGGCCGGCGACCACATCAAGAGCGCATCGGACCTCGGCATTCCTCTCATCGGCATCGGCCTGTTCTATGCGCAGGGATACTTCCTCCAGCGGCTCGACAAATCCGGTTGGCAGCGGGAGGAGTACCTCGGAACCGACGTCAACCAGCTCCCCATGCAGCCCGCCATCGGCACCAACGGCGAGCCCATCGTCGTCGAGATTGAAACCCGCGGCGGCTCGATCCGTGCCAAGGTGTGGCGCGTCAAAGTCGGCCGCTGCGATCTGCTTCTGCTCGACTCCAACGTGGAGGGCAACGCGCCCGAAGATCGCGAGCTGACTTCACGTCTCTATGGCGGCGATGGCCGCACCCGCATTCGCCAGGAGCTGCTGCTCGGCATCGGCGGTCATCGCGCATTGAAAGCCATGGGCATCACTCCCGGAGTGCTGCACCTCAATGAGGGCCACAGCGCTTTCGCGATCTTTGAAGCCATTCGCAGCCGCATGCAGGATGAGGGAATCGACTTTAACACCGCGGCGCGGCAGATTCCCCGCGAGGTCGTCTTCACCACCCACACGCCTGTTCCCGCCGGCCACGATCGCTTCGGCGCCGACCTTATCGAAGAGCACCTCGGTCCCCTGCGCGAAAAGCTCGGCCTGTCTGAAGAGAACCTGATGGGGTTCGGCCGCGTACGCTCGACGGATTTTCAGGAAACCTTCTGCATGACGGTGCTCGGCCTCAAGCTCTCGCGCCATGCCAATGCGGTTTCATCGCTGCATGGTGAAGTGTCGCGCGCCATGTGGTGGGGCCTTTATCCCGGCAACCCTGAAGATTCAGTACCCATCGGCCACATCACCAACGGCGTGCACGTTCCTTCATGGCTCGCGCCGCAGATGTGCCGTCTCTACGATCGCCACCTTGGCATCGGCTGGCAGCGCCACAGCGCCGACAAGCATACATGGGAAGCGATCGAAGAAGTCGATGACGGTGAGTTGTGGGAAACGCATCTCAGCCTGAAGTCGCAGCTTCTGGCTTTTGCGCGCCGCCGTCTCCAGGAGCAGTCTGAACGCCGCGGTGAGTGGGATGAAGCGCTGCAAGGCGCGGCAAAAGCGCTCTCGCCCGACGCGCTCACCATCGGCTTCGCGCGCCGTTTCGCCACCTACAAGCGAGCCAACCTCGTGCTCAACGACATGGAGCGTTTGGCCTCGATGGTCAATGATCCCAAGCGGCCCGTGCAGTTTCTCTTCGCCGGCAAAGCGCACCCTCACGACGAGCCCGGCAAGCGCATCCTCCAGCAGGTCGCCGAGCTCATGCGTACCGAGCGATTCGCCGGCAGGTTCGTCTTCATTGAGGACTACGACATCAACGTCGGCCGCTATCTCGTGCAGGGCGTCGACGTGTGGCTCAACAATCCGCGCCGTCCCCTCGAAGCGTCAGGCACCAGCGGACAGAAGGTCGTTCTCAACGGAGGCTTGAATCTCTCCATTCTCGACGGCTGGTGGGCCGAAGCCTACGACGGGCTCAACGGCTTCGCCATCGGCACCGGCCGCACCCACTCCAGCATGGAGGTGCACGACGCGCGCGATGGAGAAGATCTGCACCGCGCTCTGCGCGACGAGCTCATTCCGCTCTACTACCAGCGCGATGTGGATGGATTGCCGCGCGGCTGGATCAAGCGCATGAAGCGCACCATCCGCACGCTCGGCTGGCGCTTCAATGCCGATCGCATGGTCATGGATTACACGCAGAAGTGCTACATCCCGGCCGCGGGAGGCACTTCCAGCGAGATTCGTTCGATTTGCTAACGGCTTGGGCTACCCCCCTGAAGCAGCGAATGCGGGTTCTTCCACCTTCGCGTTCTCGATCAGCTTCACGGGATAATAGGCATTGCGCGTGTACTGCTTCACCATTCGATTGGTGTTGAAGTACGAGCCATTAAAGGCCAGCGTGGTCTTCATCAGGCGCGCCCACTTTTCCGGCGTGTCGCGGAATAGCGGCATCACCGCCGACTCGAGCTTGTTGTAAAGCGACGTGGCTTCTTCGGCATCGTTGGCGCCGTCTTCCACGGCCCATCCGGTCACGCCTTCAATGCATCCTTCAATCCACCAGCCGTCCAGGATCGAAAGGCTGGGCACCCCGTTCAGCGCCGCCTTCATGCCGCTGGTGCCGCTTGCTTCGTAGGGACGACGAGGATTGTTCACCCACACATCCACGCCCGCCGTCAGCAACGCGCCCAGGTCCCACGCATAGTTCTCGAGGTAGACAATGCGCAGCAGGTCGTTCGACAGCTTCGCCGCCGTCTCAATCACGCTATGGATCAGCGCCTTTCCCGGCTGGTCCTGCGGATGCGCCTTCCCGGCGTACAGAATCTGCAATCCCCCGGCTTCGGTCGCGATCTTCAGCAATCGCTGAGGGTCGGTAAAAAGCAGGCTCGCGCGCTTGTAGGTCGCGGCGCGGCGCGCAAATCCGAGCGTCAGCACCTTCGGATCGAGCACCCGCCCGGTGCGCGTGGCCACCTCGGTCAGCAACGCTTCCTTGGCCCGCGCATGCGCTTTCAAAATCTCCGCATCCGGCAGATCGACCGCATTGCGCAGATACAAGTTGTCGCGGCGCCACGCGAGAATATGTTGATCGAGCACCTGCTGCATTGGCTCCGAAATCCAAGTCGGCGCGTGCACGCCATTGGTGATCGAGTCGATTGAAAACTCTGGAAACATGTCGCGCGAGACCTTGCCGTGCTGCAGCGCAACGCCGTTGGCATACCGCGAAAACCGCAGCGCGAGCAGTGTCATGTTCAGCAGGCCGTCGCGGAAGCACCCCAGCTTTTCGAGCTGGGCCGTGCGCTCGCTGCCGAGTATGCGATTCGCCTGTTCGGTCGAAAAGCGGTCATGTCCTGCCGGCACCGGCGTGTGCGTCGTGAACACGCACTTGTTCCTCACCTGCGCGAGGTCCGCATCGGTGGGCGCTCCCGGAGGGCCGCCGCCGAGTTCGCTCTCGAGCAATGCCTGGGTCAGCAAAGCCGCATGTCCTTCGTTCAGGTGAAACACGTTCACATGCAAACCGAGCGCCTTGGCCATGCGCACACCGCCCATGCCGAGCACGATCTCCTGCTCGAGCCGGTAATTGGTGTCGCCTCCGTAGAGATGATCCGTCAGCCCGCGATCCCACCCCGAATTGCCGTCGACATCCGTGTCGAGCAGGTAGATGGGAACAACGTGTCCCGACCGCCCCTCGAGGTCATACCGCCACGCGCGCACTGTCACCACGCGGCCTTCGACTGAAACCGTGATACGCGGCGCTTCCTCGGTGCAGAAGTCCGCGGGGTTCCATGGCTGAATGTCTTCGGTTTGATCGCCGGTATTGTTCAGATGTTGCTGGAAGTAGCCCTTCCTGTGGGCCAGCGTGAAAGCCACCAGCGGCACGCCCAGGTCGGCTGCGGAGCGCAGGGTATCGCCGGCCAGAACCCCCAGGCCGCCGGAATACGTCGGCATCGCGGGCTGGATGGCGATCTCCATCGAAAAGTAGGCGACTAAACCAGAGGTTGGAAATGTCTCGTAAGAGAAAGGTCTATTTGTGTTCTGGTGCATTCCCTTTGTCTCTCTGCGGCACTCGAAAGCGTTCAAGCGACGACATGAAAAAATGAAATCACGAGCGGAGCCGGTCTTGTCTGGCCCTCTCCCTATCGGTTTAGATGGGCGAAACCTTTAGAGATTCTAGCAAGGAAAGGAAGAAAACCTCCAAGCGGGTGGAATCGTTACGTTACTGCCGGAAAATCGATTTCACGAGACGGTAACCACCATCGTAACTTCAGCCTTGCCGGACAACCGATGCGCGTCTGCACCGGCTGCTGTTCAATCCACCTTGTGGGCCCCCACCGACGCGTGACACACCATGATCTGCGGAACGATGCCGGTTTCCGTCGTGTACCGCGCCGCCAAGGCCTCGGTGAATTCCTCGGCTTCGTCGCGCTCCACCAGATTGATGGTGCAGCCGCCAAATCCTCCGCCCGTCAGGCGCGCACCGATCAGTCCAGGCAGATCCTGCGCCAGCGCCACCATCGCATCGGCCTCCATGCAGCTCGCCTCAAAGTCCTTGCTGTAGCTGGCGTGCGCTTCCGCCATCAGGCGTCCCAGTTCAGGCAGATCGCCTCTCTGCAGCGCCTCGGCTGCCGCAACCGTCCTCGTATTCTCCGTGATGACATGCCGCGCGCGCTTCAATGCATTGGGGCTCATTTCCTTGCCCCACTTCTCCAGATCCTCGACCGTCGCATCCCGCAAAAAGCGAACTTCAGGCCGATGCCGCGCAATCACCGCGGCAGCTTCTTCTACTTCCGCGCGCCGGCTGGTGTATTCACCGCCCGCCACGGAATGCTGCACCATCGTGTTGGCGATCACCAGCGCCACGTGCGCCGGAATGGGCGCCAGCTTGTAACTCAAATCGCGGCAATCCAGCAGCAACGCGTGGTCTTCCTTTCCATTGGCCGAGATGAACTGGTCCATGATGCCGCTGCTGGCGCCAACGAACTCATTCTCGGCGCGCTGGCAAAGCCGCGCCAGCACGGGGCCCGGATACGTCACGCCAATCAGCGACGTCAATGCCAATGCGGTTGAAACCTCTACCGATGCAGAACTCGACAGCCCGGCAGCCACCGGAACATCACCCCATAGCGTCAGGCTGAATCCGGGAATGACATGTCCTTCTCCCGCCAGCATCGCCACCACGCCCATCGGATAGTCGCTCCAGTGCTTCGATCCCTTCGCCGGAATCTTCTTCGGATCGAACACGCATTCTTCGCCAAAGTTTTCCGAATAGAGGACAATCTTGCCGTCATCGCGCGGGGAAATTCCGGCCAGCGTGGCAAAATCGATTGCCGCAGGCATTACAAATCCCTCGGCGTAATCGGTATGCTCGCCAATCAGATTTACGCGGCCGGGCGCCGCAAACAACCTCGGCTCGGCGTGGAAGCGGGAACGATGCAGTGAACGCAATTCAGCGGGGTTATGCATACCCTCTCTACCTACAGCGATTCCAGATCAATTGTCATCGGCCACGAATAAGTTGCGCCCGCGGCCAGCGTGCGGGACCAGTTGCCGGTTTGCGCCAGCGAGTCTACCGGCGCAGTCGATGGCTCGGGCGCCACGCACATCTGCTTTGGACCCGCTCCATTCGGCCACCCGCCATAACAAATCCAAAGCCCCAGGTAGGGTGTCGCCTGGGAATCGAAACTGAACTTCACGCGCAAACCTGCGCTGGGCCTGAGCAGAATACACCAGTTCTCTTTGGCGGACAGCGGACCCGCAAAAAGCTTGTCTCCGACCCCCGAGGCGGCTGGCTGCACGACGCTCAGATCGGCGGTTCTTCCATTGGCAAGCGTCGCGAACGGCCACTTCGAACTGCTGCCCGCAACGCCCAACCTCCCGCGCGCCGATCCTTCCACTCTCATCGAATCGATCGAGGCCGGCAGCAGGATCTGATCGCCGTGCGTCACCGCGAACAGGGGATGCGCCGCCCAGGACCACGGCACCGGATGCCGCCCCGTGTTCTTGACCGTGTACTGCACGCTCAGGTGAGCGCCGTTCTCGTTCTCAGAAAGCGCGATTCTGCGTTCGAAAGAAAGAGGCAACGAAAAGCACTTTGCACTCAACGCCACCTGGGAATCCGAATCGATGTTCGAATTTCCCTCCCAGGACACACGCCACACGTCGCCATGATCCGGAATGCGGGCCGTACCCGACGTTGTTTCCACCTCGCACGCGGCCACCGAGGGCAGGCATTCATCCCAACCGCTCGCATCCGAAGCGTCAAACGACATCGTCGGGGTCCTCGGTGCCAGCGGCGCGAGCGGCACCTGCAGCAGTTCATGATCCTTGAATCGAATCGAAGAGATTTTTCCGCCAAAGTGAGGAAGAATTGTGATGGCGCACGACCGGGTCCGCATGAGAACGTTTTCTTTTCCCGCTACGGTAAAATCCGCCTTGGTCATCGCTACCTATTCTCCCACGATTTCGCGCCGGGCCAATGTCCAGATTTCCCAGATTTTATCCAGCCATTCCTCATGCTCCGGCTTCATGAGCACCGAGCGCAGGCACGTCACGGTGCCATTGCCGCTCGCGTCTTCCCTGCCGCCGGTTTCAAACCAGGAGCAAGGCAGCTGCACCAGTGCAAGGTGAAGATTCCGCTTCGCGCAGGCGTCGAACAGCTTTTGAGCAAACTCCGACGACGCGTCGGCGGAGTCGCCTTTGAGTTTCCAGACCACAATATCGAGTTCGGGCGGCCCCGCAGCCATCGGCATGGAGTGCCCATCCTGCCGCAGTCGCCTGTCCAGCTCGAGAGCCGCCCGCCGGCCTTTTTCCAGCCCCTGCGCAAACTCCCCGCCTGGCTCCAGTGGCAGCAGCTTCTGCGTGGCCCATAAGGCCACGGCTGCCGCACCGGCCCGCGAACACTCGAGGCTGATCTCGCCGAGGTGCAACTGCTTTGAAGTGAAATACGTGTAAGGCGAATCGTGCTTGTAGAACCGCCCCACCGCCGGATCGCGAAACAGCACGCAGCCACAACCGTACGGCTGCAATCCATGCTTGTGCGGATCGACCACGATGGAATCGGCCTGATCCAGCGCTGCGTAGGCTCTTCGCACTGGCTCGTCCAGCGCTTTCGAAATCAGGTTGAAATATCCGCCATACGCGCCGTCTACGTGGACCCGGAATCCGTATTTGTCCCGCAGCGCAAGAATCTCCTGCAGCGGATCAACGGCGCCAATCGCCGTAGTCCCCAGCGTCGCTACGACGGTTCCTACATCCCCCTTGCGCAACTCCTGTTCGAGCATGTTCATATCCATGCGGCCGCGCGTATCGGTCGGGATTGAATCGTACTGAAGCTGCAGAACCCCCGAGATCCGGTAATGCGTGTAGTGCGCCTGCTCCGACCCGACGATGCGCTTCCCGGGCGCCAACTGTCCCGCCACCCACAGCGCCTCCAGATTCGCCATCGTGCCGCTCGAGGTCAGATGTCCGAGGAACTCCGTCCATCCAAACATCCGGGCGATCTCAGCAACCGCCTCGATCTCCATCAGCGAACTGACCCGCCCCCCATCCCGCGCATGGTTGTTGGGATTAATCTTCATGGCGAGCGCGTAGGCTGCCCGAGCGACTGGATGCGGCGGCTTCAGCATCTGCCCGGCATAAAAAGGATGGAAATAGGGGTAATTGTCGCCCAGCCGGTGCGCCGTTTCCTCGAGTACCGCGGCTATCGCCTTCGAATCCATCGCCGGTTGGAACTCCGGCAAAGCAGCAAATTCGGCCTCCAGCGACTCGGTCGCGCGCGCAAGCAGGGCGGGTACAGGATCGGTGGGCATGGCGACTCTCCACCCTATCACAGGCCCCGGTAACCCTGTCGTAAGCGCATGAGCCGTTGTAGCTTGCAAGCCCCTTCTGGAACCGGCTCGAAGTGGCGCAGCAAATTTTGAGGGGGCATTTTGCCGGCAGGGATGGTACACTGTCGGCAGCGTTAGAACCGAACCGGGCGTGTGCAGTAGCTCGCCCAACCAAGCAAGATTCTGCCAGTGGTCGCTCCGATTCATCCAGCGCAATTCAAAAATCAGGAATTACGGACAAAATGGAACAAGGTACTGTGAAGTGGTTCAACGACGCGAAGGGCTTCGGCTTCATCTCGCGTCAGAACGGCGAAGATGTGTTTGTGCACTATTCAGCGATCAACTCCAGCGGCTTCAAGAGCCTGCAGGAAGGTCAAGCCGTTCAGTTCAACGTTGTGAAAGGGCCAAAAGGTTGGCAGGCTGCGGACGTTCAGCCGCTGTAAGCCGTTAGGCCGGATTCCGGCAGAATCTAGCAAAATCCACCAAGGGCTGGGATCACTCCCAGCCTTCGGTGCGTTTGGTGCGCGATCCGTTTCACTCCAGCACCTGACTCCGACGGATTGTGGTCGGCTCTGGTCGGTCGACGCGTCATTTTCTTAGCGAGAACTCTTCGGCGCGAGAATCTCGCTCAGATAATCGTGCGTCCCTGGAATCCGTTCCAGGTGCGGGTAGCGCAAGCCGTCGGCATATTGGACCTCGTAAGTCCGCACACTGTCGAAGGATTTCGCGATGATCGTGATCTTTCCTTTCTGCGGATGTGCGATGGCATCCCGCAGCACATCGAGAGAATACGCACGGCCGTTAACCGCCAGGATTGTGGCCTGCGGTCCAATCCCCGCCGCGTAAGCCGGAGAGCCGGGCACAACGTCGAGGATCATCCCGTCCTTTCCCATGACAACTCCAATCGAATTGTCCTCGTAGTCTTCCGGCGCGTCGGGAAAG
Source organism: Occallatibacter sp. (assembly GCA_035308825.1). Lineage (GTDB taxonomy): Bacteria > Acidobacteriota > Terriglobia > Terriglobales > Acidobacteriaceae > Telmatobacter. Next base: position 240,509 of record DATGFX010000082.1, on the reverse strand, counting down.
ACGGTGAACCAGAGCGGACCATTCGGCGTCGAGTTGTAGACCAGCCGCCAGCCCGCGGCCTCCAAACCTTCCGATGGAGGCTTCGCGTTCACCCTGTAGACATATGTCTCGAAGAAGCCATGCCAGTCATAAGGCCACACAACGTTAAGCGCCGACTCCACGTCGGCCCGTGTATACGGAGCCACAATCGGCCCGGTGTCCTGCTGACCCAGAAAACTTTTCAGGAAGTCATCGAGGGATGCGCGGCCGTGTGACTGCTCGCGGATTAAAACGTCGGCGTGCAGCCATATCAATGCTCCCTCGTCGTAGTAATCCTGACCCCGCCGAAGAGAACGCCAGCCGGGTTCGACATTCCGAATCACCCAATTCTCGGTGGCGGTGTCCACCAGCGGCGTTGTTGCGCGGCCAGGTTCATTCGCGTAACTTGCGACCGTCCACCCCAGAAAGTTACGCAGATAGTCTGCGTCGTTGAAACCCGATCGCGTGGCCAGCAGGAACCCGATGTACTCGTTCAAACCCTCATAGACCCAGAGCAGCGAGGTTCGCTCCGGACCTTGGTAGTCGGGTTTCGAATAGAGTTCCGCCGGTCTCCGGTATTTGCCGTCCCATGAGTGGGACTGCTCGTGCGCGAGCAGAACCATCCCGGTTCGCTGCAGCGCTTCCTTCTTCGACAATCCCGCATCTTCCAATTCGTTCCAAGGCGAGTCCTCATGCTCAAGGCCATCGAAGGAGTGCGCGGTCTGCGATACCAGAAAGTGCATCTTCTCCCAATGGCGGAAACCGAACATGGCCTTGTCTTCGTCTGCCAGCCTGGCAAAGAGGGTAAATGCGTGCGCGTCATCTGCCTTGTCGATCGCCGACCGGCTGTCGCCGGTTAAATCCAATTCCGCGGGCCACTGCGACGCGAGAGAAACGCTGCGGAAAAATTCGCCGGCGACCAAAGGAGAATCGATCAGGCGCTCGAGTGAAATGGCCGCGAAATTGAGTCGGGAGCCGGATTCGCTGGTCACGTGCAACGAACTGCCCTGCTTCCAACCTGACGGCAGTACGACAGAAGGTTCAATCATCAGTTCGCGCTTGTCGATTCCAAGCGGATAGAGCACGACCGTATTCCAAGCCAGCCGGAGCTGACGATCCGAGATGGTGTCCTCGTTCAGAACGTCGAAATCGACAGAGAGGGTCTGCGCAGCCTGCGGCACATCCACGTTGATCGTGTAAATATCGTCGGGGTCGCGCGTCCAATCGAGCACCTTCTCGCCGCTCTTCACCCGGATCGCGGCAAGATTTTGAATCGGCCCCGTTGGCCCGTGTTCGCCCGGAATCCATTTCGGATACGCGAGCGCAACCCGTCCCGGATGCACGTGAATCTCCTCGTGAACAAACGCAATCTGCCGCGGCGCTTGCGTCTCGTCCACGACCAGTGTCATGACCGGCGTCGAGCTGCCCTGTGCAAGCGCAGCAGTCGTCGCCGCAAGAATCGAAAGCGCAAACGGTAAAGTTTTTCGACCAGGAAACAGAATCATCGGTGCAATCTCCAATCGACGAAGCAACGGCACGGTTCGAGCACAATCCCCGGTCGCAGCGGCTTGCTGAGCCGCCACAAAACGGGAATGGATTCGCAGGGAGGTGAAAAGAATCCCGAGGAGGATAGCACGACGATTCCGTACTGCGATAGTGGGCTGATATCAGCAAGGCGAGACCGCCTTTTCCACAAACACCATCACGATTTCAACACGCGCTCATCTCCCCTCTACCGGCGACAATAGAGGTTTCGAGGACATGGCGGAGATCCCTGTGCTAGGCAAGCTCGAACTGATCGTTGGGCCCATGCGGAGCAACAAGACCGCCGAGCTGCTTCGCCGCGTCGAAATTCGCCGTCAGTACGCCAAGCAGCACGTCATGCTGCTCAAGCCAAGCGCCGACACAAAGGCCGCCGCAGGCGTCGTTGAAAGCCGCAATCAGAATGGCTGCGGCAAAATGGAAGCGGTCGAATTTCCTTCCGGCGATCCCTGGTCGGTCCTGCCAGTCCTCAAATCCAGCGAACAGAAAATCGGCAAGCGCATCGAGTGCGTCGCCATCGACGAAGGCCAGTTCGTCTCCGATCTCTTTCTCTTCACCAAGCGCCTGCTCGAATCCACATACGACGTAATGGTCTCCGGCCTCGAGCTCGATTTCCGCGGCATGCCCTTCGGAGAGATGCTCGACCTTTCGTGGCTGGTGCGCACCTATGCCGGCAACATTACCGAACTCGTGGCCTATTGCAGTTGCGGAGCGAAGGCCCTCTATCCGCAGCGGCTTATCGACGGCAAGCCCGCCCCCTATGACAGCCCCATCATCATGGCCGGCGATTTCTACGAGCCGCGTTGCGCCGAGCACTTTATCCTGCCCGGCCTGCCGCACTAATCACCCAAACTGACTTGTCATCCTTAGCGAGCTCTGGGCACCGCGTTTGACCAGCGAGGAACCACCTCAACCTTCACCCCGTGTTCCGCAGCCCCGCCGAGATACCGCTGATCGTTGCCGCAATGGCGCGATTCACTTCGGGCGTATTCTCGCCGCCGCGCTTGCGCCGCAGCATGTCCACCTGGATCAGGTGCATCGGGTCCACGTAAGGATTCCGCAGCTTGATCGATCGTGCCAGCACCTGGTTGTTCTCGAGCAGTTCGTTCTGCCGAGTGACCGCCAGCACCGTGCGCACGGTGCGGTGAAACTCTTCTTCGATCATCGCGTAGACGCGTTCGCGCAGCTTCGCATCGGGCACTAGCGTCGAATACATCCGCGCCGTGGCCAGGTCGGCTTTGCCCAGCGCCATCTCCACGTTGCGCAGCAGGTCGATGAACAGCGGAAACTCCCGCGCCATGGTCTGCAGCAGCTCCTGCGTGCCGGGCTTCTTCAGGAATTCCTCCAACGCAAAGCCCACCCCGAACCACGCCGGGACCAGCAGCCGCGACTGCGTCCATCCGAAAACCCACGGAATCGCCCGCAGATCTCCGATCCGGGGCGAATCGTTCCTCCGCGCCGGCCGCGAGCCGATCATGGCGTGCTCCAGCTCTCCCACCGGCGTCGACTGCTCGAAGTACGTCACCAGCTCGGCATTGTCCAGAATGTGCTTGCGATAAAACCCGAATGAAATCTCCGACAACTCGTCGAGAGCCGCTTCCCACTCCGGCTTCAGCACCCCGGTAAAATGCCCTTCCGGGTCGCGCGCATTCGGGCGCGCCAGTGCATCGAGCGACGCCGCGATCATTAGCTCCAAGTTCCGCTCCGCCAAAACCTCATCGGCATATTTGAAGTTCAGCACTTCGCCCTGCTCGGTGATGCGCAGCTGCCCCTCAAACGAATCCATGGGCTGCGCAAAGATGGCGCGATGCGTCGGACCGCCTCCGCGTCCTACGGTACCCCCGCGCCCGTGAAACAGCCGCAGCTTCACTCCGCACTCCCGCGCCACCGTGTGCAGGTCGCGATGCGCGCGGAAAATCTCCCACGTGCTCGTGATCATGCCGCCGTCCTTGTTTGAATCGGAGTAGCCCAGCATCACTTCCTGCCAGCTGCCCCAGCTCTCCAGCAGCTTGCGATAGTCCTCGCGGCTCCAAAGCTCGCGGCAAATCCCCGGCGCATTGCGCAAATCCTCAATCGACTCAAACAGCGGCACCGGCATGACGCCCGGATCCCGCTCATCTCCCTCGACGCGCACCCCGCCCAGCCGCGCCAGCCGCACCACGGCCAGCACGTCTTCCACACTCGACGCTCCGCTGATCACGTACTGCCGAATAGCCTCCGGCGAGCATCCGCGCTTCACCTCCGCCACAATCCGGAAAGTCTCCAACACGTTTGCCGTCTCGCTGGACAGACCTCCCGGCAGCGATGGCGCAATCGAGTCGGCAACCGTCTCCTTCAGCGCCGCAGCGTGCACCCGCGCGTGCTGGCGGATATCAAGGGTATGCAGATGCAATCCGAATGTCCGCACTTGCAGGATCAATGGATCGACCAGGGTGCGCGCAATCCGCAGACCACCATGCCCGGCGAGAGACACGCGAAGCAGCTCCAGATCATCCAAGTATTCATCCACCGAGCAGTAGGCGGGCAGCACCTGCGCCAGCTTCTCCTGTCCCTGCGACATCGACGCGAGCGTGTAGGGCATCACCGGCAACCCGGGCGCGGGATGCGCCGGCTGTTCCATCGATTGCAGCGTGCGCTGCAGCCGCGCCTTCAGGCAGATCACGAAGCGGCGATAATACTCAAACTCATATTGCACGCCGAACACCTGGGACTCCGGCGTGTGGACCTGCATCACATAGGCCTTCAGCCGCTCGCGCAATGCCTCGCTCACGGCCCGTTGCTGCGCGCTCGTCGTCAGAAGGTCCATAATGGCGTCCAGTTGCTGCTGGTAATAGAGCAGCAGGTGTCCGCATGCCAGCCGAATCGCCTCCTGCGTGACCTGCGGAGTCACATAAGGATTTCCATCGCGATCGCCGCCAATCCATGAACCGAAGCGCAACATCTGCGGCAATTCATGCGGCTCGATTTCAATGCCATACGCAGCGCGCAGCGCTTCGGCAACCTCGCGATACAAGGTCGGCAACGTGCCGAAAATCGACACGTCATAGTAGTCGAGACCCATCTTGATCTCGTCGTACACGGTGGGCCGGCGCGATCGCACTTCATCCGTTTGCCACAGCGTCGTGATCTCCGCGCGAATCGAGTCTTCCAGGCGCGCCAGGTCCTGCTCCGGTATCGGGATGCGATCGAGCGCCGCCAGAAACTCGCCGAGCCGGCGTCGCTTGATCATCACCGTGCGCCGGGCCGCTTCCGTCGGATGCGCCGTAAACACGGGCACGATCAGTACCCGACGCAGCCACTCCATTGCTTCGTCAGCACTGATGCCGACGCGCCGCATCTCGCACAACGTTCCGGTCAGGGATCCGCGTTGTCTGCCGGCCTCGCCGCTCAGTTGCAGCGCCAGGCGCCGCCGCTTGCGATGGTTCGTTTCCGCCAGGTTGATCAGCTCGAAGTAAAATGCGAATGCCCGCGTCAGCAGGATCGCCCGCTCCACAGGCAGGGAATGCACCAGCTCCAGAGCCTTCGCCGCATGCCGCGCCGCTTCCGTACCGTTGCCGCGCAATTCCGCATCGCGACGCCGGATGGTTCCCTGGCGCAACGCCTCCACATGCGCAAACAGGTCTTCGCCCTCCTGCTCCCGCAGCACCTCGCCCAGCAATATCCCCAGCGAGCGCACATCGCGCCTGAGGGGCGCTTCTTTCAAGTCGCCGGAGCGTGCCTCGAGCTCTGCCAGCCTCTGCGACCAGCTTTGCGGGTTCCACAACAGGGCCATGGTGTTTTGATTATGCACGATGGCCTGCGGCCACCGTCTCAGGCGAGGAGGAACGCTGAGACCGCGTACGCACTGCCCGCACACCAGGGTCAAGCGGAGCGAAGGAACTGCTTCTCCTGGTGCGGGTGCCCCGTCCTGGCCGGCGCCAGGGCGGGGTGATCTTTCATCAACCTGTGAATACGAACCAGCCCAGATCACTCGTTACCGCGGCGGCAGTTCCCGCATGGCCCTGTGATAGCCCTCGCTGAACCCCTGGCGATAATCCGAAAAAGCCGGGGGAGGCACGGGAGGATTGCGGAAACGCGGGTGCTGTTCGAGCCGCGGCGGCCGCCCATCGGCAATGTCACGACGAGCCGCTTCAAATCCGTCATGAAAACCGCGCTGCGCAATCTCGTTGAATGCGGCGGGCGGAGGCGGAGCCTGGTAGACCACCACCGTTCTATGCGCGCAACCGGCCAAAACAACCGGCGCCGAAAGAGCAAAAAGCAGAAGAAGTTTTTTCATCGCGGTCCTCGCTGTGGATTCTTGATTGCTTCGATCGCAACCTTTCCCTCACTGAACACGGCCTCCAGCAAAGTGTTGCTCGCTGGGATCGCGAAATCTTTTCCGCAGGTTACCTGAGTGATCCGGCAACACGGCGGCAATGTCGCGAAGATCCGCTACGCACGCGCCACGCCCGGATCTGCCTCATCGACCAGGCCTTCAGCGCCGGCCCGCCAACACTCCGGAATGTTTCTTCTGGTTCTTGGCGACGTACATCGCCGCGTCGGCGGAGCGCAGAATCGCATCGGGCGATGTCCCATCTTCGGGATAAAAGGCGACACCCGTGCTCATCGATCCGTGCAGCACGTATTTCTGCAAGCGAAATGGCTCGTCGAAACATCGCTCCAGCCGCTTCGCGATCTCTTCAACGTCTGAGTAGCTTTTGACGCGATGGATCAGTGCCGCAAACTCGTCGCCACCCAGGCGCGCCAGCAAATCTCCGGGCCGCAGCTCTCCCTTCATCCGTTTTGCTGCCTGCTGCAGATATGCGTCGCCGATCCCATGGCCGTATCGGTCATTCACGTGCTTGAATTCATCGAGATCGATATAGATGAGCCCGAACATCGCGCTTCGGTCGCGCGCTTCCCCCACCATCGCTTCAAGTCTCTTCTCAAACGAGAAGCGATTGTGCATTTCGGTTAACTGGTCAAACTCAGAGCGATGCACAAGGTCCGAATACATGCCGCGGGTCTCAATCGCGAGCGTCGCCACCCTCGCGCCCATAGTCAGCACATCCGCGGCGCGGTCATATTCCGGATTCTGCGGATCGATCGCAACAAAAAGCACCCCATGCGGCGGCCCAAGGCGCGAAGGAATCTCCTGCGAGATCACGTTCCGATTCTTCGCGTCCTCGAACACGCTGCCCAGCTGCGTCTCAGTCCCAAGGCTGCACCAGCACGATGTCCTGTCGAGGTGCAGCGAAACGAGGGCCGTGATCTCTTCCAGGATTTCGTTCAGCGGGCGCGTCCCACTGATGTCCTCGAGGATGCGGCTCCTGCGGCGTTCGAGATTTGCTTCTGACTTGTTTCGCTGTGCGATTGCCTTGCGCTGGCCACTCACTTTGCGCGCCAGCGTCCAGCCCCACACGCACGCCGCCGTCACTCCCGCCAGCAGCAGCACCACCATCACCACCAGGTTGCGCATGTTGATCGCCGGCGGAGGCGCGATGGCCACGATATCATCCGGTGACCGCAGCAGGATGGCAAACCCGTTCGCGCCTGTAAACAGGTCTCCGACCAGTGGCGAACTGATCCCGGTGACACGCACCTTGGAACCCGGCGCAATACTCGGAACCCTCGGAATCAGCCGCTCATCCTGAACCGCACGATGCGGAAAGACCGCCGAAAAGAGATGTCCGTCCGAAATCAGTACATATTCGTCCTGCTGCGCTTGCCGGACTGCCGTCACGAGCCGGCCCTCGGCCGAGACGAGATCGAAGGCATGCGAACCATCGAGCGACGACAAGGCGACAGGTTGCGGCGCGATTGGAACCGAAACGCCGGTGTCTCGAACCGAGCCGTGTACCAGGGCCAGGTAACCGCGGCTGCCGTCCGGGAAACCTGTTGCCTGCGCGAGATGGCCGATGCGAAGAGACTCGAGGGTCTGCACCCTGATGAAAAGGCTTGATGCCCCATTCTGGAGCACCACCATCCCTCCCGGCTCATAGAACGTAATGGTGCCCTCCACACGGATTCTCCTGGTCAAATCATGAATCAGGTAGCCGCCCAGGACGTCGCGAATCGGAGTGAGCGGCAGCGCGCCGGGCTCGCTCCGAGCCCGCCTGAGCACCTTCACGTCGCGCATTGAATTCACGTAGAGTGCTGTGCCTGTCAGCTCGTTCTTGCCATCGACCTGCGCTCGCACCACGCCCGTCACCTCCACTTCGGCGTCGAGCAGATCGTCGAGCGCGTTGGTGCTGCCGCCGAGCACCAACGCCTCCACATCGCCTTCCTTCATCATTAATTGCAAATCGGTAACCGGAGCGTGCGCGTTCTGATTCAGGTCCGCCGCTCGCACCATGGCGCGCACCGTCACCCGCAGGCAATCGCGCTCGCCGCGCATCATTCCCGCAAACGTAACCGGCCGTGGAGCAGGTGGCGCTCCAGTGTGCAACAGCACCACGTCGTCGCTCGTCACAATCGGACGGTAGCCGGCTGCCGTCCTGCCGCGCACCCGCACGCGATCCCCGGGCAGCAGTTCCTCATCGGTTTCGGTGATCACGTAGATCGCCTCGCCGCCATCCTGCACCCATAAACCCATCAGCGGGCGATCGTACAAGCTCACCGTGGCATCGAACGCCACGGGAAGCTGGCGCTCGGCCTCTCGATTGCTCAGGCTGTGAATCGCGCGCAAGCTTGTGATCGGTTGCGGCTGGGCCGCCCCGGCCTCCGCGGCGCACCCCAGAAACAGCCCGATCCATGCAGCCCGCTTGCTCATTCTTGACATCCGGACGGAACTCTCCGTTTCTGGGTTATCGGCAATCTCGCCAGAAAGTCGAGACCCGCTGACGCATTCCTCCTTCGAGGCGTCGCCCAAGCCGGAGCGTCCATTGGCTTTTGCGTGGTCCGTCCAGCAGAGAACTTGCCGCCGCCGGTTGGTGCGGGGTCAGTGGGAACTGACACTTTCGTCACGGCTATCTCCCCGCTCAGCGGGCGTTATCATAGACTGGTCGCCCAAACTCGGATTTCCGAATGGAACGGATTCCCGAACCCCCCGGGAGCATGCCTCGCATGGAAGATGAGAAGTTTATTCCGTCCATCCAGTCTGCGCTCAGTGCGCGTATCCAGGCGGATGAACTGAAGAGAAAAAAGGAAGTTCGGGAAAACGAGGTCCGCGAGTTTCAATCCCCCCGTGACTGGATGAGATTGAAGACGTGGCTCAAGCAGGCCGTTTCCAGCATCAACCAGGGCCTGCCATCGGAGGCTCTTTCCTACGAAGAGGACGCGAAGGACCGGATCTTCGTGCGCTGCGCCGTCGGGCAAAGGAAAAGAGAGCTCAAAGTTGAATTCGTGAGCCTTCTCGGCGGCTCTGTCACGGTCTCGGAAAAAGACCGTAGCGTTCTTCATCTCGAAAGCATTGTGCTCGAAAACAAGCTGCAGTGGGTCAATCCCTCAGAAGACGGCGCGCGTCGATATGACGCAGAAGGGATCGGCATGAAGATCGTCAGCCTGGTCGCTGAACCGTGAGGCAGCATAACCACTATTCTCTGATCCCGGTCCCTCGCCGGGAATCGCGGCGCTGTCAAGGCCCTGCTGCCGCAGAATTTTCTATCTCCTTGATTGCGCTCGACAAATTGTTGCGCGCTCCTTGCCTGTTCTCTCCGCGAAACGCGCATCATGGAGATATGCACACGCCAGGGGCATTCTCGCATTGTCGCGAAGAGTCCTCGGCGAAGAATGCAGAGGCGGCCGAGGTACCCCCCTCCCCCCCTTGTTTATTTGCGCTTTTCCACAAAAAATTGGCCTGAATTTCTGCCCATCAAGTCCGACTGATTCAGTCCGGTCGATCAGGCGCCTTCGAGCTGCAGCATCAGTTCTTCCCACTCGGATGTGAGCGCTGCAAGCTGCGCTCTCAGCTCCGCAGCCAGTTCAGTCAACCGGTGCGTTTCCGCCGCGGAGACATACACGCCCAGTTGCTCTTCCGTATGCGCGATGGCCGACTCGACTCGCGGCACTTCTTCCTCGAGAAAAGCGCACCGCTCTTCCATCTGCTTCTGCCGGATGGGATTCAGTCGCCGCGCCCGATCCTTCCCCGGCGCGGCCTTCACAGACCCGTTCGCGTCGTCGAATCCTCCCTCGATCACGAAGGTCGTGCCGATCGTCCCATGTTGTGCCTCGCGCACCATCGAACGGGACGCCCCAGGTCTCTCTGCGTCCAGGGAAAGGGCTCCGTCACTGTGTGCCCCGGGTCTCGTGTCTGAGACCTGGGAATGAGCTTCATTCGATGTCGAGGGCTCTTCCGCAGCCTCTTGCGCCGCCAGCTCTTCCTTCTTCCTTAAATAGTCCTCATAGCCGCCCTCGTAGGTGGTGATCACGCCGTTCTCCACTTCAAGAACGCGCGTGGCCAGCCGGTCGATGAAGTAGCGGTCGTGCGATACAAACACCACCGTACCGCTGAACGCCGCAATGGCATCGAGCAATACATCCTTGGCGCGCATGTCGAGGTGATTCGTGGGCTCGTCGAGCAGCAGGAAATTTGAAGGCGACACCAGGATTCGCGCCAGCGCGAAGCGGTTGCGCTCGCCGCCCGATAGCACCCCCAGCTTCTTGAAGACGTCATCGCCCGAAAACAGGAAGCACGCCAGGAGCGATCGCAGCTCGCTCTCGGGCACCTTCAGCGCTGCCCGGCTGATGTCGTCGAGCATGCGCGCGTCGGGATCGAGCACCTTGTACTGGTCCTGCGCGAAGTACTCACCCACCACGTTGTGGCCCAGCCGCACCGTACCTTCCGTCGGCGGCTCCTCCCCGGTAAGGAGCCGGATGAGCGTCGACTTGCCCGCTCCGTTCACGCCCACGAGCGCCACCCGGTCGCCGCGCTCAATCGAGAATCGCGCATTGCTGAAAACTCTTTTTTCGCCGTAGCTTTTTCCCAGTCCTTCCGCCTCCGCCACCATGCGTCCCGAAGGCGTTGGCTGGGGGAATTTGAAATGGATCACCGGCTCTTCCGGAGGGATCTCGATGCGTTCGATCTTTTCCAGTTCCTTGATCCGGCTCTGCACCTGCTTGGCCTTCGTGGCCTGGTACCGGAAGCGACTGATGAACGCTTCAAGATGCTCGATTTGCTCCTTCTGGTTGCGATAGGCAGCCTCGAGTTGTGCGCGACGCTCATCTTTTTGGGAGAGGTACTTTGTGTAGTTGCCCTGGTAAATCGTAAGCCGCTTGTTCCAGATCTCCACGGTGCGATCGATTGTCACGTCCAGGAAATAGCGGTCGTGGGAGATGAGGATATAGCCGAATGGATAATTCTTGAGATAGTCCTCAAGCCAGTTGCGCGTTTCGAGATCGAGGTGATTCGTCGGCTCATCGAGCAGCAGCAGGTTCGGCCGCGCCAGCAGCAGCTTGGCCAACGCGATCCGCATCTGCCAGCCTCCGCTGAACTCTTCCGTAAGCCGCGTCCAGTCCTCCTTGCCGAAGCCGAGACCCGTCAGCACCGATCCCACTTGCGCATCGAGCGCGTAGCCGTCGAGCGCATGAAACCGGTCCTGCAGCATCGAGAACCGCTCCGCGGCCGCATCGTATTCGGCGCTGGCATGATCCAGCTCTGCCAGTTGTCCGCCGAGTTCTTCGATCTCCCGCTCCATGTCGCGGATCTCGTCAAACACCGTCAGGCACTCTTCGAAAACCGTGCGCCCGGCAAGTTGCAAGCCCTCCTGCGGCAGGTAGCCGATGCTCATGCCGCGGGTCTGCTGCATCGAGCCGTAATCGAGCGACTCGAGCCCGGCCAGCACCTTCATCAAGGTCGATTTGCCGGTGCCGTTGGCGCCCACCAGCGCGGTCTTCTCCCGCGCGCGAATCAGCCAGCTGGCTTCGAGAAAAAGAACCCGCGCCCCAAACCGTTTACCGGCATTTTGCAATGAGAGCATCCAACTCTATTTTCGCAGAGCCTTAGCACCGCATGCGCTCACCGGGCATCCGCGAGAACTCGATTGGGCACCAAGCGATCTAAATCCGATTCGGCTCTGTCGGTCAGGGATTCGAGATGGTCGGCGGGTTTGGCGATGGATATCGATGGAACGTCTTCTTCCGCTTTTGCTTTGGCTTGGCTTCTGCGGCCGCGTGCACAACGGCCTCTTCTTCCTTGGTCACGAAAAAGCGCACGCCCTCCTGCTGGCGTTCGCCCATCACGTGGAGGCGCAGAAAATTCGTGGACCCGGAACGGGTGCGCGTGCCCGCCACGATGGCGATCACTTCCTGGTTCTTCACGTAGCCGTATTGCTCGAGCAGGCTCTCAGCCACATCCACCAGCGCTTCAGTCGAGTTGACCTTGGGACAGCGGATGGGAATGGTACCCCATAGCAAATTGATGCGATTGATGGTGACGTCAATCGGGCTGAGCGCGAAGATCGGCGAAGAGGGGTGGTATTTCGAGAGCTGCCGCGCCGTGGCGCCCGACTCGGTGAAGAGCGCAATTCCACGCAGATCCAGGTCGTCCGCCGCATGCGCGGTCGCTTCGCAAATGGTTTCCGCGATCGACAAGTGGCTTTGCCGAATGCGCGGCTCCGATTCCGTATCTTCCTTGATGTGCCGCTCGGCCTCCGACACGATCCGAGCCATCATGGCGACGGCTTCCACCGGGTAGCGCCCGACCGCCGACTCACCCGAGAGCATGACGGCATCGGTTCCGTCGTAGACCGCGTTGGCAACGTCCGAGACCTCGGCGCGCGTGGGCCGCGGATTTTCGATCATCGATTCCAGCATCTGCGTCGCGGTGATGACGGGCTTGCGAAACTCGGTGGCGCGGCGAATGATGTGCTTCTGAATTGCGGGAACCTGTTCCGGAGGAACTTCAACACCCAGATCGCCGCGCGCCACCATGATGCCGTCAGACGCCTGGAGAATGCTGTCGAGGTGTTCGATGGCTTGCGGTTTTTCGAGCTTGGCGATGATCCACGTTTCAGAACCGTAGGCTGAAACGCGGTTGCGAACCAGCCGCACATCCTCCGCGGTGCGAACGAACGAAACCGCAATCGCATCCACGCCATTCTTCAATGCAAATTCAAGGTCTTCGCTGTCCTTCTCAGTGAGCGACGGAACACGCACCAGAATCCCGGGAAGATTGATGCCCTTGTTTTCGCCCAGCAACCCGCCATTGATGACGTCACAGTCCACATCGCCGCCGCGAATTTCATGCACCCGCAACTCGACCAGGCCGTCGGAAAGCAGCACGCGCGACCCCTGTTCCACATTCTCGGCAAGCGTTTTGAAGGTGGTGCTGACGAGCGCCGCTGTGCCTGGTACATCGCGGGGCGTGATGGTGAGGCGCTGCCCGGCTTTGAGCAGGACCGGCTGATGATCCTTCAGTTTGGACGTGCGGATCTTCGGGCCCTGCAGGTCGCCCAGGATGCAAAGCGGTTTGCGCTCCTCGCGGCTGACCTTGCGAATCATCTGGATGAGGGCCAGCTTCTCCTGATAAGTGCCGTGCGAAAAATTCAGACGGACCACGTCAATCCCGGCGCGAATCAACTCCCGCAGTACCGCTTCCGTATTCGAGGCAGGTCCCAGGGTTGCAACAATCTTGGCACGGCGCTGCGTAGGGGAACCGGTAAGGCTCGTGTCAACCAACGACAACATGGATCGAACTCCGGGATGCGGTCAGGAAATGGGGAAATGGTTTGTGTGCAGTCGGCTTCATTGTACAAGAACGAAGCAAGCCGGAATTCGCCGCCGGCGGCGACAGAAGGGGGATGCCCCGCGCCACGAATCAGGCTTGCGCCGCGGTCCGTGCATCTTGGGCGACAGCATCTTCGCTGTCGCGCCGCGCGCGAAACAGAACGCCATTCAACTCGGCCCCGAGCAGAGCGCTGAACGCGGTAATGTAGAGCCAAACAAGCGTGGCGATTCCGGCGCTGAACGGGCCATAGTACATGCTGTAGTTGGCTTCGCGGGTCACATACCATCCGAATGCGAGCGTGGTCGGGAACCAAGCCAGCGTGGCGGCGATCGCGCCCGGCATGACGCGCACCCAGTGTTCGGTGCGTCGTGTGCCGAAGTGGTAGAGCGCTCCTAATACCGCAACTCCGGTCAGCAGGGTGACGGCCCAGCGCACCATCCGCCAGAAGAAGATCACGACCTGGCGCATCTCGTGATTGGCAAGCTCGATCATCCACTGCTCAATCGCACGGCCGAAGACAAGCACCAGCGAGGCGAATGCCAAGGGAACCACAACAATCAGCACGAGCAGCAGCGCTCTCACCTGTTGCTGCCACAGGCTGCCCCACTGACGCTGCGGCAGACGATAGGCCCGGCGGAATCCCTCCATGAGCGAATTCATGGTTCCCAAGCCGGCAAAGAAACTGAGGCTCGCCGCCGAAATCAGCAGGCGGGTCGGCTGCATGTGGTGCGGTGTTTGCGAGAGTCGCAGTAACGCGGCGGAGTCGCCGGGCAGAAGGTGCAGGAAGTTGCCGCGGAACTCGCCCATCATGCTCGCGCCTTCCGGCACCATGGCGAGAAGAGTGGTGACGACCAGCATGGTGGGGAAAAGCATCAGCATCCCGGAATACGCGGCTGCCTTCGCGGTGTTCCAGACGTCATGCTGGATCGCCAGCAGGATCGCTTTGCGCAACTTCGGGGCCAGATAGATCACGCGGCTCGAGAGCACGTGTTGAGCACTCCTTTGATGACCAGCGATACTCCTTGCTGATTATCCACGGCGAGCGACCGTGCGACAAACCAATGCGGCGTCTGGGTAACCCTCGCCGAGACAAAAGGACGCCGGGCCTCCGGATCAGCGAAGGCACGACCACCCCAGCAGGCCGATGAAGAGCAGTTGCATGGGCAGGCGCAGCGCAAGCGGGGTCGCGGGCTTGCCGCGCAGGGTGAGGTGCTGCCGCGCGGCATTGACATTGGCGGGGAAGAGCGCCACGAGCAACAGGATCAGGCAAACCGCTGCCGCAAATCGAAATCGGGGAAGCAGCAGGCCGAGGAAGCCCAGGAATTCGAGCACTCCGCTGATATAGACGAGCAGCATGGGTTTCGGAAAGATATCCGGCACCATGCGGGCGAGGTCGTGCCGGGTCGACGTGAAGTGGGCGATTGCCGTGAACAGGAACATGACCGCAAGCGCGTATGCTGCCGACGACTGCCAGGTCGCAAATACATGCACCCCGAATGCTCCGGCTGCGCGAAACGCGATCCATGAGACAAAGAGAACGACCAGCACTGCCATGAGACGCCTCTCCTCAACGGTAGTGGAAACGGCGGATGCGTGCGCAGAACGAAGGCTTAGCGCACTTCGAGCATGCGATCGAGAGCGACCCCAGCCCAATGCTTGACGCTGGATCGCACCTGGATGCGATTCACGACGCGGCCTTCCACAAGGTTTTCGAGGGCCCAGGCAAGGTGCTGCGGGCTGATGCGGTACATGGTGGTGCAAAGGCAGCCGGTATCGTCGAGCGTGATGATGCGTTTGTCCATCGACGCGAATCGCTTCGCGAGGCGATTGACGAGGTGAATTTCGGTTCCGATGGCGAACATGGATCCTGACGGCGCGTCTTCCACCTGCTTGATCAGTTGTTCGGTGGAACCGAGGTCGTCGGCTTTCTGGCAAACTTCCCAGCGGCACTCTGGATGCACGATGACCCGGATGCCGGGATACTTCGCTCGCACCTGGTCCACGTGGCTGGGCAAGAATCTCTGATGCACGGAGCAGTGCCCCTTCCAGAGAATCACGCGGCTGGTTTCGAAGCTTGCTTTGGTCTGGCCGCCCTGAAGTGCCCACGGATCCCACACGACCATCTCGTTCAGCGGGATGTCCATGGCATAGCCGGTATTGCGGCCGAGGTGCTGGTCCGGCAGGAAGAGCAGTCGCTTCGCCTTTGCGAATGCCCATCGAAACGCGGCCCCGGCGTTCGATGAGGTGCAGACCAGGCCGCCGCGCTCGCCGCAGAAGGCCTTGATCGCCGCGGTGGAATTCATGTAAGTGATGGGGATGGTGTCGGCGGCGAGGCCAAGGCGCTCGAGCGTTTCCCAGCAGTCTTCCACTTGCGAGATTTCGGCCATGTCGGCCATGGAACAGCCGGCATTGAGATCAGGCAGGATCACCTGTTGGCCAGCTCGGCCGAGCACATCCGCGCTTTCGGCCATGAAGTGCACGCCGCAAAAAACGATATACCGCGCATCGGTTTCAGCCGCAGCCTTGGAAAGCTTGTAGCTGTCGCCGGTGAAGTCGGCAAAGCGAACCACTTCATCTCGCTGATAGTGGTGGCCGAGGACGATGGTGGTGGCTCCGAGTTGCTTGCGCGCCGCGGCAATGCGCGCGTCCATGGAATGGTCGGGCAGCGCGAGATAGTTTTCGAGGCTGCAGGAATTGCTGGTCTCCGGCGAGACCGCCGTCTGTTCGTCAAGAACAAGGTTCACAATATTCCGCCTTCAGCCCGGCACAACCGTAGAGCAGCTGGCGCGAGCGGGGATGTTGAAAGCTGGGGATTTATTTTCCCCAAAGCTGCAGTGGATGCGCTGTTCCCGAAAGAGCCCCACCCACGGGGTTGTTGCAGCTTTCTTACACTTACCGATGCGGCGCCGGTCCTTTGGTCTCACAAATTCCAGCGAACCCGGCCCATCTTCCTGACCTGATTTTAACAAACGAGATAGCCGCCCAGAGGGGCGAATCCTGCCACTTTTGCGGTAAATCAAAGGAGCGGGAGGGGATAACTCCGCATCAGAGAATGAGATTGGAGACGTGAGATGGCGACCACGGAACTGGAACAGGTAATCATCGGAGACGGTGCAGCTGCCGAGCCGGCGGTCATCCTGGAAGGCGTCGATGAGCGGCTTGCGCACCTCAGGATCGAGGGCGCGCCGCGCACGATCTACGAAGAGTTATGGCACATCACCTTCTGGCAAAAGGTTTCGCTGGACTGGGTGGACGGGTTTGCCACGCCGTACCCTCTGCACGCGGCGGACGGGTTTCCGACCGAAGAGCAGGCGGCAAGGGAAGACTGGGCCGCACTACGGCAAAGGTTCTTTCATGGCGTGAGGCAGGCGGCTACGGTAGCGAGGGATGTGGATCGGCACGACCAGACGGTCGTATGCCCGTCGCGTCCTGGATTGCCCGATCGGACCATGACGGTGCGGGAGCAACTGGAGAATCTGGCCGCGCACAATGCGTACCACTTCGGCCGGATCGTGCTGTTGCGGCAGATTGCGGGCGAATGGCCCCCAACCTCGGGCGGATTCACCTGGTGATTTGATCCAGCGGGATCAGGTACTTGAGTTGCATTGTTCGGGCCGCTGGCGGACGGTTATCATTGGTTCCAATGGTCACGCCGCCGACAATCGAACTGGGCAGCATTTCCATGGCTGATTCGCTGATCCTCATGGTGCTGGCCCTGGTGGTCTTTGGCCCGCGCCGTCTTCCGCAGATCGGCAAGCAGATCGGGAAATTGATGTACGAGTTCCGCAAGGCCTCGAACGACTTCAAGTTCCAGATGGAAGAAGAGTTGCGCATCGCCGAGGACGCCGACCGAAGGAAGAAGGAAGAAGCGGAGCGGCAAAAAGCGCTGGCAGCGCAGACGTCGCAGGAATCCGTCTCGGCTCCGCCAGCAGCCACCGTGAATGCAATCGAGAATCCGTACGCAAGCCAGTCAGGCTCGCCGGACACAAACCAAACAGCGCCGATCGAACCACGCATCCTGCCGCCGTCCACTGGAGAACAAGTCGCAGCATCCCGGCCGGACAGGTCCTCAGAGCCTTCGAACGGGTCGGGAGCGACAGTCGGTACTGAGCCGGTCACAGAGTCAAATCAGGCGCCCGGCCACGCGGGCAATCAGGAATCGTCGACCACGGAAGCGGTAAGCCACAATGGTTGATCCTGAAGACCCGCTCAGCAAGGCGAGACATGCATTAAGTGAGCGCGCAGAGCTCCCGGGCATGAGCCTCATGGAGCACCTGGATGAGTTGCGGCGGCGCATCGTCTATTCCGCGATCTATCTCGGCTGCGGATTCGGCGTTGCATGGCTCTTTCGCGAAAAGCTTGTCGCGTTCCTGCAGAAGCCGCTCATCCACATCGGCAAGTCGCTGGTATTTACGCACCCCATGGATGCGCTGAATCTCTACCTGCAAGCCTCGCTGGTGGGCGGCGCGATCATTGCATCGCCGTTCATCCTGTACCAGGTATGGCTGTTCATTGCGCCGGGGCTTTACCAGAAGGAAAAGCGGTTCGTTGTGCCGTTCATGGGGGCCACCGTTGGCTTGTTCCTGACGGGAGCTGCTTTCGGCTATTTCTGGGTGTTGCCGGGCGCGATCAAGATCCTGGTGGTCGACTTCGGGCACAACTTCACGCCCATGGTCACGATCGAGGACTACACCAGCTTCTTTCTCTCGATCATTCTGGGTCTCGGCATCAGCTTCGAGTTGCCGATCCTGATTTTCTTTCTCGCCATGTTCGGGATCGTAAGCCCCAAGTTCCTGTGGAAGAACATCCGCTATGCGGTGCTAGCTGTCTTCCTGGTTGCGGCGATCATCACCCCAAGCCCGGATCCCTGGACGATGTGCATTTACGCGCTGCCTATGCTCGGGCTCTACATGGTCGGCATCGGGGTGGCGTGGTGGGTACATCCTTCGCGCCGCCGCAAGGCGAAAGAGGCGGTATCGTGAAGCTCCGTCTCCGAGCAAGCATCGCCGCGGGAATGATGCTGTCGGCTTGCATGGCGCAGGCGCAGGCACGATTCAACGGGGGCAAGGCTTACGATTATGCCCGCGATTTTGTGGCCATCGGTCCGCGCTGGCCGACCAGTCCGGGGCATGCGAAGGCTGAAGCGTTTCTCCGCACGCATTTCGAGCACGACGACCTGCTGCAGGACAAGTTCATCGCCGATACGCCCATCGGGCCGGTCAGCATGTGTAACTTCATCGTGCGCTTTCCCGGCAAAAAAGACGGCGTGATCGTGCTGGCGACGCACTACGAGACAAATTACTGGCTGCGTAACATCAACTTTGTCGGCGCAAACGATGGCGGCGCGACGACCGGATTGCTGATGGCGATCGCCGACGAACTGCGCGCCAGGACGGAGCGCGGAAAGAAGCTCGATGGCTACTCCGTGTGGCTGGTGTTCTTCGACGGAGAAGAAGCCATCAAGAGCTGGTCGCAGTCGGACTCAACCTATGGCAGCCGTCATCTCGCGTCCACCTGGGGACGAGACGGCACCCTGGGACATATCAAGGCCTTCATCCTCACCGACATGATCGGCGACAAGGACCTCGATATCCAGCGCGAGAGCGCGTCGACGGAGTGGCTGGTTGACCTGGTACGGCAGGCGGCAAAGAAATTTGGCGATCAGCGATACTTCTTTCAGACGGAGGAACCGGTGGAAGACGATCATCTTCCCTTCCTGCGGCGCGGAGTCCCGTCGATTGACATCATCGATCTTGATTACGGGCCGGGCAACAGCTATCACCACACGGCGCAGGACACGATGGACAAGATCAGCGCGCACAGCCTGGCGATTGACGGCGACGTGATCATGGAGACGATTCGGCTGATCGATCAGCGATGACCTGCCGACTCCTGCTTCTACCCGGGATGGACGGGACGGGAGACCTTTTCGCGGATTTTGCTGCTGCGATTCCAGAACCATATGACATTGTGACGGTCGGATATCCCACGGATCGTTGCCTTTCTTATGATGAGCTCGCGCCTCTGGTGGAAACGGCTGCGTCACGCGGCGGTCCCTTTGTATTGATTGCCGAATCGTTCTCAACCCCACTGGCCATCCGTTTCGCGGCAACGAATCCGGCAGGAATCAAGGGACTGGTCCTGTGCGCGGGGTTTGCACAGAGTCCGATGCGTGGCTTCATGCGATTATTGTCGCTCTTCGCGCCAATGCTGTTCCGTATGGGCATACCAGAAGGTGTGGCGAGACACTTTCTTGTTGGTCGAGATGCCTCCGGTGAGCTCCTGAGCCAAGTGCGTGCCGCGATTGGGCGTGTTGAACCTCGCGTCTTATCATTCAGGTTGCGCTCGGTCCTCAAATGTGACGTGCGCGATGATCTGATGCGCATCACGGTGCCGGTTCTTTATCTCAAGGCCGGCAAGGACCGGCTGGTTCCTGCATGGTGCGAAAACGAGATCCGCAAAATCCTCGTCCATGCGGAATGCGTTGAGATCAATGGACCGCACCTGCTTTTGCAGCGCGAGCCTCAAAAAGCAGCGTCGGTCATTACTCGATTCTTGCAACGATCCGATTGAGGCACAGCGCAAGGCCGCTCCTGTAGCATCCAGAAGAAAGGTGCTTCCGTGATGGGAAACCAAACAGAAATTGCTGCAACGTTTCTCAAGTTTTCTCGCAACAAGCTGCTGGAGCAGTACTGGCCGCGGTTGAAGAAATGTGTGGAACCGCTCAGCGAGGAGCAGGTGTGGTGGCGGCCCAACGAGGCGAGCAACAGCATCGGCAATCTTGTGCTGCATCTGAATGGCAACGTGCGGCAGTGGCTGGTCACGTCGTTCAACAAGCAGGAAGACCACCGCGACCGGCCAGCGGAGTTTGCTGCCAGGGAAGGCATGCCGGCGGCCGCGCTGCTGGATCGGCTGGGCGCGACGATGGAGGAAGCGGCCGCGGTGCTGAATCGAATGACGGAGGCCGAGCTGGCAGCACCCTACGAGATCCAGGGCTATCACGTGACCGGTCTCGATGCCGTCTACCAGGTGGTGGAGCACTTCGGCCTCCACTACGGCCAGATCGCATACATCACCAAGCTGCTGTCGGCGGCCGATCTCGGTTTCTACAAGGACCTGAGCAAGACGGGCCGCGCCCGCTGAACCTTGGCGCTTTCGATGAGAGCCCGCACGGCAACGCATTTCATGGAACATTGGGAGAGCAGGCTCAATGGATGGCCCTCGGTTAAGTCCAGGCACGGAACGCCGGATCGAGTTGCTTTTCTCCCCTGATGAGCGCGAACTCGTGCGCGAAATCCTGCTTCACGACTGTGGAAGCAACCTTCCCTCGCTCAAGAATCTTGATGAGTTCAAGCTTGAGAGATTCCGATTTGCCGTTCTCAAGCTGAGCAGAGGTGAAATCGGGAGATTGCGCGATGCGGTTAGACTGGCCAACCGGGATTGGCGCGATCTCCTTGTTGCAGCGGGTTTCGCCAGCGACATCCATGCCCACGAACTGTGGATGCCGGAAGGCCGCCAGTAAGCCTTTCTCAATCCGGGCTTTCTGAAAGAGATGTTTTAGCATCCATACATGATCGCCGGCGCATCGTGGGGATGGTGGATCGGGTTTCATCTCGCGGTTATCGCGCTGCTGGCGGCCGATGCGCTTCTGCATCGCAAACCGGAGCTTGCCGAGGCAAGTCCGGCCGCAACTCAGAAGCGTGCACAGATCCGAGCGTGGCTGTGGACGGTGGTGCTGGCCGTGGCGGCCGGCGTTTTTGCCGGATGGATCGCCGTCGCGCAAGGCCATCGACACGCGCTGGAATGGGTAGCCGGGTACACCATCGAGGTCTCCCTGAGCATCGACAACCTGTTCGTCTTCCTGGTGCTGTTTGAAGGGTTTCGCATCAGCCGAAAGCGGCAGCATCGCGCGTTGATGTGGGGACTGGCGGGAGCGGTCGTGCTGCGCGCACTGTTTATTGCAACCGGCGTAACTCTGATCGACCGCTTCGACTGGATCACATGGATTTTCGGATTGTTCCTGATCTACGCCGCGTGGCGCCTGTTGCGCGGTGGATCGGCGAGAGCGGCCATTCCCGAATGGATCCGGCGCCTGCAACCGGCCAAGGGATCGCTGTTACCGGTGATTCTGGCCGTCGAGGTAACCGACGTGCTGTTTGCGGTCGATTCGATTCCCGCGGTGCTGGCTGTCAGCCACGATCCGTTCGTGGTCTACACGTCCAACATTGCCGCGGTGCTGGGGCTGCGCTCTCTTTATTTTGCATTGGCCTCGCTGCTCGACCGGCTGCACTATCTGCATTACGGGCTCGGGGTGCTACTGCTGTTTACGGCATTGAAAATGTTGGCGGCGCGCTGGATCGAGGTGCCTATCACGCTATCGCTGGCCATCATCGGATTGATCCTGGCGGTTTGCGCGATCGTGTCATGGATGGGGAAAGAACCCCCAAAAAACGAGGGCCACGATACGACCGGTTAGTGACCACGGACAGGTGACCAGAGATTCAAAATGCGGCATCACAGGTCTTGGGTCGACCATCGATTCCGGCGTATTCTGAAGCCAAGGCACCCCGCGATGAGAACCTTCACCCTGGATGAGGCACAATCACTGCTGCCATTGTTGGAATCGCTGCTGAAGCGCGCTCTCGAGGCCAAGAGCGCGGCCGAAGAGGTTGAGGCAGAGCTGGCGAAGCTGGCGCAGCGGATTTATGTGGCCGGCGGAATTCGTGTGGATGTGGAGAAGGTATCGAAGCAGCGCGCCGAAGTGGACGCCCAAACACAGCGCGTTCGCGAGACCATTGCCGAGATTGATGCGATCGGCGTGCAGGTGAAGGACCTGGATTCGGGGCTGCTTGACTTTCCGTGCCGGCTCGACGACGAAGTGGTGCTGCTCTGCTGGCGGCGAGGTGAAACAGCGATCGAGCACTGGCACACCGTGGACGCGGGGTTCAAGGGTCGCCAGCCCGTGGACGAGCGCTTCCGGCGCCGTTCCAATTCCAATAACCGCCCCAACTGAGCACGGTTAGAACGGTTCGACGAGCGCACCGGCGCTGGGGTTCCTGCTGCAGGAACGCGGCAGTGTATTCTTCCTTGCACATGTACATCGGTGAAGAAGAAGTACGCGCATGTCTGACGTACAAGGCGCTCATCCCGGCGATCCGACGGGCTCTCATCGACTACACGGCTGGGCGCGTTGAGCAGCCGCCGCGGACCATTCTCCGGGCCGGCAATGCCGAAGGCGCGAACAATGGATGGTTCGCCATCATGCCCGTGATTGCAGGCGACGTCATGGGTGTAAAGACAGTGACGTTCTATCCGGGGAATGTCGCACTTGGCGTGCCGACACATCTGGCGATCATAGAGTTGCTGCGCCGCTCGACCGGCGAGCCGTTGGCGGTGATGGATGGGCGCCTGATCACAGAGATGCGAACCGCGGCCGTTTCGGCAGTAGCGTTCACGGCGCTGGCGGCGCTGCACTTCGAGATCCCACCCGCGAGCCTTGGAATTCTTGGGTCCGGCGTGCAGGCTCGCGCGCATCTCGAAGCATTCCGCGAAGTGTGGCCGGAGTTGAAGGAGATCCGCATCTGGAGCCCGACTGCGGCCCATGCCCAACACCTCGCCCATGAAGTGCATGCGCGCGCGGTGAGCCTTGAAGAAGCCGCTGCAGCACAAGTGGTGCTCACGGCAACCTCTGCGGTTGAACCCGTGCTGCAGGGCCGCTGGCTTGCGGACCGCGCGCTGGTTCTCGCGGTGGGCGCAACGGGAGCCACGGTCCGCGAACTCGATGACGAGGTGATGCAAACGAGCTTTGTGGTTGCGGAATCGCGCAGCTCGGTGGAGCGTGAATCGGGCGATGTGCGGTTCTCCGGCGCCAAAGTCGAAGCGGAGATCGGCGAGGTCTTGAGCGGCACACGGACCACGATTCCACGCGACCGTCGAGTTCTCTTCAAATCTGTCGGGATGGCCATTGAAGATCTTACGGCTGCCCGGTTGGTATGGGCGGCATGCGTCCGCAAATAAACGCAGCGCGCGGACCCTCTGAGCAACAGTTCCGCCGGATTGCGGCCGTCTTATGGCTGATAAAGACAGGCCCTGGAAAACCTCCCCGATCCCCGGCTCCTCTAATTGATAGACAGCCTCCAGTTCAGGGTTCGAGGAGGTGCGAACGTATCTCAAAACGGGGGTTTCTGGAAATGAGAATTGGAGTCACGCTAACTTACGCAGTTGCAGCCGTTTCACTTGTGCTGTGGTCGAATCCGGCGCAAGCCCAGAGCACGCAGACGACCCCGGAGGCAAATTCGCCGGGGATGAGCAGCAGCCCCGCTCCCGGTGCAGCGACAGAGGCACAGCAGATGGTTCCTGCCCGCGCATCCCTGACGCACACGTGGGATGCCAACAAGCTGAAGCCCGGCGAGCGAATCGAAGCCAAATTGGCGGGCAAAGTTGTGTTGAAGAATGGAACTGAATTACCGAATGGCAGCATGCTCACGGGCGTTGTCACCACCGACAATATGCACCCCGGAAATTCGAAGCTGGCGCTGCGCTTCACCGAAGCAAAAACGACGCATGGCCAGACCGTTCCAATCACCGCGACGATCGTAGGCGTATTCCCACCTCAGTCGACAACGGGCCAGGGATACAACAATGTTGCGGGAAACCAGGCACCCAATAACTGGACCAATTCCGAGTTGCAGGTCGATCAGTTGAACGCAATTGGGGGAGTGGATCTTCACAGCAGGATCGCCGGCGAAAATTCCGGCGTGTTCGTGACCAACAAAAAGGACGACGTGAAACTGGCGCAAGGGAGAGAGTTGACGCTCGCGATTTGCGCAGGTGGAAACGGCCAAAATGCAGGCGGCGGAAATGGCGGACTCTAACGGGATCCGAATGCCTTCCGCGTGACGCATTCACCGACGCGGGTCGATGATTCAACGCTGTGCAACAGCAGCATTCGCTGGGGTGCTGCTGTTTGCTTACTTCTCTAAGGCTCCCCTCGCATCCTCCGCTAAGCAATCCGCAAATTGCTTCCAGGACCAGTCTGCGAGGTAAGCGAAAACTCCTCCAAACGCGTCTTTAGCGACAGAGATCTGTGTAGAAAGCCGGGACGGGGCACGGCCCGAGGCGGTACCCTGTGCTCAACTCTGTTGCTGCATTTTGGAGGCGCTGATGATCCGGAAGTGGGCCCCGCTGATCATGATGTCAGTTCTGCTCATCGCGGGCTGCAAGGGGTTTTGGGATGCGCCGGCTGGTTCGAGCGGGGGCGGCGGCACCACGACCGCCTCCAGCGGAATCTTTTACGTTGCCAATGTCGCGGCCAGCCAGATCGTCGGCTACTCCATCGATAGCGGGGTTGTCACAGCATTGACCGGCAGTCCTTATGCTGTTCCGGCTGCGCCCGTGGCAATGACAGTTGCCCCTGACAACTCATTTCTGTATGCCAGTACCGTGACGGGAATTTATGTCTATACCATCGCATCCAACGGCGCATTGACGCTCGCTAACGGAGGTTCACCCATTTCTTCCGACCCGGCACAGAGCATGCAGGTAGATGCAACGGATTCCTGGCTCATCGAGGTGGTGTCAGGCTCACCCAACGTGTATGCGATCGCGTTGAATCCCTCGACGGGGGGTACGGCGTCGAGCACCGAACAGTTTGCAGCGCTGCCCAATTCGGCGGTGCAGCAAGTCGCCATCTCGCCTGACAACCTGCACGTCTTTGTGGCTATGGGCGCTGGTGGAACTGAGGTGCTGCCCTTTACAGCGACGAATAAGGATCCTCTTGGCGCAGTTGGCAACATTCCGGTTGTGAACGCGGCCGGGGCGGCGCTTTCAGTGGCGGTCGATCCCTCTTCCCGGCTGTTTTATATCGGCGAAACCGCAGCCACCGCCGGTTCGAATACCGGAGGGTTGCGCGTCTTTGATATGAGCACTTTCAAGGAGATTACGGGGTCTCCGTTTGCGAGCCAAGGACTGGCCCCTTACTCGATCCTGCCGATTTCCACGGGGGATTACGTGTACGCGGTGAACCGGCAAGTGAGCGGAAGCTCGACAGGCGTGATTGCCGGATATGCGATCACATCGACGAACAGCGTGTACTCGCTCACAGCGCTGGGAAGCACGTTCGCCGGGGGCACCAACCCGCAGGCAATCGTGGAGGACAACACCGGCACGTTTGTCCTGATCACGGATTTCGGGGGCAATCCCGATTTGAAAGGGTACACCTTCGATACGACCAATGCGGGATATCTCGATGCGGTGATTTCTTCCGCCACTGGGACGGATCCGGTACAAGCCAACGCCATCGCCGCGCTGCACTGACCAAACTTTTTCCTCCCGCCGATCTTGTTCATTGATATCCCCAGGGGGCGGGGTTCCCCTGGTAACCGGCGCCGCTTGGCGAGCGAGCATCGCCTGCTGGCACGGTGCTATTCTCGAAATATCCTACGTGGCTGGATTGACTAGATTCCGGATGCGAGACCTTCACCGCGCGAGGACTCTCCTGGACGGCGCGCCGCTGCTCCTGCTCCTTTGTTTTGTGGGATTTCTGGGCGGGTGTTCGCGGCTCCATCAGAAACCTCATCGTGAAACCGTCTACGTGTGGACGCAGAAGATGTACCTGCGCGACCGGGTCGCGGCTGTCTCGAACCGCGTGGGCGAAGTAGTGAATGGACAGGAGTTGGAAGTCCTGGAGCATGGACGCCGATTCTACCGCGTGAAGACCAGCAAGGATGAAATCGGCTGGATTCCCGAGCGGGCAGTCATCGATCGGAAGACATTCGACAGTTTCGTGCAACTGGCCAGTCAGCACAAAAACGACCCGGTCGTTGCGGTTGGAACGCTCCGCGACGACATTTATTTGCACGTGAGCCCGGGCAGAGACACGGACCGCTTCTATCTGCTTCCGGGAAACGCAAAAGTGCAGATGCTGGAACGAGCCTCGGTGCCGAAGTCTTCCGGACCGGCCCCTGCAGCAGCTCACGTTCCTCCTCCGTCTTATGGCGGAGTGAAGGCTCCCATGCCGTTGCACACCAGCGCGCCGACCATGCGGCGCTCGTCGATGACAGTGACCACCCCCAAGTTGATCCCAGCGGTTACGAATCCTCCTGAGGCCCAGCAAGTAGTGATGGAAGATTGGTGGCTGGTGCGCGATGACGAGGGAAGAACCGGCTGGATTCTCGGCAACCGCGTCGACGTCGATGCGCCAGACGATATCGCGCAGTACGCCGAAGGCCAGCGCATCGTGGGCGCCTATGTGATCGCAAAGGTCACCGATCCTGACGCACCGGGGAAAAACCACCAAATCGCGGAGTATGTGACCGCGCTTGGGCAGCCGAAATCGGGCCTTCCCTATGACTTCGACCAGATCCGCGTCTTCACCTGGAGCCTGAAGCACCACCGCTACGAGACCGCGTTCCGCATTCATCCGATTGCGGGATACCTGCCCGTGCGCATTTCGTCGCAGCCGTCCCCGGCAGGAACCGAGCCCGTTTTCAGCTTCCAGATCTCGAATTCAGCCGACGTAAGCATCGATCCGGACACGGGGATTGCTCGTCCCGTGTCGCCCCGCACCATTACCTATGCCATGCGCGACACCCAGGTGCGGCGTATTGGTCCGGACATGGCGCCGATTCCGTTGATGCACTCGGCCGACGAAAAGGGCAAGCCGGCAAAAAAGAAGAGATAAGCCACCACCCAACAAGCCAGGCCATTCCCACCAAGCCCGGATTGTGCGGCAGCCTGACCGCATTACGAGAAACGCGCCGAGGCCATCCCACGTTCCCGCAAGCGCTTGCATCCTACTCGCCAGGGAGTTGCAGGCTCCCGTTCCTCCAGGCAGCAGTGAAGCGCTGGCACCCGGCGGATTCGTCTCTCGAGGGTGCTCATGAAACGGCGACTTGCCCATGGCCTGCGCATTCTTCTCATCATCGGGCTGGGAATCGCAGCCGCGTTCCGGGTTCCGGTTTGCGCCGCGCAGGCGCCTCTGGATCCAGCGCTTCCCAGCGCTCCACTCGTCCATCATCGCGGCCTGTTTCTTTTTTCGGGATACGGCACGGTCTATGACCCGAATACTCCCGTACCCCCGATGCCGGCCAGGCAGAAGTTCGAACTTGCCTTCCGGCGCACGGTGAATTTCTCCACATTTTTTCGCGCAGGATTTGTCACCGGATTTGACGAGGCTGCCTCGATCGGTCCGAGTTATGGTGACGGTCCACATGCGTTCGGACAACTCTATGGGTACAACGTCGCGAGCCTCGCTTCGAACGCGTTCTTCACGGATGCACTGTTTCCCGCGCTTTTTCGCCAGGATCCGCGCTACTTCAGGAAAGGCTCGGGCTCGGTGAAATCACGCATTGTCTGGGCGCTGCGCAGCGAGGTGATCGGATACAACGACCGCGGAGTGGAAGTGCCGAACTACTCGCGCGCCCTGGGCTTCGGCATGTCGAGCGCGTTGAGCATGAGTTACCTGCCTCGTCAGAATGTCTCATTCGGAAACGTGGTGGAAGGTTGGGCCATCAAGGAAGCCATCGATGCGGGACTGCGCGAATTTCGCGAGTTCGGCGGCATCAGCATCCTGAAGCGGATCAGGCACAAGCGCTAGGCAGGTCAGGTGCTCTCGCCCGTCTCACCACTGGACGCCGGGGTACAAACTGGGAAGGCGATTCACCCGGAACTGGTCGGCATTCGGCGTCGCTCCCTGCCAGATGACCTGCGACGCGCTGGAATTCAACTCTTGAACAATGGCCCCGGCTGCCGCCGAACAGAAATCGACATGCATGTCCCCGTTTGGGAGCTGGCTGACGTTCCCGCCAAAAAAGCTGTAATAGCTGGGCGGAGGAACGTAGTGGTAGATCATGGTGGCGGTCATGTTGGCTTCATTGAGTTCGAGCAACGGAACCGACGAATAGCAACTGGCGCTCGGCTGCTTGTAGGGCAGACACATGACCTGGCCCGAGGGGAAGAGGCGATCATTGCCGTTATCCATCACGCCGACGCGAAAAACGCCAGTGGTATTGGGCGTGAAGTAGCTCAATCCGTGCTGGGCATAGAACCAGTCAGTGGGATCGGTCGCGCCCACCAGCTTGAAGTCTCCGCCTTCACCAAGACGCCAGAGAATCTTGCCGGAGCCGGCGCCGTCGAGAAACTCGATCTTGATGATCCAGTTCTGGTGACGCATCGAGAGCAGGAGGTTGTGATCGTCGCTCGAGTAGATGATTTCGTTGGAATGCGTCCAATCAGGGAAATTCATGGGATGGCGGTTGATGTCTAGGTTGTCGAAGGTATTCCAGACCCAGTCAGGATTGGAATTCTGGTCGATGTCCACAAGCGCATCGCCGATCACGGTCGTGGTGCCGGAATAGCCGGGCAGATTCGTGTAATTTTTCGTGTAGTCGGCAAGCAGAACCCAATGCCCGTTCGGCAGGGCGAGCACACTGTGATGAAAGCTGCGCAGCTGGTACGTATTTCCCCCGGCGTCGCGGAAATTCGACGCGGCAAGCTTGGTGTTGAGGTCATCCATGGTCACACTGCGAATCGTGTTGCCGGCGAGATCCACCTCTCGCACCTCATTCACCAGACCCGGCTGTGAGCCAACGGTGAGCGATGAGAGATACGAGATCACCATCAGAAAATCGCCATTGGGAAGCAATTGGATGCCCTGCAACAGATCGACACTCGCAGCGTGATACGTGTAGGTCCAGATGACGTTGCCGTTGAGATCGGTGGCGAACGCCTGCGCATCACCCTGCGGAAGAATCGTGTTCCACATTTCTATCCCGGGCTGCGGCGTGCCTGCGGTCGTGACCTTGACCGGCGATGTGACCGGCGGAGTGCCTGTCGTGCAGGTGGTGTCGGCATCGTTGAAGGTCGCGCCATTGTCGAGCACGACCTGCCCGCGCATGTGATAGAGACTCTTGCCCTCCATGCCGGCGACGTAGAGGCGGACCTGGCCTCCATTCGCCGAAGGTGTGGCGACTTGCCAGGTGTTCAGCCCATAGTCCGTTGTCTTGCCAAACTGAACCGAGACCTTGCCCGGAGCAGGCAGATAAACCGAATAGCTCGCGACCTGCGGATTTCCAGTGAACGGCGGACAGACCGTCATTCCTGGAACGATGAGAGCCACCACGGCGGTCGCATAGTTTTGCTGAGGCGCCGAGGTCAATGCCACCGTGACGGTGATGTTTTCGCTTTGCGAAATGGTGCCGGGCGCAGTGAAGTTGCCGTTCGTGTCCACGGTGCCCGTTGCTGCGGCGCCGCCCGATGCGCCGCCGACAGACCACTGGACGGCAGCTCCGTTAGCGCCTCCCACAGAGAACTGGAATTTTTGTCCCGGCGCGAGCGCAACGTACTGCGGCGTGATGGTGAGTTGCCCGGCCTGGCCCGAGTTCGGCGGAGGCCCTTTCGGCGGAGGTTTTTCGGGTCCGGCAGGATTCACCCAGAAGCCACACCCTTCGAGCAGCAGAGCGGATGCGAGGCAGAAAAGACCGGCAGTGCCGAGCGAAAAGGATTTCCGCGAGGGATGCACTGGCTTAGGCCGCTGCTCATTTTGCGAGCGGACCCAAGAGGAAGAGATCATCGGTCACTCTCGATGCTGCAAGGGGAAGATGTGAAGCCGGAGGATGTATCGAGGACCCTCTGATGACTTGGACGGGCAAATCCCGCGATCGGGTGCCTTCTCATTCGGATTTTCGAGTCGACCGTGCGCGGCAGAGTATCCGGCCGGAAAGGACTCAGGCCTGCCGGCGGAGTTCGTGGTCCGCGACGCGCATCATCTCGGATTCCGGAGCGGGCTTGCCGGTCCAGATTTCGAACTGGCGCGCTCCCTGCTGGACAAACATCTCAAGACCGCTAATTACTGGAACACCTTTGGATCGCGCCAGCGCGAGCAGCGGTGTTTCGAGCGGGTTGTAGACCATGTCGAACACGACGCCTGCATTGAATTCGTTGGGGGCGATAGGCAGCGTCTGCTTGTTGCCCTTCATGCCGCACGGCGTGGCGTTGATCAATACGTCAAAACGATTCTTGGTGAGCAACTCGTGCTTCAGAGACTTCGCCTTTGCCTGGCGAGCGAGTGCGACAGCCTTCTCGTGGGTTCGATTGACGATAAAAACTTCTGCGCCCTGCTCGACCAGAGCGAAAGCTGCGGCCCGCGCCGCGCCGCCGGCTCCCAGTATCGCCACGCGCGCGCCCTTCAATCGGATACGACGCTCCAGCGGTCTGACAATGCCGGCAACATCCGTATTGAACCCGTAGAGCTTGCCGTCGGCGCCGATGCGCAAGGTGTTGCAGGCGCCGATGCGCGATGTGAGCGGATCCATGTTGGCCAGGTGCGGCAGGACCTCAGTCTTCAGAGGCATAGTGACCGCCACGCCGGCCAGCGGAAGCTCATGGATCACGGTGAGAAGGTCAGACAAGGAACGAATCTTGAGCGGAAGCAGAATGGCATTGAGGTTTTCGCGCCGGAAGGCCGTGTTGTGCAGCAGAGGCGAGAGAGAGTGCGCGATTGGGTTTCCGGCGACGGCAAAGACGCGCGTCGCCTGATCGAGATGCTCGACGCGATAGAGGTCAAGCAGGGTGCGCGCCGCCAACTGCCCGGGCGCGGTGCCGGTGGAATCAGAAAATGCAGCGAAGGTGAATGCGCCGCCGGCGCGCGGGCCGAGTATCCGGCTGATCAAACCCTCCTCGCCCATCGCGATGCCGATGATGTGGGCCGAGATGGAGCGGTTTTCAATCAGGCGCAGCACGGCGAGATTGTCGGCAACGGAACGAGCCGTAGAGACGACCTTGACGTAGTCGGGCTCGAGCGCCTCGATGCGGTCGGCAGCCTGATCGAGACCGCGGGTCCGCGTGAAATCATGAAAGCTGATGATCAGAGCGGCGCCGGTGGAACGAAGCGCCGTCATTTGCGCAGACTTGGCGGCCTCGGCCGATTCCAGTTCAAGATCGATCAAGTGGCAGCCGGCCTGCACCGCCTTGGTGAGGATCTCGATCTCGTTGGCGAGCGATCCTGTAAATCCGCCGCCGTTCACTTTGCGCCGGCAGGTGGCAATCACCGTTGCATAGCGATGGCTGGAAAGGAATTCTTTGATCTTGGGCAATGCGGCTGCCGGTTTGGGAAGCATGTCGAGCCGGAACTCGAGGAAATGAGAATCGTTGAGGGCCGCTTCAGCCCGCTCCAGGAGTTCGGTGGCGGAGTTGCCCTGAAGCGCGATACACAGCTTGCCCAGCCGCAACGGAGAAGTGGCAGGAGGCAAGAGGGTGGTCGCGATGGCGGCTGCATGTGGCATTGATCACGCAATTGACGCATCTTACTGAGAATTCAGCCTCAAATGCAACACGCCAAAGTTATAATTACGAATTTTCACCCCTGAGCGCGGCGCAGCGACCTGTCAGGATGTGGCAATCTGGAGACTGGAGGTTCAAATCTAAAATGCCCGCTGAAGTAGCTGTTGCCGGTGCGGTGACCGACGAAATACATGCCTGGGAAGCTGGAGGAGCCGAGTCGGCCGAAGCGCTGACCAAGTGGGTGGATGCGCGGCTTGGGGCGCATGAGGCAGCTCTGGCCGCACTGCTCGCGGTCGAGGAAGCGCGCACCCCGAAGAATTCTTTGCGGCTGTATGATGCTGCGATTGAGCAACTTAGCCTAGCCGGGGCCCAGGCGGGAGTGCTAAATTCTGTCGCCCCTGACAAGGCAGTCCGAGACCAGGCGCAGATGGAGGCACAGCGCATTGCCATGGCGGGGGCGGCGCTGAGCCTGAACCGCGAAGTCTATGACGCGCTGTCGGCGATCAGCCTGGAAGATGCGGGTCCGGCAACGAGGCACTACGTCGAGCGAACACTGTTGAGCTACCGGCTCTCCGGCGTCGACAAGGACGAGGCCACCCGGGAACACCTGAAAGCTCTGCATCAGAAAGCCACCAAGCACTCGCTCGACTTCAGCCGCAATATCCAGGAAGGCGGGAAGACGATTGTTGCGACCCAGGACGAACTGGCCGGCCTG
Source organism: Occallatibacter sp. (assembly GCA_035308825.1). Lineage (GTDB taxonomy): Bacteria > Acidobacteriota > Terriglobia > Terriglobales > Acidobacteriaceae > Telmatobacter. The sequence continues at coordinate 208,311 of DATGFX010000082.1, read as the reverse complement.
CCTCCCGACTATCTGGGGCGCCATCAGTCCGATGCCGCCGGGCAGATCACGTTGACCACGGATCAGCCCGACATGCAGCCGGTGATGACCTTTGCTTCGAGTGCCGCGCTTCGGGAACGGATGTTTTTGGCCTACAACACGCGCGCATATCCGGTGAACCAGCAGATTTTGCTGGACTTGCTGGGGACCCGCCAGGAAATCGCGACGGTATTGGGATTCCGCAGCTGGGCAGACCTGGCGACCGCCGATCAGATGATGGGTTCGGCAACCAATGTCAGGAAATTCCTGGCCAAGCTGGATGAGGCTAGCAAAGACGGGGCAGCCCGCGAGCACGAGATGGTGCTTGAGTTCGCGCGGAAGCGGGAGCCGGAGTTGAAGGAGATCGACATCACCGGCCGGGGTTACTGGTACGAGCAGTTTCGCCGTTCGGCTTTCGATTTCGATTCGCAATCGGTGCGGCCCTATTTTCCGTACAAAAAAGTCGAGGCCGGTGTGCTGGAAACAGCGGCGAAGCTGTTCAAGGTGAAATTCCGGCGGTCGAATGCCACAGGATGGGACCCCGCGGTATCGGTCTTCGAGGTGCTTGAGGACGGCAAGGTCGTCGGGCGGTTCTACCTCGACATGCACCCGCGCGAGGGTAAGGACAAGTGGTTTTCCGCGGCGCCTGTGGTGACCGGCGTTCGGGGGCGCTACCTGCCTGAAGCAGCGCTCATCTGCAACTTTCCCGGCGGCAGCCCGGAGGATCCGGGACTGATGCAGTACAGCGATGTGGTTACGTTCTTCCATGAATTTGGGCACCTGATGCATGCCATCCTCGGAGGTCAGACGGAGTGGGCGGGAGTCTCTGGGTTTGCAACCGAGGGCGACTTCATCGAGGTTCCGTCGCAAATGCTGGAGGAGTTCTTCCGCGACGAGAAGCTGCTGCAATCCTTCGCGCGGCACTATGAGACCGGCGACGTTCTTCCTTCCGAAACCATCAGGAAGATGAAACTGGCTGGCTCGTTCGGGCGGGCCGACTGGGTGCGATCGCAACTCTACTACACGACGCTTTCACTCGATCTGCACGACCAGGATCCCGCCGGCCTCGATCTCGACGCGAAAACCAAGCGCCTCTATCAAAGCCTGCAGCCGTGGACGTGGTGCGAGGGCAACCGGATGTACGCCAGCTTTGGCCACCTGACCGGCTATTCGTCGAACTACTACACCTACGCTTTCGACAAGGTGATTGCGCTCGACTTTTTCGCGCAATTCGATCCATCGGATCTGCTGGGATGCGAGACGGGAACACGTTATCGCAAGCAGGTGCTGGAACAGGGCGGATCGAAACCGGGTCGTGAGATGGTGCGGGACTTCCTCGGCCGCGACGAGGAATTCTCGGCATTCAGCCAATGGATGAACGAAGAGTTCGAGAGCGAAGTGATGGCGGCAGGCGCTTAGCATGAAGGCCGCGGATTTTCGACGGATTGCGCTCAGCCTCGAAGGCGCCGAAGAAGGTTCGCACATGGGTGCTGTCGATTTTCGCGTCGGCGGGCGCATCTTTGCCACTCTGGCAGCGGTAGGCCAGGGATACGGCAACCTTATGCTCACCCCCGAACAGCAGGAAATGTTTGTCGCTGAAGAGCCTAACGTGTTTCTGCCGATTCCCGGCGGATGGGGGCGCAACGGCGCGACCCATGTCACACTCGCAGCCGCCAATGAGGATCTTCTGGCTGGCGCCCTGCGCACCGCCTGGAAATTGCGCGTCGCAAAGAACGAGGCCGCCCCCAAGCCGCGCTCGAAAGCGGGAACGAAGACAAAGCCGGCAAAACGGAAGTGACTCGCTCGGTCCCAGCCTCAGGAAATTGGCCGGTCGAGGTGCGCGTTACTCATCCAGGCGGCATCAAAGCTTGATAACGGCGGGATTCGGTTTTGTAAGATCCCACAACTTGGGACGCACGCAAGGTGAACGGGCATTGTGATGCGAATGCGGGTTCCGCCCATCATCGTTTGTGAGAAATCGGATATTCGGCCCTGAGGTAGGTGCTCAATTGCCAGCAAATTACACAAATGAAAGAATATACATTCGGCTCACATGCTTGAAGAGGGACGGTTTCGGAAAAGCGATTCTGCCGGACGAAGCTACTGGCTTTAGTGTGATGGATGGCGGCATGGCGAAAAATACAGCACTCCGAGCCAACCAAAAAGTTTTCCACAGGCAACGGCAACCTTTTGGGCGAAGTTGCATCCTACTGAATAACAAGCAGAGGCTTCCCCGAATTATGACCCTTCCGATAAAGGTAACCAATCCTTTTGAAGGTCCGGCAACGGACCCCTTCTCTTGACCCCCTCAGGACCTCCCTCCATTTCGTGCCTCTCGAGCGGGCCTGCCGGAAGGCAGGCCCATTCGCTCTCCCAAAGCGATTGAGCTCGCCCGATCATTTCAATTCAAAATTGAATTCTGAGATCCGATGATGCAGCGACGCTGCGCTCGTCGCATTGTTGCGTCGATGTGGGAAGACACCAAAACAAAAGTGGGACCTGGTCGATGCTCGGAGTGGTTCAGCTACATGTTGGCCTGACCGGCTCGCATGGATTCATTGAACTGCGGCTTGATGAAGTTGAGAGCAGCTTCGAGCGCGGCCTGGAACTCGGCGGCCTTCGCCATGAGACCCGTCGTTGCCGAGGCAAACTCTCCATCGAGATGCATCAGCCCTTCGCCCGCTTCATCGCCAGCCATGCGCAGCAACTCCTTCTCAGTGGTGTTCAGGTATTGTGCGTCGCGCGGATCGGCGACCCACACCGGCTTGCCCTCACCCAAAACGCCCGACAACCAGTAAACCTTGCGCAGCAGATATTGCAGGCGTTCTTGGTCGTCAGTCTCAGTGAAAACGAACTTCTTTTGCCAGCGGCTGTAGAAGCGGGTCGTCACGGGGACAGGCTGGCGGTTGCCTGATTTCAGGAACTCGAGTTGGCCAAGGTCCACGGTCTTGCGAATCGCGTTATAGACGAAGCTTTCCGCATAAGGCTGCTCCATCGCGAGCACAATCTCGGCGAAGGTCACGGTGACCGACGCAGCCACCTTGGCATACAGATTCTGATTACGGCCGTCCGCCAGATACATCTCTCCGTGGACGATGTAGGTGTCGGCGCCAGAGGTGGAGCGATGGAAGGGCCACTCAAACTTGCCGAATGCGATGGGCAGGCCGCCAAGCGTAACGTAGCAGTCGGGCCGAGGATTGCGCAGGCGCTTCGCTTCGGCAGCAAGGTGCGCGGTCATTTCGGGAAGAAGTTCCGGCTTGTCGAAATCAAACGACTCGCTGAGTTCCAATTTCAGGGTTCTGCTGTCATCGCCGGGCAGGCCGAGTTGGAAGACGGCGGTTGGACTGCCGCTAAAATCGGCGCCGGTGCTCGTGGAGATCAGTCCAAGACCGGCATGCCGGGCAGCGGCATCAACTGAGGAAACGAGTGAAGAATTCGTTGAACTGGGCATGCGCGGAAAGTCCTGCTGTGAGTTTTTGTCACTCTCTATCTTAGTTCATGCGGAATGGTGTTTCGTTTCCCCGACGCGAGGTGCAACGCGGCGAAATCGACTCTCGGCTTTCCCGGCCCCTGCTACACTGGCGAGGCCCAAGGAGCAAGAACCATGAAGCGATTCGCCACCGCACTGCTGACGGCGTGTCTTTTCGCGTGCGCCGCGCTTGGACAAACGGCCATCACCGGCGCGACAAAAGCGGCACCGATTTTCGACCCCGCAGCCAATGCTGACGTGATTCACCTTGGCGGACAGCTGATGCTGGCCGGCAAAGCCTATGAATACGATCGAGTTCTTGCCGACCAGATAGGACCGCGACTGACTGGATCGAGCAACTATTTGAAAGCGGCTGAGTGGGCGGAGAGCGAATTCAAGCGGCTCGGGCTGAAAAATGCGCATCGCGAAGCATGGGAGATGGAAGCGCTTTGGGAGCCCGAAACCTACGCGACCGCGCGCATCATCGCTCCCCACGAGCAACGGATGCACATGGAAAGCGATGGATGGAGTCCGTCGACTCCGCCGGGCGGCGTGCGCGGAAGGGTCTACTATCTCCACTCGTTTAAGCCTGACGAGATCAAGAGCGATGCGGCACAGATCAAAGACGCTGTTGTCTTAATCGATCGCGGGACCTTTGCCGCAACCGAAGGGTTCCAGTTTGGCAACGCCATCGATGGCATGGACATGATGGTCAACGAAGGTGCGCAGGCGTTCCTGTACGGAATGGGCTACACGAATGACGTGGCCAGCATGCTCGGTATTGGCGCGGGGAACGGAAAGATAGCGCGCGCGCCGGTTGGCAATGTAGGCAACGAGGATACATCTCTTCTGCGGCGTCTCCTGGAACGCGGCCCGGTAGAAGTGGAGTTCAGCTTCAAGAACAAGGTGCGCGAGCATGCGAAGGTCGACAACGTGGTCGCGGAGATTCCCGGCACCGACGCGAATGGCGAGTACGTCGTCATCGGCGGCCATCTCGATTCCTGGCATCTGGGCACGGGCGCCGAAGACAACGGAACCGGCGCGGCGTCGGTGCTCGCTGTGGCGGAAGCAATTGAGGCCAGCGGCGTCAAGCCGAAGCGGACCATGCGATTCATCCTGTTCGGAGGCGAAGAGCAGGGCTTGATCGGCTCGATCGACTACGTGAAGCAGCACGTTGGCGAGATGGAAAAGTGCGAAGGCGTCTTTATTACCGACACTGGCTCGGAGCCGCCCGAGGGATGGTACACATTCGGCCGCGAAGACGAGGTGAAAGCGCTGGGCGATCTGAAATCAGAGCTGGCCGAGCTCGACGCAACCGGAACCACCGAGGGAGGCGGGATGACCTTCTCTACCGATCAGGGTGCCTTCCTTCTACACGGAGTTCCGGCGTTTGTTTTGTGGACACCGATGGAAAAGTACTCCCAGCTCCATCACAAGCCGGCGGATACTTTCGATAAAGTGGACCAACGCGATCTGAATCTCGGCGCAGCGGTCGTGGGTGTAACCGCGCTCGCGTTTGCGGATGCGACAACAGATTTGCCGCATCTTTCACAAGCCGATGTGGAGTCACAGCTCAAGAAGATCAAGGCCTTCGACGAGTACCAGGACATGCTGACTCACGGCATGTTGTAAGTCCGGGCTGAACTTCACGAGGCTCCAGGCGCGGAAGAATTACGCTGCAAAAGCGGCATTTACAATGGGAAATGTGCTGTCTGATTTAACGCCCATTATTGTTGCCGAAAACGTCACCAAGATCTACGCCTCGGGACAAATCGAGGTAGCTGCGGTTCGTGGCGTTTCCTTCAATGTGGCTGCCGGCGAATTTGTGGCGATTGTGGGACCGTCTGGCTCCGGCAAATCGACGCTGTTTTACCTTCTGGGCGGGCTGACTCGGGCCACGCACGGGCGCGTTGTGATCGACGGAGTCGATTTCGCCACCCTGAACGATGCGGAGCGGACCCGTCTGAGAAAACACCGCATCGGCTTTGTCTTTCAAAAATTCAACCTTCTTCCCACGCTGTCGGCCATGGGCAATATCGAGATTGCCTATCATGTGAGCGGGCGCAAGGAGCCGCTGGATCGAAAGTACCTGGATCACCTGACCGATCTGCTCTCCATTCGGGGCCGGCTGAAGCATCGACCTTCAGAGCTGAGCGGCGGCGAACAACAGCGGGTGGCGATCGCGCGCGCGCTCATCACCAGGCCTGCAATCGTGCTGGCGGATGAGCCCACCGGCAACCTGGATACGGCCAACTCGGATGCGGTGCTCGATATGCTGCAGCGCTCGAACCGGGAGCTCGGTCAAACCACCCTGATGATCACGCACAATCCCGAGGCTGCGGCAATCGCCGGGCGAATTCTGCATATGCGGGATGGCAAGATCACGCAGGAAGAAAGGGGATCGCGTTCGAACGGCAGCCTCCGTGATGGGGTCAAATCGAGCTGAAACGGCCCCATTGCCGTGGTTTGACCTGATTTCTGCCGCCCGGTATACTCAGGTTTGCAGTTAGCGGGAGTAGCTCAGTGGTAGAGCATCGCCTTGCCAAGGCGAGGGTCGCGAGTTCAAATCTCGTCTCCCGCTCCAAATCGCTCCGCCGGGCATCCGGAAGCAGCTGATCGGGAGCGACGAGGAAAGACACCCTGCCAAGGCGCGGTACCCAAGTGGTAAGGGAGAGGTCTGCAAAACCTTTATGCGCCGGTTCGATCCCGGCCCGCGCCTCCAAACTCCCTCCTTCCAAACTCGCCGAAATTGAAGGGCTGACGGGTCTCCGCTTGCCGGATGGTCCGCGTTCAGCGGACAGATCTGACGACCCGGTACCAGTCACGAAGATCGGACGCTGGCATTATTCGGGAAGAACCTCGAACGTGTGGGGCCCAGGTTTGCAGGCTTTGCGCTGCTGCTCGAGCAGGTTCCGATTCTTGGCTTCGATGGCCTTTGTTGCTGCAGGATCGGTTGCCGATTTCGGATCGTCAATGTTCAGGATGAAAACCGCCTCGTCCAATTGGGCGCGTTGGTTTTCCATTCCATCGACATCCTTTGCCTGGCCCTCCATCGGGGTTGCGTAGAGTGCGAGATTGATCCCCTTGGCGAACTGCTCGCGCGAAAAAGAGCCGATCGGTTTGCCATCGATCTTCAGTACATAGCGCGCTTGCGACAGGTTGGCAATTTGCAGAATCTGCTGGTCCATCGCGGCCAGATCCGAAATGTCGAGCACAAACTGCATCATCTCATTCTCAAGCGGTAGAGGTAGCGGAAGGGCATTGTCGGCTTGGGTCCAGCTCAGCCCATCTTGCTTCGATTCAAATGCCGTGACTCGAGTATTCTCCGCAGCCAGCACCACCGCTTTCGATGCATCCATCGAGACTCGGCTCACCACCGGAGACAATCCCCACGTCCGCGCAAGCCGGGCCGCCATGATCCAGTGGGCCTGTTCTGCCGGATGGATGCGATCAGGGATCAGCAGGGCCGAGAGCGAGCTGTTCTTCTTCGCGCCGGCATTCGCCAGGCTCTCGATGGCTTCGTAGAAGTCGCTCATCGGCAGATGAGACGAGGCCGCAAGTTCCCTTACGAATGCAGCGTGCCGGCTGATGACCTCGTTGTAATGCGCGAATTCGGTTCCGTGAGTCACTTCATCGTAGGGTGTCGGCGTGAGCAGCGTAATCCGCGGCGCCGGATCACTACTCTGCATCGCCGCGAGAAGGGCTCGATAGCCCTTCGTGAAAATGTCGAAGTACTTCTGTTCGAACGGAACGTAGTATCCGTCGTTCATTCCCAGCATGATGGTAATGACCGTCGCATGCTGCGGAAATACGTCACGCCTGAGGCGCGTTGCCTGATCGCCCGTGTAGCCACCCCAGACGGTGTCACCCGGCACTCCCGCATTCACGAAGGTCACCCGCATCTCTGGATATCGTGTCAGAACAAAGTCTTCGACAAACCGCGTATAGAACTGCTGCGCTGTAATGCTGTCTCCATAAAAGACGACCCGGTCCCCATCGTGCAGCGCGAGATTCTGGCAAGAGGAACAGAAGGGCTGACTCATGAAAAGCCCGAAGATCACAACAAGATACTTGTTTCGCGGCAAATCCATCTCCTTTGCGAGTGCCCGAACTCCACGTGGCTTGCTCGCGCATCGTCGCTTCCGCCACGCTCTAAAAGTCCACCCGGAACCGATCAGGGGCGCGTTCATTGACTGCTCTCTGAAGCCCTCGGATCGGTCATTTGACTGAACCGAGGCGTACCAAGGCGTGACCTCACGGCAAGTCCGAATGTCGCCGCGTTCTGGAAACCATGCCATTGCTCGATCGGACGGCCATCGTCTGTGAGCAGACGTATCGTGCCTGCCGCTTCGCAGGTTCCATCGAAGTGAAGATCGTCGGCGTCCAGATCGAGCAACGCATTAGCTCGTGCTGTCGCATTTACGCCAGTTTTCTGAGCGACGCACAAATGCACGCGCACGTCGAGCGCGGCCCGCCCGTATTGAGCTGCCAGGCTTTTCAGCACCATCAACTGCGCTCTCGGCTCTGGCGCAAGCAGTCCATCGTCATCGAGAGAGAACTTGACGGTCGCGTCCAGACGAAGGGCATGCTCGCGCGGAATGAGCAAGGGCTGCCTGCTCATGGTGGTTCCTTTTTCGAGGCCGTTGGCCTGCAGATCCGCGAGCGTGCGGGTCTGGCCGTTCATGATGAACTTCGCGTCGCCGGCTCCGGAATAGGTGTATTGATTCGCTGAAAACAACATTTGCGAGGTTGCGCGGTAGAACACGGGAGCGGAAGATTCGATGCGGTTGCCTGTGATCATAGCTGGATCGGGTCCAATGGTCGCCTCATTCACAATGGCGGCAGCGGATGACACGGGCGGATTCCAAATGATCGTGTTGTGTTCAATTCTCAGGTTGCGCATCACGCCATCATTCCAGGTGTGCAGGTACACCGCACCCTGCAGCGCCGCCAGCCGCGGGCTCAGGCCATTATCGATGCAGAGATTGTCGCGAACTACGCTATCGACCGTGACGTAGCCGGCAGCGAAAACAGCAAAGCAGTAGCCCTGTGTATCATGCGCGAAGTTGCGTTGCACGGTGTTCCGCGTATTGGCCCAGTCAATGTCGTAGGCCCCGCCGTCTACGCCGGGGCTGTCAGTCAGGAATGCCTCGTTGTCCTGGACCGTGCAATCCGTGCACGTCCAGGTCCAGATCGCATTTGGTGTTCCGGTAGTTTCGGTGGGCTGCATGCCGGTCTCCCAGGCCGTGCTGGTTTCAATCACGCTGTCCTGATCGCGAAAGAGAATGATGCCGTCGCCGTACACATCGTGCACGCTCGAGTTGCGCACGATGACATGCGTGTTGCGCGGCGCTTCGGGACCCGCGTAGAACCTGCCTCCGCCAATCAGGATGCCCGCCCATTGATTGGTATGTGCCGCTACGACGCCGTCGACCAGCACGTCATCAAAATATGCCTCGATTTTGCCGGGCGCCACGACCACCAGGCCGCTGTCCTTGTTCTTGAGCGGTCCGCCTTTCACATCGTGTACATCGAGATTCTTCAAATGAATTTGGCTCAGCTTTCCCTTGTCGCCGCTGACAAACACTCCGTATGTGTTGCCACCGGAGATATCGAGCGAGTCAACCTGCCAGAATTCCTGGTTGAACAACAGCAGCGCCTGCCGCGCTGTTTCCGGCGCAACGATGCGAGGACGCCGGCCCTTGCCATATGCCGTGAGGCGAATGCGATGTTGCGGATCGCCCGAGCCCTGCGGTGAAAAACTGCCACGACACACGGTCCCCCGCGCTAATTCGATCTCGTCTCCGGGCTGGAATAAGTACCCTTCGGCGGCTAAGAGGCTGTTCCAGGGATGCGCGCTCGATCCGTCGCCCGCGTCGGCAGCTGAGCAATCGATGAAGTATTCGCGCTGCGATGCGGAAGGGTTCTGCTGCGCGCGTCCGGGCAAGAACGACGAAAGAATAAGAACCAGCCCAGTGGCGAATCGCAAGCGGCTGAGCCGTCCGGCCGATGTTTCAGTCACCGGGCCAGACACGAGTTCAGGCATGGCAATGGGCTCCCCATCAGCTACAGATCGCAGGCCACAAATCGCCGGAGACAATGGCGTCACGATGAGCCACTGCTCCGGCTTAATCAAGTGCCAGTCCAGTTTAGAAAATGAACTTGGCTGCGAGTTGCACTCGCCGGTTCGAACCGCCAATCACGCTATTGATCTGCCCGAACGTGGCGGAATTGCCTGCGTCCGCCTGCGGGTTCGATAGATGCACGGTATTGCTCGTGTTGAATGCCTCCGCCCGCACCTGGAGCGTCCACTTCTCGATCGCAAAGTCCTTGGCCAGCGACGAGTCGAGGTTCACGTATGCAGGGCCGACCACGATATTGCGTCCCGCGTTGCCCGGAAGAGTTGAATTGCCGGCAATATCCGAAGGAATGCTGAACGCTGAGGTGTTGAACCATTCGAGATAGCTCCGCTTGCTGCGCGGCAGATTCGGATCGCCGGTCACATCGGGCCGCAATCCGGGAAGATTGGCATCCGGATTCGTGCCGCGAACGACGTTGACAGGGTTGCCGGTTTGCATTCTGAAAACAGGGCTGTAGCGCCATCCGCCCACAATGGCGTTGGCAACGGGGCCCCAATTGGAACCGATGGCCTGCCCTCTTCCGAAGGGCAGCGTGTAGGAGCCGCTCAGGACAAGATTGTGGCGCATATCGGAGTCGGCGCTGGCCCACTCGGTTCTCAGGTCATAGGGATTCTGCGGGCTGTCGTTATTTGAGTTCAGGTTGAAGGGGGCAGGCCCGTTATCAAGGTTGTGGCTATACGTGTAGCTCGCCAGAAACGCCAAGTCCTTCGCTTGCCGAGTCAGCTTTACCTGCAACGCGGTGTAATTGCTGTCGCCCGCGTCGGTCAGGTACTGAATTTTGCCAAGGTTGCTGTTGATGAGTCCGTCGTTCCCGCTATTGGTCGGGTCGCTATTAATGTCCCCGATTTCGTAGGAAAGATGGTGGCTCAGCGAACCGACTGCTGCCACATCGATGGACGTCGTGCGGCTCAGCTGCCGTTGCACTGAGAGGTTGTACGACCCGGTGGTTCCTGTCTTGATGGTTGGATTCACAGCATACGTCGTCTCGAGCGCTCCATTCGGAAGCGTGGAGGGATCGATGACGCCGGAGGAAGGAACGTTGATTGTCGTGCTGCGCGGCACACCGGTATCCAGCTGATACTCCCAGGGAGATGAGCCGGCTGCCGGCCCGTTATAAACCCAGTCTGTATAGGCGGCCTGTTGCGCCCACGGCGCGTTCTTGGTGAGGAAGTCTTCACGGCCATCGTTCTCGGGCGAAAAGAAGATCGCGAGGCCACCCCGAACGACCGTTTTGGGGTCGATGATAAAGGCGAAGCCGAAGCGCGGCGACAATTCATCCTTGCGCGGCTGGATAAGGCCGCCTGATGCGCCTGCGCGATCCGCCAGCAGAATGTTGCCGCTGGCAATGTCGTAGTTGGACATGAAATTGTTCGCTTCGGTCCAGGGATTCTGGTACTCGTAGCGCAGACCGTAGTTGAGTGTCAGGCGAGGAGTGATCTTGAACGCGTCCTGGGCATACCAATCGAGATTCCAGCTCTTGGTATGCGGCTTGGTGAGTTGCAGGCCGATGTAAACATCCGTCGGCAAACCGAGAACGAGGTCAGCGAGGTCGGATCCGCCGGCCCAGTTATACGCATTGTCAATATAGGTGTAATAGAAATTCGACGTCTCGGCGTAGCCAAAGCTCTCAAAGTAGTCAAAGCCGGTTGGGAACAGCGAGAAGTTCGGATGCGAGTTCAACAGCCGCAGATCAGCTCCAAATTTGAACTCGTGCCGCTGCATGCCGCTCCACGTGAACGAATTCGATATCTGATAGTTCTCATCGAGCACATGGTAGGGCTTGTAGGTCGATCCACCGGCCAGGTATCCATCGGCCATATAGATCTGTGGATACCCGATCGTGGCGGGATATCCCGGAATGGAGACATTGCCCACGCCAAACTTCGTGGAGTAGTCGGTCCCGTTCAGCAGGCTGTATTGGTCCTGGTAGTAGTTCGAATAACCGAACCGAACTTCATCGAGCGCGGTTGGGCTGAGGATGCGATCGTAGGTGACGGAGATCGATTGCGCGCCGTCATCCTGCTTGTTCGCCTGATCCGCATCGCCGCCTCCGGGCACCAGCGTGTTCGCATGGTACGGATCGGTCACGAGTTGGTTGTCACCCTGCCAGTGATAGATCGCGTAGAGGCGATCCTTGCTGCTGATGACCTGATCGAAGCGCGCGTCGACCTTATTCAGCGTTGAAGTGACCGGCGAATAAACCTCGTAGTTGCGGAACCAACCGTTGTCAATGCCGGTGAGGTTCGGCTTGGGATAGAAATTCTGCAGCGTGGCCAGGCCGGCAGGGCTTACGCGCGATGCAGGAATGACGTTGTTGGTGAACTGCTGTTCGAGGCCGCCATAGGATTCAACCGAAACAACCGGATCAAAGATAGGATCGATGGTACCGGCAGCCGGATAAGGGTTGTTGTCGCCTCCCACTCCTGGCAGCCCCGCATACGGATCCACGAGATTCGAAAAGTCGACCGAGCCGTCGCCCGGAAACCCGATCAGCCCAAAGGGGACCGTGGAGTCGACATAGGCATACGCGTCTTTGGTGCGGACACCTTCGTATGCGCCGAAGAGAAATGCTCGATCATGCTTGATGGGTCCGCCCAGGGTTCCGCCAAAATCGTTGACACGAAGCGCGGCGTGTGGCTGGGGAGTATCCACGCCCGGCAGCGTTGTTTTGGCGGTCAAAAACGGCGGCCGGAAGAACTCAAAAGCATCGCCATGAATATGGTTTGTGCCGGCCTTTGTTTGAATCATCACGACCCCGCCAGCTGCGTTGCCAAACTCGGCGTTGAACGACGAAGTGACCACCTTAAACTCCTCGACGGAGTCGACGTTAGGCTGGATCGTGATGTCCTGCGTCCGATTCGTCGTGGACTCGATGCCGTCTTCCATGATGGAGTTAGCAAACTCGCGCTGGCCGCTCACGGAGTAGTTAAAGGTATTCATGTTGCTGCCGACCGCCGTATCGACGCCTGGTACAAGCGTGGCAAGCGCAAAAAATTCGCGGCCGATAAGCGGCATATTGACAATCGCTTCGCTATTGACCACGGTGCCGACCTCAGCGCTCGAGCTTTGCAGTACAGGCGGAGCCTCGGTCACTTCCACTGATGCGGAGACATTGCCGACCTTGAGCCGAAAATTGATCACCATGTGCTGATCGATCGCCAACACGGCGTGCGTATACCGAGCCTCGGCAAAGCCCGGAGCCCCCGCAGTGACGGAGTAGGCCCCGGGAGGCATGCTGAGGACGATGAAGTTGCCCGATGCATCCGTCACACCGGAAAACGAGACGCCCTTCTCTTCGTCGATCGCGGTGACGGTAGCGCCGCTGATTGCGGCACCGGTCGGATCAACTACCTGGCCAAGAATCTGGCCCGTCGTAGCCTGGGCCGATGCCATGTTGCAAATCGCTGCAAACAGGATCAACACAAGCGCGGGCTTCAGGAAATCTATCCTCACTCTGTGCGTCATAATGCCTCCCACATTCCAAAATGGCCGCGGATCTCTGAATGCCGCCGCGTACCTTTTCTACTGCGATTCACGTCCTTGCATTGCCTCGAGAAACTTCTCTCCGGCCCATAACCCCTTCATCTTCCCTTTTCCGACGCAGCGTAATCAGCCTGCATCAGGCGAACATCGACGACGCCCACCGAACCTGGAGTCTGATTGACACCATAGGCATCGGCATGCGCTCCGCTCATCTTTTCGTTTGCTGTATAGAAGAGCGTGAACAGGCCGTTGCCCTCGTCCACCAAGCCAAGAGGTGTCCTGACCTCGGTCGCCCAGATGCCCTTTCCTTTTTGGACGATGAGGTGCTGACCTTGTCCCCAATGGACTCCATCGGAAGAAAACGAATATCCCACCTGATTTGGCTGATGGTTGTCATAGACGGCGACATATCGTCCATCCGGCAGCCGGCTCACGATCGGGTTTTCAATAAACCTCGGTTCCACCTTCAGGGGATTCAGCGCCGTACAGCGCTTCCAGGGACCACCAAGATCATTTGCCTTCGCCAGCCCCACTTGCCACAGCGAGATCGGCAAATGCTCCGTGCGCGCGCTTCCGTACAGGGCATACCATCCATCCCCGGCCCGATATGGGAAAAAGGAATCGGTACCCTGCAGCCCTTCCCATGTGTCAGAGTCCGCGCCACGCTGCATCACGATGCCCGCATCTTTGTAGGGTCCGTCGATCCCATTCATGCCCGGGGATTCCGAGACGGCGCGCCAGATCCGTCCCTCGTGGTTCGTGAGCCACTCGCGAGCCGTGTCGGGTGCCGCCTGATAGGCCACATAAAAAAGGTTCCAGCGATTCTCGCCGGGATCGAAGACCGGCATGGGAGACCAGAGTGCCGCGCGTTCATCTTTCCCGGTGAAGTCCCCACTGGACTCTCGCACGGTCGCCACGCGCTGCCAATGCAGGCGATCGCGGCTGGTCCAATGCGCCAGCCGCATCTTGACCCAGTGGGGATCTCCAACCATCTCGGATGTGAACAGGTGATAGACGCCGTTCAGCTTAACGACGCGCCCACCCTCGAAGCCGTACTTGTTCGGCCCGGCCCCTGATGTGCGCACAGTCAGAACCGGATGGTCCAGCTCATTGACGACCAGCAGTTGTGGCTCAGCCGCCCAGGTGGGCGCAATTGGGACCAACAACAACATCACAATGAGAAAGTTACGCTGGTTGCGCCAAGTCGGCATGAGCCTTACTGTCTCCAGGATCGCGCCGGCTCGACCATGGCTCTTCAGGGAAAGGGCAGCACAGAAGTTGAGCCGGCAGGTCGACTCTTTGTAGCTCTCTGCTCTGCCGCCATGGAAGGTAATCCCCGTTATGCGTCTGGTTAATCGGTCTGCGACCGGCCTCGCGAAGGCCGGAATGGAGGGTTCGCGACCTCCTTCCTCACGATACCTTCGGTTTCCACCAACCTGAGTGCATCCTCATCGAATGCCGAAGTCGGGTAGAACTCTCAGAATTCGGCTCGCAAGTGGATTTGGCGCCGGAAACGCTGGAACGAGAAGGGGATTGAGAGACGACAATAACGGCAATTAACGACGCAAATAACCGTTAACTAACCCCGGCCGTGGCGCGGATTGACAGTCAGGAGGCGCCAGAAGTACGGTGATTTCGGCATCCCCATTCAGAGCCTGGGAGCGCAAGTCGAGAGGCTGATGCCAAGTTTGCCTGGAGTGCAGAATTGTCTGCGAAACCCAATCCGGAAGATGAGTTCTCACTCTTTGAAAAGCGCGAAGAGCTTCACCGGGTTCTCGAGAGCAAGTATTTCGCGAGCTCGCCGAAAAAGGTTCGGTTCCTTGAGTTCGTTGCCGAGCAGACATTTAGAGGCAACCGGGACAGGTTGAATGAATACCTCATCGGCGCGGAAGTCTACGACCGGGGCGCCGATTTTGACCAGCAGAAGGACCCTATCGTCCGCGTTCAGGCGCATGAGATTCGTCGCCTCCTGAAGAAGTATTACGACACCGAAGGCAAAGGCAATCTCATTCGCGTCGACCTCCCTTCCGGACGCTACGTTCCGGTCTTCTCTCGGAACGCGACGCTGGACGCCGCCGACGCAATACCGGTGCTGAAGCCGCCGGTTACCTCAACTGCAACAACACGGATCAACCGTCCTCATCTTGCTTTGACCATCCTTCTTGCCGCGGTTTGTGTCGTGCTCGCGGTCTTCCTGACACTACGAACGCGGCAAGCCGCAACGCCTTCATCAGGCCGTGCGGCAGCTTTCACTCTGCCCGCGAATCTGGACTGGTTCTGGCGTCCGTTTCTGCCGCCCGCGGACGCGCCGCTGATCGTGATTCCGAATCATCCAATCCTCCGGGCAGCGCACGACGGAGACAGCGCGCAGACACTTGCAAGCGGCCACGAAATCCCCAAATCCAGCCTCCCCGAATTCCGGGACACGATTCATTTTCGAGAATTGAAGCGCTTTGTGTTTGTCCCGTCCCTTACCGACTTCACGGCCGTGGGCGAAACACTTGGAGTCGTCCGATTGTGTGAAATGTTCTTCAAAGCCGGCGACCAATGCAAGGTGCAGCCTTCACGCCTGGTCAACTTCGAAGAGATCAAGAACGGCAACGCGATTCTTCTCGGGGGAAGTCAGTCCTGGAGCGGCCGCGTCTTTCTTGACGAGGAAGGATTTCACCTGCAAAGCGGCATCATCCTGAATCGAAAGCCGCGGCAAGGCGAGAAGACCATGTACCGCCCGGAATTCGACCCGGTCACGAACCAACTGAGGCGGGATTACGCCCTGGTTCTCATGCTGCCCAACGAGCGTCAGGACCGCCGCGTGCTGCTGATCTACGGGATTTACACGCAGGGCTCCCAGGCCGCGATTGAATTCCTGACCAACCCGGAACGGATGGCGGAGCTTAGGCAAGCGCTGGTTGCTGATTCTCCCGATCACAAAACCGTCCCGGCTTATTTCCAGGTTCTGCTCTCCACCACAGTCGAAAACGCCGTGCCCGGGAACACAACCGTTGTTGCAGTTCGAACCGTCTCGCCATAACCCCAACCCTCCCAAATAGAACGGGCTCGCGCAGCACAAACGCAGGAGGTTGTGTCACCGGCTACCCCGGGAGAGGACCGCCAAAAAACAAAACACCTTGCATGTAAAATGGAGGCTGTACCCGACCCCGATCCGGCAGGAGTGAATGGCCACCCACACTACGACGAGTGAGGAGCGCGCGCCGATGGCAAAGCCGCCGGAGCGCAAGGCAACCGCTGACACCACGGGGCCCAGTGAGATTTCCCTTCTCGAAATTCTGACGGTGCTAGCCGAACGCAAGCAAATCATCTTTCGCATCACGGCTGCATTCGCGATCGTGGCGGCGGTTGTTGCGTTCGTACTGCCCAAATGGTACACGGCCACCGTGACCCTGCTTCCGCCACAACAGAATTCTTCTCTCGGCTCCGCTCTTGCTTCACAGCTTGGAAATCTGGGTGGTTTGGCCGCATTAGCGGGCGGCGGAGGGGGACTTTCTCTCAAGAATCCGAACGACATGTACATCGGCATGTTGAAGAGCCGGACAGTCGAAGATGCGATGGTGCAGAAATTCGGCCTGATGCAGGAGTACCACGAGCGATATCCGTCCGACGCGCGCAAAGTTTTCGAGCATCACGCAACCGTCGACGGAAACGCCAAAGACGGTCTCATTCATATCTCGGTTGAAGATCACGACGCCAATCGCGCCGCGGTATTGGCCAACGGGTACGTCGATCAGTTTCGTAATCTTTCCGAGCACCTCGCCATTTCGGAAGCGTCCCAGCGAAGGTTGTTCTTCGAGCAGCAACTGGAACAAGCCAAGGACAATCTGGCGAACGCCGAAGAAGCCCTGAAAGAGACAGAGCAGAAAACCGGCCTGATCCAGCTCGACAGCCAGGCACGCGCCTTGATTGAATCGGCTGCGCAACTTCGAGCCCAGATCGCCGCGAAAGAAGTTCAGATTGAATCGATGCGCACGTTTGCGACGGGAGAAAACGCTCAGTTCGTCCAGGCGCAGCAGGAACTCGATGGACTTCGTGCACAACTGGCAAAGTTAGGCGGCGCCAGTGAGAATGGCGATGGAGGACTCCTGGTGCCCAAGGGGCGCGTGCCCGAGGCTGGTCTTGAGTACCTGCGCAAGCTGCGCGACGTCAAGTACTACGAGACGATCTTCGATATCCTGGCCCGCCAATTCGAAGCCGCCAAGCTCGATGAAGCCAAGCAGGGCGCGGTGATCCAGGTCGTGGATGCGGCGGTTCCACCGGACAAGCGCAGTTCGCCGCCACGCACACGCATTGTCGTCGGAGCTACGGTGGCGGGCTTGCTTGCGGGAATTCTGCTCGCTCTCTTCCTTGCGGTGTTCAACGGGATGCGAAGGGAGCCAGACAGATCAGCACGGCTCCGCCGTCTTCGGGAAGCGCTGTGGAACCGAAACGCGTAGCATCCATTCGCGGATGGGCTGGGCCAAGGAATCGAGGCAATGGATCAGCTTTGCCGACCGGTATTCTTTTTTCCTGGCTTGACTTTGGGCGGTCTGCCACCGTTGTTAGCTGTTGGAAGCTGAAGTTTGGCGGCAAAGTGGAGGGTAGGAGATGACCGAAAGCATGCAAGCGCTCTCTGCGTCCCCGCTCAAAAATTTGCACGGCTGGGAACAGAATCTCGTCCCCGGGTTGGTCTCGATTGTGATGCCGACCTACAACTGCGAAAATTCTCTGTCCGCATCCATTCGTTCCGTCCAGGCGCAAACTTGCCGAGATTGGGAACTGGTCATCGTCGATGATGCATCGAGCGATGCAAGCCTCGAAATTGCACGTCGGTTTGCGATTGAGGACAAGCGAATACGGGTTTTGCCGCTTTCTCAGAACGGTGGTGCAGCAAGGGCCAGGAACGCGGCCATTAACGCTGCACGGGGACAGTATCTCGCTTTTCTTGATAGTGACGACTTGTGGCTTCCTCAAAAGCTTGCAGTGCAAGTTGAATTCCTCAAGAGCCACAATGCCGGGTTCTGTTTCGGCTCCTATTGCCGGTGGAACGGCGCCGATCAGATCAGCGCACCGGTGCCCGTTCCGCAAACTGTCCAGTACTCAAACCTGCTCTGCGGCAACGTGATTCCTTGCCTGACGGTGCTGCTGGACCGGGAACGCATTGCGAGCTTTCGCATGCCCCAAACCCCGCACGAAGACTACGCCGCCTGGCTCGCGATTCTGCGACAGGGCCACACTGCCTACGGAATGCAAATTGATCTCGCTCGCTACCGCGTATCGCCCCAATCCTTATCGGCGAACAAGTTCAAATGCGCGCTTTGGCATTGGCAGATTCTCCGTGCACAAGAAAAACTGCGCCTGCCACGCGCGATTTGGTGTTTTCTGCGTTATGCTCTGCGGGGAATTTTGATCCGTGGCACGAAAACTCCGCGCCTGGCCTCGGCGACCGGTTAGAGGACAAAGGCTGATGCGGAAGCTTGATGGAAAATCGCAGAAGCTGCCCGCATGAAGCGAATCGCGATCATTTCGATCCACGGCACCACAAAAGCGGGTGGGGTAGAGCATGTCGTCGCGCGTCACGCACGCCTGCTCAGCGAGGTTGCATCGGTTCGGGTCTTTGCGCTTCCGCAATCGGGTTGGACGCGATCCATTCGCCGGTCCAAGATTGGAAATTTGCTGGTTTGCTGCGCATTTTCTTGTACCGTATCCTTTCGCGCGAGGGCCTGGGCCGGCCGCAATGGAGTCGTCATTACCCACGCATATGGATCCATCGGGGCCTCTTGCGATGCGCTGTTTGCGCACGGATGCTGGGCAGGGTATATGGCGCATACCGGAATGCGGATGGGAGGGTTCGGGCGGTTCATCTACTCTGTCGAGTGGTTAGGAGCGCATCTGGCGCGAAAAGTTGTTGGGGTTTCGGAAAGCGTTATCGATCAGTGGGTGCGTTACTACGGCCTCGATCACGCCAAGTCGGACGTACAGCTTAACTCCGTCGACACGTCTGTGTTCTTCCCACGCCAAAGTGCATCGGATCCCTGTAGCGACAGCAGCATCCGAGTCCTGTTCGTGGGCCGTTTCGAGCCTGGGAAGGGCACAGCTTATCTCTCGCACCTTCATGATGAGATTGCATCCTCGGGCTCTCTCGTTCAGGTCCTGATCTGCTCACCGGCAGACGTGACCCAAGACGTAAGAAACCGGCATCCTCTGTTTCGGTTCACGACCGGGTTGCAGCCAGAGGAAGTGGCTGCTGAATGCAACAAAGCCGATTTGTTTCTTCTGCCCTCGTTATACGAGGGATTTGAGCTTTCCTCGATCGAAGCCCTGGCCTGCGGCACACCTGTCATGTTGAACGACACAGGTTCGCGTCCCACGCTGCAGAAGCTTTCCTGCCCGGGACTATTTGCTCTTCAAAACAAGCAGTCGCCACTCGATGCTGTGAAACTGGCCCACGCCGCCTTCCGGGGATTGTGCAGGACCGATCTTGCTCGCTGGGCTCATGCTCATTTCGATGGCCGCACAACACGCGCAAGCCTATTGGCTCTGTGCGGCCTCTCCGCGGATTCCCAATGAAGATACTTGCCGTGCTCTGCCAGAATCCGTTTTCCTACTCGGACGGCGGCACCTTCGGGATGCGCGCCTCTCTCCGCAGGCTGGTGCGGAAGGGAGAACTCTGGGTTACCGGCTGGGGCATGGACTTCGAGCAGGCGCACGTCGGACCCTACCGATCGGCGGGCGCGCTCGGCATTGCACAAAACTCACAGGCAGCTTTCCTCTTGTCGCTTGCCGCCGGCCGGTCCTATTCGATCGATAAGTATGCGCATCGTCGGGCAAAACGCGCGTTTCGCCGGATCATGGAACACGGCAACTTCGATGTGATCTGGTATGAGAAGCTGCAGGCGGCGGGTGTGGGTTTGCGATCCGGGCTGTTGGGCAAAAGACCGGGGCCGATCCATGTCTTGCGGAGCCACAATATCGAATATTCCATGTTTGCGGAGCGTTTTGAGATGTCCGGCCAACTCAGCCGATGGCTGCTCGGGCGGGAAGAACAAGCCCTCAAGGTCGACGAACTAGAAGTGGTTTCCCGGATCGACATGGTTCTAAACGTCACACCAGAAGATATGGAACAATATCGCAGCGAACGGCCCGTGGCAGCGGGAAAACTGCTTGTGGTACCCATGTTTCCCGAAGAGGAAGGACCCTATGTCTACAAACAGGTATCTGGTCGAAAATTTGCGTTGTTTGTGGGTGATTGTCGATGGCGCCCAAATCTGCTTGCAGCCGAATGGATCGTGAATCAACTTGCCCCGGAGTTATTGCGCGTTTGCCCTCCGGCGGTGATACGTCTGGCAGGGCGCGGGACGGAAGCATTCAAGCACCGGGCATCAAATGTTGAGGCCATGGGTTTTGTTGACGACATTGGGGCGGAATACGACCAGGCCGTCTGTACCGTCGCGCCGATATGGCATGGAGGAGGAGTGAACATCAAAGTGATTGCCTCCCTCGCCCAGGGCGTACCGGTCGTCGGTTCGCAGTTTGCGCGTCGCGGCACGTTGACTGACTCATATCTCGAGGCCGAAACACCCACGCAATTTGCTTCCCACGTCGATCAATTATTCAAGAATCCGCAAAAGGCGCAGGCCTTGGGCAGATCGGCACAAGAGAGCATGGAAGAATTGGAAAAGCAGTTTCATGAATTCTGGCATCGACATTTCGACTGAGAGCGGATCACGCGCTTTGGCAAAACTCTGGAAGCAGGGCCTCTCTGCGATCCGATCACGCGACCTTTCGGTCGTGACATTCGGCGTGTTCCTGCGTACGGTAGCGGCATTTGCTTTTGCAAAACTGACTGCCGCATTTCTGGGTCCGGTCGCATATGCCACCTACGGCCATTTCTATATGGTCGCAACCTACCTGGTAACCGCATCGAGCCTCGGGCTGGCAAACGCGTTCACGGTTTATATTGCGCGGGACAACAAAATTGAAGAAGAGGCTGATTCGCGCGCGCGCGCGGTCACTGCCCTCGGAGCCGCGGGGGGAGGACTGACCGGAGTCGCTCTTCTGGGTTTGTTCTTCGTCGATCGTCATGGGGCTCTGCTGCCGTATATAAGAGGCTGGAGTCTGAGCTGGTGGTTCGTTTTCTGCATGATCGTTGCCGTGGGAAGCGCCATTCAGTCAGTGCTGCTGGGCAAACAACAACATGCCCGATATCAAATGGTTATGGCGTTGAACCCGCTGGTTTCATGTGTGGCCCTGGTTGTCGCCGTCGCATTCGGCCCAATCAGTCCGACGATCGCCATCCTGACCTACATGCTCGGATTCGCGGTCCCACTCGTGGCATTTCCGTCCATGATTGCAAGCGTCGCTTCGGTTCAGCGGGGGGCGATGGCCTCCGTGATCCGATTCTCAATCCCCTACCTTGTTCCCAGCCTTTTGATCCCAACCGTGGCCACCTTCTCGATCCTGTCCGTGCGCTACGTCATTGCCAGTCACGTGAGCACCTACAATCTAGGGCTATGGCAGGCATTATGGAGAATCTCCGAAGGCTACATGGGAGCGCTGATTTCGGTGGGAACCGCGCTCTTTCTTCCCAGATTCTCCCGGGTTGCCACGCAATCCGAAGCATGGAAGAGCCTGGCGCAGAGCGCCATCATGCTGACCGGCCTTTATCTGCCGCTGGCGATCTGCTTTATTGCCTTTCCCCGCTTCGTGCTGACCCTGCTTCTCTCCGCCCAGTTTTCGCCGCTCGCTTCACTCATGCCCGTTCAAATCTGCGGGGATGTCCTTAAGATTCTCTGCTTCCTGCTCGAGCTTTTTTTCACGTCGATCCTAGCGCCCAAAACCGCTCTCCTCGGTGAATTCGTCTTTTCCGGCGCATTCCTGGCGCTGAGTTTGATGATTGTCTCCAACCTGCACAGTCCGCTGGGTGCGGTGTGGTCTTATACGCTCAGCTATGCGCTCGTGGTCTGCATGCTTCTGCCACTGGCGTGGAGGCACATCCGCACGCTTCCTCTGGTCCGTCCCGCTGACGGAAACGCGCTATGACAGAGATGGCACCGACGTACAATCTACTTAAAAGGCGTCCTCCCAACTTCACCCTTCTGGAGCCGTGAATATGCCGGCAGTCTCGGTTATCATGCCTATCTTTAACGCCCAGGGGATGGTTGTGCCCGCCATCGAATCGGTGCTCAGGCAGACCTTCACTGATTTCGAGATCATCGCGGTTGACGATTGTTCCAGTGACCAATCCTGGAACCAGGTACAGGCCCTGCAAGACAGTCGAATAAGGTCATTCCAAGCTGCACGCAACTCCGGTGCGTCAGCGGCTCGGAATCTGGGAATCAGACAGGCGCGCGGCGAATGGCTTGCGTTCCTGGACGCCGACGATCAGTGGAGCCCGCATCACCTCGAGGTCATGCTGGGTTGCGCGAATGGGCATGTCTTCGTTGCGCCATCCAAGCTGGGCTGTGTTCCTGATGCGCATGGATGGTTGCGACCGCTGGAAGAGCCCGCGGAGGTGGAATCGAACAACATCAGACCCCTGGATCATTCCAGCTTTGCAGCAGCGTTGGGGCGCGAATATGTTTTCACCAAAAGCGCCTTCGTGAAAGAACACCGCATCGGATTTCTCGAAACCGGTGGCCGTGCAGACTGCGGTGGCGACTGGATGTACTACGTGTCAGAGCTTTTACTCAAGGGTGCTCATGGATGTGTGGCGCTGAAGCCAACTTATCTGTACAGAGTTACTGGCTACCATAACAGTTCTTCGTACGAAGCGATGGCGCAGGAGTTCTCCACCATCGACCGTCTCAGCAAAGACAGAGGAGTGCCGCTCGAGGTCCGAGACTCACTGGCTCGCAGTCTCCCGGATATCAGGCGCCGCTTGAACGCGGCCGCTTTAAGATCGCGACAGTGGAAGCAGTTTTTCCGTCTTCTGGCCGCCAACCCTTCCAACATCTTCTATGTTGCCGGCGCCTCGGTGAGTTTCCTCTTTCGAAAACTTCAACATTCGATGAAGCAACGAGGACTCCGCTCCACCTGACAAACCCAGGGGCCGCGCGATGATGCCCTGTTGAGCGCCCTGCTGCTACAAGCGTCAGTAGCACCTCGTGTTAAACTGCTGAAATATGAAATCCTGGCTCTCTGGCAGCCAGAGCGGAGTCCTTGCCACCGGCTCCGATGGCAGCATGTGTGTGTTGCGCGTCCGCATGGTCAAATCCTCTCTTCTTTTTCTGGCTCTACTCTCCTCCGGCGCCGTTCTGCTCGCGCAGCAGAATCCCGGCAGTCAGCCTGACGGTGCTCAGAGCCCCGTCGATTGCTCCGACCCTCTTCAGGCGGAGTCGAGCCAGTGCGCAAATCAGAGTCCGAGTCAGAACGGCCAGAATCTTGAATTTCCACTTCCGACGACTCAGCCAGGCAACCCAAACCTTGGGCTCGGCCCAGACCAGTCGCGGGGACTCACTCGGACCTATTCCGACGCGGAATCGCAGCTCCGGCGAAACCTCAATCAGCAGCGCTCGGTTCAAACGCAGCCCCCGCTCCCCCCGGAGCCTCTTACTGAATTCCAAAAATTCACCGCATCCACAACCGGCCAGATCCTGCCGATCTTCGGGGCAAGTCTTTTCCGAAATGTTCCCTCAACGTTCGCGCCACTCGACCTGGCGCCCGTGCCGCCCGACTACATCATCGGACCGGGAGACGAACTGCGCATCCGCGTTTGGGGGCAAGTCAATTTTCAGGCCAATGTGCAGGTTGACCGGGCGGGCGAAATCTACATACCCATACCCCAGATCGGCCCGGTCCACGTGGCTGGCATATCGTACTCCGACCTCAACCAGCACGTGCGCGAAGCCATTGCGCGCGTCTATCGCAACTTCGACCTCATCGCTGATATCGGCCAGATTCGCGCCGTTCAGGTGTATGTCACCGGAGAAGCCCGGCGCCCCGGCGTTTATACCGTGAGTTCGCTGAGCACCCTGATCGACGCCCTATTTGCCAGCGGCGGCCCATCAGTACAGGGCTCTCTGCGCCATATACAAGTGAAGAGAGGTGCAGAAACCGTCACCGACTTCGACCTCTACTCTTTCCTGATTCATGGCGACAAATCGAAGGACGTGAAGCTGTCGGCAGGCGACGTAATCTTCATCCCGCCCGCGGGTCAGCAGGTTGCCATCACGGGCAGCGTGCGGAACCCGGCGATCTATGAGTTACTTGCCAACGATTCGGTGGCAAACGTCATCGCGGATGCGGGCGGGGTTTCTGCAACCGCTGCACAGACACGCCTTTCCATCGAGAGAATCGAAGATCACAACCAGAGACATGCGATGGAAGTTGCCTACGACTCAGCCGGACTCGCGACCCCGCTGGCAGGCGGCGATCTGGTCCGTGTCTTCTCCATCGTTCCGAAGTACACCGAAACGGTCACTTTGCGTGGAAACATTGCGAATCCAGGCCGCTTCGCCTGGCATCCTGGCATGCGCATCAGCGACCTGATTCCCGATAAGGACTCGCTCATCACCCGCAATTACTGGTGGAGAAGAGCGCAGCTTGGACTTCCCGCTCCCGAGTTTGAACCGACCCCCGGATTCGACCGGCTGAGGCAACCAAGGGAAGATCAGCCAATCACCTTGCCGCGGATCGAGGAAAATCCCGCGCAGCGGGAGTTGATGCGGGAGGAAAACAATCAGTCATCGCCGCAGATGCAGGAGGCTTCGCCGCAGTACGATCAAGACGGACAGTCGGGACGGTTCGAATCTCCGCGGGACCAGAATGGATTGCAGCAGCCAGGGTTAACCGCGCAGCAGCGCTCCTCAGCGAGTTCTCTCGCGGCGCAGGAAAGCCAGCGCGGCTACTCCCGGACGCCTGCCGGCGCACAGCGCACCGATGTTTATTTGCCCGCACCGGAGATCGATTGGGACTACGCGGACATCCTCAGAATGGATCCCGCCACTTTGAAAACGACGGTGATCCCGTTCGACCTCGGCAAGCTGGTTCTGGAACATGATCAAGCCCAGAACCTCGAGCTGCAGGCCGGCGATGTCATATCCATCTTCTCGGAGGCCGACATCCATCTTCCGATTGCGCATCAGACGAAATTCGTCAGGCTTGAAGGAGAATTTGCGCATGCCGGCCTCTATACGGTCCGGCCGGGCGAGACCCTCAGGGACCTTGTGGAGCGCGCAGGCGGCCTCACGCCCAATGCATATCTCTACGGAGCAGAGTTTACGCGTGAATCGACGCGCCTCCTGCAACAGGCAAGAATCGATGAGTATGTTCAGAGTCTCGATCTGAGGATTCAGCGCGCAAGCCTGGCCCTATCCTCATCTCCGGTTAGTTCGGCGCAGGATATTGCAAGCGCAAATTCCGCTCAGGCCAGCGAGCGCGAACTGCTCGGGCGCCTGCACCAGATGCGCGCTTCGGGGCGGATCGTTCTCGAATTCACTCCCGCCAGCGCTGCCCTGAATGACATTCCAACCCTCGCCTTGGAAGACGGCGACAAATTTGCAGTTCCTTCTCTGCCCGCCACGGTAAACGTAGTGGGCGCCGTCAATGATCAGAACTCCTTCCTCTATTCGCGGGACAGGCGCCTCGGAACCTATCTGAAGAAGGCCGGCGGCGAGACCAAGGATGCCGATCGGAAGCGCTCATTTGTAATCCGTGCCGATGGCGAGGTAGTCGGCTATGACTCGACCCGGAATGCATGGGGAAGCGGCTTCGAGAATCTCAGGATCAATCCCGGCGACACGATTGTGATACCTGAGAAGACCTTTCGCCCGTCGGCGCTGCGAGGCGTGCTCGATTGGTCGCAAGTATTCTCGCAATTCGCGCTCGGCGCAGCCGCAATCAGCGTGATTCAATAGCGAAATTTCTTCTCCAAGTCGCTCGCGCTCCGGGATGACTTGCTGACCAAAAAACTTCGGCGGGAGTCAAAATGATCAGCGAGCCCGCGGATTTTTGAAACATGGTTTTCATCAAGCCTTCATCAAGCTGTTAGAAGGTCATGCTAGATGCGTCTCTATCAGAGATAAATCTAGCTTTATTTACCTTCTAATAACGTGTCGAACAGATTACTTTCGAGGAAAATTGTTCGGTTACTGTCGGCATTCTTTGTTATTCTCATAGCAGCAACAGCTTCAACCAAAACTGGCTTTTTCTTCGGTCAAACCCGACTCGAGTTGAGCCAATTCATGCAATTCAGAGGTCACCTGTGCTGTGCACGAAGAATGCGCGGGGATGTGTGAAGTCACCGCTGGTGCAAGTTGGCTGCTAACCAGGCAAACAGGTACGGCGAGACTTTAAGGCTAACTCGCGGCATCGTCCGCAGAATTTGATGCGTGCTGTACAGGGATTGCATTGGTTCACCATTCCAGGTTCTTTCGCCTCAGCGGGAAGCTAGGCGCGCTTACACCCTCGGAAAGAAAATGGCAATCCCGGGCGGCTGCATCCGCTCCGCGGCTCGGACTGTGGATTGCAACCAACAGGTCTCAGGCAGATGCCAGAAGGCATGCGTAGGGTTCGTGTCGCGGGTATCGCAGTTGCTCGAAATGCTGCATTTCGGATGTCAGACTTAGTCCTTGATTTTGGTGATTGGAATGATTAGTCAAAATGTTAGTGGAAGTCGCACCGTTCCGCGACATGCGGAATTAGAGAGGTCTCATTCGGCGAGTCGATTCCGCCCTGTCCTGGCGCGCCGGATTCCTAAGTCGAATGGCGTGGGTTCATGCTGGAGCCTTTCGCGATCGAAACGGATCCTGGATCTCGTGGTCGCCGCCTTGGTGCTTTCAGTCTTTGCGGTTCCGATGATTCTGATCGCCGTTCTCATTCGTATTACATCCAAAGGACCAGCGTTGTTTGTCCAGCGCCGCGTTGGACAACACGGTCGCGTGTTCTCCATCTATAAATTCCGCAGCATGATGGTAAGCGAAGGAAAGAGCTCGGCGCCGAACCTCACACAGCACGGTGACCATCGCATTACGGAGTTAGGCCGCTGGCTTCGTCAGTTCAAGCTCGACGAGCTGCCGCAGTTTTATAACGTGCTCCGTGGAGACATGAGCCTGGTTGGTCCGAGACCCAAGCTTTCGCAGTACACCGATCGATTGAACCTTCGCTTTCGGCCGGGCATCACCGGTGCTGCAAGCATTGCGTTCCGCTCTGAAGAGGAAATCCTGAAGCAGGTGCATCCACGCGCCCTGGAAAGGTTCTATTTAAGCCGGATCAAGCCTCTCAAAGAACGCATCGATTTTGCCTACATGCGCAAGGCGACTCTGTGGAGCGATCTTGGCCTGATCGTGAAGACTTTTCGGGTGGCCTTTGTGCCCGCGCGCATTCCTTTGGGCTTCAGAAACCTGAAGAACTGGGGTGTCGCCCTGCCTGCCGTGATGAAGAGAACCGGCACTGATGGAGGCATCGTCGAATCCAGACACGAAGTGTTCGCTCAACCCGATCCCGAACTCGCCATCGCAGATTAATCGTCTCGAATGAGGCGCGCCGGCAATTTTGCCGGAGCGCCTTCCCGCAAATCAGGATCCTTCGATCACGCCAGGTCGGCCGATGCCTCGTTCCATGACGCGATTGAACTCATCCTGATTCCGCTCCTATGTTTCCTGCCGCAGTGCCTTCAGGGGATCCAGCCTGCCCGCCTTCCTTGCGGGAAGCCAGGCAGAGATCATCGCGACGCTTGTCAGCAGGAGCAGTACTGCCGCCAGCGAAGCAGCATCGAATTTCGCGGCGCCAAACACGTTGAAGCGTACGATTTTTTCCAGCGCGATACTTCCGGAAAGACCGATGAGAACTCCGGCGCCCGCTAGCTTTGCGGCTGCCCGTAGCACCCACCTCAGGATATCGGAGCGCGATGCTCCCAGGGCCATGCGTACACCGATCTCGTGCATTCGCTGGGTTACGTTATAGGAGATAACGCAGTAGATGCCAATGGCTGCCAGGGCGAGGCCCAATGCTGCGAATCCGCCGAAAAGCGCCATGTTGAAGCGCGGCTGCTCAATCTCCTGACCAAGAATCTCGTTGATCGTGAGGGGCCGGCTTACCGCGACTCCCTTATCCATATCGTGGATCTTTTGCCGCACCGCGTTCAAAATGCCCGCGGGCTCGCCAAATGTCCTGACTGCCAACTTCCGATCGGGCGGCGCAATCAGCGTGTAAGGCACGTAGACCGCCGGCAAAGTGGGATCCTGCATTCCGTCGTTTTTTGTATCGCCAATCATGCCGACGATCGTCACGCCCGGAGCGATTCCCGGAGCAACGAGGATCGGTGGTTTGAGGGGCTGCCCCAGGGCGTCAATTTGCATGGTTTTGTTTGTGGGATCCGTGCCCGCCGGCCAAAGCCTGGCAGCACTCTCGTTGATCAGCGCCACGTGCATGCCGTTCTCCACCTCGGCGGGAGTGAAGTCGCGCCCGCGCTTCAAAGGGATGCCGAGCGTGCGCAGATAATTGCTGCTGATCAAGGAGATGACAACCTTCCTGCCTTGCACCTGCGGTTGCCCTTCGAGCGTATACGAGGACTCCCATCCACTGTAGGGCATGCCGCCGTTGCCGAGCGCGGCGGCTTGAACGCCGGGCAGGCTCGAGATGTTCTGGAGCAGGTTCTGGTCGAAGGAGTTGCGCTGTTCCAGTGTGGGATACCTGTCGGGCTGCAGCTCCAGGTCCACGGTCAGGGTCCTTTCGGGTTGAAAGCCCGGATCCGTGCGCAACTGGTCGATGAAGCTGCGAGTCGCGAGACTCGCCCCCGTCAACAGAATCACCGACAACGTAATTTCGAGCACAACCAGGGCGCTGCGCGTGGCTTGCCCCCGCGCGCTTCCGCCTGCGCCGGTACCTCCATCCTTCAACACATCGGCCAGATCGGGGCGAGACGAGCGAAGCGCCGGCACAAGGCCGAAAAGAATGCCCGTCAACATAGAGACTGCAAGCGAGAAGAGCAACACATATCCGTTGATCGTGATGCGCGCTTCGTTCGGCACATTATCGGGAGGAATGAGAGCAACAATGGCGCGAACGACAGCGAAGGAGAATAACACCCCCAGCACACCGCCAAGGACCGACAGCAACATGCTCTCGGTGAGCAACTGCCGCACCAGCCGCCCACGGCCGGCCCCGATTGCCATTCGCATCGCGATCTCGCGGGATCTCGCGCTCATGCGGGCCAGCTGCAGGTTGGCTACATTGACACAGGCGATAAGAAGCAAGAGGCCGACCGCAGCCAGAAGCAGGTGAAGGCTTGATTGCATCGGGCCATTGGCCTGCGTGATGTCCATGTAATTGTTGAGAACGGCGTGCATCTGGCCCTTTGGAAAATCTTGCGGATTCAATTGGGCCAGGCGCGAGTTCAATTCGGTGAGTTGCTGTTCGGCCACTCCCTTTGTAATGCCCGGCCTCAGACGCATGATCACGTGGATGGGAGTCTCATCTGAGAGATCATCCATCGGCATGGGGAGCCAAAAGGCCTCGCTGGTCCACCAGCCGAATCGAGGCGGCATGACGCCGATGATGGTGTGGGGAACGCCATCCAAAACGAGCGTCTTGCCGATTACGTTGCGGTCGCCGTCGAACATCCGGCGCCACAAACCATACGTGAGCACCACCACGTCGGACGGTCTGCCTCCAGCGCGAATATCAAACGGTTGAATCGTCCGGCCGATCAGCGGCTTGACTCCGATAAAGTTGAAGGCTCCGCCGGTGAGGAACACTCCATAAAAACTCTCCGTGCTGTGATCGCCGGTCATCAGGACGGAATGCACATCGGTGGCCATCACATCGGAGAATGCAGGAAGCTTTTGAATCTCCTGAAATTCGCGGCGCGTATAGCGATGCCACGCATGCGTCGGATAATTCGGAGCAACGATAGTGGGAGCCCATATTTCGTCGGGCTTGGCGTAGGGATAGGGCGCAATCAGCACGCCATACACCGCGCTGAACAACGCAACACTGGCGCCGATGCCCAGCATCAGCGAAAGCAGAGCTACGGTTGCGAAACCGGGATTTCTTCTGAACCCGCGCAGGGCATAACGAATGTCCTGCCAAAGCCGCTCTGCCCACAACCATCCCCAGACTTCGCGCGACCTTTCGCGGGCCACCAGAATGTTGCCGAATTTCGCCACCGCGGCTCGACGCGCTTCATCAGGCTCCATCCCGTCTTCGATGTTCTGCTGGGTTTCGAAATCGATATGAGACTGCATTTCATCTTTCAGCCGCTCGCCGCGCTTTTGCCACAACGTCATCGAAGCACCCTTTCCACGTCGCCGCGTTACTTGCCTTCTTCTCTGAGCGGCGTGAGCACGTGCCCGATCGCTTCAGAAAAACGATGCCACCGCGAAGTCTCAGCGAATAGCCTTCGATGGCCCTTCGCGGTAAGCCGATAGAACCTGGCCTTGCGATTGTTTTCCGATGTCCCGTCCTCGGCGGCGATGAGGCCGTCTTTGAGAAGCCGCTGCAGTGCCGGATAGAGAGAGCCGTGCCCCACTTGCAACACTTCCCGCGAGCGGTTCTCAATCGAGCGGGCAATGGCATGCCCGTGGACGGGACCAAGGGCTACCGTCTGCAAAATCAGAAGGTCCAGAGTGCCCTGGAGAAGCCCGGACTGGTTGTTGGGGTTTCTAGTCGACATTCGACTGGAGTCTATGGTCGTTCAGGTCGAATGTCAAGGGGAGGGTGCAAAATTCTGATGGCGAACCCCACCCATTTCGGCTCAACCTCTTGGAAAGAGCCCCGAAATTTCATGGACCTTTCGTCACAATTCGGATTGACGTGTAAGCAAAGACCTATTTAGTCTAGGCATGTAGAGACAATGCCTTATGGAAAATCGCAACGAATTCCGCGACCTCTTTCCCGGCGCACTCGAGATGATGATTCTCGAATCCTTGCGCCGGCAGCCCGCTCATGGCTACGCGCTGGTCCAGCACATTCAACAGCGATCGAACAACTTGCTTCAGGTTGAGGAGGGTTCTCTCTATCCCGCCCTGCAAAGGCTCTTGAAAGCGAAGCTTGTAAGAGCGGAATGGACAATCTCGCCGTCGACGAATCGCCGCGTCCGCGTCTACGAGATCACAAAAGCGGGGCTGCACCATCTGGAGCGCGAGATATCGAGCTTCGACCGTATGCTCGAAGGCATCCAGATGGTGCTCGGGCCCGGCGCGCGGACCGCAAATTCATAGGAGGCGATCGACGATGAGTTGGCTGGGACGAATCTTCCGGCGCCGGCATTTCTACGGCGAATTAGCCGAAGAAATGCGCGAGCACATTGAAGAGAAGACCGAGCAGTTGATCCGCCTCGAGAATCTTTCCCGGGCGGAGGCGCGGCAGGCTGCTCTGCGCGCGTTCGGGAATCCGACGCTGGTGGAGATGCAAAGTCGCGAGGTCTGGCAGTGGTCGAGGGTCGAAGCCATTGGGATGGACCTGAGGCTCGCGCTGCGCCGCCTTATCAAGTCGCCGGGATTTGCAGCCACAGTGCTTCTCACACTCGCCATCGGCATCGGAGCCAACACCGCGGTCTTCAGCGTTGTGAACAGCGTGCTCCTCCGGCCCCTGCCCTATCCGGAACCGGAACAATTGGTGGCGGTGTGGCTGCACGCGCCTGGAGCAGCGGGGCTGGCTAACTTTGCCGAGGGATTGCGCCTCTCTCCCTCGATGTATCTGACCTTTGCCGAACACAATCGCACCTTCCAGTCCATAGGCGTGTGGATTTCGGAAACGGCCAATGTGACGGGCGACGCGCAGCCGGACGAGGTACATACAACGTACATCAGCGACGGGGTGCTTCAAGCACTGAATGTGCCGCCGGCGGCCGGACGATGGATTCTGCCGGCCGACCAGGTCCCGCACACCCGCGAAGTCACGATGCTGAGCTACGGCTACTGGCAGAGGCGCTTTGGGGGCGACCCATCGGTGGTTGGACGCAACATCGAAGTCGATTCCAGGACACGGGAGATTGTCGGCGTGATGCCGCGCGGGTTCGAAGTGATGAATCAGGACTTCGACCTGCTGATCCCATTGGCTTTCGATCCGCGGCACCAGATCCTGGCCGGCTTCGGCTTCAACGGAATTGCCCGGCTCAAACCGGGTGTGACGATTGGCGAAGCGAACGCCGACATCGCGCGCATGCTGAATATCTGGATGGATTCGTGGACCAACGGTGACGGCGGCGATCCGCATTTTTATCGAACCTGGAAGATCTCCGGCGCCATTCGACCCATGAAGCAGGAAGTGATCGGAAACGTCGACAGCGTGCTGTGGGCGGTGATGGGCACCATCGGCGTTGTCCTGCTGATTGCCTGCGCAAACGTGGCGAATCTTCTGCTGGTGCGCGCCGAGGGACGCCAGCAGGAACTGGCAATACGCTCTGCATTGGGTGCGGGCCGGGTGCGCATCGCGTGCGAGGTGCTGAGCGAGTGCGTGCTGCTCGCGCTGATCGGGGGTGTAGCTGGGATTGGGATTGCTGAGGCTGGCTTGCGGCTCCTGGCCGACACCGGTCCCGTAAATCTTCCCCGTCTGCATGAGATATCTCTTGACGGTCGCTCGATTGCATTCACGCTGGGGCTTTCGCTGTTTTCAGCGCTGCTCTTCGGATCGATCGCGGTACTCAAGTCGACACCGCCGGCTGGATCGCTGGCACGCGCCTCCGCAGGGCGGACAACGAGCGCGAGCCGCGAACGGCAGCGCGGGCGCAATCTGCTGGTGATTGCGCAAGTGGCCATGGCCATGGTGCTGCTGATCTGCGCCGCGCTGATGGTCCGCACCCTGGCGGCGCTTCGACGCGTCGACCCGGGATTTGCCGACGCGAAGCATGTGCAGACCCTCCGTATCGCGATTCCGCAGCAACTGATTCCCGATGCGCAGACCGCCATGCGCGTCGAGAACAACATTGCTGATAGGCTGGCCGCGATTCCCGGCGTCAGTTCAGTGGGGTTCGCGCAGAACGTGCCCATGGACGGGATGGAACCTGCCTGGAACAACATCTTCGTCGAAGGCAAAAACGAGCGGGCGGGGAGCGCGCCGATGCGCCTGTTCAACTACGTCTCGCCCGGATACTTTCAGAGCGAGGGAACGCGCCTGGTGGCCGGCCGGGATTACACCTGGGATGACATCTATGGCCTGCGTCCCGTAGGCATCGTTTCAGAAAACCTGGCGCGTGAGTCGTGGGGTTCGGCGCAGGCGGCGATCGGCAAGCATCTCAGAATTATGCCTACCCAGCCGTGGATCGAAGTTGTGGGTGTAGCCCAGGATGTGCGCCAGAACGGCGTGAGCGAAGACTCTCCGGCGACCGTTTACTGGCCAGTCATGTGGAAAATGCCCTGGGCAAGCAACGCAATCGACACTGTGCGCGGGGTGACCTTTGTTGTGCATAGCGGTCGCGCCGGAACCCAGGGGCTGGTCAGCGAGATTCAGCGAGCAGTGTGGCAGGTGAATGGCAACCTTCCGGTGGCCGGGATGCTGACAATGGACGACTTCTACAGCCGCTCGATGGCGCGCTCTTCCTTCACCCTCGTCATGCTGGGAATCGCAGCCGCAATGGCGCTCGCGCTTGGAATCCTCGGCATTTACGGCGTGATTTCCTATGCCGTATCCCAGCGTACGCGCGAAATCGGCATCCGCCTCGCGCTCGGCGCCCAGAAGCGAGAGCTCCATTGGATGTTCGTGCGGTCGGCTTTGGCTCTGACCGGAACCGGAGTCGTCGTCGGCCTGGTGTTTTCCGCCGTCGTCGCACGTGTGCTCAGGTCGCTGCTCTTTGGCGTCAGCCCTCTTGATCCGCTGAGCTTCGTCACCGTGCCTCTGGTCCTGGCGGCAGCAGCCGCGATGGCAAGCTATTTGCCTGCTTCTCGTGCTGCCCGGATCAATCCAGCCGATACATTGAGAGCCGAGTAGCGGAAAGTGCCGCGCGCATCAGCGACGTGGGCAAACCGAGGCTCGGCCCTCCAGTGAAGGCCTGATCGACGCGAGGCGAATGTCAGAATCGTGATCACGATCGCTTTCGTTCTTGCCCGAGGTGTCCTCATCTACCGGATGGAAAGCGCAGGCAATGGCGAGACAGATTACGCACATTGGCGTTGCCGGGTCCGGGCCGATCCCTGAAAATGATTGGGAATGACCCAACGGTCTCCCGAATGGAACGATATGGACAATCGGCTGAACGCGATGCTCTCTCTCTACGATGAAACCAAGGCTCTCAAGGATGCGCACACGATACCGGCGCCCTGGTACCTGGATAAAGAGATCGAGCAGTTGGAACGGAAGCGCGTTTTTGGTGAAAACTGGCAGGCCATCGCGCGAACGGATGAGCTCACGCAGCCGGGTGATTACGTCACAGCCGAGCTTGGCGGCGAGCCCATCCTGGTGGTTCGCGGAGCGGATCTGAAACTTCGATCCTTCTTCAATGTGTGCCGCCATCATGCTGCTGCGGTTGCCACGGCCCCCTGCGGACATGCGCAATCGTTTCGTTGTCCCTATCATGGATGGAATTACGGATTGGACGGTAGCCTCAAAGGTATGCCCGAGTTCGCGGGCGTCTGCAACTTCGACCAGTCATCGAATGGATTGGTTCCGGTCGCGATCGACACCTGGGAAAACTTCATCTTTGTGAACCTGGCCGTTGAGCCCGAGCCGCTCAAGCAGCACCTCGGCGACGACCTTCTCGCCCGAGTCGCTCCGCTACATCTCGACACGCTCCACTTTCACTCGCGCAAAGACTACACCCTCAATTGCAACTGGAAAGTTTATGTCGATAACTATCTCGATGGCGGATACCACGTTCCCCATCTGCACAAGGGGCTCAACAGCGTGCTCGACTACACCCACTACACCATTGAGAATGGCCGGCGTTATTGCCTTCAATCCAGCCCCATGGTTGCGTCGGATCAGAATGCGGAGGTTTCCGCCACGCGCAAGGGCGATCGCGCCTGGTACTTCTGGATCTACCCCAATTTCATGATCAATATCTACGAAGGTGTCATGGACACGAACCTGGTCCTGCCGCTTGGGCCGGACATGTGCCGCGTTCTCTTCGATTTTTACTTCTCCGATGTATCTCCGGCGCGAGACGACTACAACAACGCCAGTGTCGCAACCAGCGACAAAGTACAGCACGAGGATGTCGCCATTTGCGAGTCCGTGCAAAAGGGCCTCGCATCGCGTGCCTACAGGGCTGGCCGGCTCTCGGTAAAGCGTGAAGCTGGAGAACACCTTTTCCATCGGCTATTGGCGCACGATCTGAAGTCTCCTGATCGAGCATGAAATTCCCTGCCCGGAGCGCTGCAATCGCCCAATCACTTCGCGCTTTCGATTTGGGCTTTCTTTCGACGCTCTCGGAGCATCAGGTGGATCAATAAGAGGCTCACTCATTCTTGCATCGGAGCACATTTACTAACTAATTAGCGGTAACCTCGACCTTCAGTTTTCACATGAAATTGTTTGACAAAGGGCGAGACAGTCGGCATTCTTTCTGGCGTTGAATCGATTCCCTCTCATTCTCCAACCAGTCCTTCTTTGGATATGCCGCCGGGAACTGGCGTATCGGTCCGGCGCACCTGCACTCAATTTGCGAGGTACGTATGCGAGATTCCGCAAAAACCACACAAGCAAAGCCGCGAATCCTGAGCGCAGCTGCTCAACTGGGCGGAAAAATGTCCGCGAAGACCATTCGTATGCCCATCACCAACATCATCATGGACGGCGACTACACCGGAGAGATCCAGGTGGGAAGTCAAAAGACGCCATGCAACGTAATCCTCGATACCGGCAGCAGCACGCTGGCCATCGACGGCACGCATTACGACGTCTCGAAGGACAAATCGTCAAAGGTAACGGACATCGCTCAAGAAGTCGGTTATGCCGACGGCAGCAGCTGGGTCGGCGGAGTGATCACGACCGACGTCGTGGCTGGAACCGGTTCGAATTCCGCATCCCTTCCGCAGGTACACGTGGCGATTGCATATCACGAAACCAAGACCATGTTCGGCAACACCGATGGCATCTTGGGACTCGCATACACCAAGCTGAACAATGGATTCACGATGCCGGGACCCACGATACCTCCCAAGTACACCTACAACGAGATTCAGGCGGGCAAGGTAGCGTATGTCGATCCGTACTTTTCACAGCTTGAGGCTGCCGGTCTCGTGGCAAACAAGTTTGCCTTCTACACCAGGCGGTCAATGGTCAATCTGGCGACAGCGAATCCCAAGACAGATCCGATGAACAAGGGATTTCTGATTCTGGGTGGAGGAGAGGAGAACACCGACCTGTACTCGGGACCGTTTCAGGTAGCTCGCGTGGTAGACGACCTCTATTACAACACCAACCTCAAGTCGGTGATCGTGGGCAAGAGTGCGCCGATAGCTGTCTCTCCCCCAACCAAGGCGAGCGGCAACCAGTCGAACTCGATTGTCGATAGCGGAACAAATTGCCTGGTGCTCGTACAAAGCCTGTTTGATCAGATTGCCCAGAACCTGTCGGCGGCCGGAGACCCTTCACTGACCGATGCGATCCGGGCAGGCTATATTCCGATGAGCCAGCTGAATCTTTCCAAGTGGCCACCGATCACTTTTGTACTGGAAGGCGCGCTCGGCACCGATGTGAAGCTGGCGGTCAGTCCAAGTACATACTGGCAAACCAACTCACCAAAAGCCGGCTTCGCCCAGGCTGTGCTCTACGGCGATAGCGGTCAGGGCGGCGGAGTATCCATTTTGGGCCTTCCGCTCTTGAACAACTATTTCACGGTGTTCGATCGATCTGTCGACAAGGGACTGGGGGTCGTAAGTTTCGCCAGAATCAAGTGAGTCCCGGCTCGCAGTGAAATGACGCAGAGCGGGGCGCCGACCAGGTACGACGGCATTCAGGCCCTGCCGGCAGTTCTCCCAGTGCTTCGCCTCGAACCCTGGGAAAAGGGGTGCAATGTCTTCGCGCTTGCCACGGATCACCCTCATCGGTGCCTACTTTGGCGCATTCCCCTTTTACTTTTCCCTGTTTATCAAGAGCGCGGGCGCGAATCCTGAGATCCAGTTCCTGATTGTCACGGATCAGCGCCGCCCACCAGTTCTCCCGGCGAATATCTACTTCCTCAACATGGACAAAGGACTATTTGAGCGGTTGGCCTCGGAAAGAATCGGCCACAAGATGCGGCTCGCGCGCGTCCGCAAACTGTGCGACTACAAGCCCGCATATGGGCAGATATTCTGCGAATTCATTCGAGGAGCAGACTACTGGGGGCATATCGACTTCGATATAGTCTGGGGAAACATTGCAAAGTTCCTCATTGAGCCACTTGACACCGGGTACGACGTGATCAGCGCGGATGGTGCCCGGCTGAGCGGGCCGTTCACAATCTACCGGAACAACAAGGAGCTCCGCTCAATGTTCAGAGAAATCCCGGATATCGTGGCAAAGCTGAACTCAGACGAATCGCTCGACCTCGATGAGCAGGAGTTTGACCTGTTGGTGAAGCAGTCCGGTGTTGCTCTCATGAGAGGACGGTTCTCCACGCGAAACGATGTTTCGCTCGAAGAGCTTCGCGGTTTTCTTGCCAATGAAGAGACCTATCGACTGGTGTCCGCTGGCCTGAACGTGTCAGCCACCACTGGACGCAGACTCCCTGCGGCGTGGCGCAACGGAGAATTGTGGAACTGCCTGCCGAAACGCGACTCAATCAAGATTCGGCTCTTGAACTCAATGTTCGTCCATCTGACGACGGCGCGGGTCCGCTTCACTGTGGATTTTCGCCGTGACCTGATCCTGCCCTCGATTGCAAAACAGGTGACATTGTGAGGCTCGTCTATTATTCCCTCGTTCGATTGGAACATTCCGAACACGAGCGCCAATGGATGGAAAGCGTTCGGAGTCTTCGCGCGCACAACCCGCGAATTCCGGTTACGCTATTTGTCTTCAATGGGGTGTCGGATGAGATTCGACGAGCGGCAGACCATTGCCGCGTGATGGTCTTGCCACTCGGAAGCTATCGAGATTGGCTCCAACAGTATCACCCGCATGGACATGCGTTATCTCTGTACCCTACGCTGCATAAATTTCTCGTGTTAAGTGAAGCTGACACCTCGGGCCTTTCCCAGGCTCTGTACGTCGATTGCGATACGTTCTTTTTCCATGATCCCGAAGTGCTCTTCGAATCGGGAGACTTCCATTGGAGTGCCCGTGAGGCGCCTACTTCGCGTCTGTGTCCGCATCAGTACGACCCGGCAAACATCAATGAGGAGATGATCGAGCGCATCGTTGCAGCCGAAGGTCTCAGGTGGGTGCATCCTTTCAACGCGGGCGTCTGTCTCCTCAACAATGGAATCTGGGAGACCTTCCGGCAATTGCGAGAGACCTTCTTTGATACCGTATGGCGACTGCTCGTCGGCCGTCATTGCTGGACGCTTGCTGAACAGCAGGACTATCAGATCAGGAATGCGGTCTTGGGCTTGGCAAGCCGTCGCGATATTCAACGGGCCCTACCCTACCCGTCGCAGAATTTCTGGATCCTCGAAGAAATCGCATTGTGGTTGACGCTCGGTCACGTCCAAAACCTCGCTCAAGGATTTCTGGATCGAAGAAAAGTGGCTCAAGGGTACGAATGCGTGAACGCGGTGCGAACCGGCCTGGTTCCAGTGCTCGCCCACTACTTCACCAGTTTCCAGCGCGACTTCTTCCGCAGTTTGTCATTCATGTGAGTGGAACCGACCGTACTCGGCGCGTCATCGAGCCATTCCACTCGCGAACCGTTGGCCAGTTATGTAGTTACCATTTACTTCCGAGTAAACTAATTGTCGCAACTACAATTTACAGACCTGCTCACTTCCGCCCTGTCCTCGAAAAAATTTCCTTTACGGTTATAAATTGTGTTGCTATACTCGGCTCGTTTTTCATCTTCCCCTTAGCCGCACACAACGGCGCGCGGAGAAAAATCTCAACTTCGAAAATTTCGGGCCTGCGTTCGCATGCGAGCGCGTTACTCCCCTCATCTGCAAGTGCCCGCTCCTGTTTGATTCGCGAAGACGGATTCTCAGGGTCGCAAGGAGGGCTGCAAGGATGCCTCTCGATCGTATTGCGCAGCTGGTGCGCATGGCAGTCGCGGATTCAGATGTTCTGTCAACCTTGCGAACGCATCCTGCAAAGTTGAAGGCTCCCCTCGGCCTTAGCGACGCCCAAATTCTTGCACTCAAAGGTGGAACTCCTGACGGTTTGCAAGCTGCGCGATCCAGCACAGCCCCATCACCGCAGGGCAAGTCACATGCGCAACGTCGCGTTGCAGATCAAACCGTTGCCGGTGCGCTTGCGATCAAACCTCAAGCCAAAGCCGCAGTAGCCACTGCATCGACCGAGGATCCACTGCTACCGCCCGAAGGCTCCGGCCAGCCGCCGAATCCGGTGATCGTTGCGACTCCGTCGCCCATGCCCGGTCCAGGAACAACGCCGGCGCCGTCTCCGGCATCTCCCGGATCAACGCAACCCGCTCCAGCGAGTCCGACTTCTTCGCCGGCGCCCGTCATAGCGACACCTTCACCCATGCAAGCTCCCACTCCTCTGGGGCCGATGCCGTGGCAACCGTCGCCCGCGCCATTTGGAACCGGTCCGACGCTCAGCCCCATTCCAGTTTTCCGCCAGCCTGCGCCGGTTCCGGCGACGATGATCGAACCAACCAAAACTCAATCCGCACCATGCACCCAGGCGCCGAATGCGATGTCCGGGCCTATTTTGCCCGCAGAGATCGGTTCGGAAGGATGCGATTGTTGCCTGCAGATCACGGCGCTCGTGGGCACCGTGACGACCACATCTCAAACCGCAATCACAGCCATCACGGCAATTGCACAACAGCGCTGTTAGTCGCAGATCGCATTTTTTCAATTCGTCTTCGCTTTGCGCCATTCGGACTTAACGAATAGCAAAGCCGATGCAATCCCAATCGCGGGAAGTTCGTGGCTCCGCACCACAACAGAGTGGAGGGCAGTTATGGCACTTAAACCAACTCAACCGGCGCAGGGTCAGCCCCGGAACCCCGCAGTACGCATTGCACAGCCACGCACCGGAAGCAGCTTCTACACGCAGCCGAAGTTTCAGCGAGCCATGTACAGCTTTGCCGAGGCCGCGGCAACGTCCGGCCAACCTGGGAGCGGGCCTTCGCAAGGCCCGAGCACGCCTGGCCCAGGGAAGACTCCCAGCGGTCCGTCCCCATCGCCCGGCAAAACGCCGAGTGGTCCCTCGCCATCTGCCAGTCCAGGCAAAACGCCCAGCGGTCCATCGCCGTCGGCCGGCCCAGGCAAAACGCCAAGTGGTCCCTCTCCAAGTGGTCCCTCTCCAAGTGGTCCCTCGCCCAGCGGACCTTCGACAACACCGGGCACCACGCCATCGTCCTCGCCGGGTACAACGCCGGTTCCAGGCCCGAGTTATCCAGGAGCTCCCCAAGGCGGCGGCCCAACGACTGGACCTGGAGTTCCGACGCCGGGAAGCTATCCCGGATCTCCGTACGCTCCGTCAGGCCCCGCGCCGGGAGTCATGGCGCCTGTCTTCTACCCGGGCACCCAAGGCCCTTCCGGCACTGTCCAGCCTGGAGGACAGCAGGGAGGAGGAGTGCAGCCGGGAGGCCAGAACGGACAAGGAACGGGAGGACCAAGCGGCATCGCTGCGATGGCTGGCGGCGGTTGCTGCTGCGCGACTTCAATCGTCGGCATTGTGTCTCTCGTGTCAACCACAGCAACCACGGCCATCACGGCAATTACCGCAATTGCATCCCTTGGCGCGCGGCGGGAGTAGGTCCAGTGCGACCTGAAATCAGTGTCGTGATTCCGGCGCACAACGAGCAATCGCGTCTCGCGCCGACCATTCAGAGCATTTCACGTGCGCGAACAAGCGGCACGCGCCTTGAATTTGTAATCGTCGACGACGCGTCGACAGACGGCACCATCGCCAATTTAGTATCCGCGTTGCCTAGATTGCTTGAAGAGCCGAACATACACATTCGCGTTGAAAGCCTTGAGGAGCGCGCGGGCAACTACGTTGCCCGCAACCGCGGCGCCGAAGTCGCATCGGCCGACGTTCTTTTCATGACAGACGCGCATGTGGAGTTCTCAAAAGGGTGGGATGACCTTGTCCTGCGGCGCATTCGGCCCGACAGAATCCTCGCCGCGACGACTGTGCAGGAAGGGACGGGGTTCAAGAGCTATGGTTGCAAACTCGCCGTGCCGCGGATGGGCACCAAATGGAATAGCGAAAACGGAGTTCCCGGCGAGGGACGAAAAACGAGAGCGGTACAGGTTGCTACCTGTCACGGAACCGCGCTCACTCGTGATCTCTTCAAGCGATTAGGGGGATACGACACGGGCATGATTCTTTACGGCGGGGGCGAGCCGGAATTCAGCGTGCGGGCATGGCTGCACGGCGCCGAAATCCACTCGCTGAGCGAAGTGGAAGTACAGCACAGGTTCAAAAGCCGAGACCAGTTTGCGGTGTTTCTGGATTCAATCCGGCATTACTGGGTGCATAACTGCATTCGCTTTGCGTTGCTCTACCGCAGTGAGATTGGCTGCTTGCAGGTGGTGCAGCATTACGCCGGTTTGTTCCCCGATGAGACGCACGAGGCATTGAAGATGGTCAATCAAAGCGACGTTTGGGATCGGAGAGCCTTTCTCGAACAGAATCAGATTCGGTCGTTTGACTGGTTCGCGGGATATTTCGCGGTCGAGGATGAATCGGGCCGCGAAATTCTCTGAAGAGTCGCCGGAGGGAGGCCTTGTCGATGCGAGCGAAGAAAACGCGTGCAAAGAAATCCAAACCGGGTTCGACGCCGCGAGCCAAGGTCCGTCACGCACATTCATCGGGCGCAATAGAAGCCACACTGGCCGTGCAAAGCGAAGCGCCTCAGCGACAGAAGATCGTTGCGGCGGAAGTCTCACTGCGAAATGCCGGAGCCGCCGGCCCTGCGACTCAGGATGCCCAGCCCCACGCAACGAGCCCAAAGACGAAATCATCGAATGCTCCGCCCGCACGGCCAGGAACCGAAACCTCGGTCGGGAGCGCCACGCCCGGACAGGCCGAGCCGAAAGTTCCGCGTGAGCAGACATTCCCTAAGAATGATCAACCAAGCGAGAAACGCAAGCCTGCGCCGATCGTTGTGAAAGCAGGCGCCGCCGCTCCGGGAGCAAATGCAAAAGCATCCGCGAGCCGAGTCATACCGCAGGCCCCCGCGGCAAAAGTGTCAGGAGCGCAATCTGCGGGCGAAGAAAGGACCGCAGCAAGCGTGCCACCGAAGACGGGGACGATCCCGCCGGCGAGGAGCGCGCCCACGGTCAAGCCGGCTACTCCCATCAAGCCGCCTCCCCTCAAGATCCCGGTGATTCTCGGTCTCAACCCTCTAGAGGTGCTACGGCCCGATGACCTGGTGTCTTTCTATGTGGATTTCGTAAACCTCAAACTCGACACCTCCAACAGCAAGTCGCCGAAGCTGATCATTAGTGACACTTCAAATCCCGCGTATC
Source organism: Occallatibacter sp. (assembly GCA_035308825.1). Taxonomy (GTDB): domain Bacteria; phylum Acidobacteriota; class Terriglobia; order Terriglobales; family Acidobacteriaceae; genus Telmatobacter. Next base: position 165,748 of record DATGFX010000082.1, on the reverse strand, counting down.
TTGTGGTGTGGTTCGCGCCGCAGGCATTGCTCGAAGAGGCGTATTTCGAGGTCGCAGCAAAGATCACTTCCAATCCGGGCTTCGAATCCGCGTCGATTCCCCCGCTGCAAACAACCACCGATCCCATCGCAGCTCCCGGATCGGTGCCGGCTTACATGGCGGGCCGCAGTCGGCTTGTCTTTCAATTACCACCAAGCGTGAAAGAGATCCCTTACTCGATTGAAGGATTGCTCGACTGGTCGAATCTCCAGCTCGTGGTTTCGCCTGTGGCCCTCGGCACTCCAGCGCCGCCGCCGATCGTGGAGCCGGCCTATCTTGAAACTGCCATTGAACTGCCATGGCGCATCGTGCTTTCGCCCGGAAAGGGCGCCGGCTGGACGCACTCTTCCCAGCCCGAGACGTATGCGGGCCGCACAGCGTTGTGGCATACGCGACTCGGTCAGTTGAAGAACATCAAGTCGGGGACCACCACGGAGCAGGTCCTGGTGGAGGCAAGCCAGAGTGCCATGATTCCCTTGCGAGCCATCTGGTCCGACGATTTCGTGGACCACGGGGCCATTCCGCCGCTGGGTCAGGAGATCCCATTCCGCTCTTCGCTCGATCCGCACGACCGAATGCAGATTGTCATTCTCACTTCGGGCACGCTGGGCTATTCCATCCCCAGCAGCCTCGGGCCGGGGGGTGAATGGACTCCAACCCCGATTCAGGCGAGCAGGCTCTTCCTTTCGCCCCTTGGTGGATCTTTATCCTCAAAGGGCAGCTGGCAATTGCTGCCCGTGTACACCGACACGCAAGGCCAGACCCAGGAACTCGACCTGATCGAGTGGGACCATCAGGCGACGCTGGGACGAGACCAGTATGTGCGGGTGGTGTACACGGGGTTCTTGTATCCCTTCGGACATGCGGCGTCGCTCATCAAGGTGACCGAGCGCAAAGTGGTGCCGCCCGATGGAGCCACTGTTACGCAGGCAACCGCATATCTGCGCCAGCACATGTATATCGTGGTTCGCGAACCGGAAATGACCTATGGCGGCGAACCCTACAAGTATGCCGGCCGTGAAATGCCTTTCTGGCAGCGAGTAAGAATCAAAACCACTGTCACTCCTGACATCGATATACCGGTCATGCTCACGGGGGATGGGAATCCTCACAACTCATTCTGGGTAACAGTTGGAGGACAGTATTTCCAGTTCCACGTGGAAGCGACAGACCTTGCCGGCAGCAACATCAGCTTCCTTGCGCCGCTGGTATTTATGAGCGACAGCGAGGACTACCCCACGGGCGTGCAATCCATCTATGCCGGAAATGATGCCGTAAGAGTATGCACCGTGAAAGGACAGAAGATTGCCTATGCGGATCCTAAGACCGGCGATACGATTCTCAGGACCACGCAGCTCTTCTTTACGACCGAGTTTCAACTTACGGGCCCGCCGTACACCATCGTTCCATTCATTCCCACTCTCGACAAAGCCAGCGTCACCGTTCCTGCGGTAGAGCAGATTCTTGGAACTGCGTCGCCGGTGACTGTGCAGCTGTATTCGGGTTACTTGCAGAACGGAATGGACAGCAACGCAGGCGTGTATGCCGAAGTGACGAATCCGCAGCCAACCATATCGTTCAATGCGGGCCAATCCGGCGGATTTTCAACTCCCGTCCTGGTCATGACGGCCCTTTCCGCACGGAAGGGACTGGTTGCCGGAAACGCCGATCATGCTGCCCAAGGCACGATGGACCCGTCCGAGTTTTTTGATCTTACCGCTCAGCTGTTTGGGACGGTCCCGCTACAGAAACTGATACCGGTTGATTCTTCTAATCTCGCCCCGGCGGCTCAGAACGCGCCGGAAATCCGCACGGTGTTGAAGCCGAATTCGAAAGCTCCCACGACATCTGTCACCACAGTGCAGTGGAGTCCTCAGCTGCAAAATTACGAAAACGATCCGGTCAAGGTTGAATTCAACCAGAACGGCCTCTCATCCGCACTCAACCTCAAGGCGCAGCTTACTCGCAACCTGGCGGGTGGACCACCCTCATCGCAGATAACAGGTCAACTCACAAATTTCCGGCTCAACCTGCTTGGGGTGATCGCGCTGACGATCAACTCGCTAAAATTCACCTCAAACAACGGCCAGAAGCTGATCGTGGTGGCGAAGCTGCCCGGTAGTTCTCCGATTCAGTTCATCGGGCCTCTTTCATTCATTCAGACGCTTGCCAATATTCTTCCTCCAGGAATCTTCGGCGGAAAAGGTCCATCCATCGACCTCGAGCCCTCGCAGATCGTGGTCAGCTACACACTCGGGCTTCCACCCATCACGGTCGGCGTTTTCTCGCTCGAGCACATCGCCATTACCACAGGGCTCGCGCTGCCTTACTTGGACGGCCAGCCGGGATTCAACTTCGCCTTCGCGAGCCGGGGTTCGCCGTTTCTGATCACCGTGGAGTGTCTTGGAGGAGGCGGCTTCGTTCATCTCCTCGTGACGGCCAGCGGAGTGCAGATGGTCGAAGGCGCCCTCGAATTCGGAGGGAATTTCTCAATCGACCTGGGTGTTGCTTCGGGCAGCGTACATGCAATGGCAGGCATTTACTTCAAGCTTGCCGGAACTAACTCGGACCTGACTGGCTTTGTAGACATCGGCGGCCAGGTCTCTGTTCTTGGAATTATCTCCATCTCGCTCGACCTGAATCTGTCACTGAGCTATCAGACCTCGAACGGAAAGAGTTATGTGCAGGGCCGCGCCACCCTGACGATCGGCATTCATATCCTGTTTTTCAGCCTCTCGGTCAGTGTCTCTGTCGAGCGGAGCTTTGCCGCTAACGCTGGGGATCCGCGCATATCGAACGTGCTCACTGCGGCTGACTGGCAGCAGCGCGCAGCGGCGTTTGCGACGTAAGGAGAAGAAACGAGATGGCAAGCCAGACGCTGGTCTTCATCGTATTGCCGAACGGGATCACTGCCCGGAACACGCTCGGACTGTCGCTCTACCTTACTCCGCGTCTGGAAAACGGCGCGACTCTCTCGCAGTTTCCCGATTTTCTGAACTGGCCGGGACTCATTCAGAAAAGCGGACTGAGCTTCACCCTCACCTGTGGATCGAAAACCACCACGGTGACGGCCGATGCAACGCTTTTACGGCCGGACATATGGCAAAGCATCTTCACGCCTCAGACTTACGTGGCTCCTTACACCACTTCCGGTTTTCAAAACCGGTTAGTCGTCTCTTACCCCGTTGCGGACTGCCTTAGTTACCTGAAGTTTCTCTATCAATCGATCGGTGCGGGACGGGCTAACACCGAACGCGGTTTGCTCGAGTTGATGCAGCCTTTGGTGTTTCGCGACGGCTCGAAGTCGACTCTGCACGAGGCAAGATCGAACATGCGCGTCACGATGTGGAAGCAACAGCACCCCGCCCCTGGGACGGTTGCCGTTGCGCCGCAAAACGCTGCCGTGAGCGGCTCCTTGCCGCCGGATGGAACGCCCACCACGCTGACCATGCCGGCCAACACAAACACAGCAGCGACTCAGTTCGCGTTGTTTCACCACATTGCGCCGGCTCCGAACCGGGCTCCCCTTCCAAGCACGCCGGAGGACTTTAGCAAGACCTTGGATTTCCACTCGGCTTTGACTTCGCTCAATTCGTATCCGGCCTTGATGCGCTCGCTGGGTCTGATCTTCGACGTTGAAGTGCCGTTGTCGTTTTGTGCGTCGTCTCCTGCCTCCGGTGCCTACGGAACGATCGCAGTTAAGTCGGTTCAGGCTGGATTTACGTGGTCTCTGAAACCGGCGTATGGACTACCGGCAACGAGTTACCAACGCAGCACGACAGCGTTCTCTGCAGCGCCGGCTTCCACTCCGGCGCAGGTTGCCGCGGGCCAATTCGTGGCCGGCGATGTCTCCGACGGTTTCCTGAATCTGTCACCCGATAACTTCCGGCTTGCACAAGTGGATGTGGACGGGGCGATGATGCAGGCGCTGACGCTTGCCGACAACGTCTCTTTGAACCGCGATAATCCGGCGGCGGTTGGCAATGCATTGAATGCCCTCAGAAGCGGGGGCGTTGGGTTGATCGCCTCCGGAAGGGGTAGCCAGATCCTTCAGTCGATTGCCGACAATAATGCGTTCAACCAGGCGTTGACGGGCAACACATCGTTCCCGCGCCCGTTGAATGCGATTGACCTGACGCGCGGATATCGACTCGACATCTTTACCACGCGTACGGGCAAATGGCACTCTCTGCACCGCCGCAATGGCAGCTACTCATTTGGGGCGAGCGGATCGATCACGGTTCAGACATCAGATGAAGAGGGTTTCCTCCAACCGACCGCGGCTTCGCCGGCCGAGGATACGACGCGCAAGCCAAACCAGATCGCCACGTCGGCCGGAATTCCGCAACCCTCCACGGACCTGTTCGTGCATGAGCGCGTAGCGCGCTGGGATGGATGGAGCCTGGGAGCGCCGCGGCCGGGTGCGGCGCTCAATCGAAGTCCCGATCCGGGGCAGGCGACCACTCCTGACCCCACGCTCAATCAACCAGTCACTCCATTCAAGATGGTCGCCAATTATGCAGCCATGCCCGGATCGCTGCCAGAGCTACGGTTTGGCGATCAATACCGGCTGCGCGCCAGGGCGGTCGATCTTTCTGGCAATAGTCTCGAGTTGTCCGCGACCACTCCCGTCCAGAATGCCCTTCCGGCGAACGGTGTGCTTCTGCCATATCTCCGCTTCGAACCCGTTTTGCCGCCCTTGGTTGTTCTTCAGAATCCTCCTAAGGCAGGAGGTTCGCTCGAGCGCCTTGTCATTCGCTCTTACAACTCCGATCCTTCGCTCGATGACGCGCCGACCACCGACTATGACTCGCGGCACATTGCCCCGCCCCGCACCTCAGAGAAAATGGCCGAAGAGCACGGCATGTTCGACAATGTGCACGGCCACTTGAGGGGAGACGCAAGTATCTTCAATATGATTGTTGCTCGCGATAGCTATGAAGTGCCGACCAGCGGCGGCGTGCAGCTTGTAACTCAGAACGAGATGCAGGTGCTCTATCTTCCCGATCCCCTCTCGCGCGGAGCGGCCATGCGGGCTCTGCCCAATGCACCGATCAATACTTACGGCAACGAGGAGGGCGGTGTGTTGTCCTATACTCCTCTTCCCGATGTGCAGCCCAACCTGGACTCGGTAACGTTTATTGACTTCGGCGACCAGTGGCCTGAGCGCAAAGCTTTCCTGTTGACTCTTCAGGAAGGCTCGGCTCCGGCTGAATGGGATGCGACCAATCGCCTGTTGCATACGGGTCTCGCGAAGGCATCGGTCGCGGTCGTTGAATTAAGCAGCTATCTGACTCCAAGTGATCTGAGCATCATGGCCGTTTGGGGCTGGATTCGCGAAGTATTTGAAGTCGATGAGAACTTCCTGATGACAACATCGAGCGCCGATACGCTCGTTCCCTACACCAGCGATCTACTCGCGCTTCTTACTCGTCTCGTGACGGAGGGTGGGCACGACATGATTACCCCATCGCGAACGCTCACGATGGTGCACGCGGTGCAACAGCCGATCGGACTTCCCACGTTCCTGCAACTGCCGGTTGTTCACCAGCCGAGCAACCCAATCTTCGCTTCGGCGCTGAGGAACTACTTCACCCCAATCACGGCATGGAGAAGCCAGGGCTCCCATGCGGTTGTTTTGTTAGGCGGCATGCAGATCCATGCCAACAGCACCTCGCGCATCGACATCCAGGGTGCATGGGAAGAAGTGGTGGATGACCTAAGTCAGCCAGGTCCTGGCAGTTCGGTGCAGAGCGATCATGTCGAGACGATCCCGCTTGCTCAGCCCGAGGCCGGACTCATCTATGCACCATCGTCCACCACGCGCGCGGTCGCTATCTATGTGCCGCAGGTCGACAATCTGTGGTTCGCGGCGCCGTTCGACGAGCTGGAAGGTGTGAATAATCCGGGAGTCGTTGCAGCACCTCTTCATAACTTCAACGACACAAAGCACCGGTGGGTTACTTACACCCCCACCGCGACGTCCTCCTTCCAGGAATACTTCCCCGCCGGGTTGGACTTCACGCGAACCGGGGTACCCTTGGTCGTCGATGTACCCAGCTCCGCCCGTCCCTCACCGCCTGACGTGGTGTATGTGATTCCGACGTTTGGATGGGAGCAACAAGAAACCACCAACATGAAATCTTCAATCCGGTATGGAAACAGCGTTCGCGTTTACATGAATCGGCCCTGGTATTCGTCAGGTGACAATGAGCAGCTCGCGGCGGTGCTATGGCCGGGAGCCGTCACGGCGCCGGACTACGCCACTCGCGAGACCTACAAGCCCTATTTCACCCAGTGGGGCAGCGATCCGATCTGGCAGACGGGCGCGGTCGACCTGGTCCCGACCATCTACGATTTTCCGCTTTCGGCCTCCACTGCATCTGGCCTTGTTCTCGAGGAAACCTCGCAAATCTTTGACATCGCAGCGCACAACGTCCAATACGACCCGGTCAGGCAGTTATGGTTCTGCGATATTGGATTCAATAACTCATCCTCTTATATGCCCTTTGTCCGGCTGGCGCTGGCAAGGTATCAGAGCCACTCCATCCAGGGAGTGGAGCTTTCCCGGGTCGTTCTGGCCGACTTTGTGCAACTCAGTCCCGACCGTTCCGCGGTACTGAGCATCAATCCGACCAACCCCACTCAGGCTCGTGTCTATGTCGGAGGGCTAGCTCCGCAGGGTCCGGAAACTCCTCTTCTCACGGTCACCGTGGAACAGCGAATACCGAATATCCAGACCAACATGGGATGGGAGGCGGCGCCCGCGACCGTTGTGACGGTAACCGAAGACTCTCCGGCCCCGAACCAGCCAGACAGTGTCCTGTGGTCGGGAAACATCGCCTTCAAGTCGCCGCCCGATCAGCAGGAATTCAGGGTCGTAGTGCGGGAGTTCGAAAGGATCCGGATCTATCAGAGCGGCGGCGGCGCCAGGGGTGGCAACGAATATGGTCAGCGCCTCGTCTATGCCGCGATTATCCCCTACAACTATCCCCAAATTGAAAAGGATTAGCACGCATGATGACACAAGCCGAGATTCAGATTCCTCTCGTGATCTTTGACGAATTCCTCGCTGCGGAGGAATGGCAGAAACTGATGCGCTACACCTACCTGCGAGGAAATGAGTTCAACGCCACGCGAGTGGTCGGTTCCGATGGAGCGCATCACGTCGATACAAGTTACCGCAGATCGCGCGTGCTCTTCGAACTCGGCGAGTTTCGCGAGTTGTTTGCGGAGCGAATCTTCGCGTTTCTTCCGCGAGTGCTCGAAGGACTCGATTATCCATCGTTCCCGATCTCGAATTTTGAGATCCAGCTCACGGCAACCAACAACGGAGAGTTTTTTCGCCGTCATAACGACAACGGCACGAACTCCCTGAACAGCCGGCTGATCACATTTGTCTACTTCTTCTACCGTGAACCAAAACCGTTTACGGGGGGCGAACTATTCCTGTTTGATACCGATCTGGATGATGGCGAATACAAAGCGCCCGGCCCATATTTTGCCATTACTCCGGAACAGAACCGGATTCTGTTCTTCGTGAGCGAGTATCTGCACGAGGTGCGTCCCGTGCAGTGCATCTCAAACGATTTCATGGACAGCCGCTTTACCGTGAATGGATGGTTGCACCGATGAGCACACCCTTTGGTTTTCCCTCGCACCTTTATCACTGCCTGCTCGATGAGCAGCCATACTACCTCATTCCCTCGAGGCTCCTGCATGAATACGAACCTGGCGCGGCCTTGATTGTGAATCCGCGATGCTGGTTTTCGTGGCATGGCGCGCTACCCCCTGACAAGGCTGCGCGGGTTGCGTTCACTGAATACTTTTGCCCCAGCGACTGGGTTGTGTGGGTCGACGACCCAACCACCGGGATCATATGGCCGTTCTGGGCAGGCTATGAGTACATCGAATACCTCGGCGAGATGGTTCCCGGATATCCGGCGCCAAGACAATATCCCGACAACATTGAGTGGGTTCTGCGCGAGGCGAACATTCTGATTCCGGCGAATTACGAAGGATACCGGCGAAGCCACTGGCTCCAATCCGTAAAACAGAACTCCACCCAGTTTCAGCGCGGATACACCATGCTCACTGAGCTGATCCATCCCTTCCATCTCGGTGCGCTGCGACGCTATTTTCGATACCAGACCCGCACTGGTTCGTTTTCCTTTGGAGACGTGCAGGTTGAGCGGCGCTGCGCGGCCTACAACGAAGCCGTTACTCGCTTCTATCATTACCAGCTGGCTCAAGCGGTCAGCGACGTGGCATCGTGCCCTGTGAAACCCTCGTATGCATATTTCGTCGCCTATCAAAGTGATGCGGAACTGCCGAGTCACCGTGATCGAGAACAATGCGAATACAGCATCTCGATTTGCGTTGACGCGTCGCCCGAACCGCAGGGACAGAATCCATGGCCGCTCGAGCTCCAGACAACGGAGGGGATGCTGCGGATATGGCAGCATCTTGGAGACGGCCTGCTCTACCGCGGACGCTACTTGCCGCACTCGCGAGAACGACTGCCGCATGGGTATACCTCATCTTCGATGTTGCTGCACTATGTAGAGCAGAGCTACCAGGGATCTCTCGCATAGGAAGAATTCAGGCCGTCGGTCGTGATTTCGTGGTGCTATCGATGCGGGGAATGGGAAAAGAAAGATGACATCCTGGGACCAAGGGGCAACTGAGTGCGGCGTTCTCTATCTGGCGCTGGGCGAATCCTGCGCCGAGTTGGCGATGCTGAGCATGGAGTTCCTGCGTGACACGGGCTACAACGGGCCCATCCGCGTGATCACCGATCTGGATCTGCGAAACGAAGAAGGCCTGCATTGTGAAGTGGTCCATGTCGCGCCGGCCGAGGGGCAGTTCGGCTCACGGTTCTACAAGACCCAGCTCAATCAATTCGCCTACCCGATCACCCTCTACCTCGACTCAGACACCTTGCCTATTGCGCCAACTCACTCGCTTTGGAATGAATTGCGCTGGGGCGATATCTGTTTCGCCCACGACCTGCAGTCAGATGTCGGGGCGTTTGTCGATGCAAGCTGGGAGAAGCCTGAGGTTTCGCGAAGCGAACTTGCTTGGATGAACGCGGATGAGCTCCGCAAAGAACCCTACTACAACAGCGGAGTCATTCTATGGCGCCAATGCCCGGCAATCGATCGCATGTTCGAGACATGGCACAGGGAATGGCAAGCCTTCCGCAACCTTGATCAACTCGCGCTGACGCGTGCCATCACGCAGACGCGGCCTTCTGTTCACATCTTGTCGCCCATATGGAACTGTGCGGCTGGCAAGTTCAAATCGATTGCCGCTGCGCAAGCGGCGGGAGTGAAGATTCTTCACTTCCTGTCTCGGCAAAGGCATCTGTTGACCCGGTTCGTTGACGACTACACGACCTCGGATGATAGACCCAGCTTCAACCAATCCGGCGATGGACAGCATTACCTGGCGACGACCCCAGAGCGATCAGACATGCGGGTTCTGTGGATCACGGGCAGCTTTTATCCGCGCATTGGAGGTCTCGAGTTGCTCATCGAGGAAACGGTGGACGCGTTGTCAGAGTTTTGCGACGTGGGCCTGGTTACCAAGGGCGGTCAATGGTATCCCGGAAATAAACCGATCACGCATTTTGCTCTTCAAAAACCCAGGGCGGCGAATGAAACGGAGGCGTGGAGGCAGATGGCCGAATCCCTTCAACGCGTCATCGACCGCTTCGCACCCGACGTCGTTCATTTTGGGAGCGCGCAGAGCGCCTCATGCCGGTCCATCATCCCGAAAGGCATTGCCACGGTTGCCACGGTGCATGGAAACGACCTGACAAATCTGCGGCCCTCGAGACTCGAAGAGGACCCGACCGGATTTATCGTTGAATCGCTGAACGCGTGCGATCGGATCATTGCTGTCAGCAATCACACCTCGTCGCTGGTGCGTGAGTGGGGAGTCACTGCCCCGGTGTCGGTTTTCAGCCCGGGATGTGACCTTGGCTTTTATCGACCGCGTCCGGAGTTAGGAAAGGAAGCTCGCCTCGCATTAGGAATCCCGGCTGACATGCCGATGTTGCTCACGGTGGCCCGGCTGGCGCCGCGCAAGGGACACATGAATGTGCTCGATGCCATCGGGCGCTTGACGTTTCCTGTGCATTGGGTCGTGGCGGGTGACGGTCCCTGCGCTGAAGATCTGGCGGACGAGATTGCCGCTCGTGGAGCGGAGGACATGGTTTCGATGGTAGGCGGCATCAGCAACGACGATCTGCTGGCCCTCTACAATGCATGCGACGTTTTTGTCTTGACGCCGGAAGAGAGGCGCATTGAAACATGGCTCGATTCGGAGGGCTTTGGGCTCGTTCTGCACGAAGCGGGCGCATGTGGCAAGCCAGTGATCGCATCTGCACTCGCCGGTTGCCAGGATGCGGTGGTTGACGGAGGCACGGGGATACTGGTTCCGCCTGGAGATCCGGTTCAATTGAGCCAGGCCCTCGAACTCATTCTGAGTCGCCCATCACTAGCAAAGAACCTTGGAGAAGGTGGACTGTCTCTTGTTCGAATTTCGGGAGGCTGGACTCGATTTGCGCGGCAGATTCTCGAGCTTTACCAGGACATTCTCGGTGAGTTGGCCGCCATCGATCCCATGGGATCCGCGGCGCGCGGCTCTGCCAAATCGAGAATTTGAGACTCCGCGAAAAACCAGACTGGCCGAAACCAGGTCAAGCGCCGACGTTTCGGATTCCAGAGCTTCCGTGGGCTGGCAAGCTGGTTAAAAACCAGACGTGAAGACGGCAAACGATGCTGCGCTACCGACGTTTCCACGACTACTGGACTGTTCGCACATCTGGTCGCGCCGATGATGGCGGCCAGGACTCGGTCATGCGGGCCATTCAGTCCAGAGCACCAGGTTCAATGAGGGAAGTGAAAAGGCCGGAAAAGGAAGCGATCGACGTCGGTCAACGTTTTTGCAGACGAGACAGGCGCGGTTTGGAGAATTGATCGGCTCACCGACTCGGTTTTCCACCAGGGAGCAGCCAAAAGACGGCAATACCCTCCACCTGCGGGAATATCTACCCCCAAATGTATCCCTGCCGGCCGACGATACGCCGCTGGACACAAAAAGATAAAGAGCCGCTGATTTTTCAGCGGCTTGGCACGATCTTCTGGGCTATATCGGATGTCCCCTTTGTAGGTTATTGATTTTATTGTGGAAATGGTAGGCACGACTGGATTCGAACCAGCGACCTCTTCCGTGTCAAGGAAGCGCTCTAACCAACTGAGCTACGCGCCTGCGTGCGAGCACTCGATCATGTCGTGCACCGCGATCCTGCTACAAGTTTACCAGCATCGCCGCTACCGGAAAAGCTCTACCAAGGCACCCCTCACGCTTCGATGAAACGCCGACCAGCATTCCATGAGTCTGCTACTTGAGATTGCTCTCTGCCGGCAACATGCGCCTAATCAAAATCCGCCCTTCATCCGACTTCCAGAATCGCCGCAAAGGCTAGACTGGCCCGGGCGCGCTAAGGCGGTTCGCAGCCGGCCGCGCTGCGCGGGAAGTGGCTGCAGCGCAATTCAGACCCGACAAGGCAGGCGCACAAGTGATTCTCGCGCCGCTTTAAGACCACGACGTCAACCGCGCTGATCGCATTCGAGAAACAGCGAATTGAAACGTGAACGGATCCAAGGGATCGCGAGGCATGTTGTTGTCGCTTCGGCCGCGACCTCGAAAGCGTCCCGGCGGCGCCGACGGTTTCCTGTCACGCGCTTTCCATCATGCTGTACCATCGTTGTCGAACGGAGCCGCATCGCCCCACGGTTGCCCGGCTCCGGAGCATGCATCATCATGGCAGAGGTTGTGAACTCCAAACTGAACCCGCTCCGATCGGCTCCTAACCTGCTCTCTCTGTTTCGAATCTGCCTTGCGCCTTTCCTGGTGGGCGCCATCATCGAACACCGGTTCCAGTTGGGATTTGTTCTGTTTATTGTCGCCGGCGTGACCGATGCGCTTGATGGTCTGCTGGCTCGCGCCCTCAAGCAGCGGACGGTGGTCGGGCAGTACCTCGATCCAGTCGCAGACAAGCTGCTGCTGAGCACGCTGTTTCTCGTACTTCTTTACCAAGGCCTGATGCCGTTGCGCGTCACCATTCTGGTCTTCAGCCGCGACGTTGGCATCCTTCTGGTTGCTGCGATTCTTTATGCCGCCGCGGGGCGAAGAGAATTTGCACCCAGTCTCGTGGGCAAGGCAAACACCCTGGCCCAGGTGACCCTGGTTGCCGTGGTGCTGCTGCACCAGCTCACCCGCGCTCCATGGGTTGTGGCATTACGTGCGATCGCACTTTGGGCCACCATGATCCTGACCGTCGCATCCGGGCTGCATTATGCCTGGCACGTTGCTCATCGGCCAGGAACGCTGCCACCCGGGCAAAACGCCAGATAGGGCGCAAGTGATCGGCCAACTTGCTTGACTTCCTGCGCGGACAGAATCTTTTCGGGAGCTTGTATCGATTCAGCCTTTACCTGTCGTCTTCGATCTCTTCCTCGTCAGCGGTTTCTTCAATCGCCATGTCGTTGAACTCGTCTGAGTCAAATACTTCGCCACACTCAAGGCACTCAACGAATTCGGTGTCTTCATGCCGCGAGACAATTCGTACCCTTGGATGTTTGCAGGCGGTCGCCATCGGATCGGTGTCAGTCGAATTTAGATGCTCATTCCGCCAGATTGTAGCGGTGTTTCCCACAATTTCAAACGTGTTTTTGTTGAATCTTTGTGCGGTTCGGAGCGTTTCGGCTCAGTCGCCCTCTCGCGAATAGGGCGAATCGGCCGGTGTAGCCCCCACAATTCTCGTAACCCGCTCATTTCTGAACCCCATCCGCACGCGATTTACGCCGCTCAAGCGAACCACACCGCGCCATAAACGCGCCCTGTTGCCATGCACTAAAGTTAGGAGCTTTCTGTCCGGCTGAAGCACGATCGCGTCACGGCCCAGGCGGGCCTGATCACACCGGGTTCGGGTTTCTTTCGGCGAATTGCCTCTGATGCCAGTAGGGATAAACCGGTGTGACTTGGCTGGCTTTGTCAAGTCGACCAATCTGTTCGGCCGTCAGATTCCAGCCCATTGCGCCCAGGTTTTGCCGAAGCTGCTCTTCATTCCGCGCCCCCAAAATGAGCGAGCAAACGGTCGGCCGTTGCAGCAGCCAGTTGAGCGCAATCTGCGGAACAGTCTTGCCAGTTTCGGCTGCGACAACATCCAGTGCATCCACCACCGAGTAGAGATACTCGTCGGCGACAGGCGGCCCCGAATCCGCCGTCTTGTGCAGCCGGCTCACTTCGGGCAATGGCTTGCCGCGGCGGATCTTGCCCGTCAAGCGGCCCCAACCCAGGGGGCTCCATACCAGCGCTCCGACGTTCTGATCGAGGCCGAGCGGCATCAGTTCCCATTCGTATTCGCGCCCCACCAGCGAGTAGTACACCTGGTGCGCGACAAACCGCGGCCACCCGTAGCGATCGGCAACCGCAAGTGACTTCATCAGGTGCCAGCCTGAGAAATTCGACGCGGCAATGTAACGCACTTTGCCTTCGCGCACAAACGTTTGCAGCGTGTCCTGCGCTTCCTCAATTGGAGTGAGCGCGTCGAACCCATGCAAGTGGTAGATGTCCACGTAGTCGGTGCCGAGCCGTTTCAGGCTCCCTTCCAGCTGCCGCCGCATGTGGAAGCGGGACGAGCCCAAATCGTTGGGCCCGTCCGCAAAGCGAAACGTGGTCTTGGTCGAGATCAGCAATTTATCGCGTTTGCCCGCGATCGCTTTGCCCAGGACCTCCTCAGACCGTCCGTTCGAATACACATCCGCCGTGTCGAACAGGTTCACCCCGGCTTCGAGACAGATCCCGACCATGCGCTGCGCCGCGGCCACATCGCCGGTTGCACCCCATGCGTCGAAGAACTCGTTCCCGCCGCCGAATGTGCCGGCGCCAAAACTCAGAACCGGAATCTTGAGGCCTGAGCCTCCCAGAAGTCGATATTCCATGGCTGCTAGGATGCTCGACGCCTCGGCAGGATGCAAACACTCGCCGGCACTTAGCCTGGATTCACGCGCTAGATCCCGGTTTCGGCCAGGCGACCCGGCACCTTCATCCTTACCGCCGTCCGTCGGTCGTTGCTTTCCCGTGGAGCATCCGATGATTGATGTCGGGCCAGAATTCCTTGGCAACATAAGATGCCGCATCGATCGCAATATCCAGACCCCACTCCGTTCCTGTATTGGCCACGCTGCGCTCGCGCGTTGGATAGTAGAGGTTCGACAGGCCGGCCGACGCACCCGCACCCACCACTTCGCTGAAATTGAAGGTTGCGTGCGCTGAGTCGGTTCGGGTCACAACCGCGCGGCTGAGCGCGTAGCCGGTCCGCTTGAAGAATCCGCCGTGACCCAGCGTGTAATATCGCGTGTCTTCACGGGTCATCGCCGGCACGATGAACTCCACCATGTAATTCTCGCTGGTCTGGTCAACTGCCGCATGCCAGAAATAACGGCCATAGCCCACTGCTCCCGTGCCAAACTCGGGCGTCGCCCCCGTTTGCTCGGAGTAGACAGCAAGCAATGCGGGAATGAAGATCGCCGAATAGTCAAACGAATCATCCGTGGCTGTCAGGAATTTCTCTTTTACCGTTTGCGCCGGCAAAATCTCGCTTGTGCTCACCGAGCGAAAATTGGGAATGATGCCCAATATCCGCTTTGTCTGAGCAGGCTGACCGCTCGGCACAGGATTCTGCGGCTCTGGCTTTTTCAGCGTTTCTTTGTTGTCGGATTGGGCTTGGGACGCTCCCCCACCGTCATCCCCGCTAGCCATCGTATGCGTATTCCGATCCGGAGCATCCGGAAGCGTCTGCGCCGCAGTGCCAGGGGAGGGATCCTTCAACACCGTCTGGGCTGATCCGAGGACCGGCACGAACAGCAAGGCTGCAAATGCAATGAAGAGTCGAAGAAGGCTGGGCGCGCCTCGGCCCAAGGGTCGATGCAACCCGACACTCGAAGGGATACGGAGTTCCCTGGAGGACCCTACATTTTGTCTCATGCGCTATTTGATCGTGATTTCGGCGCAAATGGAGCAGAAATCTGAAAACAATGATCAAATCCTCATCCGCTTCAACCATGACTCCTGGATAAACGGCCGCAAAGACACTTTCTTTGCATTTAGTTGCCGTGCTAAACTCACCTCACTTCCTGGGTCCTGATCACCTCGCTTGCCCCACAGCGAGTTCGAGGTTTGTTCAAATGGCATCCGTATCGCAAGGCGCCGTTGCGCGCCCCCTGAGTCCGTTGACTGGCCGGAACGGCCTGATCGATCGCTACTTCTACTTCGCGATGTCCGTGCTGATCGCGACCATCGTTGTGATCGGCTTCAGCCGCACGGTCAACGAACACCTGTTTCACGCCGCTCCGCCGCGGCCCGTTCTCCTTTGGATTCACGGAGCAGCGTTTTCGAGTTGGGTGCTGTTCTATATCTTCCAGTCCGCGCTGGTCCGGACCCACAATGTGAAGATTCATCGCTCGCTCGGCTGGTTCGGCGTCGGACTTGCGGCGTTCATGGTGCCGCTCGGCCTCACAGTCTCGGTCCTGATGACTCGCTTCGACATGCGTGTCCTCCACGCGACCGGGATCGAGACCTTCCTCAGCATCCCTTTCTTCGACATGATCGCCTTTGGAACGCTGGTTTCTTTCGCGATTGCATGGCGCAAGAAGCCCGAGCTACACCGGCGACTGCTCTTCATCGCCACCTGCTGCCTGCTCGATGCCGCCTTTGGCCGATTCGATTTCATCTTCAACCACAATCTCTACTTCCCCTGCCTCGACGGGATCATTCTGCTGGGCGTGGCGCGCGACCTCCTCGTGAACGGGAGCATCCACAAGGTCTACCGGGTGGTTCTTCCGCCGCTTTGGGTGGCCCAGGCCTTGACCGTCTATCTTTATGCCGGCAGCCCCGCCTGGTGGCTCCATTTCACCCGGTCGATTCTCGGCGCCTGATCGCCATGGGCGGGCCTGCACGCTGGGCTCGCCTCGCGTCTGCGGCACAATCGCGCCATTTAAACTGGAAAGGTTATGGCAACATTGAAAGCCGTTCGCGGCACGCGCGATCTGCTGCCGCCCGAGACGGCTCTGTGGAACCGCATCGAGGCCACCGTGCGCCAGGTCTTCGCCCGATACAACTTCGGCGAGATCCGCACTCCCATCTTCGAAGACACCGGCCTCTTTGCCCGCGGCGTCGGCGAAGACACCGACATCGTTTCCAAGGAAATGTATACGTGGGAGGATCGCGCTCGCGCGCAATCCGAAAAGCCCCAGTCCCTCACCCTCCGCCCCGAGAACACCGCCGGCGTGGTCCGCGCCTACATCGAGCACAAGCTCGGCGAAACCGGGCAGCTTCAGAAGCTCTACTACATCGGTCCCCAGTTCCGCCGCGAGCGGCCTCAAAAGGGCCGTTACCGCCAGTTTTCGCAGATCGGCGCAGAAGTCATCGGTCCGCCCTCGGCCGGCAGCGAATCCCCGCTGCGTGATGCCGAAATCCTTGAAATGCTCGCGACCCTTCTCGACGAGCTGGGCATCGCCGGCTGGAAGCTCGAGATCAACTCCGTCGGTTCCTCTGCGGATCGCGCCCGCTACAACGAGGTGCTCCGGGAGGCTCTCCTTCCGGTAGCTTCCCGGATGTGTGAGGACTGCCAGCGCCGCGCCGTCACCAATCCTCTGCGTGTCCTCGACTGCAAGGTGCCTGAGGATCAGCCCATCATCGACGCGCTGCCCAAAATCGCCGATTCGCTCGACGAAGCCTCGAAGACTCACTTCGCCGCCGTGCTTGCTGCGCTCGATGCGGCAGGCGTGCCCTATTCGCGCAATCACCGCCTCGTCCGCGGTCTCGACTACTACACCCGCACCACCTTCGAGTTCACCCACGGGGGCCTTGGCGCACAGAACGCCCTCCTCGGCGGAGGGCGGTATGACGGCCTGAGCGAGGCCATCGGCGGACCCAAGGCGCCCGGCATCGGCTTCGCCATGGGGGAAGATCGCCTCGTGTTGACACTGCAGGCCCAGGAAAACACCGCCGCAACGAAAGTGGACGCGTATATTGCTCCCCTCGGCGAAGCGCTTAACCCGGCTGCCCTCACATTGGCCCGCGAACTGCGCCGCGCCGGCCTCAGTATCGATTTGGGAGACGGCAGTTTCCGTCTCAAAAAGAGCTTCGAAGCCGCCGATAAGGCGGCCCGCCGCATCGTCATCCTGGGCGAAGACGAGCTCCAATCCGGTATCCTGACAGTGAAGGACTTCGCATCAGGCACACAGACCAAGGTTCCGCGCGCGGAGCTGGCGGCTTTCCTGGCGAATTGAGAGCCCCGGGTTCCTGCCGATCCCGGTGGGTGACATGCTTGAAGGGGCACTGACCTTTAGTCGTGCCGAAACGGCAGGAAACCAAAATTTGGGCTTTAGTCCCGCTGAGAGGCCCGTAAGAGCTTCCCTCCGCGGCTCAAGCCACGCACATTTTTTCCACGCACGCG
The DNA here is from genome assembly GCA_035308825.1 of Occallatibacter sp. Lineage (GTDB taxonomy): Bacteria > Acidobacteriota > Terriglobia > Terriglobales > Acidobacteriaceae > Telmatobacter. The sequence goes on along the minus strand of DATGFX010000082.1, from coordinate 148,176 downwards.
GCACGACTGAAGTCGTGCCCTCTCAAAGCAACGAAGGACTGATATCGTGCTCGACTTTTTAGGCAATCTGGAACGCACGCACATGTGCGGCACGCTGCGTGCCGCCGACGCAGGCAAAGACGTTGTTCTCATGGGTTGGGTCAACCGCCGCCGCGATCACGGCAACCTGATCTTTCTCGACCTGCGCGACCGCAGCGGCATTGCGCAGGTGGTTCTCGACAAGGAATTGACCCCGGAAGGCCACGCCAAGGGAGAGCAGGTGCGGCCCGAGTATGTCGTTGCAGCCGTCGGTAAAGTCACCCTGCGCGACCAGGACGCTATCAATCCCAAAATGCCGACCGGCGAAATCGAGATTGAAGCCACCGAGATCCTCATCTTGAACGACACCCGGCTCGCCCCGTTCTCGCCCGCCGAGGAGGCCATCCAGAACGAGGAAGTGCGCCTGAAGTATCGCTACATCGACCTGCGCCGCGCCGAGATGCAGCGCAACTTCTGGCTGCGCCACGAGATCACCCGTGCCATTCGCGAGAGCCTCTCGCAGCAGGGATTTCTCGAGATCGAGACCCCCGTCCTGAACAAGAGCACGCCCGAAGGAGCGCGCGACTTTCTCGTTCCCAGCCGCGTGCATCCGGGCGAATTCTTCGCCCTGCCGCAGTCGCCGCAGATCTTCAAGCAGATCCTCATGATCTCGGGCTTCGACCGCTACTTCCAGATCGCGCGCTGTTTCCGCGACGAGGACCAGCGAGCCGACCGCCAGCTTGAATTCACGCAGGTCGACCTCGAGATGAGCTTCCCGCGTCGCGAAAATGTGTTCGACGTGGTCGAGAAGTTCTGCGCCGCAGGATGGGCCGCGGCCGGTATCGAGCTGCCCACCCCCTTCCCGCGCATCACGTACGACGAATCGATGCGGCAGCACGGCAGCGATAAGCCCGACCTGCGCCTGCCCGGACTGACCGATGTCCGTTCCGTCTTCAGCACCGAAGCTCTCGCCAAGCTGCAGATCGATCCTGCTTTGCCCATCGTCGCATTGCGTATCCCCAACGTCGGCGAGCTGAGTCGCAAGGAGCGCGAAGAGAATCATCCCCTCTTCGACAAGAAGAAAGGCGCCAAGTTCATCGATGACTTCAAGCGCCTCTCCCGGGATTTCGCGCCGGAAGCGTCCAGGGTTCGCGAGCTTGCCGGAGCCGCGGAGGCGGACTTCGTCATCATTGTCGCGGGAGATCCCGCGCATCCGGTCAAGGCCAGCGACACGAAGTTCCCGGGCCGCCTCAGCGAGCGCGAAATCAACGTGTATGCCGCTGCGGGAAACTTCCGCACCGAGCTGGCGAAGAAATATGCCGACCGGCACGCCGCATTTCGCCTGACAGACGAAGTGGTCGCTGCTGCTGACCCGAACAGCGGCAAGCTGGTCGACGGCGCAGCGGCTTTCCATCCCATCTGGATCATCGACTTCCCGATGTTCGAGTACGACCTCGCATCGGGTCACTGGATGCCGGCGCACCATCCATTCACCGCGCCTTACGAGGCCGACATGGCCAACCTCGTCAGCGATCCGGCTTCGGTTCGCGCTGACTGCTACGACCTCGCGATGAATGGACTCGAACTCGGATCGGGCTCCATCCGCATTCATCGCAAGGATGTGCAGCAGCAGATCTTCGCCTCGCTTGGCATCAGCGAGGAGGAAGCACGCAAGCGCTTTGGCTTCTTCCTCGATGCGCTCGAATACGGAACGCCGCCCCACGGCGGCATCGCGCTGGGGCTCGATCGCATCGTGATGCTGCTGGCCGGAGCGCCCAGCCTGCGCGAAGTGATCGCGTTCCCAAAGACGGCCAAGGCCATGGATCTGATGGCCGAGGCGCCTACCACGGTTCCCGAACAGCAGCTCAGGGAATTGCACGTTCGAATAGTGCAACGCAGCTGACCGGACCGTAGTGCTTTAAAGGGGGCACGATTCATCCGTGCCTTGAACGATCTGACCCCTTCTGCCCCAAAGGAAACCTGATCGGATCAGTCTCAGTCCGCCGCGACCTCGGCGGGCTCCTGCGACCTGATTGCCTCTGTGTCGATCGACAGGCATTCGCCCAGCGCGTTGAAATCTTTATCCCACTGCGGCCGATCCATGTCAGACAGCGCGCTGAGCGCATAGCTCGAAGTGCGGAAGATGTCGTACCAGATGTTTTGCGCCTGCCACAGATTCAGCTCGAACGGCAGCTCCTCGAGCGTGCGCGCCAGCGTCAGAGCGCGGTCCAGCATTTCGAGCGATCCCGCCGACATCTGCAACTCGACCATGGCCCGCTTCATGCGCTGGTCGGCCAGGTAGCTCAGCGTTGTGTTATCGAGGGGGACCTGGTCGGCTTTTGCCAGTTGCAAAAACGAGCGCATCAGCGCCTGGTCCACCGGTTCGGAATCCAGCGCGCGCCTGACACCCGCATTCAGCGCAAACCCCGCGGCAAGCGTAAGTGCCGGAGGTTTGGGTAAACCTGCCTGCGACAAGAAGTGCAGCAGGCTCGCGTGTTCCTCATAGATGGTCGTCAGCGAATTCTCAATATCCCACAGCGTCGAATTCAGAATGATCTGGATGATGCGGCGCTGCTCGTCTGTGAAGAGTGAGGTCAGCGAGTAATCGACGTGGCCGTAATAGCGGTCGATCATACGGATCACTTCGGGGAAATCTGCTTTCTGCACCTGCTCGGCGGCGCGCGCGCAGAAAGCCTCGAAGTCGGCGGCGTCCCGGTCGGTGTAAGGCTTGACTGCGGCCGTGATGTTCTGGTCGCCAAAATGAAGCACGGAATACGAGTAACTCCGCTGCTCGCCAGTAATCGCGCTCGCGATATGCGCGCGTCCCAATGCGAGCTTTCCGCGACCTGAAGCATAAATGTCGTAAGAGATGCGCCTGACGCGGTAGCAGAAAAGTTCCGTTTCGTCGGCAAAGGAGGAGAATACGCTGCTGATGGCGTAATGCGCTCCGACCTGTTCGAGGCTGAGCTGCAACGGAAGAATCTTCTCCTTGTAGATTCGCGCGCCATCTCCAGCACCGGGAACATTCGACTTCGCCTCGGCCAGCCGCGCCAGGAAAGCCGGCTCCAGCGATGCAGCCCGCTCCCCGAAAACGCGTTTTGCCAATTGCAGGGCGCGCGCAGCGTAGGCGATCACCTGCACGGTTTCAATTCCTGAAATATCGTCGAAGAACCAGCCGCAACTGGTGTACATCAATTGAGCGTGGCGCTGCATTTCCATGATCTCGAGCGCGCGCACGCGCTCCTCTTCACTAAGCTCATGATGCTGGTGCTCCCGGAAAAACTGTTCGGTCCGGTCTTCAGCACGGTCGAGAATGACCTGGATGTAGCCATCCCGGGCCGCCCACACATCTTTAAAGAGCCGGTTCCCTTCCTGCCCGGTCAACGGCTCAATGGCATCGCGCAACTGGTCAAGCCCCTCGCGGAGCGGCGTGCGCCACATCTGGTTCCATCCAGGCTTCCCGCTGCTGCATCCGCAATTGGATCGCCAGCGTTCCACGCCATGGGCGCAACTCCACGACGTATCATCGACAATCTCGCACTCGTACTCCGGGGGAAATTGCGCGAGATAGCTTCCATAGTTCGCAAGCTTGACTGACCTGTCCCGCTCCAGCAGGCGCAGCGCATACGCAAGCGCCATCTCCCCGTGCTTGTGATGATGCCCGTAGGACTCGCCGTCCGTGGCTACGTGCACCATCTGCGCCTCGGTCGAATCCTTGAATCCAGCCTTCAGGCGTCCGGCGAAATTCTCGCCGGAATTCAGCAGCCCCTCGAATGCAATTGCGCGCGAAGCCGGTCCGTTGTAAAAGAACACCGCAATCGATTGTCCCGACGGAAACCGCATCAGGTACGGACGCGTTGTGTCGACGGAGGCATTCGGCGTATCGTTCCAGCCGTTTTCGTGTTCCTCGCCGTCCTTGGGGAGCGGCCGGACCCGCTTGCATTGGTGCGGCGCGAGCACCGTGAACTTGATGCCGTGCTCCGCCAGCAACTGCAGCGAGTCGGTGTCGGCGGCCGTTTCCGGCAACCACATGCCCTCCGGCTCCACGCCGTAGTGATGCGTGTAATCGGCGATCCCCCAGCGGATCTGGGTAACTCGATCCCGCGTGCTCGCCAGGGGCATAATGATGTGGTTGTAAATCTGGGCCATCGCCGAACTGTGGCCGCCGAAGTTTCTGCGGCTGCGGCGCTCCCCATCCAGGATCATCCGGTAGGTGCGCGGAGCATTCTCTTTCAGCCAGCTCAGCAGCGTCGGCCCGAAGTTGAAACTGATTCGGGCATAGTTGTTCACGATTCGGGTGATCTGGTTTTTGCCGTTCTGGATGCGGGCTGCGCCATTTGGCGCGTAACATTCGGCGCAAACGCGTTCGTTCCAGTCATGGTAGGGAGCGGCGCTATCCTGCGTCTCAACGGTCTCCAGCCAGGGGTTCTCGCGCGGAGGCTGGTAAAAATGCCCGTGGATGCAGATGAATCGTTTACTCGGTGCCATGAATTTATCCAATCGCTCAAAAACGAAAACCAGCTAAACAGCTATTCTAGGCCGAGTCGCTCGACCGGCGCGCTCTTGGCCAGGTCGCAGGCCCGCCACAAATACCAGCTGGCCACTGATCGAAACGGCGACCATCGCCGCCCTCGCCTTTCCACAACATCCGGCTTGGGTAGATCGACGGCTTCGATCGGCCGTGACTTGGGCGCCTTCATGAAGGTCAAGGCATAGCCCTTGCGGACACCGTAGTCAGTCACCGGCAGCACATCAGGCCTTCCCAGGCGAAAAATCAGCAACATCTCAACCGTCCAGGGTCCGATGCCGCGCACTTCGGTCAGGCGCTCCACAATATCAGCGTCCGACATCTTAAGAATCGCGGCGTGCGTCGGTACGATACCCTCCAACGTTTTGGCCGCCAGGTCACGCAGAGCTTTGATCTTGTTGCCAGAAACCCCCGCGGCACGCAATGGCTCATCGGGCACATCGACCAGCTGTTTCGGAGTGGGATCTCCTCCAAAGAATTCCTTCACGCGGCGATGGATCGTCGCCGCCGCTTTGCCGTGCAGTTGTTGAAACAGAATCGACTCCAGGAGAGTTTCGAATGGCGATGGAGAAGCATCGAGCCGCATCGTAAATTCCCCGACGCGGTCAATCAGACCCCCCAGTTTCGGGTCACTGCTCTTTAGATGCGCAATCGCCTCGTCCGGGTTGAAGGGCAACTTTCGGCGGGTCCGGCTTTCATGAAACATAGAGAAACAGTGTATCGTCCGGCACGGATCAGCCGGGGCGCGGTCCGCGCCTGTAACATGACAAGCGGGATCATTGAGAGGAGCACTTGCCATCATGAAAATGCGCCCTGGATCGCCGACCGGCTTTCTGCTGTGCGGCAAGGAATGGAATGAGGGCGAAGCACTCGAGGTGCGCTCTCCATGGGACCAAAGCCTTGTGGGCACCGTGACAGTCCCGTCGCGCGCCGATGCCCGGCAGGCGGTCCAGCATGCCGTTGCCAGCCTGCGGCGCACGCGCGGCCTACCTCGCTGGAAGCGGCGCGATATCCTCGAAAACGTCGCGGCAGCCCTCATCGAACAACACGAACGATTCGCGCAGTTGATCGTCGCTGAGGCCGGCAAACCCATCCGGCTGGCCCGGGCCGAAGTCGACCGCGCGATCCTCACCTTCAAGACTGCGGCAGAAGAAGCGGTCCGGCTTGGCGGTGAGTCCATTCCCCTCGATCTCACTGAGGGCAACGAGAACCGTTGGGGCCTGGTGCAGCGTTTTCCCGTCGGCCCCGTGCTCGCCATTACGCCCTTCAATTTTCCGCTGAATCTCGTCGCCCACAAGGCCGCACCGGCGATGGCTGCCGGCTGCCCGGTCATCATCAAGCCGGCGCCGCAAACTCCATTTACTGCGCTCGCCCTCGGTGAAGTAATTCTGAAGGCCGGATGGCCCGAGGAGGCGCTTGCCGTCTTGCCCCTTTCCAACGCCGACGCGAGCTGGCTGGTCGAAAAGGAAGATCGCATCAAGCTCCTCAGCTTCACAGGCTCAGCCAGGGTCGGCTGGGAATTGAAGGTCAACTCAGGCCGAAAGCGCGTACTGCTCGAGCTCGGCGGCAACGCAGCCCTCATCGTCCACAATGATTGGCCCGACCTGGATGCAGCCGCAGCTAAGACCGCGCATGCTGCCTTCGGTTTTGCCGGACAATCCTGCATTAGCGTGCAGCGCGTCTTCGTCGAGCGGCGCGTCTTCCAGTCCTTCCTCTGGAAAGTCGTGGACGTCGCGGCCAAAATGCCGTCCGGCAATCCGGCCGACGAATCGACCGAAATCGGACCGATGATTCGCCTGAGCGAAGCCGAGCGCGTCGAGTCGTGGGTCAAAGAAGCGCTCGAATCAGGCGCCAAGCTCGTCACCGGAGGCAAGCGCCACGGCTCGGTTGTCGAGCCAACCATCCTGAGCGGCACCCAGTCCGGCATGAAGGTCCGTGACGAGGAGGTCTTCGGACCTGTGCTCATCATTGAAGCTTTCGATGATTTCGAGCAGGCGCTGGCCGACGTCAACCACTCCAAATATGGCCTGCAGGCCGGGCTGCTCACGCGCGATGCCGGCCGTATCCTCACCGCGTACCGCGAGCTTGAGGTCGGCGCCCTCATTGTGGGAGACACGCCCAGTTGGCGGCTCGACCCTATGCCCTATGGCGGCGTGAAAGAATCTGGCCTTGGCCGGGAAGGCATTCGCTCCGCCATCCAGGAAATGACGGAACCTCGTATGCTCGTCATGGCCGGACTAAGCTAGAGGATCGAAAGGGAGTTCATCAATGGATCTTGGTCTGAAAGACAAACTGATCTTGGTCACCGGTGGCGGCGCGGGTATTGGCGCCGGTATCACCCGTGCCTGCCTCGATGAAGGCGCGCGCGTCATTGTGCTCGGCCGCCGCTCGCAAAACGTGCAGAATTTCATGGCCGAAATGCAAGCCGCGAAATATCGATGTGAGCTGGTTGAAGCGCATTTAGAAGACCTCGGCCGCTGCAAGTCCGCCATCTCCGAAATTGAGTCGCGCCACGGCGACATCTACGGTCTCGTCAACAATGCCGGGGTCAACGACGGCGCCGGCCTCGAGAAGGGCAGCGTCGAACGCTTTATCGAGAGCCTGAACAAGAATCTTATCCACTATTACGCGCTTGCCCATTACGCCCTGCCTTCACTGAAGCGAACCCAGGGCGCCATCGTGAACATCAGTTCCAAAGTCGCGCTCACCGGCCAGGGAAACACCTCAGGCTACGCCGCCAGCAAGGGCGCGCAGCTTGCGCTCACGCGCGAATGGGCTGCCGAATTGCTGCCTCACAACATCCGCGTGAACGCAGTGTTGCCGGCGGAGGTGATGACTCCCCTCTATCGGCGCTGGCTCGATACTCTGGGCGATCCGGCCGCCGAGCTCAAACGGATCACCGACAAGATTCCACTTGGGCATCGCATGACTCTCTCCTCTGAAATTGCTGCCATGACGGTATTCCTGCTGTCGCCCACGCAGTCGGCCCACACCACGGGACAACTTCTCATCGTCGATGGCGGCTATGTCCATCTCGATCGCGCATTGACCTAGCGCTGCCTCTCATCGGAATTACGCTAGGATGTTAGGGCACGAAGAGGAAGCCGGAATGCCAGGATCGAAATCCGAACACGCAAGCAGCCTGACGAAGCTGTGGCCAACGGCCCACTCCGCGCTCGACGGCCTGGTGCGCGACGGAATGCTGCTGGCGATCGGCGGCTTTGGCCTGTGCGGCGTTCCTGAGGCTTTGATTCTGGCTCTGCGTGACACCGGGGCGCGTAACCTGACTATCGCCAGCAACAATGCGGGAGTCGACGGCTGGGCCCTCGGGCTGCTGCTTCAAACCCACCAGATCAAGAAAATGATTTCCAGTTATGTGGGCGAGAACGCCGAATTCGAGCGCCAGTTCCTCGCCGGTGAACTCGAATTGGAATTTTGTCCGCAGGGGACGCTCGCCGAGCGGATGCGTGCCGGAGGCGCCGGCATTCCTGGCTTTTACACGCGAACCGGCATTGGCACGGTCGTCGCGGAAGGCAAGGAGCACAAGGACTTCGATGGCATGACGTACATCCTGGAGCGCGGCATTCAGGCTGACCTGGCCCTGGTGAAAGCATGGAAGGCCGATCTGCACGGCAATCTGATTTACCGCCGCACTGCCCGCAACTTCAATCCCAACGCCGCCACGTGCGGCAAAATCACCGTGGCCGAGGCCGAGATCGTGGTCGAGCCGGGCGAGTTGGATCCCGACGAAATCCATACGCCCGGCATCTTCGTCCATCGTCTCGTGCACAATCCGAACCCGGAAAAACGCATCGAGAAACGCACCGTACGCGAGGAGTGATGAGCACGGTTCATCTCGACAACAACGGATCGGGAGCAAAGACCAAAATGAATTGTCGATCTTCACAACCGAAGCTGAACGCTAAAGGCTGAGACCCGCTCTTATGCCCTGGACCCGTCATCAAATGGCCGCGCGCGCCGCCCGTGAATTGCAGAACGGCTTTTATGTCAACCTGGGCATCGGCATCCCCACTTTGGTCGCCAATTACATTCCTTCGGGCATGACCGTCACCCTCCAATCCGAAAACGGCCTCCTCGGCACCGGCCCATTCCCGCGGCCTTCCGAAATCGATCCGGACCTCATCAACGCCGGCAAAGAAACGGTGACCTTTGTCCCTGGCGCATCCACGTTTTCAAGCGCCGATTCGTTTGCCATGATTCGCGGCGGCCACATCGATCTCGCGATTCTCGGAGCCATGCAAGTCTCCGAACACGGCGACCTCGCCAATTGGATGATTCCCGGCAAGCGCGTCAAAGGAATGGGCGGAGCAATGGATCTGGTCTCGGGGGTTCGCCGCGTGATCGTGATCATGGAGCACACGGCCACGGACGGCAGCCCCAAACTCCTGCGCACATGCACGCTGCCCCTCACCGGAACCCAGGTCGTGCATCGCATCATCACAGATCTTTGCGTGCTCGACGTGACGCAGGACGGCTTTGAATTGATTGAGCTGGCCGACGCCGTGACGCGCGAACAGGTCGAGCAGAAAACAGAAGCGGCGGTGCGATTCCGTCTGTCCGGCGACTGACTTCAGATCACTTTTTCCATTGCGGCTTTCGCTTCTCGAGGAATGCCGCTATTCCCTCGCGAAAATCCTCGGTCTCGCGTGCCGCGGCATTGGCCTCGAGCGCGTGGGCAACCGCAGCATCCAGCCTCTCTTTGCTCTCGGCGCTCAACAGCCGCTTGGTCGCGCTCATCGACTGCGGACTGTTTGCAATCAGCACCTGAGCCAATTCCTTGGTCCGCTGCATCAGTTCATCCGCCGGCACGACTTGATTCACCAGGCCGAGGCCGTGCCCCTCCTCCGCATCGAAAATGCGACCCGTGAGCAGCAGGTCCCGGCACTTCTTCTCCCCGATTTGAGGAGCAATAAATGCTGATACCAGCGCCGGAACAAAACCGATGCGCACCTCAGTGAATCCAAACTTCGCTGCCGGAACAGCCAGAGTGAAGTCGCACAAGAATGCCAACCCTGCGCCGCCCGCGATGGCAGCTCCATTCACCGCCGCGATCGTAGGTACCGGCAGTTCGTAAAGCGTGCGAAAGAGGCGGGCGATGCGTTCTGCATCCGCACGGTTCCCGGCAGCGCCCTGATCCTGCATTCCGCGCAGCGCAGACAAGTCAAGGCCCGCACAAAACGCTTCGCCCGCACCGGTGAAAACGAGCACGCGGGAGCTGCTCGCCGCCGTGTCTTGAAGCGCGGCGAGCAGCTCCGACTGCATTTCCGGCGTCATCGCATTGCGCCGCTCCGGACGATGCAGCGCAATCATCCGCAGCGGACCATCGTCCTCAACAACAATCGTGGTGAATTGCACGTGACCTTACCTGAACATCAGTATGAAGCAGAACAGACGGATCAACCATGAGCGATTTCGTCGTTCAATTGGATCACCTCGGTCAGCGACCCCAGTGTCGGCATTTCCGCGCCCAACTCGGTGAGGGTCGAAATCAGCACCTCGGTAGGAATATTGCCCACCAAGTCGTCTTGCGCGAATGGGCAGCCGCCCAAGCCGCCCACGGCCGCATCGAATCGTCTGCAACCAGCCTCATACGCTGCGCGAATTCGCGCCGGCGCATCTTCCCTCCGCGCATGCAGATGGACTCCCACCTCGATGCCGAGCTGCATCGCGAGCACATGGCTCACAATGCGAGCGATCCACTCTGGTGTAGCCATCCCCACCGTATCTGCAAGCGAAATCTGCTGCACGCCCGCATCGATGATCCGGCGATATGCCTCCTCGAGTCCCTTTGCGCTCCAGCTCTCGTTGTAAGGATTTCCGAAAGCCATCGAAATGTATGCGACTGTGTTCAGGCCCGCCTCGTGAGCTTGCGCGGCGATCGCCTCAAGCACCGCGAGCGCTTCTTCCCGCGTTTGGTGCTGATTGCGGCGCAGAAACTCACCCGAAATCGAGTATGGAAATCCCAGGGTCTGCACTGCTCCGGTCGCAATGGCCCGCTGCGCACCCTTCTCATTGACCACGATTCCGATGATCTCCACGTCCGGCGTTGCATTGACAAGCTTCAGCACCTCTTCTGAATCGGCCATCTGCGGAACCGCCGCCGGCGAAACGAAGCTCACTGCATCGATGTGCCGGAACCCCGCCGCAATCAGGCTGCGCAGGTATTCGGCCTTCCGGCCCGCCGGAATCTGTTCCAGCAGACCCTGCCAGGCATCCCGAGGACACTCGATAATTTTGACTTCTTCGTTCATCCGAACTTAGCGTTCCGGTCAGCTCGTTCAGCCGCGTGAGGGGTGCACTTTCAGGATCTCGCGCGCGATCACCATGCGCTGAATCTCGCTGGTGCCCTCGCCGATCGTGCACAACTTCACATCGCGATAGTATTTCTCGGCCGGATAGTCCTTGATAAAGCCGTAGCCGCCGAACAGCTGCACCGCTTCATCACAGATGTGCACCGCGACTTCGCTGGCAAACAGCTTCGCCATCGACGATTCACGCGTCACCTTGCGCCCGGAATCCTTCAGCACCGCCGCTCGCTGCGTCAGCAGCCGCGCCGCATCCAGCTCCGTCGCCATATCCGCCAGCTTCCACTGGATCCCCTGAAACTCCGCGATAGCCTTGCCAAACTGCCGCCGCTCCTTCACGTATTTGAGTGCTGCGTCCAGCGCGCCGCGCCCAATTCCCAGCGCAAGAGCTGCGATTGAAATGCGGCCTCCGTCAAGCACCCGCATTGCATCGATAAATCCCTCGCCCTCGGCACCCAGCAGATTCTCAGCTGGAATCTGGCAGTCCTCGAAGATCAACTCGCTGGTATCGCTCGCCCGCAAGCCAAGCTTGTTTTCTTTCTTGCCAGGCCGGAAACCCGGCGTCCCTTTCTCCACCACGAACGCAGAGAGCCCGTGCGTACCCTTTTCCTTGTCGGTCACGGCGATCACCACGGCAACATCGGCCTGGCGTCCGTTGGTGATAAACGTCTTGTTTCCGTTGAGGACGTACGAATCGCCCTTCTTCACAGCCATCGTGCGGGCATCGCTGGCATCCGATCCGGAACCCGGCTCTGTCAGACCCCATGCCGCCAGCCACTCGCCGCCGGCAAGCTTCGGCACGTACTTACGCTTCTGCCGCTCATTTCCGGCAAGGAAAATATGATTCGTGCCGAGCGAATTGTGCGCTGCTACGGTAATGCCAATCGAGCCGTCCACCGCCGACAATTCCTCGATGGCCAGCACGTAGTCCACGTAGCCGAGCCCAGCGCCGCCATATTCGGGCGGGAAGATGACTCCGAGCAGACCCATCGCCCCGAGTTTCTTTACGGCTTCGGCCGGAAACTCGCACGACTCATCCCACGTCATCACGTTCGGAGCAATCTCGCGCGCCGCAAACTCGCGAATCTCGCGCCTCAGATGTTCCTGCTCTTCCGTCAGCACAAACGGATAGAGACTTTCCACGGTTTCCAGGGCTGCTTCCATGTTCTCGCTCCTTCGAGCCATCCTGCTTCCAGTTCATCTGCCAGATAAGATGCCTTTATCCTGCTCTAACGCGATAGATCACCAAAGGTTGTTCACGTCTGTAGCACTCCCGGATTGAATTTCGGGACATCGGGATTTAACGAACACGCTTCGAGTGCGGTGATCAGCACCTCCCGCGTCTTCGCGGGATCGATAATCGCGTCGATCCAGAGCCGCGCCGCGCCGTACCGCGGATCCGCCTGCGCATCGTAGGTCGCCTTGATCTCCTGCACCAGATCGGTTTTCTCTGCGTCGGAGAGCTTGGCCCCGCCCCGTTCCATCTGCCGCGTGCGAACTTCCGCCAATGTATTCGCCGCCGAAGCCCCGCTCATCACGGCATAGCGAGCCGTGGGCCATGCGAACAAGAATCTCGGATCATAAGCCTTCCCGCACATCGCATAATGGCCCGCACCGAAGCTGCCCCCGATAATCACCGCAATCTTCGGCACGACGCTGGTGCTCACCGCCGTCACCATTTTCGCGCCCGCGCGAATGATGCCCGACCACTCGGCGTCCTTGCCCACCATGAACCCGTTCACGTCGTGCAGAAACACGAGCGGCACCAGGTTCTGGTTGCAATCCATGATGAATCGCGCCGCTTTCTGCGCTCCTTCGGTGTAGATGACGCCGCCCACTTCGATCCGCTTTGCTCCCGCAGCCGGACCCATTGCGACCACCTGGTTCTGGTTCGTTTTCTGGTTGGCAACAATTCCCACCGCGTGGCCGCCGATACGCGCGTAGCCGCACAGCACGGTGCGCCCAAACTCCGCCTTGTATTCGTCAAATTCGCTGCGATCGGCGATGCGCGCAATCGCCTCGCGCATGTCGTAGACGTTGCTCGCGCCCGGCTCGGGATTCAGCAACCCGTATACATCCTCCGCCGCAAACTTTGGCGCGTCCCGCTCCGCGTCGAACTCCACGCGATCGAATGGTTCCGGCGCTTTCGCTCCCTGACGGTGGCCCATCTTGTCCACCAGTGACCGCATGCGGGCAATGCAGAGATGATCGTTGGGCTCCTTGAAATCCACGGTCCCCGAAATCTCGGCATGCATCGCAGCTCCGCCCAGTTCCTCGGCATCGGTCTTCTGCCCGATCGCCGCCTGCACCAGAGAAGGCCCTGCCAGAAACAACCCTGATCCTTCGGTCATCAACACCGTATCCGTCATGACCGGCAGGTACGCGCCCCCGGCAACGCACATCCCCATGATGGCGGTGATCTGCGGGATCCCCAGCGAGCTCATCACCGCATTGTTGCGAAACACGCGGCCAAAGTCGTCCGTATCGGGAAACACATCTTCCTGCAACGGCAGAAACACGCCGGCCGAATCGACCAGATACAGCGTGGGAATGTGATTTTCAAGAGCGATGGTCTGCGCACGAAGCACCTTCTTCGCTGTCATCGGGAAGAAGGCGCCGGCCTTCACTGTGGCGTCGTTGGCGATGATCATGCACAGCCGTCCGCAGACCCGGCCCAGCCCCGTCACGACCCCGGCGCCCGGCGCTCCGCCATACTCGGCGTACATCTCATAGGCAGCCCAAAGGCCAAGCTCCAGCAACTGGGTCTCCGGATCGAGCAGCAGCGCGAGCCGCTCTCGCACCGTAAGCCGGCCCTTGTCATGCTGCGCCTTGGCCGCCTGCGCCCCGCCGCCTTGCCGAATCGTATCCTCCTGCTCCTGGAGCCTGGCCAGCAAAGCCGTGACCGCTTGCCGATTTGTCTTTACCCGTGGCGAATCCGAATCCAGTGCCGAATGCAGTTTGTTTTCCGGTATCAGTTGCTTGGCCATTCCACCGTCCAGTACGGCTCGGAAATCAGCAAAACCCGAAACGGCGCAATCGGTTTCAAGGATTCCCGCTGCGCTGGACACAGTATCTCCGGTCTTGCCGCAAAGCATTCCATGTATTTCGATGCAAACTGCTCAACACGACACTGCTTGTGCGCGCTGGACGAACGCGCTCCCCGTCACCCGCAACCTATCGATGATTACGGGATCCCAGGTTCAATCATCCAGGCGCGAACCCTGCCGGATCCGCGCTTCCAGCGTGTGCATGGCTTCGTAGATCTGGTCAAAGCTCTCGATGGCAAACAGCAGGTGGTGCATCTCGTCCACCTTCACCGGAGTGCGCAGCACTTCTTCGAGCACGAAAGGCCGTACCTCGCAGCCCGAGTGCAGCACGTTTGAGCACTCGCCATTCGAACTGATCAACCCGCTTCCATACACCTTCACGCGGCCGTCTTGCCGGATCAGCCCGAACTCGACCGTGTACCAGAAAACGCGGCCGATCCGCTCCAGGATCCCTTCGTCGGTCAGTTGCGAGCAGACCTGTCCATAGTGCGCCAGAAAATCAGCAAAGACCGGATGCGCGTGCATCGGCACATGGCCGAAGACGTCATGGAAAATGTCCGGCTCGGGCGTATACTCCATCGAATCGCGCCCGCGCAGCCACGTGGTGGTCGGGAACCGCCGTGCGGCCAGCATCTCGAAAAACGCGGGCGCCGGCATGAATCCGCTCACCGGCGTTGCATTCCATCCCGTCCGCGGTTGCAGCTTGGCCGAGATCGCCCGCAGGCGGGGTAGTCGGTCATACGGCAGACACAGCGTCTCAAAGCCGTCCAGATACTCTTGCGCGGCGTGCTGTTCGAGTTGCGGCATGCGGCGCCGTACCAACTCTGCCCAGACCGCATGCTGCTCGGTCGTATAGGCCGTGTAATCCTGCTTGATCAGAAACGGAGCAGCTTTGTGCAGTTCAACCGCGGTAGCCATCAGAGATTCCCCCTCAGCGCCTGCTCGCGCTCGATCGCTTCAAACAACGCCTTGAAGTTGCCCTTCCCGAAACTGCGGCTGCCCTTGCGCTGGATGATCTCGTAGAAAAGCGTCGGCCGGTCTTCAACGGGCCGGGTGAAGATCTGCAGCATGTATCCCTCGTCATCCCGATCTGCCAGGATTCCAAGGCGCTCCAGGTCTTCAATCGGCTCGTCGATTTTTCCCACCCTCCCGGCTAATTCCGTGTAATAGGTATGCGGCACCGTGAGGAACTGCACTCCCTGCGCTTGCAACTTTGAAACCGTCCCCAGAATGTCATCGGTCGCCATGGCAATGTGCTGCACGCCCGGTCCCTGGTAGAACTCGAGATACTCCTCGATCTGCGATTTCCTGCGGCCCTCCGCGGGCTCGTTGATCGGGAACTTCACATACCCGTTGCCGTTCGACATCACCTTCGACATGAGCGCCGAGTACTCGGTCGAAATGTCCTTATCATCAAAATGCTGGTAAAGCTGGAACCCCATCACGTTGGCGTAGAACTGGACCCATTCATCCATCGCGTGCCAGCCCACATTGCCGACCATGTGATCGATGTATTTGAGACCCGTCGGCCGCGAGAGATGGTCTTCCGGCTCCGACCGGAATCCCGGCAGGAACGGACCGTTATAGTGCCCGCGCTCGACAAACGTGTGAATCGTGTCCCCATAGGTCGCAATCGAAGCGGTGGTCACGCGGCCGTAATCGTCTCCGGATTCGACCGGCCCCGACACGCTGCGCGCACCACGCGTGGTCGTCTCTTTCCAGGCTGCCCGGGCATCGTCCACTTCGAGCGCGATCACGTGAACGCCATCGCCATGCCGCGCCACATGCTCCGCAATCGCGGACCCGGGACGCAGCGACGTCGTAAACACGAACCGGATCTTGCCCTGTTGGACCATGTACGACGCGCGATCCCGCTGGCCAGTTTCCGGACCGGCATAAGCAACCAGGCTCATTCCAAACGCGGTGCGGTAGTAGTGCGCCGCCTGGCGTGCGTTGCCCACGTAAAACTCGACGTGGTCAGTGCCTTTCAGGGGCAGAAAGTCTTTGGATTGCGCGACTGCGCTCGGCGCGATCGAAGCCATTCGGGGACCTCCAGGTTGTCTGAGTCTGCGCCCCCTCAAATAGGGGTGGGTTCGCAGCCTGTCGCCAAGAGAATAGGCCCGCCAAATCATGAATTTGAATAGCGGTTTGAAGAAAGATAGGCTTGACTACCTAATAAATTATGGGTCAACCTGGCAAATGTCTTCATCTTTGAAAGAGCTCATAAGGCCTTGAGGACAACTCCCCGGCACTCGCCAAGCGATACCCGCGGAAACCCTTCCCGCCGGCAGAAGCCGCGCAGCGTCAGCTCGTCGCCATCCTCAAGAAACGAGCGGCTTTCCCCATTGGGCAGCTTCACAGGATTTTTGCCGCCGGTCGTCAACTCGAGCAGGCACCCAGCCGATTCGTCAGCCGGTCCGGAAACCGTCCCCGTGGCCAGAAGATCACCGGGCAGCAGGTTGCAGCCATTGCTGGTGTGGTGGGCAACAAGCTGCGCCGGAGTCCAGTAGAGGTCTCGCATATTCGCCTGGCTCAGCCGAGTTGCTTGCTCTCCGGCCCTTCGCATCGCCGGTGTCAGCAGCCACGCCTCCAGCACCATGTCAATCGCACCGACGCCTTGATCTTCCTCGTTCTTCAGATAAGGAAGCGGCTCCGGATCACCCTGGGCACGCTCCGCCGCCGGAACGCGAAACGGTGCCAGCGCTTCCATCGGTACAACCCACGGCGACACGCTGGTTGCAAAGCTCTTTGCCAGGAATGGTCCGAGCGGCTGGTATTCCCAGGGCTGAATGTCGCGGGCCGACCAGTCGTTGACGAGGCAAACGCCGAAGATCTGCGCTCCCGCCTCCGCGATGCGAATCGGCTCGCCGAGCTGGTTGCCGCCCTTCACCACCAGGCCCACTTCCAATTCGTAATCCAGCTTCTTCGAGGGCCCAAAGCGCGGAACCGCCTCGTCTCCCGCCTTTGTCTGGCCGCTCGGCCTCCGCACTGGCGTGCCGCTCACGACAATCGAAGACGCCCGGCCGTGATATCCGATGGGAACCCACTTGTAGTTTGGCAGCAGGGGATTGTCGGGCCGGAAGAGCCTGCCCACCCGCGTCGCGTGGTGAATCGATGCATAGAAGTCGGTGTAATTCGCTGATTCGAACGGCTTCAGCAAAGTGGCTTCGGCCCGCGTCGCCAGGCCGCCTCGCACATCTTCGCGAACCGCTGCGCCCGCATCCTCGCCGGCCAGGTCCATGAGCCGCTCGCGCAGCGCCGCGTGCTCTTCGCTATCGCTGGAAATCAGCGCATTCAGTGTCGGCTTCCCGCAAGCGGCTCGAACGCCCGCCGGCACGCCATTCAGCAACCCATCCTGTTCGCACCGCGCGAGGTCGAGAATGAAGTCGCCGATGCCAACCCCGATGCGCGCCGGTCCGTCCTGGCTGGCGAACACGCAATAGGGCAGGCTTTGCAGTGGAAAGCCGCCCTCCGGCTCATTCGCCGAATCAACCCAGCTCTTTCGCTGCCAGTTCATGCGCCGGCGCTCCGCGATCGCTACCGCTTCCCGTTGCTGTGAAAGTTCTTCTTCAGGCTTTGCCAGCACTCATAGTATTCGTGCTGCAGAATCTTCTCCTCGAGCGCAAAGCGCGTAGGCCGCACCGGCAGCCGTGTCTCAAACATGAAGGCCAGCGTGCCCTCGATGTGTTGAGGCTTGAGGTCCCCCTTGCTGGCGCGCTCAAACGTCTCCGCATCCGGTCCATGGCCCGACATGCAGTTGTGCAGGCTGGCGCCGCCCGGAAGGAACCCTTCCGCCTTCGCGTCATAGACGCCAAGAATCAAGCCCATGAACTCGTTCATCATGTTGCGATGGAACCAGGGCGGCCGAAACGTGTGCTCGGCCACCATCCAGCGCGGCGGAAAGATCACGAAGTCCACGTTGGCCGTGCCTGGCAGCGGTGAAGGCGCCGTCAGGACAGTGAAAATCGACGGATCCGGATGATCGAAGCTCACCGTGTTGATGCAGTTGAAGAGTGACATGTCGTACTTGTAGGGCGCGTAATTGCCGTGCCAGGCCACCACGTCCAGCGGCGAGTGGTCGATCTCAGCACGCCACAGCTTCCCCAGGAACTTGGCAACCACTTCAAACTTGCCTTCGCGATCTTCAAACGCCGCCACCGGGGTCAGAAAATCGCGCGAATTCGCAAGGCCGTTCGCTCCGATCGGCCCCAGGTCGGGCAATCGAAAGCTCTGTCCATAGTTCTCGCAGATGTAGCCTCGGCCCGACCCGTCCGGCAGCTCGGCTCGCAGCTTGATCCCTCGTGGGATCACTCCCAGCTCGCCCGGCCCCACTTCCAGGATGCCCAGCTCCGTCCGGAGCATCAGCCTTCCTTCCTGCGGCAGAATCAGCATCTCGCCGTCGGCGTTGTAAAAGAAGCGGTCCTGCATCGAAGCATTAGCCACGTAGAGATGGATTCCGACGCCGTCCTGGAGCGACGGATCGCCATTTCCGCCCAGCGTCACGATGCCCTCCACGAAGTCCTTCTTCGCTTTTGGCATGGGCAGCGGATTCCAGCGCATCTGGTTGGGTGGAGTCGGCACCTCGTTGAATGGACCGCTGCGCATCAGCGTGGTCGGACCAAACTCCTTGTACGGCTCGTGCATCACTGAGGGTCGTATGCGATAGCTCCAGGTGCGCCTGTTGAGAAGGCGAGGAGCTGTGAACGCGGTCCCGCTGATCTGTTCGGTATAGAGACCGAGAGGAGCATGTTGGGGAGCATTCTGACCACGCGGCAACGCTCCGGCCTTTGCCTCCGTGGCGAACTCGTTGCCGAATCCGGACTGATACGCAAATTGCTCTTTGGTTCGACTCATTGGGGAAGCTCCACAAGCCTTATCGTCGGGCAGTATCGCATTCCTTTCGTTCAGCTGACAATCCTGTTCAAAAGGGACGGGCCGAGAAACGATTTACATTCTTAAGAAAGCAGTGCTATTGTCCTTCCAATTGAAGGAGAGCATCGCATGTCCACCAGCCGGTTCAGCCAACGATATGAGCCCGCCGAGCTCGACCGCATCGCATGGCGCATCATTGAGGAATTGCAGGAAAATGCGCGCATCTCCTGGGCTGAACTCGGACGCCGCGTCGGCCTGACAACTCCTGCGGTGGCGGAGCGCGTCCACCGGCTTGAAAAACTCGAAGTCATCCGCGGCTTCCACGCCGACATCAATCTCGAGCGCCTTGGTCTCCCCATCCTCATCTTCGTTCGACTGTCGATGGCCGGGCCCGAAGCCCTCGTGCGCACCTTCCAGCAGCAGGTCAAAGCCTGGGACGAGGTGCTCGAGTGCCATCGCGTTACCGGCTCCGACTCCTTCATCGTCAAGGCACGCGTGGTATCGGTCGAGCATCTGGAGCGCTTCCTCGACAAGCTCGGACACTACGGAACCACTTCGACCTCGACCGTTCTCTCCTCGCCCGTTCTGCAGCGAACCGTCACGGAAAAAATCGTCACCCAGTTTCACGACAATAAGTGAGATTCGCCGGGTGTGGGTGCCGATCCCCATTCCACCGGTCAGGTCCTCCTCCGTGGGGTGGAAGTATCGATACAGCGACCCGGGAGACTCTGACCTAACCCCTTGACGGCGCCCAGGCGGCCCTCAGAAGTGGCGTATCGATTCGCTCGTGCCCGCTGTCGCCGGTTCCTCCGGTGGTTCGTGGTTTCGCTCCATGTGGCTCTCGAGCGAGCGGCTCACCAGGTCCCGCGATCCCAATCCAACCGCCAGTGAAAGCGTCAACACGATTCCGCCGAATAGAATCCCAAACGCCATCTCCACGATGCCCGTGCTGATCTCAAGATGATCGAGCACCATCGCCGCCGTCAGCACCAGCACCAGCCACTTGATCCCCAGCGACAGAAAGCGCGCATATTGCAGTTGCGCGTTGACTGCGCCAATCAGCACTGAGCGCGCAAGGAAGCGCGCAATCAGGGTTCCGGCAATCAGCAGCAGCGTGGCTCCCACCGCATGGGTCAGATAGGGCAGAAGCGAAATGGGCAGCGTGGCAGCTGTTGAGAACGATGTATCGAAGGCGGAGACACCGATGACCAACCCCAGCAGCACGCATCCCCAAAACGACGCCCGGGCTACCAGTGCCGTTGGGGCTGTTGTCGGGGTCCAATCAGCCTGCCCGCGCCCCCGCGCAATCCGGTCGTCAAACTTCGCCCAGGTCAGCCCGCGGCGCATGACCGCTGACAACACCATTCCGATCACCGTGAACAGCACCAGCGCCACAATGAACGCGAGAATGCCCGGCAATACCGCGATGAACAGTGACAGGACGCGGTAAAGCGACTGGTTCAGCGCCTGCGACATGTGATGCCAGATCGTGCCGCCATCCGCCATCAGCGGCTGAACGGCCTGCGTCGTTTCTGCCTGCAAAAGAGCGGCAAAGGTAAGTTGCATATCACTCACTCCTTCATGTGCCATCCAACTGGAGCCGGAATTCCGTTCTCAGTCCAGCGAAGCACCCGTTGCGAGTCGAATCGGTTTCTCATGGATTGAACCTGTCTGGCCACCGCCATCGCGAAACCGCATAGGGCTTTTCAGCCTCGAACGCGGCAGCCGTCGCTTCGATGTGGCTCTCCGGATCGACGCCCGACGCAATCGCGTTCACATGGCCTGCAACCCACGCAAGGTAAAGCGGAATCATCGCGCCCAGAAGATGGCTGCGATTCAGGCTTCGCAGGCGGTAGGCCAACACAAAGTCATACACAATCCGCGACCACAAATCCTCCGGCATCCGGAACGCCGCCGCATCGGTCCGATAAAGCCTCTTGAGCCCGATCAGCGAATTAGGCGGCAAAACCAGCGACCAGATATCGAGCAGGTTGGTGTATGCCAGCCGAAAGCCTTGCAGCATCTGGTTCACATCCGCGGCCGCGTCTGCCGGCGAAGAATGCGCGGCCCCATTCGCCTGCCGGAACGGCGGAAGTTGGCGCGCGCGCTGCCAGAATGCCGCCTTCGCTTCGATGTCGCCGAAAAGCGATCCAGTCACAAACGGAAGAATTGTATTCAGATCGGGTTCGGCCGGGTGCGGCAGCACGCGCGTACCCGCTGCGCACTCGCCCACCGAAAAGCCCGCAACCATCGCCTCGCTGATCGGCCAGATCGGGGCATCGGAACGATTTGCTGCCACCAGCCGCTGAGCCGCCGCTGCCAGCCGTTCCGCCATCCGCATCGACAGGCCAAGATCGATCGCCAGCGGGAAACGCGTCCGCGAGGCAAACAGCGCCCGGGTCAGCGGATACAAAATGGCCGAATTCACCATGCCGGCATTCGGGGGAAGATCATAGTGCGGAACCGCGAGATCCATCCCCTCTCCGAGGACGGCATTCGCCAGATCGCGCAGGACGTGTGCATCCAGAGAACTGGCCTCTGCACCCAGGATCAGAACTCCTTTTGCTTCGTTCTTCACGGCGAGCTGGTGCGCGCTCACAAAATCGGCAGCGGTCAGAGTCCACGAAGGATTTGTCGCGGGAACCGTTTCAATGCCAACCGGAGGATGCGGACCGGCAGGAACAGCATCCGGCGTGGCGATTACCAGGGATTCCGCTGGATACGAAGAGGCGAGATTGGTGACAACTTGCTCAAGTTGGCTGGTGGGCATGCTGGGAAGCTTGACGAAAAGTCCCGGATGGGCGCTCACGGTAGAAGCAGTTTGGCCGGGAATGGGGTTGGACGTCACCATACTGAAGCTCACCACTTGATTCACGACGGTCGTTCAGTCCCGCGGATCTCGGAAGGAAATCCTCGTTTACAGCGCAAGAATTCCCGCCAACGGGATGTGCAGCCAATCGGGCCGGTTGTTCAGCTCATACAGCAGCTCATAGAGCGCCTTCTCCAGCATATAGGCCGCCAGCATTGCCTGCGACTGGACTGGAGAGGGCAACAGGGCAGAATTTGCCGAAATCGTCTCGCGATACGCCTGCAGAAACGATGTAGAAACCGAATTCTCCCAGAACACGGCCCATGCCGTCAGGCTCTCAGCACGGTGCGGATGACCTGCTTCGGTGGCCACCGGCGCAAAACCTTCCAGGCCTGCATGGGCCGCGTAGGAGAACGAGCGCAGCATGCCGGCAACATCCTTCAGCGGCGATTGCTTCTGGCGCCGCTCAGAGAACGGCCTCGCGGGCTCACCCTCAAAATCGAGCAGGATGAAGTCGCCCGTCCGCTCCGTCGCCGGCAGCGATGATCCTTCCACACGCAGCGTTTGTCCCAGATGGTAGTCGCCGTGGATACGAATACACTGGCCGGCCGCATGCGACCCCGCGATTGCATTGGCGCGGGTAAACAGGTTGATTCGCTGCGATAGCAGCAACGCCGCCTGGTCTGAGATCTGATCGCTAAGCGCTGAAATCTTCAGCTTCAGTGCCCCCAGCGTCGAGGTGATCTGCGCATCGATGCGCCGCGCATCGCGCGTCAGGTCCTCGGGAGATAACGTCTCAGCTGCGAAAGCGGAATCGCTGGTCGGCATCGCGAGGGCAAGATGCATTTCTGCTGTCCGTCGCCCAAGCAGCTTCGCAGCGCTCAATGCGGTCCCTGCAACGGCCTCCGCATCGCTCTTCACCGGAAGGTCACTGAGGAAACTGGGTGCTGGCGCCTCAGGCGGACCCCCAAGTCCCGCGACCGAAGGAAAGAATTCGGCAAGCTGGTCGAGAAACCAGGCCCAGCCATCCCCCACGTTCTCCACCAGACCTTGCAGCATCGCCACCGTGGTCTTCTCGCCGCCATCCCGGACCACCGAAATGTCTCCCCGAAACGGAGCAATATGCGGAAAGTGCGCGGTGTCCGTCAGAAACCGGCCGATCTCCACGTCGGGGTTCTCGCCAGTCTGAAGCCGCCGGAAAAGCTTGAGGATCAGCTCGCGCCCGTAAAGGACCGACGTATTCGACTGCTCAGCCGATCCAAGACTCGATGGCGCAGATCGAACGAAATCCTCATTGAGCCTCTTGCCGGCAGCCCTCGCCATCAACTGCCCATCCGCGTGGCCCGTCCTGCCTGCCAGAGGCGACTCCCGTGGATCCCGGCTTCCCCCGCTCGTCGCGGCGGCGGTTTCTGCATCCGTGCGCGGCGAGCTAGCCGCCTCCCCGGGCTGTGCGTCGATCGGCACTGGAGCCACGAGGCCGGTATTGTCCGCCGCCAATGCGCCTGGATCACCCGCCCCACCGGGAGAGGCAGACGACGCGCGAACGCGCGAAAGACCGAGCGTTCCATTCCGTCCGATCAGCTCAAGCACAGAACGCCGAAACGACTCGAGAATGGTTGCATCGTGAACCGTAACCGGACCGGACGAACTCGGAAACGTAACCACCACGCTCTTCGGCTGATTCGCCGCCAGATCTTCTGCGGCATCTCTCGTGCTGAACGCCAGCGGAACCTGGTATGCCTCCGGTGGTCCGTCGTTATATGTCACCTCGACCAAACAGACCGCCGATCCGCCCTCCGTCCCCACGGACCTGCCTGCGCCGGATCCGCCGCTCCTGTCGGCCAACTCGGTCCATTCGAGAATGCGGACCGACTGCACTTTGCGCGACTTGGCTCCAAACCAGCGCTGTTGCGCCAGCCAACCTGGCAGCGCCGATTCAAGTAGAGCCACTCCGCGCCCCGACATCAAACCGGCCCATCCGTCTCTGATTAGTTCCAGCGCGGCGCCCTCTCCAGCGGTCTGCTGCGCGATCAGTTCCTCCTCCGATTCGAGTTGTGGTTCGGCATGCACGCTGGCCGGCTGGATTTCAAGCCACAGGAACGAGTACGGGGCCAGGCTCAAGTCATACGGCTCCTTCGAGATGATCGGGAAAGGCACATACCCCAGCATCTCAATCGGTTCCTGGCCTATATAGTCTGAAAGGTCCAGCGAAACCGGCTGCGCAAACCGGCTCAGGTTGGCAACGCATAGCACCGTTTCATGCGATCCATCATCCCGAACCAAGTCGCGGACATACGCAAGCACTTTCCGGTTCGATGGATTCAGGAACGTCAGTGTCCCCCTGCCGAATACCTGGAACAGCTTTCTCAACGCAATCATGTTCCGGGTCCAGTGCAGCAGGCTCGACTGATCGCTGAGCTGCGCCTCCACATTCACCACCTGGTACCCATAAATTGGATCCATGATGACCGGGAAATAGAGCCGCGCCGGATCGCAGCGGGAGAAGCCCGCGTTGCGGTCCGACGTCCACTGCATCGGCGTGCGCACCCCGTTTCGGTCGCCCAGATAAATGTTGTCTCCCATGCCGATCTCGTCGCCGTAGTAGATGATGGGCGTGCCCGGAAAGCTGAAAAGCAGCGAGTTGAGCAATTCAATGCGGTGCCGGTTATTGTCCACGAGTGGCGCCAACCGCCGCCGTATGCCGACGTTGACGCGCATGCGCGGATCGGCCGAATACGCAAAATACATGTAATCGCGCTCATCGTCGGTCACCATCTCCAACGTGAGCTCATCATGATTCCGCAGGAACAGACCCCACTGGCAGTTCTCCGGAATCGGCGGAGTCTGCGCCATAATGTCCGTGATGGGCAGCCGGTCTTCGCGCCGCAGCGACATGTAGATGCGCGGCATTAACGGAAAGTGGAACGCCATGTGGCATTCGTCGCCGTCCCCGAAATACGGCCGCACATCCGCCGGCCACTGATTCGCCTCGGCAAGAACGAACCGGTTCGCGTATTCGACGTCGATCGCGGCGCGCAAGCGCTTCACGACCGTATGCGTCTCGGGCAGGTTCTCGCAGGATGTGCCGTCACGCTCGACCAGGTAGGGAATTGCGTCCATGCGCAGTGCATCGACTCCCATGTCGAGCCAGAATCGCATCGCCTTCAATACCTCTTCCAGTACCAGTGGATTGTCGTAATTCAAATCCGGCTGGTGCGAGAAGAAGCGGTGCCAGTAATATGCTTTGGCGGTCTCGTCCCACGTCCAGTTGCTTTTCTCCGTGTCGGTGAAGATGATGCGCGCGTCCTTGAAAAGTTGATCGGTCACCGACCAGACATACATATCGCGCTCCGGCGATCCCGGCGGCGCCAGCCGGGCCGCCTTGAACCAGGGATGCTGGTCACT
This sequence comes from Occallatibacter sp., assembly GCA_035308825.1. GTDB lineage: Bacteria > Acidobacteriota > Terriglobia > Terriglobales > Acidobacteriaceae > Telmatobacter. Next base: position 123,171 of record DATGFX010000082.1, on the reverse strand, counting down.
TGTATGGTTAATGACCAGCTCAATCATCACCTGCATGTTCCGCTGGTGCGCCGCATCCAGAAACGTCTTGAAATCATCCAGCGTTCCATACGAGGGATTCACGTCGACATAGTTCGCGATGTCATAGCCATCGTCGCGCAAAGGCGATGGGAAAAACGGGAGCAACCAGATGCACGTAATGCCGAGATCCTGCAGGTAATCGAGGCGCGAAATCAGGCCCGGAAAATCGCCGATGCCATCGCCATTCGAATCGGCGAACGCGCGCACGTGGATCTCATAAATAATCGCGTCCTTGTACCACAGGGGGTCAATGGCGCTGGCCAGCTTCTTCACTCTTGGTTTCTCCGAGCGGATGATTTATGGTCCACGGCACAAATTCTATCCTGCAGTAACGGTTGAAAAGGCGTCGCGATTCTCCGCCTGAGACAATAAATTGGGCCTGCACTCTCACATCCGCCGCGGCTTCTCGTTCAGAGGCGGGGAATCGCCGGCATTCGGCGGAGAAAAGACTGGCGCGCGTGCCCGTGTGTTTTGGAGGATGTTTGGATGCTCATCCCGTCTCCATCGTTGCCCACGAAGTTCGACAAAACACTCGACATCTTCGATCACGCTGTCAAATTCAGGCTTCACTCCGGTCCGTGACACCGCCTGTTCCGCAAGATTCACGAGGTTTTGCAACCCCTAAGCATCTAAACTCTTAAGCGGCCATGCAAGAAAGTATGCGGAGAATTCCTTCGTCAACATACCGTCTGCAATTGCACGAAGGCTTCACCTTTGATGATGCGGCCGAGGTCGCGGACTACCTGAAAGCCCTCGGCATTTCGCACGTCTACAGCTCGCCCTATCTTCAGGCGGTTTCCGGAAGCAAGCATGGTTATGACGTAGTCGACCACCAGTCGGTCAATCAAGATTTGGGTGGCGAAGAAGCGCACCGCTGCTTTTGCCAGCGCCTCAAAGACCTCGGATTGGGCCAGGTCCTCGACATCGTCCCCAACCACATGGCGGTCGGCCCCCAAAATCTCTATTGGTGGGACGTACTCGAAAACGGCCCATCCAGCCGCTTCGCGGGTTGGTTCGATATCGACTGGCACTCTACCGAGGTCAAGCTGCAAAACAAGGTCTTAATTCCGGTGCTCGGCGACCAGTACGGCCGCATTCTGAGCGCCAGGCAAATCAAGCTGGTACACGCCAGAGACTCGTTCCAGATCCACTACATGGACAACTTGTTCCCCGTTGCGCCGCGATCGCTCTATGGCGTGCTCTGCAGGGCGGCGGAATACGCCCAAAACGACCTGCTCAGTTTCATTGCCGACAGCTTTTCACAACTTCCCTCACCAGAGTCCACCGACCCCGAAGTCGCAGGCACAAGGCACCGCGACAAGACTGTCATCTATGGCTTGATGAACCGCCTCAGCGCCGAAAACCCCGAAGCCAACGTCGCCATCGATCGCGCCGTGGAGGAAGTGAACCGGGACATCGATGCGCTCGACAACTTCCTCAATCGGCAGCACTATCGCCTGGCATACTGGCGCACCGCCGACCAGGAACTCGGCTACCGGCGCTTCTTCGATATCAATACGCTCATCGGCCTCAGGGTCGAACGCGCTCACGTCTTCGAAGCGACACACCGGCGAATTCTCGAATGGCTTGATCAGTCTGTGCTCGACGGCGTTCGCGTCGACCATCCGGATGGCCTGCGCGATCCGCAGCAATACTTCGACCGCCTGCGCAACCGGGCCCCGAACGCCTGGATCGTCGGCGAAAAGATCCTCGAACCCGGCGAAACCCTTCGCCACGACTGGCCCATCGAAGGCACCTCGGGATATGACTTCCTCAACCTCTGCAACCGCCTGCTCGCCGATGGCGAGGGCCTCAAGGCATTGACGGAAATCTACTCCGAGTTCACTCACGAATCCACTGACTTCGAAGCCGTCGTCCACGACAAAAAGCTGAACGTGCAGCAGGAGGCACTGGGCAGCGACGTCAATCGCCTCACTAGCCTCTTTGTTGAGATCTGCGAGAACAACCGCGACCGCCGCGACTACACCCGTGCCGAGGTCCGCCGCGCCATCCGCGAGGTCGCCTCCTGCTTTTCGGTGTACAGAACCTATGTGGTTCCGGATCGCGACCAGATCGAGGACGAGGACCGCACTCAACTCGACAGCGCCGTCGCAAAAGCAAAGGAGTACCGGCAGGACCTCGACCCGGGCCTGATCGAATTCATCGGCGATGTGCTGGCCCTGCGGGTGCGTGGTTCGATCGAAGCCGAATTCGTCCTTCGCTTTCAGCAATTCACGTCGCCTGTGATGGCCAAAGGCGTCGAGGATACAGCGTTCTACTGCTACAACCGGATGATCGGCCTCAACGAGGTCGGTGGCGCGCCGGCAGGCAACGGAATGACCGTCGATGAATTCCATGCCTACTGCGCGCGCATGCAGTGGTCTCATCCCTCCACCATGACCACGCTTTCCACCCACGATACCAAGCGATCCGAAGACGTCCGCGCCCGCCTCGCCGTCATCACCGAAATGCCATCGCAATGGAAAAGTGCGGTAAATCGCTGGTCGAAGATGAACGCGTCCTGGCGCACCCACGATTACCCCGATCGCAACACCGAGTTCTACCTTTACCAGACACTCGTTGGCGCATGGCCCATCGCGAAAGAACGTGTCCTCGCGCACATGGAAAAGGCAACACGCGAAGCCAAGCAGATGACAAGCTGGACCCAGCAGAACAAGGAATTCGAAGATGCTCTGCGCCGGTTCATCGAAAGAATCCTCGAATCCGAAGCCTTTGTCGCCGAAGTTGATCGCTTTGTGGAACGCATCGTAAACCCGGGCCGCTTCAACAGCCTTGCTCAAACATTGCTGAAATTCACGGCTCCGGGCGTGCCCGACACGTACCAGGGCTGCGAGCTTTGGGATCTTAGCCTCGTCGATCCTGACAATCGACGGCCTGTCGATTTCAACGAGCGCCGACGATTGCTGGCCGAACTCGTGAATGGAATGGACCTCGAACAAATCTCGCACCGCTCCGACAGCGGCTTGCCTAAACTCTGGGTCACTCATCAGGCGCTTTGTCTCCGTCGCGATCACCCGGAATGGTTTGGCGATGGAGCAGCCTACTCTCCGCTCTTTGCCGAGGGCCAGAAAGCCGACCATCTCATCGGTTTTCTCCGCGGCGATTCGGTCGCCGTATTCATTCCTCGCTGGCCGATGAAGCTTGCCGGCAAGTGGGGATCGACTGCCGTCGACCTGCCGCCGGGAGGCTGGACCAACCTGCTGACGCGGGAAGAGATGGCTGGCGGCAAGGTGCGAGCCCAGGCCCTGTTTGAGCGCTTTCCCGTGGCGCTTCTCGTACGGGAGGCCGCCTGACGATGCATCGGTTCGAGGTTTGGGCGCCATTCCCCGGCAAAGTTGCCGTGCAACTGGATGATGCGAAGCTTCCCATGCAGGGGCCCGACGAGCAGGGCTGGTGGCGCCTCGATGTGGCCGACGCTCATGCAGGATCGGACTACTCCTTTCTGCTCGATGACGACCCCAAAGGCTATCCCGACCCGCGCTCACAATGGCAGCCCCAAGGCGTTCATTTGCCCTCGCGCATCTACGACCAGAATGCTTTTCAGTGGACCGATCAGGAATTTCGCGGCAACGATCTAACCCACGGCATCGTCTACGAACTTCACACCGGAACATTCACCCCGGAAGGGACTCTCGACGCGGCGATGGGCAAGCTGGATCACCTCATCGATCTTGGGATCACCCATGTGGAGTTGATGCCCGTAGCCTCCTTTGCTGGACGACATGGCTGGGGCTACGATGGCGTTTCGCTGTTTGCGGTGCATGAGCCCTATGGCGGCCCCGATGCGTTAAAGCGCTTCGTCAACGCGGCCCACTCAAAAGGCCTGTCAGTCTTGCTCGATGTGGTCTATAACCACTTCGGCCCCGTCGGGAATTACACAGGCAAGTACGGCGCCTACCTCACCGAATCGCATCGCACGCCTTGGGGCGGAGCGGTGAATCTCGAAGATGCGTGGTCGCACCAGGTACGCCGCTTCTTCTGCGACAACGCGCTGATGTGGCTTCGCGATTTCCACCTTGACGGCCTGCGCCTCGACGCCGTGCACGCATTCATCGATCGCTCTGCAATTCACTTCCTCGAGCAGCTTGCAACCGAGGTAGATACCCTTCGCCAGGAAGTTCACCTGCCTCTCGTCCTGATTGCCGAAAGCGATCTCAATGATCCGCGCGTCGTCATCCCTCGCGACATGTGTGGACTGGGTATGGATGCCCAATGGAGCGACGACTTCCATCATGCGCTCTTCACCGCTCTCAGCCCCGTGCAACAGGGCGGATACTATGCCGATTTCGGAAAACTTGCCGACCTCGCCAAGGCCATTGAACGCAACTTCGTCTACAACGGAATCTATTCGCCATACCGCAAGCGCATCCACGGCCGGCCGGTCGGCGAAGTTCCGCACCGCCGATTCCTCGGCTACATCCAGAACCACGACCAGGTCGGTAATCGCGCCATTGGCGACCGCGTCCACGAAATTGCCGGACTTGAACGCGCAAAGATTGCCGCAGCAATGGTCCTGCTCGGACCTTTTATTCCGTTGATCTTCCAGGGCGAAGAGTGGGCTGCATCCTCACCCTTTCAATATTTTGCCGACCACGACGATAGGGAACTGGCTCGCCTCGTTTCAGAGGGGAGAAGAAGAGAATTCGCTGCATTCGGCTGGAGTCCCGCGTCCATTCCCGACCCCGAATCGCCGCAGACGTTCGAGCGCTCCAAACTGAAATGGGATGAATTGACAACTGCGGATCACGTCGCAATGTTCGCGTGGTATCGCGATCTCATCCAGTTGCGGAAATCCATCCCGGCCCTCCGTGACGACATGGCCGGCCGCGTTCACGCGCAATTCGACAACCAGGAAAAATGGTTCACGATGCAGCACGGCAACATCGCTGTCAGCTTCAACCTCGCCGACCGCGCGCGTCCGCTTCCGATGGCGCCAGGCGCACGCGTGGCGCTCAGCTCATCCATCGAATCCCGCTCAGAAAACGGCCAGCTTGTTGTCGCCCCGAATTCCGTCGTCGTGATCGAGCTGGATTCCTGACCTACACCGTGGCCTTGGTCGCCCCCGTCGAAACGCCGCCATCCACCAGCAGCGTTTGTCCTGTGATATAGCGGCTGGATTCCGAAGCCAGAAAAACGATCGCGCCATCCAGATCGTCGGGCAGTCCCGTCCGCTTCGCTGGAATGCGATCGGTGATGTAATCCACCCACGCCTTGTTTTCATATAGCACGCGGTTCTGCTGCGTCCTGAACCATCCCGGCGCAAGGCAGTTCACCGTGACGCCCCGGCTGCCCCAGTCATCGGCAAGGCTCATCGTCAGTTGCTTGATTCCGCCGCGGCTCGCGCCGTAGGGAGCGAGGCCCGCAAATCCCGCCACACTCGTCACTGACCCGATGTTGATGATGCGCCCATAGCCCCGCGCCACCATGCCCCGCGCAACCGCCTGCGCCACAAAGAATGCGCCACGCAGATTCGTGTCGAGGATCGTGTTCCAGTCATCCCATGTCACATCAAGTGCCGGCTTGCGGATGTTGCATCCCGCATTGTTGACAAGAATGTCGATCTTACCGAAATGGCCCTCGACGCCGGCAATCGCATTCTGGATGCTGCCGTGATCGCGGACATCGAGAGCCGCGGAGAAAACCCGCCGCCCAATCTCTTCAATCTCTTTCGCAAACTCCGGCAGCGCATCCTCGTGCCGGCTCGTAATCGCAATGTCGGCGCCGGCGCGTGCCAGCGCGCGCGCAAAGTACTGCCCCAGGCCGCGGCTGGCCCCGGTCACAAGCGCAACGCGCCCCGACAGATCAAACAACGCATTCTCCATGTTTCTTCCTCTTGGTTTGATCAGGGCTCAAGGACAACCTTCAGCAGCCCCGCCTCGCGCGCATACAAGCGCTCGAACCATCTGACCCCGTCCTCAAGCGGGGCCTTCGCCGTAATCAGCGGCTCCACCTGGATCGCGCCGCGCGCCATCATGGCAATGCATGCCGGGTATTCTCCCGAGGATGCGCACGAGCCCTGCAGGCGGATCTGACGCGTCACCGTCGACTGCAATCCGAGCTCGACCGTCGGCGCCACATTGCCGACCAGCGTCACCGCGCCGCCTTTTCTCACACTGTCCAGCGCCAGCTTCACCGGGGCAGTCGCTCCCACGCACTCGATCGCAACCTCCGCGCCGCGCCCTTCCGTCAGTTCGAGAATCTCTGGGATGACATTGGATTGCGAATTCAACGTGTACGTCGCACCCAGCCGGCGCGCAAGCCCGAGCCGGGTGTCGTCCAGGTCAACCGAAATCACCTGGCCCGCGCCCGCCAGCTTAGCCGCCTGCAAAACGAGTAATCCGATCATGCCGGCCCCAACCACAATGACTGTGTCATTCAAGGCAATCGGCGTTAGAGACACTGCATGCACCGCGACAGAAACCGCTTCGATCATCGCCGCGTGCGCGAACGGCATGGCATCGGGCAGTGCATAGGCGATCCGCGCGGGCACCGCCACGTATTCGGCAAATGCACCCATGCGCCGGAACATCGGCGTCGAAACTCCAATCACTTCGCGGTGATCGCACAGGTTTACCTGCCCGCGCTCACAAAAGAAGCACTTCCCGCAATACACGGTCGAATCGAACGTCACCCGATCGCCGCGCTTGAAACCCGACACCGCGCTGCCCACCGACTCCACCGTTCCTGCAGCCTCGTGCCCCATTACGATTGGCGGAATCCGGCGCCCGGTGCTGCCGTCGAATCCGTGCACATCGCTCCCGCAGATCCCGCACGCCTCAATGCGAATCAGCAGTTCGTCATCCGCCGGGCTTGGAACCGGCAGATCCTGGATCTCAAGGTTCTTGTAAGCAGAAAGAACGAGGGCTCTCATGCCATCTCCAGTGCCGGCAGTTTCACGCGCCTCTGTGCCTGCGCGCCTTGCCAGATCATCATACTGCGCGCGAAGGCGCCGGCCGCCCCTTCAAACTAGCGATATCACCGCTTCAGTTCAAATGCGCCCTCGAGCGTAGCCAGCGACGAGCCGCCGGCCCAAATCGTGTAACGTCCCGGCTCAACAGCCCATTTGTTTTCGGCATTCCACACCGCAAGCTGGGTTTGCTTCACGTGAAATGTAACCGTCCTCGTCTCCCGCGGCCTCAGGTGGATGCGCTCAAATCCCTCCAACTGCCGCTCAGGCGTTTCCACGCTGCCCACATCCTGGCGCACGTAGAGCTGGGCCACTTCATCGCCCTCCCGTTCGCCCGTGTTCGTTACGTCCACTCTGATCTCAATCTCTCCGGTGCTTCCTTGAGCCGGCGCTTTCGCCACCAGGTGGTCATAGCGAAAGGTTGTGTAGCTCAACCCGAAGCCGAATGGGAACAGCGGCTTTCCATCGTCGTCCACGTATTTGTGCGTGCGCGACGGGTCGAAGTTGTAAAAGTCCGGCAGCTGCCCCGTGTTGCGCGGGAACGTAATGGTCAGCCGGCCCGCCGGATTGTTCTCTCCGAACAGCGTCTCCGCGATTGCCTGCCCGCCAAACTCGCCCGGATACCATGCCTCCAAAATCGCGGGCACATGGTCCTTGGCCCATCCGATGGTCAAAGGTCTCCCGTTTTCAAGCACCAGGATCACCGGTTTTCCAGTTCCCACGACTGCCTCAAGCAGTTCCTCCTGGTTGCCGGGTAAATCGAGATGCGCGCGATCGAAGCTCTCCCCCGAAATCCCCTGCCATTCGCCCAGACCCATGATCACCACGTCTGCGGCCTTGGCTTCGGAAACTGCTCCGGAAACATCATCACCTTGATTGAACGTCACGGACGCCTGCGGCATCAGCTTTCGGATTCCCTCAAGCATGCTGATACGCTCGCCGTTCGATTCGTTTTCGTAGTCGCCATATCGTGCCACATCGGCATTCGGCCCGATGACCGCGATGTGTTTGAGAGCGCGCGAGAGCGGCAGCAGATTCCCATCATTTTTCAGCAGCGTCATCGATTGCCGCGCCGACTCCAGCGAAACTGCAAGATGTTCCGCGGAGCGATGCACACGCGCATTCAAATCCGTATCGACAAACGGATGATCAAAAAGTCCAAGCTCGAATTTCGCGCGCAGCACCGAACCCACCGCTCTGTCGAGATCTTCCTGCGAAAGTGTTCCGTCGCGAACGCAATCCACCAATGCCTTTTGAAAGACCTCATGCTTGAAATCGTAGAACTGCATATCCACGCCCGCTCGAATCGCCTTGCACACAGCGTCCTTTGGAGAAGCCGCCACATGGTGCGTCTCGTAGAGCATCGAAATCGCACCCAGGTCAGACAGCACAAATCCCTTGAACCCCCATTCCCGCCTCAGCACCTGTTGCAGCAGATGTGGGTTGGCAGCCATCGGAATCCCGTCGATTTCGTGATACGCAGCCATCACCCCCATCGCGTGTCCCTCCCGAATCGCAGGCTCGAATCCGCGCAGCATCACCATCCGCACTTCGCGCTCGCCCATGTGCACCGGCGACGTGTTCGTTCCACCTTCCGGCGATCCATGCGCCACAAAATGCTTGGGCTCGGCGATCACATTGTGGTCTGTCGCCAGGCTGTCACCCTGCGCGCCGTGCACGTAGGACAGGCCCATCTGACCGGTTAGGTAGGGATCCTCCCCGAAGTCCTCTTCGACGCGGCCCCACCTTGGTTCCCTTGCCAGATCGAGCACCGGGCCAAGAATCATGTCGGCGCCGGTGGCGCGCACTTCCGACGCAATCGCTGCGCCGGTCTCATCGGCAACCTTTGGGTTCCACGTTGCGGCGAGGTTGATCGGCGCCGGAAACACCGTGCCTGTATTGAATCCGTGCAGTGCCTCCTCAATGAAGATTGCCGGAATGCCAAGCCGGTTGTGCGCAATCACCCATTTCTGAATCGCGTTGGATTGCACCGGCGTCGGATACAGATCGTGAATTCCCCCCACTCCGACACCACCCCACAACGCCTCGGCTTGATCGGGCAGGAAAACCGCATCCGGCGTGGCATGCGTGTCATCCGAGTGCTTGTCCACAAGTGCCGTAGCGCCTGAGTAGAGGTCAAGTTGCCGCACTTTTTCTTCAAGCGTCATCCGCTTCAGCAAATCGGCAATACGCAACTCAATGGGTGCGCTTTGATGTTTGTAAAGCGCGTCTGCCGCCGGCGCCCCGGCTGGCTGCGCCGTGATCTGAATCGGCAACATCATGAACGCGGCCGCGGCCAGGCAGATCGCGGCGATTTTGCGGTTCAACATTCTTGGGATCGAGTGAATCAGTGCGGTGTCGATCCGCCTAGAGTCAGCGGATTCGGAGTATTGGGCGATGAATGGGTGCTGTTGAGCTTTGAGCATATGTCGAACTCGTGCTGCGCGCGGTCCTGCAGCCCCTCCTTGCGATAAATTTGGCCAAGCTTGAAGTGCAGCGCCGAAATGTCGGGCGCCAATTCCACCGCTTTTTCCAACGCAGCCTGCGCCTTGGGCAGATCCTGCTTCGTCGTATACGCCTGCCCCAACTCTTCGTGAACCTTGGGATTCTTCGGCGCCAGTTCGCCGGCTTTCACCAGGTACGGAATCGCCTTGGCTGCTTCGTTCTGTTCCACGAGCAGCGTTCCGAGATTCAGAAAGGGCTGCTCATCCGAAGGCGTTTCGCCCTGCCAGTCGATGGCGGTTTGAAACGCGGCCTCGGCTTTGGCGGTACTGTTCAATTCCTTCCAGCACAGCCCCACGTTGTTTTCGGCTTCGACGTACCGCGGGCGCAGCGTCAATGCATGCTCGAAATCGTCCTTGGCGCCGGTAAAATCGTTCTCGTTGAACTTGGTCCGTCCCAGCAAATACCAGGCATCGGAATCATCTGGCTTTTCCGCGACCACCTCGGCAAACCACTTATGTGCATCGCCAAAATCTCCCAGCAAGACGTAATCCGATGCCACTACCTTCAACTCATCGGCGACGGGACGCCGGTACTTTGCCCCGGCGGTGAATTCCGCCAGCGACTCCTTCGCCTTCTGCTCGCGAAACAGCACGTAGCCTAACAGGAAATGCGCCTCCGCCGAAGATGGTGATTGCCCCACTTCCTTGCGGAGGACGGCCTCGGACTCCGACAGCTTGCCGGCATTCAAGAGCGAACGCGCCTTGGCAAGCTGATCGATTTCCTGCGTAAAGCCGGACGAGTGGGCGATGATGGCAAGAGCCATCACGCATGTGGCGGAACTGAGAGCCATGACTCTCATTTGCCGGTTGGTCCTGGGCAGGATGTCATCTGCGCTTTCAAGCGCTGCAAATCCGCCAGATCGGGCGAATAGATGAGCGCGGTTTGAAGCGTCGCCTGCGCCGCTTGCTCATCGCCGGCAATGCATTCGACTCTCGCCAGGTTCATGGCAAGGCCCGGCACGTCCTCGTTGACTCCAAATGCCTTTTTCAGCATCGAAATCGCATCGTTGAGCTTGCCCTGTCTCGCCAGGAGAATCCCAAGATTCGATTGGGCCGTCAGATCGTTGGGATCGAGCGTCAGCACGCGCTGAAATGCCTTCTCCGCAGTCTGGCTCTCTCCGCGCTCTGCGCTCATGTTGCCAACCGCATCGAGAGCCGCCTTGTCGTTGGCGATGGAATCTCCGAGCGACTTCAGCCGGTCCCACGCTGCTCTTTCAAATTCGCGGTCGCCTTCGAGGAGCAACTGGTAATAAGCCATTGCAAGATCGCGATCCGTTGCTCCGGGAGAGAATACCGGCACAAGATGATCTCCAGCCGCGTTCTCCGCCGCGGGTGCGTTGTCCGGCACGCGTAGGATGCGGTGATCGGTCCACGCCACATGGACAATGTTGCGAGCCACTGCGCGTGGCATGTGGCAGCTCGTGCAGTCCTGGTTCTCGGGATGATGCGTCGCAGCGAACTGCGGCTCGCTATGGCAAGCAAGGCATTTGGCGCGAAAGAACGCCGTTCGATGCTGCGCATCCGGCGTGTAGTGGGGATCGTGGCAGCTGGCACACGACATCTTGTCGCCGCTCCTCCGCTTGCACGTGCTCTGGCTCAGTTGCTCCACCTCGCTGACCCCGCGCGCCGTCAGGTTTGCGCCTGCGCGAACGTAATACGCCAGGTAGGTCGAGATCGAGTCGCCGGGCCGATAATCAAGCGCAGATTTCCCGGCACGCTCGATGGAAACATCCCCCTCAAGATGACAGCTGATGCAGATCGAATCACGTTGGTCTGCATTCAGCCGGGATGGATTCACCATCGCAACTTTGCCGCGGGTTGCAACGTGCCGCGCCGAATCTCCATGACAGTCTTCGCACGTAATGCCTCCATGCAGAAACGGCACGCCCTGGAAGCGGTTCATCGTTCCCGGGTCTCCCGGCTGCACCGAGCTCATGTGGCATCGCATGCATCCACTCGCCATGGATAACGGCGGCGGTACCTGCTTCATCTCCTCGAGGCCGGGCTTCATGTCGTAACTCTGCGATGCCGCATACCATGCAATTGGAGACTCGAACAGGTAGCTCCCAATGGAGTAGAGATACGTCGTGCCTAGATGCCCCGAACCCAGAAAGTAAGTGAGTTTCCGCGAAATCGGTGCGCCCGTTGTCCCCGGCAGCTCATACGCGAGAGTCGCGTACCCCTTATCCGAGGAGATCGTGTACTCGACCCCCGTCGTTTTCTGTAGGAATGTGCCCGTCCGCAGTTCATCGGCGGCAGCGCCGCTGGCATTGGCCATCGGAGTGGCCAGGTACTTCCGGTAAATCTCGGCATGGCACTTTGCGCAGCTGGCGTCCGCCTCTCGCACTGGAGTTGCCTGGCCAGAAGTAAGCAACGGAAGGACAATCGCCAGGGCCCCAAAAGCGCACCCCATCGCGACCTGCGAAAGGAGGCCTCTAGTGCGCAGTGCTCTTGATGGCATTGGCATCGTTTGCCTGCTGGGCAACCGCGGCGCTGGCTTCACGCTGCAAGGTCCCATAGGTGCGCATTTCCTGTTGCGCCTCGGCGCTCTTGCCCTCAGCGCGGTAGACGGCAGCCAGAAGGAAGTGAATCGTCGGCTCCCGCGGGCTTTCTTTTACAGCCATCAGCAGATCGGGCAGAGCGTCGGTCTGCTTGCCCAGGCGCACTAAAGCCCTTGCCCGGTCGACGCGTGCCTGCATCAGGTTAGGACACTGCTCGATCGCGCGATTCACCTGGGTCAGCGCGTCGTCGGTGGAATCATTGGCTTCGAGCATCGAGTTGGCCAATTTCCAGCGCGCGATGCAGTTGTTGGGATCGTTCTCGAGTTCCGACTGAAACTCCGCTTCCGCTGACTGCCATTTGCCGATGTACCAGTACGCCTCGCCCATATGCATGTGCGTTCCCGGCTGATGCGGCGCCATATCGATCGCCTTCTTGTACTCCACGAGCGCCAGGTCGTAGTTGTGCATGCTGGCGTCGATCTCTCCCGCAATCTCGTGCGCAACAACCGAGTTCGGGTCGATCTCTTGCACCTTGGCCAAAGCATCTTCCGACATTTGCAGGTAGTTCTTGCCCAGCATGTACCAGGCTTGCTGGTCCTTAGGATTGCGCTTCAAATAGTCGTTCAGATACTCCGCCGCATCGTTGTACTTCTTCAGGTTGATCAAAGCGTGAGCCAGCATGATCTCGATTCCGTTGTCAGTCGGATCAGCTTTAAGGGCCGCGCGAAGAAGAGGCTCGGCCTTCTCATCCTGGCCGAGCTGGAAGTCGCTCATGCCCAGCATCGCCGAAGCTGTCGGCATCTTGGGATTGATTTGCAGCCCACGCTCCAAAACTTCCGCCGCATGCGGGTAATCATGCGAGTTGAAATAAAGCATTCCGAGGTTGTTGTAAGCGGCCGCCAGGTGCGGCGCGAGCTTGATCATGGCGCGATACTTTGCGACTGCCGTCGCGGTGTCGCCGCTCTGCTGCGCTGCCTTTGCCTGGGAGTACAAGGTTTGGACTTCGGGTGTCACCTCGTCGGACGCCTGCAGGGCATGACCCCGATTTGCCTGGAAAAGAAGCGCGACAGCCAGCAAACACGGGACCCAGCGAAACAGCCGAGGGCGCCGGACCTTGTTCATGATGGAGCGATTATAAATGATTACCACTCGCTCCGGAGCCGCGCAAACACTGCGCAAATCGAACGCTGCCCGGCCCTTTCAGGATGCTCTTGCCCTGCGTCGTGAAAACCATCGCAAAGAAAAAGCCGGGCTGCTTGGGGCAGCCCGGCGTAGTCAAGTGATGCATGCGGTGCAGGCTGTGATACAGCCCGAACCGCAGAGTTCAGAATTCCAATCGGAATTGGACCTGGCCTTGTCGGTTCGAGATGTTCGAACCTTCCGAAGTGATCTGACCGAAAGTGCCATCGCTGGCGTTGTTATCCGGTCCATTAAAGATCGTTCGGTTGAAGGCGTTGAAGTAGTCGACCTGGAGAATGCCCTGGAATCGCTCGCCCATGTAGAAGTGCTTGCGCGCGTTCAGGTTCTCACTGTAGTAAGGAGCATTTCTCAATCCAGAGTAGTTGCGCTGAGCGTCGCCGATCACATACTGCGATGAGGTGAGAGTGAACGCCTGCGGGTTGTACATCTGCGCAACTGTCTTCGTGCCGGACAGGAAGTAATCCTTCGCGCGGCTGTACGAGGCAGTGCTGATTGAGACGGACGGGTTGCGGTCCGGACGATCAAAGCCGTTCGGGAACGGAGAGCCGTTCTCGTAAACGCCGTTGGCCGTGCCGGCTTCGTAGTCAAGAATCCAGCCCACCTGCCAGCCACCCAGCAGGTTGCCCGTGACATGGTTGTTGAGGTACTTCTTGCCTGGGCCGATCGGCAGCTCATACGTTCCGCTGACCTTTAGCGTCTGCGGCTCGTCGGAGTTGGAGATTGCCCATTCCGGCTTCTGGTTGTACTTGTTGATGCCGCCCGAAGTGAAGCTCGAGAAGCCGCTGCTCGTGTTGTCGTACAGGCGGGAAAGTGTATAGCCCGCGAGGAACGACAATCCGTTGCTGTAGCGCTTTTCCACTTCAATCTGCGCGCTGTTGTAATACGTTGTGCCCGATCCTTCAAAGTTGTTGAAGATGTACGAGAATTGAGGATAGGGAACGAGAGACTGTGCCACGGTTGAGCTTCCGCCGAAGTCGTTCACGAAGGTGGCATACGGAAGACTAAAGCCATCCGCTACCGCGCAGTCGTTGCCGCTTGGGCTGAAGTCGTCAGAGAGTACCGAGTTCCCCGGGTTGCCCTCTGCCGCCTGGCAAGCGCTCAGCACGCCTCCATACTGCGCATCGAAGGCGGGATCCATCTGGTCGATGCGGTTGTTCTGGCTGGGCAGGTGGATGATGCGGTTGCCTGCATAAGCCGCCGTGATCAGCATGTTGTAAGGCAGCTCGCGCTGGAGGTTCACGTTCCACTGCTGGCTGTATGGAGCGAAGCCGTCCTTCCTGCTGAAGGCGTCGACCGTCGTTCCGTTGCCGAGGCTTGGGTTGAATGGTGTGGGGTTCAGAGCAGGGATTGCATTCGTATCCCAGCTGCCGAACGACGAGGTATTGCTGCCTGTGCTGTTGCGTGTGAACGAGCCGCTCAGCAGTTTCGCATAGTTGACCGCGACCTTGCTGGTGCCGTATTCATACGCGCCGCCATCGAGGAACGCGACATCAAGACCGCCTTGAACCACCATCTTGTTGCTCAGCTTGTAAGCGAACCCCAAGCGTGGTCCGAAGTGGCCCCAGTGCGTGTCGGCCCGGGTGTAGCCGGCGCAGCCCGTGCAGTTGCCGAACTTCGTGAGTGCACCGGGAATGCCGGCCGCCGGGTTGGTGCCCGGGGTGTCGGGATCGAAGTAGACGATCGCGTTGCTGTTCTCGGTGAACGGCACCTGGATATCCCAGCGGATGCCGACGTTGACCGTCAACCGCGGAGACAGCTTGATGTCGTCCTGAACATAAGGCGCGAAAAGACGGTTGCGAAGATACAGACCCTGGGAATTGCTCCGCACCGCAAAGTCGGGAATACCAACCATGAAGCTGGCAAACGCGCTGCCATAGCTTCCGAAGCAGTTTGTTTTCCCGTCCTGGCAAATCACGTTGGGATTGGAGGTCGTGCGCTGGCTGAAGGCAAACTGGCCGCCTTCCTGCTGCTCTTCGTTATCGTCCTGATACGAACGCCGGTACTCACCACCGATGTTGAAGGTGTTGCGTCCCTTCGTCCAGAGCCAGTTGTTGACGACCGAGATCCCGAGCTTGCGGTTGATCGACGAGAACCAGGAGCCCTGCGTGCCCCAGGAGGTCAGGGAATGCTGGCCGTCCC
The DNA here is from genome assembly GCA_035308825.1 of Occallatibacter sp. GTDB lineage: Bacteria > Acidobacteriota > Terriglobia > Terriglobales > Acidobacteriaceae > Telmatobacter. The sequence continues at coordinate 107,839 of DATGFX010000082.1, read as the reverse complement.
AGGTAATGTACGGCGGAATGTTTTCGCCGTTCACAGCCGGGAACGAGTAGCCCTTGGTGATGTTGTACTGGTCGTTGATTTCGCCGATCCAGCCCAGGCCGGCGGTCATCACCAGGTGCGAACTGAGAGCGTTGCTGTAGTTCAGCAGGAATACGCTGCCCAGCGCGGGTTCATACTTCTGGCTGTTGAGCGGGTTCGGAGAAAGCACCAGCGGAGGATTGTCAAACGAGTAGTTGCTGAAGCTGTTCCGCCACTGGCTGTAGTGCAGGCTCTGCGTCGGCGTCAGGTTGTGGTCGACCGTAAAGCCCCACACGTGCTGGATGTGCGGGTTGATGAAGGGCGTGAAGCTCTTGTTGCTGTCCAGGCCGCCCGCGCCGCTGCCCGTGCGGTCCGGATTCGGAATCGATGGAATCAGGATCTGGGAAGTCGCGCTGATGCAGTTCGCTGGAATGACATTTCCCGGGAACTGCTGGCCCGGAGTGAGACCGTTGCAGCTGAATCCCGGTGGAACATAGATCGGGAGGACCAGCGTGTTGCCCGTAGAAGGATCGGTGCCGACAAAATCGCTGAAGTCGCCGGTCTTCTCCAATGCCGTTGGTACGGTGGAGGAGTCGGTGTCTTCGCTGTTCTGCTTGTACCACTCCTGAGCGTAATAGCCGAACGTCTTGTCGTGGCCGTTGTAAACGTGCGGTATCCAGATCGGGCCGCCCACGGCGAAGCCGTAGTTGTTTTCGTGGTCTGTCGGAGCAATGTTCCGGGTGTTGCCCGAGTTCCATGCCGGGCCGTTGAAGAATCCAACCGAGTCAAAGAAGCTGTTGCGGTTGATCTCAAAAAGATCGCCGTGATAGTGGTTTGTGCCCGAACGCATCTGATACGTCAACGCGCCCTGGCCTAGACCGTACTGCGCGGAGAAGGTGGAACGCTCCACCTTGTACTCTTGCACCAGTTCGTACGGCGGATTGAAGTTAGTTGTATAGCCTTCGGTTTCCGGCTGAGGCGTTGGAATACCGTTGTAGACGATTTCCTGCTCGAAGTCGACGCCGCCGCTCACGCGGTGCGAAAACGTGTTGCCGGTAGTTCCGGGAGCCATGAATTGCAGCTGATCAACCTGCCGGCCTCGGCCCGAAACTTCTTCCGGAAGCGCAGCAACCACGACCGGTTCGATCGTGCTGCCCAGTTCCGGCTGCGTCGTGTTCAGCGCGATCTCTTCGGCGGTCACCTGGACCGTTTCGTTCGTCGCGCCTGGTGTCAGGGTGAAGTCGATGGTGGCTGCCGTGCTGACTTCAATCGGAATATCCTTCTTCACTTCCTTCTTGAAGCCGCTGGCATCGATCGACACGGTGTAATGTCCCGGAAGGATACCCTTTTCAGAATATGTTCCGGCGGAGCTGGTCACCGTGTTGAAAGAGCTGCTTGTGTCTTGATTGGTGATCGTCACCTTGGCGTTTGCAACCACAGCACCGCTGGTGTCGGTCACCGTACCGGTGACGGCAGCGCTGGCCTGCCCCAATGCAACCCGGGGAGCCAACGACACCATCGATACGATTGCGAATGTGACTGCGAAGGCAATCCATGGAATCGGGATTGACAGACGCCGCCGAGGACTCTCCTGATGAATGGGTTTGGATCTCACTTGGTCTCCTTCATGGTGTTAAAGCCCCTTGCATGCCGAACCTTCAGCATGGGCAAGACGCCAACATTTTCCGGCCTGTTGTCGTTTATCGTGATGGAATCGATACCATCAGGACTGGTAGCGATTCCATAGCGGCCCAATGTACTTCTTGTTGGATGGTAATGTCAAGTGGATTTTTCTTTCTACACTTTCCCATATATCTTGACCTCGGCCGCCCCCTCACTGAAATGGGCCGATGCGTCTAAGTAATGCGATTTGCAGGAGATGCGAGGGACAGGTGACAGCCCTGATTCCCCAACTAAGACCTGCCCGCCGGCACCCTATTTGCCGGCCCCTTCGACCGGCTCATCCACCTGAACCTGCCGGTCTCCCTGGACATTGGTGAGTGTCTGCACGATGCCGCTGGGCCAGCGAATCTCAATCTGGTTCGCCACCGCGCTCGTCCCCAATCCGAAGTGCACACGCGGGTCGCTGGCCGACATGTAGCCGCTCGAGGTTGTAGCCGTCACCCACTGCGATCCGGCCGCCGTCGTCACCTTCACCACCGCTCCGATCCCGTCCCGATTGCTCTTGTGCCCGGTCAGATGCAACGTGATCCAGTGATTTTTCGTCTCGGTCAGGTTCAGCAGCACGTGGGCAGGTCCGCCATTCGTGCTCACCACGGCATCCACCCTTCCATCGTTGTTGATGTCCCCGATTGCCATCCCACGGCCCACCCATGCATCGTGGAAGATGTCGCCCGACACACCCGAAACATCAACGAATTTCTTTCCGGTGTTCCTGAGCAGCAGCATCGGCTCTTTGTAGTGCAGCATCGGCGACACGACCTCGATGTTGTCCATATCGTGTCCCTGCGCGATCAGCAGATCCTTCCAGCCATCGTTGTCGTAATCCATGAAGCGCAGGCTCCAGCCGGAGTGGTATTGCGAGATGCTCGCCAGGCCCTCCCCGAGCGACGTGTAGTCGAAGGTTTCATCATGATTGTTGCGATAGAGCGCATACACCTGCCGTGCCAGGTCCGTCACCACCAGATCCGGCCAGCCATCGTTGTCATAATCGGCAAAGTCGATCCCCATGCCCGCGTAGGTCTGCCCCTCCGCGTTCACCGCAACGCCTGACTCGAGCCCAACTTCCTCGAAGGTTCCATCCGGCTTCTGGTGAAAAAGAAACTCCGGCATTGAGTCATTGGCGATAAACACATCGATGCGGCCGTCCTTGTCAAAGTCGGCGATGGCAATGCCCAGCGCCTTCGCCGGCTTATCGAGCCCCAGCTTGTGCCCGACCTCCGTGAAGTGCCCCTTTCCGTCATTGTGATAGACCAGAGTCGTGATCGGCGGAAACACATCGGGGTGGCAGATCCCGCGATACCCTTCGCGATGCTCTCCGCACCACACGTCATTCCAGTCCCAGGTCACGTAGCGGTCGACAATGAGATCAACCAAGCCGTCATTGTCCAGATCCACCCAGCTCGCTGAGCTCGACCATCCTCCGCCGCCCACGCCGGCTTTGTCCGTTACATCGGTGAACGTGCAGTTGCCATTGTTGTGATAAAGATGGTTGCTCCCGTAGCCCGTGACAAACAGGTCCTCATTGCCGTCATTGTCGTAGTCCGCTACCGCGACCCCCATGCCGTATCCGACACCCTGCAGCCCTGCTTTTTCGGTGATGTCCTCAAAAGTCCCGTCCGGCCTCTGGTGATAGAGACGGTTCCAGTATTCCGGTCCCGTCTTCTGCGGAATGAAACCGGGTGGCGTGGGATCGGTGTACGGCGCGCCATTCACCAGGAAAATATCGAGACGCCCGTCATTGTCGCAATCGAACAGCGCCACCCCGGACCCCATGGTCTCCAGCAGATACTTCCGCGAGGTGTGCAGCGCGTAATGCTGAAAATGCACGCCGACCTTGTCGGTCACATCCACGAACTTCGCCGGCACCAGGTCAGCCGATGCCGCCTTTGCCGATGGTCCCGGCGCCTGTCCGTACAACGCAACCGGCGCGATCACGATCGAGAGCAATCCCAGTCCGGCCAGGCCCGCGTTCAAGACCAACCTCACTGTTTGCTCCCCATGTTCGACTTCGCCTGCGTCGCCTCAGGAACCGCGCACGGCTTCCCGCCGCACAAAGCACCGGTAATGCCTTCACCCTCGCTCACGGTGTAAATCCGGTCCACGGCCGGCAGCTTGACAGTTTCCTTCGCGCCGGACGGCCAGTGAATCTCAGCAGTGCCAGGGTCGGTGGCATCTCCCAGCCCAAAATGCAGGCGAGGATCGTTGGTCGAGACATAGCTGCCGCCGCTGATCACATCGCGGCGCTGGCGCATGTTGTTGGCGCTCAAGTAGACCGTTGCGCCCACGGCATCTCGCGGACTCTTCGCCCCGCCTACCAGCTTCAGTTCCACCCAGTGGTGATGATCGGCATTCACGTTGCGCAACAGCACTGGTGGTCCATCAATCGGACTGATCACCACGTCGATCTTGCCGTCATTGAACAAATCTCCAAACGCCGCGCCGCGCCCCGAGGTCACAACCGCCAGGCCTGTCCCGTTCACCGGCGGAACCACTTCGAATTTCCCGTTGTGCGCGTTGTGAAACAACAGCGGCCGCTGCGCATACGACGTGCCCCAGTCTTCGTGATCGGCCGCTGGATAGATATGGCCATTGATGAACATCAGGTCCAGCCAGCCATCGTTGTCGTAATCCAGGAATCCCGTCCCCCACGATAAGAATGGAATCGAAATCTTGCCGATTCCGGTCGGCATGGAGACTTCGCTGTAGCTGGCCCCGCCCTCATCCCGAAACAGCAGTTTGGCTTCGCTTGAAAAATCACTGATCCCGAAATCGAGCTTGCCATTATTCAGATAATCACCCACGGCGACCCCCATGGCTGCCACTTCTCGACCATCCTCATTCAACCCGAATCCCGACGCATAGCTCGCGTCGTCAAATGTCCCATCGCCGCGATTGATGTAGAGATAACTGAGCGTCGAGTCGTTGGCCACCAGAAGGTCCGGCTTCCCATCGCCGTTCACATCCACAAATACCGGAGTGATCCCGTAGTAGCGATTCTCCTTGTCTGAAACCCCCGCCTTGTCGCTCACATCCGTGAATGTGCCGTCGCCATTGTTGTGAAACAGGTGGTCCGGTTCACCCTCCAGGTTCCGCGGCCCGCACATGACCGATACGCCGCGAAACTCGCAGTACGAATAGCCGGTCGCCTTCGTCTTTTCATACGGCAGATTGTCGCGGTCGAAGTGAACGTAGCCCGCCACAAACAGATCGAGCTTTCCGTCTCCGTCAAAGTCGCCAAACGTGGCGCCCTGCGACCAGTTGCCCAATGTGACGCCCGCCTTCTCCGCTACGTCCGTAAATGTTCCATCGTGGTTGTTGTGATACAGGCGGTTCTTGCCCCAGTTCGAAACGTAAATATCGGGCCAGCCGTCGTTGTCGTAATCGGCAATGGTCACGCCGAAGCCCCATCGGTCGTTGGTCACGCCGGCCTTGGCCGCCACATCCGTGAAAGTCCCATCGTGGTTGTTATGGAAGAGCGCCGCATGCGGCGGAGTTGTCTTGCCATCCATCGCGTTGAACGTGGACCCGTTCACGAGATAGATATCCATCCACCCATCGTTGTCGTAATCGATCAGCCCCAGGCCCGACCCGTTCGTGTCGATGATGAGTCGCTTATCCGGATTGCCCATCACGTGCGACCAGCCGGCAAGTCCCGCGGCTTTGCTCACGTCCTGGAACACCACCGGGCCCGAGTCCACAAATCCGCCCGCGGTGATGGGCCGCTTCTGCGCGTCGTAGATGGGCCGCTCGCCCGCTCCCGAATTGCTGCCCATGCTCGACACACGTTTCGGAGCTTCCTGACCATGCAGAAGCGGAATCGACATAAGCATTGCAGCCAGAAGAGGGATCGGCCAACCGCCAGGACCACCGGACCGCGCCAACAGGGCTCCCTCCAAGCTAAGAGTCTATCGCAGGGTTCAAAGCCTTGCCGGGCCGGACTCGACAAGTCTTCGTCCGCATGGCGATCAGCGGCAGGCCCTTCCCTCGCACAGCGCCCCAATCCCTTTTCCCTCGGTAATCGTGTAAATCCGGTCCGCCATTGGAGGTTTGACCGTCTCCTTTTTCCCCGACGGCCAGTGAATCTCCACCGAATCGATCTTCGTTGTCTCGCCCAGTCCGAAGTGAATCCGCAGATCATTCGATGAGAGATAACTCCCGCCGCTCAGCACGTCGCCTCGCTGCCGAACGCCGCCTGCCGTCAGGTACACCGTGGCTCCCACCGCATCGCGAGGACTCTTCGGCCCGCCCACCAGTTGAAGTTCCACCCAATGGTTGTGATCGGGGTTGACGTTGCGGAGCAGCACCGGCGGACCATCCAGGTTGTTGATTACCACGTCGATCTTGCCTTCGTTGAACAGGTCGCCAAACGCTGCTCCACGACCCACGCAGGTTGTCGCCAGCCCGGTTCCTTCCACCGCAGGCACCAGCTCAAATTTCCCGTTATGCAGATTTCGGAACAGCAGCGGGCGCTGCGCGTAGCTCATGCCCCAGTCAGGATGCTGATCCACCTGGGGGTACACGTGCCCATTCACTACCAGCAGGTCTTTCCAGCCATCGTTGTCGTAGTCGAGAAAACCATCTCCGAAGCCCACAAACGGAACCGATGGCGGCCCAAGCCCCGACTGATCGCTCACATCCTCGAAGTTCCCCGTCCCATCGTTGCGAAACACCACATTGGAATCATCGGAGAAGTCCGTATTCACCAGGTCCATGTGCCCGTTGTTTTCATAATCCCCGGCAGCAATCCCCATGTTCGAAACTTCGCGCCCCTCCGCATTCAGCGCATAGCCGCTCATGTAGCTCGCATCCGTAAACGTCCCGTCGCCTTTGTTGAGATAGAGATAATTTGGGGTCGAGTCATTCGCCACTGCCAAATCCGGCTTGCCGTCGCCGTTCACATCGACAAACAGCGCGCCCAGCGCATAGAACCCGTTCGGATCGCTCACGCCCGCCTTCTTGCTTACATCCGTAAACGTGCCGTCGCCGTTGTTATGGAACAAATGATCCCCGGCGCCCTGCAATCCCCGTGGTCCGCACATGATGTTGAGCCCGCGGTACTGGCACGACGCAAAATTCATGCCCCTCGTTCCCGCCACTGGCGGATTGGCGAAGTCGTAGCGGATATATCCGCCGACAAACAGGTCGAGCTTTCCGTCCCCATCAAAGTCGCCCCAGGTCGCGCCCGTATGATCCACAACTGTGCTGCCAGTGCTTTCGTCGAGCGCCACGCCCGCCTTCTCCGCTACATCGCTGAACGTGCCATTGCGATTGTTGTGGTAGAGCCGGTCCTTCCCAAGATTCGTCACGTAAAGATCCGGCCAGCCGTCGTTGTCATAATCTCCAACCGCGCAGCCCAGCCCCCACCGGTCGTTCGCGACGCCGGCCTTCTGGGTCACGTCGGTAAACGTGCCATCATGATTGTTGCGAAAGAGCGCAGCATGCGGCGACGGCGCTTTGCCCGCGAGCGCCTCCTGCGTCGATCCGTTCACCAGGTAAATATCAAGCCAGCCGTCGTGGTCGTAGTCGAGCAGGCAAACACCCGACCCCTTCGCCTCGATGATGACCTGCTTGGACGGCGTTCCCGTCACGTTGCGCCACGCGGACAGCCCCGCCTGCGCCGTCAGGTTCAGGAAAACAATAGGGCCTTTCTTGACCGTGCCGCCTGCGGTGATCGGCCGATGCTGCTCGTCAAACTGCGCGCCTTGCGCAGCACCGCTGGCCATGCCGGACTGATTCTGTCGCGGCGCCGGCTCATTCACCTGCGCCCACGCGCCCAGCGCGCTCAGCAACCACATCCCGGCCGCCACGCCGCCCCACAGAATACACACACCCCGCAACAAGGTTCTCCTCTGCTCGCAGTGTATCGTTTCGCTTGGATCAAAACGCCACGAAGTCCTGTGGCGTGCGCACCGGCTCCTGCGATTCGTACCGCGCAAGGTGGCGTCGCAGAATCGCGGCAAACACCGCATCTTTCTGCTCGATTTCCGTCAGCGCCAGCTGCTCCGCTTTCACCGCCGCGGCAAAATTGCCGGCTTCCGCGTAGGCCGCGGAAAGCGTGTCAAGCATTCCCGGATCCCGATCGGCGCTTTCTTGTTCTGCTCGCTGGGCAAGCTCCAGCGCCGCCTTGCCGTCGCGAACCGACGCATCCGGGCACGTCGCAAGCAGGCTTGCCGCCAAAGTCAGTGCGAGCTTTCGCCGCGGATCCTGCTTCAGAGCCAGCCGCAACTCCGTGATCGCCTCGCCATATTGCCCGCCGAGATAGAGCACGTAGCCCAGATCCTCATGTCCCTGCGCAAACTCCGGGCGAATGCGCACTGTGTTGCGCCAAGCCTCGGCTGCCTCGTTCAGCCGGTTTTCCTTCACCAAAACGATGCCCAGGTTGTAGTAGGCCTCGAAGAAGTCCGCGTCGCGATATGTCGCTTTTTGAAAATAGGGAATCGCCTCATTTCCGCGCCCCATCACACCAAGCACGATCCCGATCCCGTTGTTCGCTCGCGCGTCCTTGGGATCCATCGCCAGCGCACTACGCCACTTCTCCAGCGCGCCCGCGTTATCGCCTTTGCTCTGCAACTCCATCGCTTCATCGACAACGCGATAAAAATCGGAGGCCGGCACATCGATGCTCTCGATCCCCGCCGTGTTCACAAACTCCGGGATGTTCACGGCGCGGTTGGCTGCGGCAGCGTTATCAATATAGATAGGCGGGCTATCGTTGCCCTGCGCATCGATATGCGTCAAGAACATCTGCGTATAGGGCGAGCGGCTCTTCGACGAGAAGACCATCCAGCGCCCGTTCGGCGAAAAGCTATGCCATGAATTCATCCGCGATGTGTTGCAGCGCATGCGCCGCGCCACTCCTCCCGCCGCCGGCACGATGTACAGTTCGCTATCGGGCCGCATCAGCTGGCCGTTCTTTGCCTCTACAAACACGATCCACTTGCCATCCGGCGAGACCTTGGGGAAGCTGTTGCTCATTCCATTGTTCGACGCGCCGGGGATCGGCTCGGCTTTCCCGCCCTTTCCCTCATGGAACGGTACCCGATAAAGGTCGTACTGGATCCGTGTCTCGTTCGGATCGTTCGCGGCCGCCGGCATCGCTTGCCCTTGCTTCTCCGGATCGCGCGCTTTGGCCCGCGCAAACACGACATACTTCCCGTCGGGACTCCACACCCCATCCGTTTGCACATATTGCGGATCGTCCGCTCCCGGCAGCGCTTGCCTTCTCCCTGTCGCGCGGTTGTACCACGCCAGAATCCCGCGCGTTGGATAAAAGACCTGCAGAAATCCGTAATCCTTGAAATTCACCACGAAATACGAGCTGGGAATACTTTGATCCCGCCCCGCCAACGTCGACAGCACATACCGGCCATCCGGCGAAACCTGCGACATGAACCCCACCCGCGACTGTCCTACGCTCAGATCGGTATTCCACGAAATTGTGTCCTCGGTGCGTATCGACATGTGCTGCGCAACCGGAACTATGGCGTAAAGGCCTTTGTCATTGCCCGGACCATCCACATCCATCCCCATCGTCTTTCCATCGCGTGAGAAGGAATGGCAATTCCCGCACGTGTGCAGGCCGGTCATCACCACCTTGCTCTCCGGCTGGCCGATGTCGCGCACGCGCCAGTTGATCAGATAGAGCAGCGACGGCGACAGCGGCTGCACGATCCCTTTCTTTCCCTCCGAAGGCATCAGCGGCACGTCACGATAGAAAATCTGTCCGTCCACCGGATCTCGCGACGTTGAAAGCGCAATCTCGCCTCTCGAAACGTCGCTCCCCTTCGCATCGACTCCCACGATGGCCACGCGCGCCGGCCGATCCAGCGAGCGGCGCTTGATCTCCGACCAGACATCAGCGGCCGGTTTCCAGGTGTGCGCCGATGCCTGCTCTGCAGTCAGCTCGGGCAATTTATTACTGCTCGCAATGCAGCGTTCATCGATCGCCCCGATTCGCATTCGCTCGCCGTTGGCCCTCGCGTGCAACGGCTTCTCGCCATCCCCAAAGACAACCTCGATTCGCCATTCGGTCACAGACACTCTGTCGTCGTGCCACATAAACGTCGGGGGCGTGATTTCTCTCGGAAAGATGGAGCCATCCTGCGGATAGTCGATCCGGATTGCCGCATTGCTCATGGGCTGCAATCCGCGCTCGACTGCCAGCGCCCGCACCAGCCGGAACGCAACATCTTCCCGATGGTTTCTGGCTTGGCACAAAGAGTTGTGAGAAGGGAAGAGCGTCAGCGAGAAAACCGCTCCTGCAAAGCCGGCAGCAAAGGGTCGGAACATCGTGCAGTCCCAACAGCTCGTAATCTCAGTTTCCGGTCGCCGGACTGCCCACCTCGCGCAGGCCAGCGATCCGCAAAAAATCAGCGGAAACCTGGAAAATGCTTGATTTGACTGTTAACTCCGATTCTGCTGCCCTCGTTGCTGCAGTGTCAAACGCACCTCGGTGCTTCCTGGCGCGTTCCGAATAGAAAAGGCGCTTATCTCTCATCAAATCCAGCAGCATCACCCGTCGGTTATACTCCCGGTGTTGTTCGAATCATCCATCGGGTCATGCCATGTCTATCCCCTTCTATTTGTTTCGCCTCCGTTCATCGCTCTGTCTGGCCCTCTGTTGTTCAATCCTCCCGGCTTTCGCACAGTCTGCATCCTGCCCCGCAGTTCCTGCCCACGACCCAACACCCGCCGACTCCGCGTACGCCAATGGCGACTATCCAAACGCCGAGAATCTCTACACCCAGGCTCTCGCGCAGCATCCCGACGACGCAGCCATAGGCGAGGCCCTCGTCCATCTGCTGCTCGTTGAGGCCAAGTTCCCTCAAGCATCCACCCGGGCCGCCGCCATCATCGCAAAGAGCCCCAACTCCGCGCCTGCTCTCACCGCGCAGGCTGAGGTGGAATATCGACTCGGCCAGCCTTCGCTCGCCGCAAAAGACATCGACAATGCTCTCGCTACCGATCCTTGCTATGCGCCCGCGCATCTCGTCCGCAGCCGCTTGCTGCGCATTCAATCGATGTACGCCTCGGAGCGCGCCGAGATTCAACGCGCCTACGACATCGATCCCAACAACCCCGACATCCAACGCGCCTACCAGGGCATCGTCTCGCCTGCAAACGAAATCCAGAGCGTCACCGATTCGCTCAAAACCATGACCAACCTCGATGCCGGCACAAAAACGAAGGCCGAAGACACAGTGCACTCGATGATGCCTCTGCTCCACGAGTATTCGCAGACTTGCCAGGTGCTCCCGGCCGCTGATCCGATCGAGTTGCCGCTCATACCCTCGATGCCCGATCCCAAGCACATCGTCGGCTACAAAGTCGACGTGCAGCTCCCGCAGAGCAAACTCAGGCTGCTCGTCGACACCGCCGCATCGGGCCTCTTCATCACCAAGGCAATTGCCGATCAGAATGGTTTCAAGCAGGGACCCAATGATCCCGCGGGCACCGTCCACGTCGACAGCTTCCGCGTTGGTTCACTCGAGTTTCGCGATTGCGTGGTCGGCGTGAGCAACGCTGCATTTGAAGGCAACTCCGACGGTTTCATCGGAACCGACATCTTCTCGCAGTGGATGATCACCCTTAATTTCCGCGAGCAAAAAATGGTGCTGTCATCCCTGCCGAAGGAACCCGGCGTTCTCCCGGCCGACCGTCCCGCCACACCCGACCTGGCAAACTTCGCGCCGGTCTACCGGCGACGTCAGTACCTCCTCGTTCCCATCACGTTCAAGGACAATTCCCAGAAGCTCTTCGCTCTCGCCACGGGCATGTTCTACAGCGCCATGACACTCGATGCCGCGCATTCGGTATCGAACATGAAAGTCAACTTCACCAACAGCGAGCAGACCATCTCTGGCGCGAAAGCCCAGTTCTATCGCGAAGTCTTCGACATGACCTTCGCCAACCAGCCGCAGATTCACCAGGGCCACCTCCTCGAGTTCGATCCATCCGTCGTCGATCGCAACGCGGGCTTCGACATCACCGGGATGCTGGGCCTTGATGTGCTTCGCGCCTTCACCCTGCACCTCGACTATCGTGATGGCCTGGTGCAATTTGAACCCGCAACCGGCGCATTCAATCCAGGGCTGAAGGGCCGCAATCTGAACGCGGAAAACAATCCCGCCTGCGAGCTCGAAGAACAGGGCTACCGCCCCATCGATACCACGATTGAAGCGCGCGTGAAATTCTCCATCGATTCAGGGCAAATGAAGCCCGGCAAAGAAGTCTGGCTCGAGAACATGCACCCCTGGGCGCAAAAGGAATGCAACCTCGATCAGGGCGCCCAGATCTACGGCCGCATTGTCGAATCAACTTCCACCCGGAGTCCTGATTCTTCGCACTTGTCCATTTCGTTTGATCACGCCGACTGCGATGGCCATCCCAAGCGCGCCATGACACTGCGCCTCATCGGCATCGCTGCGCCTCCTGACCAGGGCAGCGCCCTGCACGATGCTCTCCCCACTGAAGTCGCGGGAGGCGGCCGGTCGATCTCCGAGGCCGCTGGTGGCAACGGCGCCTTCGTCTTTGACGACAACCTCAATCCGGGCGGGCCTCCGCGCACCGTCCATCCCGGCATCGTCATTCGTATGCCCAGGCTCACACTCGCGCCCGTCGGAGGACCCGGCTGCAGCGCCCTCATTTCCGCTCCGGAACGCAGCGTGCGCATTGGAACCGGAGCGGAGCTCATCTTCGCCGTCGAGGGCGCGCCGCCGCAGTAGCCCTCATACAAGCAACTGCACCCAGCCGCTCTAAACGCGCCACCTCGCGCACGCCGTATCATGGAAGTACAGGCAGAAAACCTGCGCCACTCCAATCGCGCGCCATTCTGTCTTCACCTTCTGCCCGCAGGAAAGCGATCCGCACATGAGCAGTATTCCTTCCGACGATCTTGTTCAGCAATTTGCCAGCGACAACTATGCCGGTATCTGTCCCGCTGCAGCCGAAGCGCTCGAAGCAGCCAATCATGGCCACGCCATCGCCTACGGCGACGATCCCTGGACCGCCCGCGCATCCAATGCGTTTCGCGATCTCTTCGAGAAGGATTGCGAGGTCTTCTTCGTCTTCAACGGAACCGCAGCCAACTCACTCGCCCTCGCATCGCTCTGCCAGTCCTATCACGGCGTCATCTGCTGCGATGCCTCGCACGTCGAGACCGACGAGTGCGGCGCGCCCGAATTCTTCTCCAACGGCTCCAAGCTCCTCGTCGCTCCCAGCACCGGCGGAAAAATTTCGCCCGCCTCCATTCACGAGCTTGCCACCAAGCGCCAGGACATTCATTACCCCAAGCCGCGCGTTGTCACCATCACGCAGCCCACCGAAATCGGCTGCGTCTACACTCTCGACGAGTTAGGCGCCATATCCGAAGCATGCAAGGTCCGCGGCCTCTACCTCCACATGGACGGGGCGCGCTTCGCCAATGCCTGCGCCAGCCTGGAATGCTCTCCGGCTGACCTCACATGGCGCAGCGGCGTCGACGTGCTCTGCTTCGGCGGCACCAAGAACGGCATGGCCATCGGCGAAGCGGTCCTGTTCTTCAATCGCGCCCTTGCTGCCGATTTCGATTACCGATGCAAGCAGGCCGGGCAGCTCGCATCCAAGATGCGTTTCCTCTCAGCCCCGTGGATCGGCATGCTCGAGAGCGGTGCATGGCTCGAAAACGCGCGCCACGGCAACCGGTGTGCCCGTCACTTTGCGAACCGCATCTCCGGTATTTCCGGCATTCAAATCGCCGCTCCCGTCGAAGCCAATGCCGTTTTTATCACCGCATCCGATACGGTTCTCAACGCGGTACGAGAGCGTGGATGGCGCTTCTACACCTTCATCGGCGGCGCCGCGCGCTTCATGTTCGCATGGGACTCCGATCTCGCCCGCGTTGACATGCTCTGCAAGGATCTCGAAGAGTGCGCAGCTCTCGCCTCCGATCCCGCCGCGCTCGCCGAAACCAAAGCGTAGTGTGCGGTGAGCCAGTGGAAGGAAGGATCTGCTTCTTTGAGCGTCCTGGGAAGAACAGATCCTGCTAGTCCTTCCCCGCTCGCTCCACCCACTTCTGCCACATCGCTGGATCGGCGAGCATCTTGATGTACACGCCTCCCACCACCGATCGCGCCTGGAACCCAACCTGCTTCGCCGTGATCGTGTCGTACCAGTCCGACATGGGCACGCGGTCCGGAGTCTTGTTCAGAAACTCGATCACCGGATCCACAAGCGTCTGAAAATCTCCAGGCTTCTTCGCCAGCGTCGCACTCCAGATCGTCCAGTCAAGCTTCGTATACGTAGCGCGGTTGTCGAGCGGCAGCCCAAACGCATTCAGCTTCGTCTTGTAGAACGCCACTTCGCGCTCCGCAACCGTCGGCGGGAAAAGACGCAGATCGAGAATCGTGTCCCACACCAGGTTGTATTTCTGGCTCCATGTGCCGGCCTTGTCGAATGCCAGCTTGTAGTGATCGCCATCCGCCGCCATTTGCACCCAGCGGCCCGCCATCGACTTCGCCGCCGCACCGTACTTCTCCGCCGCCTGATGGTCGCCGAGCCTCTCGGCCATCTGCCCGTAGGCCCCCAGCGCTTCAATCGCTTTGATCGACAGGTTCGTGTTGTGCGCCAGGTGTCCGGCAAAATCATCCGTGCACAGCTGGTTCTCCGGATCGAATCCCTTCTCCATCAGGTACTCGGCCCACTTCGTAATCAGCGGCCAGTGGCGTCGCGCGAATGCATCGCTATGCTCGGCTCGCGTCAATGCCGCCATCATCAGGATCATGTTGCCCGATTCCTCGACCGGCATCTGATCCTCTTCGCTCACTTCTCCGCCGCCATACAACTGCCCGTTCGCCAGCGGATACACCCCCAGATCGTGCGGCGCAAACGGAAACTTCCACTGCGAAGTCTCCGCGTAGCGAAGCACCGGCTCCATCTGCGCTTCCACCAGCTTCGGATTCAGAAACAGAAACATGGGCGCGGAGGGGTACAACACATCAACCGTCGAAATCGATCCGTTGCTGAAGTTTTCCTTGGGCATGAAAAACGGCACGCCCGCCTCGTCTTCCACCAGCTTGTGCGCGCCAATCGCCTGCTGGAATGCCAGCACTGCGATATCCGCATAGTCCTTGCCGCCGGCCTGCGTCAGGTCTCGCGTCAGCTCCGCGTCAAGCGTCTCCCCGCGCTTTTCCAGCGCCAGATATTCCCGGTCAGCCGCTTCCAGCATGTCGGCAAACGTCGCAAACTGCTTCCGCCAATACGGCAGCAGCCTCTGGTGCATGTACTCGATCGAGTAAATATCGTCATAGGCCAGCAACACGTGCCGGCTCACCGGCGTCGCTCCCACGCTGCCCAGCGGCAGCACGAGGTTCAGCAGCGGAGCCGAGGGATACCGGCTTTGCGGCATGCGCGGCTGATCGAGATCGTCGACCTCATTCAGTTCGCCGGTCTTAATGAACGCCTCGCGATCATTCGCATTGCCGGCTGCCAAATTCGCCTGTCCTTGCCCGTCCGGAACGCCAAGGTAAAAATAGCCCCAGTTGATGCGCAGGTTGTCGCCCCACTGTTTCAGCATCGGCTGCGCCTGCGACCCCACGCGAAGCAGGTGCATGCCCGCAATGCGAGCCCGCGACCAAACCACCGGCTCATCGCGGTGATTCGTCGCAATCGCTCCGTCCACGTCGAGATAAAGCGCAACCTCATGGTTGCTTCCGTCGCGCGATTTCACCTCCCACTTGAGATACGTCACCGGCCGCGACATCACCGCCAGGTCGCCCGGAAATGCCGGCGTGAAAAAACACAGCCGTAGCTCGATCTGCGGGCTCTGGAGCGTCACCATCGTCCGCGTCGGCGTGATCTCGCGATGCGTTTCATCGAGCGCGGGAACATCATCTTCTCTGTCGCCGCCAAGATATCGATAGGCGCGACCGTCCACCCGCACAATTCCGGTGATCGGCTGCGGTACCCCAGTCCAATGCCGCGTCGCGCCGTCCGTGAGCCGGTCTTTGTCTGACCAGATGCTGAAGTATGGATCGTGCACAACCAGGGGTGTCGCCGGCGCGCGCAAATCCATGCTCTCCTGCGCCGCAGAACCGGCCACAAGACAAAAAGCAAAAGCGGCCGTCAGCGCCGCCTTGCAAATATTTTCCATTTCTATAGCTCCGAAGCCCGCCCCGCTGGCCTTTCCGCCTGCATTCCTTGCGACATTCCGGACGATGTAGATAGCCTCGCCACCGGGCTTATTGTCCAGTCTACGTCACGCTGACACAGACGCGGTCCGCGTCGAGTACAACGGCAGAATGCATGCGCCCAGCAGTCCCGCATCCGCGCCTAGCTTCGCGGGAAGAACCTTGGTACCGCCACCCGGCATGCCTTGCGAGGCGGCCCGGCCCGGCGCCGTCAGTGCATACACGTAGCTGCGCCGCTCCAGTTCTTCAAATATCGCAGGTGACAGCAACTCCCAGGAGTTTGCCACGCCTCCGCCGACCACGTAGAGTGGCAAATTCAGAACGTTGATCAACGCGGCCAGGCAAATACCGATTGCCCTGCCGGTTTCCTCATAAATCCGGCGCGCGTCCGCATCGCCTTCTTTGGCGGCCTCGGCGATCTCCAGAGCTGTCAACGTCCCATTTTTGCTTCTCAGCGATTTCAACCCCGGCGCTTTGCCTGCTTTCACCAGCTTTTCGGCAGCATTGGACACTGCGGTTGCCGAGGCGCACGCCTCCAGGCACCCGTTGTTTCCGCATCCGCACAGTGGGCCGTCCGGGTAAATCGTCACGTGGCCCGCTTCTCCTCCCATTCCTGTCGCCCCGTGCCATAGCTTGCCATCGAGAATGATCCCGTTCCCAACTCCCGTTCCCAGCGTCAGCATGCACAGCGACTGGACGCCCAGTTCTTTGCCCAGCCCCATATCAAATTCAGCCAGTGCCGCCGCATTCGCGTCGCTTTCCAGCACCACCGGCAGCCGCAGCTGCTTCTCCATCTCATCCAGTAGCGGAAATCCATCCCACCCCGGCAGATTCGGCGGATGATGGAGGCGGCCGGCCGGCAGCTCGAGCGGTCCCGGCGAGCCGATCCCGATCCCCGCCAGTTCTCGCCCGTTCAGGTGTTGATCCAGAAGTTGCCGGACCCCGGCGCACATGTCCCCGACAACCGCTTTGGGGCCAGCTTCAAGCCGGGTACGCAGGGTAAGAGAACTCAGCACTCCCTTTGCCTGGGTGTGTGCGGCGATCCGCACGCTCGTTCCACCGAGATCTATACCTATAGTCAATACTTGAGGTTTCGCCGACGCCATTTCAGATCACCGCGCCTCAAATGCTCGAACGACAATTCTCAAAACACCGGCTGGCTCGTCGGTCGGAACAGAAAACCGCCGACTCGATTGCGGCAATGCCATCCGCCTGGGAAAATCACTTGGAAACGATACCACACGCAACCCGATCATGCCACCAAGGGATTTCTCCCGGCCCATTCGCCGGTGCGCCTGCTCCATCCATGCCCTGGGAAATGATGCCGGTCCCTGCCGGCTCGTCGTCGTCTCGCCCGCCTACATCGGGGTGGGCACGCAGCCACAGGAGGCGCGCGGAATCAATCGAGTCTCCAGCGTCACCCGCTGCGCGCGCTTGAAGCGGGCGAGTAGCCCCGTCGCACGTTCGCCAAGAAACTTCTCGAACAGCAGTTCTGCAGCAACCCGGCCGATCTCCTCCACCGGCTGCTGCACCACGCTGATTGACGGACGTACCGTCGATGCGAGCTCGAAATCATCGAACCCCAGCAGCGCTACCCCCTTTGGCATCTGCACATTCAGCTTCTGCAGCGCCTCGAACGCGAAAATGGTTGTGCTGTTCTTCAGTGTGAAAAGGGCATCCGCCGGCTCCGCTCCGGCCAGCAGGCTCTCGATCGCGTACTCCGCAGACTTGTAATCCTTGATCGATGTATTCAGGGTATGCATCAGCCCCGCAGCATCCACGGCCGCGCGATAACCGCGAATGCGCTCCTGGATTGTGAACAGCGTGCTCTCGCCGGTAAGGCACGCAATCCGCTTGTAGCCGTGATCGATCAGGTGCTGCGTCGCCGTGCGCGCCCCTTTGAAGTTGTCAGTCACCACCGACATGACGGACGTATTCGCCACCGGCCGGTCAATCGTCACCACCGGAACTGAAACCCGGTTGATAAAATCCCCCAGCAACTGGCTCTGCGAGTTCGCCGGTGCAATCAACAGCCCGTCTACGCGATGGCTGATCAGCACATTCAAGTTCTCAATCTCGGTGTGCGGATCGTTTTGTGTCGTGGTCACGATCAGCAGCGAGTCATTGGCCCGGGCCACCGCTTGCGCCGCTTCCGCGCAGCTTGAGAAAAACGGGTCGGCAATGCTTGGAATGCTGATCCCGATCGTTTTTGTGCGGTCACCCTTCAGAACGCGAGCCGCCTGATTCGGGCGGTATCCCAGTTCATCGATCACCCGGCGCACCTGCGCCAGCGTCTTGGGGCTCACGCGGTCGCCCCCGTTGATCACGCGCGAAACCGTCGTCGTGCCGACGCCGGCTTTTCGTGCCACTTCGCTCAGCGTTGGCGGGGTGCTCTTCTTCATCGTGAGTCCGAATCACCTGCTTCTTTTTTCGCGAGTCTATGACACCCATGCCATGGTCGACAAGCGCTCATTGCGCTGATCTAGCTGATGGACGCGGAGTTGCGGACGAGCACCGCCCTGCCTGGCCAATTTCCAGGCTCCCGGATTCGCGCTCCGCATTCCCGGCTTATCCCTTCGCGGCTCAACCTTCTCTCGCCCAGAGCTAGTAATCAATCATAAGAAGAAACTTGCTCACCCCAACTCTCTCCGTGTTATCAAAGAGAAGAGAGGGGCGCGCCAGACCTAATATCGTCGGCATTCCCGTTCGTTTCCCCTATAAACCTCTTCCGGCCGACCTTGCCATATGCGATCAAAAGCCGTGACTTTAGTTGCTCCAGGCTATTGCTGTTCCTCGGGTTAGCTCTTTCCATATTCGTCTGGGGATTGCAATACAAGTTGTCGTTATACGAGCCCCCAACCGCCGTCGTGCATCAGGTTCCGAAGGCCAAGCTCTTATCCCACGACGAACACTTCAGAACCACTGAAGCGATTCGCGCGCTCGTCACCCGGCCGGTCACCCGCAATGCACCCCGGACCTCGCTCTTCGCGTTCCTCGCGTTGGCCCTCATCGGCTTCCGCCTTCCTGGCGTGCTTTTCCGGGAACGCTCGCTCGATATGCCGGGACATCCGTCATTCGCACCCATAAGCGCCCTCTTTGTTCGTCCGCCGCCATCTCTCGGCTGATCTCGCAAATCCCGTCCAGCGCATCGGCAAACCCCTTAGGGTCACCCCGGATAGGTCTCAGACCTTGTCGCTGATCGGGCCTGATCGAACAAATCCAAAAACAAGATGAGGTGCATTCGAATGCGAAAGCCGACCTCGGCCATTGCTGCCATCGGAATCCTTCTTCCCGTTCTGGCTTGCCTTGCCGCCTGTCATTCAGGAGAGAAGACGCAGGCTGAAGCCGCGACCGTTCCCTCAGCACAGGTTGCCGCTGCGCAGCGCGGCGACATTTCCCACGTACTCACCCTCGCCGGCCAATTCCAGCCCTATCAGGTCGTTGATGTGCACCCAAAAGTGAGCGGATACATGCGCCATATCAATGTCGATATCGGCGACATCGTCCATCAGGGAGAAACACTCGCCGTTCTCGAGGTGCCGGAACTGAAAGCGCAGCTGCAACAGACCGAATTCGAGGTGCAACAGAGCCAGGAAGAAATCCGACGCGCGCATCACGAGATCAACCGCGCCGAAGCTACCCACGCGGCAGTGCACGCCGAGGCGCAGCGCCTCCAGGATGCCGCCAAGGCTCAGCCCGGCTTGATTGCTCAACAGGAACTGGATGACGCGGTCGCCAGGGATCTTTCCTCAGAAGCTCAGGTCGATGCCGCCAAGGCAGCCATGGCGGCAGCCCAGGGACACGCAGGCGCCGCGAGCGCCGATCATCAGCGTGTCCAGGCACTTCACAATTACACCAATGTTATTGCTCCGCTCGATGGTGTCGTGGTCTGGCGTTATGCCGATACCGGCGCTCTCATCCAGGGCGGCACGAATTCCAACAATCAGGATCTTCCTATCGTCCGGCTCTCGGAAAGTCAGGTTCTGCGCCTTCGGATCCCAGTACCCGAAGATGATGTCCAGTACGTTCACGTTGGCGATCTCCTCGAGGTGCGCGTCGACGCCATTAACCGCTCCTTTACCGGCAAAATCGTTCGATTCACTCGCAATGTAAATTTTGAGACCCGGACGATGGAAACCGAGATCGACGTTGCCAACAAGAACCTCTCCATCGATCCCGGCATGTACGCCAACACCATGCTCCGGCTCACCCAGGTCAAGGACGTCGTCACCATACCCGTAGAAGCCCTGGTCAGGAATGCGCAACAACAGCAGAGCGCCTATGTGCTCGATAGCGATAACCGTGTCCGGATTCGCAACCTCGTCGTCGGAATTCAAGGAACAAAGCTGGCCGAGATCAAGAGCGGCCTCAATCCCGGCGATCGCGTCATCGTGGGCGGCCAGGAACAATACCAGCCCGGCGAAGAGGTTCGGCCCCTCCTCATCTCCACCCCGAAATCCGAAACCATCCAGCAGACTGGCGGGATGATCGACCTCAAGGCAGATGCAAATGGAGGTGATCAGTAGTGCGGCAGTTGACCCTCTGTTTCATTCCTCCCTGTCTGCCGGCGCTCGCGCGGACGGCGTGCTTGCTTCCTTGCGTACTCCTCGCACAGAGTCCTCGCGATGGGCATCTTCCCGATGCGCCGAAGCCAACCGCCGCTGCCCCCCCGGTGATGATCGCGCAGGCTCAGACACCTCCCGCTACGCCTCAGGTCCCGGTCCCGGCTGCAAACGCACCCGCTGAAGACAACGCACCCCGCCTCACTCTGGCAGACGCCGAGCAGATGGCCATCAAGAGCAACCCCCGAGTGACCGTGGGACACTTGCTCGCTTTGGCCCAGCATCAGGTCGTGCGCGAAACGCGGTCCGCCGAGCTTCCCACCGCCACGGCAGCCCTCACGGCGGTGGAGGCGGAAGACGCAACCCGCATCTCCGCCGGCTCTCTCACCTCGTCCCGCATTTTCACCCATGCCGGCGCGGGTGGCGGATTCACGCAATTGATCACTGACTTCGGCAAGACCGGCAACCTGGTTGCATCTTCTAAGCTGCAGGAAAAAGCGGAGAACGCCAGCGCCCTTGCCACGACCGAAGATATTGTCATCGCGACCGACCAGGCTTTTTACGATGCCCTTCAGGCACAAGCACTCTTGCGGGTCGCCGAGCAGAACGTCGATACCCGCCAGACCACCGACGCGCAGGTTGGTTCTCTCACCAGGAACAAGCTGAAGTCCACGCTCGATTTGAGCTTCGCCGATGTGAACCTGTCCCAGTCCAAGGTCATGCTGCTTGACGCACAGGACACTGCCCAGGCCACCATGGCGGCGCTGGATGCGGTGCTCGGCCTCGATCACCACGTCCATTACCACCTGGTCGAAAGCACCGAGCCTCTCGCTCCGCCTCCGGTTGATCCCGAACAACTGACCCAGCTCGCCCTCAGCCAACGGCCCGATCTGCAAGCCCTCACCTATCGCCAGCAGGCGGCAACCAAATACAGCCATGCCGAGCGCGACCAGATGCTGCCCAGTATCAGCGCCGCGGGAACCTTGGGGAGTGTTCCCATACGGCCCGGTCAGTACTACGTCACGAATTGGTGGGGCGGCGTCGGCGTCAACATGAACATCCCCGTCTTTAATGGATTTCTTTATTCCGCGCAAGCGAAGGAATCCGCACTCCGCGCCCAGGCCGCATCGGAACAGGCCCGTGACCTGCGCGACCGCATCGTCCGTGACGTGCGCACTTCCTGGCTCGATGCCAATACCGCCTACCAGCGCGTTTCCGTGACCGCGGACCTTCTCAAGCAGGCCAACCTGGCTCTGGGTCTCGCGCAAACCCGTTATCAGCTCGGCCTGAGCTCGATCGTCGAGCTCAGTCAGGCACAGTACCAGCAGACCGATGCGGCCATCGGAAATACCAATGCCATCTTCGCGTATCGGCTTGCCCTCGCCACGCTGAACTACCAGATAGGAGCGAATCCATGATCGAGAACTTCAAATTGAAAGTCTTTCGCGTGGTCGCGGATACGTTGAACTATCGCCGCGCCGCCGACGAGTTGCGGATTACCCAGCCGGCGGTCACCGCCCAGATTCGCTCGCTCGAAGAAAGCCTCGGAATCGCGCTCTTCAACCGGGTCGGACGCGAGACCAGCCTTACTGCGGCCGGATCGACGCTCCTGCAATATGTGCGACAGATCGAAGCCATCGGCAACGAGGCCCTGGCCGCGCTCGCACCGTTCGGCGGACAGGAGGGAGGCGAGCTCAATGTCAGCGCCTCTCACACTCTCGCTGTTCATGTCTTGCCGCAGCTACTGCCGCAGCTCGTCCGAGAGTGGCCAAAACTCAAGATTCATATCATGAGCGGAACGACCCACGAGGTCCTCCAGTCCCTGATCGGACACAAGAGCGCGATCGCTCTGATTGAAGCTCCCGCTTTCCGTCCTGATCTGCGCATCGAAGACTTCGCGGAAGATGAAATCACCCTTATCGTCAGGTCCGACCATCGCTGGGCAAAGACCGGCTTCGTTCGCGCTGCCGAGCTCGTCCACGAGCATATCCTGCTCCGCGAAGTTGGCTCTGGAATGCGGCGTTTCGTCGAGGAGTATCTCGAGCGGAATGGCGTGCTCCGGCAACAGCTCCGCACATCCATTGACTTCGATTCGACCGAGGGAATCATCTCCGCCGTCGAAGCCGGGATGGGCATCGGCTTCATTCCCGATCTCGCCATTGAGAAGGTCCTGAAGACTGGCGCCGTGAAGGCGATCCAACTTGAGAACGGCCCCATCCGGCGAAGGCTCAGCTTCGCGCTGCTCAATGGACCCGATCCGCGCGGTCCGGTCGGTCAGCTCATCGACTTGCTGCGCGACTTCGGCGCAAAGCGAAAACGTCATGAAGTTGCGCACGAACTGGAGGAATCAAAAGCCTAGACCCGGCCCTGCGTGCGTGCCCTCTCATCGCAATCGATTTCCTGCCGCAACCCGCATCAGCCTTCTTTTTATTTCATTGTTTTCAATTCGCCGGCTTTCGCACGCTCGACTGCCGCATCCTGCGCCCGTCCCTGGCGCTCATACGCAATGGCCAGCTGCCGGTGCGGATCGGCAAACGTCGGATCCGCCGCAACCGATTCCTGGTACCGCGCAATCGCGTCCGCAATTTGCCCGCGCAGCATGAGTTGATTGCCTGCATTCAGCGCGAAATTTGCCCGCTGCCGGTTCACCGCGCCCCGCGCCAGCTCCGCGCCTTCTCGCCGCAACTCGGCCACTTCTCCCAGCAACTCTTTCTTCTGATTGCGTAACATGGCGGCCTTCTGCGCATCGCCTCCGCTCTCGGCCGCATCTGCCTGCGTGTTCAGCTCCGCGGCCTGCTCGGCCAGCACGCCGGCCAGTGTCACGCGCGGCCCCGGCTGACCAGGCAGCAGCGGAATCGCCTTTCGCAGGGCATCCGCCGCCTCCGAAAGCTTCCCATCCTGCTTCAGCGTGCTCCCCAGGATCGCCCACGCATCGCCATTCTCCGGCCGTAGCGCCACCGCCTTCTTCAGTTCCGTCACCGCCTCGTCCAGCCTGCCCATTTGCATCAGCAAGATGCCCAGCGTGTACGGAGGATCCTGCAGCGTCGGATCCAACGTCTCGGCTCGCGTCAACTCGGTGATCGCATCGCTGAATCGGTCTTTGAATTTGTAAGCCAGGCCCAGGTCGTAGTGCGTCTGCGGATCGTTCGCATCCAGCGCCAGGGCCTTCTCGAAATCCCCAATCGCCTCGTCGAATGCCGACAGCTGCACATGCGCTACACCAAGGTTCTTGTAGACCGCGGGATTCTTCTGATCCAGTGCGATCGCCTGCCGAAAGTCATCCAACGCATCCTTCGCTTGACCGGTCAGCGTCAAAGCCAAACCAAGATTCACAAGTGCAGTCGCGTTATGCGGATCCTGCTTGACGGCCTGCTGAAACCACGGGATCGCATCCTGTTGCCGCCCCATCCGCTGCAGCGCCATTGCCAGATCCAGTGCTGCGCCCGGCAGATTCGGATCCACCTTCAGTGCCGACTGAAACTCCGCGCTCGCATCTTCGTCTTTCCCTGCCGCTGCCAGCGCCCTTCCATATTCCAGGAGTGCATCCGCATTAGGAGGCGCAGCTTTCGCAGCAGGCTCCAGCGCCGCCAGCGCGCCGCTCAAATCATTTTGTTGGCGCAGCACCACGCCCAGGTGAATCCTCGCCCGCACATAGGTTCCATCTTCCGCAAGCGATTGTTCGAACGCCCCACGCGCGTCGTCCCATTCTCCCAGCTGCGCATAAAGCGAGCCGATTTCGTCATCCAGATCCGCTCGCCGCCCCGAGAGCACCTCCTCGGCCTTCAATTGATCCAGCGCTGCCTGCATTTTTCCCACAGCCGCCAGGGCGCGGCCGTACTCCTCGCGGAAACCGGCGTTCAGCGGCGATGCACCCTGCGTCTGCGAAAGGCGCTCCGCCGCTTCAAAGTGTGGAATCGCCTTGCCTGGCTGCGCTCCCCGCGCATACGCCACGGCGAGATTTTCTTCGCTTCCTTCGTTGTTCGGCTTGAGTTGGTTTGCTGTTTCCAGCTCCCGGATGGCTTCCCCTGCCTTCCCAAGCCGCAACTCAACCGCACCCAACGCCTCGTGTCCCTCGGCAATCTGCGGCGCAAGCTTCACCGCTTCTTCAAACTTGGCACGCGCCAACTCGAGATTGCCTGCCTGCTGCGCCGCGAAACCGGAGCGAAATGCGGCATCCGCCTGCTTCAATGCGGGCGATTGCTCGCCCGCCGTTTGAGACGG
Organism: Occallatibacter sp.; assembly: GCA_035308825.1. Classification (GTDB taxonomy): domain Bacteria; phylum Acidobacteriota; class Terriglobia; order Terriglobales; family Acidobacteriaceae; genus Telmatobacter. The sequence goes on along the minus strand of DATGFX010000082.1, from coordinate 83,190 downwards.
CAGCCTGGCTGCGCCACTTCCCAACCACAGCCCACACGCGACGCCGATCAGCGTTCCGCCCAGCCGCATCGCTATTTCCCCGCCGGCTTTGGATCGGCCTGGTGCTGCAGGTCGACAACCATCTGAAACTCGCGGTTCGCGGCATCCCGCTGGCCCGTAGCTTTGTACGCCTGCCCCAGCAGGTTGTGCGTAATGTAATTCCGTGGATCCATCTTCTCCGCATGATCCAGATAGTGCAGCGCCTGGATCGGGTCCTTCAGCTTCAGGTATGCCTGCCCCAGCAGAATGTACGGCCCGGTCGAATTCGGCTCCAGGAGTACAGCACGGTCCAGCGCTACCACCGCATCCTCATATCTGCCGTTTCGCAGATACGCGTCGCCCAGCCGGTCATACAAATCCGGATTCAACGGATTCAGCTTCCGCTCCGCCTCAAACTCCGTGATTGCTCCCGCCATATCGGCGCGCGCCAGCGCCACCTCGCCCAACAATTCATGCGCCAGCGGCAGCTTCGGATCGATCGACAAGGCCTTCGCGGCCTGCTCTCCCGCAGCATCGCGCAGCTCCCGCCGCAAGAACATCCGTCCGGCAAGCAGATATGCTTGCGGCGAATCCGGCTCGAATCCAAATTGCGCGGCGAAGGCATGGCGCGAATCGTCATAGCGCTGTATGTCCGCATAGCAGAGAGCCAGCACGTAATTCGGATCCACATTCGCGCTCTCGACCGGCGTCCGCGCCTTCTCAAGGAACGGAATCGCATCCTGGATCCGTCCCAACCGGAAAAGGCTCACTCCGTGCATCTCCGTCGATTCCCTGTCGCTCGGATCTGCCGTCTCAGCCTTCGTGAACGCCGAAATTGCCTCCGGAAACTGCTCCTCCTGGTAGTGGATCATGCCCCGAAGTCGTTCCACCCCCACAGGCTCCGGTGTTTCCTTTGCGAGCTGATCCAATTGCGCCATCGCCTGCGCCAGACGTCCCTTGCCGGCCAGTTCCTGCGCCGTTTCCAGCGTGACTGGCTGTCGGCTCTGATCTTCCGTGGCGCCGCCTTCGGCATTTTGCGCTGCCGCGGCAACGACGAGAAAGAAAGTGGCAATGAGGGGAATGAATGCACGCAACATGAAAGTGACTTTGTACGCAGTTTAACGCGTTTGCGGAACGATCGTGCAGGCCGCCTGGGGCCGCCTGATGGGTCTTCAACTCAAAAAGAAAAGAGGGGAGCCGAAGCTCCCCTCGAGTCGTTTGCGGCTCCTCTGCGTAATTAGAACTGAACCCGCAGGGAGAAACCAATTGAGCGCGGACCGCAATCGCTGCCGGCTCCGCAGCCGCCGCCTTCGCCGCCGATCGAACCAATCGACTCAATGTTGCCGCCCGGGTTGCCGGCGGTAATGTGGTTGAACGCATTAAAGACATCCATGCGGAACACCGTTGAAACCTGCTCCCAGATGTTGAAAGTCTTGATTAGGTTCAGGTCGGTCGAGAAGAACCTCGGGCCGCGGTAGGTGTTGATCCCCGCGTTGCCAAAGTTGTCCAGGCCCGGGTTGATGAAGGTCCCATCTCCCAACGCGTGAGCCGGATAATAGGTGCGATTACCAGTCCCATTCGAGCTGGGAACGAACTTCGTGAGGCTGGTCGACATTTTATGGGACTGGCTCGGGTCGCACGGTCCAGTGGTCACGTTGGAACTGCACTCGTTGTAGCCGAGCGTGAATGGCAAGCCGCCCGCCCATGTGGACACCTCACTGATTTGATAACCGCCAATGAGCAAGTCCTCGAGCCGGTTGGCGTTGGCAACGAACTGTCTGCCTTTGCCAAACGGCAATTCATAGGTGCCGTACAAGTTGAGTTGCTGGTCGCGCACGTCGCCGGTTCTGCCATGGGTGATCGAGTGGCTCCAGGTGTAATAGCTCGACTGTTCGTCGAACGCGCTGGCCCATTGATAGTTCGCGTTATAACTCAGCCCCTTCGTGAACTGCTTGGCAAACGTGATCTGAAGGGCATCGTATTCAGTGTTCTGGTCGTCGCCACGGTATGCGATGCCGTTGTTCCAGCCGCACATGCCCGGAAGAACATACGGCTCATTCGGCGTGACGTAGTTGGGATCGTGACATGCCGGCAGCGTGGCTGCGTAGTACCGCTCCAGCAGATTGCCATTGGCTCCGCCGTTGGCCGAAATCGTATTGGTCGGAACCGAGTTGTCATAATGGAGAGCCTGGCCTGTGACGCTGTTGGCGCCAGGCAGGAATACCGCCTGCTCGTTGGGGTTGGTGCCGTTGCTGTCTCCATCACCCAGAGTATGCGTTCCCTTGTTGCCCACGTACGCCACAGTGATGTTCATCGTGGGAGTAATCGCCCGCTGCACGCTCAGGTTCCATGCATCGATGGTCGGGAAGGTTAGGGGGTCATTGCGCGCGCTCGAACTCACCTGCGTACCTGGGTTCGGCAGCAAACCATTTGGAGGAGTCGTGGGTGGAATGTAGGGTGTCGGTCCCACGTCAAGCGTAAACGCGCTGCCGATGTTCGTGGCTGCCTGGAGCGTCTGGTTGGCCAGAACAGGAATGTTCTGGGTCACCGTATGTCCGAACACGGAGCCGAAGACGCCCGTGTCGAAGCTGCGGCCGTAGCCGACGCGAACAACGGTCTTCTCGTTGAACTGGTAGGTCACGCCAAGACGCGGTGCGAACTGCTTCCACTTGCTGATAGACCACCCAAGGTTGGAGCCAATGCCGCCAATGCCCGCCACGTGCATATAGCCGTCCTTGAGATTCAGCAGAGATCCATTGCCCGGACCGTTGACGCTCTCTGGGAAGTAGAGTTCCCAGCGCATTCCGAGGTTCACGGTCAAATTGTGGGTCACGCGCCAGGTGTCCTGTCCAAAGAAGAAGAATCGCTTCTGGAATTCCTTGGCGTTGGTCGACGTTGAAACGTACCGTTGGAAGTTGTTGACATCCCCGAGCATGAAACTGGCGAATCCCAGCCCGCCTGGGGTTCCGGCAGCGGGGTCCTCCGTCTCGTTGGTAGTAAAGTTCAGCACGCCCGCGCGGTTGCTATCAGAAGGCACGCGCAAGTTGCGTCCATAGCGGAAATCAACTCCCGCCTTGAAAGTATGATTACCCACGATCCTGGTCCAGTTGTTCACGACCTGGAACTGGTCTTCGCGTTCGATCAACGGGCAGTTACAGCGATCGATGCCCAGACCGTCTCCATACGCCGTGCCGCTGGTTCCACCGGAACCGCCCGGTACGTTGGCGATGCCGAATGCTGGCGAAGCGGACGTAATGGCGTTGGTGTTGATGCCAGGAATGTTCAGCGTATTGGCAAAATTGGCGCCCTGGTCATGATTCGTGTCGATCACGTTGTATCGGTAATAGCCGAGACGAAAGTCGGTCAGCAGCTTCGAGCTGATCGCAACGTCCATGCCGGCCGCTGCGCTGTCATTGGCCCCGTTCGAGTTGCCGCCAAAGTTGTTCTGTCCGAATCCCGGACCGCCCGCCTCGCCGAACATCACCGCACCCGTGAGCGTGTCCCAGAACCGGGAGAAGCGCTCAAAAACGTGCGCTTTCTGATTCAGCGTGTAATCCGCACGCTCCGTCCACTGGTTGCTATTGAAAAGACCGGTGCCGGATGCGTGGAAGTTCTGGTCAAGATTGCCCTCCGCGCCCGTTGAGTTCGGAGCGATGCCCTTCGTGTATGGCTCGAGAAGTGCAAGCAACGCAAGGGTCTGCGGGGAAAGATCCGCAGCTGGAATCACGTTGTCCGGATACGGCTGATAGTGCGTCTTGCCATCGCCGCCGATGTAGGGCTTGGTCGTGTCGTAGATGATGCCCGCCGCACCAAACTGCTTTTCATACTCGCCAAAGTCGGCGCCCGCCACAGTGTTGTTTCCATCGAACCCTGGACCAACGATGTTGCCTAGCGCGCTCTCGGTGAGGTTCGTGGTTGGCAGCGTATCGGTCGCCGAAGTGCCGACCTTCTGGCGCTGACCCTCATAGTTGAAGAAGAAGAATGCCCTGTCCCTCTTAATCGGTCCGCCAATCGAAGCACCCATACGGTTCTTCAAACCGGGAGGAACCGAAGGCCCGAGGCCGTTCGCCTCTGTGTAGGCAAGAGAAGGCTGACTGTAGGGATCGCGCGCCACGTTGGCGTTGCCGGCACGGAAATCGTAGATATCGCCATGGAAGCTGTTCGTGCCCGAACGGGTTTGCGCGGTCACAACGGCGGAAACCGCCTTGCCCAGCTCGGCGTCAAAGTTCTGCGTCGTGATCTTGGTCTCTGTTACCGAATCCAACGTTGGATTGATCACGATGATGCCCAGGATCGGGTCCTGGTTATCAGTGCCGTCCAGCTCGAATGCCGTTCCGCCAAACGCCTGGCCGTCTACCTGAATCTGCTTCGAACCCTGCGGGTTTTCATCGGCCGCGTGCGACCAGCCCAGAAGCTGCGCCCCCGGCACCAGCAGTTGCAGGTTGGTAAAGTTCTCGTCGCCGATCGGCAGCTGCGAAACCTGCTGCTGGTCAAAAACGGTGGAAACATCGGCACGGTCGGTCTTGAGTTCCGGCTCCTGGTCCGCATTCACCGTCACCGTCGTGTCGGCACCGCCGACCTGCAGCGTGGGATCGATGCGCGGAGCAGTGTCCGCCAGCACCGAGATGCCCTTGGCTTCAAACGCCTTGAAGCCTTTCGCCGTCACCTTGAGATCGTAGGTGTCGGGGATCAGGTGGGGAACACTGTAATCGCCAGAAGCGTTCGAGGTCGCTGTGAACTCTGTCCCCTTGGCTTCATCCTTTACCGTAATTGTCGCGTTGGGAATGGCTGCTCCCGACGAGTCGGATACAGTGCCGAAAATCGATCCATAAACCGATTGTGCACTGGACTTCGTGACCAGGAGCATACTTGCGCAGGCAATCGCCGCCAGCACAAATGCTGTACGCACTATTCTGTTCATGCGGTCTCCTAAAAAAAGTGGTGCCGTGGTTTCTACTCTGTTAACTTTGCGACGCTTCTGCCGGCTGGCAGGGGGTGATTCGGCTAGTCGGCTTGCAAGGCTCCCCTGCCGCTCGGCAGGTTCGCTAAACATTCCCACACTGTCCTCTCGAGTGTTGCTTGTGAAGAGAGCAAAAGGGTCAGTTGCTGGAACAATTGGAAACCTTAACGAAAATTCACCAGCGCTGTCAACGGTTTATCCCGGAAAAATCAATCGAAACGACATATCAATTAATGGTATCCTTACCATCCGCGACGGGGATCAAGATTTCTCGGACTCAGTTAGTCCATTAGTGACGGCAAATCTTCTCTATAAAGCGATTTACTTGACTAAAAAGCACCCGTCACCGCCCCTTCGTCCCGCCCTTTGCCTAACCCGATCGTCAGGCTCCGTCACATTTGACACCCATGTATCACCAGACATTTTTCAATAATTGATATATCAAATCGAGACTTACTTCCAGCCGATCTCCATCCACCGCCCGCACACGAGAAATCGGCTCTGAACGGCAATACACACTCGATAATTCGTTCGAGCACTTCCTCAATCAAACGATTGATTTTGAAGGCTGAGTGAGTTGAATCACGATTGCGCGCTTGTCTCGAGATGAACGGACACCGAGTAAACCCTTTTCACCAAGACGGCATCGCGTTTGCCAGCCTCAGCGGTGTTCACATCCATTTCATATTCCCGAGAAACTCCATCTTTCGTATGACAAACGACACCGCGTACCCGCCTGCTGGCCGCTACCGGTTCCGATCCGGATGGTTTGTCTGTCTCATTTTCCTGCGCAGGATCGGGGCAGGCGGCGCATTCTCGCTTCCATCTCGCGGGCGCGTCCATCGTCCGGCGCAAATGTCAGTAGCCTTTTCAATGTCTCGTCCGCCGAGCCCTTTTTTCCGGACGCGCATTCCATGATCGCCAGGTTGATGCCGGCATCGAGTTGAGCAGGATCATGATCGAACACCGAGCGCCACAAACTGATCGCCTCCGAGTAACGATGCTCCTCCGCGGCGAGCAGCGCCAGGTCGCCGGCCGCAACCGAATCGAACCCATCGGATGCAAGAGCCTTCCGGTACTCGACCGCCGCCGCCGTTGGCTTTCCGCTCATCTGATCGAGAAACCCAAGCTGGGAGTGCAATTCGTGATCGCCTGCCGCACCGCTGTTTCTGGCCTCGGCCGCGCGCAACAGTTCCAGCGCTCGCCCAGTTGCTGACGGGTCTCCCCGGGCGGCCATCTGTGTATAGGCAAGACCAAGGTCCCTGTCATCTGCTGCCATTCCGCCCACCGCCACAAGCTCTCCGCGTGTCACGAGCGGCGGCCGCTGCTGATTCACCGACCGCCTGATCCAATGATCCGTGATCTGTTCATGCGCGATGTCATTCGAAGACGGGCGGGCCATATGACATCCTGTGCAGTCCCGGTCCTCGGGATGATGTTCTTTCGCAAAGGCAGGCTGGTCGTGGCAGGTCAGGCAGCGCTGCCTGTAATACTCCACTCGTTCTGCCGGCGGCGGAGATCCGTGAGGATCGTGGCATGTCGTGCACGTCATCCTGTCGCCGGCCCGCTTTTTGCATTCGCTCTTCAGCAGTGCCTCCCACTGGCTCACCGCGCGCCCTTCCGATTCGTTGCCGGCCCGGTACACAAAGAACAGCGCATAATCGAACAAATCCTCGCCCGGCTTGAAATCCTCAAGCCTCTTTCCCTCCCGGACCACAGCCGCCTGCCCCTCGAGATGACAATTCAGGCACACCGAATCCCTCTTCAGGGGCTCGAGCTTGTCGATCTGCATCATGCGCACTTTTCCGCCCGAAGCCACGTGCGCGCTCGCTTCTCCATGGCAGGCAACACACGTGATGCCGCCATTCTCAAACGGCTCGCCGGCATAGTGATTCCGCGCATCCGCCAGTGAACGTTGCGCGCCCGAGGTGTGGCAGTGTAGGCAGCCTGGATCGACGGGCAGGGTCAATGGCATCTCCTTCGCGTCCAGGAAATGCGGCGCCATGTCCCACGTTTTCTTCTTGGCATACCAGTTGATGGGCGCTTCAAACCAATACCCTTCCTGTTCGAAGAGAAAGGTGCGCCCCCGATTGCCAGAGCCGATAAAGTACCGCAGCTCCTGCCGCCCGCTTAGCTCGCGATCGGCCGTCGCTGGAACGCGCTCATAGCTGAGCCACACCCTCCCGGCTTCTTCCTCGATTCGGTAATGAACGCCCGAGGTGTCCTGCACAAAATCCGCGGGAATGAATCCCTGGCTTGCCACGCCGCTTGCATTCGCCATCGGTGTTGATCGGTATCGATCGAAAATCGCCTGATGGCAAGGCGCACAGACCGCGTCGGGGTCCGTGGTTTCTTGCGCGGAGCCCGCGTCGACGCGAACCGCCGCACAACCCACAATCCCTGCCAACGCCACTGCGAAAACCAGCCCCCAAAGCGCGAATCGGAACAGACAAGCACTCCGCAGCAATTGCCAACGATCTTGTCTTGCTTATTCCGTCAGACGTGCAAACGGCCTTCGAAGTTGAGCCTGCCGCACTCTCTTCGTAAGAACGAAGGCTTCCCGCGAGTCATTCATCCTGCCGCGTTCTCGCTCCATCTGAATCTTCTGTTCCACCCGCCGCATCCACAGAAACGGCATGCCTGTCCTTGCGTTAGGAATGGACCGCATCTTGACCCCCATCGGCGACATGATGCTTGTGGCCGACGGCGGCGGCAATTTGCGGCTCGCCTATTTTGCGGAACAAGAGGAAGACGTGCGCCGCGCGCTGCGCCGTCAATACGGTGAACGCGGGTTCTCCCTCGAGCCCATGCAAAATCCATACGGCCTGTCCGATCTGCTCAGGCGCTACTTCGCCGGCGACGTCTCCGCCATTGACGCGATCCCCGTTCGTGCCGCCGGCACTTCCTTTCAGCTCGAAGTCTGGCACGCCCTCCGGCAGATTCCATGCGGTACCACCACGTCCTACGGAAAACTCGCCGAGCGCATCGGGCATCCGGCCGCCGTCCGCGCCGTCGGACTCGCCAACGGCGCAAATCCCATCGCGGTGGTCGTTCCCTGTCACCGCGTCATCGGCGCCAACGGCTCTCTGACCGGCTATGGTGGCGGAATGGAACGCAAGCGCTGGCTCCTCGATCACGAAAAGCAAATGCGCCTTTGAATCTTTCCTAATCCTGATTGTGTGGCCGGGCCATCGCTTCGTAGCGTTGTTTCGCCGCGGCTGCCTCGATCTCGCTGTTGATCTCCGCTCCCACCAGCAGCATCAGCCCGCTGATATAAAACCACGTCAGTAAAATGATCACCGCGCCCAGCGATCCGTACACATACGAAAAATTGTTGAAGAAGTGCAGATAGATACGGAATCCCACCGACGCAATGAGCCATCCCGAAATGCCCACAGCACCGCCCGGTGTGAACCAGTGCCATCGGCGCTTGCGCAAATCCGGCGCCCAGTAGTAGATCACGGCGAACGCAAGTGCCAGCAGCGAGGTCGCAATGGTCCAGGCCGCCACTCTCACCCCCACCGCAAGAACGCCCGCCAGCGCATGGTTGCGCACATCAGTGAAGGCGGCAGCGGCCCCCAGATCGCCGCCAAGCATCGAGGCCAGGCCCAGCGTCAGGATTCCCGACAAGAGAATTGTCAACCCGATCGCATGCATTCTCGCCACGATGTATGAGCGCCGGTCGTTGATCTTGTATACCGCGTTCATCGTGTCCTGGATCGCCGAGATACCCACCGACGCCGACCACAGTGTCGCAATGGTTCCGAATGTCACCTTGCTTGAAGTGGCCGCCGCAGCGGTTGCATTGAATGTATTCAGCACAGCTGCCAATGCTTGCCCCGGGATCACGAAGGAAAGGTAATTCAGCATCTGGTCGTAGTCGTGATGGGCTGATCTCGCCACCATCCCGAATGCCGACCCCGCGCAGAACAGGGTCGGAAACAGCGCAAACAAAAAGTAGAAAGCCAGTTCCGCGGCATGCCCGAAGATGCGATCGGAGTTGATGGATTCCCATGTCCGGATCGCCACCACCCGCATCGGAATTCCTTTAAGATTCCACAGCGATTCCAGCGGCGAATGCGCAACGATCGACCAGATGCGCCGCTCAAATCCCCGTACGCGCAGGTCGTCCTGACGATCCTGCCCCATGTTCACATCTCCCATTCGCCGGGCGATCGGTCTGTCGACCTAATCGATGCATTTCTTGCGGTATGGGATTGTTTTGAGGATCGCTCTGCGGCTTCCCCGCACCCGCGGACCCTACTGCCGCAACAATCAAACCAATCCCCCTTCGAGGGCATCTCACCACGCAGTGAGTGTGGGTTATTTGAGCCGGTTGCAGCGGTTTCGCCCGGCGACGCAGTGGCTAGGCGTCCTGATCTTTGCCGTGCTCGCTGCATCGCGCGCCCCCGCACAAACGCCCCGTTCGGTTTCAACCCAGGTACCGGAAACTTTGCCTGCCACCGAACAGATGCTGTCTGCTTACGATGGCCAGAATGTTTCCTCTGTCCGGGCGGTCGGAACTCTTCAGGCAAATGCAATGCAACTGCAATCCCTCTTCGTTCAAAAGGAGGGCCAGCCATTTTCGCATGAAAAGGTCAACGAAACCGCGGCCGCATTAAAAACAGCCGGAAGCCTTGAGGCGGTGCGCATCGACGTCGAACCTGAAGCCAAGGGGATCGCCGTTCGCTTCGTCCTCGAGCCCGCCATCTACTTTGGCATTTTTCAGTTTCCCGGCGCCGAGCGCTTTCCTTACTCACAGCTCATTCAAGTCGCCGATCTTCCAGTACAGCGGGCCTTCAGCGAGCAGGAGGTGGAGCGTGCGCAGGATAAGCTCATCGCCTTTTTCCGTCAGGAAGGCTATTTTCAGGTGGAAGAAAGTCCCGAGGTCAGTGTCGATCGTCAGCACGACGTCGCCAACGTGCAGTTTCACGTCACGCTCGGCCGCAGAGCGCGTTTCGGCTCAACCCAGATTGTCGGCGCTTCGCCCTCCGACGAAGCCCTCCTGCACCGCAAACTCATCTCGCTGATGGCGCGCCTCCGCGGCTCCGCCATTCGCCCCGGCAAAACCTACCATCACAGCACGTTGACCAAGGCCTCGCACAATCTGCAAACCACGCTTGCCGGCCAGGGTTATCTGAGCGCCCAGGTCCAACTCACTGCCGCCTCCTATCACGCCGATACGAATCGCGCCGATATTCAATTCACCATCGATGCAGGCGCCAGGACACATGTGAACATCAGCGGCGCACACATCTGGCCCTGGACCCGCAAAGCGCTGCTGCCCATGTACCAGGGCATCGGCGTCGACTCGGAATCGGTCCTCGAGGGAAAACAAGGCCTCACTTCCTTTTTCCAGAAAAAGGGCTACTTCGACGTGCAAGTCGATTCGAATCTTCAGACCAGCCCGGCCGGTGACACCGTCACGTATCGCATCACCCGGGGCAAGAAACACAAGGTCACATCCGTTTCCATCGCCGGCAACAGGCAGCTGCCGTCCTCGGAGCTCACTCCCCAGCTCGCCGTGGAAACCAAGCACCTTCTTTCGCCTGGCGCGTTCAGCGACAAGCTCGTGCAGACGAGCGTGAAGAATCTCACCTCCGTCTACAACTCCGAGGGATTCAGCGACGCTCGCATCACGCCCACCGTCACCCATAAGGATGGAAACGTGCAGGTTGCATTCCGCATCGTCGAAGGCCCACGCGACATTGTGAATGCGCTTTCCATCGAAGGCGCGAACACCTTCTCCGAGGCTCAATTCGCGCCCGGCGGTCTCAAGCTGGCGGTCGGACAGCCTTATTCTCAGGGGCGCGTGGCGGCCGATCGCGCCAACATCGTCGCCCACTATCTGGAGGCGGGTTATCTCACCTCCAGTTTCCGCGAAACAGCAACATCCGTTTCGAAGAAAGAGCCACACCGCATCAACGTGGTCTACCACATCGACGAGGGTCCGCGCGTCTCGGCCGGCACTGTCCTCACCCTGGGCCGCGAGCACACACGCCCTCGCCTGATCGACCGCGATGTGGCCGACATCAAGCCCAATCAACCACTCACCGAAACGCATTTGCTCACGGCCGGCTCCAACCTTTATGAGCACACCGGAGTGTTTGATTGGGCTGAGGTCGATCCGCGGCGCCCCATCACCACCCAAACCCGCGAAGATGTGCTCGTCAAAGTTCACGAAGCCAAGCGGCACGAGTTCACCTACGGCTTCGGATTCGAAGTCATCAATCGCGGCGGCAACATTCCCAGCGGAACCGTGGCCCTTCCCAACCTGCCTCCCATCGGCCTGCCTTCCAATTTCACTGCCAGCCAGCAGACCTTTTATGGACCGCGCGGCACCGCGCAGTACACCCTCAACAACCTGCGTGGGAAAGGTGAATCTCTCTCGTTCACTGCATTCGCCGGACGCCTCGACCAGAAGGGTGCTGTCTATTACATCGATCCCACGTTTCGCTGGTCCCCCTGGAAGGCCACTACTTCGGCTTCCGTGGAGAAGGACGAAACCAATCCGATCTTCTCCTCTGAGATTGCAATCGGCAGCTTCCAGGTGCAGCGCCCCGTCGATCGCGCCAGGCAAAATACCGTGTTCTTCCGCTACAGCTACAGCGACACCAACATAAGCCGCGTCCTCATCCCTGCGCTCGTTCCCACTGCCGACCAGCACGTGCGCCTCTCAACGCTTGCCGCCAACTTCACCCGCGACACGCGCGACAATCCGCTCGACGAACACAAAGGCATGCTCGATTCGCTTGAGCTCGACTTCAACACCGGCAAGCTCGGCTCCAGCGTCGACTTCACCAAGCTCACCGGGCAGGCCGCATTCTTCAAAGAAAAGTTCCATCACATCGTCTGGGCCAACAGCCTACGCATCGGCCTTGCTCAACCGCTCTTGAACAGCCGCGTCCCGCTCAGCGAGTCCTTCTTTACTGGTGGCGGCAACACCCTGCGTGGCTTCCCGCTCGACGGCGCCGGGCCGCAGCGACAGGTGCAGGTGTGCAGCAGCGGCTCCAGTTCCAATTGCACATTCATTCAGGTGCCCGCCGGCGGCAACGAACTTCTCATCTTGAACGCAGAGGCGCGCATTCCACTTCCCATCAAGAAGGGCCTTAGCATCGTGCCTTTCTACGATGGCGGCAATGTGTTTCCCATTGTCGGCTTCCACGATTTCACTTCGCTGTACTCGAATAACGCGGGCATCGGCTTGCGCTACTCCACTCCCGTCGGCCCCATACGGGTCGACATCGGACGCAACCTGAATCCGATTCCCGGAATCACCGCAACCCAATACTTCATCAGCATCGGCCAGGCATTCTGAGGTACCGCCATGCACAGCAATTTTTTTTCCCGCAATCCGTTCAACCCCTCCGCCTACAAAGATCCCGCCAAAGTGCGCCGCATATTCCGCTACACCGCGTGGACGGCCGGCATCCTTTTCATCTCACTCCTCGTGCTCATCGCGGCGATCGTCGCCTCGGTGAATACCGACGGCGTCCATCGCTATCTCATCAACAAGGCGCAGCAGGAAGCGTCTGAAAAGCTGGGCGTTCCCGTGCGTCTCCAGAACTTCACCCTGCATCTCTCCACGCTCGGCGTCGATCTCTATGGCGTCACAGTTGCTGGAGCCGCTCCGTACGCCACTCCGCCGCTGCTCCAGGTCCAGCACTGCTCGGCCAGCGTCCGCATCGTCTCGCTCTGGCGCGGCGATTGGTATTTCCGAAGCATTCGCGTCGATCAGCCGGTCGCCCAGATCTTCATCGGGTCCGACGGGCGTTCGAATCTTCCCACGTTCCACAGCAGCGGCAACAGCAATTCCGATGTCTTCACCCTTGGCATCCGCCATGCTCAAGTGAACTCCGGAATCGTCTACTACAACAACCGTCCCAGCGCACTCGCAGCCGATCTGCACAACCTCAACTTCACCGCCGCATTCCATCCTTTGCTCACGACCTATACAGGTCACGTCGACTATCAGGATGGCCGGTTCCAGTACGGTTCATACCGCCCTATTCTCCATAATGTCGAAGCGGACTTCACCGCCGCCCGCGAGCTCTTCACGCTACACCACCTGAAGCTCTCTACCGCCAAATCCGCAGCCCTGCTGTCTGGAACGCTTGCGGATTACACCAATCCCTCCATCCGCGCCAACTACGATTTCATTGTCGATGGATCCGAGGCTCGCGACCTGCTGCGCCTTGCTTCCGTCCCGTCCGGCTCCGTGCACACTGCCGGCCTCTTGCAATATCACGGCGTCTCCGGCCATTCGTTCCTGCAGGATCTCTCATTGAGCGGCAGTCTCGCCAGCAACCGGCTCAACGTAGACATGCCTTCGTTTCGCGCACCCGTCAACAATCTTTCCGCGAACTACTCTCTTGCGAACGGCTCAGCCTTCGTCCACGACCTGAAGGCGGCTCTTCTGGGCGGTCAAGTCATCGCCAATGCAAATTTGGCGAACCTTGCTGGCCCCGCCCGCTCGCACTCAGATGCAACTGCGGAGTTGCATAATATTTCTCTCGCTCAGGTGCAACTCGCGCTCGGAAAAGCGGCGCAGCTTGCTTCCGCTCGTGTTGCCGGCGTTCTCAATGCAAACACGAAAGCCTCCTGGGGCGCAAACCTGCACGATCTCGTCGCGCATTCCGACGCCACTGTAACTGGCCGGCTGCAGCCAACTCGGCCGACAGGCCGCGCCGTCCCGGTCGCCGCATCTTCCGGCTCCGAGCCCTCGTCTTTTCCCGTCGATAGCGCCATCCACGCGACCTACACCGGTAACACGCAGCAGCTTCAGCTCGATCACAGCTATCTCCGCAGTTCCCAGACGAACCTCACCATGAACGGCGCCGTGAGCCGTCACTCCAGCCTCGTTCTTCACCTTCAGGCCGATGATCTTCGCCAAATCTCCACCCTGATCGACGCATTCCGCACCCCCGCGCCCGGGACTCAACCCCAACCCCTTCAGCTTCAAGGCCAAGCCACATTCGATGGAACGGTTCAGGGCTCGACCGCCGCGCCGCACTTGTCTGGCCAGCTGACCACTTCCAATTTCGCTGTGAACGGCATCGAGTGGAAAACCTTCCGCACCGGCATCGACCTCGATCCCTCTCAACTTCGTCTGCGCAATGCCGACCTGGAGCCCGCATCCCAGGGTCAATTGCATTTGAATGCCAGCGTCAGCCTGAACAAGTGGGCGTTCAGCAATACAAGCCCCATCAACGCCGATCTCGCAGCAAACCGATTGAGCCTCGCTGAATTAGCGAAGCTTTCCGGCCAATCCGTCCCCATCACCGGAAACTTGAATGCAACCATCCGGTTGCATGGCAGCGTGCAGCAACCCCAAGGCAACGGAAACATCCAGCTCGTTTCCGCCAAGGCCTACAACCAGCCGCTGCAGGCTGCCACCATCACCTTCTCGGGCAACGGAGACACCGCCCGCGCTCTGCTCTCCATCCGCACCGACGCCGGCAATCTCGACGGCAATGTCACCGTCCAGCCCCGGCAGCGTACCTATACCGCACAGCTCGATTCAAAGACCATTCATCTCGACCGGCTCGAAGCACTCAAAGCGCAAAACGTCGACGTCAGCGGCGTCATCGCGCTCCACGCCACAGGACGGGGCGCCTTTGACAATCCGCAGCTTTCCGCGGCGGTTCAGTCCGCATCACTCAAAGTCCAGGACCACACTCTCTCCGCCCTCGATCTTCGCGTAAACATCGCAAATCATCTGGCAGACGCCACGCTTTCCTCCGCAGTCGACAATGCCGCCATTCGTGCCCGGGGCCGAGTCAACCTCTCCGGCGATTACCTCACCCAGGCATCCCTCGATACGCAGGCGATTCCGTTGCAGTCCCTGGTCGCTGTGTATGCCCCCGATCAGGCGCCCGACGTGACCGGCGAAACGGAAGTTCATGCCACCCTGCAGGGCCCGCTCAAGACTCCCGCGCGTCTCGAAGCCCACATCAAGATTCCTACACTGAAAGTGGCCTACCAGAACAAGGTCCAGCTCGCCGCCGCATCTCCCGTGCAGGCCGACTTCACCGTGGGCATCCTGCACCTCCAGCCTGCAAAAATCAGCGGCACCGACACCGATCTGCAGTTTCAGGGCGCAATCCCCATTTCTTCATCAGCGCCCATGTCTCTGCAGGCTCGCGGCACCGTCAACCTTCAACTCGCTCAGCTCTTCGCTCCTGACCTTCGCAGCTCCGGTGAAATTCGCCTCAACATCAATTCGAGCGGCGCGGTCGCAGGCGCAAATCTCGGCGGCGACATCCGCATCGTCGATGCCAACTTCGCATCCAGCGTATCGCCAGTCAACCTGCAACACGCCAACGGCGTGCTCACCCTGACCACCAATCGCATCAATGTCGATCAATTCCAGGGCACCATCAACGGAGGCACAGTCACCGCCGAGGGCGGCATCGCCTATCGCCCCAACGTTCAGTTCGATCTTGGCGTGGCCGCGAAAGGACTGCGTGTCCTCTATCCCGACGGCGTGCGCGAAAGCTTCGACGCGAATCTCAGGCTGGTGGGTACAACAGACAAATCGATGCTCGGCGGCACGGTCGGGCTTGCCAATATCTCGCTCACGCCCGCATTCGACCTCACGTCGGTCATCAACCAGGTCTCAGGCGGGGCCGCGGCTCCCCCCAGTCAGGGATTCGCGCAAAATCTGGCGCTCAACATCGCCGTCCATTCCACCAGCAATCTCAATCTCATGAGCAAGACGCTGAGCGTCGGCGGTTCCGCCAACCTCCAGGTCAGGGGCACTGCCGCCCAACCCGTCATCCTCGGCCGCGCCGACATTTCCGGCGGCGACATCATCCTCCATGGCGACCGCTTCGTCCTCGACGGCGGCACCATTCAATTCGTCAACCCATCTGAGACTGAGCCCGTCATCAATCTCAGCGCCAGCACCGAAATCCAGCAATACAAGATCAAAATGACATTCCAGGGACCCACCGATCAGCTGCGCACCGAGTACTCGTCCGATCCATCCCTGCCCACCGCCGACATCGTGAATCTGCTCGCATTCGGCCAAACCACCGAAGCCAGCGCCGCCAATCCAACGCCAACAAATCAGATGGCAGAGTCCGTTGTCGCCTCGCAGGTCTCAAGCCAGGTCACCAGCCGCCTCTCGAAGGCCGCCGGAATTTCGCAGCTTTCCATCAGTCCGGTGCTCGCCCAGAACTCTGCTCAGGGACCGGCCGGCGCCGTAATCACCATTCGCCAGCGCGTCACCGGCAATCTCTTCATCACGTTCTCCAGTAACGTGGCGTCCACGCAGAGCCAGACCATCCAGGGTCAATACAAGCTTTCGCCGCGCGTCTCAGTCAGTGCTACGCACGATCCCAACGGAGGCTTCGGCTTTGACACATTGATCAACAAGAGCTGGTAAATCCCCATTGGCTCGCCGTGCGTCACTGGCCGCCGCAAAAACGCCATGGCGCCCGGGGATAAACAGCGCGTTGCCGGGCTCCCGCCTCGTCAATCGCCGCCTGGATCGGCGTCCTCATCTCCAGCGGAAGATGCGCAGCGAAACCATGAACGGAAGCACCAGCCATGCGCACAAAATCGCGATCGGCGAAACCATCTGCGGCAGATGCGTCCCTTGCAGCATGTTGCCGCGCAATGCATCGATCGCCGCTGTCAGCGGCAGCGCTTTCACGAACGGCTGGATGACTGCCGGAAAACGAGACGCCGAAAAGAACACCCCCGACAGGATCCACATCGGAAGCATGACCAGGTTCATCAATCCCGATGCCGCCTCCATCGTCTTCGCCCTGGATGCGATCAGCAGGCCCAGCGCCGAAAATGAGAGCGACGTCAGCACGCACAGCGCTCCCAGTTCCCAGAGCGGTCCACGAAACGGAACGCCAAACGCAATCTTCGCGAAACTCAGAAATACTCCTACTTCGATCACCAGAAGTATCAGCCTCGAAAGCAGGAACGACGCCAGATATTGCCACCTCGGCATCGGTGAAGCCACATACCGCTTCAGCAGCTTTTTCTGCCGCGCCTCCACAATCGAAAATCCCAGGCCCCAGATCGCCGAACCCATCAGGTTCATGCCCAGCAGTCCCGGCACCACGAAGTCGATGTAACGCGCGCCCGTCTCGTGAATCAGCTCGTTTGCCGTCGCTGTCGAAGGCTTCTGTCCCGCCGCGCGTTGGATTGCGATGTCAGCCAGCAATCTTGCCGATCGTCCATCCGGATTCGTATCGTCGTATTTGTACGCAACACTGCCCGCCTGCTGAATCGCCAGCAGCACAATGTTTCCCGTCGCCAGCGCATGCGTTCCGCCGGCCTCGTCCATCGTGGCCGCGGTCAGGCCTTTCTGACCGTTCAGCGCTTGCGTCAACTGCGCCGTGGTCGCGCCCACCTGCAGCACGTCCGCGGGCCGGTTCCGAAACGCGATTCCCAATCCGATCGCCAGCAGAATCGGAAAGATAAAAACCCAGAACAGCGCTTCCGGCTCGCGCAAAAAAAGCCGGAACCGCGACGCCGTCAGCTGGTACAGCGAACTCTCTTTCAAGTTACTCATCGCGCAGATTCCTTCCCGTCAGCCCCACAAACACATCCTCGAGGGTTGCCGAATGCGTTCGGAACTCGCTCGGCTCCAGCCCCATCCCCTCCAGCGCAGAGAAAATCCGCGGTACGGTGGTATGCAGTTCGTCCACCGACAGCTGGTGCAGCCCGGCGTCAACCCTGTGCGAACGGACTCCCTGCATCGCCGTCAGCTCCGCTGGATTCACGCCATCCCCATTCGCATTCTTCGCCGCCACCGCAAACTCCACAATGTGATCCCCGCCCAGCGATGCGATCAGTTGTTGCGGCGTTCCCAGCGCAATGATCTTGCCGTGGTCCATGATCGCCACGCGATCGCAGAGCCGCTCCGCCTCGTCCATGTAGTGCGTCGTCAGGATGATCGTGCGTCCCGCGCTTCGCAATCGGTCCACAAGTTCCCACAAATGCCGCCTCGCCTGCGGATCGAGCCCCGTCGTCGGCTCATCGAGAAACAGCAACTCCGGGTCGCCTACCAGCGCGCACGCCATCGCCAGCCGCTGTTTCTGCCCCCCCGATAGCGTTCCCACTCGCGCCGTCTGCTTCTCTTCGAGCTGCGCCATCGCGACGGCCTGCGCCACCGTCATCCCGTGCCGGTAAAAGCTGCGGAACAGGCGCAGCAGCTCCTCGACCGTCAGCTTGTCGGGAAACTGCGTCTCTTGCAGCTGCACCCCGATCCGCTGCCGCAGTTCCTTTTCCGCGCTTCGCCACTCCAGCCCCAGTAGCCTCACCGATCCCGCATCCGCCGGAGTGAGCCCCTCGCAAATCTCAATGGTCGTTGTCTTGCCCGCGCCATTCGGACCCAGCAGGCCGAAGCACTCGCCCCTGCGCACTTCCAGGTCGATGCCGTCCACGGCCACCACATCGCCAAACACTTTGCGCAGGCCGCTCAGCAAAAGCGCGGCGCCGTTTGACGTCTGCTGAGTCGTAGAATTCGATTGCGGATCGCTCAAGGCGCCTCTCCTCGCAACAGGCTAATGCAATCCGCCCTCGGATATACCATGAATTCTCAGTCCTCATGAAGCGGTGTGCCGCGTCCTGGCTTGCTGGGCGGGGTAGGAAGTTGGAAAGCCTGTGGCCACACTTTGAAAGGCCACGGATCGATCCGTGCCGCAAATCGAACCAGTCAGACAACGGCTTGAGCCGCCGAGGGATGTTCCTCCTCAATCGCTCTCGCGGCGAATGCGATTACCTTGGCCCGGCCCACCCCTTTCTGCACAATTCCCTTTATCGCGATCAAATCCCCCATCCGCCCAACCAATTAAAGTAGGACGCGAAGGTCTTCATCTTCGCAGATGCGTCCATCTCCAACACAGCTCGCTCGCTGCCGCGCCGCCAACCTTCCTCGCGCCGCGCTTCTCTTCGTGGCCTGCACGCCCCTCTGCCTTGCGCAATCCACCGACCAAATTGCCGATGCAGCCACCCACCAGCCCGTATCCGCAACCTGGACCGCCGATACCGGACTCCGCCTCGAAGGCCTAGGTGCCGCGTGGTACGCTTCAGCCAACGGCGACGATTTCCGCTATCTCAAGCGCACCGTCGACGCCGTGCTCGACGGTGGCGTCCCGCCGGCAACGGATTCGCTTGCCGCAGGCCTCTTCGGCCGCCAGCTGCTTCTCCTCTACCGCGTCACCCTCGATCCCAAATACTTCAAGGCTGCCGAGACTCTCCGCCGTCAGCTCAGCCCAGTCTGCGGCCTCGTGCCTCAAACTCCATCCCGCGCCTCCGGTGCAACTCCCCCCTCCGCCTGCCAGGCTCAGCCCTTCCTCGCCGAATATGCTGCCGTTTTTCACCAGCCAGCCGATTTCGTCGCCCTCACCCATACGTTCGAGGCTCAGAACCGCAATCTCAACGCCTCGCCTGAAAACCTCGCTCGCCAGGCCATAGCCCTCGTCGACTCATTGCCTTACTACCCAGCCGCCGATCCCGGCCGCGCTCGACTGCTGAAAATATTCCGCCATCTCGCAGCGGCTCTCTCCGCCGCGCCCATTCCGCGACAACAACCTCCGCTCTCCGCAACCTGTCTCACGATCTACGCCTTTCTCAGAGGTGTGCGCCTCGGCTATCTGCCCGACTCTTACGATGCCTCCGCCCTGCGCGCCTGGCAACCGATCGCCGCTTCGGCCGGCCAGAATCTGCTCGAACCCGCATCCCTGCTGCTCGCTGCCACCGAGGCCGACCTCGCATCCATCAACGCATCCCACCGCGGCCAAACCATTCTCGTCGATGCCTGGTTCAACAGCCAGACACGCCGTAACGCCGCCGGCCAGACAGAATCCTTTCATTACAAGTGGTCCGACTTCAGCGACAGCGGCTACTCGCTCCTCGGCCACATGTTTCGCAGCTACGGAGTCGGCACTGGCACACTCGATTCCGCGCCCACCCTCTCCAACCTCTCCGCCGCCCAACTCTACCTCATCGTTTCGCCCGACATTCCCGTCAAGAATCCGCATCCGCATTACATGACCACGCACGATGCCGATCAAATCGCGGCCTGGGTGCACGGCGGCGGCGTCCTCATCCTCATGGAAAATGATCCTCCCAACGCCGACATCGAGCATCTCAATCTCCTCGCCGAGCGCTTCGGCATCCACTTCGACAACGTGCTGCACCACCACATCATCGGAGAGCAAGTCGAGGACGGCCGCATTCCGGTCCCCGCATCCGGACCCATCTTCCACCATCCGCACACGCTCTATATGAAAGACACCTGCGCGATCTCATTGGCCGGTGCCGCCATGGCGCTTCTCCGCGATCGCGGCGATGTCGTCATGGCAACCGCCAAATACGGACGCGGCACCGTCTTCGCTGCCGTCGATCCCTGGCTCTATAACGAGTACACCGACGGCCGTAACAATCCGCACATTTACAGCCAATTCGATAACTTCGCAGGCGGGCAGGAACTGGTACGCTGGCTGCTCGACCATGTTCCCGCCCGGCGCGGCCCAGGAAAGAAGACCACATCGCAATGAAAACCTTCTTAATGCCCGACCCGGTTCGCTACCCGCGCATGACCACTCAGGAACTGCGCGAATCGTTCTTGCTCGCCGATCTTCATCAGCCCGGAGCTATCGAATTTCGCTATCTCGATCTCGATCGCGCCGTCGTGGGCATGGCCTCCCCGCTCGCCGGCGCAATCCCGCTGCCCACCAGCCCTGAACTTCGCGCGACCTGCTTCACCGAACGGCGCGAGTTGGGTGCACTCAACATCGGCGGCGCCGGAACCATCCACGTCGGCGGCAATTCCTATTCGCTCGGCAATCTCGATATGCTCTACATCGGCCGCGGCAATCCTGAGGTCGTCTTCGAGTCCCAGTCAGCCGGCAATCCGTCTGCCTTCTACCTTCTCAGCTATCCGGCGCATGCCAGCCATCCCGTGGCGCTCGTCCGCAAAGCTGAGGCCCAGCCCGCCGACATCGGATCCGCCGAGACAGCCAACCGCCGCACCGTCTATAAATACATCCACGCCGGTGGCGCGAAGAGCTGCCAGCTCGTGATGGGCGTGACCCATCTTCACAGCGGCAGCGTCTGGAACACGATGCCCGCCCATACCCACATGCGTCGTTCCGAGATCTATCTGTACTTCGATGTTCCCGACACTGCCCGGGTCATGCATCTCATCGGGCCCCCGCAGGAAACCCGCCACCTCATCATCCGCAACCGTGAGGTTGCGCTTTCTCCAGGATGGTCGATTCACGCCGGTGCGGGCACGCAGGCCTACAAATTCTGCTGGGGCATGGGCGGCGAAAACCAGGACTACGCCGACATGGATCCCGTTCCCATCGAAACCATGCTCTAAGGAGATACGCCATGAAACGAGTTGTTCTCATTACTGCAGTGGTTCTGTTCCTGATTCCGCTTCTGGCCCAGACGGCACGCAAATCCGAGGTATTTTCCTCATCGCAGATTCAGGCGCAGATTCAGTCGCTGGCTTCGCAGGCCGCGCCTTCGGGCGGAAGCGGCGCCACGCTCGCTGACTACGGTAGCCACAAGCTGCAACTCTCGGTTCGCACGAAGACCGGTGGAGCAGAGATTCATGCCCACTTCGACGATGTCATGATTGTCGAGCAGGGAAGTGCGACCCTGATGACCGGAGGCTCTCTCCTGAATCCCACGACCGGCCCCGACGGCGAATCAAAAGGCTCCGGCATTCGCGATGGAAAATCGCAGACTATCTCCGCCGGCGACGTCATCACGGTCAATGCCGGCATTCCGCACCAGCTCATCATTCCCGACAACTCCACCTATAGCGCCCTCGTCATCAAGGTCAGGGAGCCGTGATTCGCATAGCCCGCGGAATCCAAGCCTTCCAAATTCCCTTCGTCCCTGGTCCCTTGGTCCCTATTCCCTTAGTCCCTGGTCCTTGTCTTCTCATCCCTTGGCCACCAGCTTTCCGCCCCTCACGCGGAACCGCTCTCCGCGCCACACAATCGTGTCGCCTGCAAATCCCGCCAGCCACAAACCCATCGCGATCGCATCGCGCACCGGCAACAGCCACAGCAGCGCCAGCACCTGCCGGTCGCCCAACACCTCGGCGCCGACCGTCATGGCCAGCGTGAGCCGCAAAAAAAAACTCAACGCGAGCAGCCAGAAACTCACGAGGCTCAGTCCGCTTGCAATAACGTTCAACGCGGCCCACCCCAGCCCATGCGTGAAGATCAGGCCCGCATAACCCCACGGCCGGGCATCGCGCACCGTTCGGAGCCAGCGCAGCTGATGGTCTGCAAATCCGCGCCATCCATATGCCGGAACCGCCGTCTCCACGACTTCGGGCGCGAGCTCTACCCGATATCCGGCCGCGGCCACGCGCGCTCCCAATTCGTAATCGTCCGCAAGATCATCCACGAGCGAGGCAAATCCGCCGATCCGCTCCAGCGCCTCGCGTCGCACCGCAAGGGTCGAACCCAGGCCGTACTTGAGCCCGCCTTCGATCCATTTCGACAGCAGCACGCCCGCCTGAAAGTCTGTCGCAATGCCCAGCGCCTCCATGCGCGAAGCCAGCGTGCGCTGCGCGCGTCCCCGGTAGAGCGTCGTCACCAATCCCACTGGCTGCGCCTGGCCAGCCCGCGCAAAGCACGCCATCACGCGCTCCAGGTAACGCCCGCTCACGGTGATGTCCGAGTCATTCACCAGCAGAAACTCATATCGCGCATGCGGCACGACCTGTGCCAGGACGCTCACTTTTCCGTTGGTTCCCAGCCGCGCGGGACATTCCAGCAGCTGAATCGCACGCTCCGGAAACTCGCCCTGCAACTGCCTCACCAGTCCCGCCGCTGGATCGTCAAGCGATGACACGCCAAAGAGCAGTTCGAATTCGCCCCCGTAATTCTGCCGGCAGTGGCTGCGAAACGCATCCAGCATGCCCGGGTCGACGCCCTTTAGCGATTTCAGGATGCTCACGCCGGGCGCGAACGCCGGCAGCTTCTGTTTCCGTTCAGCAACAAAAAGCCGAGCCGCGATCAGCGCCGCTGCAAAGTAGACCATCCCGGTCACGGCCATCGCCGTGGTCGCCACTTCCACGGCAAGGGCCAGAGCGTGCAGACTCACAGTTGCCAGATTACAGCCTTCAGCCGCTCCTGGCATTTGAGAGGAAGATTCGACATGGAGTGGAATGCCCGGCGTTCAAGAACGAGACAAATGCCTCGGCTACTGCGACGCGCCGCCGAACAAGCTGACAGCTGATGCCCGACCACTGACAACTGTCCATGGACGACTTGTTTTTACTCGTAGCGCAGCGCCTCGATCGGGTCCAGCGACGCGGCCTTCCATGCCGGATAAATGCCGAACACCAGTCCGATCGCGCACGACACGCAGAACGCGATGATCACCCACGTCGTCGACAATGCTGCGTGCAGGAACGAAACCGCGTAGTGCAGAATGACCGTAAAAAGCGATCCGGCCAGGATCCCCAGCATCCCGCCCACCGCGCACAGCGTCACCGCTTCCAGCGTGAATTGCAGCAGAATGTTTTTCTTCGTCGCGCCAATCGCCTTGCGAATTCCAATTTCGCGGGTCCGCTCCGTCACGCTCACCAGCATGATGTTCATCACGCCCACGCCGCCCACCATCAATCCCACCGACGACACCGCCACCATGAACAGAAACAGCCCGCCCGTCAGCGAATTCCAGAGCCGCGTCAGCGAGTCCGGACCGAAGATCGCAAAATTATCGTCCTGCTCCACGCGCACCCCGCGCCGGACGCGCAGCAATTCCCTGATTTCCTCAACGACGATCTCCTTGTTCGCCTGGCTGTCGAACTTCACGGTGATCCAGAAATCCTTGATCTCAGGGTGCATCGACCGGAACACCGCCAACGGAAAATACGCCGAGTTGTCGGCGGTATTGCGCCCACTGCCAAACGGCTTTGGCTGCGCGTCCAGCACGCCGATCACCGTGAACACGTCTCCGCCGCACTCCACGTCCTTGCCGATCGGCGACTCGCCCGGAAACAGGTCTTCGGCAGCATCGTGTCCCAGCACCACCACCCGCGAGTTGTGCTCCTCCTCGGGTTCCGAATACATGCGGCCTTCCAGCATGTTCAGTTCCTGAACTTCTTTCAGCTCCGCCGTGGTTCCATACAGAATCGTGTTCTGGATCTTGCGTGTCCCGCGCTTCAGCGATACATTGCCGATCCCCAGCTGAAAATTCTGATACGTCAGCTCGGGATCCACCGCCACCACGTGCGGCAAATCGCGCATCGCGATGCCGTCGTCATACGTCAGCTGCTTGCGATTCAGCTCTGCGGTCGTGGGACGGCGTGCGAATGGCTCAAACCGGAAGATCCACAAATTGTTCGTGCCCAGCGTGCGCACAAACTGGTCGATATTCGTGTTCAGCCCATTGATCGCCGACGAAATCAGAATCACCGTCGAGATCCCGATCGAGATGCCCAGGATCGTCAACCCCGAGCGCAGTTTGTTCTTGCGCAGCGTCTCCAGCGCCAGCTTCACTGATTCTTTTGAGTCGGTCAATCGCATCGCTACAACTCCGCCCTCAGCGCCGCGATCGGATCGAGCTGCGCGGCCTTGTGCGCCGGATACACCCCGAAAAACAGCCCCACCGCCGACGCCACGAACAAACTCAGCAAAATCGACCACACCTGTACCACGGACGGAAACGCCACTATCGCGGTAATCGTCTTCGCCGCGCCAATCCCCGCCATCACGCCAATCAAGCCGCCCACCAGCGACATCGTCGCCGACTCAATCAGGAACTGCATCAGGATGTCGTGCCTCCGCGCTCCCAGCGCCTTCCGCACCCCGATCTCCCGCGTCCGCTCCGTCACGCTCACCAGCATGATGTTCATGATCACGATGCCGCCGATGACCAGCGAGATTCCGGCGATCGCCGCCACGACCGCTCCAAAGCTGTTCAGGATCTTCCCCAGCATGTTCTGAAATGTTGAGCTCGTATCGACCGTGAAGGTGTCCTCCGCATCCGGCGCCAGGTGGCGTCGCGCGCGCATGATCGTGCGCAACTGGTCGATCACTTCGTCCATCACTTCGCCGTTGCCGCCCGCGTCCGCGAAGATGTCGAGCGTGTCATGCGCGCCATAGCGCTCCAGAAACGGGTTGAGCGGAATGCCCACCCAGTTGTCCATGCTCTGTCCCAGCATCTTCCCTTGCGATTCCGCCACGCCGATCACGGTGTAGGGAACCCCATCGACGCGGATTTCCTTGCCCAGTGGATCGCCCGCGCCAAGCAGATTGTCCACGACGTCGGTGCCAATGATGCACACATGCTCGCTGTGCGCGTCCTCAGTCGCCGTGAACGACCGCCCCAGCGCGATATTCAGGTTCGCGATCTCCGGCATGGTCCACGTCACGCCTCGAACCGTGGTGTCTGTGCTCGACCGGTTCCCGTACACCACGCTGCCCGTCGTGTTGCGCTGCGCGCCCACCGATTTGCAGTACTTGCATTCGTCCAGGATCGCCCGGTAGTCATCGTACGAAATGTTCCTCCGCTTCTGGAAGGAAAGATACTCGTCGACGGTCATGAACGTTTGCGGCTGCTTGCTCACCGTGATCACGTCCGCGCCATACGTATTGATCTTCGAGGTCACGAACTGCTTGGCGCCGTTGGTCAGCGTCACCACCATAATCACCGAGGCCACGCCAATCACAACCCCAAGCAGCGTCAGGATGCTGCGCAGCTTGTTCGCCCACAACGCCTGCAACGCGAGCTTGATGGCCTCAATGAATTGCATCGTTCCGCTTTCCGTTCCCCATGCCGGCGAATAAGTAGAACCGGGGCTCCGCCCGCAGCCCGCCGCCTGCACTCAAGTCAGGTCCGAAGACACAACCTGCGCAGACACCGGCAATACCCATGAGATTGCGAACCATCCTCTCATGAATGAGCCGGAAAAGAAGTCTCTCCCGTCACGGCTCGAATGTCAATCTTGGAAAGCGCGGGTAGTGGTTGCTTGGCCCCTGGAGACCGGCTCACTGGCTGATGGCCGATGGCTGAAAGCTGATAGCTGCTTTTTTCACTCGTACCGCAGCGCCTCAATGGGATCGAGGTTCGCCGCCTTCCACGCGGGGTAAATCCCAAAGACCAGCCCGATCGCACATGAAACGCCAAAGCCCGTAATTACCCAGACCGTCGACACCGTGGCCGGCAGCCCAATCGGCAGCCAATAAATGATGTAGGTGATCACCGTCCCCGCAAGAATGCCAATCACCCCTCCCACGGCGCACAACGTCACCGCTTCGGTGGTGAATTGTGTCAGCAGCGTTCGCTTGGTCGCGCCAATCGCCTTGCGCACGCCAATTTCGCGGGTCCGCTCCGTCACGCTCACCAGCATGATGTTCATCACGCCGACACCGCCCACCATCAGGCCCACACTGCTTACTGCGATCATGAACAGCACCAGCCCGCCGGTCAGCTGGTTCCACAGCTTCGACAGCGAGTCCGGCCCGAAGATCTCGAAATCATCCGGCGCTTCCACCCGCACCTTGCGGCGGATGCGCAGCAGCTCGCGGATCTCCTCCTGCACCAGCTCCTTGTTCTTCGGATCGTCGTACTTCACCGCTACCCATAGGTCCTTGTCTTCAGGATGCAGGTTGTGGAACGTGCCCATCGGGAAGATCACCATGTTATCGTTCGGATTTTTTCCCCCGCCGAACGGCTGCTTGCGCTTCTCCAGCACGCCGATCACCGTGTAGAGGCCCGTTTCGACATTCACTTCCTTGCCAATCGCCTGCTGATCCCCGAACAGCTGCTCCCACGTATCGTGACCCAGAATGCACACGTGCGCTGCGCGATGATCCTCATCGTCGGTAAATAATCTGCCTTGCAGCAGCGTCATGTCGGTCACGTCGGCCACTTCGGCCGTCGATCCCTGCAGAATGGTTCCCGCTACCTTGTTCGTTCCGTACTTCACGCTTACCTGGCCTACACGGAACTGCCCGGTGTGCTGGTATCCGCCATCAGACGCCACCACGTGCGGCAACGTCCGCATGGCATACACGTCATCCGGCGTGAGCCGCTTCCGCGCCAGCATCTCCGCCGTCGGCCGCACCCCGATCACCGGCATGTGAAACACCCAGATCACGTTCGACCCCAGCGAACTCACCCAGTCCGAGACGCGGTTGTTCAGCCCGTTGATCACCGAGGAAATCGTGATCACCGTCGTCACACCGATCACGATGCCCAGGATCGTGAGGCTCGAACGCAGCTTGTTGGTCCGCAGCGTTTCCAGGGCCATCTTTACCGATTCCCGCGTTTGTCCCTGCGCCATAAAACAGCTCCTGAAAGCACCCTCTAGCTTTTAGCCTTTAGCTCTCCGTGCTCAAATACCTCATTGAACCATCGACTGCTTGTTCCGCTCAGCTCTTAGCTAAAAGCTGACGGCTGACGGCTGATAGCCGCCTCTACATTTCCGCTCTCAGCGCCACCACCGGGTCAAGCCGCGCCGCCTTGCTCGCGGGATACACGCCGAAGAAAATGCCCACTGCGCCCGCCAGGAAAAGCCCAAGGAAAATCGCCCACAGCGGCACCGCCGTCGGGAAACCCACGAAAATCGTGATCAGCTTGCCTACCAGGATCCCGCCCGCCACGCCGATCGCTCCGCCGACCAGCGCCAGCGACGCGCTCTCGATCAAAAACTGCATCAGAACATCCCGCTGCTTCGCACCCAGGGCCTTGCGCACCCCAATCTCGCGCGTGCGCTCTGTCACGCTCACCAGCATGATGTTCATGATCACCACGCCGCCAACCACCAGCGCAATGGAGGCCAGCCCCAGCACAACCCACGTAAATAGCGAACTGATCTGCTTCCAGATGTCCAGGAATGTGTCGTTCGTCTCCAGGTCAAAGTCGTCCGGCGTTCCCGGAGCGTTATGCCGCCGCGTCCGCATCAGCGTCCTCACCTGGTCCTCAGCTCGTTCCATCACCTGGGCATTCCCGGCCGCTCGCGCATAGATGTTCACCGAGTCGTTGTACCCGTACACCTGCTGATAAGTGGTGATCGGAACCGCCACCCAGTTATCCTGCGATTGACCCAGCGTTTTACCTTCTCGCTCCGCCACCCCCACAATCGTGTAGGGAATCCCGTCCACGCGGATTTCCTTGCCGATCGGGTCGCCCTGGCCCAGCAGGTTATCCACAATGTCGTAGCCGACAATCACGTCCTTGGTCGCGTGTTCCTCATCCGCCGGGGTGAAGCCGCGTCCCAGCTCGATGTTGATGTTGTTCAGCGCGAGCATGGTTGCGGTGTATCCCCGCACATCCGTGTTGTTGCTCGAGTGCCCGTTCGCGACCACGTTCGTCGACTTGTCCAGCATCGCTCCCACTTCGCCGCACTCGGTGCACGCGGCCTTCACCGCGTCGTAGTCGTCGATATGCATCATCTTGCGCTTCTGGTACTTCAGGTACTCCTCGGCGGAGAAGATCACGCTCGGCATCCGCGTCACGGTGAACACATCGGCCCCGTAGCCTGAAAGCTTCGTGCTCACGTATTTGCTCGCTCCGTTCACCAGCGTGATCACCATGATCACCGAGGCCACGCCCATCACCACCCCGATCAGCGTGAGAATCGAGCGGAGCTTGTTGGCCCACAGCGACTGCAGCGCGAGTTTGAACGCCTCGATCAGCTTCATCTTGTTTTCCCGTGCAGGCTTGCTCATCCGGAGCAAGCTCTCAATCGGCCTTCTGCCCTCTGCAGCACCGGCTTAAGGCACGCCGTCTGTCTCTTCGACGGATCAGGCGAACCAACCGACCCACAATGTGACGAATACAGACCGGCCCTTCGCTAGCGAAGGGTACGAAAGCCGCACTGCGCCCATGTCTCAGGATACGCGACCCCGCCCTCGCCGGTTCCACCCCGCCCTCTACGTCCCCCGTCCCTCAGTCCCTATGTCCCTCGTCCCTCGTCCCTCGGCCCATCCCCGCACTCCCAGCTCCCAGCCTCGCTCCGCTTTCCCTTTCCCTTGTACTTCGCAACCTTCGGGTATGCGCACAGCGGCCGCGTCATCGTCACCTTGTACTTGTCATTCTTTTCTTCGACATGCGCACCAGTCACCCGCTCTGGCGCCGTTCCCGTTTCGACCCACTTCTCCACCGCCATCACGATGCTGTGATCCGCGTCAGCGCCCTTTCCGTCGATCCCCGACCACCCCTGCCCGAAGCTGTTTAGCCCCGGACCTCCGCCGCAGTGCTGCAATCCCGGCACCACGAAAAGCCGCACAAATCCGTTTGCCTCCTCTGCCCCGGCTTTCTCCACCACTTCGTTGTAGTAGTCCACCGTCCCTACCGCCGGGATCGCGGGGTCATTCCATCCGTGGTAAAGAATCAGCTTTCCGCCGTGCGCGCGAAATGGCCCCAGATCCGGATTCACCGCATCCAGCTCCTGGCTTGTTTTCTCCGTGGCTGCGTTAAGTGCCTCATCCAGGTTCAGCGCCTTCACATCTAGGTCCGCTTTCTCATAAACCATGTTCTTGAAGTAGCCGTCGACAAATCCTGCACCAACGCTCTTGTCCGCACTCTCACCAAAGACCCAGGAGCCCCACCCATTGGGTCCCTCCTCGGCACCCGGCAGATAACCCGGCTCAATCTGCTTTCCGTCCGCACCCTGCGCTCCGGCATAGAGTCCCTTCAGCGCCGTCACTTGCGGAGCCGTCAGGCATGCGTCATTCTCCGCACCCTTGCACAGCAGCACCCCGGGGTCGAACTGGCAGGTCCGCGGATCGTCAAGAAATCCCTGATGGGTCTTGTCGCACTGCGCCAGCACGGATGTCGCGATCGCATGCACCTTGCTCGCAGGAATGTAGCTTGCCGGGTCGCCGAACAGCTTGTGCGAAACCGCCAGCCCGCCGCTCACCAAATGCGTCCAGTTATATGCCGGAGCGCCCGCCACGATCCCATCGTAATCCTCCGGAAATCGTTGCGCCTCCATCAGCGCCTCGCGGCCGCCGTTCGAGCAGCTCGAAAAATAACGATGATCCGGCGCCTTCCCATAAAATGCCTGCGTGACCGCCTCCCCTGTCTCGGTCATCTCGTGAATCCCACGGTATCCGTAATCCACCATCTTCTCCGGATGCCCCAACGCCCACAACGCATCCTGCGTTGTGTGCCCAGTGTCCGTACCCGCGCTCGCATATCCCGCTCGCACCGCATGCGACAACCCGATGTAGTCGATATACCCCGCAAATCCACCATTGCCCTGACCCAGAAACTTCCCGTTCCACCCGTGCAGTGGCAGCCAGACTTCGATCTTGATCTGCGAGTCGGAGCTGGGATGCGACTCCGCCACGACCCTGCAAAACGCCGGAACCTTGCTGTAAACAGCGTCCGGTTTTCCCGTATCCGGCGGAGTCAGTTTCCCCGCTGCCACCTCCTCGGCCGACACAATCGTCGTATGCTCCAGATTCACTTTCGCGATTTGGCCGCAGCTGCCAGCCTGTCCCCATGCCCCTGCCGTTCCCAACACCCCAAGGCACAATCCGAATGCAAGCGTTCGCAATTTTCCCCCCCCGATCACAGCTGCTCTGAAACCTGTACCAGCGATACTAACCGGCTCCCCGCCCGCCTCGCCGCACCATCCGCGCGCCTCGGGGACCTTCGTCACATTTCTGCAAATCTCCCGAAAAAGCTCGCCGTACGATACCATTGCAATCCTGATCAGCCACCCGCCGGCGCTTCTATCCGGCACAATCTATCCTCGTTCGCCCGGAGGCTCCATGAACCGCGTTCGTCATCGGCTCCTGCTCGCTGCGCTTCTGCTCGTCCCCTTCTTCACCGCGCTCGCATCCGCGCAATCAGCCGGCGATCATCCGCTGCTGCTCCGGAATCCCTCGCTCTCGCAAGACAAAATCGCTTTCATCTACGCCGGCGATATCTGGACCGTTGCACGCCAGGGCGGCGATGCCGTACGCCTCACCGCCAACGGCGGCGTCGAAGCCGGCCCTTTCTTCTCGCCTGACGGCACGCTCATCGCCTATACCGCGCATCTCCACGGCAACTCCGATGTCTACGTCGCTCCAGCAGCGGGCGGCGTCCCGCGACGCATCACCTGGCATCCGGCCGGCAGCTACGTCGTAGGTTGGTCGCCCGACGGCAAAAACGTCGTCATTGCCAGTGGCGCTGTCAGCTATCGCCACTTCGGAAAGCTCTTCCTCGTGCATGTCGACGGCTCCGGCATGCCGGAGCCTCTGCCGCTGCCCGCAGGCACCCAGGCCTCTTACTCGCCCGACGGCCAGTCGCTCGCCTACAACCCCATCAGCAAATGGGAAGAAGCATGGAAGCGTTACGCCGGCGGCCAGACCACTCCTATCTGGATCGTCAACCTCAAGACTCTCGATCTCGTCAAAGTCCCGCGCGAAAACTCCAACGACTCTTCTCCCGTCTGGATGGGCGACTCAGTCTACTTCCTCTCCGACCGCAACGGCCCCGTCTCGCTCTTCCGCTACGACACCGGCAGCAAGCAGGTTAGCCAAGTCGTCCCCAACTCGAGCTACGACCTCAAGTCCGTCGAGGGCGGGCCCGGCGGCCTCGTCTACGAGCAGTTCGGCTCCATCCACCTCGTCGACATCCCCGCCAACACCGACCATGTGGTTCCCATCCAGATCCACGGCGAATTGCCCAACCTCGAACCGCATCTTGCCAAAGTTCTTCCCAACGAAATCCGCAACTACTCCATCTCGCCGACCGGCGCGCGCGCCGTCTTCGAAGCGCATGGCGAAGTCTTCACCATTCCCGCCGAAAAGGGAGACACCCGCAATCTCACCAACACCTCCGGCATCGCCGAGCGCGATCCCTCCTGGAGCCCCGACGGCAAAACCATCGCTTACTTCTCCGACGCATCCGGCGAATACCAGCTCTTCCTCCACGACCAGACTGGCTTCAAGGCCCCCACCGTCATCGATCTCGGTCCCAACCCCAGCTACTTCTACGCTCCGGTGTGGTCGCCCGACTCCAAACACATCCTCTACGGCGATAAGCACAACCATCTCTGGGTCATCGACGTGCCCGTTGGCAACGCCGCGCCCACCAAGCCCGTGCTCGTCGATACAGCCATCTACAGCAGCTTCGGAGGCAGTTTCAATGCTGTCTGGTCGCCCGATTCCAAATGGATCGCCTATAACCGCGATCTTGACAACCAGCTCCACGCCATCTTTCTCTATTCGCTCGACACCCACAAATTCACGCAGGTCACCGATGGCATGAGCGATGCCACCAACCCCGCCTTCGATGCCAACGGCAAGTACCTTTACTTCCTCGCGTCGACTGACGATGGCCCTTCGCAGGCCGGAATTGACCTCTCTTCGCTCAACCAGGGCCAGACCACAGCGCCCTATGTCGTCGTCCTCGCCAAGGACGGAGCATCGCCCATTCCGCCGGAAAGCGATGACGAAAAGATTAAGGAAGAAAAGAAAGCCGAGCCCGACAAGTCCGTCGACGATCAGAAAAAATCCGACGATCAGAAAAAAGATCAGGCCAAGTCTACCGATAAGGACAAGGACAAAGACAAGGAAGCCGCTAAGGACGACAAAGACAAGGCAAAGACCGTCAAGGTCACCATCGACCTCGACAACATCGGCAACCGCATCCTGTCGCTTCCCATTCCGCCGCGCAACTACGGTGACATCCACGCCGGCAAGGATGGCGTGATTTACATCGAAGAAGGCTCACCCTTTGGCCGCTCGGCCGATGAGGAAGACCGCGGAGCGCCGATCCGCGCACTGTGGCGCTTCACCCTTGAAAAGCGGAAGCCCGAAGTCGTCCTCGCCGACGTCAGTCACATCAAGTTATCGGCAGATGGCTCCAAGCTCATCTATGCACGGCACGACAACTGGGCCATCGCGCCGGCCGACGATCTCAAGCCCGGCAACGACAATCCCGGCAAGCCGCTCAAGCTCGGCGAAATGCAGACCACCATCGATCCCCGCTCCGAGTGGCGTCAGATCTATCACGAAACCTGGCGCATCGAGCGCGACTTCTTCTACGACCCCAACATTCACGGCCTCTCGATCCCGAAAATCGAGGCCCGCTATAAGCCCTACCTCGACAATCTCGCCTCGCGCGACGAGTTCACTTATCTCTCCACCGAGATGCTCGGAGAAATCACCGTCGGCCACATGTTCGTCGGCGGTCCCGGACACCACGATACCGATCCAAAAACCGGCCTGCTCGGCGCCGACTACACCATTGAGAACGGTCGTTATCGCATCAGCAAAATCCTCGGCGGCCAGAACTGGACACCCGGCCTCGAATCGCCGCTCACCCTGCCCGGCGTCTACGTCAAACAGGGCGAGTATCTGCTCGCCGTCAATGGACGCGATCTCCACTCCACCGACAATATCTACGCGTTTTTCGATGGAACAGCCGGCAAGCAGACCGTGCTCCATGTCGGGCCCAACGCCGACGGCAAGGACGCACGCGACGTCACCGTCATTCCCATCCCGGATGAAGACGGCCTGCGCAATCTCGACTGGGTCGAGTCCAACCGCCGCAAAGTCGACGAGCTCTCCGGCGGCAAAATCGCCTATGTCTACATGCCCAACACCGCGGGCGCCGGATACTCCAGCTTCAATCGCTACTTCTATTCCCAACTGAACAAGCAGGCGCTCATTCTCGACGAGCGCTGGAACGAAGGCGGCTTCATTGCCGACTACATCGTCGACGTGCTCAAGCGCTTCCCGCTCTCCGGAGCCGTCGAGCGCGATGGCAAGCCGATCCACGATCCAGTGGGCGCTATCTTCGGCCCCAAGGTGATGCTCATCAACCAGAACTCCGGCTCGGGCGGCGACGCCATGCCCTGGTACTTCCATAAAACCGGCATCGGCAAGCTGATCGGCACCCGCACCTGGGGCGGACTCGTCGGCATCGGCGGCTATCCGTCCCTCATCGACGGCGGCTACGTGATGGCTCCGCGCTTCGCCATCTACGGCCTCAACGGCGACTGGGAAGTGGAGAACCGCGGCATCCCGCCCGACATCACCGTCGACCTGCTGCCCAGGGACGTCGCCGAAGGCCACGACAAGCAGCTCGAGATGGGGGTCGAAACCGTGATGGAGGAGCTCAAGAGCTTTACGCCGCCCCCGCTCACCCTCCCGCCCTATCCCAATTACCACAAGAACGACGGCCTGGGTAAATAGCCTCGCACGCCCTTCCGGATTTTCGGCGCCCGTCCTGGCTTGCCAGGGCGGTTGGTCTTGTAACCAGGCCACGATTCCATCCGCGGATCCCACGAACAGATCTTCGTTCGTGGGATGGAGGGCTCGCTCCAGCGACCTGGGAAGTGTGTCATCCTGCCCGGGGAGTTAGCTGTCGGAAGCAGATGTTGAGCGCACGAGAGCCGCTCCGCGACGACCATCATCTCTTGGCAGAATCTTTCGCATCTCTTCGTTTGAATGTGCTGTTGATCATCCCTCTAGGAGTCGATGATCCACCACAGCAGAGCGGATGTAATGGCAAGGGCGGTCAGTACGACCAGGGCTGAGCGCACCAGATGGCGGTCTTTGGTGCTTGGTATTAGGATCTGAGGTGAAATCGCATGATCTACCCCAGTCGTTTCCGCGAACTGGCTATTGCGATGACGGAAGCTTCCCGGCAGGCGCGAAGCCGGAAACCACGTGTTGGGTTTCAGAACGGTGAACCATCCGGCAGTTCCAACGCTAAAACCTCGGCGAGTGATAGAACGTAGAAGCTTCATGACTTCCTTGTGACCCGTGCTTTCAGGAAGCACCTCGGTATGTCTTCCTGCCGGCGATATAGCGTGATGACACCCTACATCTGGTGAGATGCGGGACGCAACATCGTCCCCGGCTAGCTCGCACGGCTGACCCCGCCCCCCGATTCCCTGACCCCTCATTTCCGGTTACACTAGACCCTGGCAGGAGGACCGGGCGGTCGCTGCCGGAGAAGAGCGCAAGCTCAGCTCCGGGAGAGGAAAGTCCGAACTCCGCAGGGTAGTGTGCCGGATAACGTCCGGGACGTGCGCCTCAAAGCGCATGGACGGCCAGTGCCACAGAAAACAAACCGCCCGCCTCGGCGGGTAAGGGTGAAAAGGTGCGGTAAGAGCGCACCGCTCCGGCGGTAACGTCGGAGGCAGGGTAAACCCCACACGGAGCAAGACCAAATAGGGAGGGAGGCGCGAGCCCAGAGCCAGGCTCGCACCGCGCATCGGCCCGATGCGCCCAGGCGGCTCGAGCTTTGGCCGGAACCTCCGGGTAGGTCGCTGATGAGCGCGAGCGGTAACGCTCCGCCTAGAGGAATGACCGCCCCAGGATGCGAGTCCTGTACAGAATTCGGCTTACAGGTCCTTTTGCCGAATCTCTACGCAGTAACCATCAGCCCTGGTTGGGATCTCCCCGCCGGGGCTGTCCATTTCTGCGCTCATCATCCCGACTGAAGCGAAGGGACTTCCGGGTTCAATTCCATCAAACTCCGCCAACTCCGCTTGCCTTTTGCCAGCACCGCTCACCCCGCTTGCTCCGCTAACCCGGCTGCCCCTCGGCAAGCCCCGCGCCTTTTGCTTGCTCCGCTAGCCCCGCTATCATCTCCCCATGCTGCGAGTGAAGCTCCTCGATCCCGGCGCGCGTCTGCCCGTCGTCGCGCACCCCGGCGAAGACCTCGGCTACGACCTGTTCGCACTTGAACCGGCACGCCTCGAACCCCACGCCACCGTCCGTGTCCGCACCGGCATCGCCGTCGAAGCCCGCCATCCTCGCACCGGCGAACCCCTCGGCCTGCTGGTCCGCGATCGCTCCTCGATCGCAGCCCGCGGCATCGCCACCACCGCCGGCGTCATCGACGCGGGCTACCGCGGCGAAATCCTGATCCTGATGACCAACCTCGGCCAACAAGCCATCGAGCTCAAATCCGGCGAAAAGATCGCCCAGATGATTCCCGTGCCCGTACTCACCGCCGCGATCGAGCAGGTCGACGACCTCGAAGAGTCCGTCCGCGCCGCCAAAGGCTTCGGCAGCTCCGGCCGCTGACCTGCCGCCCCAAACCCGCAATTCAGACCGCCCCCACCCACCATCCATTTGAATCGCGCCTCGCCGCCCAGCCATCCAATCGGCACGACTAGTAGCAGCACGCCATCTTCCCCAGGAGACCACAATGAAGATCGTCGCCACCATCGCCCGCTACCTCCTCGGGCTTATCTTCCTCGTCTTCGGAGCAGACAAGTTCATTCACTTCATGCATGCGCAGTTGCCCCCCGGTGTCGCCGGGCAGTTCATGACCGTGCTCATGACTACCGGATACATCATGTTCGTTGGAGCATTCGAAGTCACCGGTGGCGTTCTGTTGCTCATCAACCGCTTCGTACCGCTCGCACTTTGTCTCCTCGCCCCCGTCATTGTGAACATCGTGCTCACCGGCATCCTCCTGACCCAGATGGCGCTTGGCCCGGGTCTCTTTGTCGCCCTCCTCTGGATCGTTGTTTTTCTCCGTGTTCGATCCGCGTTCCAGCCGCTCTTCGAGCCGCGCAAAGCCGACTAAGCGCGACCCACGCCCGCTTCACCCGGCGGTCATTGCCGGTGCGCGGGATCGCGCACTCGGTGGTGAGCGCACTCGGTGGTGAGCGCACTCACCGGCCCGCAGCGGCCTACAATGAGCAAGGATGATTCTGTATCTCTATCTCGGCTGCGTCGAGTACGACCTCGCTCTTCAAATCCAGTCAGAGATGGCGGCGCTGCGCCTCGCCGGCCGCGTCGACAACGTGCTTCTCCTCCTCGAGCATCCGCCGGTGCTCACCCTCGGTCGCAATGCCAACCGCTCCAATGTTCTTGCCAGCGATGAGCTCCTCGCGTCTCGCGGGGTCACTCTCCACGAAATCAATCGCGGCGGCGATGTCACCTACCATGGCCCCGGCCAGCTCATCGGCTACCCCATCTTCGACCTCCGCAGCCTGCACAAAGATTCAGAAGCGGGCGGCGCTCCCAACGACAGGTTCTCGTCGTTGGGGCAGAAGGGAAGCCGCCTTGGCCCGGTCGACTTCGTCCGCCGCATGGAAGAAGCTCTCATCCGCCTCTGCGGAGTCTACGGCGTGCGTGCCGGCCGCATTCCCGGCCTCACCGGCGTCTGGTGTGGTCTTCCTTCGCAGGAAAACTCAACGGCCGGCCGGCCTCCCGCGCGCAAGATCGGCGCCATCGGCATCCACGTTTCGCGCGGCATCACTTCGCATGGATTCGCCTTCAACGTCACCACCAATCTCGATGACTTCCGCCTCATCAATCCCTGCGGCATTACGGACAAGCCCGTCACCAGCCTCGAAAGGGAAGTGCCCGATCCATCGATCCCGCCCTCGCTCGAAGAGGTCGCGCATCAGGCCGCCCGCCAGTTCGGACAGGTCTTCGGCCAGCAGGTGCTCGCCGTCGAGAACCTCGAAACCCTGCGTGTACGATCCGCCGAGCCTCTGATGCAGTCGCCCCCAGCCACCGACGACACGCCGCTTCAAATCCCGCCAGAAGTGGAGCGCCTGCTCCACGTTCCCGATCGCCCCAAGCGCGCCTGAACCTTTGAGGACCTCGACCAAAGAGTCGCCCTCCGGAGGTGGCGCAGTCGGCCGCACCGCAGGTGGCGATTTATAATCCGGCAGGACCCGGCCGCACGCCAGGTTCCGCATCGCGGAGCGAACGACTCATGCCGACCGACGTCATCATGCCTCAGATGGGCGAATCGATCTTCGAAGGCACCATCACCCGATGGCTCAAACAGCCCGGCGAATCGGTCGAGAAAGACGAACCTCTCTTCGAGATCTCCACCGACAAGGTCGACGCCGAAATTCCTTCTCCCATCAGGGGCGTTCTGCGCGAAATCAAGTTCCCCGAGGGTTCGACCGTCCAGGTCAACACCGTCGTCGCCGTGCTCGACGGCGGCAGCGCGAAATCGGACCGGCAGAAACCATCTGCGCCCGCGCCCGTACAACAGCCCTCCAGAAAGTCGCCCCCACCGGAGGTACCAGCGCAGGCGGCTCCGCGGGCCGCTGAGGCTCACGGCGGAGTCACCGAAGTCGTCATGCCCCAGATGGGCGAATCCATCTTCGAGGGCACCATCACCAGATGGCTCAAGCAGGTCGGCGATTCCGTTCAGATCGATGAGCCGCTCTTCGAAATCTCCACCGACAAGGTCGACGCCGAGATCCCTTCTCACGTTAACGGAACTCTCACCGAGATCCGCGCGCAGGAAGGCGAAACCGTGCAGGTCAACACGGTCGTCGCCGTCATCGGCGGCAGCGCCTCCAGGTCTGACGAACAGAAGAAGGTTCTCCCCGCGACACAAACACGAGAGCGCCGGGAGGCGCAGTCGGCCCCACCCCAGGTAGCATCGCAAGTCACATCGCAGGTCGTCCGTTCGTCGCCGCTGGTCCGCCGCATAGCCCGCGAACATCACATCGATCTCGCTCGCGTTCCCGGCACCGGCTCCTTCGGCCGCATCACCAAAGACGACATCCTGCAATACATCAATGCGCCGGCACCGCCGCAGGCGGCCGCACAGCGGCAGCCGCCCGCGCCGCAATTGCTCAAGGACGAGCTGGCCCCTATGACCAGGATGCGTGCCATCATTGCCGAGCGCATGGCAGAGAGCAAGCGCACCATCCCCCACGCGCACACCGTCTACAAGGTCGACATGACACGCATCGCGCGCCTCCGCGACCGCGAACGCGCCGCCTTCGAGCAGCGCCACGGCTTCAAGCTCACCTACATGCCGTTCATCGCCGCGGCAACCATCGATGCCCTGCGCCGGTTCCCGATTCTCAATGCGTCCCTCGAAGAAAGTTCTATCCGCTATCACGGGCACATTCATCTCGGCATCGCCGTCGCGCTTGAGTGGGGACTGATCGTTCCCGTCGTTCGCGAAGCCGAATCGCGCGACTTCGTTGCGCTTGCCCGCGCCATCAACGATCTCGCCGGCCGCGCGCGCGCCAAGAAGCTCATGCCCGACGAAGTTGGCGGATCCACCTTCACCCTCACCAACCCAGGCGTCTTTGGCGGCGAATTCGGCACGCCCATCATCAACCAGCCTGAGGCCGCCATCCTCGCGATCGGCGGCCTGCGCAAAGAGCCTGTCGTCCTCACCGATGCCGAAGGCAACGACACCATCGCCATCCGCTCCGTGCAGTACTACTGCCTCGGCTTCGATCACCGCCTCATCGACGGCGCCGACTCCGGCAAGTTCATGCTCGAGCTGCAACGCACCCTTGAAAACTGGAACCGCCCGATCAGCTGACCTCTCACTCTCCGAGCTCCGCGAATCCGTTTGGCGATTCTGCGAACGCAAGCACGACGATCCCGGACCTACAATCCAACCTGCAGCTCCCGCTTGCATCTAAATCGACGGATACTGTGTTCGTTTAGTAACGTTTCGACTCTTACATATCTCCTATTCCTCGCGTTCGACGGCCGCGCCAGCTGACGTCACTTTTTATTTCGCGCCTGCATTCTGGCCCGGCTTTGTAAGCTCGCTTACTTGCCGATTCAGCCGGGCCCGCAGAGGCCCGACGAGGCGGTTCCCTGTTTCGTTCCGGAGGTCTCCGATGCCCTGGTCCCGTCCTGCCTTCCTGTGCCTTTCCGTCCTTGCCTTCGCCATCGCCTTCAGCGGCTGCAGCAGCTCTCGCATGATCAGCACTGTGCCCGCGGGTCCCGCTCCCACGGTCGCGAACACCGGAATGCAAGTGAACGGCGTCGCCCCCAATCGATGGCTCTATCTGCAGTTCAATGAAGCCATGAATCCGTCCACCATCAATAGCCAGACCGTCTTCGTTACCGATTCCAGCGGCACCCATGTGCCGGGAAATGTAGCCTACAACTCAGGTTTCGATGTGGCCGGCTTTCAGCCCGATCCCGCACTTGCTGACAACGCTTCCTACACCCTCAATGTGACCACCGGGGTCACCAGCGCACAGGGAACACACCTCGCGACCGCCTACACCCAGGCCTTCACCACGCGCGCTGACGACGACAAATCGCCGATCTACGTCGCAAACGTTTCACCCGCGCCCAATGCAACCTGCGTCAGCGCGGGCACGCCGATCACCATCACTTTTAGCGAAGGTGCCGATATCAGCACCCTCAACTCCACCAACATCGTGATCAGCGGACCTGGAAGCGTGCCGGTCCCAGCGCAGCTCAGCTACAACGTCGCCACCGCCGTGGCCACCTTGACGCCATCCACACCGCTGCCCTCCGGCACCGTCACTGTGACGGTAAGGAATGTGGCTGACGCGGCCGGCGTCGCCATGACATCGACGTACGCGTGGAGCTTCTCAACCGCCTGCAACAGTGGCGGAGGTGGAACGAGCGGCAATGCAACAACCCAGTACCAGTCGCCACTCCTTCCGGCAAGCAGCACCTATAGCGTCAAGGGCCAGGTCGCGATCGATACCACGGGCAACATCACAATCCAGTTGACCGGAGCCGGAGCCAGCACCGCGTACTTCGCGCAGTTCTGCCCGGCGGTAGCCCCAGGCGCCGTCAATACGACCGT
Source organism: Occallatibacter sp. (assembly GCA_035308825.1). Taxonomy (GTDB): domain Bacteria; phylum Acidobacteriota; class Terriglobia; order Terriglobales; family Acidobacteriaceae; genus Telmatobacter. The sequence goes on along the minus strand of DATGFX010000082.1, from coordinate 42,722 downwards.
TCCCTGCGTCCCCTTGACGACCATCACCACCGACGCTAGCGGCAACGCAAAGACAACCTTCCAGTACCCGGAGGGCGGTGAGTGGGCAGGCGACTTCTATCTCGGCACCGGCGACAGCAACACGACTCAATATTCCACCTATCTTGCTCCGGACGTGAGCAATGAAACCTACATCGCCGCGCTCCTCCCTGCAAAGACCGTCAACGGAGGTGTCGACACGACTGCCACATCGCAGGATCCGTTGGCCAGCGGAACCGTCAGCTACTCAAACGGCTCCGTCAAATTCACTGTGACCGGCGCATTGCAGAGCTCGACCTACGCAACCACCGAATCAGAAACCACCTTCATCGACAGCTCCGGGACCTATCAGCTAAGCACATTTACGACAGACGCATCGGGAAACGGAAGCTCTACGACCACGCTGGACGACATTGGCGGCGACCTCTTCCAGGTTCAGCTCCAAACTTCACCATCCAGCAGCACGGAACCCGCCGGCTTCATCGGAGGCTTCTCGATTCCACTCCACTAATCGCAGCGAAATATGGAGTCGCGCAGTGTTGCCCCGTCCTCACTTGTCAGCGCGGGGCTAAATCCCTGCGTTCCCGCATCGCCCGGCACCAAAGTTTCGCACGCGTTGCCGATTAATTCTCCGACCCTGCCACAATAGAAGTTGAAGCTCCAGGGAGAGGCTCCGCCTCACCGAAAAAAAGGCGAAGAGGACCCCCCCTCCCCCCCTTGTTTATTTGCAGTTTTCCAAAAAAACTTTGCCTGAAATCCGGCGCCCCATCCGGATCGCTTCAGTCCGCTTTTAGGTAGCTCCTTATTTCGCCCACGCCAGGCCGTCCGTCGCTTTACCCGTCGCGATCATCCGCGCCGTCCTCCACGTCCCCAAATCGATCTCCGCCACCTGGTTCGAGTGCATGCACGAAACAAACGCCGAATGCCCGCCCGGATCAACCACAATCGCCTGCGGGTACGCGCCTACATCCACATACCGCGCCACCTGCATGGTCTTCAGGTCCACCACCGCAACTTTGTTCTGATCCGGCTGGGTCATCAGCAGCCAATGGCCATCCGGTGTTGGCGCGCTGCCGTATCCTATCCCGCCGAGCGGCACCCACTTCGCCACCGTATCCGTCGCCGTATCGATCACCGCCATGCGCGGCTGGGTCTGGTCGGCCGTGAACACCCACTTGTCGTCCATCGAAATCGCGATCCGCTGGGTGTTGCCCGAGATGGGAATCACCTTCAGAGTTTTGCGCGACTGCATGTCGAGCACCGACACCGTCCCCGGCCCCACATTCGCCGTATACCCACGCCGCCCGTCATGCGAAATCGTCAGCATGTGGCTCTCCGGCTGCCCGGTCGGAACCGTGCCCACAATCTTCAGCGTCTTCGGATCGATGATCGTCACAGTTTTGTCGAGTTCGGTCGTCACGTAAAGCAGCCCGTCCTTGGGATCGAACACCGGGCAGTGCGGCCGCACTCCATGGTCGAAAGCAATGTTGCCGACCACCTTGTCCGTCGCGAGATCGATCACCACGATGTTGCTGCCATCGGTACCCGGCTGGCCCACGCCCGAATTGCCGTAGATGGGCACAAATGCGCGCCGCCCATCGGGCGATGCAATCACTTCATGCCCCGTCACCCCGCCCTCGGCTACATTCGCCAGCACCGTCCCGGCCGCTGGATCAACGATTGCGAGACTGCGGTCGCCCTTTTGCGCAACCAGCAGGCGCCCATGCTGCGCACAAGCCGGTGCAGCCAGAACGCCAACAAACAGCAGGGAAGAGAAAAAAGAGATCGCTCTCAAAGCAGGCCTCCGCGAATACCAGAGAACTATACCGCACGCGGAGCCGATGTCATCTGAGCGAATCGCGATCGGGCCCCAATGACGAGCCGGTCGTCAGTGGGGTCAGCGGCGCGAAAGACCTGCTTCTGTCTTGTTTTCCTCGTGCGTTCCTGGAGGACTGGCTGTTTTTGAAAGGGCGCAGCTTCAGCGATGCCCTAAACGGCCTCACAATGCCGACGGCTTTAGCTGCTGAGGCGCGTCCTTTTCAAGCGCGCGCTTTCCGAAGTCAGCTATGGATGAGAGGAGTCGATGGGCCGCGCGCAACCCGCAACTAAATGGTTGCGGATCGCCTGCGCCACCTCACTACCGCATACGGCAGAAGCGTTGCCATGAAGATCACGCTGAAATGAACCATGACCGCCGCGACATCATCGACACCGAATCCCAGCATGACATGCCCGGTTGTTCCCTCGCCCGAAGGTCGCAGCGCATGAACCTGCGCCGTCGCCGCGAGGCCTGCCACCAGCACAAAACTCAGCGCCGGCCAGTAACTGCTCAGCCGCTGCCGCGCGGCGAGCCAGACGATTCCCCAGCCAATCAAGAACGGAGCGCCAAAGTAAATCATCCGGCCGAATTGGAAGTACACATTCTCCAGCCGAAAGATTGAGCCGGGCTGTGCCACAAATGGCGTCTGCGTCCCGGGCAAAAACATCTGCCACCCCGTCCACAGGATGAGCAAAGCCGCAAACCACGCTGCCGCCAACAGCACCACCGGCGCCACGCCGAACATCGCCCACGGCGCCCGCGAGCTCAGCGACAGCAATTGCCGCTTTCCGATCATCGCCTGCGCCAGCTCGTTGACCGCTCCCAACCGCGAGAGCGCAATCGCTTCTGCCTCAGTGCGGGAGCGGCCCGCGCGCTCTTCCTCGGCTCTCAGATCCGTAAGATGATCCTGCAGCTCCTTCACGTAACGGGACACATGCCGGGGCGCCACGCCCGCTTCCAGCAGGCGTTCGCGCAATGCACTAAGCGGCTTCGCCATAAAAACCTCCGATCATCCTCTGAACCGCGGCCGCTTTCGCGCCTGCCAGCACCTTCTGGATCGCCCCGGCAAGTTCGGTCCACTTTCCCGTGAGTTCTGCCAGACGCCGTTCCCCGGCGCGCGTCGTCTTGTAGTAGATCCGGCTCCGGCCGTTCACCAGCTTGCGCCGCGATTTGATAGCCCCGTCGCTCTCGAGCCCGTGCAGCACCGGGTAGACCACCCCCTCGCCGGCCACCACCACTTCGTCGGTGCCGCTCCTGATCGCCTGCACAATTTCGTAGCCGTACATCTCTGCGTTTTTGAGAAGCCGTAGAATCAGGAGCTCTGGCACTCCATTCATGAAATCCGGATTCGACGCACGAGCAGCCATGGTGAAACTCATCATACCTTGAACCACGAGGTATGGCAACAAAAATTCGCTGCCGGAGATTGTGGCAGCAGAATCCGGCTATTTCGCCCAGGGATCGTACGTACCCACGCTCCACGAGTGCCCCTCGGGATCCTTCACCGAGAACTCACGGCTCCCATAATCCGTGTTCTGCAGCTTGCGGACAATCTTTCCCCCAGCCTCAACCGCCCGCGCATGCACCGCGTCGGCGTCGGCAACCATAATATATGCGCTGCGCGTCTCCGCATCGCCAAGCTCCTGCGGCGACTTGAATCCGCGGCCGTACTCATCGTCCTTCTGCGACCCCAGCATGATCATGCCCCCGCCCAGCATCAGCTCGGCATGCCCGACAGTGCCGTCGGCATTGGCATAGACTGCCTTCTTCTCGAACCCGAAGACTTTGCAAAGCCAGTCAATCGCCGCCTGGGCGTCGCGGTAACGCAGGGCTGGCATGATGGTTGATTTTGTGTTCGCCATGGAACCTCCTTTTGGTGCAAACAGCACCAATATGCCAGCCGCGGTCCAGTCTGATCTTGGAAAAATCGGAAATGCGAAAGGAGCGCTGGCTAATCGACGCGAATATGATTCGCCCACGGGCTCCGGCGTGCTGAATAGGTTGTCGCATCGACTCCCGAAAACGCACGGAATTCGTTGGCGAAATGCGACTGATCGTAGAAGCCGCATTCGAGCGCCAGTTCGGCCCAGCGCACATCGCCGCCGGCATGTAGCCGTTTCACCGCCTGCTGGAAGCGTTGGACCCTGCACCAAACCTTGGGTGTCAGGCCCACCTCTTCGCGAAACACCTGCGAAAAGCGCCGCTCGCTCCATCCTGTATCGCGCGCCAACTCGCGCATCGACGCGATGCCCGGATCCGAGCCCAGCCTCCTCAGGGCAAACTCCACCATTGCATTCCTGCTTCGCGCGCCACAGAGCCTTGCGCCCAGAAAAGACTCCAGCACCCGCAGCCTGGCCTCCGGCGTTGACGTCTCCCGAAGCCTTTCCCGCATCTCCTGTGCAGCCGCGCCCCAAACATCCTCGAGCGCGATGCTGCGGTTGCTGAACAGGTCCACCGCATCGGACGCAAAGGTGCTGAATCCGCCCGGCTCGAAGACCACGCCGATCAGATCAGCCAGATCGGTGCTGTCAATGATTTCATAAACAGACCGCGCGCCAACGATCAGTGCCGGCGCCATTTGCCGGTCACGCTCGCCTTCAGGGCAGTCGAGAAGGTAATCCCGGTTCAGATTGAGGATCACCTGCACGCAGCCGTTGGGCAGCACTCGTTCACGCCGGTGATCGAGGTCTGTTGCCTGTGCGCACCACAGCACGCGCACATAGTGCGAAAGAGGAGCTCGGGGCCTTCGCTCCAGGTAAAGCACAACGACCTCTCATCCCCATCCTACGCCCTCCGCGATTAGCATCGTCATCCGGCGCTGAGCGCCGATATTGCGCAGGATCTTACCCGCTCATTTGGCTCCGATATGCTTTTGGCATGTCTCTTCCGGTACGCGACGCCGAGCTCGTTCAGATCATGGATGCATCGCTCGCAGAAGCGGCGCGGAGCGCCGGCCATTGGCTCGCCTGCCGTCCCGGCTGCACCCAGTGCTGCCACGGAGCCTTTGCCATCCATGCCCTCGACGCACTTCGTCTTAAGGCAGGCATGGATGCATTGCACGTAGCGGATCCCCTTGCTGCCGCAGCAGTTCAGCGGCGCGCACGCGATTGGCTCGCGGAATTCCAGCCTGCCTTCCCCGGCGATCCGAACACCGGAATCCTCGGTACTTCCGAAGCCGACCAGGCCCGCTTCGAGGACTTCGCCAACGATGCTCCCTGTCCGGCGCTCAACCCGGCGACGGGCCTCTGCGATGTATACGCCTGGCGGCCGGTGACTTGCCGCACCTTCGGGCCGCCCACCCGCCTCGACAACGGCGCTCTCGGCTGCTGCGACCTCTGCTTCGTGGGAGCTGCCGAATCGGAAATCGCCGCCTGCGAAATGCCTGTCCCGCATGCGCTCGAATCAGAATTGCTCGCCGAACTTGATGATGCGTCTGAAACGATCGTCGCCTTCGCGCTTCTGCGCTGAGCTTCCGCAACCGCTTCACCTTCTCCGAGATCGCCGCCGCGTCCCGTGAATGTCGGCATAGAATGGACATCCAGTCGTCCATCCCAGCACGCAGCACCTCACCTCTTATGCCCGTCGCACAGCTCACCCTCGAACTCCGCATCGAGCACGCCCAATCTCTCAAAGATCGCCGCCAGGTGGTCCGGTCGATGAAAGATCAGCTTCGCCAAGGTTTCAACATCTCCATTGCCGAGATGGACGGGGCCGTTACATGGCAGTCCGCGACATTGGGAATCGTCGCCATTTCGCACTCACGCAGCTACCTGCATGGCTTGATCGAGGAGGTCGAACGTGCAGCCCGCCGCATCGCCAACGAACACGGCGCCGAACTTGCAGACAGCTTTTGGGAATATGTGGAGAGTTAGGCCGACGGCCGGCTCCTCAGCGGGCAGCAACCGCAAACCGCCCGCTCTTGGCCCATACCCAGGCGCCGCCTGCGGATGGATTCTGCGGATCACGCACGACAAACAGCAGCGCCGTCTTGGCGGCAGAGCACTGCCGGTAGATCTTTGCCGCCGCCGACCCGGCATCGCCAAACTCGACGTCCAGTTCGAAAGTCTCGGGTATAGCGTCGATCTTGAATCCGTGATTCGGTTGTTCCACGATCTCGTGCAGCCCGCCACCGCTGAACGTCAACCGTCCATTCTCTCCGGCCCCGACGGTGTAATGCGGATTGGTTTCGCTCGCCAGCTTCAGGTCGGCCGCTACTTGAATGGTCCCCGTGATCGGTGCGAGTGTCCCCGCCTTCACCACGCGGAACTCCATCGTGCAGCTCTTGGCCGATGCCGGCCCAGTCATAGCGTTCACGTAATCTTTGCTGTTCCCGCCCGTTAGTGCCGTGATCTCGTCGTTTCCTCCCGCGGCTTCGGCCGTCTCGTTCGAGGTCACTTCACCCTCTCCGCCGCAGCGCGTCGGTATCCCAAACATAGAAGCCGGCGGAGCGGCGAAGCTCACCGAGGTCACTTCCATCAGCAACACCGGATCTCCGGCAAGGGGAATACGCTGTGCCTTCAGGACCAATCCTGTCTTAGGGTCCACCCATGCTCTCGTATAGCCGTTCGGCGTCGTTGCTTCCATCACGCTGACCGAGAGCCCGTGCAGCGCGTCCGCCCCGACCTCTGTCGCTCCCGCCCCGGCGATGCTCGCCGCGCCCCCAAACGGATCTCCCCAGTCCTTTGCCACCGCGCCGATCACGCACGGAGCCGCGGGATTGGCTGGATCCCACAAAATGCTTTGATTCTTGTCAAGATCGATAAAAGTCTTGATGCGGATGATGTGCGAACCCGAAACCTCTGGAGGCGCCGTCTTCTCGTCGATCATGACTTTCGGGCCGAGACGATACGTAGTGATGACGGTTCCGGCGCTGACCATGGGCTTGTTCGTCACCACGGTGTAAGCGGTAGGCGATTGTGCGGCCAGCACTCCTCCCGCAGCCAGTATGGCCACGACAACCGTCAATCCCCACCCGCGTACGCTCATCCTTCCTCTCCCTGCCCGTAAACCAGTGATGCCTTCGTGCCGCTATTTTGCCGGGCAGCAAAAATGGTACACCCGACCCTGCTCAGCGGGACCCGGCAAACACCGCCTTGTCACCCAAAGACGTAACCCCCCCGCACGGCGCGGGCTCTGCTATCCTGAATGGTTTACCCGGAGGAGTAAGCGAGATGCCGGAGCACAGGGGCCGCAAACATCACCAGGACCGCGTCGCCGAAACCTTGCGCGAGGAAATCGGCGCGATGATCGAGGGCGAGCTCTCCGATCCCCGCATCGCTTTCTGCTACGTCAGCGAAGTTGTCCTGAATCCCGGCGGGAAGTCGGCGCGTGTCTACGTGGCCATCGACAGCGCTGTACCGGATGTCCTCGAGGCCGAAGAAAATACCCTCGCCGCGCTCGAATCCGCCAAGGGGTTCATCCGCCACGAACTGCTCGAACGAATGGGTGTCCGCCACATTCCCGATCTAAGCTTCTTCCCCGATCGCTCCGGGCGCTTTCAGGAACGGATCGAAGAACTCATGGATCGAGCCCGAAAGCGCCAGAAAACCACGGTGGAGTAGCACGCAATGGACGAAATCCCCCAAAAACTCGTCCAGGCCAGCGGCGAAAATTCCCCTCCGAATCCCATCGAAGCGATTCTCAAAGTGATTCGGGATGGCGACAGGTTTCTCGTCTGCTCCCATGCCCGTCCTGATGGCGATGCAGTCGGTTCCATGCTCGCCATGGGGATGCTGCTTCGGGCGATGGGCAAACATGCCGATCTCGCTACCGCCGATAACGTTCCGGCCATTTATCGGTCGCTGCCCGAAGCAAGCTCCATCGCCACCACCCTGCGCGTGCACGGTCCTTACGACGCTGCGATCCTGCTGGAATGCGATGGCGTTGGCCGCACGCGGTTGCGCGGTCTTGATCGTTTCTTCGTCATCAATATTGATCACCACGCCACCGGTCGCGCCTGGGCAAATCTGAATTGGATCGATCGCGGCGCCTGCAGCGTCGGCGAACTCGTCTATCGGCTGGTCAAGGCTGCCGCCGTTCCCCTGACGCCCCAGATGGCCACTTGCATCTACACCACGATGCTCACCGACACCGGTGGTTTTTGCTATGGCTCGATGCAAGCTTCCACGTTCGCCCTGGCATTCGAGCTTGTCGAGGCAGGGGCGAATCCGGTGCGGGTCGCCCAGGATGTGTACTTCTCGATTGCGATGAGCAAGATGCTGCTGCTCGGTGCGGCCCTTCGAAACCTTCATCGCGAAGGCCGGATTGCATGGCTGTGGGTGACGCGCAACGACTTTGCGCGCGCCTGCGCGGCAGAAGAAGACTCCGAGGGACTGGTCAACTTCGCCCTTTCCATTGCCGGGGTGGAAGCCGCCGTATTCCTCCGCGAACTTCCCGATGGACGTATTCGTGTAAGTCTGCGGAGCAAGGGCGCGATCCCGGTTTCCGCGATTGCCCACGGGCTCGGCGGCGGTGGTCACGAAAACGCTGCCGGCTGCACCCTCGAAGGTCCACTCCAACGTGCTCTCGATCAGATTCTTGCCGAGCTTGGACCGCTTGTATCAAAGGCAGCGCGTGCCCGAGGCGGCGATGCATCCGCATCCGAAAGCGATTACGACGCGGAATCGCGCGGACCCATTTCGGCTCAGGCTCCCGGCCCGGGTTGAGCCTCGTCCGGAATCTGTTAGCCTTGTCCCTGTCGTCAGGCCCCGAGATGGGCGGATCGCAATCTCTTCGTGAAGTGAAAGATCATTGGATGGACGTCGCCCTCACGGAATCAACCGGGCTCTTTTCAGTCGCCGCGCGTGTGCGGCTCCCGGAGATCTGCTTCTAGTGGAAACCCCTCTCGATTCAACTTCAGTGGATTCGTCGTGGCGATCCAGGATGCCAAGCTGGCCCACAGTCCTTGAAGCGTCTGTTTTTGTGGTATTTGGCGTTTTCTTCATTATTTATGGCGTCACGCCGCTGTTTGGCGGCGACGGCTTGGGCCTGGTCGGAGCCGACGAACCTCGGTACGCGCAAATTGCCCATGAAATGCTGGTTCGGTTCGACTCGGCGCACACCCTCAAAGAGCGGCTCAGTGCCTGTGTCACTCCCTATCTCTATGGCCACCCGTGGCTTGAGAAACCGGCGCTCTACTACTGGCGCGCCATGTTTGTGTTTCAGGATTTCGGCGTGCATGACTGGAGCGCGCGCCTGCCCTCGGCCTCATTTGCGTTCATCATGGCGGCCCTCATCTACCTGCACATGCGGCGCTTTCGCCGTGGAGGCCATCTCGACGCTGCATTGATTACCGTCGCCAGCGTCGGCATCATCGCCTTTTCCCGTGGCGCCTCAACCGATATGCAGATGGCAGCACCCCTCTGCATCGGCCTGCTCGGCTGGTATGCGTGGTACGAAACCGGTTCCAAGTTCTGGCTCTTTGATATCTATTTCTTCACCGGTGTCGCCACCCTGGCCAAGGGACCCGTAGCTCCATTCCTGGCCATCGTGATCGTCGCGGCGTTCGCGGTCCTGCGCAAAGAGTGGTCCATCATCGAACGCTCGGTCTGGTGGCCCGGCATCCTGCTCTACTTTGTCATCGTCTTGCCCTGGTTCATTGCCGTTCAGCATCAGAACCCCACCTTCTTTCGCGAATTCTTTTTCGAGCACAACCTCGAACGCTTTGCCACCAACCGTTATCAGCACGAGGAACCGTTCTGGTACTACATCATCGTCGTCCTGCTCGCGGTCATGCCCTGGACCGTCCTATCGGTCAAAGCTCTGATCGACGGCCTGCAAACCTCGATCGCAGAATGGCGGCTGCGCCGGTTAAATCCCAGCAAGCCCAAACCAAGCCGCCCGGGCGACGCGTTCCCCGAGTTTCTGGTTCTCTGGGCCTTCATTCCGATCATCTTTTTCTCCTTCTCACAATCCAAGCTTCCGGGCTACATCCTTCCCTCCATTCCTCCCATTACCATCCTGACCGGCGATTACCTTTATCGATGCCGCGAACGCGGACTGAATCGCTGGGTCCTGCTCGGTCACGCGCTCATCTGCGGCATCCTCACGCTGTTTGCGCTGTTGCTGCCAACGTTCATCCTTCACGGTGTTCATATGCCGCCGCTCCATCGTGCGACCGCCGCGATGCTGGCAGCCATCGGCGCCGCGCTCCTGATCCTGGTCGTAGCGCATGGATTCGGGGTTGCGCGCATCCGGCTCGCCACGAGCTTTATCCTCGTGTTCCTCGTCTTCTTCCTCTACGGAGTCGGCCCCTTCTTCGGCATCCCTGCCATACACACAACAAAACAGGTGATTACCCTCCTCGACGGCACCTACTCCGCCCGCCCGCTGGCCCAAAAACTCGAGTCCATCGCGCCGCCAGGTGAAACCGTCGCTGTGTTTCGGGTCCGGCGCGATATGGAGTACGGTCTTGCTTTCTATCGCAATCGCCCCGTCGTCAATTACGACGAGACCGGCGTGCCCGAGGATCAGCACCTGCTCGTGGCCCGGATCGCCGGCCGCGGCGGCAAGGACCTCGATACCCAGGGAGCGTTGCAGGAATACCTGGATGGGCGACCTTACGAGCCCTTGTTCAGCCTGCCGGAGAGAGGCATTGAAGTGTACCTGGTCGGCGCGGAGGATGCAGAAAAAGCCGGTCCGCAAAAGTAACTACCCCTTGGACTTGCAGTATGCTCCACTTCGTGGCACAGTGACCCAAGACCGCTTTCGCTGCGGCTCCCCGACGCAGGAGGCTCCGGCTCGTTCTCTGGCCGCCACTCGGGAGCCATTGTATGCGGTCAATTGATATGGAGTCAGGGGTTTCCATCGAGATTCTCGACCTGCGGCATTTTGGAGCACCGGTCCTCCGCCCGGTGCTTGATGCCGAAAGCGACCTCTGGATGCGCCGCCTCCACTGGGACTATCGAGCTTCCTCCAAGCTCCTGATGCAGTATCTCGACAACCATATGCTCCCAGGCTACGCGGCCCTTGAGACGGGCCAGGTCACTGGCTTCACTTTCTGTGTCTACGAGGAAACAAAGGCAGTCATAGGAGACGTCTTCGCTCTTCCCGGCGTCCACCCGGAATTGCCTCCCCCGGGAAACGGGAAAGCTGCAGGATTTGCCCGCGAGATCGAGGAAACACTGCTGCAGCACCTTTTCGAAACGTTGCTCAACTCGCCACAGGTCGACCGCGTTGAATCGCAGCTCCTGCTGCATCCGGCTGGAACGCACTCTGACGCCTTTCGCCAAGCCGGGTTCGAGCTCTTTCATCGCCTCTTTATGGTGCAGCCCCTCGAAGGTCGGTGGGGGCGCCCCCGCATCAACCTTCCACAAGGTCTTGAACTGCGCCCGTGGCGCGACGAGGACCTCAACGCGGCGGCAAGACTGATTTCTTTCGCCTATCACGGTCATCCAGACAGCTTGATCAACGATCAGTACCGAACCGTGCACGGGTCGCTGCGATTTCTACACAACATCGTTCGCTACTCCGGCTGCGGTGTCTTCTCCACGATCGCCTCGCACGTGGTGGTCGACCGAGGCACCCGCGAACTGGTCGCCTTGATACTTGGATCGCGCGTCAGCCCGCAAAGCGGACACATTACCCAGCTCTGCGTGCATCCTGCCCATCGTCGTCGCGGACTCGCCCGCATGCTGCTCGCCATTGCCGCATCGCAGTTTGTGCGCCAGGGTGTGAGCGAGATTTCTCTCACCGTCACCCAGGCCAATACAGAAGCCATCGAGCTTTACAAGTCCGAAGGCTATGACTGCGCGCACACCTTCGATGCCGCTGTCTGGGAACGATAAGCGCGCCGGAGGATCAGCGAAAACGCAAACCCTCAGCACCTAAGGGAATTGTCCCATGAGAAGGAGACAGGCAATGCGAGTGGTGCGCTACGGCGGAGCCATGAGCCTCGACGGATATATCGCAGGGCCGAGTGGCGACTACGACTGGATTGTGCACGATCCTGAGATGGATTTTGCGGAGATGATGGCGCGCTTCGACACCTTTCTGATCGGCCGCAAAACATTCGAGATGATGGTCCGTGCGGGACAAGCAAAAACTTCGCCGCCGGGCATCGAGTACGTCATCGTTTCAAGCACGATCCGGAGCGAGGATTACCCGCAGTTCAGATTGAGCAGGAATGGTGCGGAAACCTTGCGTGAGCTCCGCATGCGGCCGGGCAAAGATATCGCCATCTTCGGAGGCGGTGAGCTCTTTCGAAGTCTACTGGCGGCCGGGCTGGTCGATCGCATCGAGGTAGCGGTAGTCCCGATCCTGCTCGGCGGAGGCGTGCCGGTTTTGCCTTCGCCCGCTGATCGCGCCCGCCTGAAGCTTCTTAACCAGCGAACTTACTCAAAGACCGGAATCGTTCGCTTGGAGTACGAGATATTGCCCAAATGATCTTCGAAGATAAAGTGAGTTCCGCTCGCTTGGAAAGAATCCGGAAGGAGTTCTTTCCAGGTCACCGCGCGACCAGGTACATGACCCAGCTCAGCACAAACGCCGATCCGACAAATAACGCGAAACAATAGAGTCCGTAACGCATCATGCGCCTCGGAGTTTCCCGCTGCGTGATGCCGAAGACCACCGAGGCGCATAAGGCAAACAAAATCACCGCGGTGAAGTGGGAAGGACTGAACATCAGAGCGGCTTTCTCCCGGTCTTCAGATTGTGCGCGTCTACAGCGGCGATCACGTTCAGGAGCCCCGCCACAACGATGAACCGCGTTCCGTAGTCCGCAGTCGTAACCTGTACCGCACTGGCCCCCAACCCGGCGAACCGGCTCACGAAATACAACATGCCGTTGCCGAGATCACCTGCCAGACCCAGAATGTCGAGTATGTCGGACGCGCTCGTATAAACCTTGCCCTGCATCGCAATTCCGAGCGAAAACATGCCCAGAATCGCCAAAGCAAGCAATGCGCCTCGTCCCCACTTGCGCAGCAGAAAATGTCCGGCGCCCGGCACCAGCCATCCCGCAATCAGCGGACCATAGACGAATCCTTGCTCCGCCTGCGTGGTCTTTGTTCCGTTTGCAGCCATCCTTTTCGACTATATCGCACCGGGCTCGGCAGAGGTCCTGCCATTCGGTTCAATTGCCGGTGGGAATGATGCCCGCGTTCTCGACCATCAGGATCACGGTGCGCTGCGGCGCGCGCGTCCGATGCACAACCGTGCGGGGAACCACAAGCCCTTGTCCCGGCGTCAGCGCGATCGTTCGCCCCTCCAGGTCGATGAAGAGCCGCCCTTCCACCACGAAGAAAAACTCGTCGTCCTCATCGTGCTTGTGCCAGTGATACTCTCCTTCGATGATGCCGACCCGCACCACCGAGTCATTCACTTTGCAAAGCGTCTGGTTGAACCATTTGTACTTGTCTGCGTCGGGCACCGCGTGAACGTTGACGAGTTCGAGCGGACCGTGCAGAATGTTGAGCCGCGTTTCGTAGGGAAACGCCGTAGAAGATTCCGGCATCATAGCTCCTTTGATATGCGCCGCGGAATGAGTCCTTACGCGCGGCAGAGTGTGCGATGCCCGTCGTCAGATCCTTACCAGTTCCGTCTGGATCTTGCCTGTCACCCAGGCCTTTTCGGGGGACGTCATCATGTTCACTTCGCTGCGCACACCGAATTCCGGCAGGTAAATTCCCGGCTCCACCGAAAAGCACGTACACGGCAGCACGCGGCGCTCATCATGCGTCTCCAGGTTGTCGAGATGGGCGCCCGGACCGTGCAGCTCGCGTCCGATGTTATGGCCGGTACGATGCGTGAAATAGTCGCCGAAACCAGCCTTGCGGATCACCGATCGCGCCGCGTCGTCCGCTTCGAAGCCGCTGATTGTCCGGCCTTCCTCATACGCTGACTCCACGGCACGTATCGCCGCATCTCGCGCATTTCGGACCGTCTCGAACACCTGCTGCTCGCGCTCGCTCGGCTCGCGGCCAACCACGCCCGTCCACGTGATGTCATAGAAGACCGTGCCCGGTTGATCTATGCGGCCCCAAATGTCAATCAGGACAAAATCGCCTGCCTTGATGGGTGCCGTATGGTCCGCCGTCGGTTCATAGTGCGAATCAGAACTGTTTTCATTCGCGCTCACGTTCGGTCCGTTCTCCCAAGTCAGCCCTTCGCGCTTCATGGCCTTGCTGAGCCATTGAACCATTTCGAATTCCGTCAACCCATTTGATTTCTTCGCGCCTGAAACAGGCCGAAGACGGCTCCCCATCTCTTTCCAGCACTCGGCGAGAATTTCGTCGATCGCCTTCTGCGCCACCGCGTGACTGGCCGTCTGTTTCTCGTCGAGCACCGCTTCAAATTGGCTTACCAGATCCGCAGAGCTCACCACCTGCTTACCCAGACCTCGCAAAAACTCTACCGTTCCGGCATCCACCATGGACACATACATGATTTCGTTGTTGGGGGAATATTGCATCGCAATCCGCCGCGCGCCTCCCAGCATCGCTTGAACGCCCACAGCAAGCTCCTGCCAGCTTGAGTAAACGCCTTTAGAACCCGGAAGAGAATCGAGGCGCCCCTGCTCAACCCGATGCACCAGCTTGCGCGGCTCGCCTTTTGCTGGAACGAAATAGTACCAGCGCCGCGTGATGTGAGCTTTGGGATCGAGATCTAAAATGCTCGCGGCAAGCGGATCACGATGATGGTGATCGTAGAAAAGCCAGCCGTCATGGCCGGCATCGCGCAGCGCAGACTGAATTGCCTCTAGGTTCATATCCGCAATTCTACGCGCTGGATCGTTGATTCGAAGCGGGGTCGATTCGGTTGCTGCGTGCGATTGAACACGATCCGGAGGGACCCTGCCCAACCGCGAATTACGACAAAATCAGATCAACATTAAAGAGCTGCCATCGCCGCGGATTCATTACCGAACAGACCCGCGTACTTCGTGATCCCCACCATCGTGAACACCTTGGTGAAGTGCGGTGACAACCCGAAGGCATAGACCTTCTGCCCCGAGTTTGAGGCTTCGATCAGCATCTGGATCACCAGAGCGATCCCGCTCGAATTGATGTAGTCGACTTTGGTGAAGTCGAGCAGCACCAGTTTCGAGGTCTGCTTGGGTAATGACTGATAGGTGCCCAGCACTGCGTCCTTGGATGTGCTGGCGATATCGCCTTCGTAGCGAAGGACGGTCACCGAGTGTCCGGCTGGGGAAGTCAGCTGGTCTACGCGCGTTTTCGTTTCAGTCTGCACGATTCTGTATCTCCGTCTTCGATCTTTGCTATTCCGGTTCGCTGTTCAGCCGGATGACCAATCTCACGTAGCTGCTCTTGCCATTGGCGCCCTTCACCCACTCGGCCTCATCCACCAGAGCCTGGATTAAAAACATCCCCATGCCGCGAGGATCTTCTTCGCCATGGATTTTGCGGTCAATGTCAGGTTTCGGAGGTACGCTTTTCAGGCCTTTGCCGTCGTCGATCACCTTGACCTCGAGCCCATCAACCCCCGCTGAAAGGATGACGCCCACCGAGAGGCCCTCGTTCAGCATGTTTCCGTGCTCGATGGCATTGATGCATGCCTCCGCCACGGCCGTCTTCAGGTCTTCTACACGGTCCTCGCGGAAACCCATCAGTTTGGCCACCGCCGCCGCGGTACTCATGGCCACTTTCTCATAGCCGAGCCGCGAGGGAAGCCTCACCTCCACGCTGGTGGGTTTCACTTCGTTCATGCGTTCGTCTCCGTCACGGCCGCTCGCCGGCACAGCGCCAAGGCGGTCATGTCGTCCCCCTGAGGGCCGCCTTCAGCAAAATCCTCTATGGCTGACCATATTGCACCGAGAATATCATCTGCCTTGTCGCAAGGGCACTTAGAAAAAACATCCAGCAGCCTTTCCGGCCCGAACTCATCGTCGCCCCGAAAGACCTCTGTCAGCCCGTCCGTATAGAACAGCAGCCTGGCCCCGGGACGGAATCGGCACTTCTGGCTGCTATAACGCATTCCGGGCAGCAGACCGAGAGGCGTGCCGCTCGACTCAAATTGGCAGGCCTGCCCATCCGCGGCAACGAGGAACCCGGGGTTGTGTCCCGAGTTGACCACCTCGAGCTCGCCATTTTCGGCGTTCAGTTCCATGAAGATCGCGGTCACATATCGACGGCGCGCCTCTTCGCCCTCCGTCCAGTGATACTGGTTCATCCGAGTGGCCAATTCTTCCAGTGGAAGGTCGTGCGCCGCCATGGCTCGAAACGCCGACCGGAAGCTGGTGGCCATGATCGCCGAAGCCAGTCCTTTGCCTGCCACATCGGCTACAGCAATCAAGAGCCCGCCATCGGGCCGCTCGACGATATCGAGGTAATCGCCGCCCACCTCGTAACAGGTAACGGATTTAAAAGCCAGCGAGTAGCCGTCAATTTGGGGCAGGGCCTGCGGCAACAGCGAGCGCTGGATGTTGCGGGCAGCATCCAGATCCTGTTGAACCCGCGCAAATTCCACGTTCCGCTTGTGGTTGCGGGCATTTTCGAGAGCCACGGCAGCCTGAAGGGTCAGCCCTTCCAGAAAGTCCGCCTCATATAAGGTGAGCTCGCGGCCATCTGGAGGCGCCACGACCAGCTCCGTCATACGGCGTCCGTCGCGGTCCTGCAGGAGGTAGATGGGAAGAGCCGCTCCACTTCCCCCGGAGAGGACATGATCCGGCACCTCGCCGTAGGCAAGGCTTGCGGAAGGAAAAGCCGCTCCCGCCATCTCCAGCTCGCGCACCACGATCCGAAGCACCTGCTCCAGCACTTCCTCTTCGCGAATGGTGGAGTGCACCTGCCGCGAGGCCTCGAGCAAGGCCTGCAGCCGTGCTACCTGCTGCTGCAGATCGATGGTCTCGTCGTTTCCTGGAAGATGAATTCCGGCCACCATTCACCCGACCCCCGTGGGATTTCACTGTACCACGCCCATGATTCGCCGAGAAAGCTACCCTTTTCTTTTCAAAGGGTTCATTGCGGGAACGCGAAACCAGGCAGGAGCGCGGGGATCTATCGACCTTCCATCTCCGCGATGACCGGCAACTGGGCAGCCTCCCATGCGGTGATGCCTCCCGCCAGCTCGATCACGTTGGTGATCCCGTACTGGCTCAGAATGCTGACCGCAATCGACGAGCGGTAGCCGCCTGCGCAATGCACGGCGACCCGTCCGGTCCGGGGGATCTCGTCGATGCGCGACTGCAACTGTGGAAGCGGGACGTTCACGCTGTTCTGCAGGTGCTTCATCGACCATTCCCGCGGCGAGCGAATGTCGAGGATTAAAGGCGAGTCTCCGTTTGCCAGCTCATCCGCCAGCATCGGGGCGCTGACCTGCTCGGTTCGCCAAATCAGGTCCTCGCGGTCAACGAGCGCAGCCATGCCATTCTTCAGGTAGCCCTTCACGTGGTCGAACCCGATGCGGCCCAGGCGAAGCGCTGCTTCCTGCTCCCGTCCCGGCTCCGCAATAATCACAATCGGCTTGGTGCGATCGAGCACCGTGCCCGCCCAGGTCGCATACTGCCCGCGCAGGGCAATATTGAGGCTGCCGGCAAGATGTCCCTTCGCATATTCCGAGGGCTCGCGGACATCCACGATGTGCGCTCCGGCATCCCCCATCCGCAACAATTCGTCAAGAGGCACCGGTTGCAAAGCCTGCTCCAGCACCTTGTCGAGCGTCGACCGCTCGCGCGTGTTCAGGATTGCGTCATACGTGAAGTAGGCCGGCGCATCGGGCTGGTCAGCAGTTACCAGACGGACAAAGTCCTCCTTCGGCATGGGCTGCAGCGCGTAGTTGAACCGGCGCTGATCGCCAAGCGTCGACACCGTATCGGACGAGAGCTTCTTGCCGCAAAGCGATCCCGCTCCGTGCGCCGGATAGACGAGTGTCTCATCGGGCAGTGGCAGGAGCTTCTCGCGTAACGAGTCATAGAGATAGCCGCCCAGCTCGTCGGCCGTCCAACCCAGCGAAGCACGCAGATCGGGTCGGCCCACATCGCCGATAAAAAGGGTATCGCCGGTCAGCACTGCGTAAGGCTTGTCGCTGCTCTTTGCCAGGTCGAACACCAGGATGGAAATGGACTCGATCGTGTGCCCTGGAGTCTCCAGAACCTGCAGGCGCATGCCCGGGAACTCCAGCGTGGCGCCGTCCTTCATCGCTTCGAACGCATATTCGGCTAGAGCCCGCGAACCGAGCCGGATCTCCACACCGCAGCGGTCCCGTAATTCGAGGTGGCCGGCCAGAAAATCCGCATGGAAGTGGGTCAGAAATACATACCTGATCTCCACTCCAAGCTTGTCCGCATCGGCAATGTACTGTTCGACGTCGCGCTGCGGATCCACGACAACACCCGTCGTGCTGGTCTCGTCCGCGAGCAGATACGAGGCGTGCGCCAGGCATCCTAGGTAATACTGCTTCAGAAACATGCCAGCGATTCTATGTGCTGAAAGCCGCGGCTGCCACAACTACTTTTGCACCGGCGGACCAACCACCCTGCGGATATCGCGCGTCTCAAGGATACGTTTCGCGTAACCGTGCCTCGCCACGGCCAGCATCGCCTGCCCAATCTCTCGCGTTGATAACACATGATTGGGCAACACGCGCCTCATGATGGGAAAGAACGGCCTGGTCACGTCGTAGAAGTGCCGGTACAGGGCAGTCCGCGACTGGATTCCATCAAGCGGCTCGATAAATCCGGGTCGAAACATATAAGCGTTCAATGGCAGACGCAGCAGCGCATTCTCAGTTTTGCCCTTCACCCGCGCCCACATGCTGCGTCCCTTTTCCGTGCTGTCGGTACCGGAGCCGGAGACATAAATGAAGCTCGTCTTTGGCGCAACTCTGGCCAGGACCTCTGCCGCAGCCAGCGTGAATCCATACGTAATCCGCTCGTAATCAGCCTCTTTCATCCCGTTCGAGGTAACGCCAAGGCAGAAAAAGCACGCATCGAAGCCCGCCAGAACATCTTCCATGCCGGGGTAATTCAGCAGGTCGCGGTGCACCACCTCACGCACTTTAGGGTCGCGGACTTCGGTCGCGGTCCTACCGATTGTCGCGACCTGTTGCACGTCGGGATCGCGAAGGCACTCGAGCAGGACTCCACGGCCCACCATGCCCGTCCCGCCAAAAAGAAGCACCTTCATCCGCGTCACCCAGGTCTGTTTAGCATACTCGCCGGGTCACCGTGCGCCACCGTTGACCTGCCGTGTCCAACGGCAAAGGTAACCCGCGGGAGCCGAACAATCCCCGGAGCGGACCCACGCAAAGCAACCCGGAGTGATGGGCGCCCGCGGATCGCGCCTTACTCTGATTTATCCTTGCCTTCGATGCGCAAGACCTTGTCCGTCGCCATGATCGCCATGAATGAGGAGGCGAATCTGCCCCGCACGCTCGAAAGCGTTCGATGGGCGGACGAGATCGTGGTGGTCGACTCGGGTTCGCGCGATCGCACCATCGAGATTGCGCAATCATTCGGCGCTAAAACCAGCTACCACGATTTCGGCGGCCATGGCGAACAGAAGAACATTGCCCTCGACCTCTGCACCTCAGACTGGACCCTGCTGCTCGATGCCGATGAGGTTCTCTCGCCGGGCCTCCAGGCCGAGATCCAGCAACTCCTCAACACTGAGCCGCGCTTCAGCGCATATTGGATCCCTCGCTTGAATCTCTACTTCGGAAAATGGGTCCGCCACGGCGGCTTCTATCCCGACCGCAAGCTGCGCCTGTTTCGTCGCGGTGCCGCCCGCCTCAGCGAAGGTGTTGGCCCTCATTCCACGCCGCGGTTCGCGGGGCCGACGGGAAGGCTCAAGCACGACATGCTTCACTATGCCTATCCCACGCTGGCCATCTATCTCGAGCACATGAATCGCTACAGCACTGAAATTGCGCACCTGCTGCACCAGGGTGGCCGCAACAGCAGATCATGGCCGGCATTCGCCTGGAATGCCGTGCTGAATCCCGCCGCGACATTTGTCTACAATTACCTTTTCCGGCTTGGCTTTCTCGACGGGCGCGAGGGCTTGTTGCTCCACCTCAATCACTCGGTATACATTCATTGGAAGTTCATCAAGGCATGGCGATTCGGCCAGGGCAAGGATTAGCGCCCGTCGAAGCGCCGAGTTCCGAATTAGATGTGGCAGCTGGCTTGGCCGCACTTCTCAAGATATCGCTGGTGATACTCCTCGGCGCGCCAGAACGTTTGCGCCGGTTCCACTTTCGTGACAATCTTCTTCGGCTTGTAGCGGCCTTCGGCGGTCAGTTGTTCGATCTTCGCTCGCGCCTGAGCTTCCTGATCGGGCGAATGATAGAAAATCGCGGATCGATACTGGGTTCCCCAATCGGGCCCTTGCCGGTTCAGCGTGGTGGGATCGTGCAGCGAGAAGAACGCATCGAGCAGATGCTCGTACGTTGCTTTCTCCGCATCGAAGTCAAGCTCCACCACTTCTGCATGCCCGGTCTGGTCCGTGCAAACATCACGATAGGTTGGCCGTTCCGTCGCACCGCCCTCATATCCGACGGCAGTAGCCGTCACGCCCGGAATCGCCGCAAACGCAGCTTCCACTCCCCAGAAGCATCCAGCACCAAAGGTCGCTTTTTGCAAACTCATGCTAACTAGGATGCCACGAATGAGATTTGGTATCAGCATTCGCCCTCTGCCCAGCGGCCAAAATAAGAGCGGCCCGGAATCCCGGGCCGCCTGAGCAACCTATCCGAACGATTAAAGATGGCTGGCGATTTGCCGAACCGGATCTTCCGGATCGAATGGCAGAATCGACTGAATCGCAGTGAGCCCCGGATCCTTGCGAAAAGGCAGTAGTCCGAGAATCTGCAGCAGAGCGACGCTTTCTTCATCCGACGACGTCATGGCCGGCAACTCGGGCGGATGATACTGATACCAGTTGTCTGTGAGGTTGGTGACGATCGCGTCGTTGCTTGAATAGTCGCTCGCGATCAAAACCATCTTCAGGAGCCCCAGTTCACGATGGGTCAGGCGCACCGTTGCAGAGCCGTTGCGCAGTTCCTGTCCGAGAGTTGGAAGCCTGCGTTCGAACCTCGCCTTCATCTCCGTCCATATGCCATAGCCGAGCCATGTCGGAGGGGCCTCGGGCACGGGGATGATGAGCCGGTGTAGCTCACCCACGAGCAAGGGAACGCCATACGTCAGCCTGTAGATATCCTGCACCTGCGGTTCCGACAGCGCGATCTTATGGAGGTCAACAAACCACGACCGAAGCTGATCCTTGTTCAAACGAGGCACCGAGGCCACCGCAAACGGCTGTTCCTTGTCCGACTGCGCAATGCCCCAGCGAAGGAGATCCGCGCCACCCGTCAACAGCAGCAAATCTTCATCTGCCTCGATCGCACTTTCCGCTTCCTCCGGTGTTACTGGCGTCAGATCTGATGTGCCCGCATAACCAACCTGCGCGCGAATCCCGAATGCCGGGTGAAGAACAGGGTTCTGATCGCTCGGGGTAAGCCATTGCGAAATCGCGAGCAAAGCCCGCACTTTTCTTCCTCTTATCGAGGTCACCTTCGCCTGCTCGATAAACCGCCTGAACTCCGCCACGTCATCCAGCGAGAAGAAGGACGGCTTGCCTACCTCGAGCGGGTTGAGAGACGGGTCCGGCACATCAACCGGCTGTGGTTCAGCCACCGGCTCGGGTTCGGCTACCATTACGCTCGTCTGTGACGATTGCACGGAAGGCGATTCTTCTACGCTGAGGCTGGAATGAACTGGCGTGCTGCCGCCGTGAATCGGTTCACTGTGCACGGGGGATGCCTCGGCAATCGGTGGCGCACTCGGAATCTTGGATTTCTTTGCGCCGGAATTCGGCTTCGGGCTTGCCGAGGACCCGCCGGGTGAATTCGACTCTGGACCATCGTGCCAGAGTTCGATTTCCATCTGGCGCACGAAATCATCGACGCGCGGAAAACTCGCCTTCAGGTTTTGCAACTCCGCATCGTTCGTTCCGTCCTCGAGGTTGCAGGCCCAGTTCAACCACTGCTTGATCGCAGGGCCGGGAAGCTCGGGCGGAGCAGCCTGCGCTGAGATTTCCATCAGTTCCGCAACAGCAGCGTCACGTTGCGCGAGGCGTTCCAGCCGGGTACGCTCCCGCCGGTGTGACACAGTGCCGGCCGAGAGCAGCTGCGCAAGATCCAGATAACGGCGCCTCTTGGCCGCCGTGTCGTCGAGCCGCCCGACCAACGCGCAAAGCTCATCCTTCGTGGTCCACGTCGCCGCGCTGTCTTCTGACAAGACCGCATCGCGCAGATTCTGGCAAGTGCTGAGCAGCTTGTCCAGATCTGCGGTGACCTCTGCCCTCACCAAGTGCTGTCCTGCTTCAAGAAGATCTATTTTTTCGCGCAAGAGCCTGGCCTGTTCTGTCAGGCTTCGCAGCGTGTCGGAGACGATGCTCTCACTGCACTTGGCGTCCTCGAATGCGTTCACGTGATTACCCCATCATCAGCGGTGCTGGCTATCGTTATCGGTTAATCGTAACTTGATTGACATTTGCCGCCCCCACCTTCGACATGAGGTCCGGCACACTCGGGTCACGTTACTTTGGAATCGGAAGGGGAGGCTTCCCGATTGCAGCCGAATCCGGCGATGGGACGCCCGCATTGCGCAGCGCTAGCCGGTGCTGGAATCCTACTGTGAAGTGAAGGAGTTCACCATGTTCTCTCCCCGACCCATCGGATTCGTTCGCAGCCCTTACACTCGAAGCGCAGACATTCCCAAAGGTCTCGGAGCGAAGCACGATGCCAACGGAGTGCTCGATATTCTGCCCGAATTCGCACCCGGCCTTCAGGACATTGAAGGCTTTTCTCATCTTTTTGTCCTCTGGGTATTCGATCGTTCCGATGGATTCGACCTGGTCGGCAGTCCTCCGTTCGATAAGCGGCCGCATGGCGTCTTCGCTACGCGGTCTCCGCGCCGCCCGAATCCCATCGGTCTGACCGTCGTGGATCTGCGGCGCCGGGACGGCAACTTGCTTCACGTGCACGGCGTGGACATGCTCGACGGCACGCCGATTCTCGATATCAAGCCTTACATGTCCTCGATTCCGGCAGAAAAGCTCCGCCGGGGCTGGCTCTCAGAGGCCGAAGCAGCTCAGTCGTCAGACACGTAAAATTCGTCACATTTTTCCCGGCAGGAATCGCTTTCCTGTGGTGTCGCCACATGTCGGCGTGGCATATTGAAGGGTAGATGTGGCATGGCCACATGAGGTGCAATGAACCCCTCCAGACTCGACCTGCTGCAAGGCACTCTCGACCTGATGGTTCTGCAAACGCTCGCCGCCATGGGCCAGCTCCACGGTTACGGAATCGCGCGCCGTATCGAGCAGGTCAGCGGCAACCAGGTCCTGCTCAACCAGGGCACCATCCACGCCTCGCTCGTGCGGCTCGAACAGCGCGGCTGGATCAGCGCTTCCTGGGGAGTCTCATCAAACAACCGCAAAGCCCGCTTTTATGCGATCACCAAGTCGGGACGTCGACAACTCGAGCAGGATGCGCGCGACTGGGAGCGGCTGACCGGCGTAATGCATCGCGTGTTTTCCATGAACAAGAATGAGGAGCCAGCATGAGTGATCTTCGTCGCGGAGTTGCGCGCGTCGGTGCATTCCTGCGCAAAGAATCGCTGGACGATCGACTCGAGGACGAGCTGAACGCTCACATCGACGAAGCCACCGACGATTACCTCGATCGGGGTTTCTCACCCGCAGAAGCCCGCCGCCTGGCGCTCGTCAATCTCGGTGGGGTGCAGCAGGCAAGGGAACGCCAACGTGAGGCAAGAGGACTTATGACTCTCGACATCCTTCTTCAGGACCTTCGCTATACGGTCCGCAAGCTGGTCAACGATCCGGGCTTTTCCATCGTGGCCGTCCTCATTCTCGCTCTCGGCATTGGTGCTAACGTCGCCGTCTTCAGCGTCGTGAACACTCTCATGCTGCGTCCTCTGCCATTCACCAATCCGCAACAGCTGGTCTGGATCGCGCCGCCGGCGCAGAAAAGCGGCCTCTCGGGCGCAACCTACTCCACTGACGCCTACGACGAGTTCCGCATGTACACGCGGTCTTACCAAGACGTCACCGGTTATTTCGCGTTTTCGGGTCCAGACAATCTGAATCTCCAGATCGATGGGGGCGCCCCTATTCCCGCGACCAGCATCGACGTCATTGCAAACTTCTTCCAGGTCCTCGGTGTGCAGCCCGCAATGGGGCGTTCATTTAGGGAGGAAGATGCGCGCAACGGCGCATCGCCTGTCATATTGCTGAGCAATGCATGGTGGAAGCGCCAGTTTAATGCCGATCCCAACATCGTCGGAAAAGCATTCGACATGAATGGACATCAAACGACCGTGATCGGTGTGCTTCCGGCAAGTTTCGACTTCGGCGCTGTCTTCGCACCTGGCACTAAGGTGGATGCCATTACACCGCTGAATCTGTATGGGCCGCCGCGCGACTGGGGCAACATCATAACGTTCATCGGCCGTATCAAGCCAGGCGTCACGCTCGGTCAGGCCATCGGAGATTCCGCTCAGGCAAGGTCTCACATGTGCTGGAACAACCGCCAGCCGCAGGGTTGCGGAACTTCGTACGATCCCCCCGTTCCAGTGCCGCTCAAAGAATACGTGTCCGGCCGTCTGCATCGCCCGCTTATTGTGCTGTGGTTGGCCGTCGGCATGATCCTGCTGATCGCTTGTGTCAATCTTTCAAACCTCCTGCTGGCGCGCGCGTCGGCCCGCAACAAGGAATTCGCCATGCGTGGCGCGCTCGGAGCGACTCGCGGCCGCATCGTCCGCCAACTTCTTACCGAGAGCCTGGTTCTCTCCGCAGCCGGTGCACTCGTTGGGCTGCTCTTTGCGGTCATCCTCGTCGATTGGTTCGCACACCAGGGGGCGGTAGCATTGCCTCTGCTCAGTGAGCTGCGAATCGACGGCGCCGCACTTGGCTGGACCGTGCTGATTGCCGCATTCGCTGCAATCCTCTTCGGGCTGGTCCCCGGCCTCCGTACCGCAGGCGGCAACCTTCACGACGCGCTCAAGGACTCCGGAGCCGGAACAGGCGTGGGCCGGCGCCACGAACGGCTGCGGGCCGCGCTTGTAGTCGGCGAAGTCGCTCTCGCCTGCATGCTGCTGGTCGGAGCCGGGTTGTTGTTGCGCAGCTTCCTCAAGGTTCTCGACGTCGATCTTGGCTTTTCTCCCGATCGCGCCGCTTCCATCAAAGTTGATTACGAGGACAATCCGGCCGACGGGAATGGCAGCACTCAGGCTTCACAAAACGCCATCCTGGCTCGCCGCAAGGCCCATTTCCAGGAGTTGCTTGCGAAAATCAGTGCCATCCCCGGCGTAGAAGCCTCGGGAGTCTCGGACTACCTGCCGCTGGGCCAGAATCGTTCCTGGGGAACGCCATTCCCCAAGGGTGTCAAACCCCCAGACAAGCTTCCTGCTGGTCCGCTCGTCTATGTCGTCACGCCCGGATATCTGCATGCGATGGGCACAAATTTGCGTGGGCGCGATTTCAAATGGGACGACGGGCCTAATCAGCCGCAGGTCGTCATCATCTGCAAGGCATATGCGCAGTTCCTCGCCAACTATGCACATTGGCCCAACGGAGATGCTGTCGGCCAGATTCTCGATAATGGCGGCGGCAACCTGCTCGTGATCGGGGTAGCCGACGATGTGCATACCGAGAGCGTCGAAGGCGATACCGGCTGGCAGATTTACTACCCAACCACACAGACCTTCGCCATCGGTTCAGAGCTTGTGATCCGCTCGCGAATTCCTCCATCGTCGCTGGCGGGGAGCGTGTTTTCCACTTTGCAAAGCATCAATCCCAAGCAGTCGAAGGCCGAGTTCAAGCCGATCCGCACAATCGTCGATCACGCGGTCTCTCCGCGCCGTTTCTTCATGCTCCTCGTCGGGTCGTTTGCAGGTCTCGGCCTGGTGCTCGCGGCGCTTGGAATCTACGGCGTGATCTCCTACTCCGTTACCCAACGCACGCAGGAGATCGGCATTCGCATGGCGCTCGGATCAACCACCGGCAGGGTTCAGGGCGAGGTGCTTGCGCGGACCTTGCGGATGGCAGTCGCTGGCGTCGTTCTCGGAACCATCGCTTCCGTCGCCGTTGCGCGCCTGATTGCGTCGTTGCTCTTCGGCACATCGCCTTGGGACGTGGTGACCTACGCCGCCATGGCAATCTGCCTGCTCTGCGTCGCTGCTCTTTCAGGCTATCTGCCGGCCCGGCGTGCCTCGCGCATCAGCCCCATGGTCGCGCTGCGCTCTAACTAGCCGCTGGGTCGGGCGGTTTCGTAGCGGGCGTGTCTGGGCGCCCCTACGACTTTGGTAATCGCATACTGAAATACGTAACGGGCTCAAGTGGTACAACCGGCATGCCGGGCTACCTCGTTTTCCGTTGAAGACCCCTCACTTCGACCGACAAAATTGCATGCAACAAGTCGTTTCAGGCTTCCCTTTGGACGCTGGTGGCGGATTCACGCCTCCCCTTTGCTGCCGACCGATTCAAAAGAGGCTGCCTGTCACACCAGGGCTCTCAATGGATGGTTCGTTTTCCATTTCAAGCAGGCGCGATGACTAAGGGAGTTAAGGAAATGAAAAATCCGACCGAGCTTCTGCTCAAGATAAAAGACCGGCTCACCAGCGAAGACGGGCAGGATCTGGTTGAATATTCGATGGTCATCATCATGATCGCTGTCGGAACCACCGCGGCCATGCAGGGTGTTGCAAGCGCGATTGCAAGCGTATTTCAGACCATCAGTACTGAGATCGTGACGCACGTCTGATCGCGCAGCGCAGGCGCCGCCCGACTCACCTCTCCCCATCACCGGGCGTTCACGCGGCTAATTCTTCCTTGACCCCGAATCCTCTGTCGTGATCACGCGCGATTCCGATCTAAATAGGTGATAGTCCTCGTATGAGACGTCGTTGAGCAGCGTCTGCAGGAAGCCGCTTCCGCCGGAGCTTATATCCACGGAATGAAGCCCAAGACCATTGGGCGGTTCTTCGGGCGATTTTGGCGCGGTTTGTTGATACGCTCTCACCTCGGCAACACTCCTTCGCGGGCAAATGTAGCTTTTGCCGCCAATATCCACGGTCCCGTATTCCACCATCAGGCTCGAGGTCGAAACCGGCTTCGGCGGCTTCAGATCCGCCTGCATCGTAATCCGCAAAATCGTACCCGTTGCAGGATCCAGCGCTATCTCTCCGTGATAGCTGGAGAATTGCTGAAACACATTGGCAACATCCGACTCGATACAGCAGAACTTCACCTCGTAGTGCGACTTCTCTTTGGGAACTTCATACCTGAAAACGGCGATATCATTCGGGTTCCCGTGATCCCAATGGCTCCATTCGATCTTTCCCTGTGCAGCATCCGCCAGCACGGTGCCCAGAATCGGCCCGAACTCGCCCGATGTGATCAACCCAACAATGGGCGGAGCGTCCTTGGCCGATTTCGCACCGTTCCAGTCAACAACTTGTTTGCGGTCCCTGTAGAGCACAACCCCTTTCGCGTCGCTCACGGCCTGCAGAGGCTCTTTGGGGAAGTAATAACCTTGACGCTGGAAAGCAGGCGCATCTTCAAAATGAAGAACCTTCTGCGTTGCGAAGAAATTCGGCAGCTTCGATAAGGTTTGCGAGACATAGTTACCCGCCGACTGCAACATGGCTCGCTGCGCCTCCGCATCGGGCGCCGCCTTCTCCACCTCTTCTGACTCGGGCAGCCTGAGAAAGGCCGATGCATCTGCTAATGCGAGCAGCGCCGCGCGGCTTTCAGGTCCGGGAAGACTTTGCTGCAATTGGGCCAGCCTCGCGGTGCTCAGCCGTTCAGACAGCGTCATGCCCTCGAGTCTTCGAGCGATCTCTTTGTCCGGCTTTCTCTCCATTCCGGACAGTTCGCTCTGCAGCTTCGCGACAGAAACATCCCGCGCGGCAAGCGCCGGAATTGTGCCGGCGAAGAGCAATACAACAGCAATCGCCTTGATCATCCTTCGCCTCGGAGAACCATCGATCTTACGTCCGTCGGGCCATCCTGTACACCCGCCCCTCTCAATCGGAGCCCCTTGTCGCGCGTCTTTAAGGAACCGTCACCTGCCGCGAAAGCGTGGCCACCTTGTTTTCGTCAGCCTCGGTCACGACAATTCGCAAGCGATAGGTTCCGGGTTTCAGTACAAAAGCCGTCCGCACCTCCACGCCGTCGTTCAGAAAATCCGCCAGCTGATCCTCTGACAGATCCACCTTGGCATGGCGC
The DNA here is from genome assembly GCA_035308825.1 of Occallatibacter sp. Lineage (GTDB taxonomy): Bacteria > Acidobacteriota > Terriglobia > Terriglobales > Acidobacteriaceae > Telmatobacter. The sequence goes on along the minus strand of DATGFX010000082.1, from coordinate 14,675 downwards.
TCCTTTACCTGCACCGCCTTGTTGTCCTGATCGAATACCGCGGCTACGAAGGTCAGTTCATTCTGGTTGCGCCCCCCATCCTTCTTTAGAGGCAACGGCCTGACATCGAGATGAGTCAGCACTGAAAGCTGTCCGGGCCCTGTCTGCACTTCCATGCCTACGGGAAGCGCATCGCTGTCTGTCTGGCTCTTGAGTGCGTCGTCAATCTCCGATTCTGCGGGTGGCACCGCTATCGGCGTCACCGTCTTCTCTGCTTCCGCACCCGCCGGAGCCGGAGGAGGAGGCGTCGCAGCCGCTTCTTCCTTTGCGTTCCCGGCTTCCTCTCCTTCTTTGGGTACATAGTATCCACGGCGCGACTCGAGCGTGTACCCCCTCCTCTTCTCGGCAAGCGCTACCTTCAGCTCGTGGAATTTTCCATCGCGTTTCATCTCCGTGGGAACAAAGGCCAGCACATAACGGCCCTGCTGCCCCGCCAGAGCTTCCAAGCCGAGCCTCAGATCGTTCTCGTTGTGTATGAATTCGCCGCCGGTGCCTTGCGCCAGTTCCGCCATCACATCCGCAATCGAGAATTCCCTCTCCGCATCCAGATTATGTCTCGCCTCCACCGCCTTCGGATCAGGAAGCACGGCCGATGGTTGCGAGGCATCGGCCTCGCGCATTCCAAGTCTCAAGCCCTTCGGGTCGAGCGTGTCGACCACAACTTGCGAACGCAACGCACTATCAATAACCCGGTCCAGCTCGTACTGCGCGCTCTGCGACAAGAACCCCGGAGAAACCAACAGCACGGCGCGCTCGCCCTGCAATTTCGCAACATACCGGACCAGCTGTCGCAACGAATCCAGATTTCTGCGAGTCTGAATCGCGGCCCGGCCCAGAACGCGCCGGGCAATCATCCGGATCGGCACCATGTCGCTCGTGTCGGGATTGGCCGCCTGCGCATTGCCATCGGCCGCAAAGCTGCGGGCTGGGCACGTTTTCGCTTCCGCCCACGCCGTTCGCCAGGCATCGCTCGTTAGGTCATTCGTTTCGAGGATCTCGGCGGCCTGGTAGTCGGTCAGGTCGGGGCACTCATGCACCCGGCTCCCGACAGCGGCGCTCGATTGCAGCTTGAAAAGCGCCTCATGAATCTGCTTGGAATCGGAGGTGAAGTCGGTCAGAACCTTGTCCGTTGTCAGGACGGCTACACGGTCGTTCGGCCCTAAATGACCCGCAAAATATTCATCCGCGGCATCGCGCGCCTGGATCATCTCGTCGGCGTTCGTATCGAGGCTATCGAAGTAAAGCGCGAAGAACCGGAGCTTGCCAGGCAGTTGGGGTTGCGTCGGCGCAGCACCCGGATTGACGACAATCGCCCCGCTCCCCGGCTCCGATTCCTCCTCGAATTGAGAAATGGTTTGTTCCTTGCCCCGATCGAAGACCCTGAAGTCTTCCTTCTTGAGTCCTTCCACCGGATGGCCATTGGCATCGCGCACGACCACGCGCACCAGGACAAGGTTGCTCTCAGCTTTGAATTGAATCGTGGGTTGATTCGCGTCGTTTCCAGAAGGAGTGACCTGCGCCAAAACGTTGGGAATCGAAACGGAACAGACAAGCGCAAACAGAAGAAACTGACAATGGCTGAATCGAATAGCACCCCGGGGCATGGGCAGCACCCTCAACCCTGCGAGTGTATCGCATTCAATCGCAAAGAACGTCCAATCAGAAACGCCGCGGAGTTGGAAGCTCGGCGGCGCTCGATCAATGAGGAATTTGCTGTCGACGCGAGTTACATGGCAGCGACAAATTCAGGAAGCGCCATCTCAGCATGATCCTGAAGCAGCTGCGTCATGCGGGCGGCCATGCCCGTATACATCGACGCCGCGTGGAAGGCATTCATGCGAACCGATTCGCTGGCGCGATTCAACGTATATTGCGCAATCGCCTTCAGCACGCACGCCCGAATCTGCATCGCATCGCTGCGAAGAGTCTCGAGGATCATCGGGTTCACGTCACCGTGCTGAGCGGCAAAGTTCGCCATCTCCAGCATGACCTGGGCATTCTTGTACATGGCCCACAGCCCCCGCGGACCCTGGATGCGATCCCACGTTTCTTCCGGGGTCGCGCTCAGACCCTCTTTCCAGAGGAAATGCTCGCTCAGTTCGCGCGCGTTGCACCCCTGCTGCAACCGAGCAATCAGCGACTCCCACGACTGTCCGTTGCGGCGCTGCACGCCCATTCTCCATCGCCCGAGGTACACGGCAACGAAGACAACCGCCACGATTTGGACCGACGAGAGAAGCACAAAACACCTCGAACTTGCCAGGTGCCTGAAAACGCACCTACTACAGCCACTCCAGGTAACTTAGTCCAGGTGCTCTGCGGAATCAATGCTACTTCCATGCTATGCACCGGCCGGTTCGGGGTAATCCCTTGGTAATAGTCGAGTTGTGCGATGACGCCGATCGGTGAGCTGGCTCACAAATTTCAGGCCTAACGCAGATAGCCAACCCGAAAGTGTTTACTCTTCCCGCAACAAAACCAGCGGATCCGCGCCCAACGCCCGCTGCGCCGGGATCCAGGCAGCCATCAGACCCACCAGAGTCATGCAGAAGATCACCCCGCCTAAGACCGCCGGATCGCGTGGACTCGCCTGGTAAACAATGAACGACAGCAACTTGGTAGCCGCGAGACCCAGGACCAATCCCACCGCTGAGCCGGCAGCCAACAATCGGATGACCCGGCCCAAAGCCGCAGACAGAACTTCTCTGCGCTTCGCTCCGAGGGCGATGCGGATCCCGAGCTCACGCAATCGTTTGCTCACCGAGTATGCTGCCAGACCGAAGATCCCAGTGATCGCCAGCATGGCTCCCAGAACGCCAAGCACACCCAACGCCATCGAAGCCGCCCGCGCGGAAAACAGCGCGGTGTTCAGCTCTCTCGACCATGTACTGATCGAGAACGGTAATCCTGTGTTCAAGGCGCGCAGGTTCCTTTCGAGCGCCGCCGTGATCTCCGCCGTGCCACGATCTGATCGCACGATCAGAAATGTTTCGCTCGAAGGCGACTGCAAAATCGACAGGAACATCGCCGGCTGCGGATCTTCACTCAGGGTCTTGTATTTGCCATCCTCGACCACTCCGATCACCAGCACACGCACGCCATTCCAGATCTTGAAGTGACTGCCGATCGCATTCGCTTCGGAGCCGAAAAGCCTGCGCGCGAATTCCTGGTTCACGACGGCCACACGCGGCGCATCTTTCGTGTCGTTCCACGTGAGGTCCCGCCCAGCAATCAGAGTGGTTTCCGCAGCTCCCAGGTATCCTGGCGAGACGTTGTACTCCATCGCGTCCGCAGCGGCATTCGAGATCTTGTAGTCCGTCGCGCTGTCTTTGAAGACCGTGTTATCGCTCCAGCCGAGGTTGAGCGGCACACGGTTTGTATATCCAGCGGCACTCACTCCCGGAATTCCCTTCACCGCCTCGAGGATGCGCCGCTGAAGAATAGCGGCGTCCTCTCCGTGATGCCCGCCCATATCTACATCGGTGCACACCTGCATCGCGTGGATCGGCACAAATCCGAAGTTGCTGTGCAGCGATCGCACCATGCCCCGAACTGCAACCAGCGATGCCGTTACCAGAACCGCGCACACCGCGATCTCCAGCGCAAGCAAAATATCGCGGAGGCTGATGCGCTCCGACCGCGCTCCCGTTTGGCTTCCCATCTTCATCCCCTGGTACGGGTCGGCTTTGAGCACCTGCCGCGCCGGGACCAGCCCGAAAATCAGGCCGCTCACCAGCGCCAGCACGAGCGCCGCGAGATAGGTGCGCAAATCGGGGTTGACCGGCACATTGATGGGAATATCGGGAACGGGCTGCCACGCGCTGATCACACGGAGCAGTGCGACGGCTCCCACGATGCCAAGCGCACTGCCGCCGAGAGAAACCAGAACAGCTTCCGTCAGCAATTGCCGCAGAATCCGCCCACGGCTCGAACCCAGGGCCAGCCGCAACGCCACCTCGCGACCGCGATCGCCGGCACGCGCTGCAAACAGGCTACCGAGGTTTGCGCACGCTGCCAGAAGAACCAGCGCCGAAAGCAACATGAGTCCGGTGACAAAAGCCCGCACTGGGCCGCCCAGCATGTCCCCCAGTAGTCCAGGACGCGACAGTTTCAGTCGCATTCCCGCGTCGTCTTCAGGATGTTCCTTCGCGAGAGAAGCAGCGAGGTCGTTCAAATCTGCCGAAGCCTGGGACGGCGTGATGCCTCCCTTCAGATTTCCCACCAGCCACATCCCGCGTGCGCCCCGTGAGGTGAGATCGCTGCCACCTTCCACTTGCTGTTCATCCACAAGCGGAGCCCATATGTCAGGAGAAAAGAACAGCTCAGAACCCCGAAAACCCGGGGGAGCGACTCCCAGGACGGTGTAGGTGAATCGATTCAGCCTGACTCGTCGTCCCACCACGTTCGCATTCCCGAAAAAATGGCTCTTCCAATAGCCATAGCTCAACACGAGATAAGGCGCGCTGTTCGCGCCATGTTCATCGGAAGCGTGAAAAAATCTCCCCAGATACGGTTGAACACCCAGTACATCGAAGTAATTGCCCGTCGCCTCGTAGAGCCAGATCTGCGCAGGCGTACCATCGCTATTCAGCCCGGCAGGCGCCATCTCGTATCCCGCGATCGCAGTGAAACTGCGGTTCCGGTCGCGAATGTCCAGGTAGTCGGGATAGGACTCCGTTGAGCTGCCGGTTGATGCCGGCTGAATGACGTAAAGATTCTGCGCCTGCGGCACATTCACCGGCCGAAGTACCAGCGCGTTCAAAATGCTGAAGACCACTGCGTTGGCTCCAATCCCCAACGCCAGGGTCATAATCGCCACCATGGTGAAGCCTGGCGATTTGCGCAGAACCCGCGATGCATAGCGCAGATCGTGCGTCAGCGAATCGACGACGTTCGCACCCGATTGCTCGTGACACTCTTCCTTGAAGTGTTCATAGCCGCCGAATTCGACCCGGGCTTGCCGTTCTGCTTCTGCGCGGGAGATGCCCGTCTTTTCCAGATCGTCGGCACGATGCTGGATGTGAGCGCGCAGTTCCTGCTCCATTTCATCGTGAGTCCGCGATCGAAGGAAGATTGCGCTCACACGCGACCGGCAAGCATCCAGTAGCCTCATGCTTCCTCCGGCCGCACGGAGAGCGCAGTGGTCATCGCGGCGACCAGCCGGTTCCAGTCGTCGGTTTCTTGCTGCAGCCGCTTGCGGCCGGAAACGGTCAATTCGTAGTACTTCGCGCGCCGGTTATTCTCCGACGTCCCCCAGCTGGTCCTCAGCAATCCCTGCCGTACAAGCCGGTAAAGTCCTGGATACAAGGCGCCCTGCTCGATCATCAGGGCATTGCCTGAGATCTGGGCGATGCGAAGCAAAATCCCATAGCCGTGCAGCGGCCCGAGGGAAACCGCGCGCAAGATCAACAAATCCAGCGTTCCCGGAAGAATTTGAGCCTGGTCGGTCACCACGCCTCCTAATTTATTTAGGAAGCTTAAGACCTTTCCCCTAAATTGTCAAGGAGAGTAGGGACAAAGAAAAGCTGCCGCGCTGCAAGTGCAGCCCCTGACGACCTTCCCCCCAACAAATCAAGCCTGCAGCCGCGCTGTTTGTGTACGCATCTCGACCTGATTTGCGGTTCACAATGTCATCGCTTGCGGGTTCGTTCCTACTCAACCACGGTCAGCTCGGTATGCAAACTGGCGGTCGAGTCCTCTCCGGCCCAAACATCGAAGACTCCCGGCTCGACTGCCCAGACCTTGTTCTGCGGGCTCCAGAATTGAAGCTCATTTTTCCCCAGCGGAAACTTCAGCTCCCGTGTTTCGCCCGGCTGCAACGTAACCCGCTCGAACCCTTCCAGTTGCCGAACCGGTCTGGATGCCGACCCGGCGCGCTGATGGATATAGACCTGCGCCACCGCATCTCCGGCAACGCTGTCGGTGTTCGTTACATCCACCTCGACGTCCGTGGCGCCCGTCTTGTGGATCGTCTTCGCGCTCAGGCGCACGTTGCTGAATTTGAAGCTGGTATAGCTGAGCCCGTAACCAAATGGATAGAGCGGCTTGCTTGAAATGTCCCAGTAGCGCGAATTGAATGTGGGCCGGTCCTCGGGCTCGTGGGTCAGATTGTGGTTGTAGTAGAGAGGCTCCTGCCCGGCCACGCGCGGCCAGCTCACCGGCAGCTTTCCGCCTGGATCCGCATCCCCAAACAGCACGTCCGCGACTGCGTTGCCACCCTCCGTGCCGGGATACCAGGCCTCGAGAATGGCCGGAACATGTTCCGAGGCCCAACGAATATCCAGTGGCCTGCCGTTTTCGAGCACCAGCACAACCGGTTTGCCCGTGCCAACAACCGACTCAAGCATCCGCTCCTGGATCCCAGGCAAATCCAATGTCGCCCGCGAGGCAGCTTCGCTACTCATGTTTGACGCCTCGCCCAACACGGCGATGACCACGTCTGCGTTCTCTGCGGCTGCCTTCGCCTTCGCAACCCAGTCGGCAGTTTCGGCCGCAGTCGGCGGCGGCTGAGGCTTATTGCCGGTGATTACATCCAGCATCGAAGGAAACACCCTCGACAATGCCGGCCCGGGCACATAATTCACCGCATCGTTCCCGAACCTGGTCTTAATCCCGGCCAGCACGGTGACCGGATGACTCTTCTGGGCTCCTCCGAACAATCCCTCCACCGTCCATCCACCCTCGATATCGTGAACCGAATCCGCTAGAATCCCGATCACAGCCACCCGCTTCAAGTCTTTCTTCAGCGGAAGTGTCTGGTGTTCATTCTTGAGCAAGACCATCGAACGTGCGGCCAGCTTCCGCTCCAGAGCGAGACCCTCGGGGCGGCTCAGCACGCCATCCACCTTCGTCTCGTCCACATAAGGATTCTCAAACAGCCCGAGTCTGAATTTGGTTTCCAGGATGGGCAGCACCAGCGCATCGATCCGCGATTCGCTTACCTTGCCCGCTTTCACTGCGTCGACCAGGTTACGGGTGTATGTCTGGCTCGCCATATCCATATTCACGCCGGCAGATGCAGCCTTGTACGCAGCGTCTTCGGGATCCGCAGCAAATCCATGGGTCACAAGGTTGCCGACCGCGAAAGCGTCCGAAACCACAAAGCCCTTGAATCCCCATTCATCGCGCAGCACGTCTGTCAATAGCCAGCGGTTGCCGCTGGCAGGCACATCATTCAAGTCCATATAGGCGCTCATGAAGCTGCCCGCGCCGACCTGCTCCGCGGCGTGAAACGGCACCAGGTACACATTGCGCATGAGTTCTTCCGGAACGTAGGACGCGTCGTAATCGCGCCCGCCATCCGCCGCTCCATAGCCCGCAAAATGCTTCACACAAGCCAGAACACTATCCGGTCCCAGTTGATCGCCTTGGAATCCACGCACTTGCGCCCGCGCCATGGCAGCTCCCAGATAAGGATCTTCACCCGCACCTTCCACAATTCGGCCCCAGCGTGCATCGCGGGCAATATCCACCATCGGCGTAAACGTCCACTGGATGCCGGCGGCCCGCGCGTCCTGGGCCGCCAGGTGTTGCGCGGCTTCTTCAACCTCCGGGTCCCACGACGATGCCATCGCAATCGGAACAGGAAACACCGTTCGGTATCCATGGATTACGTCGAATCCGAACAGAATCGGAATATGCAGCCGCGATTTCTCCACCGCGAGATGCTGCAGCCGGTTGATCTCCTTTACGTCGGTCAGCCACAGTACCGACCCGACTCGCCCCTCTGTAATGAGCGCGTCGGGCTTTTCGCTCCCCAGCATCGGCATCACCAGGCCCGATGACTGATTCATCTGGCCGACCTTTTCGTCCAGAGTCATCTGCTTCAACAGATCCTCCGCCTTGCGATGAGACTCAGCGGCCGACATCGAGGCCGACTGCGCCATGAGACGGTAGTGCGGAGCCAGCAGGCTCAGTACGCAACAGGAGCAACACGAAAGGAACAGCGACAATTTGTTCGACATGGGAAAAGCAGCCTCATGGATGGTTGGAGCCGAGGGGATAGAAAGGAGACCCACTGGTCAGCCGTTGCGAACATAAAAAAGCGCCCCTCGGTGAGTCCTGCCTGGATCAATCCAGGTCTGGCAAACCGGAGGGGCGAGGAGCCGCAATCACAAGAAAATGGGCCAGCCATCATGACTATGCCAGGCAGAATTTCTGCTGCCTGCAAGGACACACGTCAGGCGCCATCTTCTGGACCGGACTCGACTATAGTTCCGCGAATGAACTCGAGACAGGTTCTATCGGGTACAAAGGCTCAGTACGGGACCTAAATCCATCTATATCCGGCTTTTCATCCTGCTTCATTCCCGTGGACAACCGGCAAAAAAGAGACGTATGATACGCATTGCGGCGAAGAAAATCGAAATGGGGCTGCCATTTTCCACAAGCGGGAACCGCTGGTTGGCCGCTGTGCCCCGTCGCACGCATGTTGTTCTCTCGACCATCTGCACATGACGGTAGCTGAACGGTAGGAGCTCCCGCGGCAGGTCGAGAGACTTATTTGCCCTTCGGGGTTGGAAGCCGATTCGAGGAGTCGACATGCCGCTGGCACCCAAGTCCGTGCAGGAGACGGAGTCGTCTGCGCTCGACCCGAGCCAGGTTCGAGAACAGCTCGACCGCCTGCTGGCCCATCCTCTCTTCGCCAACAGCAAACGCTACCCGGCCCTACTGGCCTACACCGTCGAGCAAACTTTGCTCGGCAACAGCACGGATCTGAAAGAACGCAGCATCGGCATCGAAGTGTTTGGCCGTTCCCCAAGCTACGATGCCAACGCCGACCCGGTTGTCCGCATCACCGCCGGGGAGGTTCGCAAACGCCTTTCCCAGTACTACTACGACGCGGCGCACGCTGGTGAACTCGTGATTGAGTTGCCAATCGGCTCTTACGTGCCGGTATTCCGCCTCGCCGAAGAGCCAGGGATCATCGAATCGCTCCCCGCTCCACCCCAGGCACCGCCCGACGCTATTCCCGTCCCTTCTCCTGGTGAGGTGATCACTCAACCTTCAAGAATTCGCTGGATCTGGATTTCCGCTCTGCTCCTCATCGCCGGCTCAGTGGGCCTCGGCATCGGCCTCCGCGTCCGGCCAGTTGCCGCGGTCCCCCCGCCATCCAACATCGACCTCTTCTGGGAGCCGTTCACCTCCAGTGACAACCCCGCGACATTCTGCCTCGGAGAACCGGCGAAAAACCTGAACACCGACTCGATCAATGATTTCGAGGCGCCGGTGAGCAAGCCGGAGCCCGAAAAGCTCTACGTGCGCCTGCACTATTCCGGCAACCTTGCCCTGGCTGACGTGATTACGCTAACGCGCACGGCTGCCCAACTCGAAACACGTCATAGAACCTTCCGCGTGGTACCGGCATCGGAGGCCAGCTTCTCCCAGCTTCGCGAAGGTCCCATCGTTCTCATCGGCGCCTTCGATAATATATGGACCCTGCGTGTCACTCAGAAGCTGAGATTCGGTTTCGAATCAAAAGATGGCGTCGCTTCCCTCGTCGACCGCAAGAGTGCGCAAAACACGTCCTGGGCCACCGCGTGGGATCTGCCCTATGAGAAACTCTCCCGCGATTACGCCATCGTCGCGCGAATCCATGACAACACCACCGGACAGCCGGTCATCATCGCGGCCGGCATCTCAGAAGAGGGAACGGAGGCGGCGGGGGAGATTCTCTACAATCCCGTCTATCTCAATTCACTCATTGCCAAGGCCCCGCCCGATTGGGAAAAGAAGAACATCGAAGCCGTCATCGAGACGCAGGTCATCCAAGGTCACTCGGGACCGCCCAACGTTGTAGCGGTAGAAACCTGGTAAGAGACAGCAACCAGCCGACGCACACATTGAATCGTGCAGCCCCCCGGGAATGAATGGCGCTCACGCCAGCTTCGGAATGCGCTGACGATCGCGCCGCGAAGGACTGCGCGACTGCATCGCGTAAGAACCTACTTCGCCGATTTCTTCGACTGGGCTCTCTGCGCGGCCCAGCGTCTGCGTTGTGCATCCGCAATGCGCTTGCGTGCTTCAGGGCTGAGGTTGCGCTTTTTGCGCGGTGCAGAGGTTCTCCCGGCTCTGAGGCCGTTCAATTTGTGTGTTACCTTGCCGGAGCCCGCGAGCAAAGCGCGGACCTGTCTCAGCCTTGCAATTTCAGCATCGATTTCTGCGAGAATAGAATGATTCATCATAGATTGAGAATAACTCACTTCAGCCGCTTCTGCCGATCGGACTAACCCGGTGCGATCAATTTCGGCGATTCACCGGTCGGAATTTATTTCATCACGCTGACCGACTAACTTCCCCGTAATAGGCGGTGGCATCCGCAAAAACAGTTTGAACAAGCTGCAACCACTCGTCGGCTTTCTCGTCGAAGGCCGGCAGTGATTACGATGGATGATCGCACAGGAAGGGTTGTTTACTTCTGACTGGTGTTTGAGACAAGAAAATGGGGCAGCCCTCGTCGGTGCCCCATTTTTTCAATTCACAATTGATCGGCTATGCGCCCAGGTACATCACGTGTACATAGGTTCCGAGTCGAACGTTATAGGCTAGATACCAACCGTCGTGGTCGGGATCGTCGTAGATCACGATATCGTCCGAATCCCAGAGCCAGTCACCGCAGAAGCCAATATCCGCGGGCGCAACGCTCCAGTACCAATTGTTGAACCAGAAACGGCTCGGGCCGCCGCCCACCAGTCTCCAGCGATGCGATGGACCAAACCCTCCGGTGAAGCGCCCGTGCTCCCACGGATGATCAAGATGATAGTTCGCATCATCGCGGCCGGTATCATGCCCCACCCATTTCTTCCCGTCGACGTGCGGAGCATTCGGGTGCCCCGGCTTGTCACTGAAGCTCCGCTGCTGGGGCGGATGCATCTCATTCTGCTTCGGGGGCGCCGGACGCGGAGTTCCGTGGAACGCTGACGGTCCGTGCGACGGCGGCGCCGACGGATGAAATTGGTGTTCCCGGTTCTGGGCGAATGCCGGCAAAGAGAGGACCAGCAAAGCTGTCAAGACAATTTGCGCTGAGCGCATAACTAACCTCCCGGATATCGTTCGGGGCAGCTTAGAATCAGGATCGCTGCACTTACCCGAATCGATCATCCCGATTACAGTTACTCCAACCCGGCACCTTCAGGCAAGTTGTTCTTCGAAGAAATCTGCTACTAAGCACTGAACTGATTACAAGAATGGGCCGGAGGACACCGCTTCTGGATTGCCGGAAATTCTGCAACTCTTCAAGCGCTCGCCGCATCGCGCGGCGCTTCAGGAGAGCAATCCGCAGGTCACACCCGATACGCAAACGGCACCGGACGACGCCTCGAGACGCGGCCGCCACAAAGCGCAAGATCAGGCAACAACGGCCGCTGGGGCCCGCCTCCATGCGTAGAGCGGAAATTGGTTCGCAAGGTCCGCAACATCATGTCGGATATCTGTGAGCGTTGCATCGTCCTTGCGATGCTCGAGAGCCTTCGCAATCCACATCGCGATCTGCCGCATTTCCGGCTCTCTCATACCGCGCGTTGTCAGTGCAGGTGTGCCGATGCGTATGCCGGAAGGCTTGAGCGGCGGATTGGTGTCGTAGGGAATCGCGTTCTTGTTCACGGTGATGCCGGCTTTCCCAAGCGCCGCTTCAGCTTCGGACCCGAGCATGCCCTTTTGAAATACATCCACCAGCATGAGGTGATTGTCGGTTCCGCCCGATACAAGCCTGAATCCCGCCGCCTGCAGTGACTCGGCAAGCACCTTGGCATTGGAAACAATCTGGGCGGCATATGTTTTGAACTCCGGCCGCAGCACTTCACTGAAAGCCACGGCTTTCGCCGCGATGATATGCACCAATGGGCCGCCCTGCTGCCCCGGAAAGACAGCCATATCGATCGCCTTGCCGATGGTCTGATCCGGCTTTTCACCCACCTGGTAATTCTTCCCGCACACAATCAATCCGGCACGCGGTCCGCGCAGCGTCTTGTGCGTCGTGCTCGTGCTGATGTGCGCATGCGGTACCGGCGAAGGATGGGCACCCCCGGCAACCAGCCCCGCGATATGCGCCATGTCGAAGATATAAACAGCTCCCACCTTGTCGGCAATCTGGCGCATCCGGGCGAAATCCCAAAGCCGCGGATACGCGCTCGCGCCGCCAATAATCGCCTTTGGCTTCTCACGCACAGCGATCGCCTCAAGTTCGTCGTAGTCGATCACCTCGGTGTCGCGCCGCACCGTGTAGAAAGTGGTGCGATAGAGCTTTCCGCTGAAGCTCAGCTTGTGTCCGTGGGTCAGGTGGCCCCCATGCGCGAGGTCGAGCCCCAGAATCGTGTCGCCTGGTTGCAACACCGCCATATAGGCCGACGCGTTGGCCTGCGAACCAGAATGTGCCTGCACATTGGCGAACTCGGCGCCAAAGATCTGCTTTGCCCGATCGCGCGCAAGATTCTCTACCACGTCGGTGTACTCGCATCCGCCGTAATAGCGCCGCCCCGGATATCCTTCTGCATACTTGTTCGTAAAAACTGACCCCGCAGCCTCCAACACTGCTTCGGACACGAAGTTCTCGCTGGCGATCATCTCCAGCCCTTCATGCTGGCGGAGGGTTTCCTGGTCAATGGCAGCGGCGACTTCCGGATCCGCCTGGGCGAGGGAAAGAGACATGCGGTCGGTCATATCCACGATTTTACGGCAAGGCTGCAGTCGATGGCTGACTCAGTTCAACGAACCTGATCGAGATTCAGGCGCAGCAGTTTTGCAGGATCCACATAGGCGCCCTGCCACCGTACCGCCCAATGAAGATGGGGCCCCGTCACGCGGCCAGTGGCGCCGCTGAGGCCCAGCTTCTGGCCGGCCACGACGTGCTCGCCTGGATGCACGTCAATCCGGCTGAAATGCATGGACAGAGTGAAAAGCCCCTCGCCATGATCAATGACAACGCAGTTGCCCTCGTAATATAGCGGCTGCGCGAGCACGACCACGCCGCTGTTTGAAGCTCGCACGACGGTTCCCATGTGGGCACGGAAATCCATTCCGGTATGAACGCTATCGAGTTTGCCGTTGAAGACTCGCCTCGTCCCAAAGCTGTCGGTTGGAGTCGCATGGACCGGCGCGCGGAAACTGCCTCTCCACAGCGGTTCGGTCGCACTCGCGGCAAAGACCTTGTCCTTGATCTCGCGTTCGCGTTTGATTTCTTCCATCTGCTCGGGACCGGGCTGCACAAACTTCGGTGGAACGCTCAGTGTGCTTGTCCGATAACGTGCTGCATGAATCTCGACCGGACGGTTCCAGGTGGTTGCCGGCCCACCCGATGGAGAACTGACTCGAATCGTCAGGATAGAAGGCCCGGGGTTCGCCTCGACATCCACGCCAGCGAGTGCGAACCAGCTTCGACCATTCTTGCCGCGAAAGAACTGGAGCTTGCGACCGAGCCATTCGCCTTCGATGCTCGCCGCCGGAGGCCCCTCAACTCGAATCAGCTCCGGCGAGCCCACTTCCACGTCGGCAGGCATCAACACGATCGGAGAGTCAGCGATCGCAGGAATCCCCCAAGCGAGGCATAGGGCGACGGTGGCAAATCGCGCATACGTTGAACAGGTCATGGTTTCAGCATAGCGGGGCGGTGGTCATGAAGGATTCGCACCCAACTGAAAGAGTGGCTATATTCCCCTGGAATCGACGGTCGTATGATGCCTGCATGGCTTCTCGATCCCTTCGCATAGGCGCGCTGCTCCTTTTCATCGTGGGTTGCTCCACGCTTTCCGCCGTCGCGCAATCCTCACAGACCCAGCAACGCGTCCCGGTGCTGATCGAGCTGTTCACTTCCGAGGGGTGCTCTGATTGCCCGCCCGCCGACGCCCTGCTCGCCCGGCTTGACTCCACGCAATTCATTCCCGATGCCGATGCCATCGTGCTCAGCGAGCATGTCACGTATTGGAATCACGATGGTTGGCGCGACCCGTTTTCGCTTGATGATGTGGACGAACGCCAGCGCTCCTATGTGTTTCGGTTCGGGCTGAAAGACAGCTACACCCCGCAGGCTGTAATTGACGGCTCGGTACAAATGGTCGGCAATAACGCCAACGCGGTTGCGAGCGCCATTGAGCAGGCGGCCAAAAACCCGAAACAGCAGATCGCCATTGAGAATGCCCGCTGGGAAAACGGCGGGGCGCAATTTTCAATCCGCAGCTCTGACAATTCCGGCGATCACCTCGTCGTTGCCCTTGCCGCTGATTCGGCCCGGCGGAACGTGTCCGCGGGAGAAAACGCCGGACACACTCTAAGTCACGTTGCGGTGATGCGGGCGATGAAAGACTTCGGAGCAAAGGCTACCGATGGTCATCCGCTGCATCTCGGCGGCAATGACCTCAACGACAAGAGCGGGGTGCAAGGCCCGGTTCGCCTCGTTGCTTTTCTCGTCGACCACAAGACAGGCCGCGTCGTGGCAGTTGCGGAGCAGAAACTGGAACGCTGACCGCACGCCGCACGAATCAAATGCGGAGTCGGCGCTATCCCTCTTTGAGCGCCTGCATCGGGTCCACTGAGGCAGCGCGACGTGCCGGAATCCATCCTGCGAGCGCCGAACAACCGAGAAGCACTATCGCGGCGCCGATCAGTACATCCGGATCGAGCGGCTTGACTTCGTACAGAAGGCT